>CAZYZX010000003.1:0-322047 GCA_964652025.1 uncultured Melioribacteraceae bacterium
TAGAGCGCAACCTTGCCAAGGTTGATGTCGCGGGTTCGAGTCCCGTTTCCCGCTCCAATTAAAATCCACTTTAGTTAGTGGATTTTTTTATATAAGGCGACGTGGCCAAGTGGCTAAGGCGAAGGTCTGCAAAACCTTTATTCATCGGTTCGAATCCGATCGTCGCCTCAATAAAAAAAGCCCCAAATTGGGGCTTTTTCTGTTTACATTATTTTTATGTTACTTCCAAAATTCTCTGTCTAAGTTTCTATATTGTATTGCTTCACTTATATGTGCAGGCGTAATTTTTTCCGAACCTTCTAAATCTGCTATTGTTCTGCTAACCTTTAAAATTCTATCATATGCACGTGCGGAAAGCCCAAGCCTATTCATTGCATTTTTTAACAGCTCGGTGCAAGCTTCGTCTAATACGCAAAACTTTCTAACTTCTTTTGTACCCATATCTGCATTATTAAATATGTGCTTATAATTTGCAAAACGCTTTAATTGTATTTGCCTTGCCTTAACCACTCGTTTACGTATTTCTTCCGAGCTTTCCCCCTTTGCAGATGATGATAACTCTTTATATTTTACTGCTGGCACTTCTATATGAATATCTATTCTATCTAAAAGGGGACCCGAAACTTTAGACATATATTTTTGTATCATTGGGGTTGTACATGTGCAAGCTTTATTTGGATCTGTAAAATAGCCACAGGGGCATGGATTCATTGCGGCAACAAGCATAAAATTAGCGGGAAACTCCAACGATAACTTGGAGCGACTAATTGTTACTTTATAATCTTCCATCGGCTGCCGTAATACCTCTAAAACGTTTTTCTTAAATTCGGGTAACTCATCCAAAAAAAGCACACCATGATGTGCAAAACTAACCTCGCCCGGCCTTGGGAACGAGCCACCACCAATTAGCGCAGCATCGCTTACAGTATGATGGGGACTTCTAAATGGGCGCTCTGTAATAAGAGCTTTATCGGGTGGTAATAAACCCGCAACAGAATGTATTTTTGTTGTTTCTAACGCCTCTTCAAAAGTTAGGGGCGGCAATATTGTAGGAAAACGTTTTGCTAACATTGTTTTTCCGCTTCCTGGTGGTCCTATCATTAATATATTATGCCCACCAGCTGCCGCTATTTCTAACGACCTTTTTACATTTTCTTGTCCTTTTACATCACTAAAATCTAAATGATACGAGTTTATTTGATTGAAAATTTCGTCTAAAGGTGTTACTACAGGTTTAAATTCCCCCTCTTCATTCAAAAAACTAACCACTTCTGCTAAATTATTCATGCCATAAACATCAACGCCATCTACAATACTTGCTTCTTTTATGGATTCAATTGGTAAAATAACTCTCTTAAATCCTAGTCGCTTTGCTTCTACTGCTATTGGTAAACCACCATGCACACGTCTTAAATTGCCATCTAATGCAAGTTCACCCAATAAAAGCGTATCACTTAACATTTTATCTTTTACCATACCACTTGTTGCTAATAATCCTATAGCAATCGGCAAATCGAACGAACTCCCTTCTTTTTTTATATCTGCAGGAGCTAAATTAACAGTTATTTTAGTAACTGGGAATTCAAAACCACTATTTACAATTGCTGCAGAAACTCTCTCTCTACTCTCCTTTACCGCATTATCGGGCAATCCGACTATTGTAAACGAGGGTAGTTTCCTATCAAAATGTGTCTCCACTTCTACAACAAACGCGTTTATTCCATAAGTGGATGCAGAAAATACTTTAGAAAACATAATAACCCGTTTATTTTGTTAAAATCATCTTTTGCACTTTTACCATTTTACCAGATTCTACTTTACACAAGTAAATACCAGATGGCAAATCCTTTCCATTAAATTTAAATAAATGTTCTCCCTTGCTTAAAAATCCATTGTGCAGTGTTTCTACCTGCTTGCCTGTAATGTCATAAATAGTTATTTCAACCTCCGCTCCATCATTCATTATAACCAATATTTCAGTTTCGGGATTAAATGGATTTGGGAAATTTGGCTTTACATCAAATAATTGTTTTTCAACAACTCCAACTTTTACGCTACTTGAATATATTACTTTACCAAGCTTATCTAATTGTTTTAACCTATAAAATAATACCTTCCCTTCGCTGCCTTTCGTATCACTATAGCTAAAAGTTTCTCCTAATGCTCCATCACTAGAAACTCTATAAATTTCGTAGTAGTTATTCCCATTATCAGAACGCTCTAAAATAAAATTTCTTGTGCTTTCGTCTCTATTTTCCCATGTAATTGTATAAAAACCAGAAAAAACTTTTACTTCTATTTCTGATGATAGATTAACTAATGGCGCTGTTGATGTTATTATATCACAGTTTGTAGCTTTTATTCCTTCCTTAGCTGTAATTTTATTTATATTGTTTTCATCAAAATCTGATGCATAAATTAATCTTGCGTCTTCTAAATATTTGTTAATGCTAAACTTATTTTTAAAAGCTTCTTCTAAACCACCATCTAAACTGTAAATCCTTAAACGGTCTAATTCTACTATTCCTTGTCCTTCTTTATTACTAAACTTTAATACAAACTCTTTTTTAATTTCTCCAGATACATCTAATTGATAAAAAAGCTTTTCGTTAACGTAAATACTTGCTTTTTTTTCGTTTTTATCTATTAATATAGAATAATAATACCAGTTATTCTTATCTATAAAATAATCATCATAAAATAAATCATCTCGGTTATCAATTTGTAAAAAGTTTAAATTAGATAAAGAAACAGAAAAAATATCAGTATTTTTTAATTGGTCTATTAAACTAAACTTGCTATTTGGGGAATTATTTTTTGCCCAAAATTCTATAAATATTTTTCTTTTATCTTCAAAAAATGGGATATTAAAAGTTCCATCTTTTTTAATTGCTAAGGAATTACCCGCTTTATTTCCTACATCGTTAAACGATATATTAATTAAATTTGGAACATTGATATTTTTAGAATGAATAAAAGATGAATTAAATACTAATCGCTTTTTCTTATCTAATCCACCCCAAACATATTTTATTGTGGTAAAAGTAATATTGCCACTTTTAAAGTTAACTAAAATTTGAAAAGGAAGATTACTAATTTGGGTTAATAGATTTTTATCTAAAGTAACTTTATTAACGTTACCATAGCTATTTTTTTCGTAATGGATTGGTAACTGGTAAAAATTATCCCCTGTAGTAATTTTGCAGTTTAATAATCGGATATCATCATCAATTAAAAGATACAGGTAGGTTTGGTCAAAATTAACATCATTAAAGCTACCTGAAAAAGAAACTTGAAAATTGGAATTTTTACTTGCATACAATGGATAACTTATATTGCTAAAATACTGTGCAAAGATATTTAAACTAAAAGTAATAAAAATTACCGCAGCTTTTTTAAGTATCATTTTGCATGCAACAAATAGTTGTTATTTATTTTTTCTTAAAAACTCTATCCTATCCTTAAGTTCAGAAACCGGTTTACGTAATTTATCTTTACCAAAAATAGCTTCATCTCTATTAGTAAAAACAAGCTCGTAATCTTTACTCATCACAATAGCTTCTTCTGGGCAAACTTCTTCACAAAAGCCACAAAATATACAACGTAACATGTTAATTTCAAATTTTTCGGGCATCCTCTCCTTTTCTTCTGGAGTTTCCATAGCGCGTACTTCTATAGCAAGCGAAGGACACACACGGCTGCATAAACCACAAGCTACGCACCTGCCCATACCATTTTCTTCCACTACCAAAACCGGTCTACCACGATATGATGCTGGTGGCTCGAATTTAACCTCTGGATACTCCATTGTTACCGGTTTACGTAACATGTTTTTAAATGTTAATGCTAATCCCTTCATAATTTCTGGGATATACATTTTTTGAAATATATTCAAATCTTTTTTTCTATAATTTCCGCTCATAAATATTCCTTTATAATTTTAATCCCATTATTAAAAATGCAACCCAAATAACGTTTAACAGAGCTAATGGAAACATAACTTTCCAACCTAAACTCATAAGTTGGTCATAACGAAAACGCGGGAGTGACCATCTAACCCAAATCATAAAAAATAGCATTAACCCCACTTTAACAAAAAATGCCAAAACTTGTATAATTGGAACCCAAAAATCGCTAAGTCCAAGTTTTTCAATGTAAGGAACTTGCCAACCACCTAAATATAAAGTGGTTATTATTCCACACGCAACAATCATATTAGCATACTCTGCTAAAAAGAAACTAGCAAACTTCATGCTACTATACTCTGTATGATATCCACCAACAAGCTCAGGCTCGGCTTCTGGTAAATCGAACGGCATACGGTTTGTTTCTGCAAATGCAGCTACTAAAAAAGTTATAAATCCTATTGGCTGAATAAAAGCATTCCACATTAAGCCAGATTGCGCTGCAACAATTTTTGTTGGCTCTAAACTACCAGCAAGCATTATAACACCAGCAACAGAAAATCCCATACTAACTTCGTAAGATATCATTTGCGCAGATGAACGAATGCCACCAAATAATGAATACTTACTACCGCTAGACCAACCCGCAAAAGTTATTCCGTATACACCAAGCGATGTTAATGCTAATACATATAAAATACCAATGTTCACATCTGCTACTACTAAAGAAACTTTTTTACCAAATAAGGTAACCTCTGGTCCAAAAGGAATGACCGCATATGTAGAAAAAGCAACAATTAATGCAATTATAGGTGCTAAAGCATGAACAAATTTATTTGAATTTTCTGGTACAATATCCTCTTTTAACAAAAGCTTAAATACATCTGCAAAAGGTTGTAATAAGCCTAATGGACCAACTCTATTAGGACCAACTCTGTTTTGTACCCAAGCTGCTATTTTTCTTTCAAAATAAACAGCATATGCTACTGTTATAAGTAACACAGATAAAACAAATACTATTTTTAATAACGAGATAATTATTATTTCTAAAATCATTTCCTATATAATCCTAAATTACTGTAATTTTTATTTGTTTATATTTAATTTAACCCCTTTAGAGGAAATTACATCGTAATCAATTTCATTTAATTCTTTAATATTTTTTGCAGCTTCGTTAAATACTTCTTCTGCCATGTTAAAATTAATACGAGCTTTTAGATTAGTTGAAAGAGATGTTAAAACTTTCCAACTAGATCTAACATCATATTTTTTACCTTGAGCCCAGCGGTCAAATTTAGTTCCAAATTTATCCCATCTGCTTTGGCTTAGGTGATCTAAAGCTCTATCCATTTCTATAGTAGCAACAGCTGGTTTTATGCGTTGCAACACACCAAAACCATTTAAAAATGTGCCATTCTTTTCTGCATAGGTAGCTACCCCAACAAGCACACTTGCAAGCTCTGTAACTTTATTTTTATTTGTAGCAAATATTATAACGTCAGCTAATTTTTTAATTGCGGCTACTGTATTTTCATCTTCAAAATTGCTATCTAACATTAATGCCGCTTTAATTTTACCATTGTTAATATTTTCTACAAAATAATTTATATTTTTAGCATTGTTAAATATTAATTTAGCACCATTAAAGTTAGGTGTTTTATCTTCTGTTAATAAAATATCATCACAATCACCACTAATAACGTGCTCTGCTAAAATAATAGTTTCTATATTAAGCATTTTTGCAACTTTAAGCAAAGCGTAATTATCTTCTATAGTTTCGTAAGCGCTTGCAACAAAAGCAATTTCTGTAGGTTTATACTGTTTTAATATTTCAGAAACTTGTATTAAAGCTTTATTAAGGTCTTCTTTATGCAATTCATTATTTTTTCTAACGTAAGCGCCTTCTAATCTTGTATCTTTATCATTCACTTGTTTAAAAGTTTCTAATCTACCTTTATCACACATCCAGTAACTGTTAACATCTGGGTTATGACGTGGTGTTAATCTTTGTATAGTGTTATCTCTAACCCAAATTTCTGTATTGCAACCACGAGAGCAACCAACGCAAACAGATTCTGTACTAGACATTTCCCATACGCGAGATTTAAATCTAAACTCTTTACTAGTTAAAGCACCAACAGGGCAAATATCTGTAGTGTTTAAAGTGTAGTTATTATCAAAAGTTTCACCCGGAAAAGTTTCAATAGTAACTCTATCACCACGTTTAACAAAGGTTAATTGATTTTTCTTAGCAATTTCATCAGAAAAACGGATACAACGGCTGCAAGAGATACACCTCTCGCCATCGAAAACAATTCTTGGACCAAGCTCAACTCTTTTTCTTTTATGCTGCTTTTCTTCAACAAAACGGCTTTCACCAATACTATGGCTATAAGTGTAGTCTTGCAATTTACACTCGCCTGCTTCATCACAAATAGGACAATCTAACGGATGGTTTATTAAAATAAATTCCATTACGGCTTTTCTTGCATCAATTGCTTTTGGAGAGTGAACATTTACAACCATTCCATCTGATGCGTAAGTTGAGCATGCTATTACAAGCTTTGGCATTTTTTCAACTTCTACCAAACACATCCTACAATTACCAGAAACTGATAAAGATGGATGCCAACAAAAATGAGGTATATCTAAACCGTTTTCTGTGGCAACTTCTATTATGGTTTGACCTACCTTAAACTCGTATTCGTTACCGTTTATTGTTATTTTTCCCATTAAATTTTTATTTCCTCAAATTTATTTTCATTATCTATTACATTAAACATATTTTTTTTACCGGTAATAATTTTTACCATCTTTTTTTCGTCTAATTCTCGTTTTGCTAATTCTTGTATATCATCTATAGTAACATTATCTATCATCTTAATAGTTTCATCTATATTTCTTATTCTTCCATAAATCATATAAGAATTGGTTAACGTGCTAATCCTACGTCCCATACCTTCTAAACCAATAATTAAGTGTCCTTTAAAGACCTCTTTTACTCGATTAAGTTCACTTTTTGAAACTGGTTTTTCTCTTAATTTATAAAATTCTTCTAATATTAGATTATAGGCTTTTTCTACATTTTTTTCACTTGTAGATAAAAACACGCCTATAGTTGAAACATCAGAAAACGAATTTACGAAACTATTTATTTGATAAGCAAGTCCGTTCTTTTCTCGTAATCTTTGAAATAACCTGCTGCTAGAGCTTTCTCCTAATATGTTCGATAGCACATTTAACTTAATTTTTTCATCACTATTATATCCTACTGTAGTTTTTCCCATCAAAAGGTAAATTTGAGCAATACTTTTACTTAAATACAAATTATGTCTTTCTTTTAGTTCAAGTGGTGCTCGCTTTACTTTTTGCCCAACATGCATATTACTTAAATACTTTTTTGTTAACTCAACCAATTTATCATGTTCAACTGCACCAGCTGCCCCAATTATTAAGTTGTTTGCATTATACCGAATTTTGTTATATGCGCTTAAAATGTCATGATTAAATGAAGTAATGCTACTTTCTTTTCCAAGAATTGTATATTTTAGTGGGTTGCCTTCGTAAATATGCTCCTCAAATTTATCAAATATAAAATCCTCTGGAATATCTAATGCCTCATTTAGTTCTTCTAAAATAACTTGTGCTTCTCTTTTTATTTCCCTATCTTTAAACTCTGCATTTAGAACCATGTCACTTAATATTTCAAAGCTTTTTTCAAGGTGTTTGCCTAATCCTGTTATATAAAAGCAAGTTTTTTCTTTAGCTGTGTATGCATTAATATACCCTCCTAAAGATTCTATTTCATCTGATATTTTTTTCGCACTCCTTTTTGGCGTTCCCTTAAAAACCATGTGTTCTATAAAATGACTAATTCCATTAATCGAGTCGTTTTCGTCTCTACTGCCAGTAGTAAACCAAAACCCTAATGAAAATGAATTTACATAAGTAACGGTTTCGGAAATTACTGTTATCCCGTTATCCAGTTTTGTGATTTTATAATCTAACACAATATATCTCTTTATTTACATTTTTAAACTTTAAATATAGATAAAGTAATATTTTAAATCAAGAAAAGATTATTATTATATTTTTAAGTTGGCCTTAATTTATTTATGAATCTAATTTAATACTTTTTTATCTAATTAAAATATTTTTTAGAATTTTTTGCATATTTATTCATAAATAACTATTTTAAATTTAAATATTACTAGTTTTAATTTTTTAGGAGGAACCAACATGAATTGGCTTAATAATATTAAATTAAGAAGTAAATTAATTTTACTTATAGCTACACCAGTATTAGGATTATTAGTAATCCTATACCAATTATTCCAAATTACATCGTATACAACAAAAGAGGTTAACGATTTTGCTGATACAGAAACAAAAATGGCTATTTACATAGAGCGCTTACATACTCAAGGGTTACAAGCAGCCCAAGCTACAAGAAATATAATACTAAACCCTAACGATGAAACAGCTAAAAAAAATTACGCAAATGCAAACAAAAACTTCAGCAATTATTTGGATTCCTTAAAAAAGAACCTTACCAATATTCCAGAGATGTCATCATTACTATCCCAAATTGATGAATTATCTAAAGAAATGATTGCTGATAATAACAATATTCAATTAAAAGCACTTTCTGGAAATTTACAAGAAGCAGTAGATTTGATTAATAGCCAAGCTACCCCTAAATGGCGTAAATTAAAAGAATTAATTATTAAAGCTTCTGAATTACAACATAAAAACATGGAAGAGCATCAAATTTCCTTAATAGAAAAATTAAAAAGTTTTACCAGTAATACAAGGAACGCAGGAATAATTATTATAATTATAACATTTGCGGTTGGAATATTCTTAATAAGAGAATTAATTAAATCTATTATTGGTGTTAAAAAAGCTGCAGTAAAAATAAGCGAAGGTGATACAAGTTTTACTTTATCAGTTAAAGGTAAAGATGAAATTAGCGAATTAAGAACTGCTTTTAATAAAATGATTAATAACATAAATGCAACAAATGCCGCATTGCTTAAAGAAAAAGAGGAGTTAGAAAGCGTACAAAAAGAAATAGAAAAAAGTGCTGCAGAAGCCTTAGAAAAACATATGTATCTAGAACATAAAATATCTGTTATTTTAGATGCAATGAATGAATTTTCGGAAGGTGATTTAACAGTTAGATTAAATGTAGAATCTAATGACGAGATGGGCAAATTGTTTGAAGGTTTTAACACAGCAGTTGATAGAATAAGTAATTTAATACAGCAGGTGCGTAAATCTGTTGATGCAACGGTTAGTGCATCAACACAAATAAGCGCGGGAACAAGTGAAATGGCAGAGGGCTCTGAAAAGCAAAGCGCACAAGCTGGAGAAGTTGCTACAGCAGTGGAAGAGATGACATCTACAATTATAGAGACAACAAAAAATGCAACTTATGCTGCAGAAAATGCAAAACTTGCTGGAGAAACAGCTAACGAAGGTGGTAAAGTTGTTAACCTAACTATAGAAGGAATGAATAAAATTGCAGAGGTTGTTGGAAAGGCAGCACAAACAGTTCAAGCATTAGGAAAAAGCAGTAGTCAAATAGGAGAAATTATTCAAGTAATTAATGATATTGCAGACCAAACTAATTTACTTGCATTAAATGCTGCCATAGAAGCAGCCCGCGCAGGCGAGCAAGGACGTGGCTTTGCTGTTGTTGCAGATGAAGTTAGAAAGCTTGCAGAACGTACTACAAAAGCTACTAAAGAAATTGCTGTTATGATTAAACAAATTCAAAAAGACACATTAGAAGCTGTTCACTCTATACAAGAAGGTGAAAGCGAAGTTGCAGATGGTAAAAAAATGGCTATTAAATCTGGTGAAGCTTTAAAAAATATCGTTTCTGCTACTAATAAAGTTATAGATATGATTAACGCCGTTGCCTCTGCAAGCGAAGAGCAAAGCAGTGTTGCAGAAGAAATTAGTAAAAGCATTGTAGAAATTAATAACGTAACTCAAGAAGCTGCTAAAGGCATTCAACAAATTGCATCTGCGGGCGAAGACCTAAACAGATTAACAATTGACCTACAAGCATTAGTTGAACAATTTAAAGTTGATAGTGACAACAAATATTTAGCTAACAGAAACTACAATAAACAAAAAATGTTAAGCTAAAATTGATTAAATTATATAAAAAAAAGACGCTCAAGTGAGCGTCTTTTTTTTTGCTTATACATAATTACAAATTTACTTTTTAGGTCTATACATATGGGTAGATTGACCAAAAAATACTTCTGCGCTTTCCATTACCGTTTCAGAAAGCGTTGGATGAGGATGAATAGTTAGTGCTAAGTCTTTTACAGTAGCAGCCATTTCTATTGCAACTACTCCTTCGGAAATCATTTCACCCGCATTAACTCCAACTATTCCAACTCCTAATATTCTTTGTGTATCTGGGTCAATTATTAGCTTTGTTAAACCTTCGTTTCTATCAATAGTTGTAGCCCTGCCGCTAGCACCCCAAGGGAACTTAGCTACTTCGTATTTAATTCCTTTTTCTTTTGCTTCAGTTTCTGTTAAACCCGCCCAAGCAAGCTCGGGATCTGTAAATACAACTGCTGGAATTGCTGCAGGCTCAAAAGCTACTTTATGACCCGCAATAGCCTCTACTGCAACTTTACCTTCAGCACTTGCTTTGTGCGCAAGCATTGGATTACCTACCACATCACCAATTGCATAAATTTTACTGTCATCAGTTTGTAGCTTTTCATTAACTACTATAAAACCGCGTTCGTTTACTTTTACCTTAGTATTTTCTAAACCAAAGCCCGTAGTTACTGGGCGTCTACCAATAGAAATTAATACTTTATCAAATTCTACTTCTTCTTTTGGTGCTTTTTCACCTTCAAACTTAACATAAATTTTGTTGTTTCGCTCTTCTAAGCTTACAACTTTTGTGCTTAATAAAACAGCTTCCATTTTTTTTGTAATACTTTTACTTAGCACCATCGCCATATCTCTATCAGCACCTGGTAATAAACCGGGTGTCATTTCCACAACCGTTACTTTGCTACCAAGCGCAGAGTAAACAGAACCTAACTCTAAACCAATATAACCACCACCAATAACTAATAATTTACCTGGAATATCTTTTAATTCCAAAGCAGCAGTGCTATCCATAACTAAAGGACTATCAATAGATAAACCGGGTATTTTTGTTGGCACGCTACCAGTTGCTATTATTGCATTATCAAATGTTAATTCTTCTGTAGTTCCATCAAGTTTTTCAATTGTTAAAGTATCGCTATTTTTAAACGAAGCTTTACCTAAAATGTAATTAATTTTGCGTTGTTTGCTAAGCATTCCTAAGCCACCAGTTAACTTATTAACAACGCTTTCTTTCCAAGTGCGTAATTTGTCTAAATCAATCTTAGGTTTTTCGAAATATATTCCCCAGTTTTTAGCTTCTTCTGCTTCTGTTAAAAGTTTTGCTACATGTAATAAAGCTTTTGATGGAATACATCCACGATATAAACAAACACCACCTGGATTTTTTTCTAAATTAATTAACGTAACTTGCATTCCTAAATCTGCAGCTAAAAAAGCAGCAGCATAACCACCTGGTCCTGCTCCAATAACCGCTAATTGAGTATGATTAGACATTATTTATTCTCCAATTCTACTTTAATGTATTATCCTTCTAAAGTTAACAAAAATGGTTGCTCTAATGCATTAATTATCCATCTAATAAATCTTGCACCATCTGCACCGTCAATAATTCTATGGTCATAAGTTAATGATAGTGGTAACATTAAGCGTGGTTCAAACTTGCCATCTATGTAAACAGGTTCATATGCAGAGCGTGATACACCTAAAATTGCAACTTCGGGTGAGTTTACAATCGGTGTAAAATATGTTCCACCTATTCCACCTAAGTTACTAATTGAAAAATTACCACCTTGCATATCCTCTAAACTAAGTTTTTTATTCCTTGCTTTTACCGATATTTCGTTTAATTCTAACGCTAATTGTACAACATTCTTTTTATCAACATCGCGTATAACGGGCACTAAAAGTCCTCTATCTGTATCTACTGCTACGCCAATATTATAATACTTTTTATAAATTATTGCGTTGTTTTGCATATCTACAGCAGCATTAAACTGCGGAAATACCTTTAATGCACTAGCTACCACTTTTAATAAAATAGCCGTTACGGTTAGCTTTGCGCCTTTAGCTTCTACCTTAGGGCTAAATAATTTTCTTATTTTTTCAAGCTCAGTTATATCTGCTTTATCAAACTGAGTAACAGCAGGGATTGTATTCCATGCATAAGATAAATGCTTTGCTGTTTTTTGCCTGATATTGGACATTTCTACAACTTCAATTTCACCAAATTTAGAAAAATCTGGCAAAGGTTCGCTATAACCAACTGTAGGAACTTGTGCTTGTGGAAGAGCAATTCTATTTTGATTTAACGCTTTTGCGTAAGCTTTTACATCTTCAATAGAAATTCTGCCACCTTTACCGCTGCCACGAACTAAATTAATATCAATACCAATTTCTCTTGCAAATCTTCTTACAGAGGGTGCAGCGGGTGCAATAGTAGTAGGCATTTTGCTTCTATCTGTTACAACTGGTGGGGTTAATCTTTCTGGTTTTACAGGATCAACCTTTGGTGGTGCAGGCACAAACTTTTCTTCTACTTCTTCTTTTTGTGTAACAACTTTTTCTTCTTTAACAACTTCTGCCTTAATTGTTGTTGTCCCTTCTAAAGTAAATATCACTTGACCAACGTTAGCCTTTTCACCTGCTTTAACTAACACTTCTTTAACTGTTCCCGTTACTTCTGCTGGAATTTCTACAGTTGCTTTATCTGTTTCAATTTCTAAAACAACTGTATCTTCTGTAATTTTATCACCCGGTTTTACCAATACTTTTGTAATTGAAGCACTTGTTATATTTTCCCCCAAACCGGGTAAAATAAACTGTTTTGTACCAACAGATTTAACTGTTTCTTCTATTACTACACTCTCTTCAACATTATTAACTTTTAGTTCTTCTTTTATTGGCTCTTGTGCGACTTCTGTTTTTTCCTCTTTAACTGTAGATTCAACACCATCTTCATACGTAAAAACGACAGAACCAACTTTAACTCTATCCCCTTCTTTAACAAACACTTCTTTAACCGTTCCGTTAAACTCTGCAGGTACTTCTACTGTAGCTTTATCGGTCTCTATTTCTAAAACAGCCATATCCGCACTTACAGTGTCACCTGCTTTAACATTAATTTTAACTAATTGAGCACTTTCTATATTTTCGCCAAGTTCCGGCAATTTAAATTCTTTTTTCATCTTGTTTACCTATTAAATTTTGGTACATAATTAAGATTTATGCGGATTCTTTTTATTTGGGTTAATACCTAAATCTTTTGTAGCTTGTTTTATTACAGCAGATTTTATTTTACCTTCCTTAAACAAAGCTACTAATGTTGCATAAGCAATATGTTTAGCATCTACTTCAAAAAAGTCTCGCAAGCTTGCTCTACCTTCACTTCTTCCAAAGCCATAAGTACCAAGCGTTACTAACTTTGTTGGTAAATGTTTAGCAATTGAATCCTTCAATATTTGTACATAATCACTTGCTGCAACAAAAACACCTTTTTCGTTTTTAGTAATTTGCTGTAAGTAAGATTCCTTTGGTGTTTCTAATGGGTTAAACATATTGTATCTTTCAACATCCATAATATCAGTATGTAACGCTTTATAGCTAGTAACAGACCATACATCCGCACTAACACCATAATTGTTTTCCAAAATTTCGGCAGCTTTTAGAACTTCATTCATAATAGCTCCGCTACCAAGTAAATTAGCTTTTAGTTTAGAATTCTTCTTTTGGGATTCTTTAAATTTATACATTCCCTTTAATATGCCTTCTTTAATGCCATCTACATTAGGCATAGCAGGCATAGGGTAGTTTTCATTCATTACAGTTAAATAATAAAAAACATCTTCTTGTTTTTCATACATTCTATAAATACCCTCACGAATAATTACGGCGAGCTCGTAAGCAAATGCTGGGTCGTAGGTTTTAATAGTAGGAATTGAGTAAGCTAATAAATGGCTCTGTCCATCTTGATGTTGCAAGCCTTCACCAGCAAGCGTTGTTCTGCCGGCAGTTCCACCAATTAAAAAGCCTTTTACGCGCATATCTGCGGCTGCCCATGCAAAGTCTCCCATTCGTTGGAATCCAAACATGCTATAGTAAATATAGAATGGTATAGTATTTACTCCATGGTTTGCATAAGCGGTACCAGCTGCAATAAATGAAGACATTGAACCTGCTTCAGTTATACCTTCTTCTAATATTTGACCATTAGTTGCCTCTTTATAATAAAGTAAGCTATCTTTATCAACAGGCTCGTATAATTGACCAACGTGGCTATAAATTCCCACTTGTCTAAATAAGCTCTCCATTCCAAATGTTCTTGCCTCATCGGGTACGATTGGAACAATTAATTTACCAACTTCTTTATCCCGCAATAGCTTAGATAATATTCTTACAAAAACCATTGTTGTAGAAACTTCTCGTCCTTCAGTTCCAGTGTAAAATTCTTCGAATAATTCTTCACTTGGTGTTTGAATTGGTTGACTAAGCACAATGCGTTTTGGTACATAACCACCTAAAAGCTTTCTTCTTTCTTTTAAGTATTTTATTTCTGGGCTATCTTCAGCAGGTCTATAAAAAGGAGCTTTAACAACTTCTTCATCACTTAAAGGAATTCCAAAGCGAGTTCTAAACTCTCTAAGTTCATCTTCATTAAGCTTTTTTTGGCTATGGGTAATGTTTTTACCTTCACCTGCTTCTCCAAGTCCATATCCTTTTACAGTTTTAGCTAAAATAACTGTTGGCGAACCTTTATGTTCAACAGCAGCTTTATATGCAGCATAAACTTTTTCTGGGTCATGCCCGCCACGTTTCATGTTTTCTAATTCTTCATCTGTGTAGTGCTCAACAAGTTTTAACAACTCTGGATATTTTCCAAAGAAATGTTTACGAATGTAAGCACCACCTTCTACAACATATTTTTGATACTCGCCATCAACCACTTCGTTCATTCGTTTAATTAATAAACCGCTAGTATCTTTTTCTAAAAGAATATCCCACTCGCTCCCCCAAATAACTTTAATAACGTTCCAGCCAGCACCACGGAAAACAGCTTCTAGCTCTTGAATAATTTTGCCATTACCGCGTACTGGACCATCTAAACGCTGTAAATTACAATTTATAACGAAAATTAAATTATCTAATTTTTCTCTAGCAGCTAAAGAAATTGCACCTAAAGTTTCAGGTTCATCGGTTTCACCATCACCTAAAAATGCCCATACTTTTGTGCCATGGTCATGCTTTAATCCTCTATCTTCTAAATAACGTTTAAAGCGTGCTTGGTAAATTGCCATTATAGGACCAAGCCCCATGCTTACTGTAGGAAATTCCCAAAAATCTGGCATTAACCATGGATGTGGATAGGATGATAAACCACCACCATCTTTTAATTCCCGCCTAAAGTTTTCTAATTGCTCTTTGCTAATTCTACCTTCTAAAAATGCACGACTATAAATTCCCGGTGCCGCATGCCCTTGGAAAAATATCATATCACCTTCGGAATTTTCATCTTTACCTCTAAAAAAGTGATTAAAGCCAACCTCGTATAAAGTTGCAGCACTTGCATAAGTAGAAATATGACCACCTATTCCACTTTCTTCTTTATTGGCACGAACGACCATTGCCATTGCATTCCATCTAATAATGCTTTTTATACGTCGTTCAATTTCTCGCCCACCAGGGAATTTTGCCTCTTTTTCGTAAGGGATTGTGTTAATATAAGGTGTGTTTGCTGTAAAAGGCAATTCTACACCTGCTTGGTGTGCATATGTATCTAAATCATGCAGTAATTTTTTAACCTTTTCGGGACCTCCTTCTTGTAAAACATATTCTAACGATTCAAGCCACTCGCGTACTTCTAATTCCTCATCGGAAAGGTTAATATTATTTAAATTATTTTCCATATTTATTCCTTTAATTTAATTACCTTTTATTTTAACATGATTATTAAAAAAATAGTTTAATAATTTAACAAAATTATTAGCTTTAATCAATTTTACTATAAATCTATATTATAAAAACGACATGTAATTTTTACCGATTTAAAGGAACTAAAATAAATATAAAAAGCAGAGCACAACAAACAAAAACGTAACTTATTGTAAAATAATAGGTTACAAAGAATACTAAATTAATTAGGTTTAATTTTATTTCGGTATAATTTTTGATATAATAATTTACTTAAAACGGATAAAATAAATGAATACTGGACAGTTATTATTAACAACAAGTGCAATTGTATTGCTATCATTACTTTTGTTAAGGGTTAATAATAGCTTTTTAAACACAAACCAAGTAATGATGGAAAACAAGTTTAACGTGCTTGCCATTTCATTAGGCTCATCCCTTTTAGAGGAAGCTACTGGTAAAGCTTTTGATGAAAATACCGTTGATAATACTGTTACAGCTTTATCATCTTTATCCACAATTGGAAGAGATTTAAATGAAGTTTACCCAAATTTTGATGATTTTGATGATTTTCATAATTTAGTTAAAGTAGATAGTACTTTACCTTCTGCTATTTTTACAATTAGATGTACCGTTGTATATGTTAGCCCTACTAATCCTAATGGCAATACTGGTACTACTAAAACTTGGCATAAAAAATTAACTGTTACTGTAACAAGTCCTTCTATGGTAGATACTATAAGATTTACTACTATTTATAGTTATTTTTATTATAGGTAGTAGGAGGCGAAAATGGGATTTAGTACTTTAATAGATATTTTAGGTTCTACAGTAATTGGCGGTATGCTTTTAATGATACTTTTAAGAATGAATGATAAAGCTGTTGAAAATACTTATTATAATGGTGCAGAACTAATGGTGCAAGAAAACTTAGTTGCCGTTGTAGAACTATTAGAACACGATTTTAGAAAAATTGGCTTTTGCAAAAAATGGAACGTATTACCTGACCCATCTCATGCAATAATTGCAGCAGACTCTACTAGCATAGCATTTTTAACAGATTTAAATAACGATGGAAGAGTAGACACATTACGTTATTACTTGGGTCCTGCAACAGAATTAAATAATACTGCAAACCCAAGAGATAGGATTTTATATAGAGTAGAAAACAGCCAAACTCCAAAAGGTAGTAATTTAGGTGTTACTCAATTTAGGTTAACTTATTTTGATGCTTTAGGTAATCAATTATCATTCCCAATAACTGTACCCAGCGCAATATATATTATGCAAATAGATGTTACAGTAGAAGACTTCGAGTCCTATAATCAAAATTACTCAACTGCATTTTGGCGACAAATAAGACTTGCCGCAAGAAACTTAGGAAATAGGTAGCGAGGTAAATTATGGGTGGAAAAGCTTCTATTTTATTAGTTTTAGGTTTTAGCCTTATTTTTTTGGTAGTCGGCCATAATTTTAATAACCTAAGCATAAGGTCAGTAGATAACTCCACTAATTACTTTAAAAACCAAAAAGCGTATAATATAGCTGTTAGCGGCGCAAATATGGCGGCAAACCAAATTTTTATGGATAAAACTTGGGAAGCCGGATACAGTAATTTATCTTTTGATGGTGGTGTTATTAATGTATATGTATCCAACAATATAAATAGTGGTGGTAAAACAATACTTTGTCACATTCCTCCCGGTAATCCATCTGCACGGCATACTATAATGGTAGGAAGCGCTGCCGCAGTTAATGCTCATTTGGCACATGGCGACCACCTTGGAGTTTGCGCAAATGACTCTTTAGATACTCAAATGGCTACAATAATTAGTGAAGGAACTTACCAAGGCGTTACACGAACTGTTATTGTAGAACTAAGGCCAAGTTATTTTAGCAAATTTGGTAATTATTATTCATCTATAAGTGCTGCTCCTGCAACTGGTGATACTTTTAATGGTCCTTTCCATGTTAACGCTAAACTTACCACTTATGGAACACCTGTTTTTTGGGGTAAAGTTACTACAAGAACAGGATTAACCACACTTGGTACACCAAGAAATCCTAAATTTTACGGTGGGTACGAAAGTGGTGTAGATATTCCTCTTCAATTTGATACTACGGGATTTAGAACTGCTGCTGTTTCCGGTGGTAAATTTTTTAACGATACTACAAATACCGGCAAAGTAATTGATATTAGACTTTATTTTAATGCTGATGGGACTGTAACTTATAGCAGAAGTATTAATGGTGGTGCATGGAATACACCACGTACAGAACCGCTTTCCACTTTTGCACCTAATGGAATTGTTTACGTTGAAAAAGGGAATATTTACACTAAAGGAACTGTTAATGGACAAATTACTATAGTTGCAACTAAAAAAGGTACTAGTGGCAGAGGAAATGTTTACCAAGAAGATGATTTGCTCTACTCTGATAATCCTGTCACAAATCCCAATTCAACAGATATTTTAGGCATTGTTGCAGAAGAAAATATAAGAATTAAATCCAACTCTAACACTTTAGGTGGAGACGTTATTACCCAAGCTAGTATGTTTGCACTTAATGGATCAGTAGGACCAGAAGATGGATTAATAACTCAAAATTATTTGGGTAGTTGGAGAATTTTAGGAGGAATAATTGCTAAAGATACTCGTGTTACTGCTACTTATGGCACGGTTGGCGGTGTTACTGTGCCAATTAAAGGTTTACGGCTTGTGCATACTTATGACCGAAGATTTATGACTTACGTTCCCCCTTACTTTCCTCATACCCAAAATTACGAAATTGTTTCTTGGTTTGAATAAATTAAAAAAGTTTTTGCATCTCCCACACCTCTCTTTGGGTAAACGAGCTATTAAACTGGAAATTAGTTATAAATAGCTCGTTGCCTATTTTTTCAGTCTCTTTAGATACATTTTTCATACCATAAGTTAAATTCCATTTATTTATATAAGCAAAAGAAAACAAATTTTTAATGTAATCAGAGTCATCATAAGTTATTAACCATTTATGGTTACATTGTTTCATTTCTTCAGCGAACTTTTCATGATTAAAAAATTTATGCAAATTACCATTTTTTCCATATAAAGCAGATTTCTTTGCCGAAAAGTATGGCGGATCTAAAAATATAAAAACATCTTTACCAGTTTCATTTAATACTTTAGAATAATCGTAATTAGTAATTTTTACATCTATTAGTAAATTTGATAATTCTTCAACTCTTTTTATACTAGAAAGCGTAAAACGACTGTTAAAAGCAAGTTTAGAAAAGCCTCCACTTTCAGACGTTCCAGAAAATGTTATTCTGTTTAATACAAAAAAAGCCGCTCCTTTTTCTAACTCATTAAAATGGTCAATACTATTAAGCAAATATTTATGTAATTCGTTTCCATTTTCAAAAGTATTATACCATTTTTCTATAATAAATGTTAACTCTTTAATGTTATTTTTACAATTATCCCAAAAATAGTAAAGATTTTTATGCAAATCATTTATCCAATATTTTTTGTTTGGATACTTTTGCTTTAAGGCTATAAAAACAGATCCTCCTCCTAAAAAAGGTTCTCTATATTCTTCAAAATATGGAATAAGAGGCAAGATGTACTTTAAAGCTTTGCTTTTTCCACCTGGATATCTTAAAGGACTTTTTATTTTATTAAGCATTTCTTATTTCAACTACAAAGTTATTTAATCGACTCTCATCAAAAAGTTTAGTTAAAAATTCTATTTGTTTTACACTAAAGTTGTTTTTAGTACAAAATTCACTAAACTTCTTTAAATCGTCTGTTGAAATATAATTTTTTATATTATTTGATGTCAATCTTAATATAGCTTTAAAGTTAAATTTCTTATTATTTACATAAATTTCTTTAAAATTTGAATACAGTACCATTTTAATTAAACCATCTTTGATATCTCCTAAACTGGGTAATAAACTTTTAGTTGTATTCTTTGTCTCAATTAACATTATTTCATTATCTTTTATTTCAACTTCATCAACTGTAAAATAATACTCCCCACCTAAGTAGTTTTTTATTATTATAGAACTTTTTGTAAACAAATTTAAAGATTCCAATTTATGAGTTGTTTTAACTTCACTTTTTTGTGCACTTTTTGCTTTTGCTCTAGAGTACTCAATAAAATTTTTTATGTTTTCTAAAAATTGATTTTTATATTTTATTAAACCTTCTTCATCATGGATTTTTGCACCGGTTTGTTGGCTAATTTGTTTATTTACTTCAATTATTTCATTTACTAATTCGGGAATTTGCTTCACTTCATTTAAGTTCCAATGTAATGCACTGCTTTTATAATTATTTATTTCCTTTATCTTTTTTATAATTAATTCATTGTTTAATCTTTTTACTTTAATTTTATTTTTATTTTTAGGATGTTTGACTGCATGGTCGTAATAACATAAAATAACGTAAATATCCAAAAGACTCATCAGAGAAATTGTATCCCATTGTAAAAAATCTCTGTCACCATCAATTCCTTCATCTTTTACCAATGGTATTATTGCAATACGCTTAGTAGTATATAAAGTATCATAAATTCGAGAATACGGATAACTTCGGGTCCTTTTAGGGCTTAACCATTTTGATACTCCAAAACTATTATCACCAATATTTAGTATAAAACTACTAGGGCATTTATTAATATCAAATTTAATAAAATCAATTTTCTTTAATTCCTTTTTTAAGTTTACATTATACTTAATACCTTCAATTTTTGCGTAAATATTATATAATTTATTCAAAATAGCCCTCTATTTTGTGATTGCAATAATTGCAATTACCATTTTTAATTTTGTAAGAAGTAAGGGAGTGCCAACTGCGAGTAATTAATTTATTGCCGCAATTGGGGCAATAAGTGGCGCTTGTTTCTTCATCTAAAATATTACCACAATAAACATATTTTAAGCCTCTTTTTAGCGCTATATCTCGCGCCATAAATAAAGTTTTTGCGGGTGTTCGTTCAATATTGGTTAATTTAAAATCTGGATGAAAAGCTGTAAAATGATGTGGAACAGAATCACCAATATTTTCAATAATCCAATTGCACATATTTTCAATTTCTTTTTTGGAATCGTTTAATCCGGGGATTAAAAGCGTTGTAAGCTCAATCCAAACTTTAGTATCGTTTTTAAGCCATTTAATGGTATCTAAAACATTATCCAAATGGGAATAAGTATACTTATAGTAAAAATCTTCAGTAAAAGCTTTAAGGTCAACATTGGCAGCATCAATAAATTGATAAACCTCTTCTCTTGCAGCACTATCAATATAACCAGCAGTAACCATAACGGTTTTAATTCCCTCGTTTTTAGCTAATTTAGAAACATCTATAACAAATTCGCCAAAAATTGTAGGGTCGTTATAAGTAAAAGCAATAGATTTTACCTTATATCTTTTAGCAATATTAATAACATCTTGTGCTGTTACATTAAGAGAGTTAGTTTCATCAATTTTAGCTTTGCTTGTATGCCAATTTTGGCAAAATTTACACCCCAAATTGCAACCTGCCGTTCCAAAACTTAAAATATTGCTACCGGGTAAAAAGTGGAAAAGAGGCTTTTTCTCAATAGGGTCTATTGCAAAACCGGTTGGTCTGCCATAACCAGTACTGTATAAAACGCCATCAATATTTTCTCTTACAAAACAAAAACCTTTTTGCCCTTCCCCAATTTCACAAAGTCGGGGGCATAAAGTGCAAACAATTTTGTTTCTATTGTTTTTATGCCACCACTTAGCTACGTATAAAGTACTATTCATTTTTGTTACTTGCTTTTTTTATTTGCTTGCTCTTTTTTCTATCAGGTTTTGTTTCTGTGCTTTGTTTAGCTTTTTTAGTCATTTCAAGTAATTTTTGTTCCACTTTATAAAATAAAGTATCTTTTTCAAATTTACCATTTTTTAAGCGTTTTGTAACTTTAATGTTCATTAATAATTCTAAAGCTTCTTCTATTGTTTCTACAACATAAATTTTAAATTTACCTTCTTTAACTGCTTCAATCACTTCATCTTTAAGCATTAAGTCTATTTTGTTTTGGTAAGGAATTATTACCCCTTGATTACCTGTAAAGCCTTGTAATTTACAGATATCAAAAAAGCCTTCAACTTTTTCGTTTACTCCACCAATAGGTTGTATATCTCCCTTTTGGTTAACGCTACCAGTAACAGCAAATTGTTGATTAATTGGTATTTCTGCTAAGCAAGAAATTAATGCGGCAATTTCTGCAACAGATGCACTATCACCGTCTATCATTCCATAACCTTGTTCAAAAACTAAAGATGCATTAAAATTAAGTGGTATATGTTTACCAAATAATTCCCTTATATAACCAGAAATAATTAAAACACCTTTATCGTAAGTGCTGCCAGATAGGCCACTTTCGCGCTCTACATTAATAATATTACCACTACCCATGCTTACACTTGCAGTTATACGCGTTGGTTTACCAAATGAATAAATACCATCTCCATAAACAGCAAGTCCATTAATTTGTCCTATTCTTTCTCCTTTTGTATCAATTAAAATCATTCCCTCTTTAATCATTTCAGTTATTTTAATATTCCCCAGTCCATGTCTTTCATTCATAGATTCGTATGCTTGAGTAATATGCTTTTTATCAACCTGCTTATTTCCATCATTTTTTGCCCAAAAATCTGCTTCAAGCATTAAGTCTAAAATATAAGCAAAACGCGTTGTTAATTTTTTTTGATTACCTGCATACCTTGCACTGTACTCTAATATTTTTGCGATAGCATTATCATTAAATGGCATTAAATTTTCTTTTTTTATAATTGTGTTTAGCACACCAATATAATTTTTTATAACACCATTTGTTCTTGTCATTTCATAGTCAAACTCTGCCTTTATTTTAAATATTTTGTTAAAATCATCTTCGTAATTACTAAGCAAACTATAAATTTCGTTATTACCAATAAAAATTATTTTAGTGTTTATTTTAATTGGCTCTGGTTTAATAGTACCAGGAATTTGAAACAACGATGCTTGGTCTTGCATTTCTAAATAACCATAAAGCAATACTCTTTTTAAGTTATTCCAAACACCGGGCTCGTTAAAAGTATCTAACGCACGTAAAATTAAATAACCATTATTTGCCCTAAGTAAAGCGCCCGCCTTAATTTTTGTAAAATCGCTATACCAGCCACCATTTCCATCGCTTACTTTATCTATTGTGCCAAATAAATTACTATATGTGGGGTAAGTTTCTGTTATTACAGGTGTGCCTTTAACATCGGAATTATCTAAAATAACATTCACTTCAAATGACTTTAAATAGTCTATAATGCTGCCATCATTTCTGCTTTCTTGAGGGTCTACTCTACCAACAAAAACATCTAAGTTCTCAAAAATCGCTTCTTTAACTTGGTTTAAGTAATCTGCCACCTTTGGGTAATTATACTCACTTTTTATTTCATCTAAAACTGCCTCTATTATTGTGGCTGTATGAGTTTTTTCCAATTCATATAATTTTTGCTGATACTCTCTACTAATGCTTAAGCTTTTCTTTAACACTAGTTGAAGCTCTTGCTGATATGCTGTATATTTTTTAATTAAATTATTTGCTTCGGCTTTATCTATAATTTTATTAGAAATTAGCTCTTCTAATTGTTGAATGTAGTAAACTTTATTTTCTTTTTGAATTAAAATTTCCGGATGGGGAATTTCTGTATTTTGGCTTTGCCCTAAAACAAATCCTTCTTTATGTAGTCTATTTTCAAATTGATTATAAAGTTTTTGTTGTGATTGATTATAATACTCTACTAACCTGCGCTTTCTATTTAAATATGGTTCAGCTTCTAACACATTAGGGATATTTTCCTGTAAAAACTTTATCATGTGAGCCATATCTTTTTTAAACTTAACAGCTGTTCCCGCTTCAAACTCTAACAAAATGGGTCTATCTTCATCACTAAAGTTATTTACATAAACGTAATCTTTTAGTTGAACTTCTAAGGGTGAAATTGTTTCTAATAATTTTTTAACTGTTGTTAACTTACCAGTGCCACTTAAACCAGTTATAAATATATTGTAACCAGGGTTTTTAATTTCTATCCCCACTTGCAATGCTTTTATAGCTTTCTCCTGTCCAATAATTACTTCATCACCATCGTTTACATCTTCTAAATTTAATTCTTTAAGCTCTTTTAATTCTATTGACCATTTTAGATCTTCCACAGTTAGGCTATTTACTTGTGCTAAAGATTTTGTTCCCATTTTTATCCCTTACACTTTAATTAGTTTTTATTAATTAAGATTACCCAATAAAATACTAAAAATAAAATACAAATAAAATTTATTTTATAAAATGCAATTTTTGTATTTTTGTAATTTAATTAGTTAATAATATGGCAAAAGAATTTTTTAAATTACTTTTTGATAATCCAGAAACGGATATTTTACTAAATAGAATAAAAAATGCTAATTTTGGCAAACCAATAAATATTAGCATTCTTCCTGGTTCGGCAAAAAGTCTTTTATTAAGTTTTATTTTAGAAAAAGACAAACAATATTTATTACTTTTACCTTCCATAGAAACAGTTAACGAGTTTAAGGTAGAGCTAAACATTTTAGGTTTAGGCGATAAATTAATTTGCTTTGATGATTTAAATTTAGAGTCTGTTCAAGAAAATTTAACTAAGCTATCTAAAAACAGTAATGTTATTATATTAGCCCCATATAATTTGCTTAAACTTAAATTACCTAACAAAAAAAATGTTGATGATAAAACAATTACCATAACAATTGATGGTAAAATTACTTACGATGAAATTTTAGAATATTTTGACCTATTTAATTATAAACGAGAAAAATTTGTAGAAGCAATTGGTGATTTTGCAATTAGAGGCAGTATAATAGATTTTTGGAGCTATAGCGAAAAACACCCAGTACGTTTAGAGTTTGATGGCGATTTTTTAGAATCAATTCGATTTTTTGAGCCCGATAGTCAACGCTCGTTAAAAAAAAGTGATAGCGTAACTTTAGCTGATAAAATTAGTGATAGTGAAGATTTATATTCTGATATATTTGAATACTTAGATAAACCTATTATTTTTTCTTCATCGGTTAATATTGACGAGTTTTTTGCAAAAAAAGAACCCGAAAATAACAATATTGAAGATGATACCGAAGATATTGACGAAGAACTTAAACAAGAGTTATTTGATTCTTTTTCCACCAAACCTACCTCTAAAAAGGAAAGTAGTTTAGAAAATGAAAATTTAACTTTTGAAGAATTATTAAATACTAAAGAAGTATATTGGATAATTGAGGATACATGGAATACAATAGATGATAAAATAAACTTTAATTTAGCAGAACCACCTGTAATTAATTCCAATTTTAAATTGCTATTTGCCTCAATAAACGAATATATAAATAAAAACTTTAAAGTAGTTATTACAGTAGAAAACGAATTACAAGGCAAAAGAATAGCCGATTTACTTACAGAAGAAAACTCTAACTTTGAAAATTTTTACACAGAGGGAAAGATTGCAGTTATAAACTTACCGCTAAAAAAGGGGTTTATTTCTTTATCAAATAAAATTATAGTTTACTCAGATTACCATATTTTTAATAAACCATATAGAACTAAAATAAGTACAAAGCAAATAGCAAAGAAATCTAAAGTAAAAGATTTTGGTTCTATTAAAAAAGGTGATTTTGTAGTACACGAGACCTATGGAATAGGACAGTATGTGGGCTTAGAGACAATTAAAATTGGTGAAGTGGAACAAGAGAGTATTAAGATTAATTATGCAGAAGGTGCCGTTGTTTACGTAAATCTAAATTATTTATCGTTAGTAAAAAAATTTAGCGCGCGTGATGACGTTACCCCAAAACTTACCAATTTAAGCAGTAACGAGTGGAAAAATGCTAAAAAGAAAGTAAAAGCAAAAATTGCAGAAGCTGCAAAAGACCTTATAAAGTTATATGCAGAGCGCAGGCGCACTAAAGGTTTTGCTTTTAGCCAAGATACAGTTTGGCAAAAAGAATTAGAAGCATCATTTTTATACGAAGATACACCAGACCAAGCTAAAGTAACGGAAGAAGTTAAAGCAGATATGGAATCTAATAATCCAATGGATCGTCTTGTTTGTGGTGATGTTGGTTTTGGTAAAACAGAAATTGCTATACGCGCAGCATTTAAAGCCGTTACAGATGGCAAACAAGTTGCTGTGCTTGTGCCTACAACTATTCTTGCAGAGCAGCATTATAATACTTTTTTAGATAGATTAAATCTTTTCCCTGTAAAAATCGCGGTACTTTCTAGGTTTCAAACAAAATCTGAACAAAGCGAAATTGTAAAAAATATTGCTGCTGGTTTAGTTGATATTGTAATTGGCACACACAGATTATTATCTAAAGACGTAGAGTTTAAGGATTTGGGACTTTTAATTATAGATGAGGAACATCGGTTTGGAGTGATGGCTAAAGAAAAACTTAGGACACTTAAAGCTAATGTGGATACATTAACCTTAACAGCAACTCCAATTCCAAGAACATTAAATTTATCTTTGCTTGGCGCAAGGGATTTAAGCATAATTGCTACACCTCCACCAAACCGCCAACCAATTTATACAAAAGTTGCCCAATTTGATATTACTTATATACGGGAGTGGATTAATGCAGAGCTAAGACGCGGTGGACAAGTTTATTTTGTTCACGATAGAGTGCAATCTATTGATAAAATTGCTGCTTACTTAAAAAGACACATTCCTAATATTAATATTGGTATTGCACACGGTCAAATGAAACCGGTTGACTTAGAAAATGTTATATACGATTTTCTTAATAAAAAATATCATGTGCTTGTTGCTACTAAAATTATAGAAAGCGGTATAGATATACCTAATGTAAACACAATAATTATTAACCGTGCAGATAGGTTTGGTTTAGCAGAGTTACACCAATTGCGCGGACGCGTTGGAAGAAGCGATAAACAAGCATACGCATTTTTATTAGTCCCCTCTTTAGATGCTATATCTAAAAAATCTATTAAAAGATTGCAAGCTATTGAAGAATATACAGAGCTTGGTACTGGTTTTAATATTAGCATGCGAGACTTAGAAATACGCGGCGCTGGTAACTTACTTGGAACCGAACAAAGCGGTGCTATAGATACTGTTGGTTTTGATATGTATCTTAAACTTATTGATGAAGCGGTAGAAGAACTTAAGCAAGGTGAATTTGCAGAAGAGTTTAAGGACCTTCCTAAACAACTTGAGCGCGTTAATACTAATATTGATGCTTATTTTGAACTTGGCTTACCTAAAACCTACATGCCAGAACAAGCTGATAGATTAAGCTTTTACACTGCTCTTTTTAGCATTGTTAAAATTGATGAGATTGATGAAATTAAAGAAGAAATGATTGACCGCTTCGGTAAATTTCCTGCCGTTGTTAATAGATTAATTTTGGCTGCCACACTAAAATTTTATTCTTCTTTTGCCCTTTTTGAAAAAATTATTATTCAAAAACATAAAACTATTATTTATTTGCCTAAAGGTTCTAATTCTGAATATTATTCAACTAAATTTCCTAAAGTTGCTGCTTTTATTGTTGGTTGCAAGGAATTAAATAGCCAATTTAAAAACGAAAAAGATATTGTTAAGTTAGAAATTTATAATAAATTTAATTCCCCCGAAGAAATATTAAATTTTTTGATTGATTTTTGTATTAAAATTAAAGATATTAAATAAACTAATTAAGGGGAAAATATATGTTAAAGGGGTACAAAAAATTTTTGTTAATATTATTAGCGGTTTATGTAGTAATTAATTTTATTCCCGTTGATAGAAGCAATCCACCAATAAAAAACGAACCTGTGTTATCACCAGAATTAAAAGCTGTATTTAAAAAATCTTGTTATGATTGCCATTCAAATCAAGTAAATTACCCATTTTATAGTTACTTAGCACCAGCATCTTGGATTGTTTCTGGCGACGTTCAAAATGGAAGGAAGCACTTAAATTTTTCTGAATGGGATGCTGCAAATGAAGGCAAATTAAAAGAAGAAATTTTAGAAGAAGTGCAAAAAGGAGCAATGCCTTTACCTATGTATACTTTTATGCACCCAAGCGCTAAATTAAGTGCAAAAGAAATTGATTTAATTAAAAGTTGGGTGTATAACTCTGGGAATAATTCTACTAATAACAATACGAACAACAATAATATCCAATCAGAATCAAAAGAACACGAAAAGGAGCATGGGGAAAAACACCAAGAAGAGCATGAAAAACACTAATGAACAATTCCGAAAATTTTTACTCTCTTACTTTCTCTAAACCTTCTTTATTAGCAGATTATTTTTCTAATATTATTACTGCCCAAAAACTTATGCACGAAAGGCAAAAGCTTGGGCAGTTTTTTACACCAATTAACACTGCCCTTAAATTTGTAGATTTTTTTAATTATAAAACAAATAAAACAAAAATTAAAATTTGTGAACCCGCTTGCGGAACTGCAATTTTATCTGCTGCTTTTATAGAAAAACTTTGTACTTTTAATAAAGTTTCTGCTATTGAACTTACTTGCTATGAAATTGATGACTCTATTTTAAACTACACTAATTTAGTATTACAAAAATTAAAAGATTATTGTGAACATAATGGTGTTAGTTTTAATTATTCATTAATAAATAAAGATTTTATTTTAGAAAACAAACACATTTTTGATGATGATGTTAATAATGGGTATTATGATGTAGTTATCTCTAATCCTCCCTTTTTTAAACTAAACAATTATGATAACAGAGTTAAAATTGCACAAAAAATAATTTTCGGTTTACCTAATATTTATACTATTTTTTATTATATATCTACAAAAATAGTTAAAAATAATGGGCACCTTTTATTTCTAATTCCGCGTAGCTTTTGCTCAGGTAGCTTTTTTAAGCAATATAGAAACCAGTTTGTAGATTACATTAAATTTAACAAAATATTTCACTTTGCCGCTGATAACAAAATTTTTGATAGCCATAGTGTATTATACGAGTTTATTTTACTTCATTCACAAAAAAAGAAAGCTACTACTTACAACATAAAAATAAGCCATGCGGATAAAATAGATAATATAACCAATATTACTTATAATTATAGATTTAATATTAATACTAATTTATTACCCCTTGCAGCTTCAAAAAAAGATTTAGCAATACTTAAAAAAATTGGGAAATTTAATAACACATTAAAAAGCTTAGGGTTTAATGTTATTTATAAACAATTAATAATTACAGAAGTTGAAAATAAATTAACTTCAATTAGTGATAAAAATACTATCCCGGTAATTTGGCTACACAACATCGAAAGCAAAAAATTTATATTCCCAATGGATTATAAATATCCAAATTATATTAAAAACTCTAAAAAAATTAAGCAATATACTATACCCAATAAAAACTATATTTTTTTTAGAAGGTATAACAATAACGATTACATAACCAGAATTAAAAGTGCGGTATATTTACGATATATAAAGTTTTATGATGAATTAGCTATAGATAGACTTGTTGGAGTACTTTATACAGAAAATGCGGATATAACAGAAGAAACATATATTGGTATTTCTGAATATATAAATAGCGAGTTTGTTAACAGCTATTTTAGAATGATAAATGGAATTATTAATGTTACTGGAGATATGATTTTAGACCTACCCGTACCAGATATAAGCGTATTAAATAAAATGGGAAGACAAAAATCTTCCCAATATTCTAATAACATGTAAAATAAATTTTTATCTACTATTTATTCTTCTTTTCTATTTCCTGCACTTTATTTTTGCTAACATCTAACACACCAACCATTAAACCTAATGTGGTTACAAAAGCTCCTATAATTTGATAAGTAGTAACATCTTTACCAAATAAAAACATAACTAACGGCAATAAGGCTAAGTAAACATTGGTATAAGGTACCCAATAATGTGCAGCAAACCGAGATAGTTTAAAGAAACCAAAACTATAAATATATCCTGTTAACCCTGCTGCCACTACAAATAAAATAGGCAACCAGTTATTAGGTATAATACTACCATCAAACAAAGCAAAAAATCTGTGAAACTCTGCTTTTTTAAATGCTTCTTTAATTCTTTCTTTCTCTTTATCAGTTAAATTTTCTGCAATTATATAATTATTATCTTTTTTAGAATAATATTTTTGCAAAACAGTTAAATGAGCAGGATCATCAGCTTGTTTAAGTTTTGTGATTACTCTTGTTTCAAATTCTTTAGCATTAACTTTATCTGGTAAATTTACATTTAAATAATTACCAAGTATCGGGAATAAAACAATAGCTAAAGAAATAAAAACCATTTTCCAAATTTCCCGCCAAACAACAAGTGCATTTGGTCCAACACCTTTTAATGCGGTTTGTACAGTTTTGTTATTTAAAACTTGTTGGCTACATAAACAGCAATTAATAATAATAATCCAAATAATAGCGTTTGTATCTAAAACTGCTTTAGGATCGTTTGAATGACCTAACATTACCGGAATGTGTGGAATTGTTAATCCAGCAACAACTAAAAAAACACCTATCCAATGCTCTTTTCTAATTTCTGCATTAAATAAAAACTTACCAAAAAAAGGTAAAAAAGCTAAATAAACATTAACGTATGGGGCATAAATATGAGGAGAGTAATATCTTGGCAAATAGAAAAAGCCAATATTTTCTATAACTCCGGTAAATGCACAAATAATAATTGTTATCATAGAAATTACGCCGGGCCATAAATATTTTATCTCTTTTCCTTTTATAACTTCTATTACAACTGCTATTACAGCCCAAGCTAATTTAGAAACTTCGCGCCACCAAGTCATAATACCTGGAGTAACACCCACCTCTTTATCACCAACAAACTCTCTTTGATTTCCCATCCAATTAAGGATGTACTGACCTCCTAAGCCACCATTAATTATCATTAACCATAATATTAAAATTATCCATTCCATATACTGTAGTAACCTTAAAATTAAATCTATATAATTTGTGTAAGGGTGTTCAAAATAAGATTTTTTTTAATAATATCCAAAATCTAAAAACAGATATTTTTGTTTTTTTTGCTTATGGTTTATTTTTTTATTATTATATTTGTGTAGTAAATATAAAATAAATAGGATGTTAAAAATGACAACATTACCTCCTTCTAGCATAAAAAAATTTAGTGATAATACGCCCGAAAAAAAAGCTTATAATTTAGCAGATTCACTTCAAAACTACTTACCTCTATCTGCCGATAGAAACAGATTAGGCTTTAATTTATATAGATTTTTAATTGGCGAGGGGGAAACTATAGAAACAATTGTTAAAACAGGCAAATTTAAATTAGAAGGAATTAGCAGAGAGGAATTTACTAAACTTTTACAAACAGAAGTTGATAAATTAAAAGTTTAGCATCGGCATTTTATCTTTGTAAAAATTAGTAAATAGTTCTCCAATTTCTTTAGGGTTATCAGAAACTATAAAACTGTTTAAATCTTTTGTATCAACATAACCAAATTCGCTTTGTATTTTGGTTAACCAATTAAGCAACCCACTCCAATAAACACTGCCAACTAAAACAATTGGTACATTATTAGTGTGGTAAACTCTTCTTTGTGCAAGAATTGTAAAAAGCTCGTCAATAGTACCTATACCACCCGGTAAAACAACAAAACCTAATGCCACTTTAGTCATGCAAATTTTTCTAAACGAAAAATACTTAAACCTAATGTCTTTATCTCTATCAATATATTTATTAGAAAATATATCATCATGTTTAATATTAACACCACAACTACTTCCAAAATTTTCTGCAGCACCTCTATTAACTGCTTCCATTAAGCCCGGTCCACCACCAGTAATTACTCCAAAATTTCGGCTTGCTATTTCTGCAGCAATATTATAAGCTAATTTATAGTAAAAGTCTTCATCTTTTGCCTTACTTGCACCAAAAAAAACTACACTTGGTTTTATACGCAAAAGCTTACTAATACCATCAAAATAATCTTGAGTATAATCAACTAATAAATTAAACTCGTCATTTATAAGTTTGCTGCTAAAATTCATAAATTAGTCCTTACCGTAGTTAATTTTGTTTTCACCATATTTATTAACAGTAATTCTTGTAGTGTAAAAATTAATGTTACTTTTCATATTATCGTTTAAAACAACAAATCTTTTATTACCTTTATTTAGTTCTTCTCGCGTTTCTCTCGGTTTTTCTGTTCGCCGTTTCCTATCCTTTCCTTTATATTCCTCTCCAACAGATGTTAATCTATATTTATTTTTAACATCAGGCACTTTTGGTTTTGTATTTTCTTGTAATTGTTTTTCTGAACGATTAGATTTAGGCTTTTTTCTAACCTTTGTTACCACTTTGCTAGGGGTTGGTTGTGGCTGTTCTTCAATTTTTACCACAAACACTTTTCTAACAATGCCAGAAACAACAATAACAACAAATAAAAAACCTGTTGCATATAATAAAATAGTTGATATAATTGGTACTAATTCCATATTTCACAAAATTGTTAAATTAAATTATATCAAAAATTATGCCTTGTAAACACTTTATTTTATAATCACTTAAATATAATTTTTAACTAACAGAGTGTATCATTTTAAGAAACAATATTAAAATAATACAATATTAATATTTTACTTTTAATATATTATAAAATATATTAAATTAACGGTATATAGTTAAAATTAGTTTAACTTAAAAGAGAGGTAAAAAATTGGATGTTTTAGATAAAAGCCATTATTTTAGGGGTGTTTTATTATTAATGAGAAAAGATTTTAAAGTATCCCCAGAAGAAAAAAAATTTGTATTTAAATTAGGAAAAACATTAGGCTTTGATAAAGAATTTGTAGAAGATTCTATAAGAGATATATTATCAAACGATTTTATAGATGAAACCCCACCCAAGTTTACAAATCAAAAAATTGCAGAGTGCTTTATTAAAGATGGGATGAAGTTAATTTATACAGATAGAAATATAGACCCAAATGAACTAAATTTTTTAGAAAAAACAGCGTTGGTTAATCAAATTAGCATGGAATGGTTTAATAAAATAATTTTTGATGAAAAGAATAAACATAAACCAAATGAACTTGAACCAGAGTTAGAAATTAAAACATTTATAGAAAATTAAAATAACCTTTAAAATAAAAAAAGGGCTGTAAAACAACCCCTTAAAAACAAAATACTTATAAAAATTAAGCTTTTTTAGCGTACTTTTTCATAAATCTTTCAACTCTACCGGTGGAATCGATTATCTTTTGTTTACCGGTAAAAAACGGATGACAAGCAGAGCAAATTTCTAACTTAATTTGGCTAACCGTTGAGCGAGTTTCAAAAGTATTTCCGCATACGCAAGTTACTGTACATTTTCTATAAGCAGGATGAATACCTTTTTTCATTTAATCACATCTCCTAAAATTTAAGATTTTAAATTTAATACATTTTTTAATAAAAATCAAATAACTTTATTTTGATTTTTTATTTGCAGCTTTTTTTAAGGAGTCCATCTTAGCTTTTAATTGCGTTACATCTTCTTTTTTGTTCGGTTTTACCAAATATTCGTCAAAAGGATAAAGATTATCGCCATCGCTAACTAATCTTACACGAGAATTATTTTCGCTAATCTTTTGGTCGCCACTTATTACTTTATCTAAATCTAATGATTTAGATTCATCTAAAAGAAGCGGTTTATTAGTTTTTTTAACAACATCGTTATTTTGAACTACAACTGCATAAGTCTTTTTTTCTACCTTAACATTGCTATTTTGTTTGCTTTCTCCAATGGCTGCTTTATTTACTACAATTTCTTGAATTTTTATAGTATCGCTGTTTTTACCGCTTAAAGCAATTTTGGGGGGATTTTCAAATAAAAATAAATCCCTGTTATCATTGCCTGTAAATAATAAAAATAATAAGACTATAGAAACCGTAACAGCTGCTGGGGTAAAAATATAAAGCCATTTAGAAAAAGTTTTAGTTTCTTTCTTTTCTAAATTACCATTATTAATTTTTACCATTAAATTATACTCAAAATTATCCGGAGCATCTACTTTAGGAAGCTCTTTAAGAAGGTTAATTAATGGTTCAAACTTCTTTTCTTCATCGTAGTATAAATTATCTTTCATAGGCTTACTCTTTATAAATCTTTTTTAACAATTTTTGAAGTTTTGTTCTTCCTCTGTTTATTCTAGATTTTACTGTACCAATTGATAAATTTTTAATTTCTGCTATCTCTTCGTACGACAATCCTTGTATATCTCGTAAAATAACAACATCCCTATATACAGGTTTAACTTTTAATAAAGCTTTTTGTATAATTTCATGTTTTATCTTACTATCTAAAACTTCATCCGGTTTCAAAATATTATTATCTTCAATCTGCAAAGCTGGTTCATCACTGTTTTCACCATTACTTAAGGAAAGTATATTTCGTCTTTTCCTTCTTTTAAGCTCGTTTTTTGCTAAATTTCCTGCAATGGTGTAAATCCATGTGGAAAACTTTGCAAACGATTTATACGAATCTTTGTTCAAGTAAAATTTAATCATCGTTTCTTGAACAATATCCGCACACACATTTCTATCCCCCACATAACGAAAAACATAATTCATCAGTGGGTCTTTATATCTTTTAACCAAAGCTTCAAAATATTCAATATCGTTAGTTTCTTGAAACTTGGCTATTAATTCTTCGTCACTAAGTTCAATTATTTTCTTTTCCAATATTTGTACCAATCTATAATTTAGTTTGTTTCAAAAAAAATAAGTTATTTTATCTAATATTTAAATTCTATAAGTTCTTTTGCCGTTTTAAGCCCAGTTTCTGTTATCTCTTCTCCGCTTAAAAGTTTTGCTACTTCGTTTAATCTTTCTTCATTAGTTAATTTTTTAACAACGCTAACAACTCTATCATTAACTAAACCTTTTTCAACGGCAAAATGTGTATCTGCCAAAGCTGCAATTTGTGGTAAATGTGTTATTGCTATTATTTGGTGATAATTAGCCAAATTTTTTAGTGCAATTCCAACTTTTTGACCAATACGCCCACTAACGCCTGTATCAATTTCATCAAAAATTAGCAGCGGTAAAGTTTCGTTTTTTGCAAGAGATGTTTTTAGTGCTAGCATTATTCTGCTAATTTCTCCACCACTTGCAACTTTGGCTAATGGCTTTGGGTCTTCTCCTTTATTTGTAGAAATATAAAACTCTACTTCATCGTAACCATTAACGTTATATTTATATTTATTGCCATCACAAATTATATATTTTTCGTTTTCCGTTTCTAATTTTTGCGTAATCCAAACTTCAAAGCAAGAATTATTTATCCCTAAATAAGTTAAACTTTCCTCAATTTCTTTTTTTAATTTTGCGCTCCCTTCTTTTCTTAAATCACTTATTTTTTTGGCTAAGCCACCAGCTTGCAAGCGCAAATTATTCAAAGTGTTGTTTAACTCTGTTATTTTTTCACTAAAATTTGTAACAAGCTCTATTTCGGTTTTTATTTTATCTTTATATTCTAACACATTTGCTATTGTGCCGCCATATTTCTTTTTTAATCTATTAAAACTTATTAACCTTCCTCTAATTTCTTCTAACTTAGCAGGGTCTAAATCTATTTTGCTTAGGTAACTTCTAGAAAACTCTGCTATATCTTGTATTAATGCATTTACTGTTTCTATTTCGTTAATCTTTTCTAAATAACCTTCATCAATTTTAGATAAATCTTGCAACAAGCTTTTTACTTCACTAATCTTGTCGTAAACCGAGTTTTCAGAATCATAAAGTAATTCAAACACTAATGTATTTAATGAGGTTAATTTTTCAGAGTTTTCTAAGATATTTAATTCTTTTTCTAATTCTTCTTCTTCGCCTAATGCTGGTGATATTTCTTCAATTTCTTTAAGTTGAAAACTGTATAAATCAAATTTCTCTTTTGCGGTTGCTTCTTTTGCTGTAATTAAATCTAATTCGTTTTTAGTATTGTTTATCTCTGTTAATATTTTTTTATATTCTTCTTTTAAGCTATTAACATTAATATATTCATCCAAAAAATCAATATGCTTATCGCTACGTAAAAGGGATTGATGCTCGTGCTGTCCGTGTAAATCTACTAATAAATCCCCAATTTCTTTTAACATATTTAAGTTAACTGGTGTATCATTTATAAAAATTCTGCTACTTCCTTTTGCAGAAATTTCTCTTCTAATAATTAATTCGTTTGTATAATCAATTTCGTTAGTTGCTAAAAGCTCTATTACTTTATTATTACCTGTAATGTCAAAAATCCCTTCTATTATTGCTTTGGCAGCATCTTTTCTTATAACCTCTGTGCTTGCACGTTCACCTAAAAGAATACCCATCGCACCTATTAAAATAGATTTACCCGCACCGGTTTCACCTGTAATAATATTTAACCCTTTCTCGAACTCTACAGTAATACTATCTATTAAAGCGTAATCTTTTATATATAGTGATTTTAGCATTACATTTAACGTTAAAAGTTGGAATTATTTTTTTATTTTAACTTTAAATTTAAGTTAAAATTTATTTTATTACAAAAATTTTGTTTTAGATAGGTAAAAAAATGGGCGTTAATTATTATTAACGCCCTAAAAAAATTTTAGATTAAATTTGTAAAATTACTTAATTAAGGTCATCTTTAAGGTTTTTGTAAAATTACCAGCTTTTAAGCTATAAAAATATATACCGCTTGAAAGGTTAGCCCCATTTAATTTAACTTGATAATTTCCTGCCTGTTTTACTTCGCTAACTAAAGTTGCAACCTCATTTCCTAAAATATCGTATACTTTTAAGCTTACAAATTGTTGTGTAGGTATGCTAAATTTAATTGTTGTTTCTGGGTTAAATGGATTTGGATAGTTTTGACTTAATACAAAGTTTTCCGGAATAGTAGAAGATTCGTTTACAGAAGTAACGCCCTGCGGATTAATTGTTACGTTTGCTATTGCAGAATAGAGATTGTTTTGATAAACTGGAATATTACTTACTGTAGATTCTTCATAATCGTATTTGTTTACAAGTAAAGTATAGTTATTTTCTGATAAACTATTTAAATTATAAAAACCGTTGGCATCAGTTACAGCAGAAGAAATTACTTTACCCATTTCGTTTACTGCTACAACGTAAGCACCTTGAACTGGTGATTTATCATTCCCGTTAACTATACCACTAATCATCCCATTTCCGCCATAAACTCTATTTAACAATGTAAAATTAATATTGTTTAATGCAGTGGTGGATTCTATTACTAACGTATCTGCGTTTTTAGGACGGAAAGCTTGCGCTCCATCAAATCTAAAATATGTTGGTATATAATTTGGGAATGAGCATGCAAAAAGCACATATTTACCGGGCAATAAATCTGTTAATGTATAAGCACCTGTAGAATCACTAACTACACTAACCTTAAATGGCATTTGTCCATCTTTTACCTTAAATGCTGTCACATTTCCAACAATTGGGTTACCCAAAGTATCTTGTAATGTACCGCTAATTAAATTAGCAAATGGTACTCTATTAGCTAAGGCAAAATTAATGTTTTCTAAATTACCACTCATAACTAAAACATCTGCTTCGGTTGCAGTTAGTTTGTTATCATAATACTCTGGTAAAAAGTTAAAATTAAATGAACTTGCATAAACAATTACAGTATCATTTTTTCTTAAACGAATAGAATAATCCCCATCTGGATTAGTTAAACTGTAACGAGCAACATTTAAACCTTTATTTTGAATAATTACTTTAACTTTTGCGCGTAATGGATTACCAAGTTCATCGGTAACTTTCCCCTTTAAAGTATAAAATGTTGGGATAACAATTGGGGATAGTGCAAAGTTTATATTAGTTGCAACAGAAGCAACAACATTAACAGGTGTTGCATTTCTAATGTTGGTTACGTTATTATAATATTCATATTTGTACATCAATTTTGCAACATGAATATAATATTCCCCTTCTTTTAACTCTACAGAGTAGTTACCTAAACTATCTGATGAAACTACCGTAACAAAATTAAAAAAGTTAGTTTTAGGAATAAAAGTTAATTTTGCGCCACTTATTGGTGCGCCCGTGTTTTCATCTGTAACAACACCGGCAATTATACCTTTAAGTATTACGGGCTCTTCTATTGTAACAGTAACGGTATCACTAGATGCACTTAAAGTAGTTCCAACTTTTGCAACTACATAATATTTATAAGATTTACCAACAAAAACTTGAAAATCTGTAAAATTTTTTCTTGGGAATTTAGTAAGAATTTTAACAAAATTACCATTATCAGCTTGTTTATACACATCAAAAAGCACTTGTGGTGCATTTAATTCATGTTGCCAAGCTAACTTAACATTTTTCTTTATTCCCCAGTTTTCTACATTAGCAGTTAAGTTATATGGCGCTGCTACTTGTGCATTTAACACTATACCAGTTAAAAATATTGATAATACGTAAACAAAGAATTTTTTCATTTTGCACCTATTTTTAGTTTATTTAACATTTAGACACTCTTTATTAATTAGAGGTTTAAATGGATAATTAGTCTAATAAAATTATTATTAAAAATAACAAAAAAATGTGATATAAAACACAAATTTTAAACATAATATAAATAAATGCAAAAAAAATGGCCCTTATTTAATAAAAATAAGGACCATGGGTAAAGATAAATACTTAAATAAAAAATAATTATTTAAATTTCATGAATAAGCAAACCATCGCGTAACTTTGGTTCAAACCAAGTGGATTTAGGTGGCATAATTTCACCCGCATCAGAAATATTAATTAAATCACTTACGCTTAAAGGATACATAGAAAAAGCAACTGCTGCTTTACCAGAATTTACTAATTTTTCTAATTCAGCAGTGCCTCTAATTCCACCAATAAAATCTATATTATGGTCTGTACGCGGGTCTTTAATTCCAAAAACAGGGTCTAATAAATAATTTTGCAAAATGCTTACATCTAAATTATCCCCATAGTTTTTAGCTTCTTTCACATTTTCATTTGGAGTTAATAAATACCACTCTTTTTGGAAATACATTGCAATAGTTCTTCTTTTAGGAGGATTTGGATTACCCGTTTTTTCTATAGTAAAATTTTTAGCAACATTATTTAAAAATTCTTCTGGTGATTGTTTTAACTCGTGCACAACTCTATTATAAGGTAAAATTTTTAATTGATTAGCTGGGAATAAAACAGCAAAAAAGAAGTTGTATTCTTCGCTACCATTATGTAATGGGTTATTTTCTTGTTTAACTTTACGCGCTCTGCTTGCACTTGCAGCACGGTGGTGACCATCTGCAATGTACAAATATTTAACTTTAGCTATTTCGTTAACTATCGTTTCTTCATATTTTTCTGGCAATATCCATAAAATATGTTTAATGCCATCAGGAGCGGTAAAATTATAAAGCGGTTCAGTATCTGCCATAGTTTTGTTTACAATATTATCCACTTTAGCAACTTCTTTGTAAGTTAAAAATACTGCACCCGTTTGAGCTTCTGTTGTTATAATATGATTTGTTCTGTCGTCCTCTTTTTCTTTTCTCGTTTTTTCGTGCTTTTTAATTATATCATTATCATAATCATCAACTGCAAATGTTGCTGCTATACCAACTTGTTCCTGTTCTCCCATAATTAACTTATAAACGTAAAAACATGGCTTATCTTCTGTAATTAAAGGAGCTTCTTCTTTTAATCTTAAATAATTTTCTTTGGCTTTCTGATATACTTCTGGAGAGTAAGGATTGATTTTTTCCATAATTTCAATTTCACTACGTGTAACACGTAAAAAGCTTAAAGGATTACCTTTTGCTAATTCTGCACTTTCTTCTTTGTTAACAACGTCGTAAGGTACACTTGCCACTAAATGAGCAACCTCTTTAACAGGACGTACTGCCCTAAAAGGTCTTATTACTGCCATATTTTTCCTCGTTTTATGTTCGTAAAAATATTTTATATTTTGTAAAATACTTAACTATTATTCCCAGTATAAAAGTAATTAATAATCCTTTAATAAAACCGGTCCACGGATCTATTACCATTAAATTTAATAATTTTCCTAAGCCGGTTATACCTAAAATTGGAGGAATTAAATTAGTAATTCCTGCATATGCCACCATAGGATTTTGACCATTAGAAATCAGTATATCTAAATATTTCCCCTTTTTAAGCACATCAATTAAAATTGAAAAAGCAATAAGAGAAAATATTGCTAAACCAACTGTTACAAAATAGTAACTAACCGTTGGGTGATCTTTTTTTATTCCACCCTCGTAAGGCTCAAAAAATAGCCCTAATATTAAAAAATATATTCCCCAGTTAAAAAAGCGCTTAAATAAAATCTCTATTTCACTATTTGCATCTTTTATAACTAAATAAGTAACTACACCCCAAACTGCAGCTAATAATAATGTTAAAACCGTTAAGCGGGATTGAAGACCTATTAACACAATTACAGTAATTAATATGTTTAAAAAACAAAATTTATATAGCATATTTTTATTAATATTTACAATATTAATTTCTTTATTTTGTGTATAAGCAACTAAATAATCCCCAATAATAGTGCCTGGGATAAGTATAAATAGATATTGCAAATAATATAAAGTATATAACCAAGGGAAGAAAGTAAAACTCCACACTTCTTTAATAAAACCAACTTCATTATGTCCAAGCCTAAAAGCAAATAAAAAGCCAAAAATACCAAGCCTAAGCAACAGATTATCACGGGTAAAATACCAAATTAAAGTGCCAAAAAATGCAACATTTGCCAAAACTAAAATAATAATATCACTACGCGTTAATTTAAAGCCACTGCCATCTGGATACTTTAAAGTATACAATAAAATAACTATTATTAATAAACCAATAAATTTTGTTAAATAAACATAGTTTTTATTAATCATACTTGGAAATCTATACAAAACGGGAAAGATTAAAACAAATCCTAACAATGCAATTAACCAAGTAAAAATTGTTGGATTTGGGTTTAATGCATATGGTTTAACATGCTGAATAAAAATAGCAAAACCAGCAAGCAAAATGTATCTTTCTAATGCTTGTAAAAAAACTTTATAAGTTTTTAAACCATTATTAATTTTTTTGGTAAGCGCCAAAGGAATAGCAGCCCCCATAGAAAAGATAAAGAATGGAAATACTAAATCCACCCAAGTTATACCCGGCAAATTTGGGTTAAATTTGTGCAAAGGAGGTGGCACCTGAGCATGATACATCCAATTTGGCAAAGTATTTTTGTAAAATGGCACTAAACCAGATAAAAACATCGTTAATATTGCAAAACCACGCAAAGCGTCTAAACCTAAAGCTCTGTTTTCTTTACTTTTATCAACCATAGCCATACTTTAATAACTTAAAAAATATTATTAAAAATTAATATAAATTTTCATAAATCCCAAATGCGTTTTACATATATTTTTGTTAAATTTAATTTTTAGTAAAATTATAAAATTATTGTAAATTATTGGAACAAATAAATTTAAATATTGTAACTAATTTTAACTAAAAATAAAGGTTAACCTATGTCTAAATTAAAAGAACTATTAATAATTAGCGCAATATCAACAACTTTATTTGCACAAACTGTAAAGGAAACAAAAGTTACAGTTTATAACAACAACTTAGGCGTAATTAAAGAAGTTAGAGAAGTACAGCTTAACAAAGGAATTAGCGAGCTAAAAATTACAGATGTTGCAAGTTTAATTGATCCTACAAGTGTACACTTTGAGCTAAATGGTACTGTGTTAGAGCAAAACTATAGATACGATTTAGTAGGTATGGACAAAGTACTAAATAAGTATATCGATAAAAATATCCAACTTTATAACGAAAAAGGGGAATTAATTGAAGGCACATTATTATCTTCTCAAGGGAACCAAATAGTATTGCTTTCAAAAAATGGTGGTTTAACAATGCTACCAAATGTAGATAAATATAGAATAGCAGTTGAAAGCTTACCCGAAGGCTTAATTACTAAACCAACATTAGTTTGGTTAACTGATGTAAAATCTGCGGGCAAACAGAATATTAATTTATCTTACCAAACTGGCGGCATGAACTGGTCTGCAGAGTATGTTGCAGTGCTTAACGAAAACGATACAAAGTTAGATATAAACTCGTGGGTTAGCATTGCCAATAATAGCGGTACAACATATAAAAATGCAGAATTAAAATTGGTTGCGGGTGATGTTAACATGGTTAAAGAAGATTTAGGATATGGTGATATAAGACCAATGTTTAAAGAGGCAGCTACTACAAGCAGTGCAAACCAATTTAAGGAAAAAGAATTCTTTGAATATCACATTTATAATTTAGAAAGAAAAACCACATTAGAAAATAACGAGACAAAACAAATATCTCTTTTTACTGCTAATGATGTTAGTGCAACAAAAAAATATATTTATAGTGGTAACAACTACTCCAATAGTAAAGTTAAAGTGGTTGTTATGTTCGAAAATACAGATAAAAATAACTTAGGCAAACCAATGCCAAAAGGAAAGTTTAGACTATTTAAGAAAGATGGAGAATCTTTAGAATTTATTGGCGAAGATTTTATTGACCATACTGCAAATAAAGAAACCGTTAAATTAAAAATTGGTGAAGCTTTTGATATAGTTGTTGAAGATAAACAAATGGATGAAAAACGTTTTTCGGATAGGGTGAGTGAATTTACTTGGGAAGTTAAATTTAAGAATAGGAAAAAAGAAGATGTTACAATAGATGTTGAAAGATTTTTAGGGAACAATTGGGAAATTACTGAAACTAATTTTAAATACGATAAAGAGAATGCGAATAAAGTAGTTTTTAAAGTACCTGTAAAAGCAGATAGCGAAACTACTCTTAAATTCAAAGTAAAATATACTTATTAAAATTTAAAGAATATTAAATATAAGAACTTACTGTTAAAAATAATTTTAGCAGTAAGTTTTTTTATATGATTTAAATCAAAAAAAATACAATAAATTTATATTTTGTAATAAAATAACTAAAAACTGTTTTCATTAATTAATAAAAATTTTGTAAATTAAAGTTTTATTAAAAATAGGTAATTTATGTCTACAAGTAAACGGCCATCTTGGGATGAGTATTTTCTAAAGTTAGCAATGCTTGTATCCGAAAGAGCAACTTGCCCAAGGATGCATTGCGGTTGCGTTTTAGTTAAAGATAGAAGAATATTATCAACAGGTTACAATGGTTCTATACCTGGTGATGCACATTGTGAAGATGAAGGATGCATTATAGAAGATAACCATTGCATTAGAACAATACATGCAGAAATTAATGCTTTAATACAATGTGCAATACATGGAGTATCTACAAAAGGAGCAACTGCTTATGTAACAAACATGCCTTGCACTAATTGTGCAAAAGCCTTAATTGGAGCCGGCATTGTAGAAATAGTTATTTTTTCAGACTACCACGATACCCGTGCAGAAGAATTTTTAGCTAAAGGGAATGTTAAACTACGAAGACTTCCTATGCCCGAAAAAATTATTCATTACGACTTAGATAATTATTCATCTGCTAAAAAAATTGAATAAAACTTTAAGGATTTACTATGCTTTTTACTAAGAAATTTTTGCAATACTTTTATAAACCAGAAAATTTTTTTAATAGAGATTTAAGCTGGATTGAATTTAATAGACGCGTAATGCAAGAAGCATTTAACCCAAATTTACCTATTTTGGATAGAGTAAAATTTGTTTCAATCTTTTTTTCAAATTTAGATGAATTTTACATGATACGCGTAAGTGGGCTTAAAGAGCAGATAGCGGCTAATATTATAGAGCCTACTATTGATGGCTTAACTCCCTTTGAAGTGCTAAAAAGAATAGATAAATCCGTTAGTAAAATGGTTTTTGACCTTTACGAATATTGGAATAACGTATTAATACCAGAGTTAAGAAAAAACAATATTCATATTTTACAATTTAACGAATTAAGTGCAGAAGAAAAACAAGCATTAAATAAATACTTTTATGATGAGATTTACCCAATTTTAACACCATTAGCATTTGACCCGGGCAGACCTTTCCCTTACATTTCTAATTTAAGTATTAGCTATGCAATTTTAGTTAAAAAGCCCGAAGGTGAGCAACATTTTGCTCGTGTTAAAATTCCAAGCATTCTACCAAGATTATTTAACATAAACAATATAGTTAAACCCAAGAACGGAAATAAATCAATATCATGCTATAAATACATTTGGCTTGGCGATTTAATTAGGGAAAACTTGCATACACTGTTCCCCGGTTACGAAGTATTAAATGCACATAGATTTAGAATAATAAGAGATACAGACTTAGAAATTCAAGAAGATGAAGCAGATGACTTATTGGAATTAATTGAGGAAAATATTAAGCAAAGAAAATTTGGCAATGTTGTTAGGTTAGAAGTTGAAAAAGACATGCCAGATTTTATGCTTGAAACACTTATAGAGAACTTACAAATTACAAAAGAAGATGTTCAAGTTATAAATGGCGTATTAGGGCTTAGCGAAGTTATGCGCCTTTACGATATCCCCTTCCATCATTTAAAGGAAAAGGTATTTCATCCAATGATACCTAAGGACTTTGAAGAGGAAAATATATTTAATATAATAAAAAATCGTGATATACTATTTTATCACCCTTACGATTCTTTTACCCCAATAGTAGATTTTATTAAAACAGCATCCCAAGATCCGGATGTAATGGCAATTAAGCAAACACTTTATCGCGTTGGTGCTAACTCGCCCGTTGTAGAAGCACTTATTGAAGCTGCTGATAGAAAAAAACAAGTGGCTGTTTTGGTAGAGCTAAAAGCAAGGTTTGACGAAGAAAATAATATTTATTGGGCACGCGAGCTTGAAAAAGCAGGTGTGCATGTGGTTTATGGTCTTTTAGGACTAAAAACTCATGCAAAAATGACTCTTGTTGTTAGAAAAGAAGCAGACGGTTTGCAACGTTACGTCCACTTAGGAACGGGTAATTATAACACCTCAACAGCTAAAATTTATACAGACTTAGGACTTTTTACAAGTAATAAAGAAATTTGTGCAGATGTATCAGAAGTATTTAATTATCTAACTGGTTACTCCGCCCAAAGCAATTTTAGAAAACTTTTTGTTGCCCCTATTAATATTCGCCCAAAATTACTTAGTTTAATTGAACGCGAAATATTAATTGCTAACAAAGGTAAAAAAGCTCATATAATCCTTAAAATGAATTCTCTTGTAGACCCAGCTTTTATTGCCGCTTTATACGCAGCTAGCCAACGTGGTGTTAAAATAGATTTAATAGTGCGCGGCATTTGTTGCCTTGTGCCTTCTGTACCTGGCTTAAGTGAAAATATACGCGTTATTAGCATTGTAGGTAGATTTTTAGAGCATGCTAGAATTTTTTATTTTTATAATGATGGGAACGAAGAAGTTTATGCAGGTAGTGCAGATTTGATGCAAAGAAATCTTGATAGACGCGTAGAAGTTATCTTCCCTATTGAAAATTCTGAACTTAAAAAAACTATTATTAACAAAATTCTTCTACCTTCTGTTAAAGATAATGTTAAAGCTAGAGTGCTGCTACCTAATGGTAATTATGCATTTAATCATCCTGTTTATAACGAGGAAATATTATCCTCACAAGATTATCTAATTAACTTAACCACTGCAGATCCTGTTAAAAAAGTGCAGCGTGATAAAAATAAAAAGAAATAAATGAAATACATTACATTTTTCCTCTTTTTTATTTTTATTACTTTATCTTTTGGTGAAAATAGCGATTCCTTAAAATCTAATTTTGGCAGTAAGTTAATAGAAGATACTAAGATTTTTTGGAACGATGGTGTTGGTTATTTTTCCTACCCTTTTAATGCAAGTACTAAAGATTATTTAACCTTTGCTGGACTTGCTGCTACTACTTATACCCTTATTTATACCGATATGTGGGTTAAAAACCATGTTGGCAGAAAAACCACTTTAACACTTAATAAAGATTTTTGGGATATTCCGACTTACTATGGCATTGTAACATATTCTAACATTGCCGCTTTATCTACATATACTATAGGTTTAATTTCTGATAATGATGAAATACGTAAAATTGGAAGAATGCTTTTTCAAAGCTTATCTTACTCTGGCATTAATGTAATGTTTTTTAGAACTGTTTTAGAAAGAACTCGTCCATATTACAATAAAGGTGCTTGGGACTTTAAATTATTTACTACTAATAACGAGTTTCAGTCATTCCCAAGTGGTCATACAACTGTTGCCTTTGCCTTTTCTACTGTACTGGCAGAGTATTTTGATACCATTTACAGCAGAATCTTTTTTTATTCTTTAGCTGCCTCTACAGCTTTTGCGCGTGTATATAACAATCAACATTTTTTAAGCGATGTATTTTTTGGTGCACTTATTGGCATATCTGGTGGATTATATACTGTTAATAGTGAGCTTAAACGAAATAATAGCAATAATAATCATTCTTTTAAAATTATTCCTCAATTTAATTCTATTTCGTTTATTTACCAATTTTAATCCATTTAATTAAATTTTAATTAAATGTTTACTAATAATAAAAAAATTGCTTTATTTAAATAAGTAAAATAAAAATATTAGTTCAAAACATGGATTTACTACACAACGAGTTTGCAGTATTTTTTCTTATTGTAGCATTAGGTCTTATTTTAGGAGGAATAAAAATAAAGGGAATATCTTTAGAAAGTAGCGGAGTAATATTTGTTGCTTTAATTTTTGGTCATTATGGGCATAAAACCCCGGAATTGTTACAAAATATTGGCTTAGTATTATTTATTTACTCAGTAGGGATTGCTGCTGGACCAGGATTTTTTAAATCATTTAAGGAACAAGGGCTGCATTTTATTCTTTTAGCAGCAATAATAGTATTTAGTGGAGGAGCGATTACTTTATTGCTTGGTAAACTAACCGGTACCGACATGCGATTAATGGTAGGTTTATTTACTGGTGCTCTTACTAGCACACCTGGTTTAGCAACCGCTATTGATGCTTCTAAATCTACCCTTGCTTCTATTGGTTATGGTATTGCTTATCCATTTGGAGTTTTAGGTGTTATTATTTTTGTGCGTATAATTAATAAAATTGTACGTGTGGATTTAAATTCATCTAAAGCAGAATATGATGAAAGCCTAAAGAAAGATAACCCTAATTTATTTAATAAAAATTATAAAGTTACTAATCCAAATATTTTTGGTAAAGCTATTGGTGAACTTAAAATTCGCTCTATGACAAATTGTAACATATCTAGGGTTTATCATAACGGGATTACTACTACCCCTACCTCAGAAACTGTACTACACGAAGGGGATATAATTAAAGCTGTTGGTAGTTTAGATGGTTTGGAAAAAGTGAAACTTTTAATTGGTGAAGAAACAGATGTTAAAATTCCTTTAAGTAAAGACTATTTAATTAAAACTGTATTAGTTTCAAATCCTAAAATTTCTGGAAAAACATTCGCAGAAATTGGACTTTTTGCAAATTACGAAACAACAGCAACTTGCATAAGACGAGCCGGAATTGATATTACCCCAAAAGCATCTACAAAACTACAACTTGGGGATAAGGTTACAATTGCACTACCAAAGGCAAATTTAAGGCAAGTTGAAAATTTGTTCGGTCATACAAGACAGCAATTTCAATTAGATTTTTTACCAATAGCAATTGGAATTATTTTAGGTTTAATAATTGGTCAAATTAAAATTCCTATTATGGGTTTAAACTTTTCCTTAGGTGTAACTGGCGGTGTATTGCTTTCATCGCTTGTTTTAGCTCGAATTGGTAGAACTGGTCCTATATTATGGAACATTGCCGGTGAGGTTAATCAATTTTTAAGAAAAATTGGATTAGTTTTTTTTCTTGTTGGAGTTGGAACAAATGCTGGGGAACATTTAGTAGAAACAATATTAAATAATGGTTTTATGTTGTTTTATTTAGGAGCAATTGTTACAATATTACCGATGATTATTGCTTTAATTTATGCTCGGATAGTATTAAAAATGAACTTTTTACTATTTTTAGGTGCCCTATCTGGTGGCATGACAAGTACACCTGCTCTAAGCGCAATAGACTCTATGACCGATTCCGAAGCTCCTAAAATTGGCTATGCAACTATTTATCCTTTTGCACTTGTGTTTATGATCATTAGTAGTCAATTATTATGCTTATTTTAGATTTTTATTTGAATTATTTTTAGATTAAATGAGTTAATTTTTATATATTAATTGTTTATTAATTATTACAGAGGTAAAGATGTATGTAAAAAAATCCCTTTCTATTTTAAGTATTTTTGTTTTAGCCATAGCACTATTAGTTGTTAGTTGCGGTAAGCAAGAAGAAAAGAAAACAGAAGAGAAACAAAAAACCGAAGCCCCAGCAGATACCAACGCACAAAAGCCTGCTGAGCAAGTTACACAAGAAAAAGCAGCCCCACAAATTCCGGATATTAAAGGCACTTATACAGGTGTTTTTGATAGCAGAGCTACAACACTAACTATTACAGAGCAAACAGATAAAACATTTAAGGGGAAAATTACAATTAATTACCGCGAAGTAATTAATCAAGAAGTTAGCGGAGAATTTGACCCAGATACAAAAGCTTTTAGTATGAAAGATTTATTACACAGTCGTTATGCAGGTAAATATAATGGTAAATTTACCGACGATTTAACCAAACTTTCTGGAACTTTTACAATGAACGTAGATAAGACAAAATTAAGTTTTAACCTTACTAAAAAATAATAGGAGAAGTAATGAAAAAATTATTATTGTTATTAATATTACCTTTATTAATTTTTACAGCATGTAACAACGAAGAAGATAACCCTGTAGCACCAACACCAAAGGGTAATATTATTGTTAAATCCACACCTGCAGGAGCAAAAATTTACTTATCAGGCACAAATACTGGGAAAGTTACACCAGATACATTAAAAAACTTAAACGCAGGTGTTTACACTATTAAGTTAGTATTAGATAATTATTTAGACACTTCTTACACAGTAAACTTAGCAGGTAACACTACCGAAACAATTAACATAGTAATGCGAGAAAACTTTAGAGGCAACTTAAATATTAAATCTACCCCAGTTGGTGCACAAATTTGGTTAAATGGTGTTAACACGGGTAAGGTTACTCCAGATACCTTAAATTATTTGCGTGTTGGTGCTCATACTATTAAGTTAGTAAAAGGAAATTTCTTTGACTCTACATTTACAGTAAATGTTACCTTAAACCAAACAACTACTTATGATATTAACATGGATCCACTTCCGGTAAAATATGGACCAGTAAGATTATGGGAAACTTTAGGAACTACTGCAGCTCAACCAAGTGGCTTGGATTTATCAACAGGCAATGCATATGGTATTTCTTCTGCAAATAAAGTTGATGTAGACATATTCTATTCATCTACTGGCTTTATTGTAAGAAGTGCTAATGGTGCTAGCGGAATGACGCGTGAAACATGGTTTAAAGTTGGAACGGGAAGCGACTTAACAGATGGTAAAGACTCGCCAGTTAGAGATAATACATGGACAACAAGCATGGGTGATAGAGAGCTAAAATATGTTTACTTATATGATGCAGATGGCAATTATAGTAAACTTAAAATAGTAAATTATGGTGGCGGTGTGCCCGGTACTCCAGCTTGGGTAGAAGTTGAATGGTATTATCAAACTAAGGTTGGTAGTAGAGCATTCTAAAACTAAATTAATATTATCGAAAGAAAAAAGACGCCTTTTGGCGTCTTTTTTTTTATTTTTTATTTAACCAATCTAATAACGCATTAATAAAAGTAAGCGGATGTGGTGGGCAACCAGGAACATATAAATCTATATTATTTTCCTCTAAAAACGAACGGTCAATTTGCTTTGAATTAGCAAAAATACCACCACTAATTGCACATGCACCATATAAAATAATAATTTTAGGATTTGGACAAGCATCATAAGTTATTTGTAATGCTTGTGCCATGTTTTTACTTATTGGTCCAGTTATAACAATTCCATCTGCATGGCGAGGTGATGCAACAAACTCTATTCCGTAACGTCCCATATCAAAATTAACATTGCTTAATGCATTAAGCTCTAACTCGCACCCATTGCACCCAGCAGCAGATACTTGCCTTAATTTAAGAGACTTACCAAAATAATCGCGTATTTTTTGTGCCGCTACTTCTGGTTTAACAATATTTATTGTGCTATCTACAATTAAATCTTTTTTATTAGATACACCTAATTTGTAGTCTTGCGTAAATTTTATAATTCCTTCTGGGCAAGATTCCTCGCAAATTGGGCAAAATATGCACCTACCTAAATCAATTTTAACAGGATTAAGTGATATAGCATTTGTTGGGCAATTATCTACGCAAAGCGTGCAATTATTAGCACAAGCTTTGTTTTCAATTTTTGGTAACCCCCTGTAACGCTCTGGGAATTTAACATTCCTCACGTCATGAATTATGGGGTCACCCTGTAATATTCTAATTTTTAATGCATCAATCATAAATCAATCCTTTTATAAATCATGACCGGCATAAGATAAATCGAAACTTTTGTTGCAAAGCGGAAAATCTGAAATGCCAGTTTTTCTTAAAGCAAGTGATAATCCATACCAATTGTTAAAAGATGGATCTTTAATTTTATAGTTACTAAAATTGGAATTAGAATCTGTAAAAGCTACATGAACAACTTCACCGCGCCAAGCTTCTGTAACAGAAACTACACCACAGTTTGGTGCTATTTTATCTAATGACGTGTTTATATTCCCCATAGGTAAATTATCTAATTGTTCAAAAACAAATCTAAAAGATTCCTCAACTTCTAATGCACGAATTTTAGCGCGTGCAAAAACATCACCCGTTTCTAAAGTAATAACCGATACAGGTGCAAACCTATAAACACCATAGGGAAAGTGTACTCTTACGTCTTCATCTAAACCACAACTGCGCCCTGCCGGACCTACCAAGCCAACTTGTTTTGCTAAGTTATAACTTACTGTACCAGTTTCTTCAAAACGTGAAAACGCCCCAACAGATGAAAAAAGATAATCGCTTATTTTAATAAAATCATTTTTTACAATTGTTAATTGCTCTTTTACTTTAGTTAAAATATCATCTGTAAAATCAAAACGTACACCACCATATTTTAATAAACCACGTCCATATCTATTACCACACAATGCTGCTAAACTATTAATAACAAGTGTTCTAATTCTTCCATAAGAAGCGGATGGCAACGCAAAACCAACATCGTTTGCAAGACCAATTAAGCCACTAATGTGCATTGCTATGCGCTCTAATTCGCTTGCAATACCTCTAATAGACTCACCGCGCAAGGGAACCTTTGTATTACTAAGTGCTTCGATAGCCATACAATTTGTTAAAGCGTGCCCTATAGTAGTATCACCAGCAATAGACTCTGCAAGCTGAACTTGTTTATTAAGTGGCGTATTAATAAATAATTCCTCTACCCCGCGGTGTTGGTAACCTAAATTTATTTCTAAGTTGTAAACTAATTCCCCATGGCATTGAAACCTAAAATGACCTGGCTCAATAACTCCCGCATGAACAGGTCCCACAGCTACTTCGTGAACTTCTTCACCTTCTAATTTATAAAACTCATATTCTTTATTATAAACTGTGTCCTGTTTTCTAACAGGTCTAATCCATGGATGATTTGCGAACACAATTCCATAATTTTCTGCAAGCTCGCACTCAAAATAATTTGTATGGGGATAGTTATTAGCAAAACTATTTAATGCTAAATCTCCATCTAACACACAGCCCAATATATTAAAAGCCGAGTGTTCTTTATCTGCAAAAATAGCAACAATTTTATTTGGTGTTTCCCGATCAATTGTAGTTAAAGTAATTAGCCTATTTTCACTGTTTAGTAAACTTTCCGCACCTTTTTCAAAATCTGTTTTACTAAAAAAAGGAATTTTATTTATCTCAAAAACCTGATGATTTTGAACTGTTAGATAATTCATAAGCTATATCCAAAAGCCTTAGTAATTTGTATTAAGTTTGGTAATAAAAATTGGTTAGCAAATCCAGAAACAGCAATTAACATAATTATTAATAAAATTGATACAATGTTAATTATATCAAAACCTTCTTTATCTTTAGTTAAATTTATATTATCCTCTTCTTCGTAAAGCATTTTAAAGGTAACTTTACCCATGCTAATAAAAATAAATATTAAAATTAGCATAACAACAAAAAGAATAATTGGCAAATCAGAAAAAAGAATACCTTCAAAAATAGTAAGCTCGCTAAAAAATATTCCTAATGGCGGAATGCCTGAAATGGCTAAATATGCAATAATAAATATCCACCCCGTAATAGGGAATAATTTTAATACTTTAGAAACTTTATTAACTTCTCTTGTATTGTAATAAAAATGTATTTTACCAGCAGAAAGGAACAAAATAATTTTAGCCACAGAGTTATAAAAAGCATGCAATAAAGCCCCAAGAAAGGCTAAATTACCAACAGCAACACCTAAAGTTATAAGCCCCAAATGCTCTACACTAGAGTAAGCAAGCATCCTTTTAAAATTATTAGCCTTAAACATATAAATAGCAGCAGCTAATAAGGAAATAATTGCACCAATTATAAGCAAAGTGCGTGCAAAATAAAAAGAGTTAGAAAACTTAATAATGTTAAAAATTCTTAATACACCAATTAGTGCCGTTAACCTTAGGGAGCCACTCATTAAAGCAGCAATAGGACTTGGGGCATTACTTGTTGCATCAACATCTCCATTGTGCATAGGGGCAATACCAATTTTAGTACTAAGACCAATAAATATAAATATAAAACTTGCCTTTAACCAAATAGGATTTAATTTATCTGCATACTTAATAAAATCCGCAAAAAATAATTGACCAGCCATAATTGGAGTATTTTTAGATGATAATGCTAAAAATAAAATACCGATAAAAGCGAAAGCAATACCCACAGAAACAACAAACAAATATTTCCACATTGCTTCTAAAGCTTCTTCGTTTTTATAAAAGTAAATTAATGGGGCAACGCTTAATGTTGTAGCTTCTACAGTAACCCAATACATCCCAAAATGATTACTTAACAAAGCAGCACTATTACTTGCTAAATAAAAGTTTAATAAAACAAAATAATAACTGCAACTTATTTTAACATTGCTTTCAATTCTATCTTTAATAAACTTATAAGATACAAGCACAACCCAAAAATAAACATTACTAAGGATAATTAAAAAGTATCTGTTTAAGTAATCCAACTCGAAAAAAGTTGGCATTTTAGAATTAAAATTATTAGTAAAAACAATAAACGAAAATGCTAAATGAAAACCAGCAGTAACTAAGGAAACAATATATTGTAACTTCAAATCTTTTACAGCAAGCAATAAAGCGGCTATAAATATAGGTAAGATAATAAAAATAAAAAACTCTACCATTAATCTTTCAACCTATCTAAGTGAGTAACTTCAAAGCCCGAAAACGTGCTTTTAATTCTATTTAACGCAATACCCATTAAAAATACTACAACAAAAATATCTAATAAAACACCAAGCTCAATTGTCATAGGAAGTTCACCCGCAACAGCAGTGCTTAGCAAAAATATTCCATTTTCAAAAATTAAAAATCCTATTACGTGTACTATTAATTTTTTGCGAAACATTATTACAAAAATACCCATAAAAATAGAAGAAAAACCCACGGCAAAAGGAATGATTTGCAAATCAGTATACTTGGATATTATTACAGAAAATACAAAAGATAAAATTATTGTAATAATAGAAAGCATTAAAAAGGTCATTTGCCTAATAGTTGGCTCAACTCGCCTTTTTACATCTAATTTAAGTATAATTTTATTTATATAGTTTGGTATTAGTATCCCTTTTACTGCTAAAATAGTTATTGGTAAAATTACACTATAAGCGTTAAAATTATTTATTAAAGGAATAAACAGCAATAGACTTAATAAAACACCTTGAACAGTTAAAATGGTAATATATGCTTTTAACCTAAAGGTAACAGCTACATAAAAAAGAGATAAACAAAATAAAATACTAAAAATATTTTCCATAACTTATTTAGTAAAAGAATAAATTAATATGTTTAATAAACCAATAGCGGTTGTAAACAATAAATATAACGGAATATGCTTTAGTTTAAACCTAGATGTAATTGTTTCTACAATAGCCAAACTAATTGCAAGTATAACTAGCCCAATAATAAATATAACTGTTTGAAGTAAAGAAACGGAAAAACTAAATGGATAAAACAAGGAAATTTCTAAAATAGCATAAATTAGTAATTTAATATAACTTGTATATTGATATAAAAACAGGTCAAAGCCGGAGTTATCTAAAATCATAACCTCGTGAATCATAGTAAGCTCTAAATGGGTATTAGGGTCATCAATAGGCATGCGGCTACACTCTGTTATGGCTAACATAAAAACAGCTATTGAGCTAATTATAATAAAAATAATGTAATAAAAACTATCTAAATGTATATTAACAAAAATATCATGAAAAGAATAAAAGCCGCTAATAAAAGCAATACTACCAAACGAAAAAAAGAAAATTGGTTCTGCAAATAGCGCAAACAAAACCTCTCTTGCTGCGCCCATACCTTCAAACGAACTGCCAATATCCATAGCGCCCATTATTTGGAAAAACCGTGCAGTTCCTAAAGCATATGCAAAAAGTATTATATCCCCATTAAAACTTATAATGGGTTTTAAAAACATTACCGGTAAAACAGCAGCAGCAGATAAAACAAAAACAAAATTAATTACTGGAGAAATTCTGCTTATAAAAGAGGTCCCTTTTGCATTTATAGTTTCTTTTTTATATAACTTTATTAATTCAAAGTATGGTTGTAAAATTGGCGCTCCAACTCTACCAGTAAATAAAGCTTTTAATTTATTAACTAAACCTGCAAACAAAGGAGCAATAAATAAAATTATAGCTAAAGAAAATAGCCCTTGAAAAATTTTTACGTCCATAAAAATGCAATTAATGTATAAATTAATAAGATAATAATTATAAAAGCTATATAATCTCTAACATCAGTTAAGCTAAATATTTTTATTTTAAGAATCACTCTTTCTATAAAATTATAAAAAGGCAAAATAATTTTATTATCAACAAAATCACTTGAGTGAGTACTAAATTTAGATTTTACAGGAAAAGCAGCATCTGAAACTTTAACATGCTTTTCATACATCAATAAGTTATTTGGAATAGAAGTTAATTCATCTGCAAACGAGCTTGCAGTGTATTGCATTCTATTATTTAATTTTGTGTATCCACAGCCCCAAGCATCTGATACACGATAGCCATATTTTAATTCGTTTTTAAGCTTTATAAAATAAACAATAAATATTACCAAAGCTAAAGCAAAAAATACCGTTGAAAAATATACCCAATTAATACTTACCAAGTTATTTGCATTAAACTTTAGTTTAAAAACAGAAATTACAACATTATTAACAACACCAACAATAGGGTATGGCACTACACCAATTAAAATACACACAAGCGCTAATAATGATAAAGCTACTTTCTCATAGCTGGTAGTAATAAAGTGCTTAACATCTGTTTTGGGTGAACCTAAAAACATAATAGAATTAACTTTTGAAAAGCAAGCAACGGCTAATCCACCAACAAATGCCAAACCAACAACTAAAATAAGCATTATTATATAATAACTTTGCTTTAGCTCTTCAGCAGATTTAAATAACCCAGAATAAATAATAAACTCGCTTATAAAACCATTAAAGGGGGGTAATCCACTAATTGCAATTGAACCAATTAAAAACAATATTGCCAAGTATTTAGCTTTATGAACAATACCACCCATTAATTCTATATTTCTTGTTTTTAGGTTATTATAAATTGTTCCACTACCTAAAAACAATAAACTTTTAAATATTGCATGATTAAGCGTATGCAATAAAGCACCACCAAATCCTAAAACTTCTATTGCGGGATTATCATATGCAGCGCCTAATAGTCCAATACCAACACCTAAACCAATTATACCAATATTTTCAACCGAGTGATATGCTAAAAGCTTTTTAATATCGTGTTGTGCAAGTGCATACCAAACGCCCATAATTGCACTAAATAAACTAATTGCAATTACAACCCATGCAATAAACTCCGGCAATTTTTCTAAAAATAAAAATGTTCTAATTATTCCGTAAATACCTAATTTAATAATAACCCCAGATAAAAACGCACTTAAAAAAGATGGAGCTACAGGATGAGCTTGCGGCAACCAAAAATGAAATGGCATAAAACCGGCTTTTATTCCAAAGCCAATAAATGCTAAACTAAATATTACAATTTGTAAATAGTAATCTTTTATGTAAAAATCATTAAAAAACCAGCTTCCGCTTGCATTTTTTAATAGTAAAAACATAATATATAATAAAAATACTATAACGTGAGAAGCAGCAAAATAATAAAAACTTCCTTTTTGAACTTCTTCCTTTTCTTTGTCTAAAATCATTGCAAAGTAACCAGATAAACTCATTACTTCCCAAACTATTAAAAAAAGTATTGCGTGGTTTGATACAACTAATACTTGAGTAGAAAGTAATAAAATAACATAAAATAAAAAGACCGATTTTATATCTTTCCCTTTTGCAATGTATTCATTTAAATAAGAAAAATTATAAATATTTACAGCAATTGCCACAAGCTGTATTATAAACAAAAAGTATAAACTTAAATTATCAAACCTTAAATAATTCCAATATGGTTTGTTATCTAAAAAATTACCAAAGCCAAAAAGATAAGAGAACATTATCGTAAATAGACTAAAACCTAATCCAATTGTTAATGTAGTGTTGCCATAAATAAGCATCTTTTTTTGGTCTTTATTAAAAACAAAAATTAACGATGCCAATTGAATAAAATAAGGAATATTAAAAAAAGGCAAGCCTGGATTAAAAAGATATTCCATTATTAATTATTTTTTTCCTCTTCAATTTTATAAATTATATCTATAATTTCTTTATAATTTAATCTTTTTTCTAATGCAAATCTAAAAGCTTCTTTGGATAATAAATAACTAAGGTGTGCTAAAATACTTAAATGTTGCTTAATAGATTGAGAGATTATTAATATAAATGTATGCACTGGTTTGCCGTCAATGGAATCTATATTTAGCGGTTTTTTAACAAAAAAGAAATTTACTAAGGGTTTTTCTTGTCCTAATAAAATCGGTACTCTTGGGTGAGGAATACTTATTCCATTACCTATAGAAGTGCTCATTAATTTTTCTCTATTATGTAATAATGTTGCTATAATTTCTTTATCAACATCAATAGCCAATAATTGTGTCATGTTATCAATATAATTGCTTTCATTAAAATCACAATTATAAAAAAATGTTTCACTATTTAACAAATTGCTAATAGTTTTAATATCATACTCAAAAAACTTTTGAACTTTGCCAATATTAATAGTAAGATTTTTACTTAATGCCCACTCTATAATTTGCTGTTTATTAAAAACATGTTTATCGTTAATAACAGTATAAGGAATTTCTTTATTTTTAATTAATTGTTTTATCTCTTTATCACTTAAAGAAAGCAAAGATTTAATGTCATTAGGCTCTAAATTCATAACAATAAAAAATTTTTATAAGTAAACTTATAATTTTTTATGATAATAATCAAAATTTATTTATTTTATATAATAAAAATAAGAGAGATTTTGCATGGATAGAGCAAAGGCAGAAAAGTTTTTAAAGGAAAGATTTAATTTAGATAAGTTTTAATTATTCCCCCATCGGAAATTTTAATGCTTCTAAATAAATACTAATATCTTTTACTTTGTCGTTGGCTTGGTCGTAAAGCTCTTGGGATTTTTCCATTTTCTCTTTGTTTATACGCTCAATATTAGTTTCTAAAGATTTAATTCTGTCATTAAAATTTTTGTCTAAATTTTTGATATATTTTTCAAATTCAACTTTAATCTCTTCAACTTGTTTATCTTTATAAATTTGTATTAAACTTATTTGCTTTATTAATCTACTCTTCTCATTGCTTCTTTCCCAAATGGTACTAGTTGCACTTATAAAAGAGGCAATAAGTCCTAATAAAAAGGCAATGCCACCCCATTTTATGCCTGTAAAAATAATAGATGTAAAAATACTATTTAACGCTCCTTCGCCAGTTTCACCAGAGCCTAAACCTGCACCAAAGCCACCAATAATAAATATAATTAAGGAAATAATTATATTATACATCATTGCATTGTTAAAAGCAGTACCCGGATTAAATTTTGTATCATTATCTAAAGTTTCTATTCGCCTTTCTAATGCTTCAATTTTTTTTGTCGCATCTAACTCAATCGCTTTAATTTTATCTTCTACGCGTTTATTTGCTTTACCCTTATTTTCCTCTAATTCATTTCGTAGTAATCTAATAGTTTGTTGATTTTTTTCAATCTCTTCAGTATATAAAGATAATGCATCCTTTACTTTATCGTAATGATAATTTTTAATATTATCTATTACTTTGTTAATTATAAAATTAAACTTTTCTGCCAAAAATTGAGTGACGAAAGTAAGTAAAAAACTTTTATTGTTTTTAAATATTTCTAAATATTTTTCAATAAACTTTAGGTTCTTCAAAATATCTTCATTGTAAAACTCTTTAATTGGCAGTTCCCCCAAATGCTCTAACCTTTCTATAATTATCTCTATTTTAGTAGCATCAGATGATACAAATGTTTTTAATAAAAAGTCTAATTCATTTAACAAAACAGCAAACGAGTCATCAGTAAAAATAGAATAAATAACCGCATTTGTTAAAAAGAAATTAAACATTACAAGGTTATTATTTTGTATAGCATACTTAAATCTTTTTTTATCATAAGCTATTAATCCGCTTATAAATTCTAAAGCTTTAGTATGATTACCCAACATTAACTGAGTTTTAGCAGCAAATAACATGGCTGTAATACCATTAGGTTTAATAGCTAATGCTTCATAAAACTTTTGGTCTGCCTCGTTAATTGCATCTTCTTTTAAGTAAATAAAGCCAATGTATAAGTTAGAAAGATAAAGTAACTCTTTCCTTAATTCTAGATTTAAGCCACCATGTGCTTCTATATTTTCTTGGTTTTTATATAATACTTGAACAGCTCTTTCAGGAGAGTTTATTGTACGCTCGTATGCTAAAATAGTAGCTAAAATAAACTGTTTTGTATAGTCTTTACCAAAAGCATCTTTTTCAATTAAATTAATTATAGAAAGCGCAAAATATTGCTTTTCTTTTTCATTTTTTTGCATTAACCAATTGGAATAAAACTTTTTAATTTCAGAAAGCGAATTAGATTGTTTTATTATGGTTGCATTATCTGGTTTATCTAACTTAAAAAGGTCTTCTGCAGCACTTAATGCTGGGTGAGATGAAAGCCATAAATATGTAACAATATGCTCGTTTAATAGGTATTCGTTTAAGTCTATTGGTAAATTTAAAGAGTAATGCCTTGTTGTATTCCTTAAAAATTCCTCTATATCTCTATCATAACGCAGCATATCTAAAAACTTTTCTAATGCAAAACTTTTGTATTTTGCAACTAAAAGTTCTCTTCCTAATTCTGCTTCGTTATTAAAATTTTCAGGGAACATTAGTGTAACTTTTAAATTTTTATACTACAAATATATAACTTATATTTTTACTTATCAAATATATTAATGGACACTTCTATATAAAAAAAAACTAAATTTACAAGTTGTTTAATTAAAAAAAAGTTATTTGTTTTGCAATAAAAATTTTAAAGAGTTTTATATGAATATACCACAAGTTATTGCAAAAGAATTAAAAATTACCGAAAATCAAGTTTTATCTGTTATTGGGCTTTTTAAGGAAGGAGCTACAATTCCTTTTATTGCGCGCTACCGTAAAGAAAAAACCGGCGGGTTAGATGAGGATTTTTTAAGAAATATTGAAGAAAGATTAAATTATTTAACTTTACTTGAAGAACGCAAAGAAACAGTATTAAAAAGTATTGAAGAGCAAGGGAAGCTTACAGATGAATTAAAAGAAAAAATTAATAACGCAATTAAACTACAAGAAGTAGAAGATTTATACTTACCTTATAAACCAAAACGTAAAACACGCGGTACTATTGCAAAAGCTAAGGGGTTAGAACCACTTGCTCTTTTTATTATCGATAACCCAAAATTTTCTGGAAATTTTGAAGAAAAATTGGCGGAATTTATTAATTACGAACTTGGTGTAAATACCACTGAAGAAGCTTTGCAGGGGGCTAAAGATATTATTGCAGAAATGATAAGCGAACATGCAGAAAGCAGACAAGCTTTACGTGAATTTTTATTTAAGTATGGATTCATTTCATCCACTAAAGCAAATACAAAAGAAGCAGATTTACCACCAAATAAAACCGATGTTTACGAAATATACCACGATTTTAAAATTGAAATTAGCAGAATTAAACCTTATCAAACTTTAGCATTAAATCGCGGTGAAAGAGAAAAGTTTTTAAAGGTTACATTAAATTTCGAACTTAATGATATTCTTAATGTTTTATATAATTCTTACTTCAAATATAAAAAATCGGTATTTCAAGATATTTTATCAGAAGTTACGGAAGATTCTTTTAATCGTTTAATATTCCCCAGTATAGAAAGAGAAGTTAGAAACGAGTTAACTGAAGTTGCAGATTTACACGCCATAGAAATTTTTGCAGCTAACTTACGTCAACTATTACTACAACCGCCATTATCAAATAAAATTATAATGGGAATAGACCCCGGTTTTGTTAGTGGAAGTAAATTAGCAGTAATTGATTCAACAGGTAAATATTTAGAGGGAACAACAATTTATCCTCATCCCCCACAAAACAGACCTGAAGAAGCAAAAAAAGTTATGCTTGCTTTAATAAAAAAATATAATGTGGAATTAGTTGCTATAGGGAACGGAACAGCAAGCAGAGAAACAGAGCTATTAGTAGCAGAGATGATAAAAGCCAATAATCTAAACATACATTACATGATAGTTAGTGAAGCAGGTGCATCGGTTTACTCCGCAAGTGAACTTGCTCGTCAAGAGTTTCCAGATTTAGAAGCAAGCCAGCGCGGTAATATTAGTATTGCACGTAGAGTTTTAGACCCACTTGCAGAATTAGTAAAAATTGACCCAAAATCTATTGGCGTTGGTTTATACCAGCATGATGTAGACCAAAAGTTGCTTTCTAAAAAATTAGATGACGTTGTTGTTAGCTGCGTTAATTATGTTGGTGTAGATTTAAACACAGCCAGTGCAGCTCTGTTAACTTATGTTAGTGGATTAAATAAACGAATTGCTACAAGCATTGTTCGATATCGCGAAACGAATGGTAAATTTAGCAGTAGAAGCGAATTATTAAATGTATCCGGATTGGGTGAAAAAGCTTTTGAACAATGTGCAGGCTTTTTGAAAATTCCTAATGGCAGTAATCCTTTAGATAATACTTTTATACACCCAGAGTCTTACGATGCTACAAAAAAACTATTAGAAATTTGCAACTTAAAGCCAAGTGAAATTTCATCCAAAGGTGCTTTAGTAGAAACGACCGTAACTAAAAAAGGATTATCTAAAATTGCAAAAGAAATTAACGTTGGTGAACCAACCTTAAAAGATATATTAGATAACCTTAAAAAACCGGGACGCGACCCGCGTGAAGAAATGCCTAAACCAATTTTAAGAAGTGACGTCTTAAAAATTGAAGACCTTGAGCCGGGTATGAAATTAAAAGGTACTGTTAGAAATATTGTAGATTTTGGCGCTTTTGTTGATATTGGCGTTAAAAACGATGGTTTACTTCATATTTCCCAAATTGCAGATAAATTTGTTAAAAATCCCTTAGAAGCCCTAAACGTTGGTGATATTATAGATGTAACAGTTCTTTCAGTAGACGTTAAAAAAGGACGAATTGCCTTAAGTAGAAAAGGATAAAATTTAAAGACCCCGTTTCTGTTAAACGGGGTTTTTAGTTAAATATCTCAGAAAATATAATACTTAATTTCTCATCAATATTATTTGGCATTTTATAAGGTATATTTAATTTATCTAAAACTTCAGCAAATTTTTTAAAACCATTTTTGTTTCTCAATTCAACCCAAAATACATTAAGTTTTTCCGCTTGCTTTTTATTTAAATCTGATAATTTATCTGCTATAAAAACATTACTTTCTCGCGCAAAAATTGCATCAGCACCTTCAGGATTTCCCTTTCCCATTAATTTAACTTCGCACCTGTAGTTTTTATCCCCGTTTTTTAAGTAAAAATCAATTTCACGCATACTTTGGGGATTATTAACTTGGGAATAATTTTCATTTGGAACATTAAATAACTTACATAAAGTAATCATTAAATACTTCTCTACACTTTTACCAGCAGTGCTCCAATAGCCACCTCTTAATGAAGCTCGTTTTACTGCAATAGTATTAATAACTAATAAGCTTTCATTAATGGTTAAATCTACGCTAACACCATTTAGTTTTATAGTTAGTTTCAAATCAATTTCAGGTTCATTATCTAATAAAGATTTAATCGACTCAAGTAAAGAATTATAATGCTCATTTGCTGCATCAATAACAATTTCCTTATTACCAGAATTATACATGTTTGTAATAGTCTTTTTATTTATTCCTGCATTTATTGCTAATTCGTCTGGGTTAGTGTTGTCGTTTAAAAAATTTTTCTTGTACCAATCGAGTGAAATATCTTGGTTATTAATTTTAGCTATTGCAACTTTTTTAAAAAATTCTAATACAAATTGCAAAAAACTTTCATTTATTAAGGTAATTATTTCAATACGGTAATCTTGCCCTTTAATTAATCTAGTTATTATTTTTTTATTACATTATTGGTCAATGTCATTTATTGTCCCTCTAAACTCATCCAAAGTTAAAAAGCGTGTTTCAAAATCGTTAAAAATTGATTGTTGAGCTAATTTCTTTTTCATATAATCAAAATAAACTTCATTTTGCTCTGTCATAAAGAAATATCTTTCTAATTTGTTGGCAGTAAATCCTAAAGTACCACTACCTCCAAATGGATCAAAAACCAAGTCTCCTTTGAAGGAATAAAATTTAATTACTCTTTTACATAGCTCAACAGGAAAAATTGCAGAGTGTACCTTGTCAAAAGTCGGGTCAATTTTCCATACATTTGATGTTTCAAAATCTTCTAAAACTTTACTTTCATCAACAGTTTTTTTATCATAACTATGGATATTCCAATCTAATAATTTATCTGTAGCTTTTCTATAAACCATTAAATACTCTGTAACACAATTTGGTTTATATGCTAGTGGCTTTCTATGTTGCATAAAACCACCCACTCTGTTTTTTACACTTGCCTCTGGCTTTAACCAAATAATATCATCAATAAATTCCCACCCAGAATTAACTAAATAGTGGTGCAAATCAAAAGGTATACCATATCTTTTGCTAGAGTGTGAACGGCTTACTCTTGGAATAATAATTGGCGATGTATTTACAATTAAAAATCTTCCTTCTTTGGTAATGCGGTGAGTTTCTTTAAATACTTTATCCAAAAATTCTAAATAATCTTGATAGCTTGGATATATTGAATAATCTCTTGCATTGTAGTATGGGGGAGAAGTAAATGTTAAATGAATACTTTCATCTGGAACATAACTAAGTACCTTCAATACGTCATCATTTACTACAATATTCTTTAAGAAATCATAAGTTTGTGAATGAGGAATATTTGATTTTGAAGTGTTGTGCTTAGCAAAATATTCTTTATAAATTACATTTCTTACCATTTCATTAGGATGATTAATTAAAGATTTAAGTTTTTTTTCAACTTCTTTATCATTTTCAAAAACTAATAAACCTCTAATAGCTTGGCATACTATTTTAGGGTCATCTTCATTTAAGCACTTAAATAAAAAAGATTTATTATCTAACTTTCTCTGTCGACCTATTGCAGAAATTATTTCGCGCTTAACTGAAGTATCTTTTTCAGTTTTATATAATTCTAATAATTTTACAGTATCGGATTTACCGTTTAATTTGGCAATATTTTTTACAGCATTTAATCTAACAGAAGGATGTGGATGACTAAACAACTCATATAAAAATTCTGTTTCAAAGTTTTCTGGTAACTGCCCTAAATTTTCTAATATATAAATAATACTACTTATATCTTTGTGCTTATGCAATAAATTTTTAATTTTTAAATTATCCGTATTTTTTAATTCATTTATATATTCTTTAGAAATCATATTATTTCAATTTATCTTAAAATTATTAATTTTATAAATCTTTCTATAGCAAAAATAAACTGTGTTAATACAAATGTCAAACCAGTTTTGTATTTATTAAGTGATTATAAAATTTGATGATATCTTTAAAATAAAAAACCCTATACTTATTGTATAGGGTTTTTAATATTGTAATATATCTTTTACTTTAGTAAAATCATTTTCTTAGATTCAACAAAGTTTCCTGCTGTAATTCTGTAAATGTATGCACCACTGTTTACTTTAATGCCTGCATCATTAGTACCATCCCAAATTAAATTATAAGTTCCAGCAGCTAAATTAGAGTTTACTAAAGTTTTTATTTGTTGACCTAACATATTGTAAATAACTACTTTAACATTTGCATTATTTGGTAAACCAAATTTAATATTGGTTGTTGGGTTAAATGGGTTTGGATAGTTTTGAGACATAAAGAAACTTGTTGGAACTACGTTTTCTTCCTTAACACTTGTTGTACCATTGCCAGTATTAAACATAGCAACACTTGAGTAAGCAGAATAATTATTACCTAATTTAGAACGAACTCTCCAATAATAACCAGTATTATCATTTAAGTTATCTAAAGCGGCTTTTGGAGCTACTAAATTATTTACAACTACTGCATTAGTCATATTAGGATTATCTGCTATTTGAAGCTCGTAAGTTAAGCCACTGTTTGGTGCTGGTAATACCCAAGATATAACTGGAGCGTTAGAGTTAATTATAACACCACCAGAAGGAGTACCGGTTAATGGCATTAAAGGAGCATTTGGATCGTACACAACAAACGATGCTGTTGTTGACCATGCAGATGGAGTTACTCCATTAAAGCTTCTTACTCTCCAATAAACTGTGCTACCAGGTGTTAAACCTGTTAAAGTATAATTCATATTTGTTAATCCAACATAAGTTGGTGTTCCTGTAAAGGTACCTGTGTAGCTAACTTCTAATTGGAAAGTTAAACCTAAACTCGGTCCATTCATATACCAAGAAAGTTGTTGATCTGTTGTATAAACAGTAGCACCTCCAATTGGCCAAGACGCAACAGGAACTAAAGACCCGCCCGTTCCAATAACTGTAAAACTTTCTGCTGCAGACCATGCTGAGTAATTTGTTCCATCAAAAGAACGAACTTTATAATAATATGTTTCACCTGCTGTTAATGTTGGAACTGTTACAAAAGTGTTTGTTAAACCACTAAGTGTAGGCGTTCCACTAAAAGTACCTGTATTATTAAATTCAACGTCAAATGTTAAGCCTGCAGAAGGACCATTTAAGTACCAGTATAAAGTAGGCTCTAAATTATAAACTGTTTCACCAGTTAAAGGATAAGATGGAATTGGAGCCGTTGCTACAACAGTTGAAAAGACTTCAAAACTTTCTGTAGCAGACCATGCACTATAGTTTGTACCATTAAATGAACGCACTTTCCAATAATAAACTGTTCCCGGTGTTAAACCAGTTAAAGTTAAATATTGTGCATTAAGATTAGCTACTGTTGGAGTTCCGGTAAATGTACCTGTTGTGTTATATTCAACATCATAAGTTAAACCAACAGCATAATCATTTAAGTACCAATATAATGTAGGACTGACTGTGTAAACATAATTACCACCAATAGGCCAAGAAGGAACAGGCTGTAACGGTGTAGTAGAACCATAAACAGTAAAGCTATCTACAGGTGACCAAGCAGAGTATTGCAATCCGTTATATGAACGAACTGACCAATAATAAGTTTCACCTAAACTTAAACCGCTTAAAGCATAGTAAAGATTAGTAATTCCTGTTACAGTTGGGGTTCCGGTCATTGTGCCCGTTGTGTTATATTCAACTTCGTAAGTTAACCCTGCACCCGCAGCAAGCAAATACCAATATAATGTTGGTGCTGTATTATAAATAACAGTACCACCTGTTGGATGGGATGGATATGGTTGTAATGCTACAAAGCCGGGTGTTTGAATTGTAAAGCTATCTATTGCAGAGTAGTGCGAAACAATTGTTGGAGATACTTTGCTTCTAACTCTCCAATAAAGCATTGTATTGCCCGGTAAGCCGGCTAAACTTTGGCTTAAAGTTGTTCCATTAATATTATTAACAACTATAACTGGACTTGTTAAATCGCTATTCAAAGATAATTCAAAATCGTAAATTGTACCTGGTGCATATTGGTTTAAATACCAAGAAAAAAGTTGAGGCTCGTTATAAGCACCACTTCCACCAATCGGCCAACCTAAAACAGGTATTATTTCTGGTACAGTTGTAAAAGAACGTACAACAGAGTAACCACTGTTACCATGCGCATCTGTAGCAAAAACTCTAAAATAATAAGTTGTACCATTTTCTAAAACATAATTTGGCGGTCCAAATTGAAATTCATCTAAAGCTAACGAGCTAATTGTAATTAAGCCCGAAGTAAAAGTATTATTTTTAGCAACTTGTAAAGTATAAGTTACAGGTGCTGCACCAGCTACACTGTTCCAATCAAATAATGGAACAATTGATTGATTTGAAGCACCATTAACTGGGGCAACTAAAACAGGTGGAGCAATTACTGTAGTAAAAGATGCTGTAGAAGGCACCCCGCTTGCAAAGCTATTTTGAGCAGTAACTCTCCAATAATATTGTGTATAATAGTTTAAACCACTTACAAATACTGTTGTATCTGTAACGCTTGCATTAGTATAAACTATATTAGTAAAGCCATTGTCATCAGCAACTTCAACTAAATAATCATCAGCATTAGTAGCTGCATTCCATGTAAATGTAACCCCTATTGGATTATTGAAAGAGCCATCAACGGGAGAAAGTAAAGTTACGTTACCTGGGATATAGTATGTCGTAAAAGAAAATTCACCACTAAATGTATTGGAAACATCATCCAAAACACGCCAAAAATATTGGGTCCCAACATTAAGTGAAACAGATTGACTTGTTACATTACCTAAATTTTGGTCATAAACAACCGAATTGAACAAATTATCCGTTGCAACTTGCAAACGATAATCTGTTGCACCTACAACCGCATCCCATTGCAAAGTGGGGTTTAAGGTAACGTTTACTGCACCATCTACCGGCAATTGAAGCACCGGCTGTGCGTAATTACTTGTAAACAATAAAGTTACAAGCAGTAAAAACAGTTTTATTACCTTCATTTCATCTCCCGTTATAAATTAATAATTAAGATATTTTATCTTATTTAGATGAACTAAATATAAAGTGCAATATATGCTTTAAAAAATCTTTAGTCAAGTACAATATGAATTTAAAATATTATTTTTTCATTAATAATGCTTTAAATCACAAAAATTATTTAAAAACAATAACTTACGTTAACTTTTTTAAAAAAAATGCCTGCATTAAAATTATGCAGGCTTATAAAATTATTTTCTTTTAGTTAAACCGTGAGAATTATCTAATTTAAATTTTGAGAAAAGATTTTGTAATTCTGATGTTAAATTATTAAGGTCATCTGCAGCGTGAGCTATCTGTTGAATACCATCGGAAGATTCCCGAGAAACATTATTTATAGCTTCAATATTTTTACTAATCTGTTCCACAGTGGCTGATTGCTCTTCACCCGCAGTTGCAACTTGATTAATTAAGTCTGAAACTTTTTTTGCTTTATCAACAATCTCATTAAGAACAGAACCAGCTAAAACAGCTTTTTCTTTTCCTTTTTCAACTTCTTCAGTACCTTGCCTAATAGAGTCAACTGCATTAGAAGTATCGGTTTGAATTTGCTTAATCATAATTGCAATTTCTTTAGTTGCCTTAGAAGTACGTTCTGCAAGTTTTCTCACTTCATCAGCAACAACAGCAAAGCCACGCCCTTGCTCGCCTGCTCTTGCAGCTTCTATTGCAGCATTTAAAGCTAAAAGATTTGTTTGATCTGCAATATCATTAATAACTTGAACAATATCTCCAATTTTATCGCTATTTCTACCTAATGTAAAAATAGTATCAGCAGATTTTTGCACAACCATAGCAACCTTATTCATCCCATCTATGGATTGTTCAACAACTGACCCACCTTGTATGGCTTTATCCCCACTTTCCTTTGCGGCAGCTGCTGCATAAGAAGTGTTCTTGGCATTTTCGAATATCGTGCGAGACATTGCATCAACAGCAGTTGCTACTTCCGATGTCTGCATACTTTGCTCCATTGCACCAGCTGCTATTTCTTCTGAAGATAATGATATTTGTGATGAAGCATTAGCTGTTTTATCTATGGCTTCTTTTATTAATAATAGCATTTCTTTTATATTATTTACTGCTTTATTAAATCCACTAAATAATAAACCTATTTCATCTTCACTTTCAATTTCTAAGCCAACTGTTAAATCACCTTCAGAAAATTTATTCATCTCATTTAGTAATTTATCAACACTTTTACGTAAATATTCTCTTTGCTTTTCACTTTCAAATATTGCTTCTTCAACTTTCTTTTCTATGCTTTGCTTTTCTTCTGCTAACTCTTTATTAATTGCTGCCAAATTTTCAGACATTTTATTAAATGCTTCCCCTAACTTTCCAATTTCATCTTGTGATGTTTTTTCAATTCTAACACTTGTATCCCCCTCACCAATTTTTTCTGCTGCATTAACTAATGTGGTTATTTGCTGAATTATTGGCTTTACAAATATATGTGTTATAACAAATCCTATAATCAAAATACCTAAACCAATTAGCAAACTTATATATAAATTATTATCAATTTGATTTTGATATTCATTTAGAGAATACACTATTACTACTTTACCATAGTTCTTATCTTGATAATTTATTGCACAATCATTGCGTAATGTATTATTTTCTTCTTTAAGTTCTACAGTTGTATTTGTATTTACACTAATATTGTTAGGATTAAAGTTAATAATAGAAGTGTTAGTTTCATCTAAGATCTCAATATATATAACATTTTTATCCTTTTTAGCCCAATTGAACGCGGTTTGAACCAAATCGAAATTGGCTTCTTTTAATCCAGCACCAACCGAAAAAGCTAGCATTTCGCTTAATGTTTTAACTTGAGAGTTTGCAGATTCTACAATTAATTTTTTTTGCTGAGCTGGGTAATAGTATGAAATAAATAACACAATAATTATTATCGGCAGCAAAGCTGCTACCGATAATTTATATTTCATCGATTTATTATATAAATCTTTTATTTTCATTTTTATTACTTAATTGTTAATAATATTTTAACTGAACTGTTAACTTTATCCAATGCAACAAATCCAATAGCTCCGTTTGTAGATGCTACTTTTTCTAAAACTTCGTATTCGCTACCTAAAGATTTAGGCGCAGTTCCTTCTCCTGTTAGTTGAGCACGCATCCATATTTTTTTTAAGTCGTCTGGTGATTTACCCAAATAGCTATAGAAATCACTTCTAACTTTCCCTTCAGTTTTTAGGTCAAAAACTACTATCTTATCTCCATTTTTCCATTTGTTTGTTGATAAGGTAAAGACTTCTATTAGTTTTGCTTTAGTTATTTCAGTTTCTGTAACAGATTTATTTGCTATAACTGCTACTTGTGCATTGCTGTAAGTAACAATTGCAAATAAAAAAACAATTGTTGTTAATAATATATTTTTCATTTTCAAATCCTTTTATAATGATTATTAAAAGTAAACACTAAAACCAGCCATAAAACCGTCTAATGAATACCCTTTATCTTTTATTTCCTGCCTTACATATTGCCCTTTTAATAATACAGAAGATACTGGAGAAAATGTTAACCCAAAACTATAATAAATCTGCTTATTCTCTAACCTAACATCAAATTTATCATATAAATAATTATACATTGCGTATACTTGTATGTTTTCTGCAACGTTGTATCCAAGCATAGCATACCAAAACATTTTATCTATGCCCTTACCCATTAAAGCACTTTTACTAACAGATGACGAAAGTTTATTTGCAAGCGCACTATAGTTATTTAATTGCAAAAGTTTAACATTATTTGCTGGGTCACTTGGGTTAGCTTGAATTTCTGAACTTATTTGGTTTATTTTACCAGCAGTATTAACCAAAGCTTGTTGTAAATTATCTCTATAATCTGCTAAATATTGTTTTTGGTTATCGTTTAAATTATATTTTACGCTAATAAATTCACTTTCAAAAATAAAATCTTTATAATTAAACGAAAAATCACCACCAATTCTAACGCGTGGCAAATCACCATTTAATTTTGGCATAACCACACCACTTAAATTAGGATTATTAATAGGTGACTGGTTGAAAATATAATTTTTATTGTCTCTATCTACTGTTCCAGAAATACCTAACTTAAATTCATCATATTTTAATCCTATTCTTCCACCAAAGGTTTTAAATTTGCTTGTATCTAAACCGGGTAATATTATACCACTTAGCTGCTGTGCTACATAACTTTTTTCTGCATTACCAACAAATGCGGAAAAATGAAGCTGTAAGTTTTCACTTAAATTTGTTTTACCATAAACTTGGAAAAATGCTTGTTCAGGTAAAAAGTCTTCTACAGCAATAATATCTGACGCATAAACTTCGTAAACTAACGGTCTAAACATATAAGGAAAAAGTGGAGTTCGATTTTTGATTTCATTTAAGTTATTAAAAACTGGTATCATAGAACCAAATTTAAAATTTAATGCATCACTGTAGTTATATTTTAACCAAGCTTCTTGCAAATTAAATGCACCCCACAGGTTATTGCTACTATAATTAGAAGTAAGCTCTAAATTTACAAATGTTGTAAATTCACCAAAATTGCCACTAAAATCCTTCTTAAAAAATAAGTTTAATTGTTGAGACAAAAATGAATTCCTTGAATTAGAATTCACGGTTCTAATAGGATTTCCACCATTTAAATATGGATTAATAGGTAACTTGATTGTATAATCTGAAAAATAATTGTAATACCCTTGAAAATAGCCAAACACCTCTAAATCGCTTGATTGCCCAAATACAAAATTTGTATTAACCCAAAATGTTATTAACAACAAAGTTAATAGTTTTTTCATTTAGTCCTCTAGTATTTTTTAAAAAAGATAAAAAAGTATGAATTTAAATATAACATTTTTTAAGTAATTTATTATTAAATAATGTTATTTAAAATTAAAAACCGGCATTTCTGTGTGGGAGAAGGTCGAAATGCCGGCAGAAAGGAAGGTTACCACGACACGAATCTTATCTACTTGCTAATTTCTCTATTTGATTTATTAACACTTTAAAGTTTTCTTCTGGTAATGAATCACTTCTTAGCTCTATATTCTCAAATTGATTGTAATCTTTTATATATGTATATGCTAAATGTGCTGTATATCTAATTTTTACAGATTTTCCATTTATAGATAGCTCTTTTAATTGAGCAATTACTTTACTATAATTAAAATCTGGATATTTGTTTTTTAACATTATTGATTGGTATATGCAGCTCTCAACCAATCCATCTACATTAGAGTTTAAGCCAATTACTATATTAGGTATTCCCTTTTCTACATAGTATTTAATGTTTTTGGCTTCTGCATTATGCAAACTAACAATTAACAATATTATTAATAGTATCTTTTTCATTTTTTTACTCCTATTTATTAGGTGTTTGCATACTTAATTGCAATAGTTATGCCAAAGATATTATAAGCACAATATTTTTATTATAAGTTATTGTTTAGCAATATGTTACAAATATCAATATAATATTTTATTAAACTTTCATGAAATAAATATGCATGCCACAAAATTGCACAGCATTTTTAAATATAAAAAAAAGATGTTTTTATCTAAATATCTTTCCTCATAAAATATATTTTCAATAAAAACGACAAATAGCTATAAGATATTTTATATTAATAACTTATACATAATTTATTAATGGTATAATAACCACCTTAAATGAATAATGCAAAAGTTAATAAAAATATTCATTATACAAAAAAGTGGCAATGGGAAAAAATGTGGCAGGTATTTATTTTTTACGATTTAATCTATTATTAAGCGCACGTCTGGAAATACCTAAAAGCTCTGCAGCAATGGTTTGGTTTCCATCCGTACGGCGTAAAGCTTCTTCTATAAGTAAATTTTCAGCTTCATCAAGTGTGGGTAAAGTATAACTATTAAAAGTTATTAAAGGATTATTTTTATTAGTTATCATTAAATCTGTATGTGGCATGCTTCCTTTTTTAAAGATTTTTTCTTTTATTGGCTCTAAAGATAAAATGCCCGATTTATGCGTGCTAATTGCATCAAAAATCAATCCTTGTAATTCTCTAATATTTCCGGGGAAAGAATAATTAGCAAGCAGAGTGTAAATTTCTTTGGGTAAAGTAGGAACAGGTTTATTTAATTTTTCCGCAGCCACTTTAGCAAAATAGTTAATAAGCAAAGGTAAATCTTCTAATCTTTCCCTAAGTGGTGGCAACTGAATTTGATGCGTATATAAACGATAATAAAGGTCTTTGCGGAAAGCATTATTAACTAAGCGCTCTTCTAAATTATGCAAAGTTGCGCAAATAATTCTTGCGTCACTCTGTTTTGCAATATCGCTACCAAGTGGGTAGTAACTTCCTTCCTGCAATAATCTAAGCAATTTAACTTGAGATTCTGGGCTTAAATCTCCAATTTCATCTAAAAATAAGGTGCCTCCTTCTGCTTTTTCAATAAGTCCTTTGCGTTCTGTATCGCTTCCTGTAAATGCACCCTTTTTATGCCCAAAAAGAGTATCAGAAAAAAGATTATCATCTAATCCTGCAACATTTATACTTATTAATTCCCCCGTTCTGCCACTTAGTTTATGAATAGCTTTAGCAATTAATTCTTTGCCAACGCCTGTTTCACCAGTAATAAGAACTGGCAATTGTGTTTTGGAAATAGCTTCTACATACTTAAAAATAGCGCGTAAAGAGGGCGATTTAGTAATAATTTCACTAAATGCTTCTGGATTTTCTAATTCATCTTTTAGCAGATATTTTTTTAATATAGTGTTTTCGGTTTTAATATCTCTTAAATTTAATCCCCCTTTAACCGTAGTAGCAAGCCTTGTGCTATCAACAGGTTTTAAAATATAATTAAAAGCACCCGCTTTTATGCAAGCAACAGCATTTTCTACATCGTTAATTGCTGTTATTATTATTACAGGAATATCTGGGTATTTTTCTACAATTAAAGGTAAAAGTTCAGTACCTTTAATTTTAGGCATATTTATATCTAATATTATTAAAGATATTTCATAAGTCTTTAATAAATCTAATACTTTTGTGCTATCTTTTTCGGTAATTAAATTATTAATTCCATTAGAGTTTAATGCAAGTTCTGCGCTGGATAAAAATTCTTCTTCATCATCAACAATTAAAATTGGATATTTTGGATAAATTCTCCCGCTCATAAGATAATTCCTTAATTAATAATAGGTAAAATAACAGAAAAAGTTGTGCACTTGCCAATAATGCTTTCAACTTTAAGCTCGCCCCCATGTCTTTTAATAATATTATAAGATATATAAAGTCCCAAGCCGGTTCCTCCCTCTTCTCGCTTAGTAGTGTAAAAAGGGTCAAAAATATGTTTAATTTTATCAGGTTCTATTCCTTTCCCTTCATCTTTAACGTCTATTTTAATAAATTTATTTTCATTAAAAGTATTAACATCAATTTCTATTTTATTTTCCCTATTTTGTAATGCGTGGCAAGCGTTGGTAATTAAATTTATTAAAACTTGTTCTAATTGTTGTATGTTTCCTCTTAACAGTGGCAAATTATAATTATAATTAACAACAAAATTATTTGTAGATTTTTTAATCAAATTGTTAGTTAAAAGAATAGCATTCTCAATTATTTCGTTTACATCAATACTATTTTGATAAGAAAATTCATCATCTTCTTTTTTTGCAAAGTTTGTTAACCCTTGAGTAATTTTTTGTATCCTAACCGCACCATTATAAATGCCATCAATTGCTTTATTAATTTTATCAGAGGATGTACTATAAGTCATACCACCAAGCAAAAAATCTCCATTGGCATTATAATACTCGTTTAAAATAGGTTTAATATCATTCCACACTTTTTTTAATACCGAAACATTAAGTAAAATAAAATTATTAGGATTATTAATTTCGTGCGCAATACCCGTTGTTAATGTGCCAATAGAAACCATTTTATCTGCTTGAATAAGTTGCTTTTGTTTAATTTCTGTAAGCTCTTCTGCAATTTTTCTTTCTGTAATATCATTAATTAAACCATCATAGTAAACAACTTCACCATTTTCGTTACGGGAAAGAACAATACTATTTTTAACCCATTTCAATTGACCATTTCTATGATAAATACGATGCTCCACAGGAGGCATATCAACACCCGCAAGGGCGTAACGCGCCTGTTGCAAAACTTTTTCCTTATCATCTTCGTGCACCATACTATACCAAAGCTCTGGATCTTTTTCAAAATCTTCTGAAACATAACCGGTAACAGCTAAACAACCTGGTCCGTGATAAGTTTCTACTGCAACACCATTTTCAACTTTTACAGTGTAAATATAATCTGTTAAATGATTTAATAATCTATTATATCTTTCTTGTGCTTCTATTATCTGTTTATCCATACAAACATTTTTTTTATTGCAAATATAACAATTAGAAATTCTTTATAACATTAAACTTTTCGTTAATAATTTCTATCCTTTTGTTTAAAAAAACAAACCCGACCTAAAAGGTCGGGCTTGCTCTGGTTTTAGCGCCTTAGAGGCGCCTGGGCAAAGGAGGGTTTGAGGGCACCACAAAATTAATAATTTTTTAATTTGTATCCAAATTTTTTTTTAATTTTATTTAAAGTTCTAAATTTTTGACCTATTTAACTTCTAATTCACTCTTTTTAATTATATTTAATCTATAATAAGCCCCTATAAATCCAATTATCGTAAATAATATTAATTTTAATACCTCTGGTAAAATTTCTATAAAATTTGCATTCATTTGTGTTAATCTTATTTGTGCTGATAAGTAAGCAGTACTTGGTAATAAATTAGAAATTAATTGCATTCCCCATGGTATTGCTTGCATAGGATAGCTATAACCAGATATTAAAAATAATGGAATAGACGTAAAAGCAAAAACTTGCAATGCTATTATTTTTCTCTCAAAAAATGATGCAATAAATACAGATAGAAAGATTACAGAAGTAATGTAAAATAATGTTAACAACGCAAGTAAATACATACTTCCATTTAAGTTTAGCTTAAAGATATAAAAATTAACAGCATAAAAAAAGAATGAATAAGCAGCAAATAAAACAAAATAAAACGAAGTTTTACCCAATAATGCAATAATTGTTTTATTACCTGCTGTTGAAAATAAAGAAGTGAATGTTTTTTCTTCCCTTTCCCGCGCAACGCTTTCTGCTAAACCAATTAATAATGTTTGGTGTATTATTAATGCTAATAAACCCGGTAAAATAAAATCTCCATAGCTTTCTGTAGTGTTATATAATGGACGCATATCTAATCTTACTGGGTCTACTAATTGATTTGCTTGTTGTATACTATACCCTTGATTTTTATAATATTCCCCTCTGTATTCTATGGCTTTATTTAAAACAACTTCTGTAACAGCTTTATTTATATCATTGGATACTAAAAACCTTGTTGTGTTTAAATACACTTTAATTTTGGTGCCTTTCATTAACTTAATGTTCTCTTCAAAGCCTTTATCTACTATTATAAACCCAAATACTTTGTTCTTCTCTAATAACTCTTTTCCTTCGTCATAACTTGTTACCTTTTGGGTAATATTTATCATTTGATGAGCATTTAAATCTGTTATAAGTTTATTAGAATTTATTGTATTATCATTATCTAAAATTGCAACTGGTAATTTATTTTCTATTTTATTAATGTACACAGAGGAATAAAAAAAAGCATAAAATATTGGTGCAAGTAATATTACAGAAATAATATTAACATCTTTAGTAATTATTAAAATTTCTCGTTTTATAGCACAATAAATATATTTTAAAGTTTGCATATGCTAACCGTTCTGTTTTTGCAATTCTGTTTTAATATGATGTTTTAAGCTAAATATTATTACAATAATTGGAATTATTATAAATAGTGATAATTTAAAAATAAAACTACTTGCGTAACTTAAAGGAGTGCCCATTTGATAAATCATTAAATATGCATATAAAAAATGTGTAAAAGGAATAATTGAAGCAAAAATATTATGCAATAATGGCATTGCTGCTAGTGGAAACGTAAAACCACTAAATAAAAATGCTGGCGTATTTATAAACAATGCTAATTCAGTTGCAAACATTTGGTCATGGAAAAGTGAAGAAATCATAAATGCAAAAAAGAAAGAAGCTAAAATAAAAATTAAGAATAACAACAATAAATTAAATGTTGCACCTGCAATTGTTACATTAAAGATTGGGAAAATTACACCGATTATAAGTATTGCAGTAACAAAGTGAAATGCAATATGTGGTAAAGATTTTCCTATAATAATTACCCATACTTTATTTTGTGCTAAATTAATTAATTCCCCAAATGTTTCATGAACAAATTCTGAACTTATTATTAAAACCCCACTTAGCATTATTATCATTTGCAACATACATGCAAGTAAACCAGGGACTAAATAATTTAGATAACTATAATTTGGATTATAAAGCGATTTAGTTTCTACTTTAATTGGTTGCATAATATTATATGCTTTATCTGGGTGTATCCCTTTTGCTTTTAACTTTTTTAATAAAACACCACCAGAAATTGATTTAATAACAGTCATGGCATCTTTATAAATCAAATTACCAATAACTAAATTTGCTGTGTTTTTATAAATAGTTACAAAAACAGGTTTACCCGCCTTTAGATTTTTTTCTGTACCATGAGGAATGTAAACAGCACCTTGTATAATTCCTTTTCTTATATCCCTTTTAACATCCTCAATATCATAATATTGGTCTGCAACTTTAATATACGATGTTGCATCTATATATCTAGTTATTAAAAGCGAAGTTTCGGAGTTATCTAAATCTAAAACCCCAATTGGTACATTATAAATAATTTCGTTTTTATAAAGCAATGCAAAAAACAAAAATATAAAAATTGGCAACACAATTGAAAGAACAAACAAAGTTTTTCTCTCAATAATCCTTTTATATTCTCTTATAGCAATTTTTAATACAGCATTATTGTATTTCATGGTTATTACTTTTGTTTTGGCACATATAATTTTACAGTCATACCGGGTCTTAAATCATTAATTTTTTCAATAGGTTTTAAGTGAATTTCAAAAGTCTTTAAATCAAAATCTCCCTTTTGATTAGTTGGCCGCCATGTTGCAAAATCTGCCATAGCTGATATATAGGTAACCTTAAATTCAACTTCTTTATTATCAAGTGCTGGAATAACTGATTTAAACGTATTACCTTTTTTAAATTTGTTAAGCATATCTTCTCTTATTTGCAAAAGCAAGTAAGATTCCTCTGGCTTAATAATTGTAAATATCGGATACCCTGCAGCAATAACTTCGCCTGGGTCGCTAATTCTGTTACTAATTTCGCCATCAATAGGAGCTTTAATATCAAGTTCTTGATAATAAGCCATAGCTTCGTTATATCCATTTTCTGCTTGATGGAATAATGCTTCTACTGCATCTATTTCCTCATATCTTGCACCTTTCATAACCATATCATATTTAGCTTTAGCTGCATCTGCTTGCTCTTTAGCACTGTTATATTTAAATAAAACACCATCATACTCTTGAGATGATATTACACCTTCTTCATATAATTTTTTAAATCTTTTATAGGTTTTTTCTGCATAATCAAATTGCTCTAAAGCTTGTTTGTAAAGCTTTTCTACTTGCGTTTTTTCTTCAATTCTTGCACCATTACGCACCATTTCTAATTTGCTTTTTGCGGCTTCCATCATGCCTTTTGCTTGCTCTACTTTTGCTTTAAGCTCCTTGCTTTCTAACTTTGCAATTATATCACCTTTTTTAACATAGTCACCTTTATCAAAATAAACCGAGTCTATCCTACCCGGAATTTTGCTTGCAACGTCTACTTCTGTAGCTTCAACTATACCGCTTATAACAACATAGTCATCTTCTGTTTTTGCAACTAAAACAAAGATTAGTGCAATAAGTAAAATAATTACAGGTAACGATAAAATTATATAACCTTTCTTAATTTTCATTTTTTATCTCTCCATGTTTTGCATTAATTTTAACACATTTATTGGATTACCAACAGCTAACTGCAACTCTGTTAAGGATTTATAATACTGGTTTAAAGCAACCAATCTATCAATTTCTACTTTTTCTAAAGATAATCTTGCATCAATAACTTCTAAGGATGTCCCTAAGCCACTTTCAAATCTTTTTTCATTCATCCTTAAGTTTTCTTTAGCTAATTCTAAGGATGCATTTAGTTTATTATATTTAGTTCTAAAATTATCCATATCCTTATACGATTTATTAACCCACAAATTAACCTGCCTTTTTGCGCCCGCATAAATCATATCAACTTCATTTTCTAAATGAATAGCGGATTCTAATTTTGTATAATCCTTAAATCCATTAAAGATGTTAAATTTTAATTGAATACCTACAGCCCAACGCGGCTCTAACGCAGAAAGATATTGTGGATAAATTTCATACTTTCCAAATGCTGCAATTTGTGGTAAAAAACTTCCTCTTTCTGCATTATATTTTTGTTCTGCAGCAATTTTCTTTTGTTCTATAATTTTTAGTATTGGTTGGTCAGTTTCTGCCAAGGATAATAAACTTCCAAGCTCTAAATTATTATCATTAAAAAACAATGAATCCGTAATTACTATTTTAACAGAATCATCTAATCCTAACGAGCTTTTTAATGCAATTGTTGCTAAGTCAAGATTATTTAAATCATCGCTTAAGTTTCTTTCTGCTTCTGCAACTGCAACTTTTGCGCGTAATAAGTGATAATTTGCAATTAACCCCTCGTTAAAAAGTTTATTAGCGTCCTCCTCATGCTTTTTCATTCCCGCTAATACATTCTTTCTAGTTTCTACAACTTGTTTAACTAACAAGTAATTAAAACAATTAACCAAAACATCGCTAATAACTTCATTTTCGGTCTTTTTAAGCTCAATTTTTGCTGCTTCACGTTCACTTTCTGCAAAAGTTTTAGCAGCCCAAAGTTTACCACCTAAAAATAGTGGTTGAACACCTACAAATGCAGCTTGGTAATAATTTTGCTTTTTTAAAGTTTGCTTAAATTCGGGTAAAAGATTATCTAAATCCCCCAAATATTTATTTAATAATGCTCCTTTTTGAACAGGTGTAAGCGGTGTACCAGTATTTAAAATATTATAAATATTAGCAAGCTCAACTTGTGTACCTGCTTGCATAGTAATCATACCGGTTCTAATGGGGCTTAAATCTATTTCCAATTTATCATTAAGATGAGTAAACGAGCCATCCAAATTTACACTGGGTAAAAAGTTTCCCCAAGCCGTGTAAACATCGTATTCTTTTTGTTTTAAGCGCTCTTTGTACTGCTTAATTTTTTCGTTATTCCTTAAAGCAACATCAATTGCATCTTTAATTGTAAGCTCTTGTGCACTTAACGATGCTAAAAAGATAAACAAAAAAATGTTAATTAAAAAAATTCTAAATTTCATTTGAATCTCCAACGAAATGAATCATAATTCATTATTGTTTATTAATTAATCCAAATTTTGTAAAATACTTAATTCCTTGTCTAATTTTATTTAGTGGGAAAGCCTTTGGATTAACTGCCCAATTATTTAGTATATTACGAATTGCACCAAGCACATAAAATCTAAAAATAAATAAATCAATTCCTTTACTAAAATAATTTTCCTCAATCCCTTCTTTAACTACTTGAACAGCTAAATCTAAAAACTTATTATAATATTGGGTAAATTCTGTAAAAGTGTTTTTTTGAAAATTATTTTGTTCGTTAACAATAACCAAAGCTAAATCTGGGTTTTGGGTAAATTCATCAATAATCAAATCAATCATATCATCAATTTTATCTGGTGCTTTTACATCCTTACGGTTCACTAAAGCAAGCAAATTATTATATAAATTTTCCCATGTGTTATCAAATATTTTTCTCAAAATATCTTCTTTACTTTCATAATACATATAAATACTGCCGGTTGCAACTTTTGCTTCTTCTGCAATTTTAGCAATTTTACTATTGTGAAATCCATTTTTTGCAAAAATCTTTATAGCAGATTCCATTATGTCTTTTTCTTTGTTTCCTTCTTTTGTACGCATTTTATCTCCATTAATTATTAATGAATAATGAGTCATTTATCGCTGCAAATCTAATTATTTTTTATACAACTGTCAAGTTATTTTTTATATTATTTTTAGGAATAAGAATTTTAATGAATTACTATTAAAAAGAAGTAACAAAAAAAAAAGCAGGACTTAAAAAAGCCCTGCTTTAATTTTTAGTTAGATAAGCTTAAATTACTTTTTGTTTACAAACTCGTTATTGGTTAAATCCACATCTGGAACGTATTTATTACCTAATGCTATAGAACTAAAATCAGACTCTGCCTTTACTTTTATTGTAAACGAGTTTTTGCCATCTTTCCATACCAAAGCGGAGTGATATACATTTATTTTAGAACCGTTATTTAAATTAACTTGTAAATAAATTGGAATAGGCAAATTACCAATTTTTTCAATCACAGCTGTTATTTCTCCTTTTTTGTATTCTACACTTTTAATGGCTAAGTCTGGATATCCTTGTTCGTAAAACCAAGGTTTAATAAACCAATATAAATCTTCTTTTAACACATTTTCAAAAGTGAAAAAGAAATCATAAGGAATGGGGTGTTTACCATGCCACCTATTCATATATTCTTTTAGCGCCAAACTAAATTTTTCATCACCCAATAAATCTTTAAGCATAGCATATGCAGCAGCACTGCGTACATACGCGTGCAAACGATAAGGTTTAGATTTTAAGTTAGAAGCTAAAATCATTAAAGGAACTTCAAACTCTAAACCCGCATTTCTATTATAATTTAATATATTTCTTTCCTCTGGCTCGTAACCCGGTGCAAGTTTTTTTTGCAATGCATATGGCAACATTACAGCAAAACCTTCATCCATCCAAGCATATTTGCGTTCGTTTGTGCCCATATAAAATGGGAAATATGAATGTAGTATTTCGTGAGATGTTACATGCACCGTGCCATTAAAATCATCTGCACTAGCGCCTTGATTTACCATCATCGGATACTCCATGCCACCGCCACCATTAAAAACGGTCATAGATGGATATGGATATTTTACCCCGGGCATTACTTCAGAAAAATATTCTATTGATTTTTTACTTAACTCTGCAACAGGTTTAAATCCAGCATTGTTTGGTCTATATACAGATGAAATAAATACTCGTTCTTTAGTGGATTTATCTTTACAATAACTTGTTGCATCCCAAACGTAGCGATTACTTACTGCAAACGCAAAATCTGGAACACCGTTAGCTAAATAATGCCATTCTACAATATCCCCTTGTTTAGTAAATCCTTTCTTTTGCACATCTAAAGAATCTATAATTGGTATAATATTATCGGATGTATGCGCCTTAACAAATCTTTCGTAATAAGGTTCGTTCAAAATTTCTTTAGCATTTTGTAAAAGTCCAGTTCCCCAAACAATAAAATCTTTAGGCACACTAATTTTAACATTATAATTATTTATATCATTATAAAACTCTTGCGTACCCGTATAGTCGTTTATATCCCAACCGTCAATATCATCGTAAACAGATATTTGTGGATAGAAATATGCCATAAAGTATGTGCCTTCTTCATATTTTCCCATTCGTACCAAACGAGTATTAGGCATTGGGAAAGACCATTCAATTTCTATTTTAGTTTTACTTTTTGGCACAATTGCATTTTTTAGTTTAACAAATAAATTTGTACCATAAAATGAAATAATCCCATCTTCTAACAAATTAGTATAATCTTTACCATCTATAATTAATTTGCTAATTTTAGTGCCTTCATTTAATAAACTTGGGTCTGTTTGCCAATCTCTAACCGCACCGCTTTTCAAAATATCTTGGTATAAACGAATTACCAATCTATTTAAAGTATCGTTACTATTGTTATAATAGTAAATAACTTCGTTACCACTAAAATTTTTTTCGCTTGGTAAAAGCTTTACGTTTATATCATAATCAGCAGAATTAACAAAATAGTTTTTGCCCGGTTTGCCATCATAGCTGCGTGTGCCTTTGTTATAAGCATTTTTAACATCTAAAGGCATATAATATTTATAAGGCTGAGCAAATAAATATATATTAAAAACAAATAACAGTAATAAAAATTTTTTTAACATAAATTACCTTAAATTTAAAATAAAAAAAACCGCTTAAAAATTAAGCGGTTTTAGGGAATAATTCAACATAAAAATTTATTTTATTGAATTTTATCTAAAGCTTGTTCTAAATCTGCAATAATATCATCCACATTTTCAATCCCCACGCTTAATCTTACTAAGCCTTCTGTAATACCAGCTTCTGCGCGGGCTTTTGCACCCATACTTAAATGGGTCATACTAGCAGGATGTTGAATTAAAGTTTCTACACCACCTAAACTAACAGCTAATTGAGCAAGTTTAACGTTATCCATTACAATTTTACCCGCATCAAAGCCACCTTTTAGCTCAAAGGTTATCATTCCACCATCACCTTTATGTTGCTTTTTACCAATTTCATACTCTGGATGACTTTTTAACCCCGGATAATAAACACGTTCTACTTTAGGATGTGCTTCTAAATATTCTGCAATTTTAGTTGCATTTAAGCAATGACGTTCCATTCTTAAAGCTAAGGTTTTTAATCCCCTGTGCACTAAAAACGAGTTAAATGGATCTATTACACCACCCATTTGATTTAAGCATTTTCTTAAATCTGAATAAAGCTCTGGTGTTTTAGCTACAATAATACCCGCAACAACATCTGCATGTCCATTTAAAAATTTTGTCATACTATGCAAAACAACATCTGCACCTAAACTTAATGGCTGCTGTAAAATAGGACTCATAAAGGTATTATCTACAACAAGCAAAGCATTATTTTTATGCGCAATTTTAGCGCATTCTTCAATATCAGAAATTGCTAAAGTAGGATTACCGGGTGTTTCGATATAAACTAATTTTGTGTTAGGTTTAACAGCTTTTTCAACTTCTTCTATTATGTTAGTATCTACAAAAGATACTTGAACATTAAATTTAGTAAAAATAGTAGCAAGCAAAGTAGTAGTAGGTCCGTATAATGCTTTAGAACAAACTACGTGGTCGCCAGCTTTTAAGAAAGCTGTAAAAACAGTGCTTATGGCACCCATACCACTGGCACAACCAAGTGCTTTGTACCCACCTTCTAAATCAGCAACGGCATCTTCCATTGCTTCAATAGTTGGGTTTTTCATTCTTGTATAAATATACCCAGCTTCTTCACCTTTAAATATAGCAGCACCTTGCGCAGCACTTTCAAATTTAAATGTAGAAGTTTGATAAATGGGTGGAACTACAGGTCTGTGTTCATACTCACCTATACCAGCATGTACACATTTTGTATAAATATTTGTGTTTTTGTTATGCATTTTGCACCAAATTTATTTGTCCATATGTTATTTATTCTTCATCGCCATTTCCGTTACCATCTTCATCGGGAATAATCTTAGCCATATCGGCAATTGCATCCCCATCGTTAAGTTTGATAACTTTTACCCCTTGTGTATTACGTCCCATTACTCTAATATCGGCTACACTCTGTCTAATTACCATTCCTTGAACAGTCATGATTACAAATTCATCGTTATCATTTACTTCTTTCATTGCAATTAAATTACCATTCTTTTCGCCGGTCTTAATTGTAATAACACCCTTACCACCGCGGTGCGTAATTCTATAATCACTAAGCTCGCTACGTTTACCATATCCTTTATCTGTAACAACAAGTAATGTGGATTCTTTTTTAACTACAATTGCACCAATAACTTTATCACCATCTTCTAATGTAATTCCTTTAACACCGGTAGCAGTTCTGCCCATATCTCTAACGTCTTTTTCGTTAAATCTTATAGCCATGCCGTTATAGGTGCCAATTACTATATCATCATTTCCATCACTAATGCCAACTTCTATTAAGCGGTCACCTTCATTTATATTTATTGCAATTATTCCACCCCTACGAATGTTAGCATAAGCAGAAAGTACAGTCTTTTTAATCGTTCCCTGTTCTGTTACCATTATTGCATATTTATCATCTGCAAAATCTTTAATAGATAAAAATGCAGTTATCTTTTCGTCTTTATCTTTTTCAATTAAGTTCTGTATTGCTCTACCACGGCTTGCGCGTCCTGTATCGGGCACTTCATGCACCTTTAACGAGTAAACTTTCCCCTTATCTGTAAAGAATAAAAGATAGTGGTGAGTTGCGGCAATAAACATATGTTCAATAAAATCTTCATCTTTAGTGCCTGCACCTGTAACACCTTTACCACCACGGTTTTGTCTTCTATAACCACTAACAGGAAATCTTTTTATAAATCCTTTGTGACTAATTGTTACAACTACATCTTCGTTTGCAATTATATCTTCTAACGAAAATTCTTTGTAATCATATATAATCTCAGTTCTGCGCTTATCGCCATATTTTTCTTTAAGTGCTAATAATTCTTCTTTTATAATCAAATTACGTTTAGCTTCGCTTGCCAAAATTCCGCGCAATTTTTCAATAAGCTGTATAACTTCTCTGTATTCATCTTCAATTTTTTTACGCTCTAATCCAGTCAACCTTTGTAAGCGCATATCCAAAATTGCTTTTGCTTGAATTTCGGAAAGTTTAAATTTGCGCATTAAATTAACTTTTGCGGTTTCTACATCTTTAGATTTTTTAATTGTCTCAATAACTTCATCAATATTATCTAAAGCAATAATGTAACCTTCTAAAATATGGGCGCGTTTTTCTGCAGCATCTAATTCATACTTTGTTCGCCTAATTAAAACATCCATTCTATGCTGCAAAAAGTGATACATCATTTCTTTAAGCGTAAGCACTTTTGGAATTCCATTAACAAGCGCAAGGTTTATAACTCCAAAAGTAACTTGCATTTGTGTATGCTTAAATAATTGATTTAAAATAACATCAGGTTGGCTATCGCGTTTTGTTTCTATAACAATACGCATACCATCTCTATCGCTTTCATCTCTTATGTTAGATATATCTGTAATTTTACCCTCGTGAACAAGTTCTGCAATTTTTTCTATTAAATTTGCTTTATTCACTTGGTAAGGTAGTTCAGTTACAATAATATTTTCTCTATCATTTTTTTGATGTTCGATATTAGCGCGTGCTCTTACAACTATTTTACCGCGCCCTGTTAAATAAGCTTCTTTTACTCCTTCGTAACCAAAAATAATTCCTGCAGTTGGAAAATCTGGTGCTTTAACATATTTCATTAAACCTTCTGATGTAATATCAGGATTATCAACTAATGCAACAAGACCATCAACAACTTCACCTAAATTGTGTGGGGGAATGTTTGTTGCCATACCAACAGCAATACCACTAGCACCATTTACTAAAAGATTTGGTAAATAACTTGGTAAAACACTTGGCTCTTGTAAACTATCATCAAAGTTTGGTACAAAATCAACTGTGTTTTTGTCTAAATCCCTTAGCATTTCATCGGCAAGACGTGCTAAGCGCGCTTCTGTATATCTCATAGCAGCGGCACCATCGCCATCTATACTTCCAAAGTTTCCCTGTCCATCAATTAATGGGTAACGTAATGAAAAATCTTGCACCATTCTAACCATACTATCATATACAGCAGTATCGCCATGTGGGTGATACTTACCAAGCACTTCACCCACTATTCTAGCACTCTTTTTGTAAGGTCTATTGTGGAACATTCCCAAGTCGTACATACCAAATAAAATTCTTCGGTGTACGGGCTTTAGTCCATCCCTAACATCTGGTAAAGCGCGTGCTACTATAACACTCATCGCATAATCTATATACGATGATTTCATTTCATCTTCTATTGATACGGGTACAATTTTTTCGAACAAAGTTGCCATATTCTAATTACTCTTAATTTTTCTAAATTTTTATTAAATATCCAAATTTGCATATTTGGCGTGCTTTTCTATAAATTCTCTTCTTGGTTCAACGGCATCACCCATTAAAGTTTCAAAAATTTTATCTGCTCGTGCCGCACTTTCCAAATTCACCTGCAAAATAGTTCTTGTTTCCGGATTCATTGTTGTTTCCCATAATTGCTCTGGGTTCATTTCTCCCAAACCTTTATATCTGGAAATTATTACCCCCTTTGGGGCTCCATTTTCATCTAATTCTTCTTTATTATCAGAATTGGTTTTAAACCTCTTTAAAATCTTATCTCGCTCGGCATCATCATAAGCGTAATATTCTTCTTTACCTTTTTTGATTTTATATAATGGTGGTTGGGCAATATATACTTTACCTTGATTTACAAGCTCTTGCATATATCTATAAAAGAAAGTTAAAAGCAAAGTTCTAATATGGCTACCATCAACATCGGCATCGGTCATAATTATAATTTTACCATATCGCGCTTTTTCACCATTAAAATCATCGCCAATTCCTGTTCCTAATGCGGCAATAATTGCTTTAATTTCGTTATTTTCTAAAATTTTATTTAGTTTAGATTTTTCAACATTTAATATTTTACCGCGTAAAGGTAAAATTGCTTGGAATCTTCTGTCCCGTCCTTGTTTTGCACTACCACCTGCGGAGTCCCCTTCCACTATGTACATTTCGCAATGCTCTGGGTCATTAATGGAGCAATCTGCTAATTTACCCGGCAAACGCATTGTATCTAACGCATTTTTCCTTCTAACAAGCTCACGCGCCTTTTTAGCAGCTTCTCTTGCTTCTGCACTCTTTAAACATTTTTCTATAATCTTTTTGCCAACACCTGGGTTCTCTTCTAAATACTCTGCAAGCTTTTCACCTACAATAGATTCTACTATGGATTTAACCTCGCCATTACCAAGCTTTGTTTTAGTTTGACCTTCGAACTGTGGTTCTGGTACTTTTACGCTTATTACCGCTGTTAAACCTTCTCTAAAATCTTCACCCGTTAAATTAATTTTACTGTTTTCTTTAATTAAACCATTTTTAGCGGCATAAGTATTTAAGGTTCTTGTTAGTGCTGTTCTAAAGCCAACTAAGTGTGTGCCACCTTCACGAGTATTAATATTATTAACATAAGAAAAAACATTCTCTGTAAATTCGTTGTTATATTCAAATGCAATTTCAACAACTGTGTTATCTTTTTCCCCTTCAATATATATTGGTTTATGGAAAGGTTCTCTGTTTTCATCTAAGTACTTAACAAACTCTACAATACCACCTTTAAAGTGATAAGTTGCGGATTCGCCTTCTATTTCATCTTTAATTTCTATTGTAACATTTTTGTTTAAGTAGGCTAATTCCATTAACCTTTCGGCAAGTGTTTCGAAATTAAATTTAGTAGTTTTAAATATTTCAGAATCGGGATAAAAAGTAACTGTAGTTCCTGTTTCGTTAGGTTTGCATTTACCAACTTCTTTAACTGCATATTTAGGAACACCTCTTTCATATTCCTGTCTGTAAACTTTACCATCTCGTTTAACTTCAACTCTTAACCATTCCGATAAAGCATTAACTACCGAAACACCAACACCATGCAAACCGCCAGATATTTTATAACTGTTTTTATCAAATTTACCACCAGCATGCAAAACAGTCATAACAACTTCTAAACCAGAACGCTTTTCTATTGGATGGATATCTACAGGAATGCCACGCCCCTTATCTGTTACAGATACACTGCCATCTTTATTCATTGTAACCAAAACATAATCATTATATCCGGCTAAACATTCATCTATACTATTATCAACTACTTCATAAACTAAGTGATGTAACCCTCTTACTCCTGTATCACCTATATACATGGAAGGGCGGGCTCTTACACCCTCTAATCCTTTTTTAACATCGATTGATGATGAAGTATATCCATTTGAATGATCATTTGTTACCACTTTTTAACTCCATTTCTCTATACAAATTTTATTGAATTTACAACTTCTTTATTGTAATATTTATTTATTTTTTCAATCATAGCCTCTTGCCTTAAGTTTAGCTCTTGCCTTAAAACAGAGTGCTCTACTCGCAAACTCAAAATCTTTTTATTTAATTTAACTGCTTTAACAAATTCAGCAAATTCCGGAAATATAATTGCAAAATCTTCTACAACTTTATATTTAAGTCTAACGTCTCTAATCTTTTCTAACTCTTCTGCATTAGCTATTATATCTGCTAAGCTTTTAATTTCTTTTTTATTCAACAAACTTACCTTGCTTAATGTTAAAAATTGCACTATTAAAATTTTTTGCAATTCGGCTAACATCAGAAAAATCGGTTGCTGTAATAAAAGATTGTCCAATATTTTTTAAATATTCGCTTATTCTTTCAGAGCGGAATGTATCCAACTCTCCAAAAACGTCATCCATTAAAAAAACGGGATTATCGTTTATTAATTCTTTTATATAAAAAAACTGCCCAAACTTTAAAGCTATTTGAAAGGTTTTATGCTGCCCTTGACTACCAAACTTTTTAAGCTCTAAATCATTTATCTTAAACATAAAATCATCTCTATGCGGTCCAACTAAATTAGTACACCTTTTTAGCTCGTCATTTCTTCTTTTTTGCAGCTTTTCCTTAAATTGGTCCTCTATATTTTTATCTCGGTTTATTTCACCATAAGTTAAATAATCTATACTTGGGGTTTCGCTATTACCTAAAATATTTTGGTAAGTATCTTTTATTTTATTATTAAAATTCTCAACAAATTCAAATCGATATTTTATTAATTGGCTACCATACTTAACTAAGTTCTCGCTCCAAACATCAAGCTCGCTTAATAAAGCAGAGCTATAATTTAAGCTAATTTGATTTAACAATGCTGAGCGCTGTTTTAACGTTTTGTTATAGTCTAATAACGTTAGTAGATAATTTTTGCTTGTTAAAGAAATAACAGAATCTACAAATTTTCTTCTATCGGCAGGGCTGCCTTTTGTTATATAGTGGTCGCTTGGTGTAATAGTTACAACTGGAAATTTTCCTATTATATCGGCAGCCTGTGTTATTTGTTTCCCTTCTAAGAAATATGCTTTTTTATTTGTTAATTTATCATAAGATATTATTGATGAATAATTAGTAATAGTAGCCATACTTCCATAAATTTTAAAGTAATCTGCTTCAAAATTTACAGCATCGCTATCCGATAGTTGCAACATATTTTTAGTTGTAGCTAAATAATATATCGCTTCTAAAATGGAAGTTTTACCTTCCCCATTTCCACCAATAATAAAGTTTATGTCTTTTGTAAAACTTAACTGCGTATTTTTATGTAGCCTAAAGTTTATTAACTCTATTTCATTAATTGTCATTTCTTTTGTTTATCCGCATTGGCATAACAAGAACTAATAAGTCCTCGTTAGGATTATTTTCACTATAACTTAACAATATCGGTTTAGTAGGTTCTTTAATCTTTAAAATTAAATCATCATTAGTATCCATATGGGCAACAGCATCTAATAAGTGACCGCAATTAAACCCTATTTCCATTGGTATTCCGGTATATTTACAAGGTATTACTTCGTTTAAGTTAAACATATTGTTTTTCATATCCAATGCAGCTATATCTAACTTATTAGTTTCTAACCTAAACAAAATCTTCTTCATGTCATCGTAAACAGCAAAAGCATATAATCTGCTTAGTACTTCATACAAATCTTTTCTATTAACTTTTACAACAATTTCATTATCTAATAAAAGCACTGTTTCATAATTTGGGAATTTATCTTTAATTAAACGTGTATATAAAACATAATTTTCTGATTTTATAATTGCAAAATCGTGTATTACAGAAAGATTAAACTCAGCTGTTTCTAAAATTTTGCTTATTACTTGTAAGCTTTTTTTAGGGATATTTAGCTGTACTGGTTTTTCTAATTGAATATCAAACAAGGTGGTTCTTATTAATCGGTATCCATCTGTTCCAACTACTCTTAAACCATCTTCCTTAAAGTCAAAAAGTAACCCCATCATAGCAGGTTTTATATTATCTTGTAATAAATAACTTGTATCATCTATTACCTTTTTAAGCCTTTTTCCACTTAAATTAATCTCAAAACTTGGCTCTTCTTCACTAGGTAAGTCTAATATATAGTTTTCTCTATCTAAAATATTAAACTCGTATTTAGCACTTGATGTTATAATAGTTACTTTTTTATTTGGTATTACATTAAACGAAATGCGTTTATCTTTAAATGATTTTATTATGTTATTTAGATAACCAGCATTAATTAAAAAGCTTGTTTCAAGATATTCTTCTGTTGTAATTATACCAATTTCAGCCGATAATAAAATACCTACATCCGCAGCAAATATTTTTAAAGTATTATCTTTAACTTCAATTAAAAAATTTTGATATTCTTCTATTGGTGACTTTGAATTAGTTACTGAATATAGCTTGGGAACTATCTTATTAAGTTCTGCACTATTAACTTTAAATTCCATTTTTTTACTCCAAAATTAAATAACTAATATACCAAAATTTTTAATAATTTTCAATTTATAAAGCAATTTGTTTATAACATTTTTTAATTTATTTTAGCTATAACTAATTTTAAAAAACGTATGACCGCTGAAGAAATATTAAAAAAATTTTTTGGACATAATAGTTTTATTGGGATACAAAAAGAGGTAATAAATACCTTAGTCAACAAGCATAAAAATTGCTTAGTAATTATGCCAACTGGTGGTGGAAAATCTTTATGTTACCAAGTGCCTGCACTTATGTTTAATGGCAAAACTATTGTTATTAGCCCTTTAATTGCCTTAATGCAAGACCAAGTTGATAAATTAAAGAAATTGGGGATAAAAGCAGATTTTATAAACTCTACAGTTTCTGCTGAACAAAAACAATTAAGACTAAACAACTTTGTTTACGGCGATACTATAATTTTATATGTAACACCAGAACGTTTTAGAAAAAAAGATTTTGTAGAAACTATTAAACAAGCAAAAATAGACCTTCTTGCTGTTGATGAAGCTCATTGTATAAGTAAATGGGGAAACGATTTTAGACCAGATTATAGCAGAATTGCAGAGTTTAGGGAAATTATTAATAACCCTTTAACAATTGCTTTAACTGCAACTGCCACAAAACAAGTGCAAGATGATATTATTATAAAATTGGGGCTAAATGCAAACGAAATAAAGCTTTTTCATACGGGTATAAATCGACCAAATTTACGTTTAGAAGCTGTTGACGTTTACGATGATAAACAAACCCTTAAACAAATTTTTAATATTTTGGATAATTACCCTGGAAGTGGTATAATTTACTTTTCTTTAATCAAAAAATTAGAGCTGTTTAGTAATTATCTTAGGTCAAATGGATATAAGCATAAAATTTATCACGGTAAGCTTAGCCCAATTGAAAGAAAAAACACACAGCGTGACTTTTTAAGTGGAAAAGAAAAATTAATTTTAGCTACAAATGCTTTTGGTATGGGGATAGATAAGCCTGATATTCGTTTTGTTATACATGCAGAAATCCCTTCTTCTGTGGAATCTTATTATCAAGAAATTGGACGCGCTGGAAGAGATGGAAAACCCGCTATTTGTAAATTACTTTATAATCCAAACGATATCTATACCCAAACAGAATTTATTAATTTTTCTAATCCTAGTGCAGATTTCTATTTTAGATTATATAATTTACTGATTACTAAAAGTGAAGAAATAAACAGCATGGGGATAGATTTTTTACGTGAGGAATTATCTTACAAAAACAAATTTGATTATCGACTTGAAACAGCACTTGCCATGTTAGATAGATACAGTGTAACTGAAGGTGAAATTGAAAACAAAAATTTAACAGTAGTTGGTCAGTTACCAAAAGAATTAACAGACGAAAATTTAATAAAACAAAAATTTATTGAAGATAACAAAAAGCTACTTGCAATGGTAAACTACTTTAAAACAAAAGATTGCCGAAGAGTTTACATTAGCAACTATTTTGGATTTTATGATGAACCAAAATGCAATAATTGCGATAACGACTAAACTAATAAACTTTAGGAATAAATGTTTGGTCTGTAATCGGCGGTCTAACGTAACCAGTATCTTTCTGCCTTTCTGGCAAAACTATTTTAGGATGTTCTATTTCCTGATATGGAATTAAACTTAATAAATGGCAAATTAAATTTAACCTTGCACGCCTTTTATCATCGCTATCCACAACATACCATGGTGCTTGTTTAATATCAGTATAAGCAAACATTTGGTCTTTAGCTTTGCTATATTCCACCCATCGGCTGCGTGCTTCTACATCCATTGGACTTAATTTCCATTGCTTTGTTGGGTCGTTTATTCTATCCTGAAATCTCTTTTCCTGCTCTTCGTCGCTAACAGAAAACCAATACTTTATTAATAAAATACCACTTCTAACTAACATTCGTTCAAACTCTGGGCAGCTGCGTAAAAATTCCTCATATTCTGCATCAGAACAAAAGCCCATAACACGCTCAACTCCGGCTCGGTTATACCAACTTCTATCAAACATAACCATTTCTCCAGCAGATGGAAGGTGTGCAACATATCTTTGAAAATACCATTGTGTGCGCTCTTTTTCAGTAGGTTTATCTAATGCAACAACTCGACAATAACGAGGATTTAAAAACTGCGTTATAGACTTAATTGCACCACCTTTACCTGCAGCATCGCGTCCTTCAAATATTATTACAACTTTTAAACCTTTATATTTTATCCACTCCTGCATCTTCACTAATTCAATAGATAGCTTTTCTAATTCGTGCTCGTAAAACTTTTTACTTAATTTCTCTTCTTTACCGTTTTTATGTTTATTTTCGGCAAGTGCTTTCTCTTTGTGCTCTTTTTTCTTCTCTTTTTTATTGTGAGACATATTCGACCAATTAATTTATTATTTTTAATTAATAAATTTAGTATATTATAACTAGTCAAAATTTAATTTTTTATAATTACTTTTCAAAATGAAAAATTTATATTTTATAATTTTTTTTAATTTATTTTCATTTAATGCATATTCACAAACCCAAGCAATTAAAAATACTACGGATTTTAAGGAAATTAATGCATTAATAGATTCCGCCCGATTATATGTTGCAAATAAACCCTCGCAAGCAATAATTTTTGGTGAAAAAGCCCTTGAGCTTTGTAAAAAAAATAACTACTACGAAGGACAAACAACAACGCTAAAACTATTAGCTTCTGCAAATAGAAATTTAGATAATTATTCTGCTTCTTTAAACTACTTGTTTACAGCTTTAGAACTTGACAAGAAAAATAATAGCGAACTAAATATTGCTATAACTTACAATGATATTGGTTTAATTTATTTTAGACTAAATGACTATGATAAAGCATTAAAAAATTATTACAATTCCTTACAATTAGCCGAAAAAATACATAACTTTAAACTACTACCAAACGTATATAATAATATTGGAACTGTTTACCAAACTAATGGAGAGTTTGACCGAGCAGAAAGTTTTATGACTAAAGCTCTAAAAATTTTTGAAGAGAGAAAAGATAGCATTGGTATATCCAGATTATTGAACAATCTCGGATTTTTAAATGAAACTAGAGGGGATAATAATGCAGCTCTTCAGTATTATCTAAAAGCTTTAGAAATAAAAAGAAGATTTAACAATAAGCCAGATATTACTAACACACTTCAAAATATTGCAAGCATTTACTTAAACCTTAATCGCCCAGATGAAGCCATAAAACTATTAAATGAGTCAATAGCTACTGCTAAAGAAATATCCAATCAAAGATTATTAGCTGATGGTTATTTGCTTTTAACTTTTGCATATTACTTTAAACAAGATACCAAAAACAGCTTAAATTATAAAAATTTATATTACAAAATTAGCGAAGAAATAAAACGCCAAGACCAGAAAAAGAAAATTGCAGAAATTGTTGTAAAAACTGACCTTGAGCAAAAACAAAAACAAAACGAATATTTGTCTAATCTAACTCGGTTACAGCAAATATATTTTACTATAATAGCAATTATTTTTGGATTAATTGTTATTTCTTTAATTATTATGTACCGAAAAACCCGTAACATTAATAGGCAGTTAATAGATAGCTCTAATCAAACAAAGCGAAGAGTAGTGTTTATAGAAAACCTTAGTAAGTTTTCTACCGAGCTTATTAATATAGAATTAGATAAAATTGATACTAAAATTACAGAGGCTTTACAATTTATAACTAATTTTACAAATAACAAGTTTACAGCTTTATATTCCTTAGTAGAAAAAAAATTTAGCTTAAGGTATTGTTATGTTTATCCCGATTTCTTTTTTAAACTTAAAGAAATAAATATTGATAAAAACACCGAAAAAATTTTTTCACCTTTATTTCTAGATCATACAAACTCAATTGAAAAAAATTTATTGCCAGAAGAATTTGTTGAGCTAATAGACCAAAATATTAATAGGTTACATGTTGTTCCCATCAAAATTGAAGGGAAATTATGGGGAATAATTATTATTGGCTCAGAATATGAAAAAGCAAGACTAAGCGAAGAAGAGGAAAGTATTTTTAAATTAACAGGAGACGTTCTAACTAATGCTATTAAAAGAAAAATTAACGAAGAACGTTTAGTTGTTTATTCAAAAGAATTGGAAGAAATAAACAAAAGTAAAGATAAATTTTACTCAATGGTTTCGCATGATTTAAAAAGTCCTTTCCAAGGTTTATTAGGCATGACCTCTTTTATTATTAGCGAAGTTGATTCTTTATCTAAACAAGAAATTAAAGAGCTTGTTGGCAGCATAGAAAACAGTGCAAGAAATTTATTTAGTTTATTAGAAAATTTACTTAATTGGACTCGATTTGAACTTGGGCGCATCCAATTTTTCCCCGAGAATTTTACTTTATATTCATTAATTTCTGAGATATTACTTTTACTAAAAAGTATTGCAGATAAAAAACAGATTGAAATTAAAATTGATGTTAAAGAAGATTTTATGCTTTTTGCAGATAGAAAGATGTTTTACTCTATTTTATCCAATTTAATTATAAATGGATTAAAGTTTACAAAACCAAATGGCACTATTACTATTTCTGCCTATAAAACATTATCTCAATCAATAATTTCTGTTTGTGATACAGGTATTGGAATGACAAAAGAACAAATAGATAACTTATTTGATATAACCAAAATAAGCTCATCTACTGGTACAAATAACGAAAAAGGAACTGGTTTAGGGTTGCTTTTAGTTGGAGAAATGGTTGAAATGCACAAAGGGGAAATAGAAATTGATTCTACACCCGAAAAAGGGACATGCATTACTATTTCTATTCCTCAATAAATTTTTTCTTCTACTCTTAAAGTAAATTTAGTTCCTATACCAACTATACTTTTTATTTGCAAATCCCATTTGTGTAAGTCAATAAACTCTTTACATAATATTAAACCAAGCCCTGTGCCTCTTTCGTTATTGGTTCCAAGTTTTGTTCTAAGTTTATCTACTTTAAATAAACCATTAAGCGTATCTTCATCCATTCCAATTCCAGAATCTTCAATAATAATAAATTTTTTATCATGCTTTTGCAAGGCAGAAATAGTAATAACCCCACCAGATTTTGTAAACTTAATTGAATTACTTAGTAAGTTATTAATTATAGATTTTAACATGTCTATATCAGCATAAAAAGTAAAATCGGGGGGTATATTACGCTCTAAAAATATACCTTTTTTATTAGCATTTAATTCAAGGATAGATAAAATAGGTTCCACAATATCTTTAAAATTTATTAAGGTTAAATTAGTAGTTGTTTTACCACGTTGTACATTTGCCCAAGTTAGTAAATTTTCCAAAAGATTATATTGATTACGCAGCAACACATTAAGATTACCGATAACTCTTTGTAATTCATCTTTAGATATTTCATCTAAACTATCATTAAGAATATCAAAGTAACCCAACATACCTTGGAAAGGGCTGCGTAAATCGTGCGAAATTATAGAAAATAACATATCTTTTGCTTCAATAGATTCTTTTAACTTATTCTCGCTTTGTACTAAACTATCTTCTATTATAATTCTGTTTAACGCAAGTGCAGCTTGGTGCATAAAAGCATCAATAATCTCTATATCCTCTAACTTGTAACTATCTTTCATTATTATAATAGCACTTCCTAAAAGATTATCATCTTTTTTCATTCCACATACATATACAGAATCTATATTAAAAGTTTTTTCAAGAACCTTAATAACAGAATGTGGTAATGTATTAAGTGAAATCTCTGTAAGCCCACCAGGTACTTTTATAGTCTTTCCCTTATTTAATCTATTAAGAGCTACCTCATTTAGTTTAGTTTTTCGTTCAAGTACAGTTCCATTTAACATTTTACTTAAAGTATCAAAATTTTCTTTAATACCCGCAATATATTTAACAATTGTAATATCACCTTCGATTCTGCTAATAACTAAATAACTATTAGGAATAAGTTTAATTAAATTTTCACCTATAATTTTATAAATATTATTACCCTGTTCATATTCCAAAAAAGAAAGTGCTGTTTGATTAATTATTTCTATATTCTTTTTGTATCTTTCAATACTTTCAATCATCTTTTTTCTTTCAGTATTATCGCGGGTAACACCCATTATAACAAAGTCTTCAATTAAGTGGTCATAAATAAATCCTGCGTTTATTTCACCACATTTAATTTCACCATTTTTAGTAATAAAATCTAGTTCAAGATTTTCGGTTTTTAATCGTTCTAGATCTTTTGTTTCTTCATAAATATACATTTTATTAGTAAATATTTTCTTAACTTCCAAAACTGATTCTTCTGTTGCATACTCTTCAAGTCTCATATTTAGAATTTCATCAGGTGTGTATCCTAAAAAGTTATAAATAGCTTTGTTACAATACAACAGATTAAAAGATGTATCCATTTTCCAAATTACATCCAAACTGTTTTCAGCAATTAATTTATATTTTTCTTGATTGTAATCGCGTTCTTTTTCTATTTGCTTTATTTCACTTAGGTCTAAACCCGTGCAAATAAAACCTAAAAAATCCCCATTCCTATCGTAATATGGTGCAGCTTTTTCATAAATAGTGTATCCTAAAATAAGTTCATATTCTACAGCATAAGGCTTTTTGTTTAAGTAGCTTTTATCATATAGGTCTAAAATATCATTAAAGTATAATGGGTCTATAAAATTTAAAATGCTTTTATTATGTAATTCTTCATTTTGTAGGTCAAAAATACTTAATAAAAGCTTATTTGCGTAAACAAAATTTTTATTAATATCTGTTAACCATATATAGATTGGTGCATTTTCGGAAAGTAGCCTAAATTTTTCCTCACTCTCAAAAATCTGTTGTTTCAATTTTTCTCTTTCAATAGCAGCAATTACAGATAATTGAAGCATTTTATCATTTATTTTCCCTTTTACCAAATACTCTTGTGCTCCATATCTAGCTGCTTTAATAGCAGTTTCTTCGTCATCTATGCCCGATAAAATAATTATTGGGGAATTACTAAAAAGTGCTTTCACCTTTAAAAAAGTGTCTATACCCTTACTATCTGGTAAAGTAAGGTCCAATAATATTACATCTGGTTTTAAGTTGTTTTTATTATTTATTAATTCTGTAAGAGAAATAAAATGCCGATAAACATAATTGTTATTAGGAAAATTATTTAGATATTCTTTTACTAAAAAGGCATCGCCTAAATTGTCCTCAATTAAAACAAGTTCCTTTTCCATAATTCATTAGTTATAAATAATTTTATTTAATTAGGTAATTTAACAATTGTTAACCAAAATTCCTCAATAGATTTTATCACATTTAAAAATTGTTCTAAATCAATTGGTTTGGTAATATAGCAATTAGCATGTAAGTCGTAAGATTTAATAATATCTTCTTCTGCTTTAGAAGATGTTAAAATAACAATAGGTATTCGCTTTAAATTTTCATCTTCTTTTACTTTTTTAAGAACTTCTCTACCATCAATTAATGGCAAATTTAAGTCAAGCAAAACTATATCTGGCTTAGGATTGTTTGGATCAAAAATATAATCCAATGCTTCTTTACCATTATGAACTACGTTAAGCCTATTTAATACCTTAGCTTCTTTTAAAGCCATTTTTGTAAGTTGAATATCCCCCTGATTATCCTCTGCTAATAAAATTTCAATTGGCCTTGTACTCTTTTCCAATTTATTTATTCCCCTTAAATAATGTAAAACAAAATTGAGCACCATCGGTTACATTTGCATCTAACCAAATGCGTCCCCCATGTCTTTCTACAATTCTTTTACAAATTGCAAGTCCTATTCCTGTACCAGGAAATTCTGAGCTTGAGTGTAATCTTTCAAAAATTTCAAAGATCTTTTCCTTATATTCCTTAGGTATTCCAATACCATTATCTTTTATTTTTATTAAATATTTATTCCCCATATCTTCTGCAGAAATAAAAATTGTTGGCTGTTTATCGCTTCTATACTTAATACTGTTATCTAATAAGTTTTGTAATAAACGAAAGATTTGTGACTCATCTGCTAAAACATAGGGCAACCCAGAATTAATAATTACTGCCTTGCTTTCGTGAATTTTTGTTGATAACGAAATTAATACTTTCCCCAATACTTCAGATAGATTTACTGAAGATAATTCTTTCCCTTTAGTGGTAACTCTAGAGTATTCTAACAAGTCATCAATCAACTTCTGCATTCTTTTAGCACCATCAACGGCATAATAAATAAATTGTTTGGCTGTATCATCTAATTTATCTTTATATTTTTGCTCTAAAAGCTGAGTATAACTAGAAATCATTCTTAATGGTTCTTGCAAATCGTGGCTAGCCACATAAGCAAATTGTTCTAATTCTTTATTACTAGTTTCTAATTTATATATCATTTCTTTCATCTTCTCTTCCATTCTTACTTTATCAGTAACATCTTCAAATATACCTAAAATGCCTATAATATCTCCATTTTCATTTTTAAGAGAAGCTTTACTAGTGCTTATAGTAATTTTTTCTCCATTGGCTAATATTAAGTCTTCTATTTTATTTAGCTGTATTTTATTATTATTTATTACTTCTCTATCATCTTTTATATACATTTCTGCTAAATCTTTCCAAGAAAGCTCAAAGTCTGTTTTACCAATAATATCTTCCACCGAACTTAATCCTGTATATTTTGCGAACTTTAGATTACAACCTAAATATCTGCTATTTTTATCTTTCCAGAAAATACCTTGGGGAACACTATTAATAATTGTATTCATCATATTTGTTGAATAATTTAATTTATTAAGCAGCTCTCTTTTTTTTGTTTCATCTCTCGCAATTCCTAATATTTCTTTAACTTTATTTTTTTCATCCAAAATTGGTACTAGCTTTATTTCTAAATATATCTTTTGCCCATTAGATATTATAGTAGTATCTACTAATTCAACTTTCTTATCTATAAATGTTTTTTCGTAAATTTCGTGTGGAACATTAAACAGTGTATTAAAAGTTTGATTATTAAGCAATAGTTCCGGTGTAATATTTTGATTAATTAATTTTGCAGCATAATAATTAATAAAATCTAATTTATAGTCTCTGTTTAATAAAAATATTCCTTCTTGTGCAGCTTCTGCAAGCAATTTATATCTTTCTTCACTTTCAGCTAATTCTGCTTTTATTTTAATTTCATTAGTTATATCTAAAATATCTGTAACTACAAATAGTGGCGTATTATTATCATCTACTATTAGTTTAGAACTGATTTTAGCATATAATATTTTACCATCTTTTTGGACGTATCTTTTAACTAAATATAAACTAATATTTTCATGTTCTAACAAAGTAACAAAAGCATTTTTAGATTTTATAAGATCTTCTTGATAAGTAAAATCCGAAAAATTTTTGCCTAAAATTTCTTCTTTAGTGTAACCAAGCATGTTGCAAAACGACTCATTTACTTCAATAAAGTTCCCATTAATATCCAGTATCGTTTTGCCTGCAGCCGAGTTTTCAAAAATACTAATATATTTTTCCTTACTTTTTAATAGGTTTTGTTCAGTCAATTTTTCTTGAGTAATATCATAAATAAAACCTTCTAAAAATTTAGGCTCACCGTTTTCATCATAAATAGCTATTCCTTTTTCTCTAACCCATTTTTCTTTTTTATCCTTTGTAAGTATTTTATATTCGTAAGAAAATTGAGTTTTTTCATTAACTGCTTTAATCGTTAAATCCCAAATAAGCTCTTTGTATTCATCTAAAATTAAATCATTATAGGAAATAAATTTGTTATAAAGTAACTCTTCTGCTTGATATCCTGTTAGCTCGTAGCACCCATTGCTAACAAATTCCATCGTCCAGTCTCTATCAATATTGCATCTATAAGCCATACCAATAAGATTATTAAGCAATGTTAAAAAAACTCTCTCAGTCTCTTTAATTCTTTTTTCATATTCTGCAATATTAGTAATATCTTGTAACAGAATATAAAAATATCTATTTTGAGAAATTTTGTATTCCTGAAATTCTAAATTAGCAATAAATTTTTGCCCATTAAGCTTTTTACAAACAGTTCTTATTACTTCTTTTTTAGAAAACTCTTTTTGATTAATTAAATTATATACTTTAATTTTTTCTGATTCATCTAATAACATATAAAATTCGGTATCATCTGGTAGGCTTTTATATTCAAAAATGTATTGTAAATTATTGTTATAAGCTAATATTAATCCCTTATTATCAATTAGTAGCTGTATATCTAAAACACTTTTTTTAACAATATTTTTTAGCTCTCTTAAAGTTATTTCTTCATCTTTATTTTTTAATACGTTTTTAAGATGAATTTTATTTAAATAATTTAAAAAATAAACTAATATTAAAATTAATAAGCCCGAAGATAAAGTAACTATTAAAAATACTTTATTAGAAATTTTCCTTAAATGATCATCTAACTGTGAAGTATCTAGATAAAAAACAAATAACCAATTACTATTTTCTAATTTTTTTAATGCTATTAAAACATCCTTAGCACCTTTATATTTTATTTGCTTTAATGTTATTTGATTAGTTAGATTTCTATCTTTTACAGCTTCTTCTTTAATAAAATTATAGTCTAAATTATCATTTTGCAATGAATGCATTATTTTGTTTATGTGTGTATTTATTAATAGATATGAAAGCTTTTTATCTTTTAGTAAGGATAAATTTTGTATTTCCTCAAACACATCATTACTTTTTATGCCCACCCGTAAATAACCAATAATTTTATTTTTATAATTGATTATTGGTGTTCTTATAGAAAAATTATAATCAGAGTAAACTAGTTCGTTTCTCCATAAATTACTATTTTTATTACTATTTACACCAAAAATTAAAGAAGTATCTATTCCAAGTGGTAATCCTTTGTTATTTAATGCTAATACTATTTCATAATTTTTATTTTCTAAAACCACAAAACCTAAATCATCGTATTTAATCTCCGTTTCAAACTTTGCTGTTAAATCTCTTTTTATTTGCTCATTTAATTTAAGTGTATCTAATTTAGTTATGCCTTCAGAAACAACTAAATTATAAAGTTCATTTTCTACAAAATCAAACTTTTTATCTAATAAAATTCGTATTGTATAAGCTTTAGAATTTGCGAAAGAATATAATTCAGCTTTTATTATGCCATAAAAATCTTGTTGATGTAAATTAAGATAAATAAAAGCTGTAATGTAAATTAATAAGATAATGGCGGCAAATAAAAAATAGGTTAGACCTTTTGATTTTATTGTTCTTTGTAATTTGCCTATCATTTTAACCACTTCAATCTTATAACTTAATTTAACATTAAAAAATATAAAATGCTAATATTATTTTTTAAAAAATGATTTTGTTAATATTTATTTATTAATTATTTTGCAAAATAACTAAAAATAAAAAACTTTCCTTTCACCATCAAAATTACCTATGAAACATATATTTTTAGTAATACAGATTTTGCTTATTTTGGTTAATAAAAGCTTAAGTCAAAACTATTTGTTACAAAAATATAATGATGAACATGGCTTAAACAGTAATTTAACAAAATCTTTAGACCAAGATAGTGATGGCTATTTATGGATAGCTACAGATGCTGGGCTTGCTGGTTTTGATGGTAAAAAATTTATAAATGTAATAAAAAACTTCCCGTCATTATTTGTAAAAGATGTACTTACAGTATCTAAAGATACTATTATTGTAGTAACTGATTTAGGAGTTGGATATCTAAAGAATGATAAAGACGGCTATTATTACCAACCAATTATACAAGGCAAAACTGAAGCAACTAAAGAATATCTTTACTACCCAAAAGCCGTATTTTTAGATAGCAAACATAATATTTGGATTAGTGATAATAACGGTATAACTAAATTATTCAATAATAAGTATAAGAAATATTTTTTTGATAATAAATATGCCACAGATGACTACCTTAATTCCTTTTATTTAACTGAAGATGATAAAGGTAATATTTTTATTAGTTCTTGGCAAGGATATTTATTTTATTATGATAAAAATTTAGATAAATTTATTGAAATTCCTATTAAAAATAAAACAAAAAAAATATTTATAAATCAATTTAATAATGTAGGTAATTACTTTTTGGCTGCCACTTCAGATGGAATTATTAGGTTCGATATAGACCAATACTATACCGCTACTATGAAGCTTTTGTTACCTTTTACAAATTCTGTTTGTTTTGCTTATGCTAACAATAAATATTATTTAGGCGGTGTAGAAGGTGGTATATTCGAGTGGGATGGCTTTTCTAATAAAGCATTTCCAATTTCTAATAATAATGTTAATTCTATTGTAAATTATTTATTTACAGACGCAAACAATAACATTTGGGGATGTACTGATGAAGGAATTTTTTTATTACAAAAAACTTTTTTCGCAGAGTACAAGTTTTCTCAAAAATCTACCCTATTTGGCTCTTATATTACCACCATTGTTAATGATAAAAATGATAATATTTATTTTACAGACCAAGAAGATATTTACTTAATACCTAATGGCGATTATTCAAAAAAACCAGTAATATTTTATAAAAGTTTAGGGAAACGTATTTATAATTTTGCATTGTCCGATAACTATATGTGGATTTCCACACGTAGCGATGAACTATTTTTAAAGACGAATAAAACTATAAAAAAGTTTACCTTGCCAAATTATCAGTGTAGAATTTCTGGAATGGTTACTGATGAAAATGAAGACATGTGGGGCTTTATTGTTAAAACCAATGTGTTACTTAAGGTTAGCCCAAATTTTAATTATAAACTTTATAACTTACCTAAATATGTTAGTTCAGAATCTATCATAAAGTATGAAAATAAAAATATTAACATTGTTAGCTATTCAGATAAATTCCATATTTTATCTTATGATAAAGCTAAAGATACTTTTATAGATTTACCCATAGATAAACAACCAGATTTTAAAACTTCTGTAATAGTAAACGATTTTTGTAATTTAGGTGAAAATAAATTTTTAATAGCTACTAATTGGGGTTTATTTTTATATGAAAATAAACATTTAAGTAAGTTTTTTAATGATGATAAAGAACATAACATTGTTGGGAATGCTAAAGCAGTAAAAATTTCTAATAACAACAAAATCTGGATAGGAACAGAAAAAGGCTTGGTTTTATATTATAATAAACAATTCATATTTTATGGTAAAATTGATGGTTTGCCAAATACAGTTATTTCACCTCGCGCAATTATTTTAGATAATAAAAATAGAATTTGGTTAGGTACGGGAAGCGGTGTGGCTTATTGGCAAAAAGAAGAAACTGATATTAAGCAAACACCAAGACCAATTTTACTTGGTTTTAATTTTAATAACACCAAAATCGAACTTTCTAATAAAATTGAGCTAACTGGTAAAGGGACTATTAATATTAGTTATTCAAGTATTGTTTATCCTGCTGATAAAAAATATAAATGGCGTTTAATAGGATTTAATGAAGACTTTTCCGATGAAACTGACCAAGAGTTTCAAAGTTTTAATAATCTTTCACCGGGATTTTATGTCTTTCAAGTAAAGGCTAAGCAGGTTGGGTTCCTTGATAGTGAAATTGCTTATGTTAGCTTTACTATATACCCACCTTGGTATCAATCAGATTTAATGATTATCTTTTATTTTATTATTGGAATTTTAGCAATTATTTATGGCACCCTGTTTTGGCAAAAAAAACATGTAGCTAAATTAAAAAGACAAAAAGAAATATTAGAAAAACTTGTTGAAGAAAAAATAAAAGATTTAAAGATTGAAAAAGAAAAGACCGAAAAACTTTTATTAGAAACTGAAAACATTAATAAAGAGCTTAGATATGCTAATGAACAATTACTTAAAGCAAACGAATTTAAAAGCGACATTTTAGGAATTGCGGCACACAACTTAAAAAATCCTTTAAGTACTATTTTAAGCCTTACAGAACTACTTAAAGACCGTGAAATAAGTTGTGAAGATAAAACCGAGTTGTTAGAAATTATAAGCAGCTCTGCAAGCCGAATGCTTAATTTAATTACAGAACTGTTAGAAAATATTATAGTAGAAAACACCAAATTTAAAGTTAATATTTCTGATATATATATTTCTGAACTTGTTAATCAAGTTGTAGAAAGTAACCGTGTGCAAGCAAACAAAAAAGGTCAAACAATCCATTATAAACCTGCTAAAGAACTAGTTATTGATGGTGATGAAAAATGGATTAGAGAGATATTAGATAACGTTATTAATAATGCAGTTAAATATACACCACTTAATAAAAACATATACATAGATTTGGAAGAAGAAACTGATAATGTTATAATAAAAGTAAAAGATGAAGGACCTGGTTTTACTGAAGAGGACAAAAAATATGTTTTCCAAAAGTTTAAAAAACTATCTGCCAAACCAACCGGTGGAGAAAGTACTACGGGTCTTGGTTTAGCTATAGTTAAACAACTTATAGGATTACACAATGGTGAAATTGAGCTTAAAAGTAACTTAAACGAGGGTTCTACTTTTATAATAAAACTAAAAAAGCATATCTCTATAAATTAAAAGCCCTTCATCTTTTCAGATAGAAGGGCTTTAAAAGGGGAGTATATGAGATGTTACATCAATATACTATTTCATTAAAGTCATAGATTTTGCTTTCATTAAATGGCTACCAGAAGCAGTAACAGCATTTAATTGATAAACATAATTGCCACTTGCTAAGTTTGCTGCATTAAAGTTAATTTTGTGTGTACCTTCTACAAAATCTCCATTAACTGCAGTTGCAACTTCTCTACCTAACATATCAAATACTTTAATAACAACATTAGAATTTTCTGGTAAAGAAAATTGAATTGTAGTATTTGGGTTAAATGGATTTGGATAATTTTGTGCTAAGTTAAAGTCAGCTGGTCCAAAAAATTCAACTGAAATAGTGTTAGAAAATTCATAACTTCCATCAAAATCGATTTGTTTTAATCTATAGTAGTAAGTACCAGCAATTGCTACATTATCAAAATAACTATAGGTCTGTTTTTCGGTTGTTGTACCAGCACCTTTTACAAAACCTATAGTGTTAAAGTTTACATTATCTGTACTTCTTTGAATTTCAAAACCACGGTTATTTATTTCTGTAGCAGTAGTCCAAGTTAAATCAACACCGCTTGTGGTTGCATTAGCTGCAAACGAAGTTAATTCTACAGGTAAAACAACACCAGAAAGATTTACTTTGCGCATATCTGGACCCCATTCACTACCCCACCATGATTTATAGTAAGCACCAACTGCTCCCCAAGCTGGGTTGTTGCCTGTATAACCGTCTGGGTCAAAAACGTTAATTAACATTTCAACATATTGTGTGGTTACAGTAAAACCAAGTTGTGCTAAATGGAATACTAATTCCATTGTGTATCCATTATCAACTTGAGTAGTATCATTAACAACAGTAGTTGTACCTTTAACTGCAGCTGCTTCTACTGAACCAGCAGGTAATTGCGATTCAAAATTAACATCAGGGTTAACACCACTTAAATTATAGTAAAGTTTTACTTCTTTTACTTCACCATTGCCTAATTTAATTTTCATGAATATTCCATCACCTTCCCAGCTATCACCAAAACGGCAAACTGATTTGTCGTCTGATTTTACAGCCATATAAAGGTCTAATCCATTACGTAAAAATTTAACTAAGGTATAAGTTTTATCAGTATAGTTAGGACCTTTTACCAACACGCCACCAGTAACTGTTTTTTGCTTTGGATTTGTTGGTGCTAAATCAAATGGACCAAATGCTAAATGATCATAATTTTCGCCCCATGCAGCTTCATTTAATATGCCATTTACAGTTATTGGAACATTGGAAATTAATGCATCAATAGATTGTGGGTCTTGCCATACTTGTGCATGTGACCCAATGTTTAGTGCAAATAATATTGCTACTACGCTTAGTACTTTGTACCCTATCTTCATAATTAAGCTCCTTATATTGTTTTTGGTTAAATTTTTTACATATCAATGTAAACGTTTACATTTATAGTTTAAAATATGTAAAAAAAATTATCTTGTCAATAGGGAATATTATTTTTTTTACTTTTTTTTATTTTTTTTAAAAAATTTAACAATAAAAGGATCGTTTATTTGGATTTTTCTAAGTTTTGGTGTAAAGCACAACTTTTTTTAGCATCACAACCGCTACAAGTACCACATATGCTATTATTATCTTTAGGAATAACCTTTGTATAAATTTTATATGCTGTGTATGCCACTGTTATTAACAATAATATATAAACTACTATTTCTTGCATAAATTCCTTTCTTATATAAATATACTGCCTATTTGATAAGTTAAAAGTGCTACAATATAGGCAATAAAAGTTGTGTAAAAAATTGTAAACAAAGCCCACTTGGCTCCGGCTTCCTTTTTTATAGCTGCTATAACTGCTATACAAGGGAAGTATATTAATATAAACAACATTAATGCATAAGCTACTAAAGGATTAAATACTTTTTGCCCCGCCTTTGGTCCACTTGTATAGACTTGAGTTTTTAGTTTATGTTGTAAATTGTTTTCTTCTCCTTCATCTGCTTGATACAAAACCCCCATAGTACCAACAATTATCTCTTTTGCAGCTAACCCTGTTATAATTGCAACACCAATTTTCCAATCAAAACCAAGTGGACTAATAACTGGTTGTATTAACTGCCCCATTTTGCCAATATAGCTATGCTCTTGTCTTTCTGCCTCTTGTTGTTTTTCTATTTCAGTAATTTTATGTTCTTTTAATGTTTTATCTAACGTTGTATCATTTTTTATATTACTAATAATAGAATTATAATCTTTAGAAAAATTCGTTTCGCGTGGAAAATATCCTAAAGCCCAAATTATAATGCTTGCTAATAATATAACCGTACCCATTTTTCTTAAATACTGTTCTGCCTTATGCCACATATGGGTTAGTGTGTTCCTTAAAGTTGGTATTCTATAAGGCGGCAGTTCCATTACAAAAGGTACATCTTCTTTTTTAAATAATAACTTGTTTAATGCAATTGATACACTACTTGCTATAAGTATTCCAATTAAATATATAGAAACTAAAACTAACCCTTGATGATTTGGGAAAAAAGCAGATATTAATAAAACATAAACAGGTAAACGAGCACTGCAGGACATAAAAGGAATAATAAGCATTGTTAAAATTCTATCTTTTCTATTTTCTAAAGTACGTGTTGCAAGTACCGAGGGCACATTACATCCAAACCCCATTACCATTGGTATAAATGATTTACCATGTAATCCTATTTTATGCATCAATTTATCCATTATAAAAGAAGCGCGTGCCATGTAGCCGGTATCTTCCATAAAAGAAATAAAGAAAAACAAAATTAAAATATTTGGTAAAAAGATAATCACTCCACCAACACCACCAATAATACCATCAACCAATAAATCTCTCAGCATTCCGGCTTCCATATTGTGCTTTATCAAACTACCTAATCCTTGAATGGCTGAATCAATTAATTCCATTGGATAGCTACCCAAAGAAAAGGTGGTTTGAAACATAAGCCACATAAAAAAGAAAAAGATTGGGAAACCTAATAGCTTGTGTGTTACAAACATATCTATGATTGCAGTAAATTTTCGGCTCTCTTCTTCACCCGGTATAAAAGTTTCCTGTAGTGCACCCGCAATAAATCCATATTTTGCATCTGTTATAATACTGCTGCATTTTTCTTTATATTCGTCTTCTAATTCCTTTATTGCTAATTTGGCTTGTTCTTTTATTACGTTTGCATTTGGGCACTGCTCTATAAGTTTATAACTTGGCTTATCATTTTCTAATAGCTTAATACTTAAATAACGAGATGAGTATTTTGCGCGTAAATCCTTATTAATTTTAATATGGGGTTGAATTTTAGAAATTGCTTTCTCTATATTATTCCCATAATTTATATGAATATGCCTAACTATTGGGTCTCGGTCTTCGTACACATCTATAATTTTATCAAAAAGTTCTGTTATGCCTTTACCATTCTTAGCAGATGTAGGTATAATTGGTATTCCAATCATTTTACCTAAAGCTACATAATCTAATTTTGCACCGGATGCTAAAAATTCATCAAACATATTTAAGGCAATAACCACCTTAATATTCATGTCGATTAATTGTGTTGTTAGGTATAAATTCCTTTCTAAGTTAGTTGCATCTATTACATTAACAACAACATCAGGGTGTTTTTCTAATATATGAGTTCTTACAAAAAGCTCTTCGGGGGTATACTCTGTAATACTATATGTGCCGGGCAAATCTACTATATTAAAAGTATAACCAGACTGTGTAAACTTAGCTTCTTTTGCATCTACGGTAACGCCACCATAATTTCCAACTCGTTCATGCTTGCCGCTTGCATAATTATATAGTGTAGTTTTACCACTATTTGGGTTGCCAACTAAAGCTACATTTATTAAATTACCTTTTTGACCAGCACTTGTTTTTAATTTTTCTTCATCAATAGTGCCTAAAAATTCAAAATTTTCAAAATTTTCTGCAATACTTGGGGCAACAACTTCTACTAAAGCTGCTTCACTTCGCCTTAATGATACTCTATAATTCATTATTTCGTATTCTATTGGGTCATGTAATGGGGCATTTTTAATTACTTTTATTGTTTTACCTTTTACAAATCCCATTTCTGTAATGCGCTTTCTAAACGCACCATGCCCCAATACCTTGGTTATTACCCCAACAGAACCCGTCTGTAAATCAGATAATTTATATTGCGAGGTATTGTTCTCATTCTTTATACTATCGTTCATAAATGGCTTATTTAATTTTATCATCCGTAACTTTCTGGGTCTACTATATTATTTAATACTGCATAAATTGTTAAACCAGCAACTGATTTTATACCTGTTTTTTGCGAAATATTTTTACGATGTGTTACAACTGTATGAATACTTAAAAATAATTTTTCTGCTATTTCTTTTGCAGAGTATCCTTCCACAAGTAGTTTTAATATTTCTATTTCTCTAGCGCTTAATGCTTCTTGTTTAACATTTTCTTTATCTATTTCTGTTAATTTGTTTATACTTCCTATAATCTTTTCTTCTGTATCAGTTATAAACAAATATGTATCAAAGGGTTCTAAATACTTATTCTCGTAATAAGAATTTATTAATACTACCCAATTAATCTTTTCATTTTCTTTTTGTAACGTTTTTAATAATTTTAAATTATTTATTACATTTAAGTAATTTACAATTACAATATCTATATTATTAATTAAGTTATCTTTGTAAATTTCGTTTAGCTCATAGCATCGGCTAAAATGCAAATTTCTATTTTCTTTTATTAGAATTTCCACTAAGCCTTTATATATTATATCAGATGGCTCGATTATTAATATGTTAAAGTTTTTTTTATTCATCTCTTAGTCTTTTTTCCGCTTCTTCTAACATTGGAACTAAAATATTATCCTCTATTAATCTATGTATATATAAATTTTGTTCCAATTCAAATATCCCAAGTAAAAGTTCTCGCCTTATCCTCATATCATTTTTTACAGGCAAATACTTTAATAATAAATTTATTAAATCTTGTAATTTTTCTTCTATATCTTCGTGGTTTTCTTTAAATACTTGAATAGAAAACCCTGTTTTTTCTACTTCTTCGTTAAAACTTAATTTAGTTTTATTTAACAACTCTAATGCATAAGGAAAAACAACATTATTTTCATAATTAAAATGCTCAATCACTTCGGTATAATATGACTCAAAAAATTTATTAACTAATAAAATTTTTGGATGGTCATTTACTTCAATCATCTTATTTATTAATTCTTTTAACATAGGTATTTTTTCTGTGCCATAATAATTATGGTTACTTTTAAGAAACTTTATTATGCTAACCACATTTTCTTTACTAAAATTTACACTTTTATTAATACCATGCCCATTAAACAAATTTGTAACTGTTATAACTAAATCTGTATTAACTTCATATAAGTTACAAATTTCTTTTAAGGTTTTATTATTATACTCGTAGCTAAATCCAAAATGCTCAAAAACGAGTAACAAATTCGGATTATTTTGTATTATATCCGTAATTTTTGATTCTGGAGAAATATAAATTAAATTCTTTTTCATTTTTTCTAAATTTCAATTTATAAATATAACTTTTATTTATAACTTAAGTTTAAACTTATAACTACATAAAAGTTTTTTTCTAGTGTACTAAACTATAAATATTTTGCAAGGTTTCAATCATAATTAAAAGCTATATTTTTATGTTGTACTAATAAATTATGGTGATACTTAGGTGAGAAACTATTAATTATAAACTGCTTAAAACAAGTTTTGTTGGCAAAACTATATTTTTTTCTATAACCGAGTTTGGATTATTTAATAGATTAAATAAAAGATTTACTGCTTTCATTCCAAGTTCTTCAGTAGGTTGGCTAACAAAATCGAAAATGGAAGGGGCAACAAAATCGTAATCATAATTACCAAAACAAATAACCTTTAAGTCATATGGTATGGAAATTTCTTTTTCTTTGGCTGCTTTATATATACCAAGCGCCACGGGATAAGATACTGCAACTATAGCTTCTGGCAATTTGCCCGAATTATAAATTTTATAAAATCCTTCGTAACCATCCTTTTCATTAAATCCACCTTTAACTACCCATTTTTTGTTAACTCTTAAACCTATTTCATCAATTGCTTTATAAAAACCGGCATTACGTGCCTTACCAATATTTATATAGTCATAGCCACCTATTAAGCCAATAGTTTCAAAACCACGTTCATATAAACTTTTAACTGCAGAGTAAGCACCTCCTTCGTCATCTACTGTTACAGTTGGTATATCGGGTATATCTGGCACGCGGTCTATATACACTACCGGTATTTTCATCTCGCTTAACTTATTAAATATTGCATAATCTTGGGTCTCTTCACTTAAGGACATAATTAACCCATCTACACGCATAGATATTAATGTTTCTATATGTTGCTTTTCACGTTTTGCGCTTTCTTGGGAAACCATTATTATACAATCATAATTGCGCTCTATTGTTGAGTCATAAATTTCTTCTATAATAGAACTAAAAAAGAAGTGTGCCATTTTAGGGAAAACAAGCCCAATTATATTAGATTTTGTGCTAGATAGGTTGCGAGCCAAAATATTTGGTCTATATCCAATTTTATCTGCTATTTCCTTAACTTTTATGCGGGTCTCTTCGGATATATCTTCGTGGTCTCTTAGTGCTTTGCTAACGGTAACGGTGCTAACACCCAATGCTTCTGCTATATCTTTTAATTTTGGGGGTTTTATTCTGCCGTCCATTTATTAATCCTCTAATATAATTTTATACAAAAATAAGTATTTTTAGGATTATTATACAAATATTTTTAACGTTTTTAAATAAAAATATTGGATTTAAAGTTAAAAATATGGACGGAATCCTTTGAATACAAAAACACTTGTTTTAACGCCATTTTTTTCGTTTATTACATTGCGTTCTGTAACACTTGTTAATGCACGTATTTTTTGCTCTTCTAAAATTTTTACTACGTTGTAAACAAAAACAAATTCACCAGCAACATGAACAGCACTTAAATTGCTATCTTTACTAATTAATTCTTTTATTTTTTGTATATACTCCTTTGCAAGTGCTTTTATTTCATCCAATGTTGTTTTGGTATCTATGTTTGGGAATGGCATATCCATCACGCTACCATAAAGTTTATTGGCTTCGCTTAGCTGTTCTTTATCCCAATTTTTAGACGGATGATTCGTTAGATTGATTAACATATTAATTCACATATTTGTTATTAAACTTAATTTTAATAAAAAAGGGCTTTAAAAGCCCTTTTATTTTTAGTAGGGTATATCTTCTTTACTTAAATCGCGTAATTTTTGCGGTAGTTCTTTCAACAATTTAGGATAATTTGAAATTATTTGCTCAATAGAATCTCTTTGTTTTAAATCGCTATGCGCAATTATTATTCTGTATCTATTTATTGTTATAGCATGATTGCTAATTTTTTTGGTTCCTCTTGCTCTAGTGCCAACTTCTTTTGAAATATCTTCACTTTCAAATGCATTTACCCCAATTAAATCACCTACACGAGATAAAATTGCTTGATTTGCTTGAAGAATTGATAATGCAAATTGACCATTATCCCAATTCTTTTCTGCAAGATATAAAAATAATTCCCAATCATCTTGTTTAGAAAGTATCTTCTTAGGAACTTCTAATAATGACTCTTTTACAAATTTAAAGGGCATTAAATTAATATCCTTTATTTTGAAATTATTTATTGCTGTTACTAACTCTTGTGCACTTTTTCTAATATTTTTTGCACCATTTAAGTTAAGATTATATGAAAAGTTATTAATTTTATTCCTCAAGTCTGGTGCAGAATTTAACAAATCGTTTAATGCACTAATATCACCATAGTTTGCAAACGCATTTACCGCTTCAATCCAATCACTAATTTTTAATAAATTATTTAATTTCATTATAGGTGTTTTTTTATCAAAATAATCAGATAATTCCAGTGCACCATAATAAACATCTTTTAATGTTACATTTTTTCTAATATTTTTGAAGTAATTTAATGCTAAAGTAATTAAGAATGGCTGATATCTTAACCCATGTGTTATATCCAATGAGATTATATCATTATTTTCTGGAATATGCGCCATCACTTCAAAAATTTCCCATAATTCATTATCATCTTTCCCAATCGGAATAAGATGAATTTTACTTTTTACACTTAAATGTTTAGTTAGAAAGTCTTCATATTTTTTAATTAAATTCTCATTACTAAAAAATGTTTTATTATCTAAGCTATCCAATAAATTCTGATATGAATTGGTATCGATTTCATCAGGCGATTTTTCAATTAAAAAAAACAATAAATTTGCCCATTGGCTGCTTTCTGTACCTAAAATATGAATTATATCATATTCTCCCTTTTTAAGCATAGGTAAAGCATATCCAATAAAAGGTGTAGTAACAACTTCTGAATTATTTTCTGGTAAAAAATAATTAGCAAGGTTGTATTGTGGATTTTTTTGGTTTACTACTTTGGCTTGTCCTTTACCAATAACTGTTATTAATCTTTTCATATTACTCCATTATAATCTTTTAGTAAATGCTACGGTTATTACCTTGTCTTTACTAACTTGTTTTACTTCAACTAATACTAATGTACCTATTTCCAAACCTACTGGATATCTAAAAGAGAATATATCTTTATACCTATTATCTAGTAACTTAACGTTAACATTAGGGCTGTTGAAAGCAACAACTTCTGCCTCTACCTTATCCCCATTTTTATAATTCCGGGTAGAGTTTCTCCTAATATACTCTTCTTTTGATGATTTTGTAGCATTTGCTTTATTAGTTTGTGTTGTGCTTATAGCACTACTGTTACTACTAACTGTATTAGTGCTAAAATCTACTTCTACCCAACCCATTGGGTAAGCTTTACCATCAGATGTTATTGCTATTCTTCTTGTTTTAGGAAAAACTGGTACTCTTAAATTACCTAGCTTATAAGTATTACGTGCATAATCGTGGGATTGTGCTCTGTTTTCTTTTAAAATTATATTACCTGTCATAAACTTCCAACCACTACCAGCACTCATTCTAAAAATTATTATATCTTTATTATTTTCAAGTCTATCTAACAAATTTTTATAAAAGCTAATTATTTTGTCAGTGTATTCTTTATTTTTATATTTTTTAAAGAATTCAATTTCAGAATTGATAGTTTTTTTAGCATATTCTCTAACTATTTTTTTAAAGTTTTCTTCTATTAATATTCCCAAATCAAATTTTAACGTATCTTGCATTTTACCAGATTTAAAGAGAAGTTCATCTAACTTGAATAATCTTTTAATAGGAATTTCTGTACCGGGGTTAACAGCTTGAGCATAAAATATTTTATCTTCTTTGCTTTTTAAAGTGTTATCGAATTGCAAAGAAAGAACCAAATTTTCAATAATCCCAATATTTTCATCCTTTAGATAAAAATCTGTAAATTGAAGCGCTCTAAAAAAATCAAAATTAGCTATTTTACCTTTTTCCTTTATTGTAGAAAAAGCATCTTCTACTAATCGTTTAGATGCTTTTGTTCTAACAGGTTTTTGATCTTTGGTCAATTTAATAAAGTTTAAAACATCATTATCACTCTTATTTTGTATTCTTTTCTCTAAATAAACAGATCTTATTGCTCCTTTAATGCTGCTACCTGGTAAATAATATAAACCATTTCCATCGCGTGCAAATTCTTTTATAGCCCCTTTCATCTTATGTATAAATGTTCGGGGTTTTTCTTCTACAATATCACTTTCTTTTAATTTATATTGATTGATAAGAGTAAAAAAATCTGTATTTAAACATTTATCAAAAAATTCCTCTACTAAACCAGGGATATTTTTTTCTACCAATGCATTAAATAACTTATCTTGATTGATAAAAAAAACATTATTTCCTTTTACACCAAAATCTAATCCTTTCTTTAATTCATATCCACTGCCAATATGAACGGGTGATAAAATTCTAAGAACCATGATTTACCTCGATAGCTATTGGAAAACCAAAAAACAGACCATTGCGCCAAATGTTAAAATTACTAAAATCATCCAATTCTTTATCAGAAATATCGGTATATGTTCCATTTAGTACATCTTTGGAATAAAAAACAGAACCTTCCGTAAACATTTTAACATTCTTCTTAAATTTAGAATTAAATCCGGGTAGTGTTACCCACCCACCTCTTGTAATTAATTCGTAATAAGAGTTTTCAAAATTAATTACGCTTAATTCTTTTTCGTTAGGTAAATATAAAGAAAGCAAATAATAAGAATTAGCGCTATTAACTGTTGGCACTTCAAAAGCTTTAGACTTGTAAGTAAATAATCCTCTACCTATCGATCTATCAGCTCCTAATCCTTCATCACCTAAAAGACTTAAAACAGCTTCAAATTTTTTCTTAACTTCATCGTTTTCAAATTCTGCTAAAAAGAATAATCCACTTTCAATATTATTTTTGGGGTCATTATTAAATATAATTTCAGTTGATTCAAACACATTTTGGCTAGCATCAGAAAATCTATCTAAAGTATTGTGTGCATAAGTGGCTTTGCAAAAGATTGTTATATCTTCTGCAACTGTAATATTTTTACATGCAAACATTTTTTGGATTACATTAAGATCATTTAAATTTAAAGTTTTACCGTTTAATACTTCTTTAAGCAATCCATATTCTAAATAAGTTATTTTTTTGGCTTTCTTTCTTTCGCTACTGCTTAGGTCGTTACTTGCACTCAATTTTACATTAAACGGCTTTGGGAAAAACAACATTTCGTTAAGATAAGGAAAAGCCGAACTAAGCTTAAATTTATTTTTTAACGTGTTTTCCCCAAATATTTCGTTTTCATCAAAAAGCCAGCCCCAAAGTGAGTGAATCGCACCGTATAGGGTATCCGAATGGATAATATATTCGGTTTCACCCAAATAACTTAATTCCGAAGTTATTTTTAACGGAGAATTAAATTTTAATTTATATAATTGCATATCCACCCCTATTGTTGGGTTGTTATTTCTTGCCAATCGTTTAAATTCTTATAATCTTTTGAGCTTTTTTGGTATAATTTAGTTGTTAATTGCATATTAACTTTACCACTACCTCTAGTACCAGAACCACCCAAGTAATCATCGTTAAGTAATGCTATCCCTTGTTTAATTAGTTTAATAAACTCTTCTTCGTTATCGCCTTCAAAGATATTAAGGATAAGTTCAAATTTAAATTTTGCACCTTTTGGCACTCTTTCTAATGGTCTTGGGGTAGCAGCAGCTGTAACTCTATCAACAACAATTTCGGTCTTTATTTCAGTATAAGGTGCGTCTGTAAATGGACTTTGGAATAATGCCTTTTCACTTTCATCAGTCAAATATGAATCTCTAACTATAAGTCTAGAAGAAATTTTATTTTCTCTTTCACTAACTTCTGCAGGTAACCCAAAAACTTTAGTAATTGGATGTTCTGGATCTATACATACTCCTTTATCTGTAAATTTAGTCCTGTCGTTGGTAATTCCATAATTTTTCTCAAGTAAACTGCGTATTTTACCCTTCAACGAACTACCTGGGATGTATGGTTGATTACTCAAAGTATCTCTAATAATTGGGTTATCAACGCCACCTATTTCTAAACCTTGCGAGCTACCACCAATGTGCAAACCGGTTAAAGCTTCTATTGTACCTTCTAATTTTATCTTTTTAATTAATTTTAATGTTGTTTTTGCATTTTCCATTTTATAATCTCCTTTGTTTATTGTCCACCATGGGCTTTATGATAAGCTAAAATTGATTCTAATACATTTACAAAATTTTCAAAATAAATCTTCTTTGTAGGCAAATCTTGTGCAGAAATAACAGAATTTAATCCAACAGTCAATACATCTTTTAATTCATCTGCTATCTGTACATTGGATTTTTTAGCAACATAAGCAAGTTTTGGAATAAGCAATAAAATAGATTTTTCATCAAATTTATTTTTTACTAGTCCTTCGTTTGTTAAAAAATCGTTAGATGTAAGTTGTATTCTTTTAACTTCACCAAATACGTTTCTTATTTGATTAGTTTTTAAACCTTTGTTTACTAGTGCCTTAGCAAAACCATCAGACCATTTTATCAAATCCGGGTCAACTCCTTTTGTAACCCACTCTTTAATTTTGGTAGTACCTTCAATATTATTATAGTTTACAGCCATAACTAATTCTCCTTTTATTTATTTTTTAGAACGTTTTTCAAATTCAGCCCAGCGGATTGGAACATCGATGTAATCTAAGAAATTCCTTTCTCCGTAGTCGTAATTATTCATTATCATAGAAACCAATTTATCTAATTTTTTAACTAGTTCAGGAGATTTTAAGTTACTTTTAATTCTTGCAAATTTGTATGCAGCGCGCCATCTCCACTTACTATAAGAGACAAAATCTTTAAACTTTTCCATTTCAATTTCGCCAAGTTTAAGTTTTTTCTCATAAATTTTATAATTGGCTTCATATTCTATATAAATATTTGCTAACTTATTAATAATACCACTATTACCAGTTTCCTCAATAATTTCTTTAATAGTTTCTTTTACCTCAAAAGCTCTTCTAAAATCGCTTATTGAATCTGCCAAGTCTCTAAATCGTAATGGCTTAGAAATAAAAAATATTGCGTCTTTTTCTGTTTTATCAGCTCTTTGTTCTGAAGGTTTATTTTCATCTTGTAATAAAACAAAGTTTTTAGCTATAGTTTCATAATCTCCTGCATTTTGTGCAGCTTTATAGATTGGGAATGTTGGGTTATTCATTGCAATACCGCCGCTAATTGTAAGCTTTGGATTTTTACAAGCAAACTCTCTAAACTCGGTATAAATATCTTTTGCAATGTTTGGAATTACTTCCCAATTGCCAACAATAAAAAGGTCATCTCCACCAGCATAAACAATATAAGCTTGCTCCTTATATTCCTCTCTTGCCAATATTTTGTTTATGTAGCCTGTAAAGAACCAATCTAACATAAAGCTTAAATTTGCAATTCTAGAAATTGAAGCAGGAGTTTTATCATCTTCACCATTCGGTAGCGGTATCCAGAAACCCTTTATAAAACTATCCCCAAGGTTATCCACATCCATACGTAAAACAGCTATTTTATGGAATTTCTTTTCATCATCTTCTGTTTTCCCAGCTAATTCTTCTAATGTTTTAACGTATCCATCTTTATCTACGGGGGCAGTATTACCACCATATAATTTAAATCCATAATTAGCCCTAAACTTAAATAAATCCGCAGCATTATTTAAGCTTGTATCATTAAGTTTTTCTATTTTACAACTACTTGCTGCTTTGCTAATTACATTAAGAACTTTTTGATTAAATATTTGGTCTTCGAATATATATTTAATTGTATAAGCTCCAAAATTAAAAACATACTCGTTGTTGCCACTTAAATGCAAATCCGGATTATTAACAATGGAAATAATATACTTACAGCTAATAATATCTTTACCTAAGCGGATATAATCTAAATAATTGTTTGGAACTAAAGTATCCTCAATATTTTCATTCCCCTTATTAAAAGCTTTTTGCAATAAATCTTTTTCGATATCTGTCAAATTTCTATCTATTAAATCTTTAATTTTTGTAAATTTAGGTTTTTCGGGTTCAAAAAACTTTGGATTTTTTACAAAAGAAACAAATTTATTTTTCTTTTTACGCTCTACATCATTATTTACTTCTTTCCATTTGTCAGCAATTTCTTTATTCAAAAAGTCGTTAGATGTAAGTTTAATATACCCAAATGTTAAATAAAGCTCGCCATCAAACTTATTAAGTATAAATTCGTTTACATTTTTTTCAATCTCTTTTAGTTTATCTAAAGCAGTAATAGGAAGTAAGGCATAAAAACCACCACCACTACCATAAATTAAATTGCAATCTGGTAAATTTAATTCATGCAATAAATAAGCAGAAACCGCATCAATTAATAATTGCAAGTAAAATGATTTACCTTTTAATGCTTTACTGGCGGCTTTAGTAGTAATTTTATATATAAATGATTGAATGCCCGTTATATCACCATTTAATAAAATAAAGTTTTGGGCATCTCTATCCATTGCTTTTTGTGGGTCTACTTTGTAAACATCATATAAACAAGTAGCAATTGCAGCAGTAGTTCTTAAATGGTCATAAAGTGAAATATCAGGTCTATCGTTTGTAGAAGAAGGAATGCACCATGCATATTTTTTTAATAATATCAATAACTGGTTTATATACTGCATAGTAGAGCTTGTTAAAGGCTCTAAAAACTTAAATTCTTCTTCAAATTGTTTCCAAAGTTTATCATATTCTTCTGTTTCATCTTTAATATTCCCTATTACATCTACTGGGAAAATTGATTTATCTAAAGATAGAGGAGTAAAATTATAACGAAGATAATTATGCTTAACATTTTCTGCATTAACATCTTTATTAACAAAAGGGTAATCGTTGTGTAAAAACTCAAAAACTGGAATTAACTTAACTTTTTTAAAGCTATATTTACCCTCCTCTTCTTCATGTCTCCAATCAGTAGAATCATTTCTATCCATTCCAGATGAGCACCAATCTGCACGTTGAATTAATTTTTGAAGTCCATCGCTTGGGTTGTGATGATATGAAGCTAGATTATACAAATTATCTGTTCCTAAACCATCAAAATTTGGTAAATACTTTTTAAATCTTTCTAAAAATTCGGCTGTCCAAAGGGAGTGCTTATGGCTATATCCAGAAGTAGAAAAAGAGGGACAGATATTACTAATATTTCGCTTTGTACTATCTGAAATAATCTGGGAATTTTTATAATTAATTTCAGAATCTGCCCTTTGCCAAAATTTACCAATATCGTGTAATAACGAACCTAATATTACCGCACATCTTTGCTTATCTTCCATTTATGCTCCTCAATAATATTTTACTTTCTATTATTTTATATAAAATATTTTTAATTACCACACCATTACTTACAATACTTGGCATATTTATTCCCTTGCCAAATAAAAAGTAAATTTAAATTAGTTAATTCTTCACATTAAATCAAGAACAATTTTTTTTATTTACTTAAACAGAGTTAAAATTTTTTCTTTTTTCCAATTTAAAATAAAAAAACTTGATTGATTATTTTTTTAAATGTAAATTGTAGTATTATTGGATAAATTACTTAATAAGCAAAGAGAAAAACATGGACAATTATTTAACTAGCGAAGAAAGACAATGGGCAATGTTTATTCACATTTCCGCCCTTACAGGTTTTGTTATTCCATTTGGTAATATTATAGGTCCTTTAGTTTTATGGCAGATTAAAAAAGACCAATCTCAATTTATCGATTTTCATGGAAAAGAGGCTGTAAATTTTCAAATTAGTATGACAATTTACCTTGTAGTATCTTTTATTTTAATAATTTTATTAATAGGTATTTTATTGGTTGCTGTTATAGGTATTTTAGAAGTTGTATTTTTAATTATTGCAGCACTAAAAGCTAATGATGGCGTAGTTTATTATTATCCTTTAACAATAAGATTTTTGCGCTAATTAATAATCAATTCTACAATAATTGGTAAATGGTCTGAAGCATTGCTTAATACTGTTTTTACAGATATGGGGAATATTTTTTGTTTTATCAATGGGTCGTTATAATTATCCCTAACAAAAATATAATCTATTTTAATTTCTGGTTTATCTGTGCTAAAAGTATAAAGTTTATTAACAGTACTAACATCTGTAAATAATTCTGAAATGCTTTTAATTGTATTACTATTTGGGGTATCGTTAAAATCACCACATAAAATAATAGGATATTTTGGCAGACTGGTTGTTATCTGCTTTAGCTGTTCCATATTAAGCAATCTTTCCGTATCATCCTTTCTATAATCTATATGCGTATTCATAAAAAGCAAAGTATCATTGTTAATTAAAACTTTAGTAATTAATAACCCGCGTTGCTCGCTATTACGTATCATTTTATAATGATAGTTAGTATCTGCTAAAATTTTAAAACGAGAAAGTATTGCGTTACCATACTCGCCCCCTTGATAATTAATATTTTTATAAAAAGAGTAGTACATTCCTGTTAATTTAGATAGCGAGTCTGGAATATTTATTCCTTTTGTCCTTTCTACACCTTTATCCACTTCTTGCAAAGCAACTAAATCTATATTATTACTTTTAATCAGCTCTGCAATTCTAATTAAGTCTATTTTACCGTCCGTCCCTTCTGCATGGTGAATATTATAAGACATTACTTTTAAATAAAATTGAGCAAATAAAAAATAAGGTGTTAAAAGTAGAGTAATAAAAATCAATTTTTTCATAATAATTTATTTTATATTATTAGCATTTCTATCCCAAAAAACGCCATCGTAGTAACCTTGTATTTTACAATCCAAGTTAGCCATTTCAAGTCTTTTTTCTGCATAAATAGCAAATTTTTTATCCATCTCTATACCAACAAAATTACGGTTTAGTTTTTTAGCAGTAACAGATGTTGTACCGCTACCTAAAAAAGGGTCTAAAACAACATCACCCGGGTTAGAGGAAGCGAGAATAATTTTTGCCAAAAGTTTTTCTGGCTTTTGTGTTGGGTGCTCTGTATTTTCTGGCATAGACCAAAATGGCACACTTATATCAGTCCACAAGTTACTGGGGAATGTTAATCTAAACTGTCCATCATCTTCAATTTCCCAGTCTTTTGGTTTCCCTTCATCATTACGATATGGAGCAATAACACGCTTTTTAAGTTTAACCGCATCATAATTAAAAACATAATCTTTACCCACAGTAAAAAACCAAATATCCTCGCTGTTACTTTTCCAATTATATTTGCTGCCTCGTCCTTTTTCTCTTTCCCAAGTTATTCGGTTTTTTACCTTAAAGTATTTGCTTGCCACAAGCTCAATTGCTGTAGATGAACGCCAATCCCCACAAATATAAACAGATGCATTTGGTTTTAATACTTTACGCAATTTGCTAAGCCAACTATCCAAGTAATCCATATATTCCTCACGCGTCATTTTATCAAATAAAATTTGATTAAATCCGCGTGTTAAATTATAAGGTGGGTCTACAAAAAGTAAGTCTACAAAATTTTCTGGTAAATAATCTAAAACTTCAAATAAATCCTGATTTATTGTTTTATTAATAATTTCTTCTGGGCTAACTTTTTTATTTAATTTAACTAAGTTTTGTTCATATTTAATAAAATCTTCATCAGTTAAAACAATAGTTCTGTTATTTTTAGCTTTGGACATAAATTTTACCAAAATTTTACATTTTAATGTTGTAAATTATCAAATAATTTTACAAATTGAAATAAAAAATAAAGGTATAAACATGAAAAAATTATTACTTACTTCAATTATATTTTTATCAATTCTAAATATACTTTATGCTTCAAATAGTATTATTTATGACGGTAAAAACTACTTTTTTGCAGATAAAATTTTAGTTGTATTAAAAGATGGTTTTTACACAGAAATAAGTAATACAGCAATTTTAAATGAAAATTTACAAAAACAATTAGAAGCGCTTAATTATAAAAAAATTTCAAAAGCATTTAATATAAAAAGTAAAGAAAGTAATGCAGGAAGTTTTTTAAACCGCGTTTACGAAATTAGTTTTAATAACAATATGGATGTTAAATTGCTTTGCGCAAAACTAAGTAAATATGAAGGTGTAGAAATTGCAGAGCCTTACTACTTAAGCGAAGCAGTTTACACACCAAACGACCCAACTTATCCACAACAATATGCACTTAGTAAAATAAATGCTGCTGCTGCCTGGGATATTACCAAGGGTAGTAAAAATGTGATAATTGCAATTATTGATACTGGTGTTGATTGGGACCATCCAGATTTAGCTGCTAACATATGGGTAAACTTAAATGAAATTCCAAACAATGGTATAGATGATGATACCAATGGAATGATTGATGATATAAGAGGATGGGATTTTGGAGGACTAACTGGTATACCCGATAACGACCCAATGGAAGACCGCCCAGACCATGGCACACTTGTAGCTGGTTGCGCTGCTGCTGTTACAGATAACGGAATTGGTATAGCAGCTATTGGATTTAATAGCTCTATTATGCCCGTTAAAACTTCGCAAGATAATATACGTACTAACACGGGTAAAGCTTTAATAGCATATGGCTATCAAGGAATTATTTACGCAGCTGATAATGGAGCCGCCGTTATTAATTGCAGTTGGGGAAGTTATACTTTTTCTACTATTAGTAAAGCAGTAATTGACTATGCCATTTTAGTAAAAAACTCTAGCGTTGTTGCAGCTATGGGGAATGATAATATTGAAGACGCAATGTATCCAGCAAACTATCCTGGTGTTCTTTCTGTGGCATCTACTTCTACAGATGATACCCGTTCTTCGTTTTCTAACTATGGCTATGGTGTAGATGTTTGCGCACCCGGCACAGGTATTTACAGCACTTGGATGAATGATACATATACCACAGCCTCTGGAACTTCCCTTTCTACTCCAATTCTCGCTGGTCTTTGTGCTTTAGTTAAAAATCAGTTCCCCTTATATAATGCATTACAAATTAACGAGCAAGTTAGAACTAATTGCGATGATATTTATTCAATTAATCCCTCTTTTGATAAAAAACTTGGCAAAGGAAGAATAAATGCATTTAATGCATTAAACAATGTTAACTCTAAAAGTTTAAGACTAAATGAATATTCTTTTGAAGAGACAATAAATGATGGTGTTTTTAAACCCGGTGAAAATTTAAAGTTAACTGTACATTTATTAAATTACTTAACTCCTTTATCCTTGGTAAATATTACTCTAACATCTAATAGTAATTATGTTACAATAACAAATAATTCATTTTCTGCTAGTAGCATAGGAATGATGGAAATTTTTGATAATCGCAACAGTAAATTTAATATTTCGCTTGCAACTAATACCCCACCAAACACAACTGTAACATTGTTCTTAAATTATTCTGCAAGTGGTTATAACGATTTTGAAGCTATAGAAATTTTAGTAAATCCAACTTTTGCAACACAATATACAGACGCAATAGAATTTACTGCAACAAACAAAGGAACAATTGGTTATAATGATTATCCCAACAATACACAAGGTGTTGGCTTTAGGCTTTTTGATTCATCTACTCTATTATTTGAAGGTGGATTATTATTTGGAACAAGTAATACTAAAATTGTAGATTGCGTTAGAGGGAGCGACCCAAACAGCCAAAGCAATGATTTTTATAATACGGTGCCTTTTACTATAACTATTCCTGGTCAATATTCTGATGCGCAAGGGCATGCGGAATTTAACGATAACAATGCTGGCACATACAAAATTGGTGTAGATGTTACACTAGATACTTATACTTATAATGAAACGGGCTATGAACAAACTGCTATTTTTAGATATAACTTTACAAATAATAGTGGAAGCTTATTAAGTAATTTTTATGCGGGATTGTTTTTTGATTGGGATGTTGACGAAGCTAATTCCGGCACTAATCTTACTTTTTTTGATGATGCACACAAGGCAGCTATTTTTTATAATCAAGGATTAGATTACTATGTTGCTATGGGGCTTGCAAATAGATTTTTAGCTTATAATTATTATGCAATTGCAAATGATGGCAGTGATGGTGGCATTAATATTTACGATAACTTTTCTAAACAGGAAAAATGGACTGCCCTAACAAGCGGATTAAATAAACCTAGTGCCGGTCCTGCTGATGTTAGTGGTGTTATATCTGCCGGTCCTTTTGATATTGCCCAAAATGAAAAGCGAGAAATTGCTTTTGTTGTTGCTTTAGCTAATAGTTTAAACGAAGTTAAACAATATATTGAGTTAGCTAGAGAAAAATATTTGCTATTGCCAACTGCTGTTAATGATGAAAATTTGAACCAGAATTTTTCATTTTATTTAGACCAAAATTATCCTAACCCTTTTAATCCAACTACTACATTAAAATTCACATTAGCTAATAGTGGTTTTACAACATTAAAAGTTTATGATATTTTAGGTAATGAAATTAAAACGTTAGTAAGTTCTAATTTAGAAAAAGGAAATCATTCAATTATTTGGGATGGGACAGATAACTTTAATAAAAAAGTTGCAAGCGGTACTTATATTTATAGATTAATTTCTAATGGTTATATGACAAGTAAAAAAATGATTTTAATTAAATAAATTTGAATTTTTTAAATTTAGTTATTGCAATTAAAAAAGGATAATCTTATATTAAATTAAAATTATTTTTGTAGATATGGAAGAATACATAGACGCAGGTAAAAAAATAAAGCTAATGAAAGAAATATTAGCTGATTTTATTGTAAAAAAACAATTAGAAACTTATCCATATTTACAAAAATATAATGACTACCAAAAAAAATTATTTTACGAAGATACTTGTTATCACCTAAATTTTTTGGCAGAGTCTGTTTATTTTAACGAACCAACTCTGTTTGAAGAATATACCAAATGGTGTAAAACTTTCTTTCATTCTATTAGAATACCAGATAAAGATATAATTAGTAATTTTGAATTAATCCTTTTTGCAATTAAATCATTAATTTCTTCAAGTTATATTGGAATTATTGAGGAATATATTAATAATGCAATAAAAATTTATAAAACAGTAGACGCGGAGATTGCATCTTATATAACTGATAGTAACCCTTATAAAGAAATTGCGAGTAAATATCTTAACCATTTACTTAAGGGGAATAAAAAAGACGCAACAGATTTAATTATGGGGAAATTTAAGGAAGGATTACCAATTGTAGATATATACCGATACATTTTTGAAGTGACGCAAAAAGAAGTTGGCAGGCTTTGGCAGATGGGGCAAGTTTTAGTAACCCAAGAACACTTTATAACCGCTGTAACTCAATCAATTATGGCACAATTATATCCTTATATATTTACAATAGCAATAAAAATAATAGGATATTTGTTAGTTGTATTGCGGGTGAATTACACGAAATGGGTCCCAGAATGGTAGCAGACATTTTTGAACTGTACAATTGGGATTCCTATTATTTTGGTGCTAATACACCTAATCTTAGCATTATTAATTCGTTAGATATTTATAAGCCCAAAATTATTGCAATTTCTGCAACATTAAGCATAAATATTTCTGCAGTACAACAATTAATTTCACAAATTAGAGGGCTTAATAAATTTAAAGGCATTAAAATTATTGTTGGTGGTTATCCATTTAGTACGGTTAAAAACTTGTGGCAAAAAGTTGGTGCTGATTTTTGCGCATACGATTTTAACTCCGCATTAAAATTTGCTAATAATTACTTTGACTAATAATGTATCACTTTAACGAAGGTATTTTTATTATTTGTAACTTAGATGGGGATATTAAAAGTATTCAATTTGTTAATTTTAATGCTACAAAAGAAAATTTAATTGGTCAAAATTTTATAAACTTATTTGCAAATGAATTTATAAATAAAGCACTCTCGTTTTTTCTTGATATTAAACAAAAAAGCGCTTCCTTTGGTTGGGAATTAAGTATAAAAAAGGATATATCACCTTTAACAAATTTTTATTTTAATGGAATTATTGTTAATTCTGAAATTTACATTTTGGCTGCTTTTAATAAAATTGATTTTATTAGCGTGTTAGAAACAATAAATCAAATTAATAGCGAACAATTAAATACTTTGCGAAATTTTTATAAACTACAACAAAATCAGAGTGAAGTGAAGGAAATTAACACTTATCTTTTTGATGAATTAAGTAGAATTAACAACGAACTTGTTGATACGCAACGTGAATTAGCCAAAACTAATGCAGAATTAAATGAATCTAACCAACTTAAAAATAGGCTTATTGGTATTGTTGCCCACGATTTGCGAAATCCAATTAGTTGCATATTATCTTATAGTGATTTTTTATTAGAAACTGATTTAAACGGTGAGCAAACTGAATTTGTTGACGAGATTAAAAACTTAAGTAATTATATGCTAAATATTGTGCAAGATTTGCTTTCTTTATCAACAATAGAATCTGGTAAAATTAACTTAAAACCAGAAAAATTTGATTTAATAAAATTTTTGAATACTATAATTAAAAGACAACAATTAATTGCACAAAAAAAACAAATAAATATTTTACTCCACTCTCAACGTAAAATTCTGTTTGTAAACAAAGATAAAAACAAATTAGAACAGGTGATAATAAATTTACTTAGTAATGCAATTAAATACTCTAATTTTGGAACTACAGTAAGAGTTGAATTATATGTACATAATTTCGATTTTTTAATATGTGTAAAAGATGAAGGACAAGGCATATCTGAAAGTGATATGGAGAAATTATTTTCACCTTTTGCTAAAGCAAGCTCTAAAAGTACAGCAGGCGAACCCAGCACAGGATTAGGTTTATTTATTTGTAAAAAAATTATTGAGGCAATGGGTGGTAAAATTTGGGTAGAAAGTGAATTAAATAAAGGAAGTACTTTTTATATTAGCCTTTCGTTAAAATAATAAAAAAAGACGCCTTTAATAAGGCGTCCTTTTTTGTATAAACAACTATTTAATTAACATCATCTTTTTAGTTATAATTTTATTATCGTATTTTAAGGAATAGAAATAAACACCACTAGAAACTTTGCTTCCAAAATTATTATCCCCATCCCACGCTATAGAGTGAGTTGCTGGATATTGGAACCCATCAACTAAAGTTTTTATTTCATTCCCCAATACATCATAAATCTTTAAGGTCACAAAACCTTCTTTTGGTAAAGAGTATCTAATAACTGTAGATGGATTAAATGGATTTGGGAAATTTTGTTCTAATGAAAAATCAACAGGAGAAAACTCTCCACTATCATAATAATCCTCTACATTAACTAAAATATCATTACCGGGCTTGTTAAGTTTTACTGTTGTGTAAATTCTAAATTCACCGGGTAATAATTCTATATTTTGTGTTGTGTTAGTAACTGTAATGCTATCACCTGTAAAAAAGTCATACCATTTACCCGTGTTTTGGAAATTTGGATTAATTGACCCAGATACAACACCAAAGTTTCCTAAAATACAAACATTCATAGATGAATGATTTAAGCTAATTCTCTTTAAAGTATTGGCACCATCTATAACAAAATCACTAGTTTCAAAAACGTCTAATTCAGTACGAATTTTATTAAGAGCAGCAATCGCTTTATAAAGTTTTTTACGATTATAATCAGTATAATAACCCCATTTAATTGGTTTTGGGTCTGTGCGGCAATTACTTGTCATACAAGGATAATTAATGGAAACATCATAACCTATTTCACCAAATTGCCACATCATTTTAGGACCAGGCACAGTTAAGAAAAATGCGTTAGCAGCTTGCATTCTACTTAACGCAGTTGCTTCGTTTTTAACATTATAATTACCGGAAGAGTTACCATACATAAGGTTTTGAAACATTAATCTTTCCTCATCGTGGCTTTCCATATAGCCAACTAAATTAGGTGCATTCCAATTTCTGTTTTTATAAGATATACCCGCAATGTTAGCATTATAACCCATAGTAATTTCGTTATATGCATAGTTCATGTTTCCCCATAACATAAACCCATTGTTGGAAAGTACTGTTTCTTCGCTATTATCTGCAAAATGCTCTAATATTAAATATGCATTTGGTGCATAGCTATAAACCGCGTTTGCCATTCTTGTTAAAATGTTAATTCTAGATTGGTCATACTGCCCCCACAAGCTAACATTTGTTCCACTAACTTTTTGGGTAAATCCTTTGGATAAATCGAAACGATAACCATCAACTTTAAATTCCTCTATCCAATATTTAAGAACTCTATCAACCAATCGTTTAGTATGAATGCTTTCATGATTAAGATCATATCCAACACTATATGGGTGTGTAGCAGTAACGTTAAACCATAAATTATTACTTGCGGGCGGTCCATAGTTACCCGTTGCATATAACCTTACAAATGGAGATTGCCCAAATGAATGATTTAATACAACATCTAAAATTACTGCAATGTTACGCTTATGACATTCGTCTATAAATTTCTTTAAATCATCTGCTGTGCCATAATATTTATCTACAGCAAAATAAAACGATGGATTATAGCCCCAACTAATATTCCCCTCAAATTCGTTTATAGGCATTAATTCTATAGCATTAACACCTAAATTTTTAAGATAATCTAAAGTATCAATTAATGTTTTATAATCGTGTGTATTTAAAAAATCCCGAATTAAAAGCTCGTAAATAACTAAGTCCGTTTTTTTAGGTCTAACGTAGTTTGTAGCGGTCCAATTAAATGGTGCTTTGCCAGGTTGCAAAACAGAAACAATTTCTGTTGTTTTACCTGTAGGATATGGCTTTAAATTGGGATAAGTTGTACTGCTGATGTAGCTATCATTCCATGGGTCTAATACTTTTTCTGCATATGGGTCTGCTATACGCAAAGTGCCATTAACAAGATATTGAAAAGCATACTCTTCACCCGGTGTTAAGTTATTTATTGTTATCCAATAAGTACTATCATCGGGGGTTCTTTTCATATGATAATTTGGGTCAATTTGCCAATTGTTAAAATCACCAATTACATAAACATATTCTTTAGCTGGGGCAAATAAAGCTAATGTAACCGTTGTGGAATTAATATAATTTATACCCGGTTTTACACCAGCAGGCAAAGGCTCTATAACAACAGGTTGTTTAATAGTATAATAAAAACTATCTGCCTTAGCATTATTATTGTTATCATATGCAACTACTTTACATAGCTTTGTTCCATAAGCATTTGCAGTAATTGTATAATTTAAAGTGTCGTTAGTGGTTTCTGTAACAAAATCATTATTTATAAATAATTTCATTTTTTGTGCAGCGTTACTAACTGCCATAACATTAAATTGTTGGTTTAAATTAACAAACAATGGGAATAAAAAAGGTTTATCTATTCTAACATTTAAACCTGGCTTATAAACGGGTAAAAATATATCCCCACCATCATAATTTCTACCAACAATGGTACCCGTAGCATTTCTAAAAACAAATGCTAATTTTAATATTTCTTCATTAGCAGGAACGCCATAAAACTCTCGTATTTTAAAGCTAATTTTCCATTTACTGTTTCCTAAAAATTGCATGGCACAAGCTGGTATATTTTGGCTCCAACTTGCTTTAACGTACTTCCAATCCGATGGACTTGTACTTAAATTAGTAATTACACCGGTATGAGCATAAATTGGCGGTCCAGCATTTGCCAAAGCTCCATTACCTTGTGTTGCGTCGTATATTATTACTATTGAATCCGCATCAGTAGCAAAAGCAGGGCTCCATGTTAAAACCTGCGCATAAGCTGTAACGGATAATAGTAATAATATTAATATAATCTGTTTTTTCATTTTTACCTCTATCTGTATATTTTATTATTTTCTTTGTAAAATTTTAATATATGTAAATTTATTTAATTAAACAATTCCCAATTAAATCCAAATCTAATACTTCTATCTTCTAATGGATAAACTGGGATGTAATAGTTTTGTTCATCAAAAATATTTTGGAATACAAAATACACTGTTGCCAAACCTTGTATTTTACCTGCAACAAATAGGTCTGCGCGGGCTATATTTTTAGCGTATGGGTCAAAAAATCTTTTTACATTTAAATTATCATCCATGTAATATAAAGCCCCATCTCCACGTTCAAAATCATAAACCTTACCTTGTTGTTTACTAATTAACCTAAAGTTTACACCTGCTTTAAGATGTAAATTATTATTAAATAGTGTATCTGTATAATAAACACCACCATATAACGAGTATTTATTCAGCAAATCCTTTGCATTAAAAATAAAATTATAATTAATACTAAATAATAATACCCATATTTTATAATCAATGTTTAAATTAATTCCCCCATATTTTAAATCTTTTGTTATATAGTTAATTACTTCATCACTTTTAGTTGGGTTTGTTCTACCATCTAAAACTGCAAACGGGTGGTTTGTGCCATTAAAAACAAAATAACCTAAAGCAGCTTTTATTTTATCGCTTTTATAAGAAACGCTTGTTTCTACTGTCCTAATTTTTTCATCATTTAAATCAAAATTTTCCATCAAAATACTTTTGGATTTGGTATAATCAGAAAATCCAAGATAAAAATTGATTTTATCATATTTTGTATTTAAATCTGCACCATATCCAAAATAATGCTTATTATTAATTAATGCATATTTATAAAATGCAGAGGGGGTAAAGTTATTTATAACTGTTAAGGAATGATGCCCCGAAAAAGTTAAATAATTCTTTTTATAGGACTCTTTTAATACGTCTGCATAGTAGCTTATTCTTTCCGCATTAAGTATTAATGTGTTATCTGTAAATTTATTTATAATAATTTTTTGCTTAAAATTTAATCCCGTTACTATATATTTATTATTATCAAAAATATATTTTTCATTAGCTAAACTTTTTTTCTCGTTTTGCCTAAATTCTGTTAAATCGTTAGTATTATAAAAAGTTAGCTCTGCGGGCATTTGTTTTATAATTTCGCTTAGCACCTTTAAATTTAAATTTTTAATATAATTTTTTTGATAGCGACTTGTGTAATTTACCTTTGCCAAAAATTTATCGTAAATGTAAAAATCTTTATTTTCTATGCCAAAATTTTCAATTATGTAATTATAATCTACACCACCATTTAATTTAGTATTAAGCGTATAATAATTATACCCAGCTATAATGCTTAAAGAATTATTGATAAAATACTTTAGATAAATAGACCCTAACCACATGCCATACTCGCTATTAGCATATTTATTATTGGCAGAAGCATTGCTTAAATTAAACCTAAGCCCTAACCTTTTGGTTAAATAAGTGTGGAATAAAAAATCAATAGCACCTTCTTCATTATCTGCTTGATAATATCTTATTTTAGAATAAGGTTTAGCAGAAAATACATTTTTAGAAATAAAATTTACCCCAACTGTATTAAATCCAGCACCTGCTAAAAAACCATTGGGTAATTTTAATATTTCAACAGAATCTGTTTTTTCGAACTGAAATGCATATAAATTTGCTGCATTTTTAATTCTGTTTGTAAAATCAATTCCATCACTTAACCAACTTATATTATTATTCCCCAATCCATAAAAATTAATTTCCTCAATTTGACCAATATATCCTAAGTCTTCTGTAAACCCAAATGGCACGTAATTAAAAACATTCCCCACATATTTATAATCTAAATAATCTATATCACGTTTATTAATAAAAATACTATTTTTAAATAAAGGAGTAACTTGCAAAACTTTTAAAGTATCGTAAACTACTTTAACCTTTTTTGTGCTATCTTCCTTTACTTGTAAACTATCTGTGTAAATTGTGTAGTTTAAAGCAAAAATAATTTGATGTGCAAAAACAAAAAATAGAATTATAAATATTTTTTTCATCTTAACTAAATTTAAAAAGTTCAAATACAAAATAATAAATTTTACCCTTATTTTTTAGTAAAAACTTAATCATAAGTTATTAAAATATAATTTATTAACTTATAAAAGCAATTTAAACGATTAAGTAAATCATATTAAATTAGAAACGAAAAAAACTAAAATGGGAAATCTTCCGTAAGGGTTTTAGGTTTAGCTTGCTCAATAACAGGTGGTTTAGCTTTAAGGTGGGTATAGTTACCATCTACATAAATAGCTTTATAAGGCTTTGTTGGGCAAGCATATTCACAAGCACCACAACCGATACAATAATCTGCGTAAACTTTTGGTGCAACTAAGCCACCCTCTATTGGTTCCATTTTTACTGCTTTAGTTGGACAGTGCTCGCTACAAGCTCCACAATCTGTTTTTTCAGTATATACTATGCAATTATCTTTAACAAATTTTGCTATGCCAATTTGAGTTAGTTTTTTATCACTTAAAGTTATTGGTAAAATAGCACCAGATGGGCACACTTGAGAACATAAAGTGCACTCAAAATTGCAAAAGCCTTTGTGATTATCCATATATGGTTGTAGCATCCCAACTAAACCATGCTCTAAAAATGCTGGCTGTAAAACTCCTGTTGGGCATGCAGATATACATAAATGGCAAGCCGTGCAAAAATCTGTAAAATGCTCCACTCCTTTACTACCCGGTGGCACCCCATAATTTGTTTTTTTAACTTTTACTGTATTTTCTTTATAAACTTTAATTTGTTCTGCAGCTTTAATTATAGCAGATGAACCTATTACAAATAACGATATATCTTTTATAAATTTTCGTTTGCTTTCATCTGTGTTATTTATTGTTTCTTTCTTATCTAACTTTAATGTAATTCCATTGCTTGGGCAAACTGATAAGCAATTAAAACAGCCTACACATCTGCTAAAATCTACTGTTTTATTTCTGCTATCAATACACTCTGCTTTGCAAACAAACTCGCACTTTGCGCAACTTTTACATTTTGTTTCTTCAATTTTTATCTTAAATAAGGAATACTTTGAGATAAGACCTAATAATGTGCCTACGGGACAAATTGTATTGCAATATAACCTTCCATGCTTAAAAGCTAAGTAAACTATAATTATAAAAAATAATAACGGAAATGCTAATAAATCAATCCTTATAGATTTATATGTTAAAGGAACAACTGCAAACGAGCCGAAAAATTGAAAAATAGGAGCCAAAACATTATTAAAAAAAATAAAAACAGGTGATATTAATTGCGATGAAATTCTGCCAAAATTGCTGTAGGGATCTAACAAATTAACTACCACCATTGTAGTTAAAAATGGAGTAATAATTGTTAAACCTAAAATTGTATATCTTAAAATCCTCTGTTCTTTTTTATACTTAAACTTAAGTTTAAAGCTAATTTTTTTACGAATAAAAGTAATAACATCTTGTAAAATGCCAAGCGGGCAAATAGCAGAACAATAAAACCTACCAATAAAAGCAGTTAAAAGTAATACAATAAAAAAACCTAAAGTTAATAACGAAAATCCAGTTAAAAACTTAAATAAGGAAGGTATAAATTGTAAAAATAAAATTTTATTAGCAGCAAAATCTAAGTAATCTTTAGTAGTTGGTAAAAATAAAGCTGTTGTAGCAATAATAAATAAAAGCGCAAATACTACACGAATTATTTTTAACTTATTCATTAATTAACCTAAAAAAGTTACGATTAGCAATGAAAAACCACTGAATAATCTACAAATTTTCCATCTTTATAATTAAATTTAGCGCTAAAAAATTTGTTTTCAAAAAGCCAAGGGATAAAAATTCTATCCCCATCCCATAAGTTAAGGTCTAGTAATTTTTCATCTTCAATCCAAGCTAACCTACCTTCAGATGAGTCTATTAATTCTCCTTTAAATTCATTTGCTGTAAATAAAAACACATACCAATCATCTTTACCATCAAACATGGGGAAAGTAATGAAGCCATGCATTTTGGGATTAATTATCTCTAAACCGGCTTCTTCCTTCACTTCTCTTATAACACACTCTTCAGGACTTTCCCCAAGTTCAAACTTACCGCCTAAGCCATTCCATTTCCCCTCGTGAAAATCATTCTCCTTTTTAACCCTATGTATCATTAATGTGTGATTATTTTTTCTTACATAACATAAAGTAGCTAATTTCATTAGTATTATAGCCCAACATATAAATTTTTTAGTAAATAGTTTTTAACGTAATCTGTTACGCCTTCTTCTAATGTATAAGTTTTTAAATTATACCCAGCTTTAATTAGTTTAGTATTATCTGCTTTAGTATAATATTGATATTTGCCTTTAAGATAATCCGGCATATCAATATACTCTATATTAACCGGTTTATCTAAAGCCTTAAAAATAGCCGTAACAAGGTCATTCCAAGTTCTGCTAACTCCCGTTCCAATATTAAAAATTCCGTTAATCTCTCTATTTTCTAAAAAGTATAATGTCATTTCAACGGCATCTTTAACATAAATAAAGTCGCGCATCTGTTCGCCATCTTTATAATTTGGATTATACGACTTAAATAACTTAACTTTTCCTTCGCTCAAAATCTGTTCAAATGCTTTATGAACAACACTACGCATGTCACCTTTATGATATTCGTTTGGACCATAAACATTAAAATACTTTAGCCCAACAATTTTATCTGCTATGTCGTTTTTCTTTGCCCAAATATCAAACATATGTTTGCTATAACCATACATATTTAATGGGCGCAAATTACTTAAATTTTCCTCATCGTCTAAATATCCATTGCTTCCATCGCCATAAGTAGCAGCACTAGATGCATAAATAAATCTTGCCCTGCTTAATAAACAGTATTTAACTAATTCCAACGAATATTTAAAATTGTTTTGTAGCAAATAATCTGCGTCTTTTTCGGTAGTAGAGCTACACGCACCAAGATGTATCATTGCATCAATATTAAAGGGTATTTCTTGATTAATTAAAAGTAGATAAAATTTATCCTTTTCAAAAAAATCCTCAAAATCTAACCCATTAATATTTTTCCATTTATCTCCAACTCCCAACCTATCTACAATAATTATATTGTTGTATCCTTTTTCATTTAATCTTTTAACTACGTTACTGCCAATAAAGCCGGCACCACCCGTTACAACTATCATTTTAAACTCCTAATAGTTTATTTTTTCTAATTATATAATTTAATTAATATATTGATAAAGTTCAAAAAAATAAGTTTATTTAAGTGAATTAATTTTATTTTTATATTGTTGAAATTCAAAAAAAGGGGAAATATGAAAGTTAGCGAATTAAAGAAATTATTAGACGAGCGCATTCTTGTTTTAGATGGCGCTATGGGTACAATGATACAAAAACATAGATTAACAGAATCTGACTATAGAGGAGAACGTTTTAAGGATTTTAATTACGATTTAAGAGGAAACAACGATTTACTTTCTTTAACTAAGCCTGAAATTATTAAAAACATACATTTAGAATATCTAAAAGCAGGTAGCGATATAATAGAAACTAATACATTTAATGCTAACTCAATAAGCCAAGCAGATTACCACTTAGAGCATCTTGCGTACGAGCTTAATTATCAATCTGCAAAAATTGCAAAAGAAGCGGCAGAAGAATATAACAAGCTAACGCCAAATAAACCGCGATTTGTAGCAGGTGCAATTGGACCAACAAATAAAACAGCATCTCTATCCCCAGATGTTAACGACCCTGGCTACCGCGCTGTTACATTTGATGACTTAAAAAATGCATATTACGAACAAGCCAAAGGCTTAGTTGAGGGCGGTGCAGATATTCTTTTAATTGAAACCATTTTTGACACCTTAAACGCAAAAGCTGCTATTTATGCAGTTCAAGAGCTTTTAGAAGAAAAAAAATTAGATATACCATTAATGATTAGTGGCACTATTGTAGACCAAAGCGGAAGAACTTTATCTGGTCAAACCACAGAAGCTTTTTATATATCTGTATCTCATGCAGAAAACTTAGTTAGCATAGGTTTAAATTGTGCGCTTGGTCCTAAGCAAATGCGCCCTTTTATAGAAGAGCTTTCTAACATTGCAGAGTGCTATATAAGTTTATACCCCAATGCTGGTTTGCCAAACGAGTTTGGTGGCTATGATGAAAGCCCCGATAGTATGCTTTATACACTTGAAGAATACGCAAAATTAGGTTATTTTAATATTATTGGTGGTTGCTGCGGAACTACCCCAGAGCATATTGCTAAATTTGCTACTATTCCAGATAAATATAAACCAAGACAAATTAAACCTAAAAAACCTTATACTTGCTTAAGTGGTCTTGAGCCATTAATTTTTAGAGAAGATGTTAATTTTGTTAATGTTGGAGAAAGAACAAACGTAACAGGAAGCCGCAAATTTGCTAGATTAATTAAAGAAAATAAGTACGAAGAAGCCCTATCTGTAGCAAAAGAACATGTAGATAATGGCGCACAGATTTTAGATGTTAACATGGATGAAGCCATGATTGATTCTGTTGCTGCTATTACAAAATTTTTAAACCTTTTAGCTTCTGAACCTGATATTGCTAAACTACCAATTATGTTAGATAGTAGCAAGTGGGAAGTTATTGAAGCTGGTCTAAAATGTTTACAAGGGAAAGGAATTGTTAACAGTATAAGCTTAAAAGAAGGTGAAGAAGTTTTTATTGAACATGCAAAAAAAATTAAAAGATATGGCGCTGCTGCTATTGTAATGGCTTTTGATGAAAAAGGACAGGCTGATAGCTTACAACGTAAAATTGAAATTTGTGACCGCGCTTATAAAATACTTACAGAAGTTGTAAAATTTAAACCACAAGATATTATTTTTGACCCAAATATTTTTGCTATTGGAACCGGAATTGAAGAGCATAATCATTACGCTGTTGATTACATTAATGCAGTAAAATACATTAAAAAAACTTATCCTCTATCTAAAGTATCCGGTGGGGTTAGTAATATATCTTTTTCATTCCGCGGTTTAGATGAAATTAGAGAAGCCATGCACAGTGTGTTTTTATATCATGCCATTGCTGCTGGTATGGATATGGGGATTGTTAATGCTGGTCAACTTGCGGTTTACGAGGAAATACCTAAAGAATTATTAAAACTTACTGAAGATCTTGTTCTTAATAGGCGCCCCGATGCAACAGAAAGATTATTAGAATTTTCTGAAACATTAAAAAAGCGCGATAAAACAGAAGCTATAAAAGAAGAGTGGCGCAACCAACCTGTAGAAGAAAGACTTAAACATGCTTTAATTAAAGGTATTGTAGATTATATTGAGCAAGATACAGAAGAAGCGAGAAAAATATATCATTCCCCTCTAAGCATTATAGAAGGTCCTTTAATGGATGGGATGAATATTGTTGGTGATTTATTTGGTAGTGGTAAAATGTTTTTACCTCAAGTTGTTAAAAGCGCACGCGTAATGAAAAAAGCGGTTGCTTATTTAATTCCATACATAGAAGAGGAAAAGAAAAACACTGGCAACAATTCCAATAATGGAACTATATTACTTGCAACAGTTAAAGGAGACGTTCACGATATTGGCAAAAATATTGTTGGCGTTGTTTTAGGTTGCAATAACTATAATATTATAGATTTAGGTGTAATGGTACCATCTGATAAAATTTTAAGCACCGCAATTGAAAAAAATGTGGATATTATTGGATTAAGCGGATTAATTACACCTTCTTTAGATGAAATGGTTCACGTTGCTAAAGAGATGGAAAGACTTAACTTAAAACTTCCATTATTAATTGGTGGTGCAACAACAAGCCGTGTGCACACTGCTGTTAAAATAGCACCAAATTATAGCGGTCCAACTGTGCACGTTTTGGATGCTTCTAAAAGCGTTAGTGTTGCAAGTAGTTTGATTAATACAGACTTAAGAGAAATTTTTGTAGAAAAAATTAAAGCAGAGTACTCCTCAATTAGAGAAACCCACTTAAAGAAACATAACGAAAAAGATTTTTTAACTTTAGAAGAAGCTAGAAACAATAAATTAGTTTTAGATTTTCAGAATTATTCCCCACAAGTACCCAAACTGAAAGGAATTGCCGTTTTTGATAATGTTGACCTTAGTATACTTAGAAATTATATAGATTGGACACCATTTTTTATTACTTGGGAGCTAAAAGGGAAATATCCAGATATATTTAATAATGAAAACTATGGCTTAGAAGCTAAAAAGATTTTTGACGATGCTAATAAACTTTTAGATGAAGTTATAGCAAATAATTTACTAACCGCAAAAGGAGTAATTGGTTTATTCCCAGCCAATGCTGTAGATGATGATATAGAAATTTATGGCGATACAGATAGAGATTTAGTTTTAGCAGTATTACACACTTTACGCCAACAAAACAAAAAAGCAGCAGGGCAACCAAATATTGCATTGGCAGATTTTGTAATTCCTAAATCACAAAATAAAACTGATTACATTGGAATGTTTGCAGTAACTGCAGGACTTAATATTGAAAAAACATTAAATAAATTTGAACAAGAGCATGATGATTATAACTCCATTATGTTAAAAGCTGTAGCAGATAGATTAGCAGAAGCTTTTGCGGAATATTTGCACATGAAAGTTAGAACTGAATATTGGGGCTATGCTAAAGACGAAAACCTTACTAATGATGAATTAATTGCAGAAAAATATATTGGTATACGGCCAGCACCCGGCTACCCCGCACAGCCAGACCATACAGAAAAAAAGATTATATTTAAATTACTTAATGTAGAAGATGGCATTGGCATTAAATTAACAGAAAGCCTTGCAATGTATCCTGCTGCTAGTGTTTGCGGTTTATATTTTGCTCATCCAGAATCTAAATATTTTGGCGTTGGCAAAATTGGTAAAGACCAGGTAGCTGATTACAGCCTTAGAAAAGGAATGAACTTTAAAGAAACTGAAAAATGGTTGCGCCCAATTCTTAACTATGTTGATACTGAGGAATAATGTTTAGATTTTTATATAATAAAGCCTTAGCTTTTTATTTAAGTAAACAAAAACATAAAGAAATTGATTTATCATTATTAGACTTAATAAAAAACGCTACTGTTAACGAACTTACTGATATTAATACCCTGCAAAATAAAATATTACCCAAGATGGGGATTAATAATGAACGCCCACAAATGTTCCCTAAAGAGCTTACGGGCTTTGGGCTTTATTACTGTCAATATCCAATTCAGTTTGCCAAATACTTAATTTTGCTAAGCACCTTAAAAATTAATAGCTATTTAGAAATTGGCGTTAGGCATGGTGGAACTTTTGCAATTACTACAGAGTACCTACGCAAATTTAATCCAAATGTAAAAACTTACGCTGTAGATATTGGCTACTCCCCTTCTTTAGCAAAAAATTATAATAACAATAATAGTAAGTTTATTCAAATTAATTCATTATCAAATAATTTTAGAAGTTTTGTTAAACAGCTTGGATTAATAGACTTAGTGCTAATTGATGCAGACCATACAGAAGCTGGTTGCCGTTATGATTACTTTTCGGTTAAAGATTATGCTAATATAATTGCACTTCATGATGTAGCTAACGAAAATTGCCCCGGCGTTATTAAAGTTTGGCAAGAAATTAAAGACTCTAATAATTATATTATTCATGAATTTATTGACCAATACCCCGAAATAACTAAAAGCCAAAATAAAAATTTTTTAGGTATTGGTGTTGCAGTTAAAAAAGATTATTTTGATAATTTAAACAAACAATAAAAGTTTATGGGGATTAAAATGTTCAAAAAAATATTTTTCTTTGCTTTTATTTTTTCTTACTTATTAATTTTAGCAAACGAGCCAGAGCTTTTTAAGGAAAACTATAATAAATATATTTATAGAATTGAAATGCGCGATGGTGCAAAATTATTTACAATTGTTTATGCACCTAAAGATACTACAGAAAATTACCCAATATTAATTTTACGCACCCCATACACAGTTGCCCCATACGATAGTTTTTCTTTTAGAGAAGAATTGGCAAGCAATTACTTAAAAAAAGAAAAATATATTTTTGTTCTTCAAGATGTAAGAGGACGCTTTATGAGCGAGGGAGAATTTTTAGATATGCGCCCAACAATAACTAATAAAAAAAGCAATAAAGATGTTGATGAATCTACTGATACATATGATACAATAGATTGGTTAGTAAAAAACATTCCTCATAACAATGGTAAAGTTGGTATTTATGGCATTTCTTATCCCGGTTTTTATGCAGCCAATGCATTAATTAATTCCCATCCAGCATTAAAAGCGGTATCACCACAAGCACCAATTGCAGATTGGTTTGTTGGTGATGATATGCACCACAACGGAGCATTAACTTTATCTATGGTTTTCGATTTCTTTTCTGTTTTTGGTGTAATGCGGGATAGCCTTACAACACAATGGCCTAAGCGAATGGTATACGACTCCCCTGATATGTACACCTTTTTTAAAAATTTAGGACCACTAAGCAATATTAATGATAAATATTTTAAGGGGAAAATAAAGTTTTGGAACGAAGTTATAAAACACGATACATACGACGACTATTGGCAAGCTCGAAATCTTTTACCCCATCTTAAAGATACAAAACCCGCTGTTTTAATTGTTGGCGGTTTTTATGATGCAGAAGATTTATATGGACCTATTAACATTTATAAAACAATAGAAAGAAACACACTAAATAATGATAATAGAATAATACTTGGACCATGGACACATGGCGCATGGAGCAGAAACGATGGGGATAATTTAGGCGATTTTTACTTTGGCAGCAAAACAAGCCACTTTTTTGAAAAGGAAATAGAGTTACCTTTTTTTAATTATTACCTTAAAAACAAAGGGACTAAACCAGATTATGAAGCTTTAGTTTTTGATACAGGATTAAATAAATGGGAAAAGTTTCCATTTTGGGAACCAAAAAATACTTTAACTAAATACCTTTATTTTAACAATAATAATACTTTAACTTTTAATAATAGCACTAAAACAAATTTTGTAGAGTATTGCGTAAATCCAAACAACCCTGTTCCTTATTACAATAAATTTCACGATAGCAAAGTAATGTATATAAAAGAGTTTATGATTGCAGACCAAAGATTTGCTTATACTAGACCCGATGTGATAAGTTTTTCTACAGAACCATTATTAGATAATTTAACAATTGCTGGACCAATTACAGTAGATTTATTTGTATCTACTACAGGTACCGATGGTGATTGGGTAATAAAATTAATTGATGTTTACCCAGATAATGCAGAACCTGAAAATGATTATTATAAACACGTAGAATATGGTGGATACCAAAGATTAGTTAGATATGAAATGTTAAGAGGAAAGTTTAGAAATAATCTTTCTACTCCAGAGCCCTTTACACCTAATAAAGTTACAAAAGTAACGATAAAATTATTAGACGTTTTTCACACCTTTAAGCGTGGTCATAAATTAATGATTCAAGTACAAAATAGTATGTTTCCACTTTTTGACGTAAACCCAAACAAGTTTGGTAATATTTTTGAAGCCAAAAAGGAAGATTTTACATCGGTTATAAATAGAATATACTTTGGAAAAGAGTATCCATCTTCTATAACATTTTCTGAATATAAATATGGCGATCAAAATCCATAGACTGAAAAACCGCCATCAACAGCTATGCATTGCCCTGTAATATATGATGATGCGGGCATAGCTAAAAAGGTTACTAAATCTGCCACTTCTTCAGGTTTGCCAATCCTTGCAAGTGGTGTGCGGCTTATAACCTCGTCATAATACTCTTTATTACTTAAAACAGGAACAACTAAAGGGGTATCAATATACCATGGCGCTACTGTATTAACCCTTATATTATCTTTTGCCCACTCGCATGCAAGTCCTTTTCCTAATTGTACTAAAGCCGCTTTGGTCATACCGTAAGGAATTCCAGTTCTCATAAAGGTAATACCAGCAACCGAGCTTATATTAACTACAGAAGCTGCACCAGATTTTTTTAACATCGGATAAAACTCTTTGCATAAAGCAACAGTTGAATGTAAATTAGTGTTTATTATTTTATCATATTCGGATTGATTATATTCAGTAAATTTCTTTCTAATATTAGTACCAACATTATTAACTAAAATATCCAAACTATCCCAAGTATTGGCAACACTTTTTAATATTTTGTCCCTTCCTTCAATTTCGCTTACATCAGCTGCAACACTATAAACCTTACAGCCTTGTTTGTTTTTTTCTTCAACAAATAAATCAATATCTTTTTCACTACGGGCAACGATAAAAACTTCCGCACCAAACTTAATTAAATTTTCTGCAATAGCCCGTCCAATACCTTTTGTTGCACCCGTAACAACAGCACGTTTACCTTCTAAAGTCCATCTTTCCATATTTTCAACTAATTTTTGTTAAAAGTTAATGTAAATTTTGTACCTTCGCCCTTTTTACTTTGCACTTCTATTTTACCTTTATTAAGCTCACAATATCTTTTTACTAATGCTAAACCTAAGCCATTTCCCTCATACTTTCGTGTGTAGCCCTCGTCTTCTTGGCTAAATGGCTTAAATAAGTTTTTCATATATTCCTCAGAAATACCTATACCCGTATCAGCTATTTCTACAATAAATTTATCGTCTACACAATTAACATTCATATCTATTGAGCCTTTGTTAGTAAATTTAATTGCATTATCAATCAAATTTATAAAAATTTGTGTTATAGAATAACTATCCCCAATAAAAGTATCATCTTGTAAATCACAATTAACTTTAAACTTTAATTCTTTTTCCATTAATTCCAATTGAAAATCTGGGATAATTCTTTCCAAAACATCACTAAATAAATGTATTTTGGTAAAGTTTGGTTTATAAGAGCCTGTTTGAATTTCTGACATATTGATAATTAAATCAATAGTTCTAATAATCCTCATATTAGCTTTAGAAATAGCGTTAACTGCTAGTTTAAAGGTCGGCGCTTCGTTTTCTTTAGGTAAAAAAATCTCCTTTAATATGCCAACAAAATTCATTATAACATTAATCGGTGTTCTAATTTCGTGGGATATTTGCGCTAAAAAGTTACTTTTTAGCCTATCGGCTTTTTCAGCATTCAATTTAGCTTCTAATAGTTTTTGCTCTGCTATTACGCGTTGCGTAACGTCTCGCGCAATACCTTGTATAGTTATTGGTAATTTATCTTCAAAAACTATTTCATTTTTTGTTTCTAAATAAATTATTTCCCCACTTTGCAACTCAAACTTATGGATAGAACTATTTTTATATTTATCATACAAATCATTTAAGTTATTAAAACTATTTTCATCTAAGTTTAATAAAAAAAGTCCTATCTTAAAATCTTCATATAATTTTGTTTGGGCAATTCCCGTAATCTTTTCAATTGATGGGCTAACATACTCAAACTTTGGACTTGGGGAAAATGTAAAGCGGTAAACAATATCTATAGCGTTTTCTGAAAGAACCCTGTACTTTTCTTCGCTTCTTCTTAATTCTTCTTCTGCTTTAAGTTTTTCCTTAAGTAATTTGCTTTGGTCTAAAGCAGATTTAACCGCTAATGGAAGCCTTGTTTTGAACTGCTTAATAATGTAATCGTTTGCGCCTTCTTTCATACATTTTACAGCCGTTTCTTCGTTAATAGAACCGGTGTAAATTATAAAAGGTATTGTTGGGTATTTTTCTCTGGCAAGCCTTAACGCTGTCATTCCATCAAAAGCAGGCATGGAATAATCACACAAAATAATATCGGGGTTAAATTCTTCTAATTCTTTCAAAAAGGTATCTTTTTCGAAAACGTGATGATAAATAAACTTAATACCACCCTTATTAAGCTCTCTAATAGCTAACTCAACGTCTGTAATTTGGTCTTCTGCTATAAGTATTTTTATTAGTTCGTTTTCCATAGCGCAAACTAAAACGGTCACACAAGGTGACCGTTTTTATTATTAAGACTTTTCTTCCCAAATTGCACTTAATGTAACTATATTTTTAACAGACATTTCCATATCTTCTATGGCTACAAACTCTGTATAAGCATGGAAATTATGACCACCCGCAAATAAATTAGGTGTCGGCAATCCCATAAAACTTAGCCTGCTACCATCTGTACCGCCTCTTATGGCAGATTGTATAGGTGTAATTCCTAATCTTTTTAAAGATTCTATAGCGTAAGCTTCTACCTGTGGATGTTGAACTAAAACTTGTTTCATGTTACGATATTGATTAATAACCTGAAACTCCATTTTGCTACCAGGGTATTTTGCAACTGCAGCTTCTGCTAGTTCTTTTAGCATATTTTCGTATTTAACTAAATTTTCATCAACAAAATCTCTAATTATAAATTTGCATGTTGTCATATCTTCTGTGCCATTAAAGGATGTACAATGTACATAACCTTCTCTTCCACTTGTAGTTTCTGGTGATAATGTATCTTTTGGTAATGATTCTATAAAAGTAGCAGCTATTTTAACAGAATTAATCATTATATTTTTAGCATAACCTGGGTGAACATTTTTACCATAAAATTTAATAACAACTGCATCTGCGCTAAATGTTTCGGTTTCAATTTCTCCGCGTCTGCTACCATCTATAGTATATGCATAGTTTGCACCAAGTTTTGCTAAATTTATTTTTTCGGTTCCGCGTCCAACCTCTTCATCGGGGGTAAAACATACTTTTATTGTACCATGTTTTACTTCTGGATGAGTAACTAAATAGTTCATCGCGTCCATAATTTCTGCAATGCCAGCTTTATCATCGGCACCTAATAATGTTGTACCATCGGTTGTAATTATACTAAAACCTATCATATCATTTAAAACTGGATTTTCTTTAGGTGAAATTACTTTTGTAGTGTCATTTGGTAAAACAATATCTCCACCTTGATAATTTCTATGAATAATAGGATTTACATTAGTGCCTGTTACTGCGGGGCTTGTATCCACATGTGCTATAAAAGCAATAACGGGAACGTTTTTAGTTGTATTTGATGGTAAGGTTGCATAAACATATCCGTTTTCATCCATTTCTGCATCATGCAAACCTATTGTTTTTAACTCTTCTACTAAAGCTTTAGATAATTCCAATTGTTTTGGATCACTTGGAAAAGTTGTAGATTCCTCATCAGATTTAGTGTCGTATTTTACATAATTTAAAAATCTTTCTACACATGTAAACTTGTAGTTTGGGTCAAACATATTATCCTCTTTCTTTTAAAATTTATAGTTATTTATACCTTAATATATTAGTTATTATTTTAAAGAGCAATACTTTTTTAATTTTTAATATTGTAAATAGTGCCTTTATCTAAATCTAAAAAAATAATTATTAATCATTAAAAAATAATCTTAATAGATATTCAGCAGCTGCTGTTGGTAATTTTTTACCACTTAATATTTCATGCCTAATTTCGGGTATAATTTCTTTAATTTTAGAATGGGAGTAAAATCTATCTTTTAAGCTTTCTTCAATCATGCTAAAAGTCCACTCTAAAAGTTGATTTTTACGCCTTTCATCAAAAACACCACTTTCTTTAGTAACTTTTTCAAAATCTTTTATAACATCCCATAAAGTATCTATACCATAACCAGTTAGTGCACTAGCAGTAAAAACATCCGTTTTCCAACCTTTAGTAGCTGGTTGTAAGTAATGTAGTGCATTTTTATAATCTGCTGCTGCAATTTTAGCTTTGCTAATATTATCGCCATCAGCTTTGTTAATAAGCAAAGCATCTGCCAGCTCAATAACGCCCTTCTTTATACCCTGCAGCTCGTCACCCGCACCAGCAATCAAAACCAAAAGGAAAAAATCCACCATAGAGCGCACAGTTACTTCACTTTGACCAACTCCTACAGTTTCAATTAAAATTACATCATAACCTGCTGCTTCGCAAACTAAAATTGTTTCCCTACTTTTGCGCGTTACGCCACCTAAAGTGCCACCACTTGGAGAGGGACGAATAAAACAATTAACCTCGCGGGAAAGTTTTTCCATCCTTGTTTTATCACCTAAAATAGAACCCTTTGTTACTGTGCTACTTGGGTCTACTGCAAGCACAGCTACTTTATAACCTTGATTAATTAAATATAATCCAAATGATTCTATTAAAGTACTTTTTCCCGCACCCGGCACACCCGTAATTCCAATTCGCAATGATTTACCCGCATAAGGCAATAGCTTATTTAAAATTAATCTTGCTTTTTCAGAGTGGGCTTGGGAATTACTTTCGATTAAAGTTATTGTTCTTGCAAGCAAAGTTCTATCGCCATTAAGCACACCTTGCACAAGCTCGTCAACCGTCGGTTGCTTAAATTTTGCACCTGTGTAGTGGTTAGCCTTTTGTGTTTCGGGGGCTAAATTGTTAGCCCCTTCTACACCTTTTACAACTCTAACTGCAAATTCGCTACCAGCATTTTCGGGCACCCAATCTGGCAAATAGGAATTATTTTCTTTTTTCTTTTCCACAATATTAACTTAAAAATCTTTTATTAATTTCTTCCATTATCTTTAAGCCTGCTAAAGGAATTTTAGTTCCCGGACCAAAAATTGCCGAAGCACCATGTTGGTATAAAAAGTCGTAATCTTGTGGAGGTATAACACCACCAACAATAACTATAATATCTTCTCTACCAAGTTTTTTTAGCTCTTCTACTAATTGTGGTAGTAAAGTTTTGTGCCCAGCAGCAAGCGAGCTCATACCAACGCAATGAACATCGTTTTCCACTGCTTGGCGTGCAGTTTCTTCCGGTGTTTGGAATAATGGTCCCATATCAACATCAAAACCCATATCGGCATAAGCAGTTGCTACAACTTTAGCACCTCTATCGTGTCCATCTTGTCCCATTTTTGCAATCATTATTCTTGGGCGTCTTCCTTCTTTTTCTGCAAATTCATCGGTCATCGCTCTTACTTTGTTTATTAAGCTTTCACCATCTTCAGAGTACTCTGAGTTATAAACGCCAGAAATAGTTCTTGTAACAGCTTGAAAACGACCGCAAACTTTTTCTATAGCGTAAGAAATTTCACCCAATGTTGCGCGTGCCCTTGCTGCTTTAACTGCTAACTCTAATAAATTGCCTTCACCAGTTTCAGCACATTTTGTTATTTCATTTAAACATTCCTCAACTAAAGCGTTATCTCTTTTTTGCTTTACTTCGGTTAATCTTTTTATTTGGCTTAATCTAACTGCTGTGTTATCAACTTCTAAAATTTCTATTGCAGCTTCTTTTTCTAATTTATATTTGTTAACACCAACAATAGTTTCTTTACCGCTATCAATTCTTGCTTGTCTTCTTGCTGCTGCTTCTTCAATTCTCATTTTTGGAATGCCTGCTTCAATTGCTTTAGTCATTCCACCATAGGATTCTATTTCTAAAATATGCGCCCACCCTTTTTTAAGTAAGGCATCTGTTAAAGCTTCTACATAGTAAGAACCACCCCACGGGTCAATTACTTTAGTTATCATCGTTTCATCTTGTAAATAAAGTTGTGTGTTTCTTGCAATACGAGCCGAAAAATCGGTTGGTAGTGCAATAGCTTCATCTAATGAATTTGTATGTAATGACTGAGTGTGACCTAAAGCTGCTGCCATAGCCTCTAAACAGGTTCTAACTACGTTATTAAATGGGTCTTGCTCTGTTAAGCTCCAACCAGATGTTTGAGAGTGAGTACGTAAGGACATAGATTTTGGATTTTTTGGATTAAACTGTTTAACTAATTTAGCCCAAATTAATCTAGCAGCACGCATTTTTGCAACTTCCATAAAGTAATTCATACCTTGAGCCCAAAAGAACGATAAGCGCGGTGCAAATGTATCTATATCCATGCCGGCTTTTATACCTGTTCTAATATATTCTAATCCATCTGCTAAAGTGTATGCCATTTCTAAATCTGCAGTTGCACCAGCTTCTTGCATATGATAACCAGAAATAGAAATACTATTAAATTTTGGCATATTTTGGCTAGTATACTTAAAAATATCCGCAATTATGCGCATACTTGTTGCAGGTGGGTATATATAAGTATTTCTAACCATATACTCTTTTAATATATCATTTTGTATAGTACCCGTTAATAAATTAGTCGGCACACCTTGTTCTTCTGCAGCAACAATGTAAAATGCCATAACAGGTAAAACGGCACCGTTCATCGTCATAGAAACGGACATTTTATCTAAAGGTATTTTATCAAAAAGAATTTTCATATCTTCTACGCTATCAATAGCAACACCAGCTTTACCAACATCGCCAACTACACGTGGGTGGTCGCTATCATAACCGCGGTGTGTTGCTAAATCGAATGCTACAGAAAGCCCCATCTGACCGGCTGCTAAATTTCTGCGATAAAATGCATTGCTTTCTTCTGCTGTAGAAAAGCCCGCATATTGTCTTACTGTCCATGGTCTTTGTACATACATTGTACTATATGGTCCTCGCAAAAAAGGAGCAATACCAGACATGTAATCCATATGCTCAAAATCTTTAACGTCATCTTTTGTGTAAAGTGGCAATACGTCAATTTGCTCCATTGTATGCCAAATAAGCTCTTCTAATTTTTTCCCTGTGGCTGCTTCAAGTCTTTCTTGCCACTTTTCTTTAGTTACTTTTTCAGCTTCTAAACTTAAATTTATATTATTAAAATCTGGTTTCAACATATCATATTCCTCTTGTTTTATTTTATTACCGTTAGTTTAAGGTTAGCTCTATACTTTTGGTTAAAATCTTTTTTAACAAAGCATATGCATCGCAACCTAAGTAAATAAACTCGTTTATACCAAGTTGTTTAAAGTTTTCTACATGTTCTTTAGGATAGCCCGCTAAAACAATTTGTCCACTTAATCCTTTTTGCTTAAATGTTTCTGTAAAAGCAGGAACAATTTCCGGATAAGTTTCATCTGTAGAGCATATTACAACAACTTTGGCACCAGATTTTTCGTAAGCATCTAATGCTTCTTCTACACTATTTAATGGAGTAGGATAAATAACATCAAAGCCAGCAACTTCAAAAAAGCCTCTGCTAAAATCTGCTCTTGCTTTGTGTTGTTTTACGGGACCCATTGTTGCCAAAAATAATTTTGGCGCATAGCCCTGTTTTGCTTTAAAGTCTTCTGTTATATCTCTTAATTCTTCAAAAATTTCTGCTAATCGGTAAATTCTTAATGGCGTAACTGAAATCGATTCTACTACACCACTATGTAATGACGAAGCAACTTCTCCAAGTGTTGCACCTTCTACATAAGCAGCAATACCAGTTTCAAATAATTCATCTGAAACAGAGTTATTTAACTTGCCTAATTTTTCTATAATAGCCGCATGCTTTTCAGTATTTCCAGATACGCGGTATTTTTGTAAAAATTCCCCACGTTTTTTAATAAATGCTTCTTTGTCAAAAGCTCGTTTTTCTATTAATTTTTCCTTTACGTTAGCATACATGTTTGTGCCAACTAAAACAGTTTTTCGTTTTGCCAAATCTGCAATTCTTAAATCGCTAACTTTTTTAATCTCGTTTTGTATAAATTCGGTTTTAAGTGCTTCTATTATTCCACCCTGTTTAATAACTTCCTTAACTAAATTCCAACTTAAAACAGCAACTTCATCAGTCAATTTTTCTACAAAGTAAGAACCACCAGCAGGGTCTATTAATTTTACTAAGTTAGATTCTTCTTTTAATATAATTTGCGTATTTCGCGCAATTCTTAAAGAAAACTCATCTGGAGTGTTAAATTCTTCGTCAAATGCGTTAGTATGCAAACTATTTATTCCACCCAGTACCGCAGAAAAAGCTTCTGTAGTTGTGCGTAACATATTTACGTATGGGTCATACTTGGTTTGGTTATATTTTGCTGTTCTTGCGTGAATGTAAAGTTTAAATTCTTCTGGATTTAATTCGTAAGCTTTTACAACCGTTGTCCAAAGTATTTTAGCTGCTCTAAGCTTTGCAATTTCCATAAAATAATTGGATGAAACACCAAATGTAACGCGAATGTTTTTAAATATCTTTTCTTTATCAAGCCCTAAATCAATAAGCTTATTTGCATATTCAATAATTGAGGCAAAAACAAAACCAAGTTCTTGAACTGCGCTTGCACCTGCACTATTATAACCAAATCCACACGCCCCAATAACCCTAATGTTTGGAAAGTACTTTTCTGCAAATTCTACACTAAGTTTTAATTCTTCAAATGCCTTTTCTAACGAAATATTTAATTTGCCATACACACTTAAGCAACTAATTGGGTCTGCATATATTGTTCCTTTTACTAGTTTGGAATCAATATTCTGTTTTTCAAAATAAGCTTTAAATAACATTAAAAATGGTAAGGCAGTAAACCCGGTAAACACATTTAATGGCACTTTAGTTAAATCTATACCTTTTAAGGCACGGGATAAACTATTTAAGCCACTAATTGATAATCCATTTTTACCAACATCTGCCTTATCAGCATAATCGGCATCAATTCCTTTTTGAGATGCAAAATCCAAGCTAAAAGCAACTGCATCTTGCCCACGCTCTAATGCATTTTTTGTTAACTCGTTAAAAATATCTGCATCTGGTGTGTTAATTGCTTGGGATATCTGCCAACCTTCTTTCAAATACCCTTCGGAATAAAATCCGCGTACAAAATTTTCAAAACCTGGTAAATTTTCAGTAAACTTTAAATCTTCTAAATCTTTTTTAGTGTAAATTGGGTTTAAATTAATATTCTCGTAAGTTTTAGTAACCAATTTCTTGTCAAAGTCTGCGCCTTTTAAATCAATATTTACAACCTCTTTCCATTCTTCGTAAGTTGGTATAGCAAAATCATCTTTTAATCTTAATTCGCTTTCCAACTTTACATCGGAAAAACCGTTTTCCATATGTAGCTCCTTTTTTGCTAATTAATTAAAATATAGAATTTAAATTTATTAAATTTTACCTAAAAAAGCTTATAAAATCGGTAATTGTTTATGTTATGTATAAATTTTTACATATTTTAATATTATTTAAAACTAAATAAGCAATAAATTTGTTAAGCTAAAAAATAAAGGAAATTATGAACGAAAGAGTATATAACGGAGAAATAGAACGTTTACGCAACCAAGAACGATTAGAACGTTTAGAAGTTAATCGCGTGGTAAAATTACTAACAGAAAACAAAAGTATAAAATCTGTTTTAGATGTTGGGACTGGCTCTGCTGTTTTTGCAGAGGCTTTTTTTAACGAGGGCTTAAATGTTAGCGCAATAGATATTAACCCAGATATGATTGAAGCAGCTAAAGATTATTTGCCAAATGCTATTTATAAAATCGCTCCCGCTGAAGATATCCCTTTTTCTGATAAAAGTTTTGATTTAGTATTTATGGGTCTTGTATTTCACGAAGTTAATGATTACGAAAAAGCTTTAAGCGAAGCTAAACGCACCTCTAAAAATCTTATCGCTATTTATGAATGGAATTACCAAGAGGAAGAATTTGGTCCCCCTCTTTGGCATAGAATTAATCCACAAATTATTAAACAATTAGTAGAAAAACTTAATCTAAAAAGCATTACTACTATTAAATTAACTGCTTTAGTACTTTATTTAATAGAAGTTTAATTACTTTTTATTTATTTACGATATAATAACTTATTAAAGTTTAGTTTAATCTCGGTTGTTTTTCACTTACTATTCTAAAACCTAAATCATCAAATTTTTGATTTACATTAATGAAACTTCTATAATCAACTGTGCAACCATCATAACTTGTGTCATAGCTTCCACCCCTAATAACTTTACCCTGTCCATTCATAGGCCCCTTTGGGTCATTACTTGGAGCATATCTATAATAATTACCATCATAATAATCGCTGCAAAACTCCCAAACATTTCCACTCATGTCGTATATTCCAAGTTCATTTGGTGCTTTTAAGCCAACCGGTCTTATTTGAGAATGACTATTAATATAGTACCAAGCAACATCATCTAGTTTATTACTGCCAGAGTATTTATAATTTCTACTTTTATTACCTCCACGTGCTGCAAATTCCCATTCAGCTTCAGTCGGCAATCTATAATTAAATTGATAATTAGTTTTTTCATTTAGTTTCTTTAAAAATTTTTTCACTTCTTCAAATGATATATTAACAACAGGTAAATTATCCACTTTTGTTTCACTTGGATTATACCCCATTATTAATTCCCAAAATTTTGTGTAATTAGGAATTGACTTATAAAAAAGCTGCTTACCGTTACTCTATGTTCCTTTTTACCAAAACCTAATACATTATAGGAGTACCTTATAAAACTTCCTCCTTCAACATATACCATCTGTGGCAAATAAAAAACATTTGATAAATTATTGCTCTTTTGAATATCATTACTTATAAGTGGAATATTATTTTTTGGTTCAGTAATTTCTACATTTTGTTTTAACGTTGCAGTTTGTGTAACTAAAGTTAATTCCTCAGTACATCTATAACAAGTAACATATCTATTAGTTTTACTGTTATCAGACATAGTGAAAATAATTTTTTTAACGCTTGCGCTTATAGTATTAAAAGAGTTTAAGCGATTTATTAAACTACCATGAACAATTTCATTCATCACTTCAAAATCACTTTCAGTTTCTGTATTAAAGGGAACTTTACCCGTTAACATTTCATAAAATATTATCCCCAAGCTGTATATATCTGTCCTTTGGTCTATATCCTTTTCTGCCTTAATCTGCTCTGGGCTCATATAGTATAGCGTCCCCATCTTTGTACCCGTTTTCGTCATTCCTCTATCCCCAAGAGCTTTGGCTATACCAAAATCCATTATCTTTACTCTTAAATCTTTCCCTACTATTATATTACTTGGCTTTAAATCCCTGTGTATTATTCCTAATTGATGTGCGTAACCTACCCCTTCCAACAATTGCAACATTATTCTTTTTGCGGTCTCTTCCTCTATTTTTCCATTTTTCTTTATTAATTCTTTTAAGGTCTCTCCATCTGCATATTCCATCACCATATAAAAGTTGTTATCTTCTATAAAAAATGTGTATAATGCAACTATATTTGGGTGTATTAAACTTGCTTGCAACCGCGCTTCCTGCTTAAATCTTTCCACAAGCTCTGCATTCCGCATTAGCTCTGGAGCAAGCATTTTTATGGCAACTTTACGTCCTAAGTTTTCATCCTCTGCCAAAAATACTTCACCCATACCCCCTTCGCCTATTTTGCTTATAATTCTGTATTCTCTTATTTGTGTCATAACCTATCAATAATTTATTAAAAAAATTAACGTGCATCCCATACTACTCTAAAACCAACAGCATTATCCCCCAACTCAGAGTAATTTATACTTCTAACTGTTACACCACAGTTCTTTTCACTATTTCCCCACGCTCCACCACGTGTTACATGTTTATCACCAGTACTTGGTCCTTTTGGATTATTTCGTGGCGATATAGAATAATATTCAGGGTCATAATAATCATAACACCATTCTCCAACATTCCCAGTCATATCATATAAGCCTAAACTATTTGGATTTAATGTACCAACTGGATGTGTAGTTTTATTACTATTAAAGAAATAATACCCCACTTCGTTTATATAGTCACTTCCAGAAAATGTGTAATTATCTTTATTAATTCCACCTTTTGCAGCATATTCCCATTCTGCTTCAGTCGGTAACCGACCGCCAACCCATCTAGCAAATGCATTTGCATCTTCCCAGCTTACATAAATTACAGGATGATTTTTTTCATATGCATCTCTTAAATTTGCGTTTACATCGTATCTCCAATTAAGTCCATTAACCTGTACGCATTTATTCCCACTCCACATATACGCATAACCATATCGTTCAGAAGTAGTTCTATAACCTGTGGCATCAACAAATTTTTCAAACTCTGCAACCGTTACTTCGTATTTTGATATATAAAAATCATTTAAATATACTTCATGCTCTGGTTTTTGATTATCAACACCATAATAATTACCCATTATAAAAGAACCACCTTTAACAAATACTGCATTGTTTATTTTATATGGGTGGTTACTGCTCTGCCTGCTTTCAGTTGTATTTTGGCTTTCATCAGATGAAGATAATTCTGTATTATCAGATACTGAGTCTTTTATAAATAAAAAATATACTCCACCTAATATTAAAGGTACAAGTATTAACAAAATTATTAATACAAGCTTTTTACTAGATTTTGGTTTACTTACATCATTAGCCTCTTCCTTCGGTTTTTTAGGAGGCTCAATATTAACCGAACTTTTATCTGCATTTGGAGTAACATTCGGTTGCTGAAAATTTTGTTGTGGATTAACCTTTGGCGGAATATTTTGTGCATTTGGTCCACTTTTTATCAAATTTAAAAATACCATCGCATTTGGTATTCTATAATTTCTATCTTTTGCCGTAGCTTTGTAAATTATATCTACTAACCAATTTGGAATGTATTGATTATATTCTCTAGGATCCTTTAACCCTTCTTTTATTATCTTCTCCATTATTAAATATTCGCTTTTATCATGTAAATCCCCATAAGGATTTTTACCCGTTAGCATTTCATATAAAGTAATTGCTAATGAATATATATCCGTTCTGTTATCTACCACTTCTCCACGTACTTGCTCTGGGCTCATATAATTAACGGTGCCCATTTTAGTGCCCATTTTGGTTTTACCATCCACACCAAATATCTTGGCAATGCCAAAATCCATTATTTTTACAACATTATTATTGCTAATAATAATATTACTTGGCTTTAAATCCCTATGTATAATACCTTTAGAATGTGCAAAGGCAACAGCCTGTAATATTTGTTCAAATATTGGCAAACAAAAATTTGCTGGCATCATACCAAGTCGTTTTAATCTTTGGGCTAATGTTTCCCCCTCTACATACTCCATCACCATATAAAATTTGTCGTCTTCTATAAAAAAGTTATATAAAGCAACTATATTAGGATGTAATAAACTGGACTGTACTTGTGCTTCTTGCTTAAATCTTTCCACAATCTCTGGATTGCGCATTAGCTCTGGTGCAAGCATTTTTATGGCAACCTTACGGCTTAAATTTAGGTCTTCTGCCAAAAATACTTCACCCATACCCCCTTCGCCTATCTTGCTTATAATTCTGTATTCTCTTATTTGTGTCATAGCTCTAAACCCTTTATTATTTTAATTATTTTAATTTTTTTTGTTTAGCATTTTGGTTGTTAAAAGAATAAAAGCCAAATTAAAAACTAAAATTATTGCAATATCTATCTCAAAATTACCTTTATCAAAACCAATTTGGCTTATTACAAAATCTTGCCTATATGCATATTCTGTTATAAGAGCAGCTTCAAATGCCCACCTGCTAATCATTAATCCAGAAAGCACCTTTATAAACTCGTTCATTGTAGCAAATTTACTTACAAAACCTGCTAAAATAATTTGTGGTATAAGCACAATGGGAATTAAAGCCATAGCTGCTTCGTTTGTATTTACTACAGAAGAAATAAAAAATCCAATTGATAAAGATGATACTGCGGTTACAAAAATTAATAACAGCAATTGTAAAAAGTCACTGTTAAGGTCTAACATACTATGCACAATAGAAACTAAAATTATGGATTGAATTAAACACAATCCACTTAAAACAATTATTTTAGAAAAGATATAAGATGGAATTTTTAAATTTACCATCCTTTCCCGTTTAAATATAGATTGTTCGCTTACAATTTCTCTTGCTGCATTACTGCAACCTAACCAAATTGCAGATATTATCAAAATAAAAATTGCAGAAGTTTTATCTTCCGGTTTACCAAAAACTAAAGCAACCATTAAAGCAATAATTGGCGCTTGCAAAAGCAAAATAAGCGTGCTTATTCTATCACGAAGTTTAATTTTAAAGTACCTTTGCACCAATACACTTAATTGCGATAAACTAAAATTACTTCTCGATTTTTTTATTTTAGTATAACTTCTATTATAGTTAATATTAACTTCTTCCGCACGCTCTTTTACGTAAGTATTATAATATGTGGATGCCATATATTTTTGCTTCCACACATCGGGTGGATTTTCTTTCAATTTATCGAAAATTTCGAAGGGCTGATTTACATTAAAATAAGTAGTAGCATTAGCAGCAGGACCAAAATATGCAAGCTTTCCACCTTTTGTTAATACAATTAAATGACTTAAAATTTCAAAATTTTCTTTTGTTATATTATGTGTTGTTAATACAACAATTTTCCCCTTTTCTGATATACTTTTTAATAAAGTCATTACATCGTGGTCACTTTTAGGGTCTAAACCGCTGGTAGGTTCATCTAAAAATAAAATACTTGGTTCTGTAAGTAATTCCTGCCCTAAATTTACTCTTTTTCTCTGTCCACCACTAATTCCTTTTTTTTCTGCATTACCAATTAATGTTTGTTTTGTATCGCTTAAATCTAATGTTTTAATAACTTTATCTACTTGCTGGCTAATTTCGGTTTTTGTATAGTTTTCAAAACGTAACTTTGCAGTATAGTTTAAGGATTCTTCCACCTTAAGCTCTCTGTGTATAATGTCATCTTGTGGAACGTAACCAATTAACCCCTTAAATGATTCATAATTATCGTATAAAGATTCGTCATTAATATAAACTTTACCCATAGAAGGTCTTGTTACGCCATTCATCATCATCATTAAAGTTGTTTTGCCGGCACCACTTGGTCCAATTAACCCAACAAACTCGCCTGGTAATATTGTTAAACTTATATTTTCTACAATCGTTTTATTTTCAACAACAAACGATAATTCACTACACGATAGCTTTATATCTCCCGTAATTTTTTTACCAGAGAATATCATATTTAAATTAATTGGTATACCAGCAATAACAAGTTTATCAGTTTTATTTATTATTTTCTTTTTAATTCTTTCCCCATTAACAAACGTACCATTACCACTGTTTAAGTCTTCTATAACATAACTCTCGCTCTGTTTAATAATTCTTGCGTGGTGTCTAGAAGCTTTAACATTATCAATTACAATATCGCAATCACTGCCACGTCCAATATTTATAATCGCTTTAGTGCTTAAATCGTTTTTAACTTTAGGGGCAGTATCTGTGTTACTTCTTTGCACTACATTAAGATTGCTATTATCAATTAAATGACTAAGAACAACATTCCAATCTAATTTATAATCTAAACCAAGTGTTATATAATCTTTTTCACTTATTAAAGAAATTAAAACTTTTTTACCATTTACATAAACACCATTAGATGAATTTAAATCTTCTATTCTAAGCACACCATTCTCTGCATAAATTATTGCATGATGCGAAGACACTTTAGGATTATTTACCTGTATTAAGTTATCACTAGCTCTTCCAATTGTAATTTGTTTATTGGCATATTGTTTTTTAAGTCTAGTGCCACAATTAACGCAAAATTCAGCATCGTTATCATTAAATGTTTTACAGGCGGCGCAAATCATCTATAATGCCCTCTTTCATATTTATTAATAATAATTGCTAAATTCTGTAACCTTTTATTAAGTTGCCTCCCTTTTATGTATCTGGCTGCAAAAATTAGAGCAATTATACCGGGAATAAAATAAAGACCTAACCCAAATAGAATGAGGAATGAATTCACAAACCATAAAGTACATCCTAGTGAAGTTACGCCATTTTCTAAATCAACCATCATTTGGTTTCTTACGCTTAATGGTAACACATTAATTTTTCTTAAAGCAGTTTGATAAAGAAGATCTTTTTGTTCAACATTTAAATAATCATATCTAAAAACATCTTGTTTAAATAGTTCATCAAATAAAACATTGGCATTATTAATACTATTATTTGTACTATTTTGATTAAAATTATTATTAAGATTATTTTGGTTTTGAAAACTATTATTGCTAAAGCTGCTTTTATTTAAATTTATATTTTGGCTTATTTTATTTTTTTCCTCAGCAATTTTATCATCTTCAATTTCAAAAAATTTTGCAAATTCATCGCAATTTTTAAATCTTTGCTCTCTATCCTTTTTTGTAGCTTTTGCTATTGCAACATCCACTTTTTCTGGCACATATGGATAAAACTCTTTTACACTTGGTAACTTAGTTTGCACTATCTCTTGCATCATTAAAAATTCGCTACTGGTTGTATTTTTATATGGAAGCTTACCTGTTAACATTTCAAAAAATACAACACCTAAGGAATAAATATCGCTTCTGTGGTCTATATCTTTATCACCTACTATCTGTTCAGGGCTCATGTAATTTACTGTGCCCATCTTAGTGCCTGTTTTAGTAATATTATTATTACCCAGCGCTTTGGCAATGCCAAAGTCCATTATTTTTATTTTGTCATCTTGGTTTATCATAATATTACTTGGCTTTAAGTCTCGGTGAATAATTCCTTTAGAGTGAGCATAACCAACAGCAGTTAAAATTTGATTAAATATAGGCAGGCAAATGTGCGGTGGTAATAATCCAACTCGTTTTAATCTCTGGGATAATGTTTCCCCTTCTGCATATTCCATTACCATATAAAAGTTGCCTCCTTCTATAAAAAAGGTGTATAAGGCAACTATATTAGGATGTAATAAACTAGACTGTAATTTTGCTTCTTGCTTAAACCTTTCCACAAGCTCTGCATTCCGCATTAGCTCTGGAGCAAGCATTTTTATGGCAACTTTACGTCCTAAGTTTTCATCCTCTGCCAAAAATACTTCACCCATTCCCCCTTCGCCAATTTTGCTTATAATTCTGTATTCTCTTACCTGTGCCATTTGCTCTGCCTATTTTAATATCAAAACAAATTCTTTATTAGTTAAAAATTAAAATTAGCTATATTTGAGGGTAATGAAACACATTTCCATTTCCCATCTACTTTTTCAAAAATGTAGGCTATAGGTAAATTTTTAAGTTCATTTCCATAAATTGGTTTATCAACACTGCATGTAAGTTGAACAAAATACTTATTTTTATCATTGTCAGTAAATCCTTCCTTTACCACCTTAAAATCAACTAGATTATATTGTCCCATTGTGACTTGATTGAACGTTTTACTAACAATCTGGTTTTGTTCTTCTATTAAAGATGACGATGGTTTATCGGAACAACCTATAATTAATACTGTTAGTAAAAGTGCGCTAAATAACTTAAACATGTTTTTCATTGTTTTTTCCCTCCATTTTTGGTTTGATCTTTTGTTGTTTTTTTATTTGTATTTTTGGCATTGTTTTTTTTACTATCAGATTTATTAGGTTTTGCTTGCGTATCTATTTTTGTTGCTTTCTTTATAGAATCTTTATCTTTAACTTTGGTATCATTATTGTTAATTAAATTGTCTTTTTTCGCATTATTAGAATCTTGAACAGCATTTGTTGAATCACCTTCTTTATTATCTGATGTTTTTGTGGTATTTGGTTTGGGTACATTTACATTAACGTTATCGGTTTTTGTAATATTATTAAATATATTAGAATACATCGGATATGTGAAGAATAATAAAATAGCTAAAATAACTACACCTAAACCATAAAAAATTTTGGTTTTAGTTTGTGGTTTTAAGGGTAATCTTTTCCCTTTAACCACATTAACAATTTGCACTGTTATATTATCTTTTCCACCACGCTCGTTTGCAGTATCTACCAATATTTTACATGCGTTTTGTAAATTATTAGTTGTAACAACTTCCTTAATTTCGTATTCATCTAAATAAGCAGTTAGCCCATCTGTGCAAAGGATAAAATAATCCCCTTTAAAAACACTAAATGGTTCTGCAATTTCTGGTTCACTGCTACCATCAGCACCTAATGACCTTACTATTACGTTTTTATTTGGGTGGTCTTTAGCTTTTTCCGCACTAATTATTCCCCCATCTACCATTTGCTGTACTAGGGAATGATCTTTTGTAAGCTGGTGAATGTTTCCATCCCTTATCATGTATATTCTACTATCACCAATATGTGCGGTATAGGCTTCGTTTCCTTTTATTAATAATATTACCGCTGTTGAGCCCATTTCTTTAAGCTCCGGGTTTTCGGCAGATTCTTTTTTCATTTTTTTATCTGCCTGTGCTAAAGCTTCCCTTAAAACTGTTTTAGGGTCATAGTTTTCTCCCCTTATTTTTTCAAATTCTTCTTTTATCACTTCAACTGCTAATCTACTTGCTCTAAAACCTCCTTTATTTCCCCCCATCCCATCACATACAATAATTAAATCTCCATATATTCCACTATATCTTCCAAAGTAATCTTCATTAGCAGTTCGCTTTTTACCAATATCCGAAAGATTACCAACTTTAATTTTTGTTTTCATTTAACACCTATATATTTTCTATTAATCTAAATCCTAAATTATTTTTTTGTTGATTTACGCTAATCCAAATGTTATTTATTATTTTACAATTACTTTCTGATGAGGCATAAGAGCCCCCTTTAATAATTATTGATGAGCTAGTTTTAGTTTTTGTCATTTCAAAAACATTTCCACACATATCATAAATATTTAGTGCATTAGGTCTCTTTTTACCAACGGGATACAATTTATTAAAAGAATTTTCATAAAACCAACCAACTTCATCTAAGTTATTACTGCCTGAATATAGAGATACCATCTGTTGCTTCCCACCGTATGCTGCATATTCCCACATCTCTAATGTAGGTAATCCAAATTTCCTACCTGTAAGTTTGTTAAGTTTTGTTATATAATCTAATACCTCTAAAAAACTTACATTTGTAACTGGTGAATTATAATCCTTAAAAAAACTATTATTAGTTAAACCGATACTTACCCATTCTTTTTGTGTAACAGGATATTTACCTATTCGAAAATCACTAACTCTTTTTATTGGACCTGTTTTTTTGTTACCTAATAATCCTTCTTCCATATTTTGATAAGTTCCCCCCTCAACATCAATCATTTCAGGAACTATTAAATCATTAATATCAGAGTATTTTGGGGTAAAAATGTTTGGTGGTGTGTAACTTACAGTATTATTTGTAATATGTTGTATTTCTTCTGAACAAACATAACAAGTTACATATCTATTACTTTTGTAATTGCTTGTCATTCTTGTAATAATACTTTTAGTGTTATTACTAAATGTATTAATTAAATTTAATTTATTACTAATATCATTATCAACAATATCTCGCATCACTTCAAAATCACTTTCGGTTTCTGTATTAAAGGGAACTTTACCCGTTAACATTTCATAAAATATTATCCCCAAGCTGTATATATCTGTCCTTTGGTCTATATCCTTTTCTGCCTTAATCTGCTCTGGGCTCATATAGTATAGCGTCCCCATCTTTGTACCCGTTTTCGTCATTCCTCTATCCCCAAGAGCTTTGGCTATACCAAAATCCATTATCTTTACTCTTAAATCTTTCCCTACTATTATATTACTTGGCTTTAAATCCCTGTGTATTATTCCTAATTGATGTGCGTAACCTACTCCTTCCAACAATTGCAACATTATTTTTTTCGCGGTCTCTTCCTCTATTTTTCTATTTTTCTTTATTACTTCTTTTAAGGTCTCTCCTTCTGCATATTCCATTACCATATAAAAGTTGTTATCTTCTATAAAAAACGTATATAATGCAACAATATTTGGGTGTATTAAACTTGCTTGCAACCGCGCTTCTTGCTTAAACCTTTCCACAAGCTCTGCATTCCGCATTAGCTCTGGCGCAAGCATTTTTATTGCTACTTTACGTCCTAAGTTTTCATCCTCTGCCAAAAATACTTCACCCATCCCTCCTTCACCAATCTTGCTTATAATTCTGTATTCTCGTATTCTATCCATATTATACAATGTAAATTTATATAAAAAGTTAACTTTATTTTGTTGCAAAATAAATAATTAATAAAACATGCAATAAAGCCCAAATAGTAATAAATACTTTAAATATTATATTACCTAATTTTGAATTATTTTCTGCAACTGCACTGCTTACCTTCTTTTCTTCGTTTTTTAGGCTAATATTTTTCTCTATACTTTCATTTCTATTATTATTTGCCTCACTATTATTAATTATATTATCAGGTCTTATATTTTTCCCAAAATTCTCTTCTTTATTCGGTTTATTAACTACAGGTTGAGCATAATTATTCCCCATTTTTAACATAGTTAAAAACTCTGTTACATTTTTAATTCTTTTTTGCTTATCTTTTTCAACAGCCTTAAACACAACGTTAACAAGCCACTCTGGAATAGCTGGGTAATAATCTCGCGGGTCATTTAATTCTTCGTTTACAATTTTATTCATTATAGTAAAATCGCTACTGCTTTCAGTTACGTCAAAAGGAAGTTTACCCGCAAGCATAACATATAAAGTGATACCAAGACTATAAATATCACTTTGCGTATCAACAGCTTCGCCTTTAATCTGTTCTGGGCTCATATAATAAAGCGTACCCATTTTAGTACCTGTTTTGGTATGCAACCCTTGCCCTTCTAATTTAGCAATACCAAAATCTGTAATTTTAATAATACCATTGTGGGAAACAATAATATTGCTTGGTTTTAAATCCCTATGGATTACCCCAACTTGATGAGCGTGATTAATTCCTTCTAAAATTTGTGTAAATAGGGGTAAAGCTTTTTCATAAGGAATGGGTCCAACTTCTTTACCAATAATTTTATCTAACGTACGCCCTTCTGCAAATTCCATAATTAAATAAATACCATTATGGTCTTCAATAAAATCTGTAATTTTAACTATATTGGTATGATTTAGTTTGCTTAAAACTAGGGCTTCTTGTTTAAATCGCGCTCTAAATTGTTCATCGTGTACAAATTGTGGGCTAAGTGCTTTTATTGCATAGTAACCTGGTCTAAAATCATGGGTCGCCTTATAAACCACTCCCATGCCACCAACTCCAACGGTTTCTATAATATTATAAGATTGCACTCTATTAATCATAATCAATAATTAGTAAATTAAAAAATTGAAATCGTCCCTTCGTTACTTCCAAATTTAAATACATCTCCATGCTGTAAAATAGTAGATGTTATTTGCCTACCGTTTATATATGTGCCATTTGAAGAGTTTAAATCTTCTATATAAAAATTACCATTACTAAACATAATTTTTGCATGATATCCCGATATTGTTGCATCTTTTAGCACAATGGAATTATCATCTTTTCTACCAATAGTTGCACCATTTGTATCAATATCAAATCTTTGACCACTAAATGCACCTATTGAAAATTCTAACCTGCAAAGGGTAGCATTACCGCTAGCTTCGTTTTGATAAGAAGATAAAATAATTGTTTTTTCTTCACCTGGTCTAATTTTATTAATTGGTTTATTTTGTGTATTTGATTCGTTAGAATCTTGCTTGTTAATAGATTCTTGTAATTTTTTTTCTAATTCTTCTCGTTTTTTACGTTCAGCTTCTAATATTTCATTTTGCTTGCGTTCTTCTTCCTGCTTTTGACGTAATAACTGCTCTTCTTTTTCCTTTTTCTTTTTATTAAAAATTACAAAACCAACAACCAAAACTATAACAACACCAGCAATTATTGCATATAACAAGTAATTTGTCTCTTTGTTTTTGGATTCAATATTCATATAAATTGCAGCAACACCAGCAGGAATAACCACTTTTTTGTTATCACTTTTAACAAAATTATTATATTTAACACTTACTGCATTTACGTGTTCGTTGCCATCACCTTTCATGTTATAAATAACATACTTAACAATGTATATATTTAATACTTGGTCATATAGTTTTTTATATTGCCTACTTAAATCTTCATCACTTGGGGAATTATAAAACTTGCCCTTTGTTTTATCGCTTATTTTTTCTAAAGATTGTAAATAAGCAGGGTCAATTTTTGTATATCCAATAGAAAAAACTGGTATTCCTTCTGCAACTCCTAAATCAATAACATCTTGCTCTGTATAGGATGACGATGGACTTTCGTTCTTACCATCACCAATTATCATTAATATTTTACCAACATTTTCTTTATTATCTGCCAAAGCTTTTAAGCCTTTATAAGCACCATAATAAACAGCAGTATAATTACCTTTTGGTGCTAAACTTTTAACTTTATCTTTTAAGAATTCTTTATTACTGCTAAAATCGGATATAAGTTCTGCATCATCTGCAATACCAATAATCCCCAATTTATCAATTGGTCGCATATCATCAATAAATTTTAGTATTGCATTTTTCATCGCCTGCATTGGTTTACCGGTCATAGTGCCACTTATATCCACACACAACATAATATTAAAGGGCATACCGCTTTGCTTGTATGTAACTGCTGTTATTGAATCTGCTTCTTTACCTTCTAAAGTAGCACTAAAGTTATCTTTTGTTAAATTTGTTATTGGGTCTTCATTATTATCATAAACTTGCACAGCGCTTGTTAAATATGGAAATTTTTCTGTATTTGTTTTTATTAATCTAACATTTAGGTTTTGTGCAAGTGTAAAATTGCTAAATATTAAGAGTGCAATAACCAGTTTTATTAATACTTTCATATTCTATTAAGCCCCATTAAATAATTTTTAATTTAAAGGTAATATTACCTAATTTTATAAAATCATCGTTTTTTAAAGTAACTTTATCTTCTATCATTTCACCATTAACAAATGTACCATTTGTAGAAAGATTATCTTGAATATATAACTTACCATCTCGATATAACATAATAGCGTGCTCATCCGATATACCGGGTTGATTAATTATAATATCGTTAGTATTCCTTTTACCTAATCTGGTTCGTCCTTCATAAATTCTATAATCTACCCCATTTGGATTAATATCAAATGTAACAAGCCACCCAATTAATTTGCGTCCGGCTTGAGGTGTATTAACAAACGATTTTTGTTGATTACCTGAGGGCTGGCTATCTTGTTTAAATATTACGGTTTTATCGCTATTAAATGTAGAGGGTTGACCACTTGGAACATTTGGTGTTAAAATTGGAATAGATTTATCGATTATCGTCTTATCAGAATCAAATGACCTGTTAGAAAAATTATTAAAATTATTTAACATTGGTGTATCCATAACTGTCTTTTCATTATCAGTATCTGGACAGAATGGACATTTTGAATACGAAGAATCGTAATTATGACCATTTGGACATCTTATAATATTTCCAACAAGTGGTGCCCCACAATATTTACAAAATTTTACCCCATCTGCATTTTCTTTTTTACAAGATTCACATCTCATTTTTTTACCTTTTATTTATTATTCTCTTCAATTCTTTTTTTCCTATCTTCAGCCGTTGGATGAGAAGATATAAAATCATTTATTGGGTCTCGTTTATCTACACCATATTTTTCTTCTAGTTTTTTTAATTTTTCAAAAAATGTTACCGCCCCTTTAACATTGTATCCCGCTTTTTTCATTAATTCCACACCATGTTTATCCGCTTCATATTCATCGTATTTACTATAAGGTGTTGAATAAACATTATATGCAATTTGAACTACATCACCCAATATTGGCTCTATTTTTGCAGCTTGAACGCCATATTGTACTTTTTTTACACAATGTTTTAGTTCGTTATGTGCTATTTCATGTGCTATTACAAATGCTAATTCATCTTCATTTTCTACAAAATTTAATAAGCCTGTTAATACGTACGTTTTACCCCCTGCAATTGCAAAAGCATTAACATCTTTATTACTAAAGATTTTTATTTGGTAGGCAATTTTTTTTCTTTTAATGTTCTTCTTAATTTTATCAAATATCCCTTTAACATCATATTTATCACTTTTGCCAAGCTTATTTTCTTTGGATATTTGTTTGTCTAATTCAACCCCAATTTTATTTTCTTCATCATCAGTAAGTGCAGTCATATCCAATAAAACAGAATTCAATTTATCAACGGTTTTTAATGCTTGGTTAAATAAATCATCTTGGCAAATATTGTTAATAAACGGCATTATTAATAAAACAATTAATATTTTTACTTTGGGAGACATTTTATACCCCTCGTTTAGCCACATTTAAATTATTAAAAATTTTCGATATTCTTTACCATTTTTTTTAGAAAAATAGTTAATTTATTTTTAAAAGTAAAGTAATAATTTTTAGTTTTTTAAAAATTCATTTTCAATAAAACCCTTTCGTTAAATTGAGTATAGTTTTTAGATTTTTTCCAATATAATATCTATAAATTTATTAATTTTATTTTTTATTAAAGTAATGTGATTTTAATCACAAGCACATTAAAGTAATTTAAAACACATTTAAAGCTGCATTAAATACTTGTAATTGATGTAAATATAATAAGTTACATAAATTTTACTACATATTTTTATTTATTTTTTAGTTTTAATTTATTGTTAATTATATAAAACTTGCATAATAACCACCTAAATAAATGAACTTTTTATGTTTTTTTTTACTTTTAAGACAGTATATCTTTTTTTATAAACAATATTTATAACTAATTTATGGGGACTACAATGAAAAAACAATACATCTTTTTTGTTCTTTTCTTTCTTTTGGCAAATCTTACTTTTGCCCAAATATCTAAATCAACTACAATAAAACAAAATGTTGATTTAAAAATTAATAAAATTTTACAAAAGCACTTTTATAAAGGTATCGCTACCTCTCCAAATATTAGCGAGGGGACTTTAGGGTTAAAGTATAAACCCTATAAAGTAGTACAAAATGATAGCACTATTGTCACCACCTATTCTTATTCTGTAGATGGAAGAGTAACTACAAGAAAAGCTGAAAAATTTGAAAATGGACAATGGGTAACAACAGTATTTGAAGAGTACGTTTACAACTCTTTTAACGGAAATTTAAAACTTGAAGCTATTGTTACAAAAACATGGGATTACAACACAAACTCACTTCAGTATGCTTATAGAACCTTTTATAATTACGATAACAATGGCAACATGATTAGTGAAACTTATCAAAATTTCACTAATGGTGTTGATCCCTGGATGAACGTATATAAGACTGAGTGGTTATATAACGCTCAAAATGAGCTTTTAAAGATTGACCAATATCTATGGATGGCAAATAATTGGATACACTATATTCGAGGGACTTATACATACACAGGTCAAGTAATTACGCAAGCCCTTTTAGAAGTATTTAACCCTATGATAGGGACTTTAGAAAATAACGAGTTATATACTTTTACTTATAATGAAAATTTAGACATTTTATCAGAATTGAAACAAGTTTGGGGTAATGGTGCTTGGGTAAATAGTGATTTGGAAACACATGAATATAATAATTCATTTCAAGAAACTTTAAAAACAGATTCCAGATGGAATGGCTCCAATTGGGAAGTTACGTTTAAAGAATTTTATACATATGAAAATGATAATTTAGTCATGTCTTACAACATGTATCTAAACGAGCTAACTGGAGTTCTTTTGAATGGACAAAAAGAAACATATTCATATGGAAACACACCATATGTTGTTGAATATACTTTATTAACTTGGGATGAAGCCATAAATCAATTTATTAATGTTTATAGAAAATTATACTCAAGAACTTATTTTGGCAGCATTATTACCGAATTACACCAAGATTGGATTGGAATAAATTGGGCAAATAAAACAAAAGCTGAATATGAATACGATATTAATGGAAATTGTACATTGGGAAAATCTTATATTTGGGATAATAGCTGGGTTCCTGTTAGTGGAGAACCAATTTACAATTTTCAAGTTACATATAACTTAGGAGAAGATTTGGATGAATATTTAGCAAGAAACGTTAAAATTTATTACAACAATTTTGTAGGCGTACAAGATGAAATAAATGGTAATTTATCATTTAATTTAGACCAAAATTATCCAAATCCATTTAATCCTAATACGACAATAAAATTTGTAATACCAGCAAGCGGAAACGTAACTTTAAAAATTTATGATATGTTAGGTAAAGAAGTAGCCACATTAGTAAACGAAGAGCTTGCAGCTGGAAGCTATACAAGAACATTTAATGCTAACAACTTAAGTAGCGGTGTTTACTTTTACAAATTACAAGCTGGTAACCTTACCCAAACCAAAAAGATGATGTTGATGAAATAATTATCTTATTTAATTATAAACAAAAGGCAGTATGCAAACCATACTGCCTTTTTTGGTTTAAAAGGTTTAATTAAATAAACAAAAAAAAGCCTTGTTCTTTTGAAACAAGGCTTTTTTATGTGAGCGCGGGTGGGCTCGAACCACCGACCCTTTGCTTAAAAGGCAAATGCTCTACCCCTGAGCTACGCGCCCCCTATTAATTATAAAATAGAATACAAATATAACACTAATTAAGTTCTAAAACAAGTATTTTTTTAATTTTTTATAATTTTAATTTTAAATAAAATTCGCTCCCTTTTCCTTCTTCACTAACAACGTAAACCTTTCCATCTAGCAACTCTGCATATCTCCTTACAATTGCTAAGCCAAGCCCGCTACCTTGAAAGTTTCTTGTGGTACCTTCGCTAACTTGCCTAAATTCATCCCAAATAAGCTCTTGCTTGTTTTTGGGTATTCCAATACCGGTATCTTTTACACATAATATAGCAAATTCGCCCTCTTCTTCTTTAACCTTATCTGCTATTAACTCTACATATCCAACGGATGTAAATTTAATTGCATTACTAACAAAATTTGTTAAAATTTCTCTAACCAATTGCTCTTCTGTAAAACAAATTATTTTTTCGTAGTTTGTGCTTGCTCTTAATTCAATATTTTTCTTTTTAGCTGTTTCTCTAAACAATAAAAATATCTCGTTAATTAAGTTTACTAAATTAACTTCAGTTTTAACAATTTCCAATTGGTCAAATTCAAGTCTCGTCAAATCTAAAACATTTTTAAGCGTTTCAGTTAATCTTCGGGATGAGAACAAAATTGCTTCTGCCATTTCTTTTTGGTCTGGATCTGTTAAAGTGCTAGCTAAAAGCTCTGCATAACCCATAATAGGTAAAAATGGGGTGCGCAGTTCGTGACTCATATTTGCAAAAAAGAACGATTTTACTCTGTTCATCTCTTCTGCTTTAAGCTTTGCATCTAACAATTCTTGCTCCATCTTCTTCCTTTCAGTAATATCAACAACTGCAATAAATCCGGCACCTTTACCTAAATATGTTATAGGTCTACCTGTTAAGTAAACCCACTTTTCTGTGCCATCTTTTGTTATAATACTGAATTCATACGAGCTTTCGTAAATCTCACCTTTTTGGCGTTGTTGACCACGCTCTTTAACCATTTCTCTAAATTGTTCCCCAACAACTTCCCAGTAATGCATTTTATAAAGTTCTTCTGCAGTATACCCTGTAATTTTTTCACCTGCTGGATTAGTATAAACCCAATAATCACCTTGGTAAATCATAATAGCAAAGGGCGCAAGCTCTGCAAAACTGCGGAATTTATCCTCACTTTCTTGCAATTTATCATTTGCCATTTTCCTTTCTAAATAAGCGCTAAGCTGATTTGCTATCATTTCTAAAATTGCTGCTCCTCTTTCATCATAAAGGTCTTCCCTCTCATAACTTTGAACGCACATTGCGCCTATTGGCTTACCATTAATTCTTAAAGGCACTCCAAGCCATATTTCGGATGGTTCACCAATAATCTCTACTTCGCCTCTTTTTACAAGGCTATAAAATAATTCATTATCTATTAGCATAGTTTTGTTATGCTTTATAACATATCCAGTTAAGGATTTTTCTGCGGGCCAATATGGTAAATTATCTTTTTCATCAGATTCATTTATGGCATGCAGCAAGCCTGTTTTTTCATCATAAAGAGCAACATAAAAGTTGGTTGTATCAATTAATCTACCAAGTTCTACACGTATTACTTCTATTACATCTTCAAAATTTTTTAATGTAGCCATTGCATAAGCAATATTATATTGCATTGTTAAAATTTCTTCGTTGCGTTTTCTTTCCGTAATTTCTGTAATAATTACACCAAGCATTGGGTCTTTATTTGGCAGGTCAATTCTAAATTTGTTTGTTAAAAAGTTTCTAACTCTACCATATTTATCTTCCCAACTATCTTCGTATTGCAACAAACCTTTTTCCATCGCTTCTTTATCAGTACGATAAACATACTCGGCAAGTTCTTTATTATCTGCGTAAGTTTCAAATGGCGTTTTATTTAACCATTTTTCGAATGGAAAAACAGCTTTTAATGACTCGTTTCCAAAAATTGGTCTAAACTTATTATCTTTAATCATTATTAAGGCAGGAACATAATTCATAAATGCTTTAAATAATGCTTCATTTTCACTTAATGCGCTTTCAATATTCTTTCTTTCGGTAATATCTTTTGATGAGCATATTGCTAAAGTTACTTTATTAAAAGCATTTTTAACTGGAGTTATTGTTGTAATGTAATATCTATCCCCATTTGGATTATTCACTTTTACTTCAATTACTTTTTCTTCACCTGTATCAAAAACATATTTTAATGCCGAAAAACGTTTTTTTGCTTCTTCTGGGCTAAAAACATCAAAAATTGTTCGCCCAATAATTTCGCTAACATCTTTTCCAACACCTTCTGCAAATGCTTTATTAACATATGTGTATCTACCTTCCGGATTAAAAGCAAATATTGGGTCTGTAGATTCATCTAAAAGAACCCTATATTTTTCCTCACTTTCTTTAAGGGCTTGTTGATATTTAACACGTTCTGATACATTACTAAAAAATATTGCCATATTATTTAGTGATACTTGAAATGCTTTTATTTCAAAGATTCCTAACAAATTATTGTCTTTATAAATTTTTTCTTCAACTAAAAATACGCCACCTTGTTTTGCAATCTCTTTACATTTTAGTATAAATGATTTACTATCTGATATGGTAATTAATTCCTCAATAGGTGACCCAAAATATACTTTGCAATCAAACCCTAATAATAAATCTGCTTGATGATTAGCAGAGCTAAAAATCAACTTGCCTTCATCGTTTAACGAAAAACTTAAAACTCCATATGGCGAGTTTTCAATTAGCTGTTTATATTTTCTTTCGCTTCTTTCTAATTCTGCTTTACTGTTATATTCTTTGGTTTGATCTCTAAAAACTAAAACTGCACCCGTTATTTCTCCCTTATTGTTTACAATAGGAGCCCCACTATCTGCAATAGCAATTTTTTTACCGCTTTTAGAAATTAAAATTGTATGATTTTCTAACGCTACCACTTTACCCGTATTAAAAATTTTACGTACAGGATTTACAACTTTTGCACCTGAAATTTGATTTACTAATAGTAATATTTTTTCTATTAATTCACCCTTAACTTCATCTAACGAGTATTCTGTTAATTCTTGTGCAACAAGGTTCATATCTGTAATTCTACCTTGTATATCGGTAGTAATAATAGCATCACCAATGCTATAAAACGTTGTACGATATTTTTCTTCACTAGCAATTATTAAATCAGAAAATATAGTATTTTCTTCTTGATCTGATAATACTTTGCCAATCAAAACAGTTAATATTGGATAAAAAATAATAACAGTTGGTGCAACAGTAAAAAAAGCTTCAGCAAAATTTTTAGCTGGCAATAAAATCATTAAGGCAACCATAATTATATGAACAATAATTCCCATACCATATAAAAATCCAGCTTTTACCGGTTTATTACCATGTTTTAACCGCCAATAATAAAATATTGTACCAACAATAAATGATTCTGTGATAACGCTTACACCCATTATCCATCCGCCACCACCTAAATATAATCTATAAATGGCAGCAATAATTGCTGTAATAGCACCCGCTATTGGTCCAAAAAATAAAGCACATAAACTTATAACTATCGAACGTCCATCAAATATAATTCCCCCACCAAAATTAAAGGGGAACTTCATACCGATTATAACAGCAAAAGCAAAAAGTAGCCCCTGTAATACTTGTCCAATTAAAGTATTTTTTCTATATCTTTTTTCAATAAACCCCGAAAATATACTTAGAGCCGCCAAAACCGATAAATTGTAAATTAGCTCAATTATTATCATTTTGCTTCCGATTAAATGAACGCATTTTTGGTAAGATAAATATACAAAAATTTTAATTACAAATAATATTAATTATATTATTATTAAAAATAAAAATAAAAAAGGAGCCTAGTCTTAGGCTCCTTTGTATTTGTATAAATTTAATTTATTTAAGTAAATCCGGCAAGTTAACATCTGCAAAGTTTTTTACTTCTCCAACTGGTTTTAAATCAAAAGGATTATCAACAGTTTCTTTTTGACCATTAGTGTAAGTAACTGTTATCTTTTTAGCTGTTAAAGCTTTTATAACATTTTCTGCTGTTGTTTTTTGCGTAACAAAAAATACGTATGCATATACTTTATCCTTATAATCAGTTGCAAATCTAACAATACCTTCATCGTTAGATAAATGACTCATTAAAAAGCTTAAAGCACGTTTTGCATTTGGCGCAGCTGCCTCTGGCATTGGAAATACATAAACTTTTAACTCTTCTGGTTTATATGATTTATATTTGTTAAACATCTTATCGTAAGGTTTAAACATTCTTTTGCGATATTCCTTTACATCTATTTTACCTGGAATAGTTTTAAAGTCTTCTAACTTAAAGTTTATTTCCCTAATATCATAACCTTTAGGAATTTTAATTTTAACTGTTTTAGCTTTAATTAAACGTTCAATTTGAACAGGGTTTATTAATTTATCGTTATAATAAATTTCAGCAGTTACGGGCTCTCCAAAATGGGTTTCGTATCCATAAATGCCTTCACTTTTCTTTAAAGCCCATGCGAAATTAATATAATCTACATTGTCAAATAATCCATTCACTTTAGCTTCACATACAGAAATGCTATCTTTAAAATCTGCTTCTATTTTATTTACTTCTTGCTTTGCTGGTGTAAAAATAGCTTCTTTAACTTTTTCTGCATTAATTACAGATGGGTCATAATAAATATCTACCGTATGACTTGAAGCATATGCATCTATACCAACAATACCAGCCACACCTACTAATTGGGATTTAAGAGACATTGCACTACCATAGCATTTTACAGTTTTTAAATTTTCCATTCTAAAAACTTGTACATTTTTAAGTTTATCAAAATTTCCCCATCTTTCTGCTATTGTAGTAAATTCAAATTTAGAAGCATACCATAAGCTTAAACCTATTAATACAATAGTTGCTACTGCTGGTAAATAATAAGATACTTTTTTATTACCTATACTAATAGAATGTTTTACTTTGCAAGATCTTACACAATCCCCACATAAATTACAATCAATATGGTTTACTACATCGTAAGCAGGAACATCTATTCCTTGTGGGCACTCTATTTTACATAAACCACAATCGTTGCATGTATCATCATTACGTTTAATTTTAAAGAATGGTAAAAAATATCCTCTAAATAAAATAACTTCTGTAACTATACCTACTAAAACCAAAGCTCCTAATAAATAAACGTAACTTAAATCTTTTATAACCCAAATCTTTAAAACTGCAAATATTGCAATAACACCTAAAGCCCCATAAATATTAAGAAAAATATTACTAATTGCACCTAAAGGACATAAATATTTGCACCAAAACAACCTAAAAAATATAGAACCTAAAACAACTATAACCACACCAATAATTGCATAAACCAAATTCAAATCTGGATGCTTAAAAAGATTAGCAATAGCAAAATAAGGGTCGTATTGTTTGCAAAATAGTTCGCTTTGGGTCATTGTAAAATAAACTGTAATAAAAAGTAATATATATTTTAACACACGGAAAGGTCTATCTAAAAATTTAGGTAAATCGAAACGAATTTTTAATTTATCCCCAAGCCTACCAAGCCACTCCATAATAGTTCCTAAAGGGCAAACATAACTGCAAAAAAGCTTACCCAAAATTAAAACACCCAATAGTAAACCAAAACCAAGCGCTACTTGCGTTGTACTCATCTGGCAGCTCATTGTACCAAGCTGTAATTTGCTAAAAAACGATGATATACCACCAAACGGACAGTAGGCTTCAAAATCTTGTGCATAGGCAGGGTCAAAAATCGGACGTAACCCAACATATACCACCAACCCTAAAAATATCAATTGCATCCAAATTCGTATCTTATTTTTCATTCTTTCTCCCAAAATAATATAAAAAGATTATTATATCTAATTTAATAAAAATAATAGTAAAACCGCAAGCCCCTCCTTAGCCACCTAATTACTATTTAATTAAAATCATCTTTTTGCTTTGGTTAAATATTACACCACCACTTAATTTATCAGTTACTGTTAAATTATAAAAATATATACCACTATTTATATTACTACCATTAAAAGTTGTTTTATGATAACCTTTATTTTGTATTCCATTTACAAGTAAAGCAACTTCCTTTCCTAAAGCATCGTATACTTTTAATGTAACAAAACCATCTGCTTTAAGATTATACGCAATTGTTGTAGTTGGATTAAATGGATTGGGATAGTTCTGTTCTAAAATAAATTCATTAGGTAAATTAAGGTCAACTTCTATTATATTAGAATAATTATATGCACCATTAAAATCAATTTGTTTTAATCTATAATATACTTTACCGGTTAAATTAGTGTTATCTAAGTAACTATAGTTACTAACGTTCGAAGAGCTACCATTTCCATTAACAAAAGCAATTTTTGTAAAATCTGTTTTGTTTAAGCTTCTTTCTATTTCAAAGCCATAGTTATTAATTTCTGTTGCAGTAGTCCACTTTAATAAAACAGCGCCATTATTTATCTCTGCATTAAACATAGTTAACTGAACAGGAACAATCCAATCACCTATTCTAGTTAAATAAATTTCATCACTGCCTGTACTTGTTAAAGAAAAACTACCTAAACTCATACTGCCTTTAAAGTTACCCGTTGCATAAGCATTACCAGCACCATCTGCAGCAATTCCAGTACAATAATTTTCATCTGTACCAGTACCTAAATTTGCGTAAATATGTTGATTATTCTCATCAACTAAAGTCATATATGCATCTCTTACCCCAGAAGAAACTAAATTAGCACCATTAAGTGTCATTGTGCCATAAAAATGTCCACCTATCCAATATTTTTTGCCACCAGCAGCAGCAATAGTAACAGCTCTATCGGATAAGTTTGCACCATAAGAGTAAACAGACTTTAGATTACCATCTAAATCATAACGAACTAAATAAGAATCATCTGCGCCATTGCTAAAATACATATTCCCATTAACAACAAGCGTATCTGTAAAATAACCTACTACAGCTATTTCACTTTTATCACTAGAAATATCTAAATCATTAGCATACATATCTTTTGTGCTACCTAAGGATTTAGCCCATAAAAAATCACCTTGTGGAGAAACTTTGGCAACAAAAGCATCTCTACCACCTAAACTAGTAAGTTGATAGCTCCCAAAATTTGCAGTACCTTGAAATTGCCCACAAATATAAATGTTATCGTTTAGGTCTGTAGCAATTCCCCATCCTTCTTCTCCACTATTTATACTTCCTGCAGCTTTAACCCAAAGTATATCTCCAGCAGAATTATATTTAGCAACAAAAATATCTCTATCTCCGTTTCCAGTTATCTTTAAGCCACTAAAGTTAACAGTATCCACACCGGTACCGCCAAAGTAACCAACAACAACGTAATTACCTTGTGTGTCTTTAGCTAAACTATTTCCTCTATCTTGCAATTTAGAAGAACCTTTTTTAGCCCAAATAACATCACCGGTTGAAGTGTATTTAACAGTAACAACATCCCAGTTACCACTTCCTGTAAGCGAGATGCCGCCAAAAATACTATTACCATAAAGGGCTCCTGTTACAATTACATTCCCCTCGTTATCAAAAATTACTTCGCGTCCTTCTGTTGTAACATCGCCACCACCTTCGTGTGCCCAAATACAGTTGCCTTGACCATCATACTTTGCAACAAAATAATCTTTCATTCCAGTATGATTAATAGATATACCATTCCCCATATTCATTGGTTTGCTTTGAAACTTACCGGTTACACAAACATTGCCACCTGTATAGTCTACGCATATTCCGTAAGGGATATCTTCTAAAGTGCCCGCCGGTGAACTGTACCAAATAAATGGTGCCGGTATTGGTTGCCCATATAAATAGATACTTATAAAAAATATATTTAGTAAAATTAGTTTAATTTTTTTCATAACTACTCCTATTAGTTTTATATTTATATATAATAGGCTGCATTTGCAGCCCTATTTTACTTAATAAGAACCATTTTTTTAGTGGCTATTGAATTACCCACTGTTAAAGTATAAAAATAAACACCACTACTTAAATTGCTTGCATCAAAATTAACAGAATATTTACCTGCTGCTTGCTCGCTATTAACAAGCTCTGCAACTTTTTGACCAAGTAAATTATAAACACTTAAATTAACAATTGATAAATTTTGTACAGAATAATTAATAGTAGTATTTGGATTAAATGGATTAGGATAATTTTGTTCTAAGCTAAAATTGTTTAAGCTAATTTCTGGCTTAACATCAACAAATGGAGATAAAGTATAAATTAAAGAATAACTACCAACAACCCAAGGATAACCGTTATTATCATAAGTGCCACCATAAAGTGTTGCAACTTGAACAATATTAGGGTCGTTAATATCGCGCCAAGTTACCCCTTCATCATTAGATTCATAAACTAAATTAGCTCCCGTAAGGTTAACCTTATTATCAAAAACATTAACGTTGTTCATAGTTTTTGTAGGATCTGGGATTGCAAGATAGTTCCAAGTTTTACCACCATCTGTAGTTTTAAAATTTAGCACACCGGCAATATAGCCTAAATTAGAATTTACAAAAGCCACATCTTTTAACTCTGCAGTTGCAGGTGCACCTGCCGGGATGTTATTTAATGTAGCACTATTCCAAGTAGCACCGCCATCGGTAGTATATTTAACCGCACGGTTTTTACCAACAACTACACCATTATTAATATCAGTAAAATAAACATCATTTAAGTCTACACCAGCATTAGGCAGTAATTGAGTCCAAGTTGCACCGCCATCGGTAGTTTTAAGCACTTGATTATTAACCTTTCCGCAAACAAAGCCAACATTTTCATCTAAAAAATGCAAGCCATTAAAAGCAAAATTTAAATCACTTGTATCTCTTGTTAAAGCTACCCAACTTTCCCCACCATCTGTTGTTTTACAAATTATATTATAAGAACGAGCCATATAACCAACATTTTGGTTTAAGAATTGAACAGCACTAATTTTAGGCGATTTATTGTTAACCACAACAAAACCGCCATACCAATTATTACCGCCATTTGTAGAACGCAAATATGCACCGTTAAACCCACCAGCAAAAATTGTATTGTTACCAGCAAAAGATATGTTATACAAATAAGAAGAAGGTATTTTATTTTGTAAAGTCCAAGTCTCCCCAAAGTTTGAAGAATAAGCAATACACCCATAGTCGCCAGCTATCCATAATTTATTCCCCACTCCAGTCATAGAGTTTATAGGGAAACCTAAATTTGTAGGCACGTAACTCCAATTATTACCACCATCGGTAGTTTTTAATAAAACACCTCCTTCGTAACTACCGCTACCCCCCATAGAAAAACCAACTTCTTCGTTAATAAAATATACATCTTCAAAATTTACGTAAGTTCTTTGGGCTTCTGGCAAGTTTTGATATACCCAAGTTGCACCACCATCAGTAGATTTGATATGGATTGTAGGTTGCAACCCGGCAGCACGGCTTCCCCAGCCAGTTCCATAAACAACATTTTGGCTAGCCATGCAAACACCCCAAATATCACTGCGCGTATAATTTAACCCACCTAATTGTGGTGCTGGGGCATTTACCCAGTTTATTCCATCCTTAGTGTAATATAACGTACTAACATCTTTACCTGTACAAACCCCATTTGTTGGAGAGTAAAAGCTTAGTGCATATAAATCTTTTGTGGCTTGTAAAGATAAAGTCCATGTATTACCACCATCATTAGTTCTAAAAATTTGTCCACCTGCAGTTGCAGAAACAAGGACTTGCCCGTTATTAGCATCGCTAAAATATACCCCTTTAATTGAACCTGCCGCTCCTGGTATATCTTTAATGCTCCAGGTTTCCCCACCATCATTGCTAACTAATATCCGTTTATCTGCGCCTATAAATCCATGCAGTTCATCTATAAACATAACAGAATATAACGATACATTAACAGGCGATTCTATTTTTCGCCAATTAACTCCTCCATTAGTAGTTTTATAAATTAAACCACTACCTCCACAAACCCAGCCTAAATTTTCATTAAGCATAAATATTTCAGTTAAGGATTGAGATTGATAGTTTGTTGCTTGACGCCACGTTTGCGCATAATCAATATTTCCCACCACACTAATAAATAAAACCATAAATAGTAACTTTTTCATAAGCACCTCTTCTATTAAAATGTAAATAATCTTGCTGTTAATTTATAATAAATTTCATTTCTAAATAAATCCTTAAATTCTTTAACTGTAGAATGTTTATAACTCAGCATAAAATTAATATCTGCTAAATCTAAATAAGCATAACCAATCCCTAAAGTGTAAGAATAAAAGGAAACATTATCACCACCAAAAATAAAATCATGTTCTTTATTTACATATTCTAAACCACCACGCACTTTATAATTAACAATTGGTGATAGTTCAAAGCCAAGTTTAATAATTTTATCATTGCTTGTAATATTACTAAATCTGCTATCAATATATTTCGATGAATCTGCTTTGTTATTGGCAATACCAAACTCGGTTCCTATAACTAAATCTAAATAATCATACTTATACGAAAAACCAAGTAAAAAATAAGTAGAGCGAGTGTTCCACTTCCAAACTAATAAATTATTAGATTCATTACGAGACCAATTATCTATATAATTATAACCAACATCTAAACCTGTAGTAATATTATTATTGTAAATATATTGCGCTCTTAACTTAAAGTCATACTCACCAAATGATGAATAGCCTTCGGGTGCTTCTATAATCTGACTTTTTGGCACTAACACTTTAGTATCATACTCCGCATAACTAAATGTAGTACCTATTTTAACATTGTTAAAAGGGGCGGAAAAAGCTTGTAAAGCTATTTCATTACGTTCTTTTTTAATTTTTTGCGCTACAGAACTAGCAACATAAGGTATGGCAAATGTTTCGCCTCTAAATTGGTAAGACTCTATAGAAAATAAATTTACATCTTCTGCAGTAATTTTCTCTTGCTCATCGTGTAAATAATATTTAACTCCTAAAACAAAACTATCATCAAACTTATAAGCAATACCACCGGTAAAGGCAACATCTCGGTAAGTAGTTTGCGTATAAGAATAAATCTTTTTTAGCCCAGCAATTATTTGATAATCTATTTTAGCACCAATGTAAAAATTATCGAACAAATTTAAGCTATGCATAAAAGAAAAAATTGGTCCATTAAATCTAAAATCACCCGTTGTCGTATCTGCATAAAAAAAGGCTTCTCCCGCATAAGGATATTTTTTCATGCTACGGTAAAATTTTCTATTAAACTCATAGTTATAATAAGCAGCGGCAGAAAACGTGCCTGCGGTACCCAGTGGCTTAACACCTGTAACCCCAGCAGCCAAATCATACGTACCTTGCGGAGAGTATTTTCTTCTATAGTTACCCCAATTGTTACTTACTGATGGGTTAATATCTAACCACATTTCTCTTTCACTTTCTACTAGCCAAGCAGGGTTACCACCAAAATCGAACAGATCCATAGTTATATCATTATCTATAATAGAAAATTGCAAATTTCCCATTGTTTCTGTTCTATACTTTTGCGCAAAACTTGATGTAACCAATAACAACATTGCAAATATAAAATAATAGTATCTTTTCATAATATCTCCATCCATCACTTTTGATAACCCGGTGTAGGGGATTGCAAAATTTCCCAGTCAAGCTGTCCATCATTAGTATCAACTCCAGGCTCTCGCCTTTGTATAGATTTTCCACTATATGTTGGTGGACTTAATACATAAGACCTATCCACTCTTATATCTAAAGTCTTTCTGTATGTTGCCGATGTTTGATATTCTACGCCATCTATTACAGTATTAATATCTATTCCATCTTCCCAAGCTACATCTCTTCCATCTGCCAAAACTATAACATCGCTTGTAAGACTAATAAGAAAATCAACCGTTCTATCACTACGCAAATTAATTAAGTTTGGCACATTAGGATTATCTATATCATTTGCAGAATACTGATTGTAGAACTCCCAATTTGCATGGCTTAAATCAACTGCATTTGGCATACTGTTTTTATGATTTACCGCATCACTAGCTAATACCATAAATGTTTTAGGATAAAGTGGGATATTTTTTTCGCCTGGATTTCCGGGAAATTTAAAGATATAAGTTACACCATCAATATCACCATCACCACCTTCATCGGCACCTGGGCCAAGTTGTCCATCACCTCCATTTCCGCTTACCCTCATTATTATCATGCCATCCATATATTTTATGCTGTCGCTACTATTATAAAGCTCAATATATTGGTCATAAAAGAAATATACATTATTTATAGGACCACAGGAATATATTTCGTTAATTGCAATACCAGAGTTGCTTACTGGTGTTCCAAATAAAGTATCTGTTACAATTGTGTTTTGGCTTACCTTTACACCTTTAATATTTCCCACTATTATAATATTATTATCTAACGGATGGGGTTTACGCACTGCAATATCGTATGTAGCTGCAGGTATATTATTAACTGTTAACTTACCATTTTCATCTAAGTATCTAATAAATGTACCATATTCGCTATTTAATATTACTTTTGCACCACTTAAAGGCGCATTTTTTACTACACCCGGTACTGATGAAGTATCCCATACCGCAACCAAATTAATACTACTGCTGCCATCAAATTCTGCTGGCATCTTTTCCCTACACCCTACAAAAACTAAATATATTAACGCTATTATTATTAATCTTTTTCTCATGTTTTCACCTAACTATTTAAACAAATAGTCAAATATCATACTAAACTCTAACCCATAAAATAATTCTGGATTTCGGGACTCTTCAACTAATAATGTTGGTGTAGAATAATATTTATTAATTGCTGGGTCATCCAAAAAGTTGTTCACATAAAAAGATACTTCTGCACCTTTAAATAAAGACTTACTTATATTTATAGTAAATAACCATTTGCTTGGTTTTGTTTTAATAGATTCGTTAAACCGCCTTGTAATTAATTGGTTTTCGTTTAACAAAGATAAATCCACTGGTACAAGATTAAAGTTTTGTCTCCTTTCTTGTAAAACTTGCTCTGCACGCAATGTAACCCATAAACCTAATGTAGGATGAGTATATTTTACAAAATAATTTATTACAATTTCGTCTCGCCAGTTACCACTGCTTTTATATGTCCAACCAATTAATGTATCAATTGGTACGCCAGGTACTTTATAATTTGGATATTGACCAAGTGATTTATCTGGTGTTTTACTATATACAGTATAACCACCTGGATTTTTAGTATAATTATAACTACCTGTAACTTTAAAGGTCATATTTAAGAAATCTATTCTAGTAGTTTTTAATGTTGCTTCAATTCCTTTACTATAATATTTACCAACGTTTTCTTTATATGGCACATCATCTAAATAATCTATTGTATATTTACCTGCATTTTCTGTTATGTAAAAGAATGGATTAACCATGTCTATTGGGGCACCAGTTCTTTCTTTATAATAAGCAGAAAGCGAAAGACTAAGTTTATTTATAATCTTTTGGTCAAACGATGCTTCATATTGCGTCTCTTTATAACCATCTAGTTCTGGTTGAGATATATTAAAAACAAAATACTTAACTGTATTAGATGAAGGGTCTCTCCATTGTAAAATTTTTTCTTGAGGATATAACGTACTCATAGGAGGACTTTTAGAAGTTCGCCCTGCACTAAAACGCATTTGAGTATCATCACTAAAATAAATTGCAAAATTTAAGCGCGGATTAAAAAACGAACCTTGATGCGATTGCACTAAATCTCCTTTTCCAAAAAGTCCCTTTAATGTTATATCATAAGGTCTGTACATTTCGTACCTAAAACCAAACATTAAAGAAAAATCGTAAAATAATTTTCCCGTAATTTTATTTTCTGCATACAAGCTAACTAAAGCTTGACCCGGTATTGCATCAAAGCGTCGGCTACGTCTTGGGTTATCGGGTCCATAATAATTATAAAGCGAGTCTATTATTATACCTTCTCCTGTATTGGCATCAAATTCTAATTCACCACCTATTAAATACTTATTAATAAAATTACCAGTATAAAATAAGTCACTATATTCAAGTCTACTTCCTGCATTCCATTCAATACCTTTATTTTCTAAAACACCGGTATAAATAGATACTGTATCTCCATTAGGTAAAATTCGCAAATCAGATTGCACTAATTTGGATTTTCTAAGATTAACTCTATTCATTTTTATATAAGCAGAATAATCTATAGCAGCTTCGTCTGGGTATTTATAAGTGCCCCAAGTATTAAAGCCAAATGAGTAACCTCTATTATAATTTTTTGTTTGGCTGTAGTCGTTCTTTGGTTCTTCTTCGTCGTGTATCCATTGAGTGCTTAATTTATAGTTACTTGTTAATTTTCCACCAAAAGATTTATCAGAATATACTAGTTGACCTGTATATCTTGTATACTCGTCTCCTTCAATTCTTAAATCTCTTTCACTACGTGCAATATTTAGATTATAGCTTAATGCATTATCTGTACTAAGTTTAAAGCCACCACCAAAGTTTACTTCGTTAGTTGTGGGATTATTTTTAATCTTTAACCTATTTGGAGATGCACCGATTTTAGTTTTTATATCGATAATTCCACTTGTAAAATCTCCATATCGAACAGATGGTAGACCGCTAATTACCTCAATAGACTCTATATTATCTGCTGGAATTTGTCTAAGATCCAAACCGCGACCAATAGTTAAACCACCATATTTTGCACCGGCTAAACCTTCAAACTGCAAATTTGCATTGTTAGATTCTCGTGCTCCGTCTATCATTATTAAAGTACCAAAAGCACTTAATGCATCGGTTTCATCACCCCTAATTGTAACTTGAGAAGGTTTATTTAAACCAGGATTATCGCTTTTTTGTATACCTGGCACTAAGTTTAGCACATCCTTTAAACTTGTTGCTTGAAAGTGTTCTATTTCTGCACTTGTAATAGTTGTTCGTGTATTAATTTCAGTCGGCATTAATTCACTAGTTCCAACCACTTTAATACCACCAATTTCAAAAGATTCCGACTCTAACTTTGCGTTAAGCTCTGTTAACTTGCCCGCTACTACCGTTACACTTAATACTTGATTTTTATAACCAATGAATGAAAATTTTACACTATAGTTACCTGGTGATAAATTTCTAATTTCATAATTTCCACCATTTCCTGTTGCAGTACCAAATTTATTTTCTAATACAACAACATTTGCCCCAACTAATGGATCCCCTTTTTCATCAACAACCTTGCCAATTATACCACCTTTCCTATCATCAATTTTTTGCAGGCTTTTTTCTGATAACCCGCTTGGTAAACTATTTTGTGCAGCTATATCTTTAAATAAAAACAGTACCAATAAACTTAAAAACAATACTCTATTATACATATCGTATCCATTTATTTTGTTTTGTCAAAGGGAATAAATATTAATAACGCTAATAATCCAAAAATTCCAGTTAATCCTACTAAAACAAAATCTGGTATGTTCTTAATTAAACTATATCCTTTAATTTTATAAATAATAATAGCTATTATTAAAAATATAATATTTATTATTAATGCTAATAAGCTGCCAAAACTAAAAAATAAATCAACATAATATGTGGAGTCGTCTGATGTATTTACAACAAATGGAAATATAATATTTGCAAAAACACCTACGGGGGCTATTTTTACATTTTTTAATGGTTGCGAGTATCTATCTATTACCTTATAATTTTTATCATACATAAAAACAACTACACTATCAGAATTAACTAACTGAAGAGATCTAAAAAATAGGTCTCCTCTAAAAACCATAGTTGTTGTTTTACTATTATAACCTTTGTTATAAATATTAACCAATTTATAATTATCATAAGATATTAAATATAATTGGTCATTTTCATCGATAATTAATCCATAAAACTCTCGCAACAAACTTTCTGCAATATTCATGCTTTTAACTTTAAAGCCTTTTGGTACATTAATATTTTTACAAAACGGCATCCCTTTAACCATTTTAACATGAAAAACTTGGTCTGCATTATCTACAATAAAGTAACCTTCATCAAAAGGTTTACGAGTGGTAGGATTACCATAAATTGCTTTAGCTGGAAAAACGAATCCGGCTTTTTTTAATGCCTCTGTAAAAAAATCACTCTTCTCTTCATCAATAGTATTGCTATAACAGTCTATAAATTCCATTCTACTATCTGTAATTCTAAAATTATCCTCAGGCATAGCTAAGTTAGTTCTGCCAGATTGTGACTCGAACATAGGCAATAGTGGTATTGTTGGTATTTTAATATTATCTGGAGTAATACGAATTCTAAAATTGTTAAGCTTTATTTCAGAAATATCAATTTTATGCCCCCTAACGCTATCGGGCATTTTTTGATCATTTATTAATTGTCTGTAATAAAAAATCGGTTCTAGCGCTTCAAACTCTGACCGTGAATAAGCTGTGCCATTTTCATCTGTAAACTTATTTTCACCAAAAGAATCAAAAAGTAAAAACTTTTCTGTAATAGGACTATATAAAATTAAAGGAACTCTAACATTTTCATCAAATAATTTCCAATAAATTTTTGGCAAATAAACCGATAAAACCAAAACTGCGGTTATAAGCATCAAGTATCTTGTTATTTTATAAATCATTTCGTAGCTCCTCTTTTAAATCTGTATCCAGTAATTAAAACACCAAAGAAAAAGAAAACCGCAAAAATTGCGAATTTATAAATTGAGTATTCGTATAAATTATAATACCCTTCTATCAATAACATAAATACAAATCCTAAAACTATTGGGGTATAAAGTAAACGTCTTTTCCAAATAGGCTCCAAAATTATCATTGACGTTGAAAAATATAAAACTAATCCTGCTAAGTACCATGGGGCAATGGTTTTTAACATACTATAAGTTATTTCTTTTGGGAAATAATTAGAACTAACTAATATTAATAATAATATAGAAACCAAATAAATTATTAGTAATAAAAATGTGCCTATGCTACTCATTGCAAGCAACATTTTCCCTTCGTTTACTGGTAAGTGTAGTGTAAGTTTTAGCCTCTTTTCACTTATTTCTGGAACATACTGTGTTATTCCTAAAATAAGTCCGGTTAATAAAGGAATATAAAATATGAAACGGTAAAAAATATATCCCAATACAGTTATATTATACCATAATACAGATGCCTCAAAAAATTTTAAGTTGTATGAAATATCAATATAAATATAAATAATAACAATAAGCCACAAGCCTAACAATCCCCAAAATGCAGACCTCATTTTAAGCCATTCTTTAAATGCAACCGCTTTAATCATATTATCTCCTAATATTTTCCCGTTATTCCAATAAATGCGTCTTCTAAAGTCATTGGTATTTCCTTAAAATCTGTATAAGAAATGCCCAAACTAGTTAAATAACTTTCCACAGCATCTTTATCTTTAAATGTATAAATAGTTAAATTATTTTTAACTATTTCGTAGTTGTTAATAATTTCTTTATTAGTTAGTTCAATATTTGTATTGCCCGTTAATTTATACTTAAATTGTTTATAAGTGGCCATAAAATCCTTAACTGGCATAGAAAGCAACACACTATTATAGCCTAAAATTAAACAATCATCAATTAAGAGCTCCATATCCTGAATAATATGCGAAGTTACAAAAATCGTTTTATTTTCAGCCTTGGCATATTCTTGTAAATAATCAATAAATAAACGTCTGTAACCGGGGTCTAATCCCATACTGTAATCATCTAAAATCATTAGGTCTGGGTCTTGCGCTAAAATTAATCCTAAAGCAACTTGGCTTCTTTGACCGCAAGACATTTTAGATATTTTTTGGTTTGGTAACACCTTTAACTTACTCATAAGTTCGTAATAAGGTTCTTTTTTCCAATTAGGATAAAATTGTGAGTAATATTTTTCAATCTGGTAAATATTCATAAAAGTATACTGAATGTGTCCTTCCATCAAAAAGCCAACTCGTGCTTTTGTTGCTGGGGATAGATTATGGCTATCTTCTCCATAAATGTAACATTTACCAGAGTATGGCTCTAAATAACCATTTAAAATGTTAATGGTTGTTGTCTTACCTGTGCCATTCTTTCCTAACAAACCCAATATGCTTCCGTGCCTAATCTTAAAGTTCATGTTTTCGTAAATTAACCTTTCTCCATAATAATGGGTAAGATTTACTGCTTCTACTGCATAATCCATAACATTCCTCTTATTAAAAAATTATTTAATTGTCAAGGTATAATAATAGTTTATTTTTATAAAATCAATATTAATTTTTAAATTTTGCATATTTATGCAAAATTTACCATGTTTTAGTTATTTTTTAACAAACTTACTAACCTAATTTTATTAATTATTAATGGGTATTTTTATTAACATTAAATACCTAATCTATTTTTATAAATTTTTTAAAAATATAGTTTAACATTTTATTTATTAGACATTGTAAAAATATTTTATTATATTATCATTATGATATCATTTTGATACTATAACTAACAATAAACGAGGTTAAAATGGCAACAGAAAAAATTACAGTACAAAAAAATGGGTGGTCAATATTATTATTAAACATTATTCTAACTTTAATATTAATTTCTGCAATTGCATATGCTGCAACAGAAGACCTACCATTAATGATGATACCGATTGTTATAATAGGAATAATTAACTTATCTATTTATGGTGGTTTTTTTACAATCGAACCAAACGAAGCTATGGTTTTACTACTATTTGGTAAGTACATTGGTACAGAAAAAGTAACCGGTTTTAGATGGTGTAACCCATTTTACAGTAAAAAGAAAGTATCTTTACGTGCGCGCAACTTTGATGGACAAAAATTAAAAGTAAACGACAAAAAAGGAAATCCAATAGAAATATCTGCTGTGGTAGTGTGGAGAGTAAAAGATACTGCCCAAGCAATGTTTGATGTTGAAAATTATGTAGAGTACGTTCAAGTTCAAGCAGAAAGCGCATTGCGACACATGGCAACAAGCTTTGCTTACGATGATACAGAGGGCGAAGAAGTTACATTGCGCGCATCACAAGAAGAGGTTTCTGAAGCATTAAAAAAAGAAATTCAAGAACGAGTTTTAGCTGCTGGAGTTAAAGTAGACGAAGCTAAAATTAATCACTTAGCTTATGCGCCAGAAATTGCACACGCTATGCTGCAACGTCAACAAGCAGAAGCTATTATTGCTGCACGCACTAAAATTGTAGAAGGGGCTGTTAGCATGGTACAAATGGCATTAGAAAAACTTAAAGACGAAAATATTGTAAATTTAGATGAGGAAAGAAAAGCAACAATGGTTAGCAATTTATTAGTCGTGCTTTGTTCAGATAAATCCACTCAACCTATTGTTAACACTGGTTCTATTTATTAAAAGTTATGGAAAATAAAAAATCTATTTTATTACGTATAGACCCAAAACTTTGGGATGAACTTAACACTTGGGCTAAAGATGAATTGCGTAGCCTTAATGCACAAATTGAATATATTTTACGCCAAGCTGTAAATAAAAGGAAAAAAAGTAACAATAACAAAAAAGAATAATTTTTAATATTTTTTAGATAACAAAATGCCGCTAATAGCGGCATTAATTTTATATACTTTTTAAAAGAAATTATATTGTAATGATATATTTGTACGCATTACTGTAGTTCTATCTATACTTGTTCTATCTAAAATAGCAGTAATTGATAAATAAATCTGATTTTCTATATAGAATAAAAATCCAGGGCGCAATGATTGAATTACTAAAGCATCTTGATTAGGCTGTTTCAAATAATCAATAGAATATGTAGTTACAAAGTTAATTTTATTACTTAGCTCGTAAATATACTCTGCAGAGCCACGCATGCTAAACTGCTTAAAAAATGTAGAGTCAATGGGAGTTAATATATCTAATCTGGCATTTATTTGATTACGCCATGTAATCGGATAAGAGTATCTACCGCCAATTGTTAAAGATGGAGCTGGACGCTTAATATGTTTATTACTTGTTGATACAACATAACTAACACCCGTAGTTAAATCCCATCCATAGCTGTGGTTATTTACTCGTTCGTTAATTCCTTTTAATACTTGTTGTATACGTAAAATACCAATAGCACCCACGTGGTCACCTAAAGCTAAACCCGATTCCATTATTGCGTCTTCAATATCATTATACCATTTTGTTTCGTAAGTGGCACCGTAAACACCTATATATTCTTGTTCTCTTTCTATAATATTTGCAATTTTAATCATCGTTTCTTTTGGTAAATATCCACCAATAACATTTTCCCTTAATAAGTGCTCTTCAATTCTAACCGCTTTTGCAAGGGCTGTTGCATCAACAAATCTACCATATCCATAGCCTGCATATATATCAGAATAAACTTGATTAAAAGTATTTTTATGCTGTAAATTTGCTTTAACAAAACCAAACCAATCTCTATCTAACCATAAATATTTTTGAATACGTGGGCTAATAAGAATATCGTGGGAATATTTATCATTTATTTTTTCGCCCGCCGCATTTATATCTAAAAACCAAGCAAAAGGTAACGAAGAATAAAAATAATTAAATGTTAAATTCCCATTTCCATTGCTATTCCTCCCAAAAACTTCTCCATTCTTGTTTGTTTGCTGCCAGTTAAATCCACCATTAAATCTTAAGATTCTAGCAGAACTAATTGGCACCTGATAATCTGTAACTTTTACTTTTTGACCATACATTAAAAAAGGGATAAATAACAAAATTGCAACTAAAATGTTTTTCATAATATCTCAATTTTTATTATTTAAAATAAAAAAACCGCAGGAAATATGCCTGCGGTCTTTAAACAAATTATAATTACTTAACTAAAATCATTTTTTTAGTATTTACAAAAGCACCTGCCTTTAAAGTATAATAATAAACACCTGTGGAAAGTTCGCTTGCATCAAAAGCTTGTTTATAGCTACCAGCTTCTAAGTATCCATTAACTAATGTTTTAACTTCTTGTCCTAATGCATTATAAACCTTTAATGTAACTAATTCTGCATTTGGAATTGCAAATTCTATTGTTGTAGATGGGTTAAATGGATTAGGATAATTTTGGCTTAAATTAAATGTGGATGGCGTGCCAAAATTTACTTCCACAACATTAGAATATGTATAAGTACCATCGTAATCAATTTGTTTTAATCTGTAATAATATTTACCCGATACAGTTAATACATCATTATAAGAGTAGTTAGAAATTTCTGAAGTAGTACCTTTACCATTAACAAAAGCTAAAACTTCCCAACTACCATTATTAAGTTTTCTTTCAATTTCAAAGCCGCGATTGTTAAGCTCGGTAGCTGTAACCCAATTAAGTTGAACAGTATTATTATTTATAGCAGCATTAAATGATACTAATTCAACTGGTACCTCTGGGTCTCCATAACCGCGTAAAATTGTACCACCGGAGCCAACAAAAAATAATTTATCGAAGAAAAGTGCACCTGAATAAAGACCATGTGCAACAACCTTCTTTGCTTGCGTCCAAGTAGCACCGGCATCTTTTGTATAAGCTATATTACCGTTTAAGTCTGCAAGCCACCAAGTGTTCACATCTTTAATAACAGCAGCACGTAAGTTGCCAACACCAGTAAACGAAGCTAAAGGAGGAACTGGTGCCCAAGTTGCACCACCATCTGTAGTAACCGAAAGCGTAGCAGAAGGAGAATTATACCCCGCTGCTAAACCAAATTGGTTGTTATAAAATTCTAAGTCATAAATAGTACCTGCTGTATAACCCAAGTTTACCGCATTCCATGTAGCACCACCGTCTGTTGTTCTATATGTGCTTGTAGCACCAACAGCTGCAATAACGGTATTAGCGTCAATAACTTTCATATCGTTAATTGTAGAAGTAGACGGGAAAGTTAACAAAGTCCAAGTAGCACCTGCATCTGTAGTTTTAATAATTTTACCCGTGGAACCAGCAGCATATCCAACATTTGTATTAGCAAATTCAATAGCGTTAAAATCGTGTGTTGTACCCGTAATTGGTTGTGTTAATAAATTGAATGTTAAACCACCATCAGTTGTTTTAAGTAATTTATTATCACCTGTTCCTACATACCAAGTATTTGCATCTTGCATATAAAAAGAATAAACTTGGAAATTGAAGTTATATGGCAATTTAGCCCAAGAATTACCACCATCTACAGATTTCATAATAAATCCAGATAAATCAGCTGTTGTTGTGCTACCACCAGCAGCATATAAAACATTTTCATAAGCAGCAACTTTTCTAAGTGTTTCTCTTGTAACAGCATTTCCAATAGGTACCCAATTTGTACCCAAATCGGTACTTAAATGTAAATTACCATATTTTCCAAATAACATTAAATTATTACCCAAAGGAAAAACAGAATACATTGGCTCTGGATCTACTAAAGTAGGTACCCAAGTAGCACCGCCATCAGTGGTTTTAAATACCTGTCCATCGTTGTTATTAGTTACAAAACCTGTTGTAGTATTTACAAAACGAACATAATTAGGAACTACTAAAGAAGCTGTTGTAGAGTTACTCCAAGTGGCACCACCATTAGTTGTGTAATAAACTTTGCCAGAGTTTTGTGTACAAGCCCAGCCGTAATTAGCATCAATAAAATCTACACCTCTTACAGTTCCCATATCTGTTACAGAAACATCCAACCAAGTTTGCCCACCATCGGTGGTTTTCATTAACATTTTAGTGTATCCAGTAGTTGTTGTTCCTGTTCTAGAGCAGCCAATATAAATATTATCGGCTGTAACAATATCAATTGTATAAATTGTTTGTGCGGTTGGCGCTGGTAATGTTACCCATGTAGCACCACCATCTGTTGTTTTTACAACTACGCCACTGCCACCTACTGCATATCCAGTGTTTACATCCAAAAATGCCATTTGATATAAAGCAGCTGTTACACCAGAGGATAATGTTGTCCAGTTTTCGCCTAAGTCAGTCGATTTTAATATAAGACCACCAGAACCACATATATACAAATCTGTTCCAACAACCTTTAAATCATATAATGTCCGTCCAACATTTCCATCCAAATATTTTACAGTGCCTGTTACTCCTCCATCATTACTTTTAATAAAAATACCTGCATCACCACAGGCTACCATAGTTGTTGGAGGAATCATAGCGCCAGAATAAAATGAATTTCCAAAAGGTTTTGGATTTTTCCAATCCCAATCAAAACCCTCTGCCATTATTAAACCAACCATAACAAATAATAAAACCGTAACCTTTTTTATCATATATACCTCTTAAATTAAATTAGACAAATGTATATTAATTTTAATTTAAAAAATATATTTAATAAATGCAAGTTACAATAATCATTATTTGGTAATTATTTTACTTTTTTTAGATAAAATTTGTTATTTGTTGGCACAAGACTATCAAAAATCTCTTGATTGTGTGAAATTAGTAAAATTGCACTCCCTTCTCTTCGCTTTTGTTCTACCAAATTTATTACTTTTTTTATGCTCTCAAAATCCATCCCATTTACAGGTTCATCTAATATAATTAAATTGGTATTTAAAAATAATCCTCTTAGTAGGTTTAATTTTTGTTTTTGCCCTCCACTTAAAGATATAACTTTTTTATTTAAAAATGTGTCTGTTATTTCATCATTATTAAACAATAGGCTTAAAAATAACTTTACCTTATTAAGTTCATATCCTTTTAGCCCCTTAAATACATCTTTAACTTTACTATTAGCGTTAAGCGCTTCATCTGCATGTTGAAATACCATTACTGCGCGCTTTCCCCAAATTTCTTTTGCAAATATCTCGTTTTTTGTTTTTTCGTTAATTTCCAAATTTGCTAAGTTAAAAGAAAATTTATCCCCTTTAATTAATCCCATTATAATTTTACAAAGTGTGGTTTTCCCTTCGCCACTTGGTGCTTTTAAATATACTATATCACCAGAGTTTATTATTAAATCACTTTCAATTTTGTTTTCTTCATCTTTGTAAATTTTAAAGTTAGAGTTAAATATATCAAAGCTACTTTTTACTTTTAATACTTCGTTTCTACTTCCGTAGTTTGTGTTTTCTACTCTTATACTTAACGTTTTTAACCAATTTATATATTTTTCTGTAGAAAAATTATTTACACTTAATTTACCGTCATTAGAACTTAGCTCTAAATACTCAATATAACTATTCAAATGAGGATAGTTTTTGTTTATAAAGCTAATAATAGAGTAATCATGCGTAATAAAAGTAGCAGTAAATTTTAATTCCTCAAATTTTTTAAACAGTAATACTAAAAATAAATTTCTATAAAAATTATCTAAACTACCAGTTGGTTCGTCAAATACAAAAAAAGCATCGTTGTAATTATTATACTTTTTTAAGATTGTAGCTTTTTTTAACGCCATTAAACACAAAATTCTCTGCTTCTCTCCACCACTCGGTCTATATGGTCTGGGGTATATTTCTAAAATACTTTTTATTTCTTCTGCACTTTTCCCTTTCCATAATAAAAAAAGCTCTTCAATATATTGCTCTCCTTCTTTTAAGTCACCTTCGCTTAGTTGGTCGCCAAGTGTTAATAAAGGATTTAAGTGAGTAGAGGGTTCCTGAAAAACAAAAAAACCTTTTTTTATTTCATTGTATAAAGGATTTTTAGCTAAAAACTCTTTATACTTAAGTCCATTAATTTTTATAGTTAGTTCTTCAGGATCCAGCACCCCAAATATTGCTTTAGAAATTAAAGATTTTCCTATACCACTTTCTCCAAATAAAAATGTAATTTTATTTTTATGAATTGGATATTTATCAATTTTAACTAATTGTTTCCCCTCTTTAGTAATCTCGATATTAAAAAATAAACTTGTCATTTTCCAAGCCTTCTAATTATACCGTCAGAAATCTTAAAAACACACAACAAAGTAAAAACTATTATAAAAGCAACACTTATTCCCTGCAAATGTTCAAAAGGTAATTTGAAGATATATAATGGATTTGAAAAACTGTTTCCAATGGCTAATATATCTTGCTTGCTATCCATTTTAGCTAATAAATTACCCAATGTAATTGGAAAGTTGCTTAAACTAATATCATTGGATAACCCCACACTTACTATAAAATCTATACTGCATTGTAAAAATAATGCAACACCAAATAGTGATACCGATTTGTGAACAATAAATCCTATACTATTTTTAGCTATAATTTCAAAATTTATAATTCTATACTCACTTATTCCACACACAAGCATGCCATTATAAAAATCAGATTTTCTATAATATTTTATTCTGTTGTTAATTGTTTCGTAAAGCTCTGGAAAAATTATTAAGCTAATTAACAGTGCAATTAAAAATATAATAAGTGCTTCGCTTTTTACTGTTTCTTTTGTTATGGCTAACGTTAAAAAAACATAGCCCAACAAAACACTAATAATTTGAGGCATAGATTTTATAATATCAATTAAAAAATCTAATATCTTATTAAAAAAACCACCCAAATAATTTTTAATTAATATTCTTAAATTTATTAAAGCTAAAGATAATATTAACGTAAAAATAATTACCAATGTACCAATTAAAAACGTATTAAGAAAAGCTTTTTTCAATAAGTCGTAAGCAGGTTTATTTAAAAATAACAAGTCCCATAAAAGCAAAAATTGCATACCTACAAGCCAAAATAATAGCCACTTAATATCGCGTCTATTTTCTATTTTATATAGTAAATATTTAGATGTTTTCATATTTCCTTGTCATTTTTATATATTTTAAATCCGCATAAAGCTCTGTTATTTTAACAGTTGTAAAAATTAAGATTACTATAAATATAACAACATCGTAATGCTTATATAAAATATTCTGCAACATTTCATAACATAAATAACCCTGAATATTTAACGCCATTTCAATAATCACTATGCCGGTAATAAGCAGTGCAGAAAGTTCTTTTATATTTAATATGTTTTGATAATTAGCATTTTGATAAATATGATTAAAAATATGCCCTTCAAAATCTTTATTAAATTTAATTAAATTCTTTAACGTAAAAACTTTATCATCGTAATTATTATTTAATCCTTTTACAATTGCTGTGTCTACATATCCTTTTTTACTTTCTGCTTTTAATAAACTATAAAAGCGGTAGGAATAATTAATAAGCAAACCATTTGTAAAGATTGCCAAAAAAATAAAAAACGGAAAGCTATCTGATATACTACTCCCTTTAAATGAATAAGCCACAACATAAGATGGGGAAAATATTATAAAATATGCTATAGTTTTTAGTAATCCCTTAATAAAAACTTTAACCGCTTTATTTCTTACTACTACTTTAACTTCCTTTGGTACAACTTTATTAAAATACTCTTTACCAATTTCTATAAAATCACTAAAATAAGAGCCATGCCCCTTTTTTACATTCACAAACTTCCAAATTGCAAAGGCTTTACCTAACGAATGTATAAATACTATAGAAATTAAGTATAAAAGCAAAAACCAAAAATACATACCTAATAATTTTTCTATTGTTCCCCAAGTTAAACCTTTATATTCACCACCTGTTTTTTGTGTTATATCTGCAAATTTATTATTATGTAATTCTTCAATATCATATAGTACTCTTTTATTATTTTCAATACTATCAGGATTAAAAACATTCATCACATCTAATAGTAAAGCCTTTTCATAATTATCTGCAATATTTACTGTTTGGTTACCAAAAATATAATTTGCTAATTCAGATTTTTTAACAACAACTACATTTGGCTTTAAAAATAAATTATAAATTAATATAAGCGTTAAAGAAAAAACTACTAATGCTAATAAATGCTCGTTTATTTTTTTAAGCATAATTAATAACTAATTTCTATATTTTGTTTATTTAACCTTACTTTAAGTCCACTACCTAATAATAAAGATTCTAATCTATTGACCAATCTTTTGTTGCTATCATTAAATTTAGTAAAAGAATTACTTAATGTAGCAATTATTTTATTTTCAGTAATATCTAATCTCCACTTAGGTGCTGTTAAGTTTTTATTCTTAAATTTATTTAAATCTTTATAAATTTTGGTTAACAATTCATCAGAATACTTAAAAACCTTTTTAACTTTATCTACGTCCTCTTTACTTAATTTTGAATTTTTACTTTCTGTTTTTTTAACTAAAACATAATCTGTATTTAGTTTACCCACCTTAAGCCAAGCATAAGTATTATTTTTTAGTTTTACATAAAAACTATTATTATCTTCAAATATTCTTAAAACAACTTCTTTTTTAGCTAATGTCAATTTCTTTTTTCTATCCAAACTTTGTAAATTATTTTTATCTGGATTAATTATCTCTAAGCTATCATAAAAATATCTTTTGTCTTTATAAAGTTTAATTAATCCAGCTTTATTATAATTATAGTAATTTCCATTAATTTCTTTTAGCAAATAAAACTTGCTATTATTTAATTCTATTTCAGTATAAGCACGAACTCCATCGCTAAGAAGCCCTCCCAAAGAGGTAACTAACATAGGTTGATTTTTAATGAATAAATTACGCTCACTATCTGTAATGGGCTGCTTAAATTTATTCCAAATTACTAAGTTAGTTGGATTTTCTACTACTAAAAAATCTGCTCGTTTTTGAGCTATACTAACAATAGAATAAAAAAATATAATCAAAAAAAATATTATTTCTTTTTCTCGCGCCATTTTTCAATTGTACTTAATTGAGAAGCTACACCATATAAATTAATACTTTTAGGATCAAATTGAGTTCTAAAATAAGCTAAAGAAGGAACAGAAAACAGCCAAGTACCTAAAGCTAAATCATATTCTTGTTGGTCAATTCTTTCCGCAAAACCTTGTTTATCTCCAATTTCTCGGGTACTCATAAAGCCATAAACATAATCTGCAAATATTTTTAATTGTTCGGTTTCTTCCGTATTAGCAGTTAAATCTATACGGCAAAAATTATTATCCCCACGCAAAGAGGAATAATCTAAAACTGTTTTACCACTTGCATCTTGTTTTGTGCGTAAATTTATTTTATATGTTTCTAAATTAGGTTCACGGAAAAATATGTCATACAAATCGAACAAGAAATTACTTCTATACCCAGTAAACGCAACTAATATTGCATCATAATTCCCTTTTTTAATTTCTTCATTTTTAACAACTCTAACTTTTACTTTACCATTTGTTAGTTTTGGGTCGTTTAATATATCTATTAATTCAGAGTATTCTTCCCTATAACCATAATTAACACAGGCTACAATTCGCAATGTATCTGGCAATAAATTATAACCAACACTGTAATCAACTGGCAAAGGGTTTATTATTTTCTCTTCATAATAGTAAGATGAATGTGGAAATACACTATAATTTAAGTAATCGTAATAATTATTTTTATATCCTTTAAAATCTACAATATTTCTTTGCTGCTCGGTACCAATTTTAAAAAATCTATTCAGAATTTCCCGATTATTAAAAAGTGCTTTTGCTTGCCTTCTTTGTTGTAAATTTAACCTAGATGTATTATAAAGAATTGCAAAAAATGTTGTGCTAATAGTTGGTTTATAAAAATAATCTTCTTTATCTTCTAATAGTGGGTTTATGCTACCAAAAGGAGTATCTAATAATACATTTATATTTTTGTTTTTAAGTTCTGTAGCAAATGTACTATTATCAACAAATGGAGCTAATTTAATAAAAGGTATATCTGCAACACCACTTGGGGATTTATAAAACATTGGGTCGTTACTTTCGTTTTGTATACGCATATAATTACCGGTACCAATGTTATAGTTAAGTGCGTTTAGCTCACTATTTTTTGGTAATATTTTAAACGAAAGAACTTCTTTAATATCCGCTTCAGTCCAAATTCTATCCCCCTTAAATTTAAATTTTATCACATTGTCCGCATCTGGCCCACTAAAATTTATATCTTCCATCGCTTGAGAAATCAAAATATAATCTGGAGATAAACTACCCAAGCTTTGAATACGCCTTAATGTAAAAAGTAAATCTTCTGCGGTAAAATAATTACTATGTTTTTCTGTAATTTTTACCTCATTATCCTCAAGCTTTGCACTGTAACTATCATGCCATTTTACATTTTTCTTTAATCTAATAGATACAACATAATTTTCATCAATGCCTAAAAATTCACCTAATCCATCTTCGTAAACAATACCACTTGCATTTGCAGATATATTAAAAAGCCCATCAAATTCAACTTCATCTAATTTATCTGCAATAGGATTAGCATTTGGCAAATGAGGATCTATTGCAGGCTTTTGGTGTGCAATATAAGGAATGATAATATTCCCCGATAAATCTTTTCTTAAAACAAAATATAACACAATGGCTATTGCTAATACAGCTACTGAACCTATAATATAAATTTTTTTATTTTTCATCTTTTCCTCATTAGTTCTTTTTTATTATTGGTTTTTGAGCCATAACGCTTACTTTAAACACTTTAAATGCTGGATATTTAAACCTAACTTCTAAAACGTTTCTTCCTTCTTTATCCATTTGAACAGGAGAAATTTGTGCTTCGTAATTATTGCTTGCCATTGGAGCAGTTATTTTTACTCGTCCCTCATTTTTTATTATTTTATTATTTATTGTTATTTGGTCATACCATTGTTGCCCTGCAGCATTTTTAGCTACTTCCTCTGGCAATTTTATATTAACATCAAATACAGGGAATTGAGCATCGCTTGGTATGTTTAACAATATTCTAAACATATATTCATTAACGCCCTTTGAATTTGATGTTACTGGCGTAACAAATACTTCTCTATAATCCATCGGTTTATTAATTGTTTTTGGGGTATTAATATCACTTTCCGCAATTATATTTCTAATTGTTCTATCATTCCCCTTGTAATATCTTCCATGCTCTACAATTGCCCTAAGTTTTTCTACACCACGATTGTTAATATTTCTCAAAAAGTCGTTATATATTCCTCTTATTGACCCTTCCGGTAGCTCATTAAATTTCATATTATCTAAATAGTTTTGTATTTCTGCATTTCTATTACTAACAACACCACTCCCTTTGCTAGAAAATGTTAAAACGTATGCTGGACTAAATGATGAATCTGCATATAATGCACGTACATTTGTAATTGTCATTTTATTGCGGGAAACAAATGAATCTACTGCTGTTTTAGATACACGCTTAACAGCTTCGTATAATTCATCTTCGCACTCGTCAACTATTTGTTGCTTTCTATTTGCAATACTATTTAAATTAACAAAATCGTTATCGTTATAAAGATTTCTAAGCAAACTTTCACTTCGTGCAAAACCGTAACGGGTCATACTGCTTTTTATTAATCCACGTTGCTGCTCTATATATGTACGGTCAATATCTGGGTATTGATTAAGCAAATAATCTAAATCCCTATTACTTGTTAACATAGTTATTATATCTTTATATCTTCCTTCGCTTTTTGCTTGATTTATTCTTGGCACTAAAACTTCTGCAATCTGAAAACCGAGTTCTAACTTTGTAGCATTTCGATAAGCACTTTCTATAGCATTAGTCATACTTTTTGTAACTCTATAATCTCTAAAGGTAGATATACTTGCAGTTTCATTACTGGGTATTATATTTTTCATCTCTTTTACTAATCTAAGCATGTTAGGATAAAAATTATTATCTGGGTAAGTTGGCGTTTTCTTAAATGCTTCCTTAATCTCGTTTTCTTTTGCATAATAAGATTCCAACTTATCTGCTTGATAATTAAATTTGGATAAATAATTTATTGTGTTACTGTAATCAGTGGATAGTTTTTGACTACTTAACATAAATAGTTTGTTTATTTTATCAACTTCCACAGGGAAATAAATTTTTTGAACGTCATTCTTATTTTGTAAAATATTTTTTACATAACTTAAAAAACTATCAGATTTTTTAGAAATATCATATTCTAATCGTTCTATAATGCCTGGCGTAAATCTATCAGGGTCACTTAATATTTCTATCATTTCATCTGTTCTGTTCAAAAAATCATTAATGTTATTTTTATCAATCGCATCAAACGCTTTAAATACAAGTGTATAGTCTTTATTATAACTTATTTCAAGTTTAACTCTTTTCTTTAAATCAACATAATTTAAGTATGCGGGGTCTCTAGAGTTTAATAATTCGGGGGGAAAGATATTCTCTAATTCTTCTAATTCTTTAGCTATATTTTGTAATTCTTTTAATTTTTTTTCGGCTAATTTATATTCATTACTAAAATTATTTATACGAAAACTATATCTTAAATTAATAGCCTTATACACTTCTTTATTAGTGGTATTTTCCGTTAAACTTTGTTTATACTCAGCATATTTCCTTTCAAACTTAAATCTCCAAACAGGTGCATATCTATAATTTAAAACTAAAGGGGTTTTTTCTTTGTATACTTTTTCAATTACCCAATAAAATTTTTCTTTATCCGTACTAATCCTATAAACCCATAAACTATCTTCTTGTTCGTAATCATTTTTTATTTTTTTTATTTCTCCTTTACCATCATCAAAAAAATCTGTTAAATAAGTCTCAAATTGATTTTTATCGGGCGAGCTAAGAATTAAATAAAAATTCCCCATAATTGGTTTAGGAAATTCAATATAATATTTTTTATCACCCTTTAGAACAAAATTTTCATCATCATCTTTTACAGGTAAATACCCTTGCTCTTTAGATTCTAATTTTGGGTCTGGTTTAAGTTGTTTATAAGTTGAACATGCAGTAAATAAAAAGACAAAAGGTATAATATACTTAATCATTTTCATATTACATTCCTTCTTTTTATAGTTTAATTTCTAAAAATAGAAAATTAGTTCAAAATAATAAAGTTATTTAATATAAATGTTTTCTTATTTTATAAATTTTATTAAATTATAGGTTAAATTAAAAATTAAATAATTTTAAGTATGATAAATGAAAAAGAAAAGAAAGGAAACTTAGAGAGGAAAGGGAAGTATCAAAAGATATTTAGTTTATTACCAGAGGCAGTTTTATTAATAAATAAAGAACTTATTATACTAGATTTAAATAAAAAAGTAACTGAATGGTTTAGCTTAAAAAAATCTAATGCTAAAGGTAAAAATTTATTAGAATTAAACTTATTTGAACCAAACACAAAAAACTTATTTTTAGAAAATATACAAAAAATTACACCTGATGAAAAACCTATTCCATTTGAAGGCGTTTTAATATCAGACTTTAACATCCGCTTTTATTGTTTAATTACTATTATTCCATTCTTAACAAAACAAAATAACTTATTATATTTAGTAACTTTATCAGACTTAACCCAAATAAAAGCAGCACAAAAAGCATTTTTGGAAAGTGAAGAGAAATTTAAAATAGTAAGTGATAATAGTGCAGATATAATTTATTTGTTACGTTACGACACAATGAAATATGAATATCTAAATGCTGCTTTTACAAAAATAACTGGATATACTTTAGAAGAAATAAATAATATTGGCTTTAGAAACATAATTAAGCAAATAGAAGCACTTAACGACGAAACAGAAGAAGAATTAAAACAAAAAAGAACCTTAAGGGAAGTTGAAGATTTTAACGCAGATTATTTAATAGAAGATAAGGATGGAAACCTTAAATGGTTACGAGATCACTCTTCACCTTGGTATAATTCTGCTGGAGAGTTAATAGGTTCAATTGGCATACTAACCGAAATAACACATCGCAAAAGTTTAGAAGAAGACCATAAAAAATATATAGAAGAGCTTGCAGTTAGCAGAGATATGTTAGAGCAGCACGCTTACGAAATGGTAGAGCTAAACCTTAAATTAGAAGAAAGTGAAGAAAAATTGCGCGAACTAAACGCAAGCAAAGACCGCTTTTTTTCTATTATTGCTCACGACTTACGTTCCCCTTTTACAACTCTTATTGGCTTTACAGAAATATTGAAAGAAGATTTTGATACATTTACACCCGAAGAATTAAAGGACTCAATTAACACAATTCACCAAACTAGTCGTAAAATTTACAACCTTTTAGAAAACTTGCTTAGTTGGGCACGCGTACAAACTGGCAGAATGCCTTATGAACCTCAAAAAATTGACCTATCTGAAATTATTTTGGGGGTTGTTTCACTTTTTGAAACAAATGCTAAAACTAAAGAAATTACACTTAATAGTATTGTGCAACCCAACTTATGCGTTTTTGCAGATAAAAATATGCTGGATACCGTTATCCGCAACTTAGTTTCTAACGCATTAAAATTTACTCCTGCGGGTAAGTTTATTACAGTTACTACTACAACTAAAGATAATTTTGCAGAAGTTTCTGTTATAGATACAGGTTTAGGAATGTCTCCTGAAACAGTTGCTAAATTATTTAAAATTGATCAACATGTTACTACATTAGGAACAACAGGAGAAAAAGGAAGCGGATTAGGATTAATACTATGTAAAGAACTTGTTGAAAAAAATGGTGGTACAATTGGTGTAGAAAGCGAGCTAAATGTTGGTAGTAGATTTTATTTTTCTATTCCTCTTTTTGTTGAGTAAAATCTTTTGTTTCGTCTTCTTTAATTTTCTCAATATTTTTTTCTGTTAGCTCTTTTATACTTAAATTAAATTCAAAATCCTCTTCTTTATTTTTATTAATTTCTGTAACTATTTCCTCTTTTCTTTTTGGGGTATATAATACTTGCTCTTTATCTTTATCCTTATCTATTAACTGCTTTAATTGCATAAAAGATACTAGCATATAAATTAAATCTTTTAAATTTTTGCCATTCCCCTTTTCATCATCAAAACTTAATATATCCTTTAAGTCTTCTTTGTCTAATACTATTCCCGCAATTAAAGACTTATCTTCTTTTTCTATTTCAATTACTCTATCTATAATTCTTTTTACAAAATCCACAATACTTTCTTTGGACTTTTTAGTTTCCGCACTTCTTTCATCTTTTAATGTATAACTTAATTCTGTTTTAACTTCAAATGTTTTTAAGGTTTTAACTCCATTTTCTAAAACTTCTTTTTGATAAGTAAAATTAAGTAATGTTTTAATTTTCTTTTTCTTAGAGTAGTAAACACCATTTGCGGTTAAATTAAAAATGGTTTCATCGTTATAATTAAAAGAAAATTTGTAGTCATCTGTATTGGCAATTTTTTCAGCATCAATCAAAAAAGGATAACTTGCCATTTGCTTAGCAATATCCGATATTTCTGCACTATCCTTTGCAGCTTTGTTATCCGATTTTAAGTTTTGATTAAGCTTTGTGGCATTATTTATAACATTAAAATTTATGCCACTTAATCCACTATTTATTGTGTTTAACATAATTAAACTTTTTTTTATTTTTATTATCGAAAACTTTAGTAATAGTTTTAATGTTCTTAAATTATACGGAAAAAATTTCTTTTAATTTAGCTTAATAATTTTTTTTTAAAATCGATAATGTATTTAGATGATAAAATGATAGTCTTAAAATAATACACTTTCTTATTTTGAAACATTTTTGTTTTTTAAAAACATATAAATTTTGCTAAAATCAAAGATTTTTTTGGCACTTTTATTGTTATTCTAATCTGAATATACTAAATAATTATAAATCGAGAAACAAAATGAAAAAACACTCCTTACAATTCATTCTCCACACGTTTTTGGTTTTTATATTTGTTGGCTTAACAAATATAAACGCACAAAAAATAGGAGATTATCAAATAGACTTTCTGGGAGTTACTTATAACTACCAAGCTAACACAACAACCTTTAGCTACAAAGTTACTGGAGATGGTAGCGGCAAAGATCTTTCCCATTGGGTTGTTGCCCTTTGCTCTGGTCATCAAGTAGTGTCTTCTAATTATAATTACGAAGTTAATACAGACCCAACATTGCAAATTTATGGTATTAAATGGGATGTTGCTGTTACTATTAATGGAACTAAAACCTTCACATTTACTTTACGCGGTATTTACCCCGTTGCTACAGTTCAAGCAGGCGTTAAAGCTGGGCAAGGTTTATATTATGGAAATATCCCGGGTCCCGATTGTTCCCAAATGACGCCTTCTAATTTGGGAGATAAAGTATTTTTAGACTTAAACAAAAACGGTATTCAAGATACTAACGAACCTGGCGTTCCTAATGTAACTGTAAAATTATACGGCGCAAATAATCAGTTATTAGCAACCACAACAACCAATAATACCGGCAACTATGCTTTCACAAATTTACAAGCTGGTAATTATTACGTTAAATTTGAATTGCCTGCTGGTTATGCATTCACTCAAAAAGATCAAGGGACAGATGACACAAAAGATAGCGATGCAAACCCAAACACCGGCTTTACAGATTTAATTACATTGCCAAATGGTGTTACTGATAATAAATGGGATGCTGGTATTTACCTACTGACTGCTAAAATTGGTAACTACGTTTGGAACGATACTAACCAAAATGGTTTGCAAGATAATAACGAAAGTGGTATTAGCAATGTTACTGTAAATTTATATAATTGCAATAATACACTTGTAGCAACTACTGTAACAGATAACTTTGGTGCTTATTACTTTGAAAATATTACACCCGGTTCTTATTATGTTAAATTTAATTTGCCTGCTGGTTTTGTATTCTCACCTAAAAATGTTGGCACTAATATTAACAATGATTCTGACGCAGACCCAACAACTGGTAAAACTGTTTGCACAGATTTAGAAGCTAATGAAACAGACTTAACTTGGGATGCTGGGATGTACACCCCAACTCCACAAGTAGCAAACGTTGGTGATTTTGTTTGGAACGATACAAATAAAAATGGTATTCAAGAAAGTGGTGAACTTGGCATTGCTAATGTTACAGTTAAATTATTTACATGTAACGATATTTTAGTTGCCACTACAACAACTGATAACGTTGGCAAATATATTTTTGAAAATGTTGCTGTTGGTAACTATTACGTTCAATTTACTTTGCCTAACAATTATACCTTTAGCCCTAAAGATGCCGGTAACAATGATACAAAAGATAGTGATGCAAACTTAACAACCGGTAAAACAGATTGCTTTACTTTAACTGCTGGCAATAATAATTATACTTTAGACGCCGGCATGTATGAAGTACCCGTTAATTTACAAAGCGATTTAAGCCTTACAAAATCTGTTTCTAATAACAATCCTCATCCTAATGATAATATTTCCTATACAGTTACAGTTACTAATAATGGACCTAACGCTACAAGTGGAGTAACTGTTAACGATTTATTACCAAACACTGTAGATTTTATTTCTGCAACTGCTACAAAAGGAACATATAACGAAACAACTGGATTATGGAACATTGGAACATTACAAGTTAACGAAACCGTAACATTAACCATTAACGCAAAAGTTAAATCTGTTTCCACAGGTAATAGTATTGTAGATTTTGGCGCAGCAACAGGATTTAATCTTTTTGTTTTCGAAAACATAAATCAACCTTCCTCCGATACTGAAGGTAAAATGGCAGTTGGTGGAAATGCTTACTTATCAAATTATAGTGTTGGGGATAAATTACCATTATCTAACGGCACTGTTGATGTACTTATTGTTGGTGGCAACTTAACATTTATATCTGGTAATGTAGATGGCGGTAATGTTGTTTATGGTGGAAATACTAACTTGCCTCAGCTTGTTGTTGGAATTCCTGATGGCACATTAAGACAAGATACACCGATAGATTTTACATCCGCTAAGGCACATTTAACAAACTTATCCCAATACTTAAGCACTTATGCACAAAATGGTGTTGATAGTGTGCAATATCAAGCAATTTATTTACATGGGAATAATCCTTTTATAAATGTATTTAATTTATCTGCAGAAACATTATCAGACGCAACCGATATGAGAATATTTGTTCCTAATGGTAGCGTTGTTTTGGTAAATGTTAGTGGGAATAATATTGATTGGAACGGTGGCTTAGTTTTAACTGGTACTACTGCAGAAAACGTTCTATTTAATTTTTATGAAGCAACAGTATTATCAATACACAATATTAGCGTGCTTGGTTCTGTTTTAGCACCTTTAGCAGATTTAACTTTTGAAGGTGTTATTAACGGTCAAGTAATTGTTAATTCCGTAACCGGAACAGGCCAATTTAATAATGTACTTTTTGTTGGTAACATTCCGGGTGAAGTTAATATTGTTAACGTTGCAGAAATTAAATCATCAGATAACTTAGACCCAGACTCTACACCAAACAATGGCGTAGAAACAGAAGATGATTACGGTAAAGCTATTTGCGTAGTAAACTATGCAACTAATCCTAATAATGGTAACTTACCTCCTAATGGTGCTACATGGCAACAAACTGCAACATTTAGCAATGATGAAATTATATGGACATTAAAATATGATATGCAAGGCTTGCTAATTGCTGGCACATGGGGCGGTAAAGTATATAGCTCACACAACGGTGGAACCAATTGGACAAGAATTAATGAAGGTATGAGCGTTGGTTACATTTGGAGCATTGCAATTGATAGCTTAACAAATGATTACTACATTGCTACAAGTGAAGGTGTATATAAATCTACAGACCACAGCACTTGGACAAAACTAAGCTTAAATGATGACGTACGCGCAATTACTTTTGATAGAAATAATAACCTTTACGCTGGTACATGGGGTAATGGCGTTTATAAATCAACCGATTTTGGTACTACTTGGGTTGCTGTTAATAACGGATTAACCAACCTTGCAGTTCATTCATTAGTTGTTAACAGTGCTAATAATTTATTTGTTGGTACTTTCGGTGGTGGTGTTTATAAATCCATAGACCACGCTAATACATGGACTTCGCTAAACGGTCCTTACAGCTATATTTGGTCTTTAGGTGTTAATTCTAATGATATGTTATTTGTAGGCACATATAGCAGTGGTTTATTTACTTCTACAGATAATGGCTTAAGCTGGAATTATGAAGGTGGTGTAAACTCTAACTACATTTATGGTGTTTCTGTTGATACAAGCGATAACGTATTTGTTAGTGCTTGGGCTGGTGGTGTTTATTACTACTCTAAATTATTTACAGAATCCACTTGGCAAAATTATGGTTTAGTTGGCTTTAGAGTTAGCTCAATAGTAATTTCACCTGATACCAAAAACTTAATTGCTGGTACTTCAGATGGACGTGTATTTGTTATGAGTAATCCATTAACAGAAGTTAAAGAAACTGATATTATTCCAAACGAGTTCGCTTTAAGCCAAAATTATCCTAATCCATTTAACCCAACAACAAATATTAATGTATCAATTGCTAAATATGGTAACTATAGCTTAAGAGTTTATAACATATTAGGTCAATTAGTTACAACATTATTTGAAGGCGAAATGAACCCTGGTAACTATAAAATAACATTTAATGCTGGTAATTTTGCAAGTGGTGTTTATATTTATAGATTATATGGTAATAATGTTAATATCAGTAAAAAGATGGTATTAATTAAATAAGTTAAATAATATTTAATAAAATAAAAAGGGACTGCCAAAAGCAGTCCTTTTTTTTAAAATAAAAAAGGGCTGCAAAAAACAGCCCTTAATTGATTATATAAAAATATTAAACACCTAAAGTTTTACCATCAGCACGTAAATCATAAACAGCTTGTTTAACTCTTTCTTTCATGCTTGTTTCAGCTTTCTTTAAGTAGTTTCTTGGGTCGTATAATTTTTTATTACCAACTTCACCTTCAATTTTTAGTACACCATCATAATTTTTAAACATGTGGTCTACAATAGGACGAGTGAAAGCATATTGTGTATCAGTATCAACATTCATTTTAATTACGCCATACTCTAAAGTTTCGTGAATTTCCTCAATAGAAGAACCACTACCACCATGGAATACTAAATAAAATTCTGCATCTTTTCCATATTTAGCAACAACAGCTTCTTGACCTTGCTTTAAGATTATTGGTTTTAATTTAACGTTACCTGGTTTATATACGCCATGAACGTTACCAAATGTAGCAGCAAACATATATTTACCACCTTTAACAGATGATAATCTTTCATATACATAAACCATATCTTCTGGTGTGGTATATAATTTATCTTTTGGTGCACCTTCGTTATTAACACCATCTTCTTCACCACCAACAACACCTGCTTCAACTTCTAAAATAATTCCTAAATCAGTGCATTCTTTAAGTAATTCTACTGCAATATCCATATTTTCTTTTAATGGCAATTCACTACCATCAAACATATGGCTGTTAAATAGTGGCAACATACCTGCTTCAACTCTTCTTTTAGATTCAGCTAATAAAGGACGCAAGAATTTATCAATTTTGGTATGTGTGCAATGGTCTGTGTGTAAAGCAACATTAATATCATATTTTTCTGCCATTAAATGAACGTGATTAGCAATAGAAATTGCACCTAAAGCCATATCTTTAACATATGTTCCACTGGCAAACTCGCCACCACCTGTTGATACTTGAATTATTCCATCGCTTTTTGTTTCTGCTAAAGCAGCTAAAACTGCATTTGCTGTTACTTCACTTGTAACGTTAATTGCGGGATACGCAAATTTGTTTTTCTTTGCGTTTTCTAACATTTGGCAATATTTTTCAAAATTTACTACCGGCATGTCATCTCCTTAATTTATTTTGATTAAAAATTCGTCTTTTTGCATAATTTTAAACTACTAATATACTTATTATGCAAATAAAAATAAACTAAATTATTATTAACTAAAACGATTAAGATTTTATTAATGCATTTTTTATTAATATATTTAACATTTCACTATAACTAAAACCAGCTATTTTGCACGCCCTGTATAACCCGGCATCAATGCTTAAATCTGGGTTTGGGTTAACTTCTAAAACGTATAAATTACCACTGTTATCCATTCTAAAATCTACCCTTGCGTATCCGTTGCACTCCATTGCTATAAAACTTTCCTTAGCTATATGTTTTATTTTTTCCTCAGTTTTTAAATCTATATTTGCTGGACAAATTGGGATAGTTGTTTTATAACATATATGATTAACACTCCATTTTGCGTTAAAGCCAACAATTTTTTTATAATTTTTTGGCATTGTACTAAAATCTATTTCACTAATTGGCAAATCAATAAAACTTTCCCCCTCTAATATTGCTACATTAAACTCTCTTCCTTCTATATATTCCTCAACTATTGCTGGTTGCTTATATTTTTTAATTACTTGCCTAATTTTTTCATTTATTAATGTTTCATCTTCAATAATACTATCCTCATCAATTCCTATGCTTCCATCTTCTGCAATTGGTTTTACTATTACTGGAAACTTTAAATTTACATTATAATTTTCTTCTATTTTATCAAAGTAAACATTGTTTGGTACATTTATACCGTTAAATTTTAATATTTGCTTGCTATTAAATTTATTTTTACATAAGCTTAAGCTTTTGGCATTACAACCAGTAAATGCAACATTTAATAATTGCAGCAAAGCAGCAAAATTTACTTCTAACTTAGCATCATCTTTATAAAGCTCAACCAAATTTAAAATAACATCTGGTTTGTTTTTATTTAAATCATTAAAAAAAATATCTAAATTATCCATTATATTTAAGCAATAAGATTCATACCCCAACTCAACTAAGCTATCGGCAATTAATTTATACTCTTCTAAAATATCACACTGCCTTAATTTATAAATTTCACTATCTTTAAAATTTGGTGGGCAGCTTACTGCATAAGGGTCTGTTAATTCTTTATAAGGCTCGTTATAAACAACTGCAATTTTCATTTTTTAATAGTACTTTTTTTAAAAAAATAATATATTTAGTAGATAAATATAATAATTAGAGATTTAAAATAAGTATGAGTTTTTATCCTCAACCAAATGATTATACTTGCGGACCATTTGCATTAAAATATGCAATGAATATGTTTGGGGTATTTGTTAGCGATGGCTTAATTATCGAAAAATCTGGCGCATTGTGGTGGGATGGAACTGATGAAGTTGGGTTAGAAAGAGCAGCAAATTTTTTTAACTTTAAATTTATTGGTTTTTCTGCAGATACTGTTAGAAAAGCTGTTAAAACTTTAAACATGTATTTAAAAAATAATTACCCATGCGTTTTAAGTGTGGATAATTGGAAACATTGGATTACTGTTGTTAATTATAAAAGCTCGAAATATGTTATAATTAATAGTGGAGAAGCTAAAGTATTTTATACATTAACAGCTAAAGAACTGATTGACTATTGGGCAAGTTTTAATGAAGATACCGGCAAAGTTTCCTACGATGGTTATGCTGTAATACCTAAGTTTAAAACTAAAGTGCACGCTAATTTTACTCCTAAAAAAGCCGAGATTTTAATGTACCCAGAAAACAAAGATTTAGCGATTAATTGGGTAGATTATTACAACGACTTACTTGTGTATACTACACCTCTTACAGTTAGCACAATAAACTATATTACTTATAGCGATTTTATTAAAAAACATGCCGAGAACATTATACAAAAAGTTGCATATTGGCATGGGAATATTTCTACAAAAGAATTAAAAAAAATTGTTAATAATATGGAATTTGTTGCAGAAATTTATAATTTTGTAATACTAAAAAATAATGAATGTAAAGCTACTAACGACCTGGCACTACTACTAATGATGTATGCCTGTGGAAAATATGGAATGTCTAATTTTTATTAAGGATAATTTATGTTAAAACGAAGCCCATTAATTTTGACCAAACAAAATACAGCATTATTAATTGTAGACGTACAAGAAAAAATTGTGCCTGTAATGTACGAAAGCCAAAAATTTATTGCTAATACTATTAAACTTATTAAAGGTTGTAAGGTATTAGGCTTGCCAATATTTTTAACAGAACAATACCCAAAAGGTTTAGGCGCAACTATTAAAGAAATAAAAGATGAATTAGAAGATTTAACACCAATTCAAAAAATGTCTTTTAGTTGTGCTGGCTCTGTAGAACTTATGGCAAAATTAAAAAAATCTGAAATTAAAAATATTGTACTTTGCGGAATTGAATCTCACGTTTGCATTTCTCAAACCGCGCTAGATTTATCTGCAAATGGGTATAATATTATACTTGCTGCAGACGCTGTTTCTTCTCGCAGAAAATTTGATTATGAAATTGCTTTAAGCAGAATGGCACGTAATAATATTGATGTAACATTGGTTGAATCGATTTTATTCGAAATGCTTAATGTTTGCGGTACAGATGATTTTAAACAAATTTCTAAAATTGTAAAATAATTTTTTTACACATAATAAAAAAGGGTAATGTTATTACCCTTTTTTTTATTTTAAATTTTAACTGCTCGCTTTTTACGATGTAAATAAACTAATCTATATACAATAAGATAAATTGTAATAGAAAAAAATAATGCCATTACAGATGCACCCGTAAAAAACACTAACAAGCCATTTGTACTTAGATTTACAAAACTGCTAAATGTTGGTGAGGATATAAATCTGTTTATAGTTGTCCAATCAATATCTATATGGGTAATATATTTACCAATACTAATAGCAGCATAATAAATTGGTAACATTGTAATTGGGTTAGATATTAACGTTGCTGTAAGCGTTAATAAAACATTACTACCAAATAATAATGCAATTGGTATTGCAATTAATGTTTGTAACCCAATGGGGAATAAAAGCCCAATAAATATACCCAAGGCAATACTAAATGCAATTTCCTTAGGTGTGGATTGTAAATTTAATAATTTATAATAATAATTTTTAAGGGACACCTTATTTATTTTTTTTACCAACGCAATATAATTAATCTTCATTCAGTTTATATAATTTATGGACAAAAACAATCGTAAATTTAATTTAATAAAATGAAATTTGCAAATTAACAAATTGAATAAAAATTCATGGTTTATTTTTTTTAGTAAAAATATAGCTAAAAATTATTCCCAAAAGCATTTTTTTGAAAAAAACAAGTAAAAAATGCATATTTATAAAAATTTTTTTTGCAAAATGAAAATTAATTTATATATTAATGAGTCAAAATAATTTATATCCTAATTAACTAAACTAAAGGGACGTTATGGCAAAAACAAAAGAAAAAACTGCTGAAAAACCGGCTAAAAAAACAGAAAAACCGGCAGCAAAAAAAGCCGAGCCAAAAGCAAAAGCTAAAGCAATGACCAAAGCTCAAATTATTGCTTACATGGCAGAAAAGTGCAATCTTTCTAAAAAACAAACTGGCGAATTCTTAAATGAATTTGTTCAATTAGCTTACAAAGAAGCTAAAAAAGATTTCGTTATACCTGGTATTGGTAAATTATCTTTGGCACAAAGAAAGAAAAGAAAGGCACGTAATCCACGTACTGGCGAGGAAATAATGGTTCCTGCTAAAAAAGTTGTTAAATTCCGTATCGCTAAAGCTTGTAAGGACGCGATTTTAGCAAAATAACTTTACGTTTTTTAAATACAAGGGGATATTATTATCCCCTTTTTTTATTTTAAATAAAAAAAATTCCCCACACATTTCTGTGTGAGGAATAATTAAACTAAAATATTTAACTAAGAATTAATTTTTAGCTTTAAACTCTTTCATAAATTCTACTAATTTAACAACACCTTCTAATGGGAAAGCATTGTAAATAGAAGCACGTACACCACCAACCGAGCGATGTCCTTTTAATCCGGAAAATCCTTTTTCTGATGCTTCACTTAAAAACTTCTTTTCTAGTTCTTCATTTGGTAATCTAAAAGTTACATTCATTAAAGAACGATCTTCTTTAACAACAACAGTTCCTTTATAAAAACCGTCACTTTCATCAATATAATCGTATAAAATTCCTGCTTTTTCTACATTACGTTTATACATTACGTCTAAACCACCTATGTTAAGCAACCATTTAAAAACAAGCCCCATAATGTAAATAGTGTAAGTTGCTGGTGTGTTATACATGCTTTCATTATCTGCGTGAATTTTATAATTTAAATAAGTATGCAAATCATCAGAAGAACGTTCTAACAACGATTTTTTAATAATAACAACAGTTGTACCTGCAGGTCCCATATTTTTTTGAGCACCAGCATAAATCAATCCATATTTATTAATATCTAACATTTTGTGTAAAAAGTCTGATGATGCATCACAAACCAAAGGAACATTCCCCACTTCGGGTTCTTTTCTAAATTGAGTTCCATAAATTGTATTGTTAGATGTAAAGTGAACATACGAAGCGTCTGGGTCTAATTTATATTCACTTTCTTTTGGTAAGTGGTTAAAATTATCAGCTTCGGATGAAGCAACTATATTAACAGTACCAACTCTTTTAGCTTCTTTAACTGCTTTTTTTGCCCAAACACCAGTTACAATGTAATCTGCTTTGTTTTTAGGCGGCATTAAATTTAATGGCACCATAGAAAATTGTAAAGTTGCACCCCCCTGTAAAAATAAAACTGCATAGTCATCGCCAATATTTAATAATGTACGCAAGTCTTTTTCTGCAGCTTTAATTATTCCATCATAAACTTTCCCTCTGTGGCTCATTTCCATAACAGACATTCCAGCCCCAGGATAACATACAAATTCTTTTTGCGCTTGTAGTAATACTTCTTCCGGTAATACTGCCGGTCCGGCACTAAAATTAAAAACTCTGTTCTCCATATTTATCCTTCTAAGTTTTTTAAAGTTGGTTTAATAATATAATAATTTTTGCTTTAATTTAATATGCAATTAGTGATGTTTATTTAATAATTTTTAATTACCTAAATTAATAATTAATTAAAAACATTGGATAAACTTAAAGAATATTTAATTGCTGTTAGTTTTTTATGCTATTAATTTTTGCACAATTTGTAGCTATTAACGCTATTATTGCACAAAATTATATTACTTTTTAGATTGCTGATCCTTAAATACATTTAATAGGTCAGGAATATTAAATCCTGGTGTTTTATAATCTTTGGGCAAATAATCTTCTGGTATGGTTGTTTTATTTCCATCTCTAATAGCAGAATAATGAGGCGACATTATTTCCACACCTGCTTCGTTAAATTTATCTTGTATATTTTGATGTAAGTTAGAATAAATTGAAGCCATTTTATTTGGATTATTTGTAAATGCATTTAATTCATAGCTAACATAAAAATCTTCTAAACCCGTTTGTAGTACAAATGGGGCAGGTTCTTTTAATATATCTTCAGTATTTAATGCTGCAGAAATTAATAAATCGTGCACTGTTTTCCATGGAACGTCGTATCCAATTGTTACTGTAGTGTGCAAAATTAAGCCACTATTTTTTGAGGTACTAAAATTAATAATATGGCTGGATAAAATCATAGAATTTGGAATTGTTATATGCACATTTTTAGTAGTTTTTATTCTTGTTACCAATAATGATTTTTCTACAATATCACCCATCGTATCAGCAATTTTTACTCTATCACCCACCTTAAACGGGTTCATATAAGTTATTACAACACCTGCAACAATATTGCTAATTGCAGATGATGAACCTAAAGAAAACAAAATACCCAAAAACACAGAAAAACCTTGGAAAACAGGCGAGTCACTACCTGGTAAATAGGGAAATATTACTATAGCACCAAACACTATAAATAAAAATCTAACAATTTTATATGTTGGTTCCGCCCATTCTGGCAAAAAACCTTTAAATGCTATTACTCCTTTTCCAATTTCATCAAAAATAAACTTTAAGAATTTATTTATATATCTTATAAAAAGAACAATAACAATAATTGTAAAAATATTGGGTAAATAATTAATAAAGCTATTAATTATACCTTTAAATGGATTATAAAGATAAGCAAGCAACTTATCTGTAAATCCTGCAGTAAAATAAAAATTACTAAATATAAAAGCTAAATACAGGTAAGAAGCTATAAAAATAAATGCCGATTTTAAAAGCCTTTGTGTTAAAACTGTTAGTTCAATTAATCGCTCTTCAGAAAAAAATTGAATATTTTTTATATTAACCGATGCAACTATTGATGATTTCCATTCGTTAATTTTATCTGTAATTAATTTAAAGAACGAATTAATAAGTTTAAGAATAGAAAAATATAAAGCAGAAGCAAAAATTATATAAAATAAAGGCTTTAAATAATTGCTTAGGTTTATTTCTTTTGTATAAGAAAATAAGGATAAACTAATTTGTATAAAATAATATAAAATTAATAATGTTAATAATAGCCTAATTAGCCTAAAGATTAATCTCAAAAAATCTTTTATATTTTTTGTTTCAAGAAATGTACGATTTTTAATTTTTAAAGTATAGTTAAAATTTGCAGAATTAATAAAATTATAAATGTTTTTATATAAAAACTTAATACCCCAAAAGATTAGGAATACAACAACAATTAAACCAGCAAACTTAGCAAAACCCCACAAATTATTTTGCAAAGCGTGTTTTTTAATAGCAATTGATAAAGCATTTCTAATTTTTAATCTGTAATTTTCTGCTAAAATATTAACATTTCGATTAGTGCCAATAGTATCTAACGCCGTAACGGCTAAAATTATAAAATCGTTATATGCAATAGAAATAAAAACCCCATCATCAATAATTTTAATAGAATCTGGATTGGCGTAAATTTGCAAAAGTTTTTCTAAATTATTAGAAATATGCTCCGCACGATTTTTGGCATTAACAGAACCAATCCCTTTACTAATCGTAAACAGCGTATCATTATCTAAAATAACTGGATAACTACTATTAAAAGATTGAGCAAAATAGAGGTAAGGGAATAATAAAAAAAACAAAAAAAGTTTTTTTAACAAATTTCACCTATAAGTTATATTTTTCTTTTAACCATGCAAAAGCTTCGTTAATTTCTTTAGTCTTCTTTTCTGCAAGCTCAATTATTTCCTCACCCATTTTATTAACTTTATCTGGGTGATATTTTGCAATAGTACGCAAATATTGCTCTCTAATTTCTGCTTTTGTAATTTTACCCTTAAGCCCTAAAATTTTTCCATAGTATCTTGCTTTCTCTTCTTCGCTTGCTGTGGTTGGGTCAAATTCTTCTTGCCCTAAACGATTTTTATTAGTTTTTTCATTCTTAAATTCGTATCGCTCTTGTTTTTCGTAACGTTGGTAGTTGGATTCGTTATAACTACTTTTACGCTTATTTTGTCCATAATAATATCTACCAACAACAGTTTTTACACCTTGATAAAGTGGAGAAGATATTTCCCCAATTTCATTCATATAATCTAACATTAATAAATTTAGGAAATACCAATCCGTATTTTTAATTGCAGCTGCATAATCTATTAAATGCTTAATAACTTTAGGCTCTGGAAAATTTGTTCTAAGCTTTTTTACCTTATTATCATCAACAATTGGAGACATATAATCAAACAGAAACGATATCCATTTTTGGTCTGGTGCGTGTAAAATAATTCCATAAAGCAATAAAAAATCGCTATAAACGGTAAATGGTGTATACTCTCCTACAAGTAATTTAGAGTAACTTATACATTGCAGTTTGCCATAAATAGTAAAAATAAACTCGTTTAAGGCTTGTTCTGTATCAAGGTCAAACCATTTTATAAAAATTGTGTTAACAGCATTATTTAAAAATATATTTTTAAAATCTATAGTAGATCTAAAATTATGAATAAGATAAGAACGAGAAAAATCGTTCATACCATTTTGAACCGAGCCAATTGCAGCCCAAATTTGGTAGTATATTTCATCGTAAATATAAAATGCTTTTTCATATTTACCAATACTAACTAAATGGTCTGCAACATCCCTAAGTTTTGTAATATCTCCCATTTTACCAAATAATTTTTGTAAATTTAAAAAAAAATGATGTAAAAATAAATGTAAAAAGTTATAACGAAAAAAGCAACCTTACAATAAAAATAGCTGCTAAAAAACCGCTAAAATCTGATAGCAACCCCGCTGCTAAAGCATAGCGAGTTTTTTTAATATTAACGGCACCAAAATAAACAGCTAAAACAAAAAAAGTTGTTTCTGTTGAACCAAACATTGTAGAAGCCAAAACACCAATAAACGAATCTGTACCGTAGGTTTTCATTATCTCTGCTAATATACCCAAAGAACCACTCCCCGAGAGAGGTCTCATCAAAGCCATTGGTACAACTTCCGGCGGCATACCAATTAAATTTGTTATCGGCTTTATTAAATTTATTAACAAATCCATTGCACCACCAGTTCTAAATATACCAATAGCCACCAAAATTGCAACCAAGTAAGGAATAATAGTAACCGCAATATTAAAGCCTTCTTTTGCTCCTTCAATAAAAGTTTCGTAAACTTTAACTTTTTTTATAAAGCCTATTATTACAAATATTGCTATTAAAAAGGGAATTGCTAAAATAGATACTATTTCAATTAATGATTTGAATAATTCCCCATTAAGGTACATGCTAAAAAAACTAACTACTCCAGCATAATACAATAAATAAAGCAATGCAACAAAACCGAAAATAACAACATAACGTTTTAGATTATTTTTTAATCTATAATAAATGTCGGGTAACGACTTAGGAAAATTTTGGAATAATTTTACAAAAAATATACCCGCTAAAGTTGCCACAAAAGAACCAAACATAGTTGTTCCTATAATAATAGCTGGGTTGCTGCTTCCTAAGGAAGCTCGTAAAGCTATAGCTGTTGCGGGCATAAGCGCAAAACTAGCCGTATTTAGTACTAAAAACATACACATAGCATCGCTGGCAGTATCTTTTTTATCGTTTAATGTGTTCAGCTCTTCCATTGCTTTTATTCCAAAAGGAGTTGCTGCATTTCCCAACCCTAAAAAAGTAGCAGATAGATTCATTATAATCGCACCCGTTGCAGGATGTTCAGTTGGCACTGTGGGAAATAAATATTTCATTAATGGCTTTGCAGCTTTAGATATTGTTCTTATTAACCCGCTCTCTTCTGCTACTTTCATTATTCCAAGCCAAAGCGCCATAATGCCAATTAAGCCTAATACTATTTCTACAGCTGTATTAGCAAAATTAAGCGCAGATGATGTTATTTCTTTTATATTTATAAACCTAACCTTTTCAAATTCAACTACCCCTAAATATTCCCCTTTATTACTAAAATAAAAAACTACCGTTATATCATTTTCATTGCCACTATTTTTGGCAATTACATTTAGTTTTTTGGGTAATTCCCCACTTCTTTCTAAAATTAATGTTTGCTGGTTTTTATTAAAGTTAACTTTATTTTTTATAGTAAAAATTAAATCATGTTTTATGTTATCATTAAATGATTTATTATAATCTTTCGATTTAATTAACAAAAATGTTTTATCGTTATCAACACTTATCAAGCACTTAACGTTTTTATCATACTCATTTGTATAAATATCCCGCACATCCAAAAAAATTGCACTACCAACACCAAGCACAATTAAAAATAGCCACACATAGTTTAACATTAAGTAACCTTTTTTTAGTACAAAATTACATTTTATTACTTTTTTTTACAATATAAAACTTTTTTTATATGTTAAATGTTTTAAATAAAAATTAACGGAGTTACAAAATGGAAAAAAACGTTGGTGGTATTGATAAAGTTGTTAGAATAATTTTAGGTGTAGTAATTTTACTTGCCGGTATTATTTTTAACAGTTGGTGGGGAATAGTTGGTTTAGTTCCTTTAGCTACTGGTTTATTTGGTAGATGCGGTCTTTATACTGTATTAGGTATTAACACTTGCCCTATTAAAAACGAAACAAAAAATTAATTAATAAGGGACATTAGTTCGTCCCTTATTTTATTTTAAAGCAATGATTAAAGCACAACACAAATATTGGGCTAGTATTTTATTTAATTTTTATATTGATTATCAATTTAAAAAGCACTTTAACGGTTTTTATTTAGTTAATTCCCCACCAAATTTAGATAACAATAAAAGTGTTGTAGTTTTACCAAACCACTTTAGTTGGTGGGATGGTTTTTTAATAGATTATATAAATCGTAAGTTGTTTAATAGAAAATTTCATATTTTAATGTTAGAAGAACAACTTAAACGATATTGGTTTTTTAATTATTTAGGTGCATTTTCAATAAATTTAAATAATGCCAAAAGTATAATAAACACAATAAATTACTTTAAGGAACTTGTAAAAAATAATAAAAACATTATTGCTTTTTATCCACAAGGTAAAATAGAGCCTTACCAAACTAAAGATATTACCTTTAAAAATGGAATTGTAAAATTTATAAAGGGTGTTGAAAACAATACCCAAATATTGCCCATATCTTTTAAATTTCAGTATTACGAAGATAAAAAACCAAATATTTTATGCAGCTTTGGCACTGTTTTAAATAACCAAGAAAGTTTTAACGAAAAAACTATTTTAGAAAGTTTTTTAACTAATCTGCAAAATTTAGAAAAAGAAGCATTAAATAAAAATTTACTTATTAAACTGTAATGGAATATTTATTTTATCCTGTTTTAGCTATTAATGTAATTGTAATCGTAATACTTTTTTTTAATTTTATAACTGCACCCAAAATATTAAATAAAAAAGTTGCGTTAAATGGCACACCATTAATAAGTGTTTTAATACCTGCAAGAAATGAAGAAAATAATATAAGTAATTGCATAAACAGTATTATAAACCAAAGCTACCCAAATATAGAAGTTATAGTTTTAGATGATAACAGTGAGGATAATACTTATAACGTTGTTAAAACTATTTCTGAAAATAATAGTAAAATTAAAATTATAAAAGGTAAACCCTTGCCAAGTGGTTGGAAAGGGAAAAACTGGGCATGCCAACAATTAAGCGAGCATGCTAATGGGGATTATTTATTATTTTTAGATGCGGATGTTTTATTAGCACCACATGCAATAACATATGCATTACATTTAATGTTTAAATATACCTTAAATGCTTTATCATCTTTCCCCACTCAAATAACTAATAGCTTTGGTGAAAAAATAATAGTACCATTAATGAAGTGGTTATTGCTTTCTTTTTTACCACTTCGCTTAGTTTATTCATCATCTAATAAGTCTTTCCTTGCGGCTAATGGTCAATTTTTTATGTTTACCAAAGAAACATATAATTTAATTGGTAAGCATTATGCTGTTAAAGATAAAGTTGTAGAAGATATGGAATTTGCATTATTGTTAAAGAACTATCAATTAAAACTAATGACAACGATTGGCGCCGATGCGGTATTTTGCAAAATGTATAATAGCTTTAGCTCTGCATTTTTAGGTTTTAGTAAAAATTATTACCCAGGCTTTAAAGTTAACGCTTTAACTTTTCTTTTTATTCAAATTATTTTTTTAGTTTTATTTTTAATGCCATTTATTTTGTTATTTTTTAATATAAAATTTTTATACATTGTAATTTTAATTTTATTAGGACGCGCACTTTTAGCAAATCTTACTAAAGGAAGTTATTTTTTAAATCTGTTGCTTCACCCATTGCAAATGTTATCTCTTTTTGCAATTGGGGTAAACTCTGTTATATTAACTAAAACTAAAAGGATTAAATGGAAAGGAAGAGAAATTTAAAGCGAAACGAAATAAACAAAAATCAACTTAACGAAAAATCTTTAATAATTTTATTTGCTATATTTTACTTGGTTGGGGTAGTAGGTCATATATTGCCATTAACTAGAAAAATTATGTTTAATATTACACCTTTTGTGTTATTAATATCATCTATTATTATTTATATATATTTTGAAACCAAGCAAAAAGATAAGTTTTTTATTTGGGTAATGGCAACATATTTTTTTACATTTGCGGCAGAAGTTATTGGAGCAAATACTGGGTTATTATTTGGTAAATATTCTTACTTAAATAATTTAGGTTTTAAATTATTTAATGTGCCAATAGTAATAGGTTTTAATTGGGTTTTTGTAACACTTGGGGCAATATTACTTGCTTTAAAATTAAAGCAGAATATTTTTATTACTAGTTTAATAGCTGCATTAATAACTGTGATATTCGATTTTATTTTAGAACCAGCAGCAATAAAACTACAATATTGGAGCTGGAAAGATAACATTATTCCCGTTTATAATTACATAACTTGGTTTGTGTTATCTTTTTTAATATCTTATTTTTACTTAAAAAATAAAATTTATAGCAAAAGTTTATTACCAATATTCTTTTTATTAATTCAAACAGTGTTTTTTAGTTTATTATTAATTTTTATGTAACATGGGTATTTTAATTTCTTTAACGGTAATTGGGTTATGGTTGTTACACTTGGTTTATATTTTAACAAGTGTAAACATTTATAATAATTATTTTATAACAGTATTGCACATACTTATTCAAGGATATTTATATACAGGGTTATTTATTACAGCTCATGATGCAATGCATAGGGTTGTATCTAGAAATCAAAAAATAAATAACATAATAGGCACTGTTGCATGTTTTTTATTTGCTGGGTTATCCTATAAAAAATTGCTAAGTAATCATAAGTTGCACCATTTATACCCTGGAACAGAAAAAGACCCGGATTTTTATACAAAAAGCCAAAACTTTTTTGTTTGGTGGTTTATCTTTTTTAAAAGATATGCAACTATACTTCAGTTTATAATAATGGCGGCAACATTTAATATATTAAAAATATGGATACCCGAAATAAAAATATGGCTATTTTGGGTAATACCTGCAATATTAGGTACATTACAGTTATTTTATTTTGGAACATATAAGCCACATAAGTATCCACACACACAAGAAATGCAACCACACAATGCACGCACATTAAATAAAAATCACCTTTGGGCTATGTTAAGTTGTTACTTTTTTGGATATCATCACGAGCACCACGAAAAGCCATACATCCCTTGGTATAAACTATATTTAGCAAAAAAATAACAAGCATTTTTGCTATTTTTTTCTTATTTTTACGATGTTATAAACAAAAAATGCCGTAAATTTAAATTTACGTAGTAATTAATTTTTTTGCATCACTACCTACGGAGAAACAAAACCGTGTTTAGTTTTATTAACCTGTTTATACCAAACCGTAAATTTAAATTAGCCGATTTTATCATACTATCTACAATGATGGTTTTACTTTATTTTGGTATCTCTTTAATAATGCAAGACCACACTTTACACGTAGGTAAAAACTTAAAAATTAATTTAGACTACAAAGAATTACCTATTTACGCTTTTTTTTCAATTTTACGCATGTTAGCTGCTTACATTCTTTCTGTAATTTTTACTTTGTTTTATGGCAAATATGCTGCCAATAACAAAAAAGCAGAAAGAATAATGTTACCACTTTTAGATATTTTGCAATCGGTTCCAATCCTATCTTTTCTTCCTGTAGTTGTTTTAAGTTTACGGGTATTTTTACCACAAGGTGTGGCAGCAGAACTAGGCAGCGTTGTATTAATTTTTACTTCTCAAGTTTGGAATATGACCTTTGCCTGGTACCAATCTTTAACCACTATACCTAAAGATTTAATTGAAGCAGCCAAAATTTTTAGATTGAATAGCTGGCGTAGGTTTAAAGTTTTGGAGTTTCCATTTGGCTTAATAAGTTTTATTTGGAATAGCATGATGAGTTGGGCTGGTGGTTGGTTCTTTTTAATGGCAGCAGAAATTTTTACTGTTGGTGATAAAGATTTTAGACTACCCGGCTTAGGCTCTTATTTGCAAGAAGCTGCTAACCAAGGTAATTATACCGCAATTTTTATGGGTTTAGGAACTTTAATTTTTATCATTATTCTCTTAGACCAACTTGTTTGGCGTCCTTTGCTTGCTTGGAGTGATAAATTTAAACTTGCAATGACTGAATCTGAAAATGCACCAACTAGCTGGTTTTATAATGCACTTCAAGAAGCTAGATTAACCAATTTTTTTAATGAAAAAATTATTAAGCCAATTTACACTAAAGTTGATAATTTTTTTAATAAAATTTCAGAAAAGGAATCATCCCCTAAAAAAGCGGGCGCGTTTTCCAAAATAATTTCTACTTTATTTAAAGCTGCATTCTTTTTAGTTTTATTTTATGGATTATATAATATTATTGTAATGCTTGCAGGGTTAAGCTTATTAGAAGTTTCTAAAATTGGATTAGGTGTTTTGGCTACTTTAATGCGCGTAGTAATTGCCCTTGCTATAGCTTTTTGTTGGACTGTTGTTGTTGGTGTGGCTATTGCAACTAATAAAAACTTTGCTACCTTTATGCAACCTATTATTCAAATTTTGGCTTCTATTCCTGCTACTGCTCTCTTTCCAGTTATTTTACTTTTTATTATAAAACTTCCTTATGGAATTGATATTGCAGCCATATTATTAATGCTTTTAGGCACACAATGGTATTTGTTATTTAATATTATTGCAGGTGCAAGTGCTATTCCACAAGAATTAAAATATACAAGCAGGTTATTGCAATTTAATACTTTCCGTAGGTGGAAAGTTTTAATACTTCCTGCTATTTTCCCTTATTTAATTACCGGTGCCATTGCTGCTAGTGGCGGTGCTTGGAACGCAAGCATAGTATCAGAGTATGTTAATTTTAGTGGTAAAACTTTGCAAACTTTAGGTATCGGTTCTTTAATTGCAGATTCTACGGCTACTGGAAATTATCCATTGTTGCTTGCTTCTACTTTGGCAATGATTATTGCCGTTGTTACTATTAACAGACTTGTTTGGCGTAAACTTTATGCCATAGCAGAAGAAAAATATAAATTGGATTAGAGGTTTTTATGAAAGATAGCAGACTAGTTACCCTTAATGCCGTTACACAAGCTTATGGCAAAGATGAAAATAAATTTTATGCTGTAGAAAACATTAATTTAGAAATTAACCCCGGTGAATTTGTTGCATTATTAGGTCCTTCTGGTTGTGGTAAAAGTACACTATTAAGAATTATAACCGGTTTACAAAAGCCAAGCCGTGGAGTAGTTTTATATAAAAATAAAGAGCTTACGGGTGTTAATCCACACTCAACTATAGTTTTCCAAACTTTTGCACTTTTCCCTTGGTTAACTGTACTTCAAAATGTAGAATTAGCACTACAAAGTAAAGGTGTACCAGATAGCATTAGAGTAAGCAGAGCAATTGATGCTATAGACCGCGTTGGACTTGACGGTTTCGAAACTGCTTATCCAAGAGAGCTTAGCGGTGGTATGCGCCAAAAAGTTGGCTTTGCCCGTGCTATTGTAAATGAACCTGAACTTTTATGCTTAGATGAACCTTTCTCTGCTTTAGATGTTCTTAGTGCTGAATCCTTACGTGGGGAATTATTAGAGCTTTGGACTGAGGGAAAAATCCCCACTAAAGCTATATTAATGGTTACACACAATATAGAAGAAGCAATTTACATGGCAAGCCGTGTTGTTGTTATGGATAAAAACCCCGGTAGAATTATAGCCGATTTACCAATAACATTACCCTATCCACGCGATAGAAAATCGGTTGAATTCCAAACTATAGTAGATAAAGTTTATTCCTTGCTTGCTGGTCAAACCTTACCAGACCACTTAGAGCTTGGTAGCGCACCTGGTGAACCCGGTTACACAAGAAAATTACCTAACGTAGCTATTGCAAACCTTAACGGTTTATTAGAATTTATTTACGAAAGTGATAAAGATAAATTTGATATTTATATGCTTGCCGATGAACTTGGCTTAGATAGTGACCAGCTTTTACACGTTACAGAATTTGCAGAAATTTTGGGCTTCGTAAAAATTGATAGCGGTGATATTAGCATTACTCCTCTTGGGGAAACATATACAGAAGCGAGTATTACTGCCAGAAAAGAAATTTTTGCTAGCCGCGTAAAAAGAATTCCATTACTAAAGTGGCTGCTTAACTTGTTAAATGCATCTGCTAACAAACAGCTAAATCGCAGCGTTATTCAAACAGCACTAGAATTAGAATTCCCCTCTGATGTGGCAGAAGAACAGATTGATATTATTGTTAACTGGGGACGTTATGCAGAGTTACTTGTTTACGATGATAACGAAGAATTAATTTATTTAGAACCTGGAACTTAGTTTATTGTATAAATTCTATATTGGTTAATTTACAAAATACTTTTAATTTTTCTATTATATTACCGTAAACAATAACTTGATGATTTCCCAAACTATTATTTAGCCAATCAGATACATCATCATCTAACTTTATAATTGCTTGTGTACGGCATAGGTTATCATCACCCATTTTTGATGTAACAATTTTCCCTGAAATTGCAAGCATTTTATTAAAATTATCCCCAGTCCTAAAAATTGTAACATCACTTTGGTCAAGCTCTCCACTAACAGCAACGCTAAGTCCACTTTCCATATGAGTATTTAATTCTATGCTATCGGGTTTAAGCATATCTAAAGGAGCTGAGCAATGCGCAACTGTAATAAAATTATCATCAAAATTTATAGAAGAAGGATTTGCCATCCATGCAGGTTTTCCTGTTATAAACCTTGCTATCATCATACTAAATACTGCGTGCAAATCTCCTTCGCAACCAGCCAAAACCCCTTCTTCATTTATTAAACTTAAACCCATGCATGCTGTATATCCAAAAGGTAAAAAGTCAAAGCACCTTACAGTAATTGCTTGCAATTTATAGCTATCGCTTAAGTTTTTTAATGCAGAATAAACTTTTCCACTGTTTAACAAATCATTATCAGTTATTATTTTCTTTCTTGGGTAGCTATTTAATCTAGTAACAAAATTTTTAACATTATTATCATTATCATCTATATTATTAATATCTTCGATTATTGTTTCGGTTGGTATGTAAATTAATTCTGTATTAAAATCACCAAAATATTCTAAGTTTTTAGAAGTAAGTAACCAATCCGATGGCGCACCTACTAACCCAACTTTTGCTATATTAATATTGTAAATTGCACTTGCAACATCAATAAAATCTGTAAGCACATTACTAAAATGCGTTGCACTATTAACATATTTAAGTAAAATATTATATTTTTGTTTAAAGACGGAATAAATTTCCAAACTGGCAGCAACTGCATTTTTTTGGTTGGGGGCAATTAACAAAACTGGTAAAGTCATATCTTCTATTAAATCTGATACTATTTGCTCAGTTCCTCCTGTAGCAACTAAAATTAATAATGGCTTTTCGAAATATTTTGCTACTGTAGATTTATTTGGCTTTTCACTTATAAAGTTACACTCTTTTATAACTTCATTTTTTTTAACTACATCTATATAATCATTAAGCCTTATTTTAATATCATTTTCAGATTCAAAATTTGAATGTACTACAACAAAATTTATCATTATTATCCCTTTAATTATTAAATTTTACTAATTATATGTATGTTTTGTAAATTATATACGTTTTTCCCCTCAGAAGTAAAAAGATAATCTAACCTGTTTTTGTAATAATCTGTTATCTTTCCTCTAACCGGTTTTAATGTACTATTTAAAAATTTATTTTGTTCTGTAAAAGCTTCTCCTAATATAGCAAATGTAGATGGGAGCCATCGTTGTGGGAATAAATCTTCAAACTCGCCACTTGTTTTAAACCTATTTATTTCGTCATCAACAAGTTTTATAAGCTTTTTACTTCCTTCTTCTAATTTATAATCTATATTATTTTGTAAAGCAAAAGATTTTAATGCTTCGTAATTAGGCACTACTAACGCAACAGTATATGGGGATTGATTATTGTAAAGAATAATTTGGTCTATATATTTAGAGTGTTCAACAATAGCCTCTTCTATACTTTCTGGACTATATTTTTCCCCATCATTACTTATAAGTAAACTTTTAAATCTACCTAATACATATAAAAATCCATCTTTATCTAAGTACCCCATATCACCTGTATAAAGCCAACCATCTTTAATAGTTTCTTTTGTGGCTTTTTCATTTTTCCAATACCCATACATTACATTTTCGCCCTTCACAACAATTTCCCCTTTTTCTCCAAGTTTTAACTCGTTTCCGTTTTCGTCACAAATCTTACATTGTAAATCTTTAACCAACGAACCACTAGAGCCTAATTTATGCTTTTTTGGTACATTGGCAGAAATTATTGGCGCTGCTTCACTTAAGCCATACCCTTGCAGCATTGGAATACCCAATGCGTAAAAATATCTTTGCAATTCAATATCTAATAATGCCCCACCACCAATAAAAAACTCTAATCGCCCACCAAAGTTTTCTCTAATTTTGCTAAAAATAAGTTTATCGAATAGTAAGTATAATGGTTTATATAATTTGGCTTTCCCTTTTCCTTTATTATATCCTTCTAAATTATATTTATAAGCAATCTTTAAACCATATTCATATAATTTTTGTACTTTTTCCCCCTTCTCTTTTATTCCTTTTTCTATATTTTTCTTAAAGTTTTTGGCTAATGCTGGAACACTTAATAAAAAGTGTGGCTTTATTTCTTTAATATTTATGGGTATATTTTTTAATGTTTCAAGCGGAGTTTTACCCACCTTAACGCTAGCCATAGATGCCCCATTTTTTAATAATGTATATATACCAGCGGTATGGGCAAAGGAATGATCCCAAGGCAAAATAAGTAACGATACATAATATTGTGGAACTGGCAACAGAGCGCTAGCTTGCTCTACATTTGCAGTATAATTTCTATGGGTTAAGATTATCCCCTTTGGGTCTGCAGTTGTTCCACTTGTGTAGCATATATTGGCAAAATCGTTTTCTTTTACAGATAAATACGTTTCTTTAAATTTATCAAAATTATTTAATAAGTACTCTTTACCATAGGAAATTATTGTATCTTTATCTAATTCGTCATCATCATAATTTTCTTGTTTATCTAAAACAATAATTTTTTGTAAATCGGGTAAATCGTTTTTAATTTTTTTTATTTTTGGTAATTGCAACCCACTTACAATAACAAACTTACACTCGCTATGCAGCAACCTAAACTTTAGGTCATTTAGCTCATCTATTTTAACTGAAATAGGAACATTAACAGCACCACAATATAAAATTGAAAGTTCAGAAATTACCCAATCTTTTCTACCTTCACTAATTAGTCCAACTCTATCCCCCTTTTCTAACTTTAAACTAAGCAACCCCGCACTAAAAGTATAAACTTCGTCTTTTAATTGATTATATGTTGTTCCCTCATATTTATCATCTCCCTTTTCCCAAATAGCAATATTATTAGGATACTTTAAACAACTTTCTTCAAATAATAAGGGTAATGTTCTTGCTGCCAATTTTACACCTAAAAATTTAATAACTAATAAAAATACTAATTATTCTGATTATTCTCAAATAATATGCAAAAATATTAAAAAAATTGCTATTATATAAAAAAAAATTCCCGTCTTAGCTTTTAAGATAAAAAGTAAAACGGGAATTAAAATTATTTTATTTATAATAAAGTTTACATTTCTTTTTCTGCTACTAAAATACGCCCTTCTACAAATTGCGCACTTGCTAAGTGTTCTCTACTAATGTAAACTTTACCATCTTCAAAATGAGGTTTACCAAAAACAGAGTGAACAGATTTTAACCCACCTAAATATTTTCTCGCATCAGATAAATATACTAAATCTCCTTCATTGGCTGCCATCTTTTCCATATCAGATTGAGAAAAATACATAACATCATCATCATTATCTAATACTTCAAAATGAACTTTAACTTTTTCCCCCTCTTTTTCATTCGGTTTGCTTCCCTTAAACATTTCTTTAGCTCTATCAACAGACCAAATAGTTAATCCATCTGTTTGTTTTGCTTCATCAAATTTAACATAATATGTAGAGGTTAAAGCAACAGTTATAAATAACACCACATCTAAAAATAAAGCTAAATATAGATTAATAGGCACAAATAAAATTACAAAAAATAGAATAACTGCAATTATATCCATAGCAATAATAGGTTTTTTAATATCGCCATGTGTTTTTAAATAATCTATAACAGCACGCAATTTACCCTGCAATAAAGTAACAATAACACCTATAACTACGCAAGATAGAGTATTATACAATGCACCAATATAAATAAATGGGTGAGCTGGGTCTTTAACTGTACCATGAGCCAAAGGAGCAATTAAAACATCGGGATACTTGGAACCTAAAATCATTAACGCAACACCACCAACTAAAGAAGAAACAACAGCAGCAGGAGAAAACTTTTTCCACAAGAAACCAAAAAATATAGCTACTACTAAGGGTGGTGTTAAAGTTGAATGGAAAAATCCATGTGCTTCGTAAACAGTGGGGAATTGGCTAAAAGGTATTACGGTTAAAGCACCTAAAGTTGTCATAACAATAGAGGCATAACGTGCTGCGCCAAGCTCTTCTTTTGCTTCTTGTTTTTCGTTTTGTTTTCTTTTTCTTAAAAATTCTTTAATTGGATGATGAATATCATAAATATATATAGCTGCGGTAGCATTAACAAATGTACTAACAGTAGACATTAATGCGGAAAGTAATGCAGCGATAATAAAACCAAAAACACCGGGTTTAGCAATAAGATTAGCTAATACAATAAAAACTTGGTCTGGGTTTACATTAGGATTAATTAAGTTTGGATTCATTTCAGAAATTGCTTTAGCAAGCCAACCAGCATTACCAACAACTAAAGCTGATAGTGGCAGCATGAAAAATATGTTAAAAGTGGCAGCTTTGCGTCCTTCATCAACACTTTTGGTTGCCATAAAACGCATCATAAGCCCCATGTTCATAAATAAAAATGCAATCGAGCCATCCACTCCATCTTGCCAAAATATACCCACAAAATTAAAACTTGGTGGGCTGTTAAAATCTGCAAAAGGCAAACGCCAACTTGGTGGAAGTAAGTGCCAAAACATGTCTAAGCCACCAATATAGCTTAAACCAAGCACAAACAACAAAACACCTGCAAATAAAAGTATAAATCCTTGAACTAAGTCTGTAAATATTACCGCTGTTTGACCGCCCACAGTTATATAAATACCCGTAAATAAAGCGGTTACAATAACAATGCCCATTAATGTAACTTTTATCTCAAGTCCAAATATATTTAAATGCTCGGGCAGTAGCGGCATTATAGCTTTAGCTAATGTTAAAAAGCCTATACCTATATAGCCAATAATGTAAGCAAGTAAAAATATTGTAGCAAAAGCACGCGCTGTTTTACTAAATCTACGTTCAAAATATTCTGGAATTGATTTTATTTTAGAATAAATTACAATTGGTAACCAACCAAAAAAGAATAGTGGAACAAAAAACCAATCGTTCATATAAGTCATTGTAGAAGAAATACCGTTTTCAAATCCTTTTGCACTATATTTAACAAAACTATGGCTGCTAACACCAGTAGCTACAATAGAAAACGCTATTAACCACCAAGTAAATCTTCTACCCCCAAAAAAGAAATCATTGGTTGACCTATTATATTTACTAAAATAAGTTCCAAATGCCGTTACCGCTATAAAATAGATTATAATTATTGCCCAGTCTAATCCAGTACCTATACTATGATAATTTTCCATATCTTAAAATCTTTTTGTTTATAAATAAAGTGCAGCTAAAATTAATATTAAATGTAAGGCTACAAAGTAAAAAAAACCAAAATAAAGAACCCTATACCAATATCTATCTCGCTTTAAGTTTAAGTTAATACTTTTACTTTTCCTTATTAAAAACATAGAGATGGCAAAAAATATCCCCCCAACACCATAAAGGTAAATAAATGGCAACCATACTTGAGAAAATGGAAGCATACAATTATCCTAATTTATTTTAAACAGACTTGAAATTTACTTATATTATTTCTACTAAACAAAGTTTTATTATTAAGTTTTTGTTAAATTTTTATATTTTTGTATTAATTAAAATTACAATTTTTATTTTGCTTTAATTTTTGTAAATTAATAAATAAACTAAAATATAATTATAAATGAAAAACTCTCGTATTTTAATTATAGATGACGATGATACGTTATGTTATTTATTAAAAGAGGAGTTGATTAACGAGGGATACTTTGTAGATATTATTTACGATAGCAACAAAGCGATTGACTTTATTAAAAAAACAAGTCACGATTTGCTGCTGTTAGATTTAGAAATGCCCGGAATTTCTGGCTTTGAAATTTTAGACTATGTTAAGGAACATCAGCCAGATTTGCAAGTTATTGTACTTACTGCTAATAATAATATGCGCACCGCTATTGAGTGCATTAAAAAAGGCGCATACGATTTTATTAATAAACCTTATCAATTTGAGCAATTAATTGTTTCTATTGAGCGCGCATTAAAGCATAAAGACTTAATTGTAAAAAATACAATTTTAACTACAAAAATTAATCAAGCAACGCCCCATAAAATTATTGGGGAAAGTAAATTGATTAAAGAAGTTATAATGCTTGCAGAAAAAGCGGCTCGTTCTGATAGTAATATTTTACTACAAGGAGAAACCGGAACAGGCAAAGAACTTTTTGCAGAGTATATACATAAATGTTCTGCCCGTAACGAAAAACCTTTAGTAACAATAAATTGTGCATCACTTCCAGATCAACTTATAGAAAGCGAGCTTTTTGGCTACGAAAAAGGTGCATTTACAGATGCTAAAACTTCTAAACAAGGTTTAGTTGAAATTGCAAATGGAGGCACTTTATTTTTAGATGAAATTGGCGAGCTTAGTTTATCCCTGCAACCAAAATTTTTACGCTTCTTAGAAAATGGCGAGTTTAGACGAATTGGCGGTATTACTAATTTGATGTCTAACGTTAGAGTTATTGGAGCAACCAACCGAGATTTATTAGAAGAAGCAGAGAAAAAAACTTTTAGACGCGACCTGCTTTTTAGGCTTAATGTAATTACTCTTACCATTCCTCCTTTGCGTGAACGCGGTAAAGATATTATTTTATTAGCTAATTATTTTTTAGAAAAAAAAGCACCTTACCGATCTCCAAAAAAACTATCACCAGAAGCCGAAAAAGCTTTGCTAAATTATCACTTCCCTGGTAATGTTAGGGAACTTGAACATATTATAGAACGCGCAATTATTTTTAGTGAAGATAATATTATTTTACCCCATGATTTAAATTTACCTACTAACAATTATAGTAAACCTTTTACTCCTTTAGAGCAAAACGATGAAATTGTTTCTTTAGAAGAAGTTGAAAAGCAACATATTCTTAAAACTCTTAATTTTAATAACTGGAATAGAGAAAATACTGCACGCGCTTTAGGCATTAGCATTAAAACACTATACTCTAAAATTAAAAACTATGATTTATTAAAATATGAACCAAGATAATAAGATTAAAGAGATTACCCATGATTTAAACAACATTTTTAATAATATCAACAATACAATAGCTTTATTAAAAAAAAGAACTTTGGATGATTACTATAATAGATTAATAGATGGTTTAGAAGAAAATATAAAAAGGGCTACTTATTTATTACACAAATTAACAATAAACGATGATGAAGAAATTAATTTAGTAGATTATGTTGATATTAATAAAATCTTAAACAGTGTAATAATAGAAATTCAAAATATTTCCAATCATAAAATATCATTTGTTATAAACTTAAATGCTGTTAATAGCTTAATTATAGCAAATGAAGAAGAATTATTTAGGGCTTTTTATAATATTTGCTTAAATGCAAAAGAAGCAATAAAAGATAAAGGTATTATTACAATTTCAACAGCTAATAATGAAAATAATATTATTATTAATGTAGAAGATAACGGCGAAGGAATTAGTGAGGAAAATTTAAATAAAATATTTAGTTTAGGATTTAGCACAAAAGTAAAAAAAACAGAAAGCGGCATTGGTTTAAGTATTGTAAAAAATATAATTGAAAAATATAACGGCAAAATAAATGTTAAAAGTGAAGTTGGTAAAGGGACAACTTTTTCTATTACTTTCCCCATAATAGTTAAAAATATATCGCCAATCGAAAAAAACAAAAAAATATTATTAGCAGATGACGATGAATATATGTTAGATTTGCTAACCGAGCTTTTCACATCGTACGATTACAATATTAAAGCAGTCAAATCTGGAGAAGAGCTATTAGACAGTGTTAAATCTGAACAAGATTTTGCATTACTTATAATAGACCAAAACATGCCCGGCATTAAAGGACTTGATGCCATAAAAAGTTTAAGAGAGGATGGAAATAGCAGTGCAATTATATTATGTAGCGGAACGGCACCAGAAAATAAAATAGAAATTACGCGTAAATATAATATTGCGGAAATAATTGTTAAGCCTTACAATTTTGATAATTTATTAGAAATTGTAAAAAAACTAATTTAATTTATCCTCTTTATTTTCGCTTTGTTCATTAATATCAATCATTTGGGTATTATTTACATAATCTGTAAATTTAGGCTTTTTAATTGAACTTAGTTTTTCTAAAATTTCTATAATGCTTTTAGCAGCATTATCTATAATATCCACTCTTTTAAGTATGGCTTCTCTATTTAAATCATCTTTGCTTAATTCTCTTCTAATAGCAGAAACCGATAAGTTAATTAAAGTAAGAGGTTGTTTAATTTCGTGGTTAGCAGTAACAATTGTGGCAGCATAAGTTTTAATTTTTTCAATCTCTAAATAAATTAAATTAGTTTCTCTAAACCTTAAAGCAGATTTTATCCTTGCCAATAATTCAGTTTTATTAAAAGGCTTTTTTATATAATCAAAAGCACCCGCATTTAATCCCTCTTTAATATCTTCAACACCAGTAAGTGCGGTAATTAAAATAACAGGTATGTCCTTTGTTTCTTCATTTTCAGTAATTTTTTTACATGCTTCAAAGCCACTCATTCCGGGCATCATAACATCCAATAAAACTAAATCTGGGCTTTCGGATAATGTTTTTTCAATGCCAGTTGGTCCATCATAAGCGGTTATTACTTCGTACCCTTCGTTTTCTAATCTATCTTGTAGAATAAAAACGTTATCAGGTTGGTCATCTACCACAAGTATTTTACTCATTGCTTTCTCCCTTCTAAAAGCTCTCTTACTTTTATAGATAAATATGTAATATCAATTGGCTTGGTTATTAAATCTTCAAAGCCATTTTTTATTATTATCTCTCTTTCTTCCATCATTGCATGGGCTGTTAGCGCAACAACTGGAATGTTTTTAGTTTTTTCTTTTTGTTTTAACCGCTTTAAAGTTTCAAAGCCATCCATGTTTGGCATCATTATATCTAATAATACTAAATCCGGCTTTTTATTTTCTGTTAATAACAAACATTCTAAACCATCTTTAGCAAATAAAGTATCATATCCTAAGCTTTCTACTATTTGACCAACCGTAAATAAAGTATCTCGATCGTCATCTACTATTAAAACAACTTCTTTTTTATTTTTCTTCTTATCAACCTCAATTTGTTCTATATTTATAATTTCATTTTCTGTTAATAAATTTTCTGGTATACCTATTTTTAGTTTTTTACGTAATACTCGCAAACTATCTTGCTTTAATATAACACTTTTTTTAATATAATTAAAAATATTTAAATTAATCTTATGCAATTTTTCTTTATCTATTAGTTCCCCATCGGGAATTATCACACATATTGGTATTTCATAAAATCTTTTATCGCATAACATTCCACATATTTTTTCCGTTTCCAACAAATCCTCTGTTACAAAATCTATTAATATGCAATCCGGTTTTTCTTTTAATATATTTTCAATATTTGCATCAGCTAATTTAATATTCTTTAAGTTTATATCCTTAGATACACCCGAAAATGAAGAATTGCCAACTGTTAATACATTATTTATTTCTTTTCCATAATAGTATTTTGAATAATTTAGCGCCTCATTAAAAATATCATAAGTTAAAGGAGAAATAAGATATAGATTTGAATTAAATATTATTCCACTTTTTTCTCCCACTGGATAATAGAATAGTATTATTGGCACATTAGCGTTTAATTTGCTATAAATACTTTTTATTACCATAAAAGGATTTGAAAACGAAAGGTAATCTATTAAAATTCCATCTAATTTAACATTACTTTCAAAATTATTAATATCATTTACAGTAATTGTACTAAACTTATTGGTTTTTAAATAGCTACTTAAAAAATCAATATTATCTGGATTATCAGAAAATATATAAACATTCCGCAACTCTGATTTTTTAAATGAAGGAATATTAATAACTAATTCTTGGTCCGCATGTTCTTTTTCATCAGAATAGGGAATATTTTCTATAACATCTGGTAATATTACACTAAAAATAGTACCATAATTAATTTTGCTACTAACAGATATTTTACCACCCAAAAGCTCGGTCATTCTTTTAGCTATTGTTAAACCTAATCCTGTGCCACTATATTTCCTATCGCTTCCTTCGCTTGTTTGTCTAAACTCCTTAAATATAATTCCTAAATTTTCTTCAGAAATTCCTATTCCTGTATCTTTAACCGTAATACAAAGATTATTATCACTTGCTATTTCTACAGTTATATTAATTCCGCCTTTTTCTGTAAACTTAATTGCATTGCTAATTAAATTAGATAAAATTTGTTCTAGTTTAATTCTATCCGTAAATAAACTAGTGTCATTTGGTAATTTATTTTTAATTACAAATGATAAATTCTTTTCTTCTGCAAAATGAACAAAAGAAATATAAATATCTCTTAAAAAATCTGTTAATAAAAATTTATCTTTAGTTATTTCGTAATTATTGGTCTCAATTTTGCTAAATGTTAAAATATTATTAATTATCCCCAGCAGTTTTTTGCCATTATTTATAACTATTTTTAAGCGCTCTAAATTTTGTGCATTAAGGTTATTACTATTTAAAATTAATTCTGATAACCCAAGTATAGAATTAAGTGGTGTTCGTAATTCATGGGACATAGTGGCTAAAAACTGGCTTTTAATTTTTGCACTGTCTAAAGCCATCTGTTTTTGTTTTTCTAATTCTATACTATTTTCTTTAAGCTCGTTGTGTAATTTTATTAGCTGTTCGTTTTGGTCTTTTATTTTAGCATTTTGATTTTGATATTGCTGATTAAGTAATCTTAATTCTTTAATTAAGTCCTTTTGTCTTTCGTATGCAATTGCATTACTTAACCCAATACTTAGCTGTTCAATAATTAAATCTAAGTAATCAATAACATTTATTTCTGGTTTTTTTATTGCAGAAAGTTCTAATATTCCTATAATTTCTTTGTTAAACAATATTGGATAAATAATTATATATCCAAGTTTAATTGATGCTAAAGCAGTATTAATTACTGGGTAATTATCTGTAAATTCATATTCAATAGGTTTTTTATTTTCTATAACATTAAAGTATATGTTTTCTATTGTTTCGTTAGTAAAGGGAATATTATTTAACCCTAAATAAGCGGTTTGAATAAACTTTTCTCCATTATTAACATAAAATACGCCTAACTCAAAACCAACTGCATTTTTAATTTGTTTTAATACAGCATTACATACTTCTGTTAAACTGGCGTTTTCGTTAATTAATGTTATAAATTTAACGTATTCATGTTCAGTTTCTTCTCTCCGTTTTATATCATCTAACATGTTATTAAAAATTATACCCAACTTGCCAATTTCATCTTTAGATATAATTTTCACTCTCTCATCTAAATTATCCCCACGCGTTGCTTCAACTACTCGGTTTAGCTCTGCTAATTGTTTTCTAAATTTGGTTGTAAATATTAAAACAAATATTAATGAAATTGGAATTGAAAACGATATTAGTATTATAATAATAAGCTGCATTATGCTTCTGTATTCTGCTGTTTCCTTAAAAACAGAAAACACAACAAATTTTGCTTGCTCGTTAACAGCTGTAAAATTTTGGGGTATATATAACACTCCCATTAAATCATAATCTGCGTGCTCTTCGTAATATGTATCGTAATTACTTTTATTGCTTAATTTATTTATTGTATTTTCAATAAAAGCATTATCTACATTATAATTAAAACTATTACTAGCAATAATTTTCTTCTCTTTATAAATATATGCAACTTCTGTTCTAATCTCTTTGGAAATATTATTCAAATAATTTGTATCTATTAAAGCACCATAGTAATAAGTTACACCAAGTTTTTCTTTAAACTTTAAAATTATGTTAGGATTATTTGTAATAAAATCCTTTAAGTTAAAACTGGTTAAAACAATATTTTTAGATTTTTTAACAAATAGATTTTTATCATTTATTTCGTTATTATTTTTTAAGGTAAAACTAAAATCAATGCTTAAACTATCCTCGTTAATTTTATTAAACTTTAATAAGTCTAGCTTTTCAAATTCATAATCAATTTTTTTGGTGCTAGTTTCTAACGTTAAAGCAAAGTGGTGGGTGGTATTAAGCAAAGAGCTTAAATGTTGGTTATATAAAATTTTATTTGTTAAAAAATAAATAGTTACAACAGAAGTAACAGAGATGAGAATAGTAACAGTAAAAGTAATAATTATTAAACGTAAATTAAATTTCATTATATTAGCTTTGCAAAACTTTTCTAATAGTAATAATTAGTTCGTCAAAATCGTATGGTTTGCTAATAAAATCTGCTGCCCCAAGCCTAGCGCTTTCAATAGCACTTTTTACATCAGCATAAGCAGTAAGTACAATAACTTTTTTGTTATATTTTCTATTCTTAAGTTCTTTAAGAACGTAAAACCCATCTTTACCGGGCATTTTTAAGTCCAATAAAATTAGGTCTATAGTGCTATCCTCTTGCAATAAAGTGAATGCCGAATCTGCATTTGTTACATACTTTACGTTGTAACCAATTTCAATTAATTCATCGCTTAAAACTTTGCAAAGGGTTATATCGTCATCCACTATTAAAATTGATTCCATCATTCCCCATCCTTACGTTGTTGTGGTATATTATTTTTTAACTCTTCAAGTCTGTTTTTATTATTAATAATTTGCTCTTTCAATGCGTCTTTCTTTTCTACTATTCTATTTTTTAACGAAGGATTAATTTCAATTTTAACTAAAATAATTACTTCTTTTTTTACAACTTCTTTACTATCATAACCGGTTAAATATCTTAATCCTAAAACCCACCATGGTAAATCTTTTAATATTGGTATACCTTTGCGAATATTATTTTCCTCATTAATAAATAATCCACCAATAGCTGTTTCTTCACCATCAAGCATTAAAACTTGTGTGGTAGCTTTAGTTTTTCTAATTTCTGGGCGTTCAACATCTGCAAGCGCACTGCTACGTTCTACATCAAGCTGTAATAAAACATAATCAATTCCATCTTCAGAATAAATAAATGGGGATACTTCTATTATAGTTCCTGTGCTAAAAAATTGCTCTATAACATTCCCCGCAAAATCTTTTTGTTTAACTGAAATATCACTACCAATTTGTATCCTACCTTTTTGTTGGTCTCGTACTGTAATAGAAGGAGATGCTATCATTTCTCCTAAATTTTGCGATTCAAAAAACTTAAAAACACTAGAAGCGGTTCCATCAAAGCTACCGGCTTTAAAAGTTCCTTCTCCACTAACATTAAAATCTGATGTATTAGTTTTATCGCCAGCGCCAAAAGATGTTAATGTACTTCCAATTTTTAATCCATTTTTACTTAAAAGCGCCTGCCAGTTAATTCCTCTTTCCCTCATTTCGCTTACATTGGCTTCAAAAAATACAGCAGATATCTTTACATCTCTGCTATCTACTGGGGCATAATTTATTGTCGGTTCTTTAACTGCTTTTTCTTCACTCTTTTTTACATATATAGCTTCGGGTGTTTCTTCGTAAAATAACCCATTATATTGCACTATTATTGTAAGTGCTTTTTTATATGGCATGCGGGTAATTTCTATACCAATTGGGTTTTTGAACTCTGCCATTAAAATAATTTTTCTACCGGTCAGCTTTTCGCTTACTTTGCTTAATATTTCTATAGCGTTATTAAATGGTATATTTTCCGAAAGAGTTACAAACTCTTCTGGATTATACACCCCGCTTAGCGTTTTTTGCAAATCTGTTTGACCGATTATAAAATTACTGCTTATTAATATACCTAATATTATTATTAACTTTTTCATTTTTTACCGCTCTTCTTTTTATCGTTTTCTGTTGCAAGGCTTAGTTTCACTCTTTCTATTATGCCGCCTTTATTTAGTATAAAATGTACTTCGTTATTATCAAAATCTATTTTTGTTACATAGCCCAAATAAACTTCGTCCCCTTCCCAAAGCAAATATGTTTTACCTTTACTATCGGTTAAAAATGCTCCATCTGGAATAATTGCTAGTAACTGTGCTGTTTGTACATCCAATAATCCGTCAACATTTGGCGGTATTTCATTTCTTATACCTGGGTAAAATATATCGTAAATAGGATTTGGGTATATATTATTTTCTTTAGATAGTGATGTCGCAAAAAAGTCGTTAAATGCATAATAAACTGCAACTTGAATGTTAAAATTAATTAAATATTGGGCAATTCCTATATCATTAACTTTTACGTAATTAGTTAATAATACGCTGCGTATTTTTTTTAGCTCTTTACTTTCTTCTATTGCATATATAAGTTTATAAACATCGTTAAAAGTTGCTGTACCGTTTAAAGTATATAAATAATATTGAAATTCTCCTTCTTTATTAGAATTTTCGAAAGTAATATTAACAAACGATTCCTCGCTAAAATTTTCTGAAACTTTATTAACAAAGTCATAAAATTTTGTTTGTTGCAATCCATAAGGTATATTAAATTTTCTTAATGCTAAAATAGAGTCTAAAATCTTTGCTCTATCTTGCAATTGCTTTAAGTTTAATAGCAAAGTTTCTTTATCTCCCATTTTAGCTTTAAGATTTACTATTGTTTTTTGCTTTTCTTTAATTATTCCTTTTTGCTTAAAAAAAGCAAAATAACCACCTACTACAGAAATAAAAAGGAAAATTAAAAACAGAACTAAAGTATTTACAATTTTTCTGTTCATCGTTTGTTCAACGTATCTTTATTAATCGTATAGTTAATTATAAATGTATAAGCCGTCTTTTCTCTAATTGGTTCGTGCAACATATTTTGTAAAATGGCATTACTATTCTGCTCTACAAATTGAGTAACTGGTAAACGGCTTAAAGTAATACCAGTAATAACAATATTATTGGTGTTTTTAGCATCAAATTTAGTAAACCAAAAATTGCGCCTTCTTTCTATAAATTGGGCAATATTACTTATCTCGTTATTCCAAATTTCTGTCCCTTTCATTGCACTATCTAACAAAGCGGTTGTTTTATCAAATTCTGCTATTCTTTTTTCTAATGGGGCTATTTGATTTATAATATTTTCATTTTCTAATTCAATTTGTTTTAGTTTCTTTATCTCAACATCTAGCTCTGAAATTGTTTTAAAGTTGGTTAATATTTTAACTGTAAAATAAAATGTAGCAGCAAATAACAAGGGTAACATTGCATAACTATGCCAACTAAATTGGAAAAACTTTTGATTTTCTTTTATCTTTTTGGGTAAAATTAAAATCCCTTTTAAACGCTTTTCTTGCTCTTCAAAATACTCGTAAGCTGCAGCTAATAAAAATGTAAAAGCACTTAAGTTTTCTTTTGCATCTTCATTTAGCAGCTCTGTATCGAACATACCAAATTCTAAATTTATAACATTAGCTTCTGGAAAAGTACCATAAAACGAAAGCAATAAGTTTTCGGAATTATCATCTCCACAAAGAACAACATTATCTAAACGGGGAATATTTCCGTTTTCCATTTCTAATAATATTTTAGAAAAATATACATCATATGTATGTAAGTTTTTAGTGCCTAAATCTAATGTAGCGCCAATATGAACTAAATTATACCCTTCTAAAAATAATAAACGGCTAAATTCTTTACCCGTATAAATAACCAAAGTATAATCTTCTGGGAAAAATTTTGTAGTCTGTTTAACGTAATTAACTAAAGCTATTTCTGCGCTTTTTATTCCCGCTATTTTATAATATCTACGTTTATTCTTTTTGGCAAGGTTATCTATAAATGTAACTGATGGTACTTCTGTTTCTAGATAGGCAATGCAATTAGTTTTTTCTCCAAATTGCACATAATCAAATAAATCTGAACTTACATTAACCCCCTTAATATTTAATAATTCTGTTGTAACTATATTGTTAAAATTTTTATCTTTGGGTAGTGATAACTTATCTGTTAAATAATAGCCAATTGCTGGGTCACAAGCAATTGGTAAAAAGCTAAAATTACTAAGTTTAAATTCCCTTAAAGCAGCCGCTATTATTTCTATACTATTTGCTCCCGCATCTTCTGGCGCACTTATATCAGTTTCTAAACCTTCAACAGATATATCATCAGAATCACTTAATGGCATTTGGTCTATAATCTTAACTTTGTCTTCATTTTCTTTTTTAACTTCAATATTTTTTGCGTATTCTGGATTATCTGATGATACAATTTTTAAAATTTTCATTTTACCGTTTTCATTTGTTAAAACGGCAGCTTTAGTTTCAGAACCTTCTGTAAATACACTTATAACGGCTTTCATTATACTGCCTTAATTATTTGGGACATTCTTGTTTTATTATTTGCGTATGCCATAGCATTTTCTAATGATATTTTTTTTGCTCTGTATAATCTTAGCAAATCTTGTTCCATAGTTATCATTCCCTGCTGCGCACCTTGATTTATCATCATATATATTTCACTTGTGTTGTTATTTTTAATCGCAGCTCTAACAGATGGCGTAACAATTAATACCTCTTTTGCAAGAACACGTTTACCATCTAAACTTGGAACTAATTTTTGGCTAACTACAGAAATTAATACATCTGCCAATCGATTCCTCACGCGCTCTTGCTCAACTGGGTTTACTTCTGCTATAATTCTATCGATGGACTCTACGGCACTTGATGTGTGAAGTGTGGAAAATACTTTATGACCGGTATCTGTAACCTCTAATGCGGCTAATATTGTATCTGGGTCTCGCATTTCTCCTATTACTATAATATCTGGGTCTTGGCGCAAAGATTGTATTACCCCTTCCTTAAACGAATGTACATCTCTACCTACCTCGCGATGGCGTATTAAAGATACATTAGACTGGTGCACATACTCTATTGGTGCCGCTATAATAACAATATGTGCAGGGTCAAATTTGTTATGATAATCGATTATTGAGTCTAATGTACTAGATTTTCCACTTCCGGTAATTCCTGTTATTAAAGAAAGACCAAATTTTATGTAATTATGGCTCATCGATTGAAGCGCAAATGGATGAAATTCCAAATTATCAATTGGTCTAACTGTTGCAGATATTGCACGCAAGTTTAATGCTACAGAATCCAAATCGAAATAAGCATCTGCACGAAATCTTACATCTTTATTTATCTTTTCATACTTAAAAGTATAACTAAAATCTAAATTACGGTTATCCCGCAAAAAATATGCTTGATTTTGATTTAATACCGAAATTATTAAAATATTGGTCTCATCTAAATCAAGTTTTAGTAATTCATTAACACGCGCCTTTTTGCCAAAAATTCTAAACCAAACGTAACCTTCGCAACCATGTCCTCCAATTTCAACGTCGCTTGCCTGCTTTTCTATCATCAGTTGCAAAATATAATTAAAATAGTTAATCAATACCATTTGGTGTGAGTTTGGAAGCTTTGTAATATTATTTATTACAAAATTTACTCGTTCCGGTCCCATTATTATGGTAGGAATTTGCCTAGCAAAATTACTTAAAATACCTTTTACGTCTTCAAACATTTATATACTCAAAAAAAAAATTATTCGTCCATAGTAGCAGCAAAAACTTCTGCAAATGTGGTTAAGCCTAACTTAACTTTTTCTAAACCAGCTTCACGCAAATTTAATGTTCCATCTGCTTTAGCTTGCCTTCTTATAGCTTCCTCGTCTACTTCTTCACCGCTTTTAACAATTATTTCTCTAATCTTTTTTGTAAAATAAAGTGCTTCGTGAATAGCTAAACGCCCTTTATAGCCGGTATTGTTACACTTGGGGCAGCCACCGGGCTCGTATATTTCATACTGCTTCCATTCGTCTATATTCAAGCCGGCATTTTTAAAAAATGCCTCATCAAAACTTGTAACCCGTTTTTTGCAGTCACATAATTTTCTAATTAATCTTTGTGCAACAATAATATTTATTGCATAAGCAATTAAAAATGGTTCAACACCCATTTTATATAAACGAGCTACAGCACTTGGTGCATCGTTTGTGTGAAGTGTGGAAAATGTTAAGTGACCTGTGTTTGCAAGCTTAATAGCTGTTTCGGCTGTCTCTTTATCGCGCATTTCTCCTACTAACACAATATCTGGGTCGTGACGCAATATTGCCCTTATAGCTTGCTCAAAATTCATTTTATGACCAATTTTTAACTGCCTTGCACCTTCTATTACGTATTCTACTGGGTCTTCTACTGTAAGCACATTTTTAGTTGGATTGATTACCTGATATAAAGCTGCAACAAGTGTTGTACTTTTACCACTTCCCGTAGGACCCGTTAAAATTACCATCCCTTGTGGTTGATTTATTGCTTTTACAAATGCACTTTGTGCATATCCAACTAAACCTAATTTACTTAAATCTTTTATAACCTTTCTATCATCCAAAATTCTTATTACAATACTTTCAAACTTATTTTTTAATTCCGTACCAACCATAGGTAAAACGGAAACACGAAATCGGATAATATGTCCGTCAATTTCCCTTTGAATAAAACCGTCCTGTGCTTTTTCCCTCTCAAATCTATCCATTCCTTTGCTTCTATCTTTAACCACTGCCATAACTGCTTCCGGCAATGTATTTTCTTGTACATGCCACAATTGCAACTTGCCATCTATTCTAAAATGTATTTCAGTACGTGTGCTAGATTTTGGCACTAAGTGTATATCACTTACGCCTCTTCTAACCCCTTCTACTAATGCACCTTCTATTAAATTTATTAATGCACTTTTATTTATTTCCGCATCAAGTTCTTCTTCGTTTAGCGATGTATCATCTACTTCTACCGAAATTTCCTCGCCCGCTTCTTCTATCATCTTTAAAAATTCATTCTCAGGTGGGAACAATATTGTTATCAATTTCTCATAATCCCTTAAACGCATAAAAATAATTTCATATTTTTTTGCATTTAAGGAATATGCAATTTTAGAAAGCGCTTTATCTGTTGGATCTGTTGCAGCTAAAATTAATTTATCTTTTATCTTATCATCATATTTATATGGAATTACCTTATGCTTTAATAAAACTTGTTTTACTTCTTCACCTTGTGCATTAATTAGCTGTTTTATCTCTTCTTTTTGCTTATCACTAATTTGGTCTACTTGAATATTAAGCTCTCTAAATGCATATAATATAGCCACTTCTCTAAAAATTGCATCATGGTCAAAGCCTAAGTCTTGCACTAAAATTTGAGCTAAATTACGCTTAACTTTATTATTTTCCGATTGCTTAATTTGCAAAGCTTTTTCTAAAGTTTTAACGTCAATAATTCCCTTTTTTAGCAACAAATAGCCAATCTTATCCGTAAGCTCAAGATGATTTTCTAACATAATATCACCGGTAAATTAAATTTAATATAAATTGCATTGTTGGCGGTTTAGGACTTATAGTTGCCGTTTCTGCAGAAACTAAAGTTAATGCAATCATTACAATCATTATAATCATTGCAATTGTAACTTGAATAAGCTCGATTACATTTTTAAGCCTAAAAACCGTTTCACTTTCGTAATAATTTGCAAGTTGTTTAGCAGTGTTTTTAATTGTTCCTGTTTCTTCTCCACTATGGAATCGAGAAATTGCAGTATCGGTAAATACTCCTGTTGCTTCAAATGCGTCTGTTATCCCTGTTCCTTTTTTTATCATTAGTGGTATGGCAATAGTTTTTATTCTATTTTCAAAATAACTATTACCGCTTGCCTCTGCTGCAATTCTTATTGGCTCTATACTTTCCGCAGAGCCACTATACAAAGTGTAAAACACTCTGCAAAAAACTTCTATTAAAGTTTTGTGCACTAACGAGCCAATAATTGGAATTCTAAGAATCATTTTATCTATAAAATAAGAACCATTTTTAGTTTTGCTCCATCGCCAAAAAACAATAGGAGGAACAAAAAACACAATTGCAACTAATAAAGTGTTATTCATTAAAAAATCGCTAAAAGAAAGTGTGGCAGCAGTAAGTGGTGGGAGCTCGATTTTAAACTTTTGGAACAGTTTAGCGGTTTCTGGGAAAATATACCCCACATAAAAAAGAACAGCAATAAAAAGAACAAAAAGAGTTACCATAGGTGTTATTAGTGCACTTTTTAAATCTTTTTTAAATTGTTGTTGTCTTTCTAAAAATTTTGCAGTTGCTTTATAAATTTCTGCCATATTACCGCTTTTAGCAGCTAACCCAAGCATGTAAGCAGTAAATTTACCAAACACACCTTGATATCTTAAAAATACTTCCTCACTATCTGCACCTTTTTTAAGCTCGTTATTTATCTGCTTTAATGTTTCCTTTAATGTTTTATTTTGAATGTCATTTATTAACAAGGTTAAAATTTCGCTATAAGGTAACTTTTGCTCAAGTAGCTCCGCACTAATTTTTACAAACGAAACGATATCTTGCATCGGCGGCTTTAAATTAAAGTCTAATAATTTTTTATTAACAGAAATTACCGTATAGCCAAGTTTTTGTAATGCTTTTTCTACTTCTTCTTTGTTAAAAGCACGCTGCTCGCCAGTAGTTGGTTTTTCATTCCCCTTACGTATCTTAAATAAGTATGTGGATTTTTTTTCAATCGATTTTAAGGTTAATCCATGTTTTTGAACTAAAGCATTAATTTTTGCTTTCCCTTCGCTGTTTGTTGCAGCATTAACGGTTCCACTTATAACTTGTCCATTAGGTTTTAATGCAGTAAATCTTAGTTCAACCATTATTTTACCTTAATTATATAAATAGAAAAAGCCGGCAAATTTTTACCGGCTTAAATATAATAAATTTTTTATAAAAAAACTTAGTTATCAATTGTAGTTGTAACACTTGTTGGTGTAACTGTCATTGTAACTTGTACTGGATTAGTTCCATCATTACCCGTTTCTGTTCCAACACCTACTATTTGTACTGATTGAGCTGCTACTGTTGCTGTGTAAACACCGTTTGGTGTGGTATCTAATGTGGCTGGAATTGCCCATCCGGTAAATGTGTTTCCACCACCGCCTAAAGCTGTTGGTTTTCTGTAAAATTGCTGTGCATTAGATGATAGGTTTGTTAAGTCTGATACTACTGCATCTCTGTTAGCATTGCTGCTGCTTGCCGTAAATACGTTAATTCCTACTACTACGGCTATACCTACTATGATAACGCCCAAAACGATAAGTAATAATTGTTGTTGACCCATTGTGAACTCCTGTTTGTTGTTGTTAATTATTGTTTTAGTTTATTAATTATAAGAAATTTTTGTGCCAAACTTTTTTTACTGTTTTATCCTTTATTATCGCTTTTTTTATTTACTTTTAGTATGTAACATGTAATTTTTACATGTAAAAATAACTTTTAATGTATTATAGAAATTTGAAAACTTCTTGGTAAAATCTTAATTTTAACTGATACCGAGTCTCCTGCTGTAACTTCTTCGTTACCAATTGCGGTTACCTCTACATACTCATTTGGACGTGAAAAATCGCTAATTTCAAATCTACCATTAGCATTTACCTTTAATTCATTGGGTATTTGCCAACCTAAAAAGCTTCTGCCTCCACCTCCCATCGCCTTTGGTCTACTATAATATTGCTGCGCTAAACCACTTAAATTTACACAATCTGTTATTAAATTATCCCGCTTTGTATCTATCGCGTGGCTTCTAAACATATTGATCCCTATTATTATGGCTAAACCCACTATCAATATGCCTACTACTATTAATAATAGTTGTTGCTGTCCCACTGTTTTTTCCTTTTTTCTTTAAAACTTAGCAAAAATTAAACCAGATAATTTTTTATTTTTATTTTTTTAATTATTTTATATTAAATAAATTTTAAGTTCAATGAACAAATTTATCTTATTTATTTACATTTTATTTTTTTACACCTCTGCACTTTTAGCTCAAATATCCCAATTAAATATTAATGTATTATCTAAAGCTGATTCTACCAACATCCCTAACGCTTTTATAAAAATTATTGATTTAGATACACTTTTAATTACTAATAAAAATGGATTAGCTACTATTAATAATGTTAATGCAAACTCCCTTAATCTTATAATTTACAAACAGGGCTTTATTACTTTTTACACAACAGTTTCTATTTCTCCCTTGGCTACTAATACTTATTTAGTATTTTTAGAAAAAGATGTTTTTAATAAAAACTTTACTAACATTAATAGTTTTACATACTTTAACCAAAATAACAACTTTGAATTAGTTAATAAAAATTTAAGCCTTTTTAACTTTGCAGATTATTTTAACCTAAAAAATAGTTTTTACGTTAATAATTATAATTACAGTTTGGATTTTTATAATCGTAACATAAAAAACAATTTTTATATTACTATTAATAACATTATTATTCCCCAAGCAATTTACTCAGACTTTTTGCCTTTTCTAAACCTAAACGATAATTATTATTTAATATTTAGTAATTCACCAAATAATTATGCTTCTGGTGGTACATTTTTTATTAATAACATTAATACTAATAACAATGTTAATATTAAATTTAAATATTTTACACAACAAGCTAACCAATTATTGCTTAATACATCTTATAACTTTAAGCACCCTATAAAAAATATTGATAGCATTTCTGTTAGTGCAAATTATAATTTATCTAATCCTTATAAATATAATAACTATTACAAAACTTATAACAGCAATGTTTTACTTTCTACAAAACTGTATACTAAAAATAATTTTTATAACGAACTAAATATTATTTATAATTCTTATTATTTTAAAGATACCTCTCCAAAGCTTTTTTTATCTACAAATGATTACAAAAACTCTTCTAATTTTATGGCATTTTCTTTAGTAAATAGTTTACCCATTACTAATCGCTTTAATATACAATTAATTAATAATTATTCAATAGTTAATAAAACATTTAATTTTTATAATTCCTTAAATAATAAATTAACACTATTTAATACTAAACTTTTATTACAATATTTATTACAAAATAATTTTAAAATTAATTTTACTTTAGAAAACGATTTTACCAAACTTAACTACTATAACTTACCAAACTCCTTAATAACCAAAAACGCATTAAAAACTTTTGCTAATGTGGAATATTTATTAAACTTTGGCACCCTTACTGCAGATTTCGGTATAACATCCTTAAAACCAAATACTTACTATAACATTAATGCAAAAATTAAAATTTATACATCAATAAATTCCAATTTTATATTAGGCTATGGAGTAGTTCACAATTTATTATCCCCATACGAAACTACATTAGCACAATATGATATTAACGGCATTATTATTGGCACTTATTTTTATCCTTTACCGCCAATTAAAATTTATACTACAGAAGCCGTTTTTAATTACACAGATAACAAAATTTATAATTTAACAATTAGCCTTTACTCAGATTATATTAAAAACTTGCATAACGGTATTATTCACCCATTTAATACATCAATTAAAGTTGACCAAAATAAATATTCAATAAACACAATTAATTTTAATTTAAAGTTAATTCCAGTAAACAAAGTATATATTACTTTAGATTATTACAATATATCTTTATTAACAGATGATAATATTCCCCAATCAACAAATATTCCCCAAAATGGATTAATTGCAATAATAAATTATAACCCACACTTAAATACAAATATTTTATTAAGATTAAGAAACTTTTGGGAAACATTAATTGGTTTAGATAACCATTTAGATTATAATTTTTTTGATAGAAGCAAACCTTACATAATTTCATCTACTCAATTTGTAGATATTATATTAACCCAAACTATAAAGAATTTTGATTTAACTTTAGGTGTGTATAATATTTTTGATAATAACAAAATTACGTATAAAAATATTACTCCATTAAATATTTATTTTTGTGCAAGCTACACTATAAAATAAAAAGGGGTCTTAAATAAGACCCCTTTATTAGGCTAAATTACTTAGTTCTTACGAACTCAATTCTTCTGTTTTTCATTTTATTTTCTGGTGTATCGTTAGGAGCAACTGGATTATCTGGACCATAACCTTTAGCAGTTAAACGTTTAGCATTAACGCCATTTTTAACTAACCAATTTTTAACTGCCTTAGCTCTTCTTTCAGATAACTTAATATTTGCAGCTCTGCTACCTACGTTATCAGTATATCCATTTATAGTTACTTCTAACTCTGGGTAAGCCATTAAAGTTTTTAATACCTTTTGTAATGTTTCTTCAGATTCTGGAGTAATATCTGCGCTACCGCTCTTAAATGTAATGCCTTCCAAAATCATTGGAACACCAACTCTAATAACGTCATCAGATGGATCATTTGGATTAGAACCACGTGTAACTTCTACGTTATCATTAACGCTTCCACCATCGGTATCAGCTTTGGTTGGATTAGTCTTATATAAATTAACTTCGTCGCCATCTTTTAATTCATCACCATCGGTATCAACTTTTAATGGGTCGGTTTTATATTTGTTAACTTCATCACCATCAGTTAAACCATCACCATCGGTACAAGCTTTTAATGGATCAGTTTTATAAGTCTTAACTTCTGCACCATCAACTAATCCATCTTTATCTGTATCTGCAACTAAAGGATTAGTTTTATAAGTTAATACTTCTTCATTATCCATTAAACCATCACCATCGGTACAAGCTTTTAATGGGTCGGTCTTATATTTGTTTACTTCGTCACCATCACTTAAGCTATCTCCATCGGTATCGGCTACTAATGGATTTGTTTTATACTTGTAAACTTCGTCATAGTCATTTAATCCATCTTTATCTGTATCAACTACTAATGGATTTGTTGTATATGTTTTTACTTCTGTAAAATCGTTTAAGCCATCACCATCAGTATCTGGGTTCTTTGGATCTGTTTTTAACATTTCTTCTTCAGCATCTTTTAAACCATCGTTATCAGCGTCCATATCAACCCACTTATGACCATATACTACACCAAAGCCAACATTAAAATATGCATCTTTTGGTGAACCTTCCTTATAATAGTTTAAGTTATCTGTAAAAGAATAATTAAACCCTGCTGATAAATCTAACGACCAATCATTGTTTAATTTTACAAGTAACCCCAAACCTGCTGGAACTAACAATGTTAATCCATCTCTCTGAACTTCTTTAGGTGGCCATTGTTTTAAGTGCGATATACCGGGTGTATGAACATTATAATATAGTGCACCTAAGCCCGCATATGCATATGGTGCTGTACTTTCTCCGGCTAAAAACAAGTAGTTGTATCTAATATCTAAAGGAACTAATGTTGTTGCATAATATGTGTTATGAAAATCTATTCCTTTGTATTGTCCTACACCCAAACCAAATTCTACACTACTGCTTTCACTTAAATAGTATCTTGTTAAACCCCTTAATACAAACGATAATTTCATTTTGTCAAACTCGTTTGCTCCAATTGCTGGATTAAACTGAACTCCACTTTCCCAATACTGGGCATATAAATTAAAACTTACAAAAAATAAAATAAGCAGTAAATATTTTTTCATATAACCTCCAAGAAAAATTATAATTAAAATAGGTATTTTTTAAAGAAATTATATTAAAAATCATTAGTAAATTATTTATTTTTCTAAATTTTATTTCGTATACTTTTAACTTTATAAAAATTATTAATTTTTATTATACAAAAAATTACATTTATTATCAAGCTTATTAAAAAAAATTATATAAAAAACTTTTTATTTATGCTATTAATAATGTACCCACTTTTTAACTAAAATTTGATTTTAAAATAAAATTTATTGCTTTTTAAAAATAAAACTCTTATTTTAAAAGTTCTATAAAAATAAAATTTTTTGGAGAGTTGGCAGAGTGGTTGAATGCGGCGGTCTTGAAAACCGTTAAGGGTGCAAGCCCTTCCGGGGTTCGAATCCCTGACTCTCCGCTCCAGAACCATTTAGGGTGTTAACTGCGGTTACGCCCTTTTTTTTTGCCTATAATTTGTTCACTATAAATATAATAAAATATGGTGTAGAGCACCCTTTTTGTGTATTAATTACTTAACAAACACCATTTTTTAATAGTTTTTATAAATTATATAATTTGTTTTTTGTTAGATAAAAACAGATAATTAAACATCCGTCACGCGTTACATGTCACTAAACCACATAATTTTCTAAGCCTAAAATTAAATTAAAAAGTTTTGTTCAAATAATTTCTGTTATAATTATCTATTGCCATAATTATTTAAACTTATTATTTTAATGAAGTAATATAACAATTAATTAAAGGAGCGGTTATGCGTAAAATTTACGTGTTAATTTTTGTTTTAGCATAATTTATATCAAGTTTTGCACAACAAATAAATAATGTTATTACTGATAAATATGTTGATTATCAAATATATTTAAAGAAATTAGAGAATAAAATTGATAACTTAGACAAAGCTACAGCTAAATTTAAGGAAATATTTCAGAACGCTACTATTAAAGAACGAGAATATGCTCGTCAAAGCTCTAAAGAATACTTTATTGATACATTTATAACTTTATTAACCGGCTTTGAAGATAATGGGTTAACACCTTTTGAAGATTTGGAAAATTCTAGAATATCTAATGATTTTTATAATGCATATTATCATTTAATTAATAAATATCCAGGCTCGGTAGCAGCTGCTGCATTTAAAGCTTACTTAAATGTGTTAGAAAGTAATTATCTTTATAATACAGCCGAAGTTAATAATTACATAAAAAAAATGGAAGAAGATAGTAAATATTTACTAAAGTAAAATTGTAATTTTTGTTTGATTAGGGGGAATGTTCCCCCCTATTACTTTTAGTCTTTTAAGGTTATTATATCTTTAAATATTGTAAAATAGTTTTGTAGCTTTTCTAATATAGTTTCTTTTTTCTTAGTTCTTTCTCCACCCGGTGTAAAGCGACTAATTGGGGGCATTATTTCTGATATTGCTGTGCCGGTACTTTGTATATACCCATTTCTAAATGCCGTTTCCATAAATCTATATGTCAATTCTGGCTTTAAGCGTTCTTCAGCAATTATCTTATCTAATTCTTTTTTTTGCTCTTCATTTACAAATTCTACCCAATAATTTTCTACATCTTTTTGTGGGGTTAAGCTTTTTATAAATTCTTCTATTAATTTCTTTTTGCTTCTTAGTTCTATACTACTATCTATTGCACGGTTTACTTTTGCTAATATTTCTTTATTTTGCATGTTACTTTCGTGGTATTCTTTTACCAAGTGCAATATATAATCTATATTTATTTCTACTTGTTTTATTAATTCTATTTCAAATACTATATCATCATTTATATATTCTTTATCAACTTTCAATTTCTTTCTAATTTCTTCATAAAAATTAATATATATACTGTGGTAGTCTTGCAGCTCGCGCTCGGTTAATGTATCTTCATCCTTAAATCTATCGAATGTTGTTAATACATTCCTCAGTTTTAGTATTAAGCCATATAGCTTTATAAATTCTTTCTGTAAACTTTCCTCATTTATTGGTGTGCCTAATGGGAATTTACTTTTTAGCTCGTTTACTAACGTTACATAACCGGGCTCGAACTTATTATTATTATAACCACCATTATAATAAAAATCGTATGGTTTAAGTAAAACTATCCCTTCTGCTTCTTTATCACCAAATAGTGCAATACTTTCGTTAGTTTCTTTTTCTAAATTTCTAAAACAAACTATATTACCAAATGTTTTTACACTGTTTAATATTCTATTTGTTCTGGAGTACGCTTGCAGCAACCCGTGCAATCTTAAATTTTTATCCACCCAAAGCGTGTTTAATGTGGTTGCGTCAAATCCGGTTAAAAACATATTAACTACTATTAGCAAATCTATTTCTCTATCTTTAACCTTTTTGGATACATCTTTATAATAATTTTGAAATTTTTCCGCACTCGTATCATAGTTGGTTGCAAACATTTCGTTGTAATCTTTTATTGCTGCTTCTAAAAAATCCCGACTGCTTTGGTCTAAGTTCTTTGTATCGTCACTGTTTTCTTCGTCAAGCATGCCCGTTTCTTCTGTTAAGTCTTCGTTTACTGCAAAGCTATATATTAAAGCAACTTTTAATTGTTTATCTTTTGGCAATAAACTAAGCTGCTTTTTAAACTCTGCATAATATTTTTTGGCAACTTCTATAGATGATACACAAAATATAGAATTAAACCCATTTAATCTTTTTTCTTTTAATTGGTAGTATTCGTTACGCTTTGTTTTTTGGTCAAAATGCTTTATTATATAGCTAACTATTTTGCTTAGTCTTTCTGGGCTTTGCAGCGCACGTTCTTTATCTATACTTTGTACTTTTTGGTCTTTTACTTCTTCGCTCTCTTTTTCTTTTATTGTGCTTATATAATCCACTCTAAAAGGTAACACATTTTTATCTGCTATTGCGTCTACTATTGTATAAGTGTGTAGTTTTTCGCCAAATATTTGCTCGGTTGTGCGTAAGTTTGGCTTAAAATTGCTATTGCTATTTACAGCAAAAATTGGGGTGCCGGTAAAACCAAATATATAATATTTTTTAAATGATTTTATTATTGCTGTATGCATCTCTCCAAATTGGCTGCGGTGGCACTCGTCAAATATTATTACTACATGTTTATCGTATACTGGGTGTTTTTGGTTTTTATTTATAAATATGCTTAATTTTTGTATTGTGGTTACAATTATTTTGCTTTCATTGTCTTCTAATTGACGCTTTAATATTGCTGTATTGCTATTACTATTTGCTGCACCTTCCTTAAATTTATCATATTCTTTCATTGTTTGGTAGTCTAAGTCTTTTCTATCTACCACAAAAAGTACTTTATCTATAAATGGTAAAACTGTTGCAAGTTGTGCTGTTTTAAAAGATGTTAACGTTTTGCCGCTTCCCGTTGTGTGCCATATGTAACCGCCACTTTCTATACTACCATATTTTTTATATTGGTGGGATATTTTTATTCTATTTATTATCCTTTCCGCTGCTACTATTTGATATGGACGCATTACAAGCAAAAGCTTTTCACTTGTAAACACGCAATATTTTATTATTATGTTTAGTATTGTATGTTTAACAAAAAATGTTTCTGCAAAATCCATTAGGTCTGTTATTGGTTTGTTGCTTGCGTCTGCCCACCAACTGGTAAACTCGTAACTGTTGCTTGTCCGTTTACCAATTTGTTTTGTATTACCAATATTTTCTTTAATGTGGGTTTGGCGCGTTGTATTGCTATAATATTTTGTAAATGTTCCGTTACTTATTACAAATATTTGTACGTATTCAAATAATCCGCTACCACTCCAAAAAGACTCTCTATTATACCTGTTTATTTGGTTAAATGCTTCTTTTAAATCTACTCCGCGCCTTTTTAGCTCTATATGCACTAAAGGCAAGCCATTTACTAATATTGTTACGTCATATCGGTTTTTTCTTATCCCTTCTTCTGTTTCGTATTGGTTTATTACTTGTAGTGTGTTGTTGTGTATATTATTTTTATCTAATAAATATATATTTTTTTTATTTCCGTCATCTGTATCTAATAGCTGTATGTAGTCTTCTTGTATTATAAATGTTTTTTCTTCTATTCCAGCATTTTTATTGGCTAGTTTATGTTCAAAAAAGTTTTTCCATTCGTTATCGCTAAATTTGTAGTTGTTTAATTTTTCTAACTGTAAGCGCAAATTTTGTATAAGTTCGGCTTCTGTTTTTATTTCTATATATTCATATTTTAGCTCTATAAGTTTATCTATAAAGGCTTTTTCTAATTGCGCTTCTGTTTGGTAACCGTTTCCGCTCCCCTCTGTTTTTTTAAATTCTGTTACAACGGTACTTTCTGTGTTTTCTGTTACCATTGCATATGTGCCCATTATTTTTTCTCCTTAAATGTTAATAGTTTGTTTCTGTAGTATTCGTATTGCTTTTTACGCAAAACAAGTTCCTCGTTTAGGTTATCTATTAATCCCGTAAATGTGTCCAATATTCTAACAATCTCTTCTTGCACCTGTAGCGGCGGAAGGGGAATAGAAATATCTAATATTTGAGACATATTTGGATGTTTTATTCCAGAGCCTCTAAAATTTTGTTCTATTAATTTTATATTATCTAAAATGAAATAAAATATATACTTTAAGTTAGTAGTTTGCTTGTTTTTTACTATGCATAATATATTCCCACTATCAACAAATTTACCATTATAATATTTAATATTTGCAGAACCACCACTTGGTATAGCTATTACTTCCCCAATATTTATAAAGTCTTTTGCTAAAGTTTCAGTTGTGTAACCTATATAATTCCCAGTAGAAAGAAGCCTAATATCACCATTATTTGTATCTAAATCTTTTAATTCTTTTGCTAATATATGTTTAAACTTAACAACCTTTTCTTGTTTTTCTTTAGAAACTTCACTAAACTTTTTATCCCAAATTGTTAGTTCCCATAACTCTTTAAACTCCACGCCATCAGGGCATAATTTTTTAATAAGCTCATCAAGTTTACTCATAAAAACTCCCTTCCAAATCCGCAACTATTTCATCAATAGCAGTTCGCAAGTGGTTTTGTTTAATAACAATTTCTGCAATATTTGCATTAAGTTTTTCTATATCAACAAGTTCATTATTGTTAGGTTGCTCTATGTAGCTGCTAACAGAAATGTTGTAGTCGTTATCTTTAATAGTTTGGTAATTAACTAATTTAGCAAAATTATCCATATCAGTTCGGTTAATATAAGCACTTAATATATTATTAATATTTTCATCAGTTAGTTTATTTTTATTACCACCGCGTACAAACTGGGTGCTTGCATCAATAAATAAAATTGCGTTATCGTTTTTACTTTTTTTAAGCACAATAATACAAGTTGCAATAGAAGTACCAAAAAATAGGTCTGGTGGCAATTGAATAACAGCATCAACATAATTGTTATCTATTAAGTATTGCCTAATTTTTTGCTCTGCACCGCCACGGTAAAGCACTCCGGGGAACTCTACAATTGCAGCAGTACCAGTATTAGAAAGTGAGTATAGCATATGCATAGTAAAAGCTAAATCTGCCTTACTTTTAGGAGCAAGCACACCAGCAGTAGAAAAACGAGGGTCGTTAATTAATATTGGGTCGTCATCACCTTTCCACTTAACAGAGTAAGGGGGATTAGAAACAATAGCATCAAAAGGTGCAACGTTTAAGTGTTGTGGATTAATAAGAGTATCACCATAAGCAATATCAAATTTATCAAAATTAATATTGTGCAAAAACATATTAATTCTGCACAAATTATAAGTTGTTAAATTTAGTTCCTGCCCATAAAAACCTTCTAAAATATTATCTTTACCCAATACTTTAGCAAATTTTAATAAAAGTGAGCCACTACCACAAGCGGGGTCGTAAACCTTATTAATCTTTTTTTTACCGTGAACAGTAATTTTAGCCAAAAGCTCCGAAACTTCTTGCGGGGTAAAAAACTCGCCACCAGATTTACCTGCATTGCTTGCGTACATACTCATTAAAAACTCGTAAGCATCGCCAAAAGTATCAATGGCGTTATCTTGATAGCTACCAAGGTTAAGCTCGCCAATGCCATCTATAATTTTAACTAAACGGTTATTGCGTTCATTAACAGTAGCACCAAGCTTATTGCTATTAACATCTATATCATCAAAAAGTCCTTTAAAATCTTTTTCACTTTCTGTACCTATTGAACTTTTTTCGATATCCTTAAATATTTTGTTTAAAGTTTCGTTCAGTTTTTCATCTTCTTTAGCCTTTTTACGCACATTAGCAAAAAGCTGGCTTGGCAAAATATAAAAACCTTTTTCTTTTACTGTGTCTTCCCTTCCACGTTCGGCTTCTTCATCGGGTAAATTTTCATAATCAAAATCTGTATTACCTGCTTTCCGCTCAAAATCGTTAATGTGCTTGGTTAAATTTTCTGAAATAAAGCGATAAAAAAGGAAACCTAAAACATACGCTTTAAAATCCCACCCGTCAACACTTCCTCTAAGGTCGTTAGCAATTTGCCAAATAGTGCGGTGTAGTTCTTCTCTTTCTTGTTCCTTTGTCATTTATTCACCATTTTTTAATAATAACTAAATTAAAATATATAAAATAAAAGATTTTTCAAAAAAAAAAGTAAAGATTTTATTATTTATTTTTAGGTATAATATTTATTAATTTTTACCGATACCTTAGTGCTAGGGTTAATGGTAAAAATTATTCCTCTGCTAAATAATCTGCAAAGTATAAATTAAAATTAGTAAGGTCTTGCTCTTCAATATTAAAGGTTACAACATCTGCAAAATTGTTAAGCACAACAACAGCGTTAATGCTAGCATCTCTAAGCTCTAAATCTGCTATTTTACTAGCAACATTTTGATTAAGAATTTTAATATCGTCATAAAATTTTTGAAGTTTAGCAAGCTTCCAATCTGGGGTTTTACCATTAATAAAACGCAAATACTGAGCAAGTAAATACATAGAAAAAACTTTAAATTCAGTTTCTTCTAAAGTGGCAAAAGGCAAATGAAAACGAACCAAAGGCTTAAGCTTAGCCATAATTGGGCAACCGCTTGTAACCATTAAAACACCAATTAAGCTGCTAACACCGTTTTGAACATCTGTTTTTTTAAAGTAACCTCTATCGTCGCTAGTTATTTCAATAAAAACTTTTTCAAAGGAATTTACTTTATTAAACGCCTTAATAACACAATTTAAGTTAATTGCAACAGGGCAATATTTATACTCGTTTGGGTCTAACGGGCAATGCATACACTTAAAATTTTCTAACTTTGCCCATTCGGGATACTCCTTTACATCCCTAAAAAGATTCATGGTTATAGGTTCAATTTTTATATCAAATTTTATCTCTTTGCCATCTTCAAATTTAAATTTATAATTAAAACAAATAACCTCTTTTCTAATGTACATAAAAAATCCTTTTTTTTATACATAATCGAAAATTTAAATATTAATTAAAGCACCCAAACAAAATAAAAAAGATGTAGAAAGTGATTTATATTACTAAAGTTTTAAATAACAATATACATTAAATTTAAATAAAATTGTATAATTTTACAAAAAAAGCAAAAAAATATTGAATAAAACCAATAAATTAATTAATTTACAAGCTAATTTTAAATTTTTACGGAATAAAAATAAAAATGCAATTTAAGAAAAGGACCCATACTTGTGGCGAGCTAAGAGAAGAGCACATAGGTAAAGATGTAGTGTTAAACGGTTGGGTAGATACCCGACGAGATTTAGGTGGAGTAATATTTATCGATTTAAGAGACCGATACGGAATAACACAAATAGTATTTGAACCACATTTTAATTTACAAGCGCACGAAGAGGCAAAAGATTTAAGAAACGAATACGTTATTTCCGTAGAAGGAAAAGTAAGAAAAAGACCGGAAGGGACAGAAAACCCAGCAATTGCAACCGGTATGATTGACGTAATGGTAGAAAAACTAATAATTTTAAATACTGCCGTTAATCCACCTTTCCAAATAAAAGATGATATTGACGTAAACGAAGATTTACGCTTAAAATATAGATATTTAGATTTAAGACGTAGCAAATTGCAAAAAAACCTTTTAATGCGCCACAAAATATGCCAAATAACAAGGGAGTATTTTGATAAAAATTCCTTTATAGAAGTGGAAACCCCCGTATTAATGAAAAGCACACCAGAAGGCGCAAGGGACTTTTTAGTGCCAAGCCGTTTACACAAAGGAAAGTTTTACGCATTGCCACAAAGCCCACAACAATATAAGCAGCTATTAATGGTTGCGGGCATGGATAGATACTTCCAAATAGTAAAGTGCTTTAGAGATGAAGATTTACGCGCAGATAGACAACCAGAGTTTACACAAATAGATGTGGAAATGTCTTTTGTGGATACAGAAGATGTTTTTGAGATGGTAGAAGGCTTAATGAAAAGGCTTTTTAAAGAAATAAAAAATTATGATATACCAACGCCTTTTAAACGCCTAACCTTTGATGAAGCAATGGAAAAATATGGAAGCGATAAACCAAACTTAAAATTTGGCTTAGAAATGGTAACACTAAATAACGTGTTTGCTAATAGTGAGTTTAGGGTGTTTAAAGAAGCTGTAGAAAATAATGGAATAATAACATCTTTATTAGCTTCCGGCTGCGGAGATTATACAAGAAATCAGTTAGATGTGTTAACGGACTTTGTTAAAAAGCTGGGCGCTGGTGGTTTAATTTGGATGAGAGTTAAAGAAGATGGATTAGAAGCTCCAATAGCAAAATTTCTTACTGATAAAGAAAAACAGGGTATTATAAATAAACTAAATGCAAAACCAGGAGATTTAGTTTTTATATTATCGGGTGCAAAGTTAAAAACGCTAAATATAATGGGTCACTTGCGTTTAGAAATGGCAAAACGAATGAATATAATACCCACAGATGATACCCCAGCTATTTTATGGGTAACAGATTTTCCATTATTTGAGTGGGATGAAGAAACAAAACGCTATTATGCAATGCACCATCCATTTACTTCTCCCGCATTAGAAGATATAGAATATATGGAAACAGACCCGGGCAGAGTAAAAGCACGCGCATACGACTTAGTGCTAAACGGTAACGAAATTGCAGGCGGTAGCATAAGAATACACGATAATAAGCTACAAAAAACAATGTTTAAAGCATTAGGTATTAGTGAAGAAGAAGCAGAAGAAAAATTTGGCTCGTTGCTTAATGCGTTTAAGTTTGGTGCACCACCACATGGCGGTATTGCATTTGGATTAGATAGATTAGTAATGTTATTTGCAGGAGAACACTCTATTAGAGACGTTATGGCTTTCCCAAAAACTTCTAGTGGTATGTCCTTAATGGATGACTCGCCTTCTGCGGTAGACGAAGAACAATTAAAAGAACTTCACATAAAAATAAGATAAAAAAAACGGGGCATGCCCCGTTTTTTATTTTAGCACTTTTTACATTCCAAAATTCAAAATAGGTAACACTTTAAATGGCTTTGGATTAGTTTTAACAATATTAATTAATCCTATTTGTAACCCGTTTAAGGATTCTGCAATATTAACTAAACCAATTGATAAGCCAACCTGTGCATTAGAAAATTTATTTAATCCAGATATTGAAATACCCTTAAAATTATCTGCTTTAGTAATTCCTAAAGTTGTATTTATTCCCCATAAATTTTTGCATTCTGTTTTATAACCTCCAATATTAACCCCCCAAATATCACTATTAGAAAATATACCACCTAGAGCAAAGTTTAACCCTTTAATATCACCTTCTGCAACTAAAGCTGCAGGGCTATAATTAATGCCTGTTAAATTACCTTTAGAAACTATTGCAACACCACTTAAATTAATTCCAGAAATATCCCCCTCGCCAATCATTGCAATACCACTTATATTTAAACCTAAAATACTTCCTTTAGAAACCGTTGCAATTCCACTTAAATTAATACCCAAAATATCATCATTAGAAACGGCAGCTAAACCCGTTAAACTAATCCCCTTTAAACCACCTTCAGAAACAGTAGCTAAACCGCTAATATTAATACCAGAGATATCACCACCCGATATAAGCGCAGCGCTACTAACGTTAATGCCATACATACCACCACCGCTAACATTAGCAAAAGTGCCATAGTTTATACCGCTCATTTGCTTATTAGCTAATGTTGCTATTATTCCTAATTGTAGCCCATTTAATTCTCCACCAGCAGGTGCAATACCTAAAGAGAGCCCATTTATTGTAGAATTTGAATAACTTTTTGGTGTGTAAAGTGTAATATTAACACCATTTACATAATCAACACCACAATCACTTATATTAATCCTTATCCCATTAAATCTTTGGCTATTGCCAAAACTTAATCCCCAGTTTTTGTGTGGAATGTTTAATGCTTTATAATAACAATCTGTAGTATCTTCATCTTCGCTAATTTTATCAATTACATTAATTTTTGGTAAGTTACCTTTAAATAAGTGCGAGCTATCCTGTTGAGCAATATTTAACGAAAAAGCATAAATAATAATTAAAACAAAAATTTTAAAATCCATATTTTCTCCAAATTTATATTATATTAAGACGTTTAAACTGCCATAAAGTTACATAATTATTAAAATTATTGCTCAATTATAATTTAGGAACTATGTTACAAAATAAAAGGTTAATAAAATAAAAACAGAGGTTTACATGCAAAAAACAATTTTAGTAACTGGCAGTACAGATGGTATTGGTAAAAAAACCGCAGAAATATTAGCAAGCAAGGGGCATAATTTAATAATACATGGACGTAATGAAAATAAATGCAAAAATACTGTAGAAGAATTAAAAACAAAAACTAATAATACCCAAATTGATTACGTTGTAAGCGATTTATCATCTTTTAGCGACATAAGAAACGGTTTTGGTAACTTAGCAACTAAACTTGATAAATTAGATGTGTTAATTAATAATGCCGGAATTTATGCTAAAGAGTATAAACTAACTGTAGATGGCATAGAAAGCACAATGGCGGTAAACCACTTTGCCGTTTATTTGCTAACTGGAATTTTATTCCCCTTACTTAAAAATAGTGGTAATGCAAGGGTAATTACAGTAAGCTCAATAGCCCACGAGCGCGCAAAACTAGATTTAAATGATATTAACATGCAAAAAGGTTATAACCATTATATAGCTTACGCAAACAGCAAATTGGCAAATATTCTTTTTAGCAATTATTTAGCAAGTAAAGTAGATGCAAATGAAATTACATTTAATAGCTTACATCCGGGCGTAATAAGCACAAAACTACTTAAAGAAGGATTTGGCATGACAGGTGCATCACTAGAAGAAGGCTCGACCGCATCCATTCACCTTGCAACTAGTGATAGCGTTAATAATATTACTGGTAAATATTACATTAAATATAATGCAACCAAAACTTCTGCAGATGCAAGTAACTTAAAATTAGCAGAAGAGTTATGGGTTTTAAGCGAAAAGCTTACAAACTTTAAATATCCTTTGTAGGCTTAGTAGGAATATCTAACTCTTCCATTTTTCTATATAAAGAGGATAGCCCAATGTTTAAAGCTTTTGCGGCGTCCTCTTTCACAAAATCCACCTTTTTTAGCACTTTTATAATATGGTCTCGCTCAAATTTACTTAACGCATCTTTTAACGAGTCTGGAAAATCTGTTAAAGTTACATTTTGCTTTAAATAATCGGCTAATTCATCTATAGTAATAGTAGTTCCTTTAGCAAAAATTATTGCTCTTTCAATAACATTTTCAAGCTCTCTTACACCACCGCGCCAATTATGGTTAATTAATAAACGTAAAGCATCGTTATTAATGCCAATAACTTTTTTCCCCATCTCTTTAGAGTATTTTTCTATAAAATGATTAACCAAAAGTGGTATATCTTCTTTCCTTTCGTTTAATGGCGGCAAATTAATTTCCACAACGTTTAACCTATAGTATAGGTCTTCTCTAAACTCTCCATTTTGTGCTTTTTCAAAAAGATTTTGATTTGTAGCGGCAATAATTCTAACATTAGAAGATACCGGTTTAACAGAGCCAACAGGGTAAAATTCTTTATCTTCTAAAGCGCGCAACAGCTTTACCTGAAGATTCAAAGGCAGCTCGCCAATTTCATCTAAAAATAATGTACCACCATCTGCAGCTTTAAAAAGCCCAATTTTATCTTCTGTTGCACCAGTAAATGCACCTTTTTTATGACCAAATAACTCGCTTTCAATTAGGTTTTCTGCAATAGCACCACAATTTATTGGCAAAAACACATTCTCTTTTCTATTACTTTTTTGATGAATAGCTTTTGCAACTAATTCTTTCCCCGTTCCACTTTTACCTGTAATTAAAACGTTGCTGTTTGTTTGCGCCACTTGCTCAATTATATCAAACACTTTTTTAATTTGTTTGCTTTCTCCAATTAAATTAACATACCCCGTTTCGCTAGAAATTCTTTTCCGTAGTGCGATATTTTCCGCAACTAAATCCTTAAATTCAAATAAACGTTTTATCCTAATTAAAAGGTCATCAAACTCTAAAGGTTTAATTAAGTAGTCGTAAGCGCCGCTACGCAATGCCTGTATTGCGCTAGATATACTTGCATATGCGGTCATTATTATAAAAAAAGTATCGGGACTAACTTTACTCCCCCTCTCCAATAGCTCCATGCCATCAACTGTTGGCATTTTAATATCACTAATTACAAGGTCAAAGTTTTGTTCAGCTAAATTTTTTAACGCTTCTTCGCCATCTGCTGCTGAAACAGTTTCGTAACCTTCTTCATCTAAAATAAATTTTATGGAATCCCTTATGGATTTTTCATCATCTGCTATTAATATTCTTTTACTCATATTAATTCCTCTAATTGTTTTTTATAGGAAGTTTAACCGTAAAGGTGCTCCCTTTTCCTTTAGTACTTTCTACTAAAATATCCCCACCAAACTTTTTAACAATACCATAACTAATAGATAACCCTAAGCCGGTACCTTTTCCAACTTCTTTGGTTGTAAAAAAAGGTTCAAAAAGCTTTGGCATAATAGCTTCGTCAATACCTGTTCCATTATCAGAAATTTTTACATAAACAAAATCATTATCATTAAAACTTTCCACAGCCACAGTCCCAGTTCCATTAATTGCATCTAAAGCATTAATTAAAATATTAACAAACACTTGTAAAAGTCTATCGGGTATAACTTCCACAAAAGGAAGCTCTGGGCTAAGTTTAATATTAAACTCAACTTTTTTAACGCGTTTATCATATTTTACAATACCAATAGCTGTTTTAATAATATCTGTAATTTGTGTAGGTGCTTTAGTATCGCTTGGTGGACGCGAAAAATCTACAAGCTCTCTTACAATTTTAGATATTCTATCTATATTTTCTTTAATGTTTGCAAGCTGCTCTTTATAAAATGGGTCTGTTGCTTTGCGCTGCAATATTTGCACAATAGAAGAAATAGAAGTTAAAGGATTACCAATTTCGTGGGCAACACCCGCTGCAAGCTGACCAATAACAGCTAACTTTTCCGATTGATCCACTTGGTTTTGTAGCTTTTTAACCTCTGTGTTGTCTTCTATAATTACGGTTCTTCCGGCATAATTACCATCTTTGCCTAATAACTTTTTAACAGATAACCTAACCGTAATTTTTTCCCCACTTTTAGACATGCGCTCAGTTTCGGTTATTTTATAATCCCCCTTGGTAATAATTTCACTTTTTATGTCATCAAGTTCTCTGTAATAATTTTCATCAGGGGGTAATAAAAAAGATGAAGGTTGACCAATTACTTCACTTTCGCTATAGCCAAATATTTTTTCCGCACCCTTATTCCATGCAATTATTTTTTCGTTGTTATCAATTACAATAATTGCGCTATCAGTTGCATGCAAAATGTTAAGCAAATAGTGCCTGTTGCTTTCTAAACTGGCAGCAAGCCTATCTCGCTCTTTAGATAACTCTTTTAACGAAGCTTCTTGATGTAACATCCCATATCTTGCAAATATTTGCTCCATTATTTCATCTAAAAAGCCAAGCAAAACTAATGTATCAAATTTATCAGAGTTCTCTTTTTCTAAATATGTTAAAAGCGCATATCTGCCCGTACTAAAAAACTGGCTTATTTCCAATAAATTTAATTTTGCGTTATCAAATAATTCATAAGAATCTAATAAATATTGGTCAATTAATTTATAGTTTGAAGTTTCTATTACAACAATTATCCCATCTAAACTGTTTTTAACAAAATTTTCTATATCCTCTAACTTTATTTTAGTACCAAAAACCTTAAATAAAGCAGCAGACCAATATTCTATAATATCTTTATAATACTTTTTTAATATCTTTAAAATTATTGTTTTCATCGATTAAAAAACACTTTTGCTATATCTATTAATAAAGAAGGTTTATTAAATAAAGCGGTTTTAAATAAGTTACCTAACGACCTTTCATTCATTGGTACTTTATTAAAAGCCTTAGCAATATCATTAAATTTGTTATCGTCAAAATCGTAAATACCGTTTTTAATTCTGTCAAAAATTTCATGACGTTTTCCAAGTCTATCGTGCCAAGCTTTGTCGTAAGTTAAAATATGGTCTAAATTATTTTTTTCTAATGCTTCTGCAATAATAGTTCCCGCAATTTTGCCACCAATCATGCCGCTAATAATACCACCACCAGATAAAGGATTAACCTGATGAGCAGCATCACCAACAAGCACAATACCAGGTGCAGATATTTTTTTATAAGTTACTGCACAAGGAACACCACCCGCTATTTTAGTTAATATAGATGCATTTGGATATTTTACAGATAGAAACTCTTCTAAATATTTTTGTGCACTTTTCTTTTTACCAATTAATCCGCTAATACCAAGCCCAATATTAGCGCTTTTATTCCCCTTAGGAAAAATCCACAAGTAGCCATGTGGTGCAAAATTACTGCCTAAATAAAAATAGCAAGCGTTTTGGTCAATATCAACATTCCCCACAGTAACTTGCACGCAACTTTCCATATCCCTAAAATCTGTATATGTATTAAGCCCAGCCCACCTTCCAACTCTGCTTTCAACACCATCTGCCGCAACCACAACTTTTGCTTTAACTTGTTTTTTTATTCCATAATGTAAAAATGTAACACCGCTAACTTTATTTCCATCAAAAAGTAATCCATCAACATAAGCACGCGTTAAAACTTGTGCTCCATTATTGGTTGCAATACGCGCAAGTTCGTAATCAAAAATTCTGCGCTCTAAAATAAGTCCTTCTTCTTCAAGTGGTAATATTACTTCGTCACCATTTGGCGCATTCATGGAAAATTTATTAATTTTAGCAGCAATAAATTTTTCATCGGGCTCTAAAAATTCTTTTACCCCTGCTAAACTAACCGCTTCTCCACAACGCACGGGATACCCAACATCGCGGTCCTTTTCTAAAACTAAAACACTTGCGCCTTTAGCTGCTGCAAACCGTGCTGCTGTGGTTCCTGCTGGTCCCGCCCCTACCACTACTACATCATATTCATTCTTTAGCATCTTTAACCCTTTTAGCTTTTTCTTTATCAAATTTTATAACCTCTATCGGGCAAGACCACACACATTTTGCACAATTTGTGCATCTATCTTCTATTATATTTATTTCCGCTTCTTTTAGTTCTATTGCGTCTTCTGGGCACACTCCTACACAGCACCCACAAAAATCGCACTTATCCGGAATAATTTCTATTAATAGCATTATTTCCTTTCTATTTTAATTTAATTCTCTAAAATAAGAATATTCATCCTTTTTTTAAAGTTTTATTTATTTTTGTAGTTATTTACAATTTTTTAAACAAAAAAAATCCCCACCCAAAATATGGATGAGGATACAAGATAATTACCCCTTTTTAGGTTGCTATAAAAATTTTATACGTCAAAAAAATATGTTATTTTTGCCATGTAAACATTGTCACTTTTAGCATTTATTAGATTTTTAAAGTCGCGCTTAAAATTAAACTCGCCTGGGTTCATAAAGTCTGTTTGTTCATGGCTCCAAACTAAGTAAAATACGCTGCCTGGCAAAAATTCCCATCTAAATACAACATTGCCACGTAAAGATTTAAAGTTAAAGTTTGGATTAGAAATAGTAAATTCTGATGCATTACCCGTTCCATCAGGGTCTATAATATATTCATCATTTTCTTTATTATAGTTTATAATAGAGTTTTGCTTTCCATACACGTAAAACTTATCCGTTGTAGGTGCGGCAAGTTCTTTAAATTCGCTATAGCTACCAACAGAAATTAGAGGTTGTAAAAACATTTGTAAGCTAATTTTAGGTGTAAAAGTCCAATCTAATCTTATACCAGCAGAAACGGTTTTTTGATCTAGTTCGCCAAAAATGTATCTTTTTTTGTAAGTGTTAATAGCGTAGTCATCATCAAGTGTTGTAATATACTGTGCATCTTCTTTGTTAATTGATAAACTTGGTTCTAATGAAATCCGAATAGAAGAATTAGGCTTCCAAGTAATTTCGGGACTAATATCTCCAAAGCTGCTTCCATTATCTGCACCACTATAGGAAAAGTTAAGCCCAAAAGCCACCTTTTCTCTTCTATCAGAGTAAAAACTTAACTGGCTACTATAATTTGGGCTGCTTTCTGCTAATGGACCGCCACGTGTTAAAAATCTATCTAAAGTTCTAAATTCATACGAAGTGTTAAAATTAAACCCATAAAAGTTTTCAAATTCGAATCTTGTAAAAAGCATAAATCCATTTTTAAATAAATTCCCCTCAAAATCATAATCTCTAAAATGAGCTAAATATATGTTCTTCCTCCTAAAAATTCCATCTGTTTCATACCATCTATAGCCAGAAACTAGCACATAATTAATTTTATTTGCCCAAAACTGAAGCCCCAAATCGTTGTAATCGAACCCGGGCGAAACAAATCCAAGCGAGGAATAAATGTAAAAATTCCCTTTCTGTTTATTAAATATCACCCTACCAAATGCCCCCGATAGTGATGTTAATGTAGTATCTAACGCGTATTTATTAGCGTCTGGTCTTTGGAAATTTCTGTAAGGTGCTTTTTGTAAACGAGTAATAAATTCTTTTGAACCTTGCTTATAGCTACCCATTAAAGCTGCACTAATAACATAAGTGTTGTCATTATCTAAAGTTGTCCATCCATCAAAGCCAAATGTAAAAGCATTTTTAGCAAATCTTTCGCTTAAGTAATCATCATTTAAATCTCTATTAACAGAAGTAACCATAAAACCTAAGCTGTGGCGTCCTTCGTCTATTTCTTTTTGTAGCCTAAAAGTATTGTAAGCAGTAAATGGTTCTACTTCTGCCTCTTTTTCTATATTATTAAAAATATATTTTGCAAAAGTTCTTTCTGTTAAAGCAGAAAATACCCCAACGTTGTAACCATCTCCAATTTTACCCGTTAATTTAGCAGCACCTAAAATTCTAGTTTCTTTAGGATAGTTAACAAAATCGTAGTCTCCATTTACACCAATACGTGGAGATTGCCCAATACGTCTTGAATAAAATAACGTAGGCCAACCGAAATTAAATCCCCAATGATTATTTACACCACCCCAACCAAAATCAAAAATATTAGTCCCCTCTAAAAAGAATGTGCGTTTTTCATCGTAATAAGTTTCAAAAGCACTTAAATTAACAACAGCCGGGTCAACTTCAACTTGTCCAAAATCTGGATTTAATGTTATATCTAAATTTAAATTACTTCCTAACCCTACTTTCATATCTGCGCCAAAAGTGGTTTTATATTGCTCACCTTTATAATATGGGTCATTTTTATCGTGTTGCAAATAACTAGCCTTTTGCACAACATAAGGAAATATTTCAAATCTTGCACTTGGTTTTATACCGCGTAAACCTTGTAATTCTGCAAAATTGCTAACAAAACCGCTCTCTTTGCTAGGTGTCATAATATAATAAGAGCGTTCGTTTAGTCTTTTAATTCTCCTGGAAAAGTTTATGCCCCATGTCATTTCTTCTGCACTATTAAATCTAAGTTGGCTGTAAGGGATGCGCATTTCAACCGACCATCCTTCATCTGTAATTTTTGTGGTAGCCTCCCAAATACCATCCCAACGGTTATCATCCCAACTATCATTAAATAAAATACCATCATTTAATCCTCCACCAGCACTAACACCAAAATAATAGCCTGTGCGCTTATCGTGGTAAGGATCTAAATACACCATAAAAAGGTCACTATCCCAATTATTATCCCGCCTTGCTATAATTGTGCTTATTTCATTCGGCTTGCTATCATATAACATTGCACTAACATATAAATTAGCATCATCGTAATAAATCCATACGCAAGTTTTTTCTTTACTTGGCTCGCCTTCATTTGGCTCCCGCTGTGTAAACTTGCATATCGGATTGTTACCATAGATATCCTCATTTAATATTCCATCTACCGTTATTTTGTTTGCTAGTTTAAGCACCTGAACAGGTGGATTTTTAACTTTACCAATAATTGTAATAGATAAAAACACAAGAAAAGTAAGTATTATTGCTTTTTTCATATAACCTTAATTTTTGTTTAATGTTTAGACTAATCAACTGCCTAAAAGTTGTATTTTTTTGTTCAAAATTTTTATCCTAATTGATCTTTATTTTCTATTGACTTATTTATACTTTTTCTTTATCTTGTATTATCAGAATATTTATTCCGATTAATAAAATTAAGGTGCTATGTGAGTTCAACAACCAAACAAGACAAGCAGGGATTATTAAAAAAGCTGATCTACTATATTTTACCGCCTGATAAATGGAAAATACCAGTAATAATTATACTTGGCATTTTTACTGGATTACTATTAACGGTATTAAAAATTAGTAATGCAATATCTTATTTATCAGACGATCCCAAAGCATGTGTTAATTGCCATATTATGTCTCCTCAATTTGCAACATGGGAAAGAGGAAGCCACGGACGCGTTACTGTTTGTAACGATTGCCACGTTCCGCAAGATAATTTTTTTAGAAAATACTACTTTAAGGCTACTGACGGATTACGCCACGCAACAATGTTTACATTTAGAATGGAGCCACAAGTAATCCAAATTAAAGAAGCTGGAAAAAAAGCAGTACAAGAAAACTGCATAAGATGCCACGAAAATTTAATTCACCCCGTTTCTGTAAGATATTTGGGGAACCGAATGATTATTGACCAAGAAGAAACTTACTGTTGGGATTGCCACCGAGAAACTCCGCACGGTAGGGTTAATAGTTTATCTTCAACTCCTTATGCACTTGTACCTAAACTTAACCCAATTTTGCCAGATTGGCTTAAAAGCTTTATTACTAATGAAAAATAATAACTATTTATAAGGGATTAATATGAAACCAATACAAGATATAATTAAAGCAAAGCCTTTTATGGCTTGGCTTCTGTTTTTTGCAACCGTAATTATTGTTTTTATCCTTGGGTTGTTCGCTTCATCAATTGTAGAAAGAAGAGGAGAAGCAGAGTATACTTTCCAATTAGTTAGACCTATTCCAGAATATGAACCAAGAAACGAAATTTGGGGCGAAAATTATCCTCGGGAATATGAAACTTACCGCAATACACTTAAAACCGATTTTGCAAGTAAGCATGGCGGAAGCATGAAAATTGACTATTTGGGAAAATATCCCGAGCTTGTTGTAATGTGGGCTGGTTATCCATTTAGTAAAGATTACAATCAAGGAAGGGGTCATGCTTATGCTATTGAAGACATTAGAAACACATTGCGCACGGGTGGCAATAAAGTAAGCCCTTTACCTGCTACTTGTTGGACTTGCAAAAGTACCGATGTTCCTCGTTTGATGAATAAAGTTGGGGTGCAGGAATTTTATAAAGGTAAATTTATTGATAAAGGCGCAGAAGTTGTTAACCCAATTGGCTGCCAAGATTGCCATGATCCAAAAACTATGAACTTAAGAATTACCAGACCTGCTTTAGTTGAAGCATTTAAAAGACAAGGGAAAGATATTACTAAGGCTACTAGACAAGAAATGCGCAGCTTGGTTTGTGCACAGTGCCATGTTGAGTATTATTTTGATAAAACCCGTGATAATTATTTAGTTTTTCCTTGGGATAAAGGATATAGCGCAGATGAAATGGAAGCTTATTACGATAGCTTAAAGTTTTACGATTGGAAACATGCTCTTAGCAAAACACCTATGCTTAAAGCTCAACACCCAGATTACGAATTATTTACTACTGGTATTCATTACAAACGGAATGTTGCTTGTGCAGATTGCCATATGCCTTACAAAACTGAAGGTGGAGTTAAATTTACAGACCACCATATTCAAAGTCCTTTAAATAATGTTGAAAACTCTTGCCAAGTTTGCCATCGTGTTAAAGCAGAAGAATTAATAAGAGATGTTTATGATAGGCAAGATAGATTAGAATCTTTACGCAAACTTGCAGAAAAAGCATTAGCAACAGTTCACATAGAAGCAAAAGCTGCATGGGATAATGGAGCAACCGAACAAGAGATGGAACCAGTTTTAACTTTAATTAGACATGCTCAATGGAGATGGGATTGGGTTGCAGCAGCAAATGGACTTGGATTCCATAGCCCAGCAGAAGCTTTTAGAGTGCTTGGCACAGCAATACAAAAAGCAGAAGATGCGCGCAGACAAATTGCTGTTATTTTACTTAAACATAATGTTAAATATCCTTTAATTTTGCCCGATATTTCTACTAAAGATAAAGCTCAAAAGTATATTGGACTTAATATGCCAGAGTTAATTGCAGATAAAGAAGATTTTCTTAAAACTACTGTTTTAACTTGGGACCAAAAAGCTAAAGAACGCCAGGGCTCGTTAATAAAATATTAGTTTTACTTAAAATCTATCACCTTAAAACTTTACTGCCTTTTTAATAAAGGCAGTTTTTTTTATTTTTTTGGAAACGATGGAAACTTTTACTTGACTTTATAGTTTCTTTAGTGTATATTTACACTAAATAAAAAACTTTTTTGGTAACAACATGAACGACGAAAAAACTAAAATACTTAACTACAGTTACGAAATTCTCTTTAAATATGGGTTTAATAATGCAACTATGGATACAATAGCACAAGGTTTAAAGATTAGTAAAAAAACCTTATATAAGCACTTTAAAAGTAAAGACCAGCTAATTGATAGCGTTATAGACTTATTGACCCAAAACATACTAAAGCAAATTGAAGCTGCTATTGCAGAAGATAAAAACGCTATTGAAAAATTAACCGAACTATTGAAAATAGTTATTAAATCATTTAGCAAAATAAATTTAGATTATTTCCAGTTTTTAAACGCAAAAGGATTTGCACACTGGGAAAAAATAGAAAATTTTAGGCAACAAGTTATTGCAACTAAGTATACCCAAATTATTGAACAAGGCAAAAAAGAAAAATTAATAGAAGATAAACCAACTGTAATACTAATGACTGCTGCTTACAACATCGTTAAAAGCATTGTTAATCCTCAATTTGTACTTAGCAATAACTTATCTTTTGAAAGTGCAGCCAAATACGCAATTAGCATGGTGGTTGGCGCTTGCGCTACAGAAGAAGGGAAAAGATTATTTAATAAATTAACCGAAGGAATGAAAAATGAAAATTTTAATTAAAATTTTACCTTTACTTTTGCTGCTTGCTTGCAGTAGTGAAAACGATAATAATACTATTGAAGAATCTGGCACAATAGAAACTAAAGAAGTACTTATTTCCGCCAAAACAGGCGGTACTATTATAAAAAAATTATTTAACGAAGGTGATAAAGTAAAAGCTGGGGATACTTTAATAATTTTAGATACAGAAGCATTAGAAATACAATTAATGCAAACCATAGCAGCAGAAAAAGCAGCTAATGCAATTTATAAACAGTTAATAAACGGTGCCCGCAAAGAAGATATTAAAGCAAGTGAGGAATTACTAAAGCAAGCTAAAGCTAACTATGAAAATGCAGAAAAAGATTATATTAGGATGAAAAATCTTTACGATAGCAAAGCAATAACTAAAAAACAATTTGATGACGCAGAAACGCGCTACACTGTTACAAAATCCCAATTAAAAGCTGCTGAAGAATCCTACACAAAAAATAAAAATATAGCAAGACCTGAAGAGCTTGAGCAAGCTAAAGCTAACTTAGATAAAGCAACTGCAGCAGTGTTAGCTGTTAAAAAAAATATTAAAGATTGTTACATTACCGCACCAATACCAGGCGTTATTTCAGAAAACTTTTTTGAAATTGGCGAGCTTGTAGTCCCTTCTGCTTCTTTGTGCAAAATTAATAACCCAGATGATGTGGAAATTAAAATTTATGTTTCAGAAACAGTTTTAGGAAAAGTTAAAATTGGGCAAAAAGCTTTAATATCGGTAGATACTTTCCCCAATAAAACTTATGAAGGTAAAGTTATTTATATTTCTCCAAATGCAGAGTTTACACCTAAAAATATTCAAACAAAAGAAGAGCGCACCAAACTTGTTTATGCAGTAAAAATAAAAGTTAAAAATGATAACAGCGAGCTTAAAAACGGTATGCCCGCAGATGCTAAAATTATTTTATAGTAAATACTATGGAACCAATAATAAAAATAGAAAACTTAACTAAAAATTATGGCACTACTACCGCACTAAAAAACTTTTCACTTACTGTTTATAAAGGAGAAATGTTTGGACTTGTTGGACCAGATGGCGCAGGTAAAACAACCGCAATAAGAATTATGTGCGGATTGCTTGGCTTTGAAGATGGTAATGTAGAAATTCTAAATAAAAATATTAAAATACATTCCTCATATATAAAAACTAAAATTGGATATCTTTCCCAAAAATTTAGCTTATATGGAGATTTAAGCATTGATGAAAATATCGAATTTTTTGCAGATATTCACAATGTAAAAGACTACCAAGAACGAAGAAACGAACTATTAGAGTTTACCAGACTTTTACCCTTTAGAGCGCGCCTAGCGGATAAACTTTCTGGTGGTATGAAGCAAAAACTTGCACTTGCCGCAAGTCTTATTCATAAACCTACAATTTTATTTTTAGATGAACCCACTACGGGCGTAGACCCAGTTAGTAGACGCGATTTTTGGAAAATTCTATCCGGGTTACTTAAAGAAGGAATTACTATTTTTTTAACTACTCCTTATTTAGATGAAGCTGAAAGATGCAACAGAGTTGCTTTGATGAACGGGGGAAATATTTTAGCCTTAGATACGCCCGATAATGTAAAAAAAAGCTTAAGCTTATTAGTTGCAGAAGTTGTAACTAATGATATTAAAAATTCTTACAAAGTATTAAAAAATATTTATGGAAACGATGCTCAAATATTTGGCGATAAAATTCATGTTTTAATTCCTAATACAGAAAGCGAACTTGACAATATTAAAAATATATTAACTAAAAATAACTTAACCTTAATTTCTATTAATATTATGTCTCCTTCATTAGAAAATGTTTTTATAAACTTAATTAAAAAAGCAAATTAAAATTGGTAAAAATTATGAAAAAATTAGTTTTATTATTAATATTCTTTATTGATATTAATGCTCAACAAAAAATATTAACATTAAACGAAAGCCTTAACATAGGACTTGGTGAAAGTAAAGATATAAAAATTGCTCAATCTATATTAAACCAAAGTAATTACGAAGTTGCGGAATATGGCGGATATTTATTGCCTAAAGTATCATTTGCTGCCTCTTACACAAGGCTTAGTAATATAGACCCATTTAAAATATCGGTTCCGTTTTCCCCAATTCCTATAAAAATACAAGATGCAATTTTAGATAATTATAATTTTAAACTTTCCTTAAAGCAACCATTATTTACTGGATTTAAATTAAGCAGCCTAAAAAATGCAGCAACCGATAAGTTTAATGCTAATAAATATGAACTATCAATTGAAAAAAATAAAACAGCATTAAACATAATTACCGCTTACTATAACTATTATAAAGCCATTAAATTACTAAAAGTTGCAGAAGATAATGTTACTAAATTAAAAGAACACTATAACAACACTAAAGTTTTTGTAGATAACGGATTAGCCACAATTAATGACCTACTTAAAATAGAAGTACAATATAATAACGCAGAGTTAAATAAAATTAATTTTATTAATAATAAAGAAATTGCAAAAGCTAATTTTAACAAAGCAATTAATCTAAACCTAAACGCCAATACAGAAATAGACACTACAGAAATAAATATTGAAGAACCCAAAATAGATTACGAAAAAGATCTTGCATATGCACTAAGCGAACGCGCAGAGTTAAAATCTATTGAGTATAAAATTAATGCTGCGGATAATTACGTTACAGCAGCTACAAGCAATTTCTATCCATCAATTTATTTAATTGGAAATTATTATTATAATAGACCCAACCAAAGACTTATGCCACTAAAAGACGAGTTTAAAGACTCTTGGGATTTATCATTATCTTTAACATGGGATATATGGGACTGGGGAATAAATTCCGCTTTAGCTGAGCAATCTAAAGAAGCCAAAAACCAAACTATACTAAAACAAAATATATTAAAAGAAAATATTACCCAAGAAGTATATTCAAATTATTTAAAAGTTATTAGTGAGTATACTAAAATTAAAGTTGCAAAATTTGCATTAATTAGTGCGCAAGAAAACTTTAGAATTAGTGAGGAAAAATATTTACAACAACTTTTAACAAGCACAGATTTACTTGACGCAGAAACCAATTTAACAGAAGCAAAAATAAACTTAGTAAATACATTGGTAGATTATCAATTGGCACTTACAGCGTATAAAAAATCATTGGGCTTTAAACTTTATTAATGGACTAATTATGTACTCTATAGTTGTAGATAAATTGCGCAAAGAATTTGGTAATTTTGTTTCAGTAAACTCTATTTCCTTTAACGTAGAAGAGGGGGAAATATTTGGCTTTTTAGGTGCTAATGGTGCGGGTAAATCTACCACAATTAGGATGCTGTGTGGAATTTTAGAACCAACTGCAGGCGATGCCTTTGTTGGCGGATATAGCATTAAAAAAGAACCTGAAAAAGTTAAATTAAACATTGGTTACATGTCTCAAAAATTTTCACTATATAACGATTTAACAGTTGAAGAAAATATTAATTTTTTTGGTGGATTATATGGGCTGAGTGGAAATAAATTAAAAGAGAGCAAAAAACGTGTTCTATTAGCAGCTGATTTAGTGGGGAAAGAACATATTAAAACCAGCCAATTGCCCGGTGGTATTAAACAAAGATTAGCTTTAAGCACCGCTGTTTTACATAATCCTAAAATTGTTTTTTTAGATGAACCAACAAGTGGAGTTGACCCCATTAGCCGTAGAAATTTTTGGGATTTAATTAATCAACTTTCTGAACAAGGTATTACTGTTTTTGTAACCACTCACTACTTAGAAGAAGCAGAATTTTGCAATAATATAATTTTAATTAATGCGGGCAATTTAATTGCAGAAGGAAGTCCTAAAAAATTAAAGGAAGAATATATTAATAATAATCTTTACCAAGTTGAGTGTAATAATGTAACAGAAGCTCTTACACTCCTTTCAGATGCTTATTTTGTTGATGAGTCATCGATATTTGGGAATAACATACATATTTCTTTACTCCCCAACTTTAGCGACCCCAATATTATAAAACAATTTTTATCAGATAACAATATACACCAAGTTTCAATAAATAAAATATCCCCATCTTTAGAGGATGTTTTTATTCATTTACTGGAAAAGGAGAATAAAAATGCTAAATAGGTTATTAGCTATTTCTAAAAAAGAAATAAAGCAAATAATAAGAGACAAAAAAATGCTTGGAATTTTATTAGGCTTTCCCGCATTTTTACTTGTTATTTTTGGTTATGCGGTTAACTTTGACGTACACAACGTTAAAATTGTTATTTACGATAAAGATAATAGCGAAACTAGCGAATTATTTATTCAAAACTCTTTTTCTACAGATTACTTTGATATTCTGGGGTATATTTATAAAGATAGTGAGATTAATTATTTGTTGGATAAAAAGATTACTCAAGCTGTTGTTGTTATTCCAAACAATTTTGAAAAAGATATACAGTTAAAAAGAAATCCTATAAAAGTTCAGTTTGTTATAGATGGTGTTGATGGGAACACTGCTAACATTGTTAAAAATTATTTTGTTTCTGCTGTAATTTCATTTAATAACAGGTTAAATTACGAAATAGTTAATAAAAACGGAATAATTAATAAATCTAACATAGGATATGAACCAAAGTTTTGGTTTAATCCAGATCTAAAATCATCCCGATTTTTAATCCCCGGCTTAATTGGCTTAATATTGGTAATTACAACCATTGTTAGCGTATCTCTATCGTTAGTAAGAGAAAAAGAATTTGGCACTATAGAACAAATAAATGTTTCATCAGTTCATACATTAGAATTATTAATAGGAAAATCTTTACCCTATTTTATTTTAGCTTTATTTAATACATTATTTGTTTTAATAACAGGATGCTTCTTTTTTGATGTAAGCGTAAAAGGGAGTTATTTATTATTATTTGTTTCCACAGTTCTGTTTTTATTTGCAGCATTAAGTATAGGCATTTTTATTTCTGTTATAGCAGATAGCCAACAAGTAGCTTTTACGATGGCAACTTTTGTTTCTTTGCTTCCCTCTGTAATATTATCTGGATTTATTTTCCCCATAGAAAGCATGCCATTTTTAGTTCAAATAATTACAAATATCACTCCCGTTAAGTTTTATATAATTGCATTACGAGGAATAATATTAAAGGGAGTTGGGTTACAAGCGTTTTATATGCAATTAGTTTACCTTTTAATATTTGTAATTGTTTTTTTAGGTTTAGCTTCAGTAATAAATTATCGCAAAAATAAAATATAAAATTTGGTAAAAACATGAACACAATTTTGGTATTTATAAAAAAAGAGTTTTTGCAGTTAATAAGAGACCCCAAAATGTTTGTAATCATATTGGCAGCTCCAGTTTTGCAATTAATATTTTTGGGATATGCTGCCACTATGGATGTGAACAACATTAACACAGTAATTTTAGATAACGATAAAACAAACTTTTCTAAAGAGTTTATTAATAAATTTACTAACTCGGGCTATTTTACTATAATAAGCAATGCAAGCAACTACCAAACAGTTACAGAAAATATCAATAATAATAAAGCAATACTTGCTATAATAATTCCCCAAAATTTCGAAAAAGATTATCGCGCTAATAAACCTGTTAAAATACAAGCTGTTTTTGATGGCTCCGATGGGAATAAATCTTCAATTGTTGCCGGTTATGTTCAACTTGTTTTATCGTATTATTTAAATAAATTAGGTGTGGAATTTTTCAATAAACATGGAATTAAAATTGAATCTTTACCAAAATTAGAAGCAGAAACAAGAGTTTGGTTTAATCCAGAACTTAAGACGAGAAATTTTATGGTGCCCGGCATTGTTGGTTTATTACTAATGATTATTACCCTGCTTTTAACATCACTTGCAATAGTTAAAGAAAAAGAATTAGGTACTTTGGAACAACTAATAGTTACACCTATAAGACCTTATCAATTAATAATTGGTAAAATGGTACCATTTTCTTTGCTTGGTTTTGTTGCAATAATAATTGTAATTACAGCTATGAGGATAGTTTTTAATTTGCCAGTTAAAGGTTCAATAATTTTCTTATTATTTAGCTCTGCTATTTTTATGCTAAATACACTTGGTTTTGGTTTATTTATTTCAATATTTTCCAAAACACAACAACAAGCTATGATGCTTGCGATATTTGGCTTTATGATGCCAATGATTTTCCTTTCCGGATTTTCTTTCCCAGTTGAAAACATGCCAACTATAATAAGGGCAATAACATATATTATTCCGGTTAAGTATTTTATGACTATAATACGAGGAATAATTCTAAAAGGAATTGGATTTAATGAACTTTGGCAAGATCTATTAATTCTTTTTATTATGGGAATTACCATTTTAACTTTAAGCATAACAAAGTTTAATAAAAAGTTGGAATAATCTTAACCTTTTGTTAGTTCAATAAATTTTACTATTTTTTGTTAGTCGTTAAAATTTATTGTTTATGAAGCAAGAAGAATTAATAGAAGAAGGTATAGTATTAAGCGTTAAAAATGGAATAGCTGAAATTTCTGTTATAGAAAAAGGAGAGTGCAGCGAGTGCTCTGCCAAAGTATATTGCAGCCCTGCAGAAGCAAACAAAAAAAAATTAAAAGTAAGCGACCCATTTGGCGTTAAACCGGGGGATAGAGTTAAAGTAAGTTTAAAAGGGAGTAATCTTTTTATTGCTTCTATTTTATTATATGGTTTACCTTTAGTACTTTTATTAGCTGCAATTTTATTTAGTTTATCATTCCTAACTGATAGCAAAAACAAAGAATTATTAAGCTTTTTAATTGGATTGCTAACAGTAGCTTTATATTATTCTGCTTTTGCTATTTTTTTAAGAAAAAATAAAAATTTTGTTAAGCTGCCCCAAATTATTTTTGTAAGCAGCTTATCCAAAAATTAATTATTTTTTATTTCTTCTCACCGGTTACTTCATCAATTTTATCCATATTTGGTATTTTAAATTTACCACCAATATCACCTAATTGTTTCAAATCAATTTTACCCGCAATATTTACAAAAGTTGCCTCGCCTTTATTCCTTTTTGATAATATTACTAATCCTTTAATTCCTTCTTTAGTAGGATTTTTTACATAAATACTAACTTTCCCCTGCTTATCACTATTTACAACCATTCTTTCCCAATTATCTTTTAATAGTAAGTTTTCAATATCCTTAAATTTTGTATCTATTGCTTTAGTATTTTTTTCTGTTACACCTAGGGTGTTTACTCTTAAATACTTAATGTTATTAAATAAGTTTTTCACCTCTGGGTCATCGTCACTCATTTCTGCAATCGATTGCAACATCGTTTCATTTAAAATTACTTCGGTAGAATTTTGATTTACTATTAAACTACTTAAATCCCCAAATTCAAAATAACCGGGCTCGTTAACGTACTTATCTTTATTGCTTTGCGCATATATATTGCTTACAAAAAGTAATAAGCTAACCAATAATATTTTTAGTGTTTTCATTTTATAACTCCATATTTAAGATTTTATTAATTGTTTGTAAACTTTTATTTAATGGTTCTGCTACTTTATTAACTATTATATCTTCTTTAATTTTTAAGTTAGTTTCTCCTAAAATTTCCCCAACTACTGCAAGTGCATATTTGGCTTTTTTATCAGCTTCGTTTAGCTCTGCAACGTTATATTTAACGCTATTAATTGGTCTATTATTATTGCTTTTTATATAAATTGATAATAATAAAGCAAAGATTATTAAAGAGGCATATACTACTGGTAAAATTGGCTTTTCGATAAATAAACAATAAAGTTCAGCCCAAAAACCTTTATTCTTTTCTAATAAATCAGGTGGTAAATTAATCACAAAATCAGCATCTTTATCTTTAATAATATTCACCATTTTTTTAGTATTTCTGTAACTAAAAAATATTTCCCTTAAATTTTTATTAAAAATAATTGCCATATATATTTTTAACTTAGTAAAAATATTGGCATCACCATAGGCTGTTAAAATTATTTCTTCTTCTAATTTTTTATTTAATTTCATATTGCTTTAACTCAATTTGTAATTGTTTTCTTGCACGCATTAAATAAACTTTTACGCTATTTATTGGAACATTTAACAATTCGGCAATCTCTTTATGTTTTAGCTCGTTTATTTCGTACATAATAAATATTGTTTTTAGTTTTTCGGGTAATTTTTGTATAGCTTCGTCTATCTTTTCTTTTAATAAGTTATTTTCTATTATTATAATTGGATTACTTAAAACGTCATTATCTATTAAATCAAATTCTTCTTCGTCATCTTTATAATAAAATAATTCATCAGTAACTTTTCTTTTTCTAAAAAAATCTATACACATATTATAAGTAATTTTTATCATCCATTGTTTAGATTTACTAAACTGAAATTTATCTATATTTTCCCAAGTTCTTAAAAACACATCTTGGGTAATATCTTCTGCGTCAGTTTTGCTTTTAACCATATAGTACGCAAACCGATAAATATCTTGTTTATATTTCTTAACTAAATAATTAAATTTTACCTTATTCATAAAAATCTGTTTATTATAAAGACGTATGTAACAATATAAGGTTACAAATCTATACACTATTTTTTATAAAATGTATAAAATTGTTAACAATTTAAATAAACTTTGGTTACATTTTAGTATTAAAATTATTTAATTGCATAGGAATGGTTTTTGATATAATTAAAAAAGATAAACAGAGGAAATTATGAAAAAATTATTGTTAGTTATTATATTCTTTTTTACTTTAACCCAAATTACAAATGCGCAGTTTAGCTCTGCTGCTGTTAAACTTGGTATTTTTTCACCCGCTGTAACTAATAGTGGATTTATTATTGGATATGAAGGAGGAGAATACTTAGATGCAAATTTGCGCGCTGGGTGGAGTATCGATTGGTTTCACAAAACTTATATCGATAAAACATTAGTTGGTAATTTTAATGATATACCCGGTATTACGGATTACACTGTTAACGAACTACGCGCTAAAACTAATTTGCACGAAATTCCTGTTATGGGTACCTTTTCTGTATTGTTCCCTGTATCACCAAAAATTAAAGCATTTGCAACAGCTTCTGCAGGTTTAGATATGCTTTTAATTTTTTATAATAATTATCAAAACCCAAGCGAGGATGATGTTCATGCGGCTTTTTCTTTTGCTTGGCGTTTGGGTGGTGGTGCCGTTTATAGCTTAGGATATCGCTCTGAACTAATTGGCGAAATTACTTATCATAACTCTGAACCCAGTTGGACTTATGAAATTACAGATGCTAATGGTAAAAAACATGTTTTCGAACGTAAATTTGATTTAAGTGGCGTTTTATTGCGCGTTGGCGTTAGATATATGTTTTAATATTTTTAGGGCTGTAATTTAATTACATGCCCTTTCCATATTTTTTAATGTGTTAAAATAGGCTTTATCTTTTTCATATATAAAAAAGCTGTTAAATACTAAAGTACCTTCAGATAAAGTTTCTTTTTCTGATGTAACTTTAACAACCTTTATATCATCTTTCTTCATTATTTCAATATCAGTTGTAACATTGCCATCTTGCTCTAATGTTATTAGCTCTATTAAACTAAACCCTTTGGTAAATAAAAGCTCGGTATTAAAACAATACCCATAGTTTATCATTCCACTAGTAAAATCACTAACTTTTTTTTGCATCATTTATTTCAATTTTAATTCTGTAGATTTACTTTCGTTTTCATAAATTAACTTTAAAGAAATAAAATTATCAACTTTATCTATATTAATAATATTTCTACCCGGTAATATTATACCCGTAAAAAGTTTATATTCTTTATTATTTTCACCTAATCCTAAAACTTTAATATTATCTTTATTAATAGAATTTATATAAAGTTTATAACTTCTTTCGCTGCCAAATATCATAATCTTATTTTCCCCTTTTATAAATTGCGCAAATTTATATAATGTGGGGATAATTAATTCGCATAAATTAGTAGATTGAGTGCTTTCTGCCCATGTTTGATTTATTGACTTTACTGCAAAATAATTTTTGGTATATATCGGTTTTTTCTCTTTATATGTATACGTATTTTTTTCACTACCAATAATATCAAACATCGTTTCAGATGAAAACTCTGGCTTGCTTTTATTAAATTTATATAACGAAAAATATTTAATCTCCTCGTTTTCATCCTTTGGTTTATCCCATTTTAACAAAACAGAATTCGTTTTACTATCATAATTGGAACAAGCCAAATTTAAGGGTGGTGCTGGTAGTTCAATTTCGGTCCATGGCATAAGTGGAGGAAGTGCGTGCTCGTTAAATAAACTTGTGTTAAAGTTTTTTATATGTTCGTATCTAAAAAACGCAACGCCCGCAGCACCAATTTTTCTTGAATAATTAATCATCTTTTCCATCTCTGGATATACACTTTTTTGATACGCCCCTATACCAAGTATAATATGACGTCCAAAATTATTATTTTGCCAATCATCGGCTAAAACATCAAAACGGGGATTGTTTTTAAAATCCCAATATATTTGTGGTGCTAAGTAATCAATAGTTCCTTCCTGCAACCAAGCTCTGCTATCTTGGTAAACATCGTTTAAACCTTCCCAACCATAAGCACCCGGTTTGTTTTTATAAATACCTATTGGCGCTGCACCTATTTTAATTGTTGGTTTAATTCTTTTAACTGCTATGTATATATCTTTTACTAATTTATTTATATTTTCACGCCTAAAGTCACTTAAAGATAACCCATTACCATAATTTTCGTAAGTATTTTTGTCATCAACTCCTTTACCTGGATAGCGTAAAAAATCATATTGAATTCCATCAACATCATATTTACTTACTAATTCAGTAACAATGTCAACTAAATATTTCCTTGCCTCAGGAATTCCTGCATTAAGCCAAAAAGATCTTTTTTTCTCTTCTACCCAACTTAGCAACCAATCCCTATTTTTTGTATATAAATGTTTTGAATGTACTAATATTTTTTCTTCGTTACTGTTAAAAGTATTAAGCATATTTAGCCAAGCGTGAATTTCAAAACCCCTTGCGTGCGCTTCTTTAATTGCAAAGTCTAATGGGTCATAGCTTGTTTCTCCACCAACTTCTCCGCTTATATAGTAAGACATTGGTTCAATATCAGATCTATATAAAACCGTACCATTAAATCTAACTTGAAAATAGATTGTATTAAAGTTTTTTGCTTTTAAATCGTCAAAAATTTTTATTAATTCTTGCTTTTGTTTTTCTTGGTCATAAGTTGGTGGTGGCCAATCTAATCTATAATTAGTAGATAACCAAACTGCTCGCGTTTCTCGCAATATTTGCGCTTTTATTAAACTTACACTTGTAAGTAAAAAAATAATTACAATTAAAAATCTAATTCTTTTCAAAAAAATTAATCCCTTCCTTAAATGCTGCTATAATATCTTTCTTGCTCGCTTCAACATCAACTATAATATCGCCATAATTTTTTAATAAAACCAATTTAATAATATTGGACTGACTTTTCTTATCCTTCTTCATACTTTCATAGGCATTGTTAATATCAAATGGCTTTAGCTTAATATAGTCTGTAAAATTATCTAAAATTTCCAACCCATGCATAAGCAATTCAACATCAATTAATTTAATTTGATATGACAAATATAATGCACACGCCATGCCTATTATAACCGCTTGCCCATGTGGTACTTTAAAGTTAGTTTCCTTTTCTATTGCATGACCAAATGTATGCCCTAAGTTTAATATTTTTCTTATACCCAATTCCTCTCTTTCATCAGATTGCACTACGCCCGCTTTAAATTTAACGCACTCGCTTATAGTTTCTGTAATTATATCTTTATCTAAATTTACTAACTTATTAAAATTTTGGTTAAAATTATCTGCTTGTGCTTTGCTAATTAAAAAGCTTGTTTTTACAACTTCACCCAATCCATTTATAATTTCTGTTTTGTTTAAGGAGTTTAAAAACCCTATATCCATTAAAACAAACTTTGGTTGATAAATTGAACCAATAATATTTTTGTAATCTAAATAATTATACCCAGTTTTACCGCCTACTGAACTATCCACACAAGATAAAAGCGTTGTTGGCACCTGTATATAATTTACCCCACGCATAAAAGTTGCCGCAACAAAACCAAATAGGTCTCCTACTATTCCGCCACCTATAGCAATAAAGGTGCTATTTCGGTTATAACCTTTTTTTAATATTTCTTTATATATTTTTAAAACGTTTTCTATATTTTTATTATTCTCATTGCTATTATATAAAAGGTAATTAAAATTATCTAATTTATTAAAAGCACTTAAAATTTTGTTTTTATGGTGCTTAAATACATTTTTATCAATTAAAGCGAATATATTTTTGCTTAAATTATTTTTTTCTGCAATGGGGATAATTTCATTAAAATTATCATATCCTATATAGACGTAATATGGATTTGTTTTTAATGGGACATAAATATTATTCATTTAATAACCTTACAATTTTTTCTGCTAATAAATCTACTGTTGTGCCAACTTTATAATTATCAGATTGAATTATAATATCAGCTTGTTTATAATATGGTTCTCGTTTTTTTAATAATTCTAATATTCGTTTATCAAATTCATCATCTGGTCGGTCTTCTAAAACCAAATCCCTAAATAATGGACGGTCAAGCTTTTTTTTCAATCTTCGCCTTAAGGTCTCTAAAGATACTTCTAAATATATTAGTTTACCATTTTGTTTTATAAATTCTAAATTTTTATCATTACAAACTGTACCACCGCCTAAGGAAATTACAATATTTTCGTTTTTAGATACATTAACCAAATAATCAGATTCTATTTTTCTAAACTCTATTTCTCCATATTCTTCAAATATTTTTACAATAGTCTTTTTATAATCATTCTCTATAATCTTATCTAAATCACAAAAATCCCAACCAAGAACATTAGCCAAAATTGGTCCAATAGTACTTTTTCCGCTTGTCATAAAACCTGTAAGATATATTCTTGTAAATTTTGGCATTTTTGTATATTTGGATATTAAGTTTTTTTTAACTTACAAATTTAGTAATTTAATTAAAAGAAACAACATATGAAAGTATCAAAAGAATATAAATGGGAAATGGGGCATCGCCTTTCTTTTCACGAAGGGAAATGCAACAACTTGCATGGGCATAGTTATAAAGCTAAAGTAGAATTAACCGGTACTATGGATAAAAACGGTATGGTGCTGGACTTTTTTATTATTGATTCTATTATGAATAAAATTTTAGATAAGTTAGACCATTCGTTTATTGTTTACAAAAATGATGCAAAACTATTAAGATTATTATCTGAATTAGATTTTAAACACGTTGTTTTTGATACAGAATGCACTGCGGAAAATTTAGTTTTATACTTACTTAACGAAATTAAAAACTACGGTTTACCAAGTAACATACATAAAGTAAAAGTGGCAGTTTTTGAAACCGAAGACGCTTTTGCAGAAGACGAAATTACACTTAATTAACTTTTATTTTGCTTAACATTTCTGTAATTTTTTCTATAGTTTCATTTTCCAAAATATTTTCATCATCTGTTTTTTCTGCTTTTACAAAAAATATTAAAAATATATCTTTTAATGGAATATATAATGTAATTTTTATATAAGCTTCTTTTTCCGATATGTTACCATAACCAATATTTTTAAAGTAATAGCTGCCTGCTGCATATTCTACAAAATAATTATTTATGGGTAAAGCATAAAGCAAATAATTATTTATTAATTTTTTATCTATTATTTTTTCGTTCTTAATTATGTTACGATAATATAATGCTAATTGATATGGGAATAATTTAGATTTTAATGTAAATGTGCTTTGTTGCAATAATTCCCGTCCATTATTTTCTAATTCCTCTTTTACTTTTCCGCCCAAAATCCTATCTAAAATTTTACTTAACAAAAAATAATTAAACTTATTATAATTAAAAGTAACATTGGGATCTATAAAAAAAAGTTTATTTTTAGATATAAATGACGCTATAGAATCTATAATAGATATATAATTAGTATCGGCAAAAATGTAATTATCACTAAATTTTAAGTTATTAATATTAAAAATGCCCGAGCGTTGCGTAATTAAATCATTCCCAGTCATTTCATTTTTAAATGGTAGTTCGTAGTCATCGCTATCAGGCAAATAAGGCTCTGTGCTACCTGGTATAAGTGCCGTTAATTTAGAGTGTATATTAAATCTTTCCTCATCAAATAACTTAATGGAAATAGCCGCTAAAAGTAAATTAATATCTTCATCTAAATAAGATAATGTGTCAACTTCTAACTTATCTTTATAATTTAGTAAAATAGTTTTTTTATAATCTGTTGCATAAACTATTAAAGATTTGCCCAAATTATATTTATTTATATCTGGAACTAATTTATTATTTACAAAATCTGATAAAAATTGTGCGAATAAAAGATTAGTAAATAAAAAATATAATAATATAAATTGCCCTTTCATTAATAAAATATATTATTTTTATAAAAAAATAATATAGCTATTAAATAACAAATTTACAAACTTATATCTTTTTATTATCTAAAATATCACACCTACCACACTCAAACTGTAATGTAGAGTGATTAATTTCGTACTTATCGTGTAAAAACTTTTCTATAGTTTCTTGAATTATAACCGTCTCACTCACCTTTATGTCATCAACTTCTACATGTGCTTCAAAATGGGTATCTTTATCATTAAGTTTCCATAAATGTATGTGGTGAATATTTTTTACTCCACTAAAGGACTCTATTATTTTTGTTAATTCTTCAATATCAATTTCTTTTGGGGCAAACATCATTAAAACTTCTACCGCTTGCTTAACAATTTCATAAGATTCTTTTAATATATATAAAGAAATAAAAATTGTTAATAATGGGTCAATCCAATAAATTTTATAATATATTATAAAAACAGCCCCTATTATAACACCTAAACTTGATACAGCATCGCTTAATAAATGCAAATATGCAGCTTTAATATTTATGTTATCATTTTTCCCCGTTTTAAGAGTTTTAAGAAGTAATGTTCCAATAATATTTGCTATAAAACCAATGGCAGCAACAATAATCATTAAGCCGCCTTCAATTTTTACTGGTGTGTAAAATCTTTCTATTGCCTCTTTTATTAAAAAAATGCTTATTATAATTAAAGTAGATGCATTTATTACTGCTGCAATTATTTCCGCCCGCTTAAAACCAAATGTATGTTTTAGTGTTTTTGGTTTAGTGCTTAGCTTAACAGCAATAAATGTTATTATTACCGCTATACCATCGCTAAAATTGTGCAATGCATCAGAAATTAGTGATAAACTGCCACTAATAATTCCACCAATTATTTCTACAATAGTTATAAAAAAGTTTAATAAAATGGTTATTATTAAATTTTTTCCCTTAATATTATATGAATCTGAATGACTATGTGTATGGCTCATTATAAATTCCCTTTCTTTTCAAAATGTTGGTAATCTTTAACTTTTTGCCACGTACCTCCCCAACTCCAATTATATTTTTTAAATAATTTTACTATAAATGAATCTTTTGTAATCGTTCCCTTTTTAGTTATATCATATACACCATTTTTTGGCTTAACTGTTTTGCCACAAAAACATGGATTATATTTTGGATTAATATCTATTGCAAGACCATAAGCGTGTTTTGATAATTCCCCTTTATTAAAATTTATTCTATAATTAAAAGCAACTGTGTTATTATCTTCCATTGATAAATTATCACTCCAATTATAAATATTCATATCGTTTATTTTTTCAATTGGAAATTTGTTTTTTAATAATTCATCAAATATTTGTTTAACTTCTTTTTCCACACTTTTATTAACTATTAAATTACCCGTTTTTATTTCCCCATTAAAGTTATAATAAATTACTTTTACACTAACTAACATTTTTTTAATATTCTCTGGTACTGATGCAGGAATTTTTAATTGAGCATATATGGAAACACAATAAATTAGTGTAAAAAAAAGGAATAAGTTTTTAAATTTCATAATCATTTATATTAGTAATTTAAATTTACTAAAATCTTATGATAAAGTAAATAAACCTTTAATTTTTGTTAATAATTCTTTTTTAAGTAAAAATTTGTGTATTTTTAAAGTTTAAATATTAAAAATTAAGGTAAAAATGGAAATAAGAAATATTGCAATTATAGCACACGTTGACCATGGAAAAACGACATTAGTAGACCATATATTAAAGCAATGCAAAGTTTTTCGCTCTAATCAAGTTGTTCAGGAGTGCTTTTTAGACTCCAACGACTTAGAAAGGGAGCGCGGAATAACAATATTAAGCAAAAACATTAGTGTTGAATATAACAACGTTAAAATAAATATAATAGATACACCCGGTCACAGTGATTTTGGAGGAGAAGTTGAACGCGTGCTAAAGCTTGCCGATGGAGTGCTTTTATTAGTAGACGCATTCGAAGGTCCAATGCCACAAACTCGCTTTGTTCTTCAAAAAGCATTAGAGTTAGATTTATACCCAATTGTTGTAATTAATAAAATTGATAAACCCGATGCTCGCCCAAAAGAAGTTATTAACGAAGTTTACGACCTATTTTTTGAACTTGACGCAGCAGACCATCAATTAGATTTTCCTATTCTTTACGCAAGTGGACGTAATGGCTGGGCAGTTAAAAACTTAGAGGATAAAATTTTAAATCTATCCCCATTATTAGATACTATAATAGAAAAAGTACCCGCACCAAAGTTTTTAGAAGGTCATTACCAAATTCAAATTACATCTTTAGATTATAACGATTATGTTGGTAGAATTGGTATTGGGCGCGTTTACAGAGGTACATTAAAAACAGGATTACCTGCAGCAATTATTAAGCGCGATGGCACAATTAACAAAGCACAAATTAAAAAACTTTACACTTTTGAAGGAATTGGTAAAAAAGAAGTTGACGAAGTAATTTGCGGTGATATTTGCGCTATTGTTGGTATTGATAAAATTGATATTGGCGATACTGTTACCGATGCGGAAAATCCCGAACCTTTACCAATTGTAAATATAGATGAACCTACCATGAGCATGATGTTTATGGTAAATAATTCCCCGCTATTTGGTAAAGAAGGAAAGTTTGTTACATCACGTCATTTAAGAGATAGGCTTTACAAAGAATTAGAACAAAACGTTGCTTTGCGAGTTGAAGAAACCGAAAGCTCGGATACGTTTAAAGTATCTGGACGCGGTATTTTACATTTATCAATTTTAATTGAAAATATGCGAAGAGAAGGTTACGAACTTGCTGTTGGACCTCCAAAGGTAATTTATAAAGAAATTGATGGCAAAAAAACCGAACCTATAGAATTTTTAACAATAGACGTTTTAGAGGAATTTGCTGGTAAGGTTATTGAATTAGTTAGCAGCAAAAAAGGGGAATTATTAAAAATGGAATCCAAAGGCACTATGACGCGCTTGGAATTCAAAATCCCTTCTCGCGGCTTAATTGGTTTACGTAACAGAGTGCTAACTATTACATCGGGGGAAGCTGTTATGCACCACCGTTTTTATCAATACGAACCATTTAAAGGTAACATAATTTTTCGCCAAAATGGTGTATTAATTTCTATGGGTGATGGCGAAGCAACGGGCTATGCTATAGATAGTTTGCAAGATAGAGGAAAGTTTTTTATAGACCCAGGTGAATATGTTTACGCAGGTCAAATTGTTGGAGAAAATAATAAAGATATTGATATTGAAGTAAACGTGCAGCGCGGTAAAAAACTTACTAATATGCGCGCTAGTGGTAGCGATAAAGCTATTAAAATTACTCCTGCCATAAAATTTTCCTTAGAAGAAGCCTTAGAATATATTAAAGATGATGAACTTGTGGAAATTACACCTAAATCTTATAGACTACGAAAACTTTACTTAGACCCACACCAAAGAAGAAAATATAATTTAGGTAAAGAAGTAGAATAATTTTTTAGTTATTGATATAAATTAAAAATCCCCTCTAAGTTGAGGGGATTTTTTTATTCGTTATCCAATATTTTTTGTATATAAGTTTTGTAATAGGAATTGGGCATAGTTTTTAATAAGTCTACAAGTTGCTCCCTAGTAATAAACTTTTTAGCATAAGCTATTTCTTCTAAACAAGCCACTTTAAGTCCTTGTCTATCTTCAATAACGCCAAAAAAGTTAGCTGCTTGCAATAATGCTTCCGGTGTCCCTGTATCTAACCAAGCAACACCGCGTCCAATTTTTTCTACCATAAGCTCGCCCATTTCTAAATATGTGCGGTTAACATCGGTAATCTCTAGCTCGCCACGTGCAGATGGCTTTAAATTTTTGGATATCTCTACAACTTTGTTATCATAAACATATAAACCGGGCACAGCATAATTAGATTTTGGTTGCTTTGGTTTTTCTTCTATTGATATTGCTTTACCATCTTTACCAAATTCTACAATACCATATCGCTCTGGGTCGTTTACCTGATATGCAAATATTGTAGCGCCTATTTTATTATTCGCCAATGCCCTATATAAAAAATCTAACTTGCCATAAAATATGTTATCACCTAATATTAATGTAACGCTATCATCCCCAACAAATTCCTCACCCAAAATAAATGATTCCGCAATACCATTTGGTGCATCTTGAACTTTGTAACTAATATTTAACCCAATACTATTGCCGTTATCAAAAAGCTTTTGATATAGTGGAATAGTTTCTTCGTTGCTAATAATTAAAATATCTTTAATTCCTCCCAACATTAAAATCGATATCGGATAATAAATTAAAGGCTTGTCATAAATCATTGTTAATTGTTTGCTATAAACTTTTGTAATAGGATATAAACGAGTTCCCGCTCCACCCGCAAGCACTATACCTTTCATTTTACACCTTTTTATTTTAAAATTTTTATAAAATTAGTAATAATTAATTTAATAACCAATTACAAAATACTATTTTTTTTGTTTTCCAGTTCTTCCCATCTATCATAAAGCAATTTTACTTTTTGCTTTGCTTCGTTAAGCTTATTTGTTAGTTCATTTGTTTTTGTTGCATAAAGCTCGTAAAAATTAGGGTGCATAAAAATTTCTTCAATTCTCTTAACTTCTTCTTCTGCTTCTATAATTTTTTCTTCAATTGTTTCTAATTCTTTATTTTCTAAATAAGAAAGTTTTTTAGGTTTTGTTTTCGGTTTTATTGGCTCTTCTTTTTCTTTTTTAATTTCTTGTTGTATTTCGTTTAATCGCTTTTCCTTCTTTTCTAAATAATAATCATAATTACCTTCGCTAAAATAAACTGTTCCATTATCTTCAAATGCTAAAATACCATTACATATTCGGTTTAAAAAATATCTATCGTGACTAACAACAATTAAACATCCTTTAAATTCTATTAATGCCTCTTCTAAAACTCGTAATGTTGGTAAATCTAAATCGTTAGTAGGTTCATCTAATAAAAGAAAATTACCACCATTTTTAATAATTTTGGCAATTGTTAACCTGCTTTTTTCTCCACCGCTTAAACGTCCAACTTTTGTGTTTATTCTATCATCTGTAAACAAAAATCGCCTTAAATATGTCCATACTTTCATTGTCTGATTACCAAAAAACACAAAATCGTTACCATCTGCTATTGCTTCTATTACTGTTTTACTATCATCTAAAATTAATCGCTCTTGATCTATATAATTAAACTTTGTTTTTTCTCCAACTTCAATTTCACCTTCGCTTGGGGTAATTAATCCTAATATAGTTTTTAATAGTGTAGTTTTTCCAACACCATTTTTACCTATTACTCCTAATTTTCTACCCGGTTCAAAAATAAAATTAAAATCCTTAATTAAGTATTTATCACCAATTTTTACTGATATATTTTTAAGCCTTAAAATTGTATTCCCCAATTTTTCGGGTTCAGGTATAACCAAATCTACAAACTTTTCTTCATTATAAGGTTTTTCTTCTAAAACTTTATAATAATTTTCTAATCTACTTTTGGATTTCGTTCGCCTTGCTTTTGGACCTCTAACCACCCAAGCTAATTCTCGTCTTAAAAAATTTTGGCGCTTCTCTTCTTCTGCTTCTGCTAATGCGTCTCGTTCACTTTTATTAATTAAGTAATCTGTATAATTACCTTGGTGGGAATAAAAGACTCCGTTGCTTAGCTCTACAATTCGATTAGCAATTCTATCTAAAAAGTATCTATCGTGTGTAACAAATATGCAGCTCCCTTTATAATCAGCTAAATAATTTTCTATATACTCAATAGATTCAGTATCTAAATGATTAGTAGGTTCATCTAAAATTAATAAATCTGGTTTAGCAATTAATGCCCTGCAAAGTGCAACCCTTCGTTTTTCACCACCACTTAAGTTTTTAACTAATTCGTTTTTATCTGGTGCATTAAGCTCTTTAATTAATCGGTTTATATTAACATCTAAATTCCAACCATCTAACAGTGTAATTTGCTCTTCGTAATATGCTCGTTTTTTATCATCATAACTTAAGGCTTCATATTGCTTTAGTAAATTTATAATTCTTTCCGCACCATCTGCAATATTAAAATAAACTGTGGAGTCTTCAATTAGTGTAAAATCTTGAGGTAAAAAACCAATTACTAAATCTTTCTTTTTGCTTATATTACCATAATCTGGCTGCATTAAACCGGAAATAATCTTCAAAAAAGAGGATTTACCCGCTCCATTTCTTCCTATTAATCCAATTCTATCCCCTTCGTGTATGCTTAAATTGGCTTTATTAAGTATTACTTGCTGCCCATAGTGTAGCTCGATATCTTGTGCTGTTAAAATTACTGTTGATATATTTTCGCTCATATATATATAAAAATTTGGCGGCTAAGCCGCCTGATTATAAAAAACTAATGGAGTTTTGATGAAATTACTTTTTAGTAAAAATATAAAATTGCCAGGGTTTTAATTTTAGTGCTGCAACATTATTAAAAGTTCTCTGCTTTTCATTAGCAAAATTAGTAAACGTACCATCTAATATATCGCTACTTACCCATGCAGTTACATTACTATTAGATAAATTAAATAGCCCAAACACTACATTTTTTTCTAATACGCGTGCTACTGCTAAAACATTTCGTTTAACATTTACTGGCAAAATAACTATACTGCCACCATAGTTACCGTTCCACAACGCTTTATTATATGTTTTTAAGCTACATAATTTAGTAATAAGTTCTTCAGTTTTTGTGCTTTGCCATTTAACAGAGTCTTTTTCAAAAAATGATAAACGTTTTTTATTTTCAGCTTCTTGACCAGTATAAATTAATGGCATACCGCGTAATATAAATGTTAATGCCGTAAATGCTTTAACTTTTTCTGCACCAAGTCTCTCATATTCACTACCTGCCCAACTGTTTTCATCGTGGTTAGTTATAAATAGCATTCTATATTCACCATTAGAATACTCATCTACATCATTTACAATATATCTTCTTAAATCTTTTACGCTCTTTCTTCCTTTAGCAATATCGTTAAATAAGTGTAATGCTGTCCAGCTGTAACCCATATCAAATGCCTTACGCTGATATTCTTTTTTTTCAGCTTCTGCAAGCATAAAAACCGGTTTAATCTCTTCTATTTTAACCCTTGCTTCTTCCCAAAAATCTAATGGCACCATATCCGCAACATCACATCTAAAGCCATCTATATCATATTTTGCAACCCAATACTTCATGGATTTTATCATTTCTTTGCGTAAAGTTTGGTTATTGTAATCCAAATCTATTACATCGTGCCAATCTTTTACCGGTGGCACAAAATTGCCCGATGTATCTTTTACGTAAAATTCTGGATTTGTTTTTGTCCATTTATGATCCCATGCCGTATGATTTGCCACCCAATCTAATATTACATACATCCCATTTTTATGGATTGTATTTACTAAACTTTTAAAGTCTTCTTCATTTCCAAATTCTGGATTTATTGCTGAGTAATCTTTTATGCTGTAATAGCTACCTAGTGTCCCTTTTCTATTTACTTCTCCTATTGGTTGAATTGGCATAAGCCATAATATTTTTACCCCTAATGCTTTTAACCTTGGTATATGATTTTCTAACGCTTTAAATGTCCCTTCCTTTGTAAATTGTCTTACGTTTATTTCATATATTACGGCATCTTTGCTCCACTCAACTATTTCCCTACCTTCCAAACTTTTTTTAATTGGCTGGGTTTTATTAATTTTGCTAAATACTAAATATCCTATTGTTGCTATTATTACCAAAATTATTATGCTAATTAAACTATTTTTTAACATTATTTACCTGTAATTTTTTTAAAAATTATTATATTAATTTACAATTTATTTTATAATTTTCCCATAAAAACTTAATATGACTAAACAAGCTTCTGACCCAACAATAAAGTTTTTTGTTACTGTTTTAGGTACTTTAGCACTGCTTTTTACTTTAAAAGAGCTTAAAAGTATTTTTTTACCCTTTGTTATAGCTTATTTTTTGTTTTTCCTTTTTACTCCTTTTAATAATTTTTTATCAAGAAAAAAAGTACCGTTAAGCATTTCAATTTTAATTAATATCACCATTTTGTTTACTGGTATAACTTTAATTGGACAGTTTATTGTTGCTTCTTTTAGCCAATTTGGAGAGCAAATACCTTACTACACAACAAAACTAAACAATATTATAATCAATTTTGCAATAGATTCTGGAATTAAAAATCCTATCTTATTAAATTTTGATATTGGTAAATATTTAGCAAAATTAGATTATGCTGTTTTTGCTAGTGGTGTTTTTTCATCTACTGTGGATTTCTTTTCTAATATCTTTTTAATACTATTTTTCTTTATTTTTATTAATAGTGGTCACGATAAAATTATAGAAGCTTTCAAAAATAGATTTGAACCAAAACTAAACGATGAAAAAGAGAACGACGAAAGCTTTATTTACGATACTGTAAAAAATATAACAGACCAAGTTCAAAAGTATATTTCCACAAAAGCTTTAATTAGCTTAACTATTTCTATTATTGTTGGCATTGTTTTACTTATTTTTGGTGTGGATTTTATTTTAGTTTGGGCTGCTTTAACTTTTTTCTTAAATTTTATTCCTAATATTGGGTCTATTATTTCTGTTATTCTTCCAACTTTAATGTGTTTAATTCAATACGAGTCTATTGGTTATGCGGCATTATTATTAGTTATATTAATAGTTTTTCAAAATTTAGTGGGTAATGTTTTAGAGCCCAAAATATTTGGTAATAAATTGGGCTTAAATCCTATTGTTATTTTACTTTCCTTATTGTTATGGGGATACATTTGGGGAATTGCAGGAATGATTTTATCTGTTCCCATAACTGCTATCTTAAAAATTATTTTTGAACGTAGTAATTCTAAAAATCTACACCTTATTAGCGGTATTATGAGTAATTAGTTTATTATTTTTCAATAATATTCATTTTACTTAATGCTTTTATTGTATTGTTAGCTGATAATAGCCCTTGTGCTTTTAATTGTGCGTCATCTGTATCAAACTCTAACAATGTTAAAGCAAGAACAAATTGTAAATAATCATCTTCTTCAGTATAACTAGCATTTATTAAATCTGGCAATAGTTCATCATATTTAAATTTTGCACACATTTCATAACCACTTTTGCGCAACCCTATATTATCACTATTTATTGCAGATTTTAAATTCAAAATTGCTTTTTCTTTTTTACTTAAGTTAGTTTTTTCTTGAGCACTTAAATTTAACGATAAAGCAACAACGCAAACCAACGTAAACAACACGAAATTATAATATTTAGTTTTCATATCAGGCTCCATTTAATTAATGTTTTTTACTTTCATTAATTAAGACGAACCACTTAATGAAAAGTTATAAATTAAGTTCATAAATTTTAAAAATAAAAACCCCCGAAATTATTTCGAGGGTAAAGTTTTATAACAAAAGTTAATTTAATTTTTATTTTACTTCAAACTTACTATCTGGAATATCAGAATTAATTTTAACATCGGTTACACTTAAATCGAACTTTTGTCCTGCCATTATTTGCTTATATAAGTAAGGCACTTTTATACCATTAACATCTTTGTAATCATCATAAATAATTACAGAAGTAAAATTGCCTTGTGGTGTTTCGATTGTGTTCACATCCCTATTTTTTAATCCCGTCTTTGTGTCAAAATAGGTTATAGTATTTTGTCCACTTGCAAATTTTATTGTTACTTTATAATAATCAACTCCGTCAATGTTCTCAATTCCATTTAGCTCTGCAGTTGCACCATATTTTGCTAAATCTAATAACGGTTCAATAGCAGCTTCATATTTCAATCGTTCAAATTCTTTGCCATCCAACATTTTAGTCTGCCCCATTGCGGATTGTTTAGCTTTTGCTCCATCAGAAACGGTTTCTTGAACAAACATACCCGCATCTACTTTTTGATATAATTTACCACCTTCTTTTTTAATTAAATTAACCGAAAGGTCACCCATTGGTGTTTTACCTTTCATTGTAACAGATATATTTTTAATTTTTGCAAGGTTTTCCTTTCCACCAACAGCGTTAATAAAATCAGATATCACTTTATCAACTGTTAATCCTTCTGGTAGTTTTTTTGCACTTGGGTCTACTTTGTTGCCATAAAAATCTAAATACTCTATTTTACCATTTTGTGCAAACTTTGCTAATGGAGAAGAAATTTCATCACTTTTACCAACCACAACAACATAAGCATTATTTGGTTTTATTAATCTACCAGCAGCTTCGTAAATATCATCTACTGTTAACGAGTTTAATACTTTTAAATAATTTTTATAAAAATCCTTAGGTAAATTATATCTTTCTATATTAAGCGCAAAATTAGCTATGGTTTGTGGGTCTTCTAAACTTCTAGAAAATGAGCCCGTTAAAAAGTTCTTTGTTCTTTGCAACTCTTCTTCTGTAATTTTTTCGGTTCGCATCCTATTCATTTCATTTAATATTTCTGTAACAGCACTATCTGTAACAGAGTTACGAACTTCGCAATATGCAGTAAAATTACCAACATATTCATCTGGTGTAATATTAGAATATGCACCATAAGTAAACGCATGCTTTTCCCGCAAATTCATAAATAAACGCGCTGTTGCACTTCCTCCTAATATTGCATTTATTACTTGTGCTTTTATTTGGTCAGTCGTTCCAATCTTTAAATCTAATGGATATGTAACATTAACTACAGACTGAACTGAATTGCTTCTATCAGAAACTACAACTTTGCGCACTAATGGCTGCTTAACTGTTTTTAATTCTGTTTTTGTTACTTCTTTACTTGTCCAATTACCTAAATATTTTGTAACTAATTTTTTAGCATCACTTAAGGTTATATCACCTACTATTGCTAAGTAAGAAATGTTTGGTACAAAATAAGTGTTATAATAATTTTTGCAAACATCTAATGTTACTGCTTTAATTGTCTCTTCACTTTCTATTTCACCATATGGATGATCTTTACCATATAAAACCACACTTCTAACACGTTGTGAAATGCTTTGCGGTTCTTCTTTTGCAGATGCTAAACCACTTAACATTTTGGTTTTTATTTTATCTAACTCTTCTTGCTTAAACTCGCTATTTAATATTATATCAGACATTATTTCAAAAAGCTTTTCTGTATTTTTGCTTAAGCAAGATGCATTTATAGAGTTTGAAGATGTACTTAAATTTGCACCAATAAAATCAATCTCTTCATCAATTTCTGATTTAGTTCTTGTTTTGGTTCCCGTTCCTAATAATTCACCTGTAATTTCAACATATCCAGCAAATTCTTTTTCTAAAATTGGCTCGCGATTAACAATAAATCTAAAATTTACTTTAGGTAGCTTGTGGTTTTCTACAACAATAACTTTTAACCCATTGGGTAACACAAACATTTCATAATCCCCAATGTTTATTGTGGGGGCAGGACCTGGTAACGGTTTTTTACTTCTATCTACTTGAGCAAACAAAATATTTGCCGCTAATATTATAAATAATGCCAATACTAATTTATTTTTCATTTTATTCTCCAAACTTCAAATTATTTTTTTAAACTTTTTGGCAAATAATATAAAACAACTCTATTATCTTTTACCAAGTATTTCTTTGCAACTTTCATAATATCTTCGCGTGTAACTTTCATATACCTTTCTATTTCAGTATTAATTAAATTAGCATCACCAAAATAAACATGATAATTTGCCAAGCTTTCTGCAATTCCTGCAACTTTACTATTTTCATCTACAAAACTTCTTTCTACTTGATTTTGCAATTTTACAAATTCACGCTCGCTAATAAGATTATTTTGAACATTTTGGATCTGATTATTCATTTCATCTTCAACTTCTTTAGGGTCTTTACCCATGTTGCAAACAGCAAAAACTAAAAATTGTCCGCTATCTTCTAATGCAAATGGAAAAGACATAGCAGTAACCGCTAATTGCTTTTCATCTACAATGCTTTTATATAATCTGCTACTTTGCCCACCAGATAGCAAGGTTGTTAACATATTTAAAGCATAGTAATCTTCTGTACCTTGTGCGGGTATTCTATAAGATTGTATTACTGCTGGAAGTTGAATGTTATCGTAAATTGTATCTCTAACCTCTCCACCTAAAGGCGGTTCAATCGGAAAATCTCTCTTTATTTCTTTTTTACCTTTTGGTATTTCTGCAAAATATTTGTTAATAAATTCTTTTGCTTGGGTTTTATTAATATCGCCAGCAATAGATAAAGTTGCATTATTAGGAACGTAGTAATGATTATAAAATTCAATAAACTCATCTAATTTTGCTTGATCAATATATTGAACAGAACCAATTGTTAACCACCTATAAGGGTGCACTTTATATGCGCGCTTAAAAGTTTCTTCTAAAATCGAGCCGTATGGTCTGTTTTCGTAACTTTGTTTCCTTTCTTCTTTAACTACTTTACGTTGTGTTTCTAAGCCAACGCTATCAATCTTTAAATGCATCAAACGTTCGCTTTCCATATATAAACCAAGCTCTAATTGGTTAGATGGAAGAATTTGATAATAAAAAGTTCTATCAAAAGAGGTGTTCGCATTAAGTGTTCCGCCGGCACCTTCAATAGTCTTAAAATATTCGCCTCTTGCTATATTTGGCGAGCCTTCGAACATTAAATGCTCAAAAAAATGCGCAAAGCCAGTTCTTTCCGGATCTTCGTTTTTACTGCCTACATGATACATAATGGAGACTGCAACTATTGGCGTAGTATGGTCTTCGTGCAATATTACATGCAACCCATTATCTAACTTATACTCTTCAAATTCAATTTTTTTTGCTCCAGAGCAGCCTATTAAAAATACTAACACTGGTATTAACATTAGGATTTTGTTTTTCATTATTTTATCCTTTTTAATTGGTGATTAAATTAATATTATCAACTTAAAATTAATAAGTTTATTTTACTTAAACAATAATTTATTAAACATTTTATATTTTAGTAAAATTGCTTTAAATATTGTAAATTTGTAGATTAAATTTAATTTTTAACGGGGAGATACGATTATGAGAAAAATGATTTTACTTTTTTTACTTAGTTACGCTATAATTAGTGCGCAACCAATAACTTGGACCGATGTTAGTGCTTTTTATAATTTACCTAATGGTGTAAAACTTTTTGAAGGTTCCCGCACTTCACCAAAACTTAAAGCCTATTACTTAGATATTGATTTAAATAATCCTAAAATTGCCGTAAGACCTTACATTACAACAGCTCCATCAACAGTTAATGTGTTAAATGCCAGATTTGGTGCATATGCTTCAATAAATGGTGGATTTTTTGGTGGTTCTACATCTTATAGTGCAGTAGTTTACCCAAACGAATTGAAGGCACAAAATGTTGCAACTGTAACGCGTAATAATCAGGCATACCCCGTTATTCGTAGTTTTTTTGGTGTGGATAAAAGTAAACAACCAGCTGTAAATTGGATTTATCACTTTAGTAATACTTTACAAGGTTTATATACATTTAATGAACCTTTACCATACACTTATAACGCTTCTTCTCCACTTCCACCTCCTCAGCAATCGCAAGGTACACCTTACCAAAATTTATTAGTTGGTATTGGTGGCGCCCCTACTTTAGTTAAAAACGGAATACTACATATAACTTATAACGAAGAAATTATGTGGGGTAGCGGTGTTGGTTTAGATAACAGAGACCCAAGAACTGCAGTTGGATACACTGCAGATAAACATGTAATTTTTCTTGTTGCCGATGGAAGACAAACCGATTCTGAAGGATTAGCTTTGCCAGAAGTAGCGCAAGTTTTTATAAACTTAGGTTGTGTAGAAGCTATGAACTTAGATGGTGGCGGCTCCACTCAAATGGCTTTGGGTAATCAATTTATTAATTCCCCAAGCGAGATGCGCGCCGTTCCTGTAATCTTTGCCGTAACACATATCGATTCTTTACACTTACCAAAGGAACCTACTTTTGAAAAGGTAATTGATACAGGCGACCCTGAAGCTTCTCTAAATGGCGGTGATTGGTTCCCAACTGCTAATACAGGTTATTGGGGAAGTACTCCAGCGCAATTAAATGCTGTTGGCACTGGTAGCAGCTACGCACAATTTAATCTTAACTTACCAAAAGAAGCTAGTTACGAGCTTTATGCTTGGTGGGTCGCTTCTACTAACAGAAGTAAAACTACTCCTTTTATTATAGAACATAAAAACGGTATTGATACAGTTAAAAAAGACCAATCGCTTAATGGTTCTACTTGGGTTAAAATTGGCACTTATACTTTTGCAGGCACATCAAATGAAAAAGTAAAAATTACTGATGCCGGCACCCCTGCGGGCACTTACGTTGTTGCAGATGCTATTAGATTAATTTCTTATGATTCAACTTTTGTTGTTTCTGTTAAAGATAAAACTCCTGTTAATCCAGATAATTTTGTGCTTTATCAAAATTACCCAAATCCCTTTAATCCAACTACAAAAATTTCGTTTTACTTGCCCGAAGTAAGCAACGTTAGCTTAACTGTTTATGATGCTTTAGGACAAACCGTTGCTAATTTAATTAATAACCAATTATTACAAAAAGGAAATAATTTTGTATTTTGGGATGCTAAAAACAATTTGGGTGTAACCGTTCCTAGTGGTATTTATTTTTATACCCTTAATGTAAATGGTAAATCTTTTACTAAAAAAATGGTCTACTTAAAATAAACTATAGGCAACTGATTGAAACATAAAAGTATTGTTATTTTTTTATCACAAAAAGATTTTGACGAACAAGAGTTTATTATAACTAAATCCCAATTGATTAAAAACGGGTTTAACGTTTTTATATGCTCCGATGCTATTAGTGTTTGCACTGGAAATAGAGGACTAAAAGTAAAAAATGATGTTGCACTTAATAATCTTAAGCAACAAAATTTTGCAGGGTTAATTATTATTGGTGGTAAAGGAATTACTGAATACTTTAAAAACACTTTAATTATAAATAATATTGCAGACTTTATAAAGAATAAAAAAATTGTTGGTGCCATTTGTGCAGCACCTGTTCTATTGGCAAAAACTGCTCTTTTTATAAATAAACCTATTGCTTGTAATGTAAACTATAAAAAAGATGTTGAAAAAGAGGGTGCTGTTTTTAATGATGAACCATTTTTAGTAAATGAGAATATTGTAACAGCTAAAGAAGCAATTTACGCTAACGATTTTATTACTAAATTTATTCACTTACTTAAAAATAAGAACCAACATTAATTACATATTGTTTAATCTTAAAACTAATAAAATATAATTATTTATGTTATACTATTGCAATTCTTTAACCAACTATAAAAGATTTAAAACTATAGAAGTAAATATTGGAGGCGTTCCATTAGGTGGTAACAATCCAATAAGAATACAATCTATGACAACAACCGATACAATGGATACCATTGCTACAGTAGAACAAACAATAAGAATGGTAGAAGCAGGTTGTGAATACGTAAGAATTACCGCCCCAAGTATTAACGAAGCTAAAAACTTAGCTAATATAAAAAAAGAATTACTAAATCGCGGTTATAAAGTACCCTTAATTGCAGATATTCACTTTACGCCAAATGCTGCAGAAATGGCTGCTAGAATTGTAGAAAAAGTACGCATTAACCCGGGTAATTATATCGATAAAAAGAAATTCTTAAAATTAGAATATACCGATTCTGAATATGCCGAAGAAATAGATAAAATACGTGCACGCTTTACTCCTTTAGTAAAAATATGTAAGGAGTATGGCACAGCTATGCGTATAGGCACAAATCATGGGTCATTATCCGATAGAATTATGAGCCGATATGGCGATACTCCACTTGGCATGGTAGAAAGCGCATTAGAATTTGTAAGAATTTGCCGCGATGAAAATTTTCATAATATTGTACTTTCCATGAAAGCAAGCAACCCACAAGTTATGGTTCAAGCTTATAGATTGCTGATAAATAAAATGACTGAAGAGGGAATGAACTATCCGCTACATATTGGTGTAACAGAAGCAGGCGATGGCGAAGATGGAAGAATTAAATCTGCACTTGGTATTGGCACTTTATTAGAAGATGGTATTGGAGATACTATTCGCGTATCCTTAACCGAACCACCCGAAAACGAAGCGCCTGTTGCTATTAGTTTAGCTAACCGTTATAAAAATCGTAGCACCCATAAACCTTTGCCAGAAATTAAAAAGTATTTTATTAATCCATTTGAATATAATAAACGCGTTACAAACGATATACTTGCAATTGGTAATGGTAATGTTCCAAAAGTAATTGCAGATTTTTCTAAACTTAATAATATCTCAATAAAAGACTTAACTAAAATTGGTTATACATATATTCCCGAAACCGATAAATGGAATATTGATGACCAAGCAGCAGATTTTATATTTTTAGGCGATAACATATTAAACTTTGAACTACCAAATACGCTAAAACCAATTTATTTTGCAAAAACGTGGGAAAGTTTACCAAATAAATCCAGCTCTTTCCCGCTATTTGATTGCAATTTATATATTAATTCCCCAGCAAAATCATTTGTAGCTAATTTTGTAGAGTTTAATATTAATGATTTAAACAACTTAAATAAAAAAATATTAGATGATACAACAATATTAGTTTTAACAACCGATAACTTGCATGGAATGCCCGAACAGCGTTACGTATTCAATTATTTTTTAGAAAACGCAATTAATAACCCAGTTATAATAAAACGTGGATATAGTAAATTAACCCAAGAAGAATTAATGCTACATGCCGCAACTGATTTAGGCGGTTTGCTAATAGATGGTTTAGGTGATGGGATTTGGATTACAACAGAAGAAAACAAAGATATAAATTTTATTAACAGAATAATGTTTGGAATATTACAAGCTGCACGCGCAAGGATATCTAAAACAGAGTATATTGCTTGCCCTTCTTGCGGTAGAACTTTATTCGATTTAGTAGAAGTAACAAATGCAATTAGAGAGCGTACCGGTCACTTAAAGGGCGTTAAAATTGCTGTTATGGGTTGCATTGTAAACGGTCCTGGTGAAATGGCAGATGCTGATTATGGCTATGTTGGTAGCGGTATTGGCAAAATTACCTTATATCGCGGTAAAGAAATAGTAAAGCGAAATATTGATAGTGAGTTTGCTGTTGATGCTTTAATAGATTTAATTAAAGAAGATAACCTTTGGATAGAAAAAATTTAAAAAAAATTTAATAATATGTTGAGATTTAATAAAAAAAATCTTACTTTTGTAGTAAGAGATTATGAAAAATATAAGTAAAAACCGTAAAATAAGTATTTTACCGCTATTTTTAGCGGAGTTAAAATAAAATTAAATGCACCTTTCAAAAAAGGGTGCATTTTTTTTGATATTATGATAAAAGACTTTATAAAGTTTTTCGAAAATATAGTACCAAAAGGTGCTGCTTGGGAAAAAGATAACGTTGGACTGCAATTTGGCAATCCAAACGATCCTATAAAAAACATTTTGGTTTGTTTAGAGCTTAATCCACAAGCCTTAAAGTTTGCTATTAATAACAATTGCAACTTTATTATTACCCACCACCCATTTATTTTCACTCCTCTTAAAAATATTAATTATAATACCGAAAGTGGTAAAATTATTATAGAAGCCATAAAAAACAATATTACCGTTTACTCTGCCCATACAAATTTAGATTTTTCTAAAGGAGGTGTTAGCTTTCAACTTGCTAAAAAGTTAAAGCTAACAGAATTAAAATTCCTTACAAATGCCGAGAACACTCGCTTTAAAGTTTCGGTTTTTGTACCTAACGAACACGTAGAAAAAGTAAGCGAAGCAATTTTTGAAGCGGGTGGAGGAATAATTGGAGACTACAATAAATGCAGCTACAGAGTAAACGGCAAAGGAACATTTGAAGGAAACGAACACAGCAACCCCACAATAGGCACCAAACAAAATTTTGAAACAGTTGATGAAATTAAATTAGAAGTTATAGCTAATAAATGGGATTTACACAAAGTTATTAACGCACTTATAAAAAGCCACCCCTACGAAGAACCCGCTTACGATATTTACCCACTACTAAATAAAAACGAAAACTTTGGCGCTGGTGTAATTGGTTACCTTGATAATCCTATGAATATTAACGATTTCTTTTCTTATGTTAAAAAAGAATTAAACTTAGACGCTTTTAAATATACACTTGGTAGTAAAAATATTATAAATAAAGTTGCTGTATGTGGTGGTAGTGGTAGCGAACTATTAAACGCAGCAATAGAACAAAATGCAGATGCATTTATTACTGCAGATATTAAATATCATACTTACCATGATGCAGCGGGTAAAATTACTTTAATTGATGCTGGCCATTACGAAACAGAAATTTTTGGCTTAGATACAATTAAAAACATTATAAATAACTATATAAAAGTTAGTAACGAAAAATTTGAGATATTTGACTTTTTAGAAACAAACCCAATAAGATTTTATTATAATTTAGGAGATAAATAAAGTGATTTCACGATTAACAGCGCTTTACGAGTTACAACTAATTGACGAGCAGTTAGACGAATTAGAAGAATTACGTGGGGATTTGCCTACTGCAGTTAACGAGTTGGTTAGCAAAATTAATGGAATTAAAAATTCCGTAGACCTTAAAGAAAAGGAAATGCAAGCAGCAAAAGAGCGTAAAACAGTAATTGAAGAAGAAAGACTACGCGCAACAGAAAACCTTAAAAGATATAAAGCTCAGCTTTATCAAGTAAGAAATAATAAAGAATATGATGCCTTAACCAAAGAAATTGACCAAACAGAAGAAAACATTAAAAAGCTTGATGCAGAAAACTTACAAATTGTTGAGTTGCTTGAAAAATTAGAAGTTGAAATTTTAGAAATTACACCTCAACTTACAAAATTAACTGAAGAACTTAAAGAAAAAGAAGATAATTTAAAGCAGATAATTAAAGCTAACGAACGCGAAGAGCAAAAGTTACGCGAAATAAGAGAAAAAGTGGTTGAAAAAGTTAAAAAACCAGATTATGTAACATACACAAGAATTAGAAAAGCATTAGGTGGACGTGCTGTTGTTCCTATTGTACGCGGCAGTTGCGATGGCTGCCATAATATTATCCCCAGCCAAAGACAAATTGAAATTAAATCTAACAAAAGAATGTTCAACTGCGAAGCTTGCGGTAGAATTATAGTTTCTCAAGAAATTGTTGATGCAGTTAAAAAATAAATTTAAGGGGCTTTAAGCCCCTTTTTTTTAACTTGCTTTATGTTCCTCTGCTGCTTCATAATTTACATAATCTAACCACTCTAAGTATTTACCATTTTTACCATGAATGATATCAGAATATGCGCTTTGCATTTCTGCACATACTTTACCCGTTTTGCCACAACCAATTTTTCTATGGTCTATTTCACTTAATGCTATAACTTCTGCTGCTGTGCCTGTTACAAAAACTTCATCTGCAATATAAAGCTGGTCTCTACTTATTGTCTCTTCCCTAACTTCATATCCTCTATCTTTTGCTACTGTTATAATTGTATCCCTTGTAAAACCTTCCAAAATTCCATTTTTAGGTGGTGTGTATATTACTCCATCTCTAACCAAAAATATGTTTTCACCCGTGCACTCGCTAACATTTCCGTATGGGTCTAACATTATTGCTTCATCAAATCCTAAGCGTAAACTTTCACTTTTTGCTAAAACAGAGTTTACATAATTACCAGCTATTTTTGCTTTAGTCATCATAATATTTGGATGATGACGTGGAAAAGTTGATACATTCCCCCTTATTCCATTTAATAATGCTTTTTCACCCAAGTAATTTGTCCATTTCCAAACGGCAATAGATACCTCTACTACTACATTAGTTGTAGATAAATTCCAACCATTTTCTTTTATATATACAAGTGGACGTATATAACACTCTTCAAAATTATTTACCCTTATCAGGTCTAAACATGCATAGTACAAATCCTCTTCTGTATAAGGCAAATTATTAAAGCCAAGCACTTTAGAACTTGCAAAAAGCCGCTTTATGTGATCTTTTAACCTAAAAACCGCTGGTCCACTATCTGTAGAGTAAGAGCGGATACCTTCAAAAACTGCCGTTCCATAGTGCAACGAGCTTGTTAAAAAGTGTACGTTTGCTTCCTTAAAGGGTATAATTTTACCCTCGTGCCAAATGTAATCAGATTCAAATCCCATTTTGTTATTCCTATATTGTTATATCATTTCATTTTTTCTTGCGTATTCAAATATTCCCCCCGCCGCAACAATTGGTAAAACACTCCCCAAATCTTTTAATTTAAATTGTACAGCACCATTTACAACAATTAAATTTTCCTCAGTATCTAACTCTAAAATATCGCCCGTTTTAATTTTATTGTTTAATCTTTCCTCACTTTCAAAAGGAATAAAAAAACCGCCATCAACTGCATTTCTATAAAAAATGCGCGCATAAGATAAAGCAATTATGGCTTTTATTCCTGCTTTGGCTAATGCAAAAGGTGCATGTTCCCTAGATGAACCACATCCAAAATTGCTACCAGCAACAATTATTTCATATTCACTTTTAGTCCCTTCTTTTATAAAAGGGATGTTACCATATGGCAAACCACTTTGGCTTATTGGAACCGCACTTAACGCATATTTACCATAATTTTCTGCTTCCTTTTCATCTGTTAAGCTATAGACCAAATATTCTGCGGGTATAATTTGGTCTGTATCTATATTATCACCTAAAACAAAAACTTTACCTTTAATAAATCTTTCCATAAAATAGTATCCTTAATTAATAAAATCTCTGGGGTCTGTTATAACTCCTTTTATGGCACTTGCAGCCACAGTAAAAGGAGAAGCTAAATAAACTTGGGATTTTTTGCTCCCCATTCTACCCGGAAAGTTTCTATTTGTTGTAGATATAATTACTTCGCCATCAACTGCGCGTCCAAAAGTATCATCTGGCCCACCCAAGCAAGCAGCACAAGAAGGTTGACTAAAAAAGCAACCTGCATTTTCAAAAATATCCATTAAATATTCCCCATCATAACTTTCGGTTTTTAGCTTGTTTAATGTTTCTGTTGTAGCTGGAACAATAAATGTTGGAACGCTAACCGTATTTCCTTTTAAAATTTTAGCCGCAAACCTAAAATCTGTAATTTTACCACCTGTACAAGAACCTATATAGCACTTAGTTAATTTAGTGCCGCTAACTTCTTTAACCGTGCTTCTATTATCTGGGCTGTGTGGTTTTGCTACAAGCGGTTCAATTGTTTTAGTATCATAAACATAAACTGCTTTGTAATTAGCATCTAAATCACTATAAAATAGGTCAAATTCTTTATCCGTTTTACTTTTAACATATGCAATAGTTTTTTCATCAGGTTCAATAATCCCATTCATACCACCGGCTTCTATTGCCATATTAGTTAAAGTCATACGTTCTTCCATAGATAGCTCCATTACCGTTTCCCCCGCAAATTCCATAGCGCAATAAGTAGCCCCTTCTGTTGTAATATCGCCTAAAATTTGCAATATTAAATCTTTTGCGGTTAAATAATTGGGCATTTTACCATTAAAAATAAATTTAATTGTTTCCGGTACTTTTTCCCAAATTTTGCCCGTACCTAAAATAAAAGCAGCATCTGTATTACCAACCCCAGTAGCAAACATGCCAAAAGCTCCACTTGTGCAAGTGTGGCTATCTGTTCCAAATAAAACTTTGCCCGGCAAGTTAAATCCTTCTTCCGCTAAAGCAACGTGGCAAACTCCTTTGTAGCGTTCCGTGTTGGGGTCATAGTAATGTGCTAAATTTTGCTCTTTTGCAAATTCTCTTAAAAATTCTACATTTCTATTAGCCTGTTTATTTGCTGTAAATATATAGTGGTCTGGAAATATTACAAGCTTATCTTTATCCCATATTTTCGCTTTTTCTTTAAATTCATTTCGCCAAATATTTATTGTTGGCGGTCCACAAACATCGTGCGTCATTAAAACATCTACATTTAGCCAAATATTTTCACCAGGTTTAACAAATTTTTTACCCGATGCTTTTGCTAATATTTTTTCTGTTATTGTCATTCCCATTTTTCACCTAAACTAATTCTTCAACACTATTTTCTTTGCTAATAGTAAACTTATATTTTTCGTATTGATTTACTGCATTTAAGTAAGCATAAGCCCCTGCTTCTATAACATCAGTAGAAACTCCTCTTCCGTAATAAATTTTATCCCTAATTTTAACGCGCAAAGTTACTTCTCCCATTGCTTCTCTTCCTGCGGTTACAGAACGAACTTGATACGATTCTAAATGTGTATCTACATTTAATGCGCGGTTTATTGCATTAAAAACAGCATCAACGGCTCCATCACCTGTGGCACTATCTGAATATATTTTTTCGTGATTTTTAATTTTAACTGTTGCTGTGGGTATTGTTAAAGTTCCACTACTTATATTAAGATACTCTAAAGTATAAACATCATCAAACTTAGAATATTTATCCCCCATCAAACTTCTTAAATCTTCATCATACACTTCTTTTTTCTTATCTGCTAATTTTGTAAACTCTTCGTAAATTTTTTGCAACTCGCTTTCGGTAAGGGTGTAGCCTAATTCTGTTAAACGGACTTTTAACCCATGTCTTCCACTATGGCGCCCTAAAACAATTTTAGTTTTGGGAACTCCAACATCTTCGGGCTTCATTATTTCGTATGTTTCTCTATTTTTTAACATACCATCTTGGTGTATTCCGCTTTCGTGCGCAAATGCGTTATCTCCAACTATTGCTTTATTTGGTTGTACAATTATTCCAGAAAATGAGGAAACCATTTTACTTGTATTATAAATTTCCTTTGTGTTAATACCTGTATAAAAATTAAAAATATCTTTCCTTACATTAAGCGCCATAACAATTTCTTCTAATGCTGCATTACCGGCTCGTTCACCAATTCCATTTATTGTGCATTCAACTTGCCTTGCACCGTTTGCAATGCCAGCAAGTGAGTTACACACAGCTAAACCTAAATCGTTATGGCAATGCACGCTAATTATTGCTTTTTCTATATTTTTAACGCGCCTTTTTAATTCTGCTATTTTAGCACCAAACTCTTCGGGCATAGTGTAACCGGTTGTATCTGGAATATTTACAGTGGTTGCACCTGCCTCTATTGCTGCTTCTATTACTTCTGCCAAATAGCCTATATCGGTGCGCCCTGCATCTTCAGCAGAAAACTCTACATCTGCGCAAAAAGTTTTTGCATAAGCAACCATATCATAGGACATTTTAAGCACCGTTTTTCGTTTTTCTTCTAACGTAGTGCCATATCTGCTGCTGCCAAATTTGCCAATAATATGATAATCTGATGTACTAGAAAAAGTATGTATTCTTTTTTTATAAGCATTTTTAATGGCATTATAAGCTGCTAAAATATCTTCCTCTTTAGCTCTGCTTAATGCAGCAACAACAACTTTAACTTCGTCAGAAATTCTTTGCACTGCTTCAAATTGTGCAGGAGATGAAACAGGAAAGCCCGCTTCAATTACATCCACGCCTAATTTTTCAAGTTGTTTTGCAATTTCTACTTTTTCGAATACATTAAGTGATGCACCCGGTGACTGCTCGCCATCTCGTAATGTTGTATCAAATATTATGATCCTATTTTCCATATTTCCTCTTATTTTTTCCTAATCTTTTCAGCTATCTTTTCGCACATCTCTTGCGTTCCAATTATTTTATCATCCTTATCAGCAATATCTACCGTTCTATATCCCTCGTTTAATAACTCTTCCACACTTGCTTCTATTACTTCGCTTGCACTATCTAAATTAAAAGTGTATTTCATCATCATCGCAACAGATAGCACCGTTCCTATAGGATTAGCTATATCTTTTCCTGCAATATCGGGAGCGCTACCATGTATTGGTTCATATAAGGAGTATTTATTCCCCATGCTGGCAGAAGGTAACATCCCTAAACTTCCGGTAATAATCCCCGCTAAATCGCTTAAAATATCCCCAAATAAATTGCTTGTTAAAATAACGTCAAACTGCTTTGGATTTTTTACTATTTGCATAGCCGCATTATCAACATACATATCTGTTACAGATATTTCCGCATAACTTTTTGCTTGTTTATGAACAATATTTCTCCAAAATTTAGATACTTCTAACACATTAGCTTTATCTACAGATACAATTTGCTTTTTCCTTTTAAGAGCAATTTTTGCAGCAATATCAAAAATTCTTTCAACTTCATAATCATAATAAAGCATAGTATTATAAGCTTTATTTGCGTCTTCTCCCCTTGGTGTGCCAAAATAAATACCACCAGTAAGCTCGCGCACAACCACAAAATCTGTATATGCAACAACATCATTTTTTAAAGTTGACGCATTTAATAAACAGTTAAAAACTTTTGCTGGGCGAATATTTGCAAATAAACCTAATTCCTTACGTAAAGAAAGTAACCCCGTTTCAGGTCTTAAATGTGCAGGTAAGCTATCCCACTTATAGCCGCCTACCGCCCCAAGAAGCACGGCATCACTGCTTTTGCACTCTGCAAGCACTTCTTGGGTAAGCGGGCTGCCATACATATCAATCGCATCTCCACCAAACTTCTGTTCTACTAAATCTATTTTTAAATTAAATAAATTGCTAACGGCATTTAATACTTTTACCGAACCTAATACTATTTCCTTACCTATTCCATCACCTGGTAAAAGTACTATTTTATAACTCATACTCCAACCTCTTCCTTTGGATTTTTCTTTTTTAACCAGCTCATCATAGAACGCAGTTTAGAGCCAACAACTTCTATAATATGCTCTTTATTTTCTTTACGTAACTGTTCCATGTTTTTTAAGCCTGTTTCGTTTTCCTTTTTCCATTCCTCCGCAAAGCTACCATCTTGTATTTCTGTTAATATTTTTTTCATCTCTTTTTTAGTTTCTTCGGTAATAATTCTTTTTCCGCGTGTCATACCACCATACTCTGCAGTATCACTAACCGAGTAGTTCATTCTGCTTAGTCCTCCTTCGTAGTAAAGGTCTACAATTAGTTTTAGCTCGTGCATACACTCAAAATAAGCTAGCTCCGGGGGGTAACCAGCTTCTGTTAGTACTTCAAATCCTGCTTTTATTAATTGTGCAGAGCCACCACATAAAACAGCTTGCTCGCCAAATAAGTCGGTTTCTGTTTCGTCCTTAAATGTTGTTTCTATTACCCCCGCTTTTGTTCCTCCAATCCCATGTGCCCAAGCTAAAGCCATCTGTTTTGTATCACCTGTGTAATCTTGGTATACTGCTATTAAACATGGTACGCCAGTATTTTCTAAATAGGTGCGCCTTACTAAGTGACCAGGACTTTTAGGCGCAATCATCATTACATTTACATTTTCGGGTGGCACAATCCATTTATAATGTATATTAAAACCATGCGCAAAAACTAAAGTTTTACCTTCTGTTAAATATGGCTTAATGGAATCTTCATATACTGCTTTTTGGTGTTGGTCTGGCAAAAGAACCATAATAACATCACACTGTTTGCATGCATCCGCAACGGTGTAAACTTTTAGCCCGGCGTTTTCTGCTTTTTGCCAACTTGCACTCTCTTTCCTTAATCCAACACAAACATCTAAGCCACTATCTAATAAATTTAGTGCATGTGCATGTCCTTGACTTCCAAAACCTAATACAGCAATTTTTTTGTTCTTTAAATAATCTAACGATGCGTCGCTTTCGTAATAAACTTTCATTTTTACCTCTTTAATTGGATGGATACTCTTTTTTACTAAATTTAACTTGTTCACCTCTTGGTAATGCTACCGTGCCACTCCTTGCTAATTCTTTTATTCCAAATGGGTGTAGTACATTAAGTAATGCGTCTATTTTTTGCGGTGGTCCTGTAACTTCCATAATAACAGATTTATTATTTATATCTACTATATTCCCCCTAAAAATATCGCATATATTTTTTATCTCTTCTAACGAGCGTTTTTTGTAATCTACCTTTATTAGTGCAAGCTCGCGCTCAATGTGGTTAACATCTGTTAAATCTACTACTTTAATAGTATCTATTAACCTATTTAATTGCTTAACCACTTGGTCTATAATTTGGCTATCGCCTTCGGTCACTATTGTCATTCTGCTTATTTCAGAAATCTCTGTCTCGCCTATTGATATACTACGAATGTTAAATCCTTTTCCACTAAACATTGTTGCTACTCTATCAAAGGCACCAAAACGATTTTCTACCAAAACAGATATTATATGCTCCATTTATAAAATATTCTCCGGATTTAATTGCTTTAATAACATTTCACTAATAGAAGCGCCTGCTGGTACCATTGGAAATACCATATCATCTTTTACTACCTTAAATTCTATTAAAACTGGTCTATCTTTTACTGCTAATGCCTTTTCTAATAAATTCCTCACCTCTTTTGGATTATCTGTTGAGTATGATTCAATACCAAATGCTTCTCCTAATTTTACAAAATCTGGGTTGGAGTCGCTTAAATCTGTAAAACTATATTTTTCTTTATGGAAAAGCTCTTGCCACTTCCTTACCATTCCTAAAAAGCCGTTATTAATAATTATAAAAATTATTGGTAGTTTATTACTTACGGCTGTTATAAGCTCTTGCATATTCATTTGGAAACCGCCATCACCACTAATAGAAATTACGCGCCTATTCATATTTTCTAATGCAAAGCTTGCACCAATTGCTGCCGGCACACTAAAGCCCATTGTGCCTAATCCACCACTTGTTATTAACGAACGTGGAAAGTTAAATTTATAATACTGCGCAATCCACATTTGATGTTGACCTACATCGGGCACAATTACTGCATCACCATTCGTTAATTCTGATAATTGCTCTATAACATACTCTGTATGCAATCTGCCATCGTTATCATCGTAAACTAAAGGGCATTCATCTTTCCACTTGTAAATCATGTTCCACCAATCATTTAAATCTGGTTTTTGCTTCATCTCAATCATTAATTCTGCTAAAATATGTTTTACATCGCCAACAATTGGTAAATCCACAACCACATTTTTATCAATAGCTGCCGGGTCTATATCAACTTGAATTTTGAACGCATTTTTTGCAAATGTTTCTACCTTTCCTGTAACTCTATCATCAAAGCGAGCACCTAAAGCAACTAAAACATCGCAATTTTGGACTGCTAAATTTGCGTAATAAGTGCCATGCATCCCTAACATGCCTAAATGTTGTTCATCTGTGCTTGGGAATGCACCCAACCCTTGCAACGTTGTTGTTACCGGTAAATTATATGTTTTTGCTAATAATTTTAATTCTTCGTTGCCACCGCTCATTACCACTCCACCACCAACATAAAGTAATGGTCTTTTTGCTGTGCTTAAAATTTCTGCAGCTTTTTTAATTTGGTATGAATGACCTTTATATGTAGGCTTATACCCTCTTATTTCTACATCATTTGGATACTCAAAGTAACATTCACTATTTATCATATCTTTTGGTAAATCTACCACAACAGGTCCTGGTCTACCTGTAGATGCTATATAAAATGCTTTTTTTATTGTTGGGGCTAATTCTTCAACTTTTCTTACTAAAAAATTATGTTTTGTAATAGGTCTAGTTATTCCTATTATGTCCACTTCCTGAAAAGCATCGTTACCAATTAAGTGGCTTGCAACTTGACCCGTAAAAACAACAAGAGGCACAGAATCCATAAAAGCATCTGCAATACCAGTAACAGAATTAGTAGCACCGGGGCCAGATGTAACCAACGCTACACCAACTTTACCCGTTGCTTTTGCGTATCCTTCTGCCATATGTATTGCCCCTTGCTCGTGACGCACTAAAATATGTCTTAAAAAATCTATGTCATATAGCTTTTCATATATCTTAATAACTGCACCACCAGGATAACCAAATATTGTATCTACTTTTTCTGCCCTTAAACACTCAAAAAAGATATCGGCTCCGCTTAATAGCTTCTTTTCCATTTTTTCCTCTTTTTTTATTTATAATTTTACTATTGCTCCAACGTTGGCAGATTTTACCATTTTGGCATATCTGCTTAAATAACCTTTAGTTATTTTGGGTGTAAATTCTTTTAGCTCTGCTAATCTTTGGTTAATTTCTGTTTCGCTTAAATTTACATTTATGGATTTATTCGGTATATCTATTGTTATTAAATCACCATCTTTTAGTGCAGCAATTGGTCCTTTTGCTGCTGCTTCTGGACTAATATGCCCCACACATGCGCCACGCGTACCACCCGAAAAACGCCCATCTGTTATTAATGCTACTTTATCACCCAATCCTAAACCCATTATTGCACTTGTTGGGCTAAGCATCTCCGGCATGCCAGGACCGCCTGCTGGTCCTTCATATCTTATTACTACAACATCTCCCTCTTTTACCTTATTGTTTAATATTCCTTCTAATGCTTCCTCTTGGCTTTCAAATATTTTTGCCTTTCCACTAAAAACAAGCATATTTTCTGATACTGCACCCGTTTTCACTACACTGCCTTCGGGTGCTAAATTTCCAAAAAGTATTGCCAAACCACCTTTTGCAGAGTATGGATTATCAACCGGTCTAATTATACTGTAATCTTTTACTTCGCTCTCTTTTATATTTTCACCTAATGTTTTGCCTGTTACGGTTATGCAATCTAAGTTTAATGTCCCTTCTTTTTTACTAAGCTCGTTTAATATTGCAGAAATACCACCTGCTTTATCTACATCTTCCATATGCACAAATTTTGTTGCTGGGCTTACTTTACACAAATAGGGTACTTTTTCTGCTATATCATTTAAATAATGTAAATCATATTCTATTCCCGCTTCATTTGCAATTGCAAGTGTGTGTAATATTGTGTTTGTGCTCCCTCCCATTGCCATATCTAATGCAAATGCATTATGTAAGGAATTAAAATTTATTATATCTCTCGGCTTTATATCATTTTCTACCAAATAAATTATCTGTTTACCCGCCTGTTTAGCAAGCTCTTTTCGTTTGGGGTCTATTGCTAAAATAGTTCCATTACCCGGTAAAGCCATACCAAGTGCTTCGCTTAAGCAATTCATACTATTTGCTGTAAACATGCCAGCACAGCTACCGCAGGTGGGGCAACTATAGTTTTCTAATTCTTTTAATTCGTAATCGTTTATTTCACCCTTATTATATTTCCCCACTCCTTCAAAAACAGATATAAGGTCTACCTTTTCCCCACTTGGTAATTTGCCAGATTTCATCGGGCCACCCGATACAAAAATTGCGGGGATGTTTAACCTAACCGCTGCCATCAACATACCGGGCACAATTTTATCGCAATTGGTTATAAAAACTATTCCATCTAAGCGGTGTGCTTCTGCTACGGTTTCTACACTATCGGCTATTAGTTCCCTACTTGCAAGCGAGTATCTCATCCCTATATGCCCCATTGCTATTCCATCATCTACACCTATTGTGTTAAATTCAAATGGAACTCCACCCGCTTCTCTTACTGCTTCTTTAACTATTTTTCCAAGTTCCCCTAAGTGTACATGACCTGGTATTAAATCGATATATGAATTGCATACTCCTATAAACGGTTTATTAAAATCACTATCAGATTTTATTACTCCTGTAGCTTTTAATAAACTTCTATGGGGCGCTTTTTCATATCCCTTTTTAATTAAATCAGAACGCATATTACCTCTACTTTTTTTAACAAAAAAAATCGGATAAACCTTTGGGGCTCTTAGTCAACCCCTAAGATTTTTTGTAAAAGTAATATGTTTTATTTTTGGTTAGGGATTGACTAATAATATTAGCGTAAAATAATTAGTCCTAGTAGGTTAACCACTAGAATAATTAAGTTGCTAATAATAATCCCTAATATGGTAATATCCGAGTTGTTAATTAATAACGAAAAATCACCCTTTGCCGCAATAGCTTTTGCTGCGGTTACATTATATGGGGCAATATGTTTTTGGGTGTTTTTCATAATCTTATTATGCTAATATAAATTTTAAATTTTATTTGTCAAGTTAAATTTGCATAAATATACAATAATTTTTATAATTTTACCATTTTCTTTATAAGATTTATTAATTAATTTAGTTTAAGTTATTTTATTTACTTTATTTTTCACTTGTAAAATATAATAATATTCCATAATTTTGTATTAATAAGACTAAAAAGGTTATTTTATACTGTAAAATAATTATTCTAATTTTTAACCATAACTTAGAAACGTAAATATATGAGTAATATATTAAAAGTAATACTATTTTTACTTATGACTTTTGTTATAATTGCGGGTATCGCTTTCCCCATTGTAGAAGGAGCGCCACAACATTGGTATCAATATCCAATAATACCCGGTTTAGAAGAAAAAGCTAAAATAATATTTTTCCACGTTCCAACTGCTTGGCTTGCTGTTATTGCATTTTTTATGAGCATGTTTTATGGAATTAAATACTTGCGCACAGAAAATTTAGATAACGACGTAAAGTCATTTACCGCTATGCAATTAGGTATGATTTTTTGCATTTTAGCCACTGTTACCGGCAGCATTTGGGCTAAATTTACTTGGGGCGCTTTTTGGCATTGGGACCCACGCGAAACAAGTATTTTTATTTTACTTTTAATTTATGGCTCTCTATTTGCTTTGCGTAGCGCTATTGAAAATGAAAATAAAAAAGCTCGCTTAAGTGCTGTTTATAGCATTTTTGCTTTTTTAACCGTACCATTCTTTATTTTTATTATGCCACGTATTATGACTGGTTTACACCCCGGCAGCGCTAACGATACAAGCAGCGGGCCTGTGGTTAATTTCCATATGGATAAAAATATGTACCTTGTCTTCATCCTCTCTCTTATCGCTTTCACTATTCTTTACTACTGGATGTTTAGATTAGGTTATAAATCTTTTTTAGTTAAAGAAAAATTGAACAAAAAATTTATTGCGGAGTAAAATGGAAAACTTATTTGCTTTTTTAGAAAAAAATTCTATTTATATTGTTCTTTTTATTGTTCTTACTGTTTGGGTAGGAATTTTTGTGTTTCTGTTTAACTTAGAAAATAGATTAAAGAAAATTGAAAATGAATTAAAAAACGAGGATAACAACTATGAAAAGTAAATATATTTTTGGTGGTGTTATAATTGTCGTTTTCTTTTTTATTATGGGTTATCTTTTTACTCAAACAGATATTAAATACGAAAACGATTTTAGCAAAATAGTTAACAATACACACACCGTTAAAGCTACTGGTGCATGGGTAAAAAGTAAAAGCTATCAATTAGATAAAGTTAATAACATTTTCTCTTTTTACATGGTAGATAACTTTGGGAAAGAAATTAAAGTTGTTTATAAAGGTTCTATACCTAATAATTTTGAAAGCTGCACAAGTGTGGTTGTTACTGGTAAATATAAAGATGGTCAGTTTGTTGCTACAGATATTTTAACTAAATGCCCTTCTAAATACGAAAGTCAAATGCCAAATCAACAATCTTAAATTTTTTAACGTTTAATAAGGATTTTTAATGATAGGAAATATATTTTTAACTTTAGCCTTACTTGCCGCTATTTTTACTACTGTAATGTATTATTTAACCTTAAAAGGTTATGAAAACACCCTTAATAAAGCTCGCTTTGGTTATCATATTATGAGCATTATGGTTATTGCGGCTTCTATTCTTTTACTGCATGCAATTCTTACCCATCAATATCAATATAAATATGTTTACGAGTATAGCAATAGCGACTTACCTATTGGTCTGCTTATTTCTACTTTTTACGCTGGTCAAGAAGGAAGCTTTTTGCTTTGGGGTTTGTTTTCTGCAATTATTGGACTTATTTTATTAGATTATACATCTAAACGTGGAGATTTAGAGCAACGCGTTATGGTTGTTTATTCCTTTATTAACGTTATGCTTTTAATTATGATTAGTCCACTACTTAAAAGTCCTTTTACTTACATTTGGCAAGAAGGCGCTTTTATTGACCTTAAAAGTATTAATCCTAATTTCCTTAATTTATCCTTTATTGGGCAATTTATTTTCCAAGACCAAGCTGGACAAAAACAATATTTCCAAATAAATTCTGATACTTACGCTTTACTACTTCAAAATGGCGTAAGCTTAAACGATTTTATTATTTTCGGTAAAGGTCTTAATCCTTTATTACAAAATTTCTGGATGCAAATTCACCCACCAATGCTTTTTATTGGCTTTGCTATGGCAGCTGTTCCTTATTCTTTTGCCATTGCTGCTTTAATTAAGAATGACTATAACGACTGGGTTAAACAATCTTTCCCTTGGGTATTAATTGGACATATGATTTTAGGATTAGCTATTATGCTTGGTGGTTATTGGGCTTATGGCGTTTTAGGTTGGGGCGGTTATTGGGGCTGGGACCCTGTGGAAAACTCTTCCTTAGTCCCCTGGCTTATTGGCGTTGCTTCTATCCATACCTTTATTGTTCAAAAAAGAACCCAAGAAGCTTACAACGGTAAAGGACGATTTGTTAAAACTAATCTTATCCTTTCTATTTTAACTTTTACTTTTGTTATTTATTCAACTTTTTTAACTCGTAGCGGCGTGCTTAGCGATGCCTCCGTTCATTCCTTTGTTGCACCTGGTAGAATTGTTTTCCTTTTCCTTATTATTAACGTTGTTTTATTTTTGTTGCTTGGCTTTGGGGCTATTGCCTTTAGATGGAAATACTTAAATGAACATTTTAATTTTGAAGAAAACGTGCTTTCCCGCGAGCTTGCCCTTTTTACTGGTGCTGCTACTTTAATCGCTAGTGGGCTTATCATTATCTTCGGTACATCATTACCTATTTTTGGTAAAGGCGTGGATATCTCTTTTTATAATAAATCCCATTTACCTATTGGTATTATTATTGGTATTTTAATGGGCTTTAGCTTACTGCTTAAGTGGAAAACAACTGATAAAAAAGAAATATTTAATAATGCTAAATACTCTTTAATTATTACTGTTCTTCTATCTGCATTTGTTATTTTTCTAGGTGAAATTAATAATTTAATGTTAGCCATTTTTACTGTTACTACTGTCTTTTCTATTGTACTTAATGGCGAGTATTTATTTAAAACTTTTGGCAAAAACTTAATTCACTCCGGGGCTTTTATTGCTCACATTGGTATTGCTATTTTTATGCTTGGCGTTATTGCTACCGGTGGCTTTACTTCTAAAAAATCTATAGATTTACCTCAAGGGGAAGCAGTTGATGTTTTTGGCTATAAGCTTACTTTTACCGGCTATGAACCTATAGAAAATAATAAAAAGTACGCTTTTAATGTGGAAATTGATAGAAATGGCAATAAAACTATTGCTAAACCTGTTATGTATATTGCAGAGTTTAACAATAGCTTAATGCGTGAACCTGATATACTAAACTTAATTACTAAAGATTTTTATGTAGAACCTGTTAATTACGATGAAGGTAACAGCTCCCCCAACGGCACTGTTACTATTAAGAAAAATGAACCAATAGAATTTGAAGGCAGAAAAATTACTTTTACCGGCTTCAACTTCCCTAAAGATGCTATGCAAAGCATGAGCGAAGGTAAAGAGTTTACCATTGGCGCTGTTTTTACTATTATGTATAATAATGGTATTTATCAGGGAGAAGCTTATATGCGTAGTAAAGATGGTAACAGAGATTTTATTCCTGTTGATTTTAACGATGCTGATTTACGTATAGAGCTTACTAACTTAGATGCTAGTGGTACTATTCAAGCAAAGCTTAGCAAAATATCAGACCCAACTACTTCTCCATTCTTTAAAGCTGCCCCAACTTTTTCGGTTGAAGTTAGCATTAAACCTTTTATTAACCTTGTTTGGCTTGGCGTTATTTTAATGGTTGTTGGTTTTATTATTGCCGCTGTTAAAAGAACTAAAGAAGTTTAAAAGGCAGATGATAGACGGTAGACGGTAGATTATAGTGACGCATGACAAGTTTCTTGTGAATAGTGAATGGTGAATGGTGAATAGTGACGAGTTTTACTTTTAGCTACTAGTTACTAGTTACTAGTGAATGGTGAACAGTTACCAGCGAATTGTGAATAGTGAATTGTGAATAGTGAATAGTGAATAGTGAATGGTGACGAGTTTTTATTTTTAGCTACTAGTTACTAGTTACCAGTGAATGGTGAACAGTGAATAGTGAATTGTGAATAGTGAACAGTGAATTGTGAACAGTGAATGGTGAATAGTGACGAGTTTTACTTTTAGCTACTAGTTACTAGTTACTAGTGAATGGTGACGCGTGATGAGTTTCTTCTTAACAGTGAATAGTAAATTGTAAATGGTAACATGTTTTTGCTTTAACTTTAGAAAAATACCAAAATATTAAGCAGCAACTTTAAAGCTAAGCTACTAGTAGCTGGTAACTAGTGAATAGTGAATGGTGAATAGTGACGAGTTTTACTTTTAGCTACTAGTTACTAGTTACCAGTGGATGGTGACGCGTAACGAGTTTATTAGTGAACAGTGAATAGTTTATAGTAATTTGTAACATGCTTTTGGTTTTTATCTATTAAAACCACCAAAATCTTTTCTTATAAGCAGCAACTTTAAAGCTAAGCTACTAGTAGCTGGTAACTAGTAGCTAGTAGCTTAAAAACCAATCCTTGTTTTAATGGAATTGCCTCACGAACAGTACCAATTACTTTTTTAGCATTTTTTTCATTACTATGTTTCAATCCTTGTTTTAATGGAATTGCCTCACGAACAGTACCAATTACTTTTTTAGCATTTTTTTCATTACTATGTTTCAATCCTTGTTTTAATGGAATTGCCTCACGAACTGCGGGGACCGCACGCACAACAGTGTTACCCTCTTCGTCGTTTCAATCCTTGTTTTAATGGAATTGCCTCACGAACAGTTATGTAGATGGATTAACATATTCAGATATAGTTGTTTCAATCCTTGTTTTAATGGAATTGCCTCACGAACCATATTGGGTGAGTCTGGTACAGGCAAATCATTTAGTAGTTTCAATCCTTGTTTTAATGGAATTGCCTCACGAACTAAAGTTATTTCTATAGAAGGTGAAAGAGATGGTGAATGTTTCAATCCTTGTTTTAATGGAATTGCCTCACGAACT
>CAZYZX010000004.1:0-275877 GCA_964652025.1 uncultured Melioribacteraceae bacterium
AGCGGGAGACGGGACTCGAACCCGCGACCAACAGCTTGGAAGGCTGTGACTCTAGCCAACTGAGTTACTCCCGCATTCCTTATGCGTCTTTATGTTTGGTGGGCGGCGAGGGATTCGAACCCCCAAAGGCGTTCGCCAACGGATTTACAGTCCGCCCCGGCTCTCCAACTCCGGCGTCCGCCCAAACATATCACAATTTCAATTTAAAACGAGCTACAAATATAATCGGTTTTTTAATTTAACGCAAGTATTTTTTAAAAATTTTTAAACTTTTTTTTATTTTTTTTATTGTTTTGTTATAATTATTACATAATTTATTACTAATACCTCTATTGGTATTAAAATCCACAATTTGCCTTTATTAATTTTGTAGTTTTCTAACAATTCTTCCCAACTTTTCTTAAATAAATAATGCCCCGCTATAAATTCAAACCCTAAGGTTAATATAAACCACCATACACCTATTGTTATGCTTTCTTTTGTATCGCTTACATACCCTAAATTATTAAAAATTATTGAAAATACTAAAATCAAAAGCATTAAAGTTATTGTGCTAACCCTGTGTGCCCATTCTTTACCTATTTTATTTAAATACAAAAAATCCCTTATAGCTCCATTTATAATGGCTAATACCATTAAAATTAACCAACTAACTATAATTTTCATTTTAAACTGTATATATTTTTTCTAAATAATTATCTAACTCTCCAATATCTAAATATCCTGCCTTTCTGTATATCTCTCTTTTTTCGAAATATAAAATAACAGCTGGGACGGAAAAAATCATCAATTCTCCTTTTAATAATGGATTTTCGTCTATTTTAACCTCTATTAACTCCAAATCTGGATAATACTCCTTTAAATAATTTTCTATTTTTTGCTTCATTACTCCACAAACACTGCATGTGTTGCTACTTACGTATAATATTGTAATATTTTCGTTTAATAACTCTTCAATCATATTATTCCTTTCTATATTAAAGTTCTTCTTCTGCTAAAAATTTCTCTGCCATAAGCACATCCTCTTTACTTCCTATGTAAAGTGGTGAACGCTGATGCAAAGATTCTGGTTTTATTTCCAAAATTCTATTTTTACCGTCTGTAGCCCTTCCACCTGCTGTTTCTACTATTAATGCCATAGGATTACATTCATACATTAAACGTAGCTTGCCATTCTTAAATCTACTATCTGCAGGATAAATAAAAATGCCACCATATAATAAATTTCTGTGAATATCTGCAACAAGCGAGCCAATATACCTACCGGAATAAGATTTTTCGTTCCTATCAACAGCATCTTGCAAATATTTTATATATTTTTTTAAACCACTACGCCAATATTTGTAATTACCTTCGTTTGTGCTATAAATATAACCTTTATCTGGTGTTTTAATATTTGGGTGAGATAATAAAAATTCTCCTAACCCTTGGTCTAATGTAAAGCCGTAAACTGCTTCTCCTGTAGTATAAACTAAAATAGTTGATGAACCATATAAAATATAACCCGCAGCCACTTGGTTTAAGCCCGGTTGTATAACGTCTTCGTTTGTACCAGGTGTACCTGGTTTAGAAACTCTTCTATATATTGAAAATATAGTACCAACACTAACGTTAGCATCTATGTTACTAGAACCATCTAATGGGTCAAATAACAATACATATTTGCCTATTTCGTATTGTTTTGGTATATGAATAATCCCCTCTTCTTCTTCGCTAGCCATTATACATAAATGACCACCATACTCTAATGCTTTTACCAAAATTTCATGAGAGTATATATCAAGCTTTTTAACTCTTTCTCCATGTACATTAGTTTCATCTGTAAAGCCTAAAATGTCAACAAGTCCAGCTTTATTAATTTCATGACTAATTATTTTTGCTGCAAATGCTATGGTATTCAATAATGACGAAAACTCGCCTGTAGCGTGTGGATAATTTTTCTCGGCTTCTAATATATGACGTTCAATTGTCATAAATTTAATTTTAGACATTAATTCCTCCTTTTATGCTGATTTAGAAATTTCTTGATTTTTATATTGTAATTGATATAACTTATAATAGATCCCTCTTTTAGCAAGCAACTCTTGATGATTTCCTATTTCGCGTATTTCTCCTTTGTGCATAACAATAATTTTATTTGCATTTTGAACCGTACTTAGCCTATGTGCAATAACTATAGAAGTCCTATGTTCTAATAATTTATGAATCGCATTTTGAATTAGTAACTCCGTCTCAGTATCCACACTGCTTGTTGCTTCATCTAAAATTAGTATTTTAGGGTCATAAACCAAAGCCCTTGCAAAAGAAATTAATTGCTTTTGACCAACACTTAAAGTAGAACCTTTTTCCTTTACTTCTTCATTATATTTATTGGGTAAGTTTTCAATAAATTTATCTGCCCCAACTAACTTGCAAGCATGTTTTACTTGCTCTATTGTAATTTTTGGATTATTTAATGTAATATTACTAAGTATTGTTCCACTAAATAAAAATACATCTTGTAAAACTATTGATATATATTTTCTTAAATCCCTTTTGTCTAATGTTCTAATATCTATTCCATCTACTTTAATGCAACCAGAATTAATATCATAAAATCTTGTTAATATATTTATAATGCTTGTTTTACCCGCTCCCGTTGCCCCCACAATAGCTATAGTTTCTCCAGGGTTAATTGTAAAGCTAACATTTTTTAAAACATAATTATCTTCTGAATAAGCAAAACAAACCTTTTCAAATTCTACTTTACCAATAACTTTATCAATTTTTACCGGATTAGTTGGATTTTGAATAAACGTTTCATCATCAAATAATTTAAAAATTCTTTCTGATGATGCCATTGCTGTTTGTAATACATTATATTTTTCCGAAAGGTCTCTAATTGGTCTAAAAAACATTTCTGTATATTGAATAAAAGCAAATAGAACACCTAAGGACATTGTCCCCCTAATTATGCTACCCCCACCATACCAAATAATTAAAGCAATTGCAAGCGAGCTAAAAAACTCTACTACAGGAAAAAATACAGCATAATAAAACACACTTTTAATGTTTGCAATTGTATGGTCTTTATTTATATCTGCAAATTTTGCAAATTCATCTTTTTCTTTACCAAATATTTGCACCACATTCATCCCTTGAACATGCTCTTGCATAAAAGTGTTTAAACGTGCTAAATGGAAACGTACCTCGCGATAAGCTGCCCGCACCTTTTTCCGAAAAATTGAAGTTGCTAATATAACTAATGGCAACACAGATAGAGTTACAAGAGACAAATCCCAAGACATTAAGAACATGAAGACTAAAATCCAAAAAATTATAAATATATCACTAAAAACCGTAATAATTCCCGCAGAAAACAGTTCATTTAAGGACTCTACATCATTAGTTACTCTTGTTACAATTCTACCTATTGGTGTTTTATCAAAAAATTTTAATGCTAATTTTTGAACATGCTCAAAAAGTTTAACCCTTATATCATAAATAACCTTTTGACCCATTAATTGAGTGTAATAGGTTAAATAATATTGCACTAAAGATTGAAGTATTAATGAACCAATTAACGCTAAAGAAATGTACATTAAAGAGGTATAATCCTTTTTAACTAAGCTATAATCAACCGCAATTTTAGTTAAATAAGGACGGACCGGACCTAATCCAGCAACTAATATACTTAAAAAAACACCCCAAAATACATATTTTTTATAAGGTTTTATGTAAACTAATAGTCTTTTCATTAGCTTACTATCGTAAGCTTTACCTAAAATCTCATCGTCTTTATCGGTTACCATCTATCAAACAATTTCCTTAAGTTCTTTTTCTAAAAGTTGTTTTTCGTTCATCTCTGCATATATGCCACCCAAAGCAATTAGCTCATCATGGGTGCCTTCTTCTGCTATAACTCCATTACTTAAAACAAAAATTTTATCCGCATTTTTAACGGTACTTATTCTATGGCTAATAATAATGCTCGTTCTATTTTTCATAAATTCTTTTAATTTGGTAAGAATTTCATCCTCTGTATTAGTATCTACTGCGCTAAACGAGTCATCCAAAATTAAAATTTTTGGATTTGTTGCAATTGCCCTTGCAAGTGCTGTTCTTTGCTTTTGCCCACCACTTAATGTTATACCTTTTTCGCCTAATATAGTATCAAATCCTTTTGGAAACTGCTCTACATCTTTGGTTAAGCTTGCTATTTCTGCAGCATTAATCATTATTGCTTTATCTTTCTTTTTTACACCAAACAAAATATTATTCTCTAATGTATCGCTAAATAAAAATGTTTCTTGCGGTACTAACCCTATGTTTCGTCTTAAAACTGATAATGGAATTTGTTTTACATCAAAACCATCTATTTTAACTGTCCCTTCTGTAACATCATATAAACGAGGAATTAAATTTATTAGAGTGGTTTTTCCTTCTCCTGTATTGCCAACAAAGGCTACTGTTTGACCAGCTGGTATTGTTAAATTTATGTTCTTTAAAACATATGGTAAATTATCACTATACTTAAAGCTAACATTTTCAAAAGTTATTTCTCCTTTTATGGAATTTATATTATATAAAGTTTTTTCACTATCTTTTATTTCAATTGGCTCGTTAGTTATTTTTAACAAACGTTGCATGCTTGCAGCTGCCTGTTGCGCAATATTCATAACCCAGCCAAATGCTATTGTGGGCCAAATTAACATACCTAAGTATACTATAAATGCAGAAAGTTCGCCTATTGTTAACTTGTCTTGAATAACCATTACTCCACCTAACCAAGTAACTATTATAACAGAAGCACCTGTTATCATATACAATATTGGTTGAAATAATGCTTGTATTTTAACTTTATCCATGTTACGGTCTAAGTACTCGTAATTTAATTTTCTAAAATCCTCATTCTCTTGCTCTTCTCTTACATAGGATTTTATTACCCTTATTCCGTTAAATGTTTCTTGCGCCTTTGTGGTTATATCAGAAAACTTTTCTTGAATTAAGATAAATTTTTTATAAATCTTTTTGCTAACTAAATAAACTAAATAAGAGAGTATTGGAAGTGGTAATAAAGAATAAAACGTAAGGAGTGGACTTATTGTAAGTATTATTATTAAAATTACAATAAACCTAAATGATGTATCTGTAAAATACATAACAGCAGGACCAACAAACATTCTTACTGCATTAATATCATTTGTTGCATGACTCATTATATTTCCAGTGCTGTTATTCTGAAAATACCTTAGGGAAAGTTTTTGTATATAGCCCCAAAAATCATTTCTTAAATCATATTCTATTTCCCTGCTAACAACAATAATAGTTTGCCTAATATAATACCTAAATACTCCACTTATTATACTTGCAGAAACTATTAACAAAGCATAATTGCTTAAAGAACTATAGCTAAAATTTACTTTTAAGCTATCTATTGCATCCTTTAAAAATATTGGGATATAAATTTGAGATATATTTGATAGAAATATGAACATAAAACCAAGTAACATTTTGGTTTTATACTTTTTGTAATATTTATATAACTGCGCAAGACTTTTCATTAAAAGTTACAATTAAATTTATTTTAAACTTTAAATATACAGATATTGTATAAAAAAGTTAAAACAATAAATTGAGTAATATAATTCAATAACACCATTAATAAGTAAAAGCTCTATAATAAGACCTCTCATCTTATTAAAATTTAATGAAATGCTAATAATATATATTAATTGATTAAGAAATAAAAAAGTCGATTTTTCAATTAGAACATTAAACCATACATTGAAAAATCGACTACTAACTAAGGGGGCAACTTTATATTAAACTAAATGCATTAAAAAGCTCATTAAAATACCAGCAGCAACAGCACTACCAATAACACCAGCAACATTAGGTGCCATAGCATGCATTAAAAGATAATTTGTTGGGTCTTCTTTAATTCCCATTGTATGCACAACACGTGCGCTATCGGGCACAGCACTAACACCAGCAGCACCAATCATTGGATTAATTTTTTCTCCATCTTTTAAGAAAAGATTCATTAATTTACCAAATGCTACTCCACCAGCTGTTGCAACCATAAAACTAACTGCACCTAAAATGAAAATTAAAACCGATTGTGGAGTTAAAAATGTTGTAGCTTGGGTAGAAGCACCAACTGTAACACCTAATAAAATTGTAACAATATCAATTAAGGGTCTTGCTGCTGTTTCTGCAAGCCTTTTAGTAACACCAGACTCTTTTAATAAATTACCAAAAAATAACATACCTAAAAGAGGTAAAGCACTTGGAGAAATAAACAAAGTAAAAAGCACACCAGCAATTGGAAAAATAATTTTTTCGGTTTTTGTTGCAACTCTTGCAGGTTTCATTTTAATTAAACGTTCCTTTTTACTTGTAAGCAACAAAATTACAGGAGGTTGAATAACTGGAACAAGTGCCATATATGAATAAGCCGCGATTGCAATGGCGCCTATAAACTCTGGTGCTAATTTAGATGCTAAGAAAATAGCTGTTGGGCCATCTGCACCACCAATAATTCCTATTGCACCTGCTTGTGCTGGAGTAAACCCTAATGCTAATGCAGCTAATAATGTTATAAAAATACCCAACTGTGCAGCCGCACCAAGCAACATTAATTTTGGATTAGAAAGCAATGCGCTAAAATCTGTCATTGCTCCAATTCCTAAAAATATAAGTGGCGGAAATATACCTTTAATAACGCCAAAATATATGTAATTAAGCACGCTGCCCGTTTCGTAAATACCAATCTGCAATCCATGGTTTTCTACAAACGGGATGTTACCTATAATTATACCAAAACCTATTGGAACTAATAATAATGGTTCATAATCTTTTGTTATAGCTAAAAAAAGGAATAGTAATCCTACAATAATCATTATAATATGACCCCAAGTCACATTATAAAAACCGCTAAATCTATAAAACTGACCTAAAGCTTCAAATAAACTTCCCATAATTAGCTCCCTATTTCTACAAGTACATCCCCTTCAAGCACGGATTCACCTTGTTTAGCTTTTACTGCAATTACTTTTCCTTCTTTATCTGCTTTAATGCTGTTTTCCATCTTCATTGCTTCCATAATTAACAAGGTGTCTCCAATTTTAACTATATCACCTTCTTTAACTTTAACCTCTAAAATTACACCCGGTAAAGGAGCTTTTATAACACCACCGCCCTTCCTTTCATTTGGCTTTGCGGTTTTTGCTTCTGCACTTTCACCTGTAGGTATAGCAACTGAACGCACTAACCTTGGTGTTTTTGTTTGCTTTATTTCTTGGTGTATTTCTACCTTGTAAACAGACCCATTTACTTCTACTTCCGCTACATTATCTTCGATGTTTTTTATTTCTACATCGTAATTATTACCTTGTATTGTGAATTTGTATTTCTTCATTTTTTTACCAAATTTTTATTTTCGTGGATAGTTTCTTAAACCATAAATTTTAGAGCTCCAAGGCGAGTATGTGCGTTGAACACGATTTATAGTTAATACTGTGTTCTCTTGGTCATGTATTTCGGAAAAATATAAGTGCAATGCTAGGGAAATTGCAGCATCAATTTCTCCTGAACTATCTGCTTCGATTGTATCGCTTTTTATTTCCCCTTTTTCTATTCTTTTTTTCTTCAAATTAATTTTCATTGCTTTTGTTAAGTAAATAAAAAATATACTTAACGCAGCCAAAGCTATAAACACTACCCCCATACCTACAATAGTTATTAGTATTCCATTTCCTTTTTCAATATTACTAAAATCTAATTGAATATTATTTATGGTTTTAACAGAATCTTTAGCTGCTTCAACAACTTTTTTAACACTATCGGGGGCTATCGCTTTTTGTTGTAATGTATCTACAAAATTAATTAAGGCTATTAGCATCGTTTTTCTCCATTATAATGGTATATTAGAATGCTTTTTAGGAGGATTAACATCTTTTTTTGTAGATAACATTTGCAATGCTCTAATCACTCTAAATCTTGTGTTTCTTGGTTCAATAACGTCATCTATATAACCATATTTTGCAGCAACATAAGGAGTAGCAAATTTCCTTCTGTACTCATCTTCTTTTTCTGCTATAAATTTAACTCTCTCTTGTTCATCTGTAATTTGGCTCAATTCTCTTGCATGTAAAACTTCAATTGCACCTTTAGGTCCCATAACAGCAATTTCTGCAGTGGGCCAAGCATAGTTAATATCACCACGTAAATGTTTACTACTCATTACATCATAAGCACCACCATAAGCTTTACGCAAAATAACTGTTACTTTTGGAACGGTTGCCTCTCCATAGGCAAATAATAACTTTGCACCATGTAATATTATACCACCATACTCTTGTGCTGTACCCGGTAAAAAGCCCGGCACATCTACTAAAGTAACTATGGGAATGTTAAAAGCGTCGCAAAATCTAACAAATCTTGCAGCTTTGCGGGATGCGTTAATATCTAACACACCTGCTAAAAAGTTTGGTTGATTTGCTACTATACCAACACTTATACCATTAAATCTTGCAAAACCTGTTATTATATTCGGAGCATAATGTCTTTGAATTTCTAAAAATTCATTATAGTCTACAATGGAGTGGATTACATCTTTAACGTCGTAAGGTTTATTAGGATTTTCAGGTACTATTTCATTTAAAGTATCATCTAATCTATCTATAGGGTCATCGCAGGGTGCTAATGGTGGATCTTCTAAGTTATTTTGTGGCATATAACTTAAAAGTTTTCTTATAAGCAAAATACCTTCATTTTCATCATCTGCAACAAAATGTGTAACACCAGATTTAGTTGCATGCACCATAGCTCCGCCAAGCTCTTCATCTGTAACAATTTCTCCAGTTACTGTTTTAACAACTTTGGGACCGGTTACAAACATATAGCTTGTGTTTTTGGTCATTATTGTAAAATCTGTTAATGCGGGTGAATAAACTGCGCCACCTGCACAAGGACCAAAAATAGCAGAAATTTGTGGAATTACACCACTTGCCATAATATTTCTTTGAAAAATTTCTGCGTAACCACCTAAACTTTTTACGCCTTCTTGAATTCTTGCACCACCACTATCATTAATACCTATAACGGGAGCGCCAACTTTCATTGCCTTATCCATAACTTTACAAATTTTTTGGGCATACATTTCGCTTAACGAGCCACCAAAAACTGTAAAATCTTGAGAAAATACATAAACAAGTCTACCATCAATTGTACCATATCCGGTAACAACACCATCAGATAAATATACTTGTTTATCTAATCCAAAATCTACCGTACGATGCGATACAAACATGTCGAATTCTTCAAAACTGCCTTCATCTAATAACATGTCTATTCTTTCGCGTGCGGTATACTTCCCTTTTTGATGTTGCGATTCAATTCTTTTTTCACCGCCACCTAAACGGGCTTTTGCCCGCATTTCCATTAATTCTTTAATTTTGTCTTGAATTGCCATTTTTAATCGGTTCCTATAATTCCATGTAAGAATTTATTTTATTTAGAACATAACTCTGTTAATACACCCATAGTAGCTTTGGGGTGCAAAAAAGCAATATTTAAACCTTCTGCTCCCTTTCTTGGGGCTTTATCTATTAGTTGAACTCCTTTTTCCGCTGCCTCATTTAGTGCGTTTTCCACACTATCTACTGCAAATGCTAAATGATGTATCCCTTCTCCTTTCTTTTCTATAAATTTACCAATTGGTCCTTCAGGATCTGTGGATTCTAATAATTCTATTTTGGTTTGTCCTACCATAAAAAACGCTGTTTTAACCTTTTGGTCTTTAACTTCTTCTATGGCATAACATTTTAAGCCTAACACATTTTCATAATATTTAATAGATTCTTCTAAATTTTTAACTGCTATTCCAATATGTTCAATGTGACTTATGTTCATTTCATCCTCGTTAAAAATATTTTTAATTATGTTTCAAATTATATGCCTACTTTATAAATGAATAAATTATCTAAAATTTCATTTATAAATTCATTTATTTTTTGTAACATATTTATTTATATACATTTACAATTATTATTTTAATTTAGGCAATTTTATTAAAAAAATTCCTGTTTCTCACTAATTAGAAAATTTCTATATTATCAGAAAAACAGGATAAAAATTGATAGGATTATTCTAATACTTTTTTTATTAAAAGCGGGTAGCCCGGTTCTAACATGTCGTGCCCATAACCTTCAAATTCATATAAGGTGCAATTATTATTACCATTAAGTTTTAACATCCTTAACATATATGCATTTTCTTCGTAACGCCCAAATAATTCTTTTTCCCTATCACCAGTTAATAATAAAATTGGTGCTGTATTTTTTCTTACATAATATAACGGTGCAAGCTTATCTATTATTGGCGTAAGTTCTTGTATCCCCTGCTCTTTGCGAATTGTAAAATGTGTTATACATTGACCACTAAACGAAATTATTCCGGCTAATTTATCGCAATTTATCCCATACTTTAATAGTCTTACGCTATCCAAACCCAACATTAAAGCTAAATATCCCCCTGCAGAGTAACCAGAAAGATAAATTTTTGTTGTATCACCACCATATTTTAGAATATTTTTATAAACCCAATTTACTGCTTCGGCTGCATCATCTATGCATACTTCTGCCTTAACTTTTGGTGATAACCTATATCCAACACCAACAATTGCAAAACCATTATTTTTTAAGCGTTCTGGTATTTCTTTTTCACCACCCGTTAATCCACCCCCATGCAGCCAAATAACCGTTTTAAAACCTTTTACATTTTTTGGATAATAAATATCTAACCTACATTTTTCTACAGCATATTCATCTTTTCCATTATAATACAAAATATCCTTTATTTCTTGATATTCTATTTGTGAATATATATTAATAGATAGAAAAACTAAAAAAACTAATAACTTTTTCATAATTATAACGTTGCATTTAGTTTGAGAAATTTTTGCATTTAGTTTGAGAAATTTAATGCTTTTTAACTACTTTTCAAAATGGGTTTAAAAGGCGTTTAATGACAATTTGTCATACCGTTAAACCTCTATTGCGGTAATATCGAATTTTAATGTGCCAATTTCTTTTTTAATGCTTGTTATCTTATATACAGTTGGGTCTGTTCCTAAACATATATTATCAAAAAGAGAAACTTCTCTAAATACCGTTGTTTTAACTTTTTTACGAAATCTAGTTAGTTTATCTTTTAATGCAAGCCCACATGCGAACATATGCCTTTCTGGTTGGTTGTTACCGATTATAATTTTATGTCCAACATAATATAATCCGTTATTGGGAGCCATTGCATATACTTCATATAGGGTATCGTATGGGTCACCCCAACCGGTTGTAGCGTAATCAGGATTATAATTTGGGTTTGGTAATTCCGGGATAGCAAAATTGTAAGTAAAATTATTCTTTTTTGTCCCGTCATCAACCCCATAGTAAAAGTCCATACCAGCATCTCCATAAGTACCGTTCCCAAAATATTCTCGCCATTTTATTGATACAGCGTCATATTTACTTATCATTTCATATTCAGTATTACTTAAATCATATTCGGGTTCGGTTACAATATAATTAACATTATCAGCAAAACGCGGGGTTACAATAAATTTACCTGCAGAAAAATACCCTAGTAAACAAAAACTATCCAATATTCCCTTGATTACATCCCAAAGGTTATCATAACGGGAGTCATAAAAGTTCAACCTACTTGTACAAAATTGACTAAATGGAGCTAAATAAGAAGAACCACCCGGGTAGTAGTTGGTTACTTCGCCTTTAATAGCATACTCGTTTTTAAATATAAGTTGAACATAATCCAATACTCCTAATGCTTCTAAAAATAAATCATCTAGTTTTTTAGTCCAGTTTTGTGAAGTATAGCCGACACTTTGATTGTATTTTAATCGCTTTAATTTATCACTTTGGTCGATAAATCGCAAAGAATAGATATTTTTTAATGGACTATAATTAATGTCCTCTACGTCTAAATATCCTTTAAATACTAAAGTATTATTTTCAAATATACTTATAGTAATATCTTTATTGCACAACAATGGAAGTAAATTATAAAGGCAAAAGAACTCTATTTTTACATTAGATGGGAAAAATATAGATTCATTATCTATATTATCAGCACCATAACAAAGTTGTGGTCTTTTTATGCTGCGGATTACAACATCCTCAGTTAAATCGGGGATATTAATAGTAAAATAATTACCATCAAATATTTCGCTTGAAATTATCATGAATTTCTTTTCCTAAATTTATCTTCTTGTTCCCAACTACTGTAAAGGTCGCCACGTTCTAACTTAAATGACAAATTTTTTTGCCAATTATCTATTTTTTCAAAATGTTTATTTAATAGTTGTTCTAAATTATTATTAATAGGAGTTGTTTGTATTACTTGTGGAATTAATTCATGTCGCATAATGTCCACAAAGTTTTTTTCCGGAGCTATTAGTTCATTTCTGTATCCTTCTACAAAACCAACTTCACCTGCAGGTAAACGTCCACCTTCTGCAAATCCTTTAATATGTAAATCCAATACTTTAGCAGCCTGTGCATACCCCGCAGCAGTAACTATTGCCGCGAGAACCGGACCCAAAAAAGGTCCCCCAACAGCCCATGCTTTCATAACAGCTTCAGAAGTGTGCATATAAATTAAAGCAAGCGTTGCAGCCTTAGACATTGCCGTATGCTGTGCAAAACCATTTGCAATAAACGCATAAGTATCTTGGTATAAAGCTTGTTTAACTTTTTCTTCATCTTTTGCTAATTGTATTTTTTTCCATGAGTAACTTTGGGTTAATAGAAATTTAGCTTCTTCATCATTCGCATATTTTTCATATTCGGTATGATACCAATCATCTAATTGTTGTTCTTTATAATCATATTGTTCGGATATGAAATCAAAATTATCAAGATTAAATTCATCGACATAATTAGAAATATCATTCCTTAAACTATTAATATAATCGCTAGGAGCTTTACCGGAAACTTGTGGTAGTTTATTGCGTCTTGCTTCAATTTCGTTTCGTTGGTTTACTAATTCTTCAATATCTTTATTATATTGTTTATATAGGTCAATTAGTTGATTAAAATAATCGATTTTAGATTGTAAAATATCTTCTTCGCTTTCTTCTTCAATTTGTGCCATATTTTCTTTATGATTTTGCAACCTATCAAGTTCTTCTTTCTTACGATTAAAATCATCTTCTTGTTTTTGTTTAGTGGCTCTTGCCTCAGTTTCTACTATTTGATAAGTTAAATCATTAGTATTTTTTCCATATTGTTTATATAAATCTATCATTCTATAATAAAAAGCGATTTTCATTCTTGTAATGTCATCATTACTTCTTCCTTCAATTTCAGCCATATTAATTTTATGTGTTTCAGCAAGTTGTAATTCCTCTTTCATTCTATTAAATTCTTGTTCTTTTCTATTATTATTTTTATGGTCGTTATTTTCTGGTTTAATAATTTTATTGTTAGTATTTTTTTCTATATCATTTAGCGATTCTTCAAGAAAATATTTTTTTTGATTATATAACATTTGTAATAATTCATTAACTTCTTGTTTAAATTTTATTACATTATTTTCATTAAACCAATTAGCATTAGCAATTTTTATAAGTTCATTTGTTGATTTATTTCTTAAGGTTTCTAAATTTTTGATTCTATCATCAATCGACCCAGTATAAGCCGCTTTTTTAAGTTCCTTAGTTAAATCACTATCTGTACCTAATAGTGTTTCTGTAGAAACATTTGCATTCACTTTTTCTGTATAATCAGCCCAAAACTTATGATGTCTTAATTCTTTTAACTTAGTTATTGTATTTTCTAATTCGGTTTGATATTCTCTTTCTTTATTAATGTTTTCTTGCCTTTTTCTGTTAAGTATATTCATGCTTTCGGCAAAACTATTATTAGAATTAATAAGAGATGGATTTAATTCCATAAGTTTATTAAGAACAGATTTTAGTTCGTTTTCTTTATTAGTCCTTTCTTTTGTACCCTCTTTTAGTTTATTTACTGAAGTATAAAGTTCGTTAGCTTTGGCAATTAATTGGTTCTCGGTATTAATTTGACTGATATTGTTTTGAATTTTTTGTTTTTGTAGGTTATTATCTTCTATATTTAAATTTATATTTTCTTGAACTTCTTCTATATGAGATTTTTGGGCACTTACAACGGCGGCAATACCGGCAGCAAGTGCCGCAACGGCAATTAAGGCAGCTGTAAAAGGGTTGTACATTGACCATAAAGCAACAGTAGTAAACAAAGATTTAATAGCCGGTATTAAACCTGTAATTAAAGAACTAGTAGCAGCAGCAATACCGGTTACTTGTAAAGCAACTAGCGCTGCCCCTAACGTCCCCAGTGCAAACACGGTACCTCCAATAACCGGATGAGTGTTGTTTAACCAAGTAATAAAATCTCTAATTACAGATATTAAAGGAGTAAGATAAGAACTTATTAACATTCCTGCATTTTCCTGAACATCACTTAAAGCGTTATTCATCTGCACTATAGCACCGGCTCCGCTATTTGCGGCAGCTTCGGCTTGCCCACCTATTCGAGTATTTAAGTATTCTATTATATTGGCAGTGTTACCACTTTTAATTATTGTTTCATCCAGCCCTTTTATGTACCTATTTATCATTGTAGCGTCACCATTAAACAAGTCACCCATCACCCTTGCGGCAGAACTTAAATCAGTCCCCATTAAAGCAGCTAAATTAGCTGTTTGCAAGGCTGCTTGTTTTGTCTGTTCAACAGATAACCCCATTGCCTGCAACATACCAAAAACAGATAGATAAGCTTCATCGCCGTATAATGTAACACTTTGCAATGTAGAAGCGTAATTTTTAAGTTCCTGCATCGTTTGGTCGGTATAATTACCGGTCTGTCTTAGTGCGGTTTGTAATTTTATCTCATTTAGTTCTTGCTCGCCATATGCTTTAAGCATACTGCCAAATGCCATTTGTAAAGCCGAATAAGCTTCTCTAACACCTTGAAATATCTCTCTTGCATTGTTAAAAGCTCTGGACACCGAAGTTGTAAAACCGTTTACTTCTTGTTGCCCATACTTGAAACTTTGATATAATTCTTTTATATTATCATCTGTAATTTGTAAAGAAGCAACAGCCTCTTTATTATCAATTGTTATTTTTAGTTTAATTTCGTTATTAGCCATTCGGAGACCTATAAAATGAGAATTTACGATATTCTTGAATCTATATTATTTTTTGCCATTTTGTTTTACTTTGCAAACGGTCTTAAAAACATTATTATGGGGCGTACTTGGCGTGGTAAAATAAATAAAGAAGTAGAAGAAATTTTAAAGAAAAAAAAACTATTATAAGAATTAAAAATTAATCTTTTTCCTTAAGCATATTTACCATGCCAATAAGTTCATTTAACTTTTCAAGTCTTTTTATATAAAAAGCTTTGTAAAGAATGCTACGTTTAATTTTTCGCAGTTCCTTAAATTTTGTAATATCTTTATCTGCAATTTCATATAACATCGCTTCGGTATTTTCAAAGAACAACTCCCCCAAAAAATAATTAGGGGAATCATCCAACAAATTATTATATTCGTTTAATACTTTTTGGTGTCTTTCAGCAAGTTCTTGAAATAATCGGTCATATTTTTCCCTCTCTTTAGCCTCAAAGAAAAAAAATCCTTTAGCACCTCTAAGGCTATAGTTTCGGTACATTTTGATAAATCATCATCGTTTGGTGTTGGTTCTAACACTATCTTTAGGAAGTGTTTTGTATCTTTATTATCCAATTCAACGCCTGCATTAGAACCTTTTAATATATTGTTTACTTCGTCACTTTCGTCTAATGTTAAATCTTTTAACATAAACGTTTTTTTGTTAAATTTATACATTAAAATGCTCCTCCGTCAATAGCTCCAAGTCTAATCCTAAATGTCGTACCGGAAGAACCATTATTAATAAATTGGTCACCGTCAAACTCAATAGTTGGATTTCCTGTAATTGTATTAGTTGTAAGAAAATTTCCGTCTTTATTATTTCCAACATTCAAACTGCTGACGGTTGGCTGCCAACTTAAACTACCTGCAGTAGCACCGGCAGTTAGTACTTTTCCGCTATTTGTTGTATCGGTTGCAGGAACATGTAAATACCCGTCACCGGTCGGGTGAGTGTAATTATTTGCACCGCTTGCGATACCGTCTAACTTCGATTTATCGGAAGCACTCATAAATCCGTTAACCGATGTTGTGGCTGCACCGTGTGCTGTTCCTGTTGAACCAACGTGAGATGCTGGTGCAAAATCATCAATTGTTTTCCCACTACTCTCTAATGCAGTAGCTCCGGAATTCATTCGTACTAATTGATTTGCTGTTAAAGAAGCTGCACCTGTACCGCCTCTTGCAATAGGTAAAGTACCTGTTGTTAATTTGCTTGTATCGAGTGACGGAATATCACTTGCCGATAAAGAAGCACCGTTTGTAACCTGTCCTTGAGCATTTACGGTTACTTTGGGATATGTGCCGGCTGCTACGCCTGAGTTGGCTATGCTAATTGTATTGCCGGTTTTTGTTAATCCCGTACCTGCAACTATTTGACCTAAACCGGTAAATTGTTGAAACGTTAAAGCTGTTGTACCAATCGTTATAGTTCCGTTTGTTGTTAATACCCAGCCTGTATCTTGGTTTGATGTTCCTTCTTCAACAAATATGAACATTCCGGCGGTTACTTCTGCATTTGCGTCACAATCTGTTGCACGTGTCCAAGCTCCGCTTGCCGCAATGTATATACCGTTTGCACTTCCGGTTGATTGGTCTTTAACCAATACTCTGTCACCGGCAACAACAGTAACCCCGTCAATTGTAAGTAAACCGGATAATGTAGCAATATTTGCCGTACTTGCTACTCTACAACTTTGTTTTAAGTCAAGACCGTTTACGGCACTATCAATATAATTTTTTAAATTTGCCAAGATTGTACTTACTTCGGTTCCGGTAATACCGCTAACGGTTGCAGTTATCATACTTGCAGCGTGATTTGCGGGATGTGTATATACTGGGGTTTCTACTCCGTTAATCTTAATATTGCCGTTTGTAGAAGATGATTCTACATTATCTGCAGAGGCAGCTATTCCGTCAAGTTTTGCTTTGTCGGCAGCAGATAAAAATAAATCCGTTCCCAAAATTACATTAGTTTTATCGACTTTAATTGGCTGTCTATTACCGCTGTTATCACCATAATAAAGTTCACCGGTATCAATAGCAAGCAAAGGTTCGCCTTGTGAAGCAGTTGTTGGTAAATTAGCTTTATTTCCACGTTTTAATTTGATTAATGCCATTTTATATCTCCTATGTTTTTTTTTAATACGTTGTTGAACCGCCTACTGGTATTCTTTGGCGGTTAAAAATATATAAATAATTATTGTCAGCGTTGCGTAAAGCAAGCGGTATTGCATTATATGGTAAAGCAAAAGCAGTTCCGTTTCCTGTATATGGGTAAATAATAAAATTTGCGTTATTAGAATTACCATTTTGTCCAATGGGTAATTTGTAGTAAAGTGTATCCCAATTAGCAAGCGGAATACCGTTAGAAGTTACTGTAACTGCTGTTGAATTATACCGCTGAATAGAAACACCTTGAGCGGGCATATCTATTTGAAAGTATCCGGCTGTACTAAAATGACTACCATAACCCGCACCTATTATTATTATTCTATTTGTCCACTTAAAACAATAATCGGTTGACCATGTTAAAGTACCACCTCCATAAATTTCATTGCGAGCATTGTTTATTGCTATATCTTTTGTTCTATCAATATTTAACACAAAATCATCGATTGTCTTTGGATAATATGGTACAAGATGCCGTTGCCGTTATTCCCGATGACGGAAGTGTTGAAGTAAAAGAGTTTGCAAGACAATCCAGCGTAGAAAGTTACGAACGCTTTTTGTATTTTATGAATACCGAAATATCAAAGGCTATTTTAACGCAAACCCTTACTACCGAAGTTCAAGACAAAGGAACTTATGCCGCAAGCTCTATACATCAACAACAATTACAGGCTGTAGTTAAAGCGGATAAAAGAATTGTTCAAAGTTTTATTAATAAGCTTATAAAATACATTACTATTATAAATTTCGGAGACATACAAGCCCCCATATTCAGGTTCACCGAAGAAGAAAGAATTGACAAAACCCTTGCCGAAAGAGACGAGATTTTAAGCCGTTCCGGAATAAAGTTTACCAAAAAATATTTTGTAAAAACTTATAAATTTGACGAAGAAGATATTGAAGAAAATTTGCCAAAAACCGGGAACGAATTTTCCGAAAATGATAAAAAGATTGCAGAACCGGGAACTCAATTAGATTATACACCTAACGATAAGATGTTACAGTTACAAGTAGAACAAATATTAAAGCCGATATTGGACTTGGTTAATAATTCTGCCGATTATGATGACATAATGAATAAACTTGCCGAAACTTTCCCTAAAATGAATACAAACCAATTAGAAGCTGTATTAACTAAAATCATTTTTATTGCCGAAACTTCCGGAAGATTAGACAATGGAAACTGATTATAAATTTTTAATTGGGCTTGAACCTAAACAAATAATTGAGTGGTTTGAAAAAAAAGGTTATAAAATAAGTTGGAATTGGGATGATGTTTATAAAGAAGCACATACTAAAGCTTTCACCGTAGCTAAAGCAACACAATTATCTATACTTTCCGAAATACGTACACAAGTGGAAAAAGCTCTTAAAGAAGGTATTACCTTAGAAGAGTTCAAGCGAAACTTAACCGGTAATTTACGAATGAAAGGATGGTGGGGTAAAGTTAAAGCCAAAGATGTACCTAATGTTGATATTGATAAATTAGAGGATCCGGAAAAAGAAGTTACGCTTGGTAGCCCTTACAGATTAAAGAATATTTATACCACTAACCTTAACGTGGCTTACAGTCGTGGAAATTATCAAGGAATGATAGCAAACGCCGTTAATCGTCCTTATTGGATGTATGAAGCGGTAATGGATAAAAATACCCGTCCCAATCATGCAAAACTTAACGGAAAGGTTTTTAGATTTGATGACCCAATTTGGGAGAAACACTATCCGCCCAATGGTTGGGGGTGCAGATGTTCGGTAAGAGCTTTGGATGATGACGACTTAAATGAAATGAGCTTAAAAGTAAGCTCCGGAACTGATTTTGACAATGTTATAAAAATTGACAGGGGATGGGACTATAACCCGGGAAAAGATTTCTTTGATTTTAATGATGATTTCGGTAAATTTAGAGTAAATCCAAAACAAAAAGACTACACATCATATGGTCGCCCTTCATTAAAAAATGTTGATGAAAAATATTTTCAAGAAGCTCCCGAACAACTTCCGAAAATAAAAGATGTCGGTATTGAGAAGTTTACGCAATTGGTAAAAAATGAATTTGGACTTAATAGAGGGGATTATTCAGTTATTGATACAATCGACAAAGATAAAGCCATTATTTATCTTAACAATCTCCAACATGCTTGGGAGAAACAAGACGGAAGAGAACAGTTTTTAAGCTATATAAAGCCTACATTACAAAATCCGTTTGAGGTTTTCCTAACAGAATATATCTCGGATAAAGGGTATATAGAATATAGGAAGAATTATGTTTCTTTATTTAAGGATAGCAAAAATAGAAGCTTTTTTACAGTTTTAAGACTTGGTAAAGACGGCTCAATATTTTGGAATGCGTACCCGCAAGATTTTAAATATATGGATAAGATTAGGAAGGGAACATTATTATTTAAAATGGAAATAGGGGAGTAAAAAATTACTGCCCTATTTCAAAAGCCTAAAGCGTTTAACAGCTCCCGTGCGCTGCTTTAGGGTCTCTTTAGTTTAACTCCACGGGGAAAACTAAAGCCAATACAAATATACTATTTTTTGTTTCGTTTGTCAATATCATAATATTTGTTGTCACCTAAATATAATTTAACAGCTACATCAGCCCCTTTGGCAAACCAATATCCACCGTTTTTTAACAGCTTGTAATATATTTTGTTATCTCATATTTAATTTTTTCAATTTCTTTATCCGTTAGCTTCATAAATTCTCGCTTCGGTATTTTTATCGTCTTTTCTTTAATCTGTTTTTTTGTTCTCAAATTGCTTCTTGTTGCTTGTTTTATTGTACCACCATAATTATGTATTCCTGCATACTTTAAATTTGTAGAAACTATTGCTGTTGTTTCATCGCTAAAAGCTTGTACGCTTCTTTTTAGCATGCCGCTTCTTTGAAGTATTTTGCCGGGCCAATATCCTTTTTTTTCTCTCTGCTTTATCGTACTTCTTTTTAATGCAGCCCATTTGTCTACTCTTCCTTCATTATCAAAATTTTTACGTACGCTTTCAAGCATTATTTGAGCAATATTGTTTAATAATGGCTTTAAATTTTTTGCTCTGTTTATCAGCTCTTTCATTTTTTTTCTCCATTCTCGTAAATATCATATATTGTTCTTAAACTTAAATTTATCTTTTTTGCAATCTCTTTTGGGTCTTCTCCTCTTTTTTGCAAAACATATTGTTTTTTTAACTTAAATAAAGCTTTTTCGCTAAAATAAACGGTGGTTTTATTAAACTTACATATTAGTTTAATAAGGTTTTCAAACCCTATTATGTCGGCAATTTCTTTCATGTCACCGTTTAAATATAAATCCGGATTTTCCCCAATTTCTTTTATCCAATCCATTTGGACTACCTATAAAGATTCAATGGCTTTAATTACTTTTTGTACGTGCTTTCCCTTTAACCATTCCATTTTTTGCACTTTTGCAATCCTTAAAATAAACTTCTCCAATGCTTCAATTGTCTTAACTTTAACTTTATCACTGCTCATCCATTTCGATTCAATCATTCTTAACTGTTTTGGTGTTGCATATGGGTCTAACAATTCTCCTCGTCGTTTACCTAAATTATTATATTTATTCTTTTTGCTTGTGTCCTTAAATCCTAGCTTATTAAATATTTTTATTAATTGCTTTAATTCATTTTCATCCATCTCTTTACTACTACTTACACCAAAACTACTTAATATATCTTTATAATTTTCATCACTTAGCGCTAACTTTGCCTTAGCAACATGAACAACTTTTATTAATCTTGTTTTTGGCTCCATTTTTGCTTAAACTCCTCTATATATTTTATATATTGTTCTAATTGCTCTTTTGCTCCTTTATTTTTCAAATATATTAATAACTTCTTGTAATCTTTTGTATTATATATACTATTTAACTCTATATTCTTCTCTAGTCTTTTTAGTTCTTCAGTATCTTTTAATAACTCTTTAATGGTTAGATAAAGAGCCTTTTTTGCGTTATAAAAAATTGTTTTTAATACTCCCAAATCTTTTTCTGATTCAAATTTATCCATCCTCTCATAAATACTTAATAAGAAATCGATAACATGGTGTATCATTCTGCATCTATTAGAATTTTATTTTTAATTGATGTGCATTTTTAATACGCCATAACGATACTTTTTTGAAGGTTCTTGGGCTGCAGGTATAACCGCAATGCTCCACAAATCCAAGCTGCCGTAGCTCAAAAACTCTGGGGGTTACCTGATTTGGTAACCACCCTAATATATTTGCAATCTGCTCGTTAGATATTGGTTCATTATTAGCAATAACCGAAAGTACTGTTTTCTGATTTTTATTAATATCTACGCTTTTTAATGCTTCGTTTCTTGCTTGTTCCGCTTTATAGCCCTCTCGTTCTTTCATACTAATTCCTCGTATTTAGGATTAATGTAAAACTGCTCGTCTTGGTCAATTTTAAGACCTATACCTGCAAGCTTCCCATCATCAAGCTTTTTTGCGCTATAATCCGCCAATATTGCTTCTTTATCTATCTCTTCTTTTACTCTTATATATGCTTTTTTATAAATTTTTTTCACAAGCTCAAGAACAGTCTTAATATTATATTTTCTATTAAGCAAAGTAACTTTAGGTGGGGTTGTCCTAAATCCAATAATACCAAATTGAAATTCTTTACTCCTTGTTTTTTCAAAATCAGCTTTATTCTTTTCGCAAAATGCGTTTATTTCGCTAGATAATATATCCGCCACATACCTAAGCTCTTTTGTCTTTTCCTCAAAATCTTCCTTAATTTTATTAATTTTCTCATTCATCTCAGCTTCTTTTTTTGCTATGGCAGCGTAGTTTATAGCATATTCTTTCAAATTTACTTCAAGTTCTTCATAATTCTTTATCATTTTTCACCTCTTGTTTTAAGATTGTTAATTCGTTTATTATATCTGTTATATTATAACTTTGATGTTCATGTATCATCTTGGCAAGAAAAGATATTATCACTTTCGTACCGTACTCTTTTTCAACCCAGCCAAGTAAAATTTTAATCTCTTCCAAACTTGGCAATTCAATTTTTCTTTTTGTAGCATTAAGTAACATTTTATTATTCCTCTTATTGGTAAACTTTGCTTTGTATTTTTTACTATTATGCCTTTATAGATATTATCTATCTTCATCTCGATAGAGGATAAATTGTTATAAGTTAGTATAGAAATTGTTATGCTTTTCATCTCTTAACTCTCCAATTGCCAACATATTTGCAATTTTATTTTTGTATGGCTCTAAAAACAAATAAAATTCAATATCTTTTCTGCAATCAATACTTGCTTTTTGTTTAATACTAATTACTTTGTATAATTTTTGCAATAGATAATCTAATGCAACATATTCATTATCTGCTTCTGGATATATCTCTTGAGCTATTTTGCCAATTATTTCTGCCGTTTGTAACATTATTTGCCTCCTTTAAATAATCTATCTATTGCGTCTTTATTACCAGCATAATATGCATATCTAAAAACTAATACCATTATGGCTAAATCCAATATTATAAACCCTATCCATAATAACATTTTAAACCTCCTTTAATTGATTATTAAATTGTTTGCTACTTCAACCATTTTGCTTGTCAATTTCCCTTCGTTTACTTCGCTTATACGCTGAACCCTTAATAATAATTTAGATAGTCTTCTTGCATTTCCGTTACAGTATTTTATAAAATCTTTGGTTATTCCATTGGCTGAGGGGAAGTAACTAAATACAAGTTGTGTAATGTCTTCGGCTTCAAGCTCGTCAATTTTTAATACAAGCCCAACTCGGCTATACAAATAAGCATGCTCGCCTTTACGCCCTTTTAGGTTGTTTAACAATCTCGGTAAGCCGGTTAATGCTATACCTATTCCGGATTGGTCGTTTATCGTTCTTAGTAAATCTAAGGCTCGGGTAGGTAAGTGTTCCCCCTCGTCCACTATTATCATTCTTCCGCTATCTTTTAATTTTTCAACAATCTCTTTTATAAGCATGTTAATACTGCCTAACCCATCTCCACCTGTTTTTTTGCTTAATTCTTGTAATACGTTTTTTGTACTGTAGCTTAAATTGCTTTCGATGAGTATAACTTCTTTGTTTCTTCTACAATATTCACGCAATGCCGTTGTTTTACCCAATCCTGCATTACCAATTATTACGGCAATTTCACCGTCCAAATGGCTCATTCTAAGTACTTCAAATATTCTTTTGGCGCTGTTTGTCATGCAAAATTTCAGCTCTTTCTTAGGATTCCTTTTCTTTTCTGTTTCTCGCTCAATAAAGTGTTCTAAAAGTTGCTGAATTTTTTCGTTATTTCCCTCATAACTACCTTTAAGAAATAAACTTAACGTTGCTTGGCTTACGCCTATGGCTTTTGCCACACTGCTGGCACTATAATCGTTTTCTTCCAAAAATTTAACAATGTTGTTCCTAAATTCCATATTTTTTTTCTCCGGCTGTTTTACTTAGTTTTTATATTTTTTCTTGTAGTATTCCTCTTTATCACTCTCAAAAACAAATATCGGAGTCTCTTCTTTTTTCATAATTATTTCACCGTCGGTTAGCCTTAATCCACAGTCAAATGGGTCTATTTTTTTTGCCTTTTTAACCGTTTCTTTTTCCGGTTCTGTACCCCAAATATTCTGATTTCCCATTATTGCTTTGTGTACCATTACAGTATCTTTTTTTAATCTTCCCTTTAATTGCAACTGCTCTTGCAAGCTGTTATAGTCCTTTTCGTCATCAAAATACTTTGCTGCTGGATGTATTCCTTCTTTACAGCTTGCTTTTGTTATAAATTGCCCGTTTAAGTCGTATATTAAAACTTCTTCGGTATATAAAATATCGTATCTTACTATTACTTCATCGCTTAAACCAAACAGCTTTTCGCTCCAGTAATATTTCCCAAATAGCCTAACTCCATTTTTACTAATGCTTCTTGTTATTCCATCAAGCATTAAAAAGCTCATTTCATCAGGCTTTATCTGTCTTTTTTCAAAGTCTTTTTCAGATTTTACCTTTTCCAGACTCTTGGCGAATACTTCTATCGGCTTTAAACCTTTATAATAGCCACCTACATGCTCTCTAAAAGCATATTCCTTAAAAAATCGGTTTAGACCTTCAACAATTGTATCAATAGTAAAAGCTACATTTCCGTACAAAGCTTTATGATATTTTTCGTTACGATGTAAACGTGCCGGCTTATTTTCTATTGAGTTTCCCACATATGTTGGTAACATTTTTTCATATTCGTGCAATATCCCAAAAAATCGTTCAATAGTTTTCGACTGCCCGTGATAGGGAGTTGCAAACATTGTTCCTATACCAAGCCTCTTAAAAGCACCGTCAACATCCGAATCCCTAAAGTCCTTTACTCCGTTAAAATATTTGCTTCTAAACGCACGCCCGTTATCTAAATAAACCATTTTAGGCGTAAAACCAAGTATTAATATTGTGCGACGGAAAGCACTTAATATACTTTTTGTGTTTTCTGTAAAATCTATTTCATAACCTAACGGCATACTACTTTTCATATCGTAAAACAGTATTATTTGTGCTCTTCTCGGTTTTCCGTTTATATCCAATATGTTAAAGTTTAGCTTGTGCCCATCAGCAACTACTATATCACCAACCTCTATTTTATCATAATTTCTAAATACATCAGGTAAATTTTTATCATTTAATCCTTTTTGTCCATGTATTGCAAAATTATATATGTCGTTGTTTTTTCTAATCCATTTCTGTATAAATCTTCTATATGTGCTGTCACTTTTTGGCTCTATATTAAGCTCAAATAGTCTTTTCTTAGTGTATCTAATAATTTCGTTTACGCTTAATTTATTTGGATGAAGTATAAACGGAACTATTATTTCACTTTCAATATCTGTTATAGTACTTTGGCGTCCATTATACCTGTTTATTAAACAAAAATAATCCCAATTGTTCTCTTCCAACATTTTTTTCCACCGCTCAATACTTTTCCAATCAACACAGCCAAGCACTTCTCTGTACTCTTCATATTCCTTTGCATGTTTTAGCAATTCTTCAAATTCTTCTTTTGCTTTTACCTTCTCAAGGTATCGCCCCTCGCAATATTCTAAATATCTATTTACAAGTGCATATTTTAATGCAGCTTCTTTATTCTTTTGGGGCGGTATCATATTTAAATTTTGTGGTTTCGGAGGTTCAATATTTTGTATAACTTCACTTTTTATTTCAGATTCACACTCCGGATATACCTTTTTATAGTATTTTGCTTGTGCTTCTACCGGTAAACTTTTTAAGTTTATAAAATACGTCTTACCGCCGTTGCTAACTGTGACTTTGTATTCGTATTGTTGAATATTTCTAGTTATTCGATTTTTTGGGCAAGATAACAATTCTGCTGCTTCGACAGACTTTAGCCAAATACCGTCATCTCTCATCAAAGTTAATCTCCAATTGACCTTTATATGCTTTTTTACAATATTCTTGGTTACTAACTGATTTTTCTATCACTTCTCTTAACGCTCTGCTTACTTTTTCGTAAGTTTCTGTATTTGGATTGTCAAAAAACGTCTTAAGCTCTCTTGTTGCTTTTACCGTAACCTCTTGATACTCATTTATTACCTCAAATTCATCGGTTTTTACTTTAATAAATTTTGGCATTTTTATGCACACAAAGCCACAGAGATATGCAATATGTTTTAAAAGCTCATAATTACCAGTGGCTTTCATTAATGGAACTAACCGTTTTGCAGGCATTTCGCTACCGCTTTCTCCCTCAATACAATATCTATATAGCGAGTTAGAAGATACACCTATTTCATCTGCTATTTGGTCTATTGTTTTTCTGTTTCGGTGTATTGTGTTATATAATATGCTCTTAAAATTCTGTATCATTTTTTTTACCTGCTTTTAATTGCTCGTTAAAATCTTTTTTATTTTTTTAATTCACTTTTTTAGTTTGTTTTACTATTTTGTTTTTAAGAATTTTTAATTATTTTTGTTAACAAACATTTACGGTATTTTATGCAGCTTGTTTAAATTGTTTTGAATATATTGCAATTATTTTTTCTAAAAGTTTTTGTGCTTTAGGTCCCTTGCGCTGTCCGTTTAGTACCATGCACACGTAAGAAGGGACTACGCCTAAAAGGCGAGCAACTTCGTGTTGGTTGATTAGTTTTTTCTGTTCTTCCGACATGTATTTCTCCGTTTTTGTTTTACTAAAGTGATTATTTAATCACTCGAAATATAACATATTTGTTATATCAAGTCAAGACGTTTATAACATATTTGATATAATTTATGAATTTTTTTGATAAATTACGTGCATTTGCAACTAATTTTGGGGGAATTTCTGTTTTGGCGAATGCTCTTAACATCGCACAGCCAAGTTTATCAAGGTATTTGAAGGGTGATGTTAAACCTGGTTTTGAATTTATTCAGAAGTTATATATTCTTGGTTGTGATATAAATTGGCTTTTAGATGACACTGATACAAGAAGTTATGAAGAATTAGAAAAAGACAAATTGATTGAAGAAGTTGCTAAAACTTACATTCCAACTTTAATGGTAAAACTTTATGAGGGCTTAGGTGATTATGATGGTAAAATTAGCGTAGGCTTTGCAGAAAACCAATATCGGTTACATATAGTTGACGAAATTAGCGTAGTTGGAATGCATCCATTATTGCATATTGGAGACTATGTTATTACAGACTTAAGAGTAGACCCAATTGAAAATGACCTTGTGTTGATTAAATATCAAGATAATATAACAGGTGATATTAGATATATCGTTAAATACTTTAAACAAATTATAAATGACTCTATAGCCGTATTTACTGCACTAAATAACGAAAATATTTATATTGATATAAATACAATTTTCTTAGTTCATAAAATAACATGGATAAAATACCCGGTAGATAATAGAATTACTTTAGTAAAAAAGACATAAATACTATGTTAATATGTGACGTGGCAGTGTGCCATTATGTCATACCAATATTAACTTATTATATTCTATTTATTTTTTATTTACAAATAGCCATGTACCACCTTTTCTCATGGTATTTGCAAATAATTTGTTTGTTAATTTATTATTTTAAAATAAGTTATAGAAAAGGTGGTACATTTGGGGAATAATTATCAAAGGTGGTACAAAAATGTACTACCTTTGGGTTTTAATGTACCACCTTAACCGTCACAAAAATTAATAAATAATGATGAATTTATTAGCAATTATATGTTTCATAAAACATTATAAATGCGTATTTTAAACCATATAAATAAGCGTTTAAAAGGCGTTAAAAAGCAGGTAAATAATTTTAATAAATTTCTCAAACTAAATGCAAAAAACGGCAATAATTGGCAAAAAACGGCAATTTTCATTTAATTTGAGAAAAACCTGTAAAACTATACAAATAAATAACTTACAGACGCATGGGAATAATTTAAATTTCTCAAATTATCTGAAAAACTATAGTAATACACACTTAATTTTAATTTAATAAATTTACAAAATAATTACTTATAAAAAAAAGAGACTTACTTAAGCTTTTAACTTAAGTAAAATCTCTTTATTTATCATCTACCAACTACAAAAATTAATCTTTTGTTGGCAAAGCGCCTAATTTACTTTCTACATATTCACGAAGTTTATAATCGTTATTAAGCTCGTTTTCAAAAATAGTATCTGGATCTAAATTATTTTTCTTAAGAGTATCTGTAAATAAAATAGTAGAGTACATTAACTTATTATAAGGCTTTTTGCCTTGTTTGTATTCTAAATAATCAATAAGTACGCGCTTAAAGTGTTTTTCGTGATGGTGTCTATAGTGGTTTAAGGTCATTTTACCGTCAATCCAAGTAAAGCTCATAGGATACTCTCCCGGATGGAAAATAACAAAAAACCAATGCCAAACAAGAATAGCTAAAGTAGCTAAAATTGCTTCGTAAAAGTGAATGGTTTCAGAAACCTTAATTAACCAATCTGGCGCCCAATTACCAACTAATGTAGGGAACCACAGGAATAATCCTGTTACACCCATAACGATAGTACCCCAAATTAAAGCCCAATACTCCGCTTTTTCTGCATAATCGTATTTGTCAAATTCAGGTTTATTTTTGCTTAAATGTAAGTAATATAGTACATTTTTATAAAAATCTCTAATATCATCTAATCGTGGTAAAAGATTAAACAAAACATCTCTTCCACGTTTTGTAACAAATAGATAAATTATATGATAAACACCTAAAACCATCATAACAACTGCAGCAATTCTGTGTATTAATTGTCTTACTGTTTCAGTCATACCTAAATCTAACAAACCTTTAGACCACCAACTATTAGGATATTTTAATGCAAATCCAGTAATAGCCAATGTTATAAAGGAAATTAACAAAAGCATGTGTTGAATAACTTCGTTTTTGGTAAAGCGTGGAATTTTAATAGCGTTTTTATCTTTATTTTTCTTTTTACGAATTTCGTAAATAAATATTATTAAGTTGTGAACAACCATACCACCAATAACAACAAAAATTAACCAGATGTAAATATTAGAAACAAAATCCTCAATTTCTTGAGCTTTTAAGCTTGCCGCAGTGTGGCTGTAACTTTTAGCAAAAACATCAGTTGCATCAGGATGGCATTTTTGGCAAGTTTGTTTAACATTAGCATCGCTAACAGAAGAAAGAGGATTGTTTTTAGGCAATATTTGATGAATGTTGTGGCAATCCACACACCTAGCTGCATCTTCATCACCGCGCATAGCAGCTAAACCGTGATAACTATCTTGATAACTGGCTGCTTGCTTTGTAGAAAGCCCATATTTGCTTGTTAACAAAGGGTCTTGGTGGCAACTAACGCAAATTTTTTCTTGCATTATCTTTTTAGCCTTTTTATCACCCGCTATTTTAATAAAACTATCACTATGTTCATCGTGGCAATCATTACAAACTGGTGCACTTCTTATCCCCTTTTTTGACTTAATCCAGTGAATAGAAGCCATATATTCTTTTGTCTCTTTTTCATGGCAAGGCATACAAGTATTTGGCAAGTTAAAACTGGAAATTGAAGAACCGGGTTGAACTCTATTTTTTATGCTATGCGCAGTATGACAATTTACACAATTGGCATTTCTGTTTCCATTACTTTCTAATTTACCATGTATAGATAGTGCATAGTTTTTTGCAGGTTGTTTACTTTCCATGCTAAACTTTTTAACAAAATCTTTATCATCATGGCACGAGCCACAAGTGCTTGCTAAATTTTCTGCATTTACTTTACTATTTGGATTAGTTTTAGGAAGTATTCCATGGTCGCCATGGCAATCTTTACAAAATGCAGCTTCATCTACACCCTCCATTAAAGAGATTCCATGTATACTTTCTTTATACTCGTTATAAATATCTGTATGACATTTTCCGCAATCTGCTTTTTGTTCAGTTGACATTTTAGTTAAATGTTGAGCAAAGTTTTTACCAACAATAGTATGACAATCAACGCAACTTAAATTTTTATGGATAGATTTATTTAATGATTCTTGGATTTGAGGAGTATTTTTATGGCAGCTTACGCAAGTATTACTGCCTGTTTGGCTACCAGTGTGGTAGTTACCGCTAAATTGCATATCTGTATGGCATTTGCTGCAAAATTCTTTTGTTTTATTTTTGCTATTTTTGGCAGAACTACCATAGTGGTATGTATGACAGCTTAAACAAGTAGGAAGATTTTTTTTAGATTTACCAGCGAACATCCTAACATGGAAGTCGTTATTGCCGCCTTTATCTTTGTGGCAACTTTCACAATTTACCTTAGCAATATCTTTCCCTTCTTTATGTGGTAAATTTTCAGCATCAAAGCCTTTATGGCAAGCCACACACTCAACTTTACCATGCACAGACCCCTTAAATTTAGCTTCATCTACAAATAACGAAACTTTTTTGCCATTTCTATCCATTGTAAGTTCGTTATCTGTATGGCAAGCTAAGCAGTCATCGTTAGATTGAGCTAAAATAAACCCATTTAAAAGCAACAAATAAGCTAAAACTAATAATACTTTATTTAGAAGTTTCTGCATCTTAATCTCCGGTCTATTGTTTAATAAATAAATCGGCTACAATCATATTAAAGTATTTATCTTCAATACTTTCTAATACACCAATATATAAATCATCTGGTTGGTATTCTTTGTTTTCTAAACTTTGGATTACAATATTCTTGCACTTATCAATATCTTCTTGATATAAAGTAACCGCAGATTTACCGATTTTAAGATTTTTTAATTCTTCATCTAAATTATCAGCGTCTATTTTGCAAATCCAATTTTTATCATAAGAATTAATTTTTAATGTATCTAATGATTCTATTAATTCATTATTAGTCTCTAAAACTGTACCACTTATAGGTGATTTAAAAGTAATAATTTTATTATTAACTTTTACATTAAATAATGGGCCATCTGCTTTAACTTTTAACCCAACATTAGGGAATGAAACATCTTCTATTTCTCCCATAATTTTTACAGCTAAATCATCTAAACCTAAATGTACCAAGCCATTTTGTTCAATGGAAGCCCAAACGTGAATATCAGATATAAATACACCACCAGGTATAGCAAACTCACCCCTGTTTAATTCTTTGTTTTCTGAAAGATATGCAATATGAACCCTTGGCTTTAATTGTTTTTGTAATCGATCTTGTCTTTTTATCAAAATCTTTTTTACAAAAGCTAATAATTCATCCTCTGTAAACGGTTTTTGCACATAATCCATTGCGCCATCTTTCATTGTTTCTACAGCAGTTTCTACAGTTGCGTAACCTGTAATTATTACAACATCAATATCTGGGCGTAAATATTTTACTTTTTTGGTAACTTCTACACCATCCATCTCAGGCATCTTTAAATCTGTAAAAACAAAATCGTAATGATGGTTTTTTATTAAGCCTAAAGCTTCGCTACCAGATTGAACTGTATCTACAGAGTATCCATCCAAAACTAAAATTTTTCTAAAACTATCTAATATTATTTCTTCGTCATCAATACAAAGTATTTTTGCTTTAGGATTAGGAACTTCTGCTCTTTTAAGAGATTTTGCCTCTGTGCTAAAATTTACCGAAATGCTTTCATTTAGCACTGCTTCCCTTTCTGCCCTGGCTTTTTTCTCCTCTATTTTTTTTAATACCATTCGTATTGTTACGTCGGCTATAATTATTATAATTAACCCAACAATAAAAATAATAGCAACCATCATTTTCTCCGTTAATTTATTAAAAATATCTTTCTATTTCACAATTTGTTAAAAAGCTTTTTTCTGAATTGTAATTATGAGGTATAACTTTATAAAGCCATCCTTTAAAGTATGGGTCTTTTTCTAAAATAACTGGATTTTCAATTAATTCTTCATTCCTTTCTATAATTTTACCAGTAATTGGTGTAAGTATATTGTGCACTAAATCTTTTTCCCCTGTAATTTTTGCACAAACCATACTTTGATTTATCACTGCACCTATCTCTAATAATTCTAACTTTATAGAGTTGTGTATAGTTTTTATAAATAAATCTGATACACCAATATTTACACTTCCATCATCTAATTTATTACACCAAAACCCATAACCAAGTTTTAAATACTTTGGAGGACAAGGAACAAATAACAAAGTATCATTTTGCGCATTTCTATACTTTTCTAATATTTCAGAAAAAGTAATACACCTTGTAATAACCGCTGTTATTTCATCAAATGTAAAAGGTTTAGGAATAAATGCCACTGCCCCCTCGTTTAACGAACGTGCTGCATTTTCTATAGTAGAGTAACCTGTTGTCATTATTACAGGTGTTTTTATGTTCTTTTTTCGCAATTCACTTAAAAAAGTAAAACCATCCATTACAGGCATCATAATATCACAAATAATAATTTTATAATTATTGTTAGCTATATTATAAAATGCCATAGAAGCATCCATTAAAAAATCTACCGTGTATCCTTCAGTTTTTGCAACTAATTTTACGGAATCAATTACAATTTGTTCATCGTCTATAACTAATATATCAAAATTGTTTTTCATACTTTTACTCAATTGGAAATCTAATTATAAAAGTTGTCCCTTTATTTACTTCACTTACTACCTCTATCTTTCCATTGTGGTTATCTATTATTCCCCATATAACGGATAGACCCAAACCGGTACCCTTTTGCCCCTTAGTAGAAAAGAATGGGTCAAATATTTTACTTAAATTTTCTTTAGATATTCCACAACCATTATCGCTAAAATTTATTTCCAAAAAGTTTTTCTTACCAGATTTATCCATATATTCCCATCTTTGCCAAGTGCTCCCCATTTTTGTACTCCCTTCTAAAACTCCTTTATTGGGGATAATTATTTCGTAAACAGAGGAATTGCCTAAATCATCTTTTTTATTTTTGTTTATTAAAGAAATATCGCAAATAGGGCATTTTACTTCTATATCTTTTGCATTTGTAACAGGGATGCCATAATGATTTCTACCGCGACCGTAAACGGGGTCAATATGTATATAACCTTCATTGCCTTCTATAATTACTTTAACTTTTATGGAAGGCATGCCATCAATTTTGTGCTCGTAATCTATTAAATTATGCCCATTGGGGCAAGTTGCTTGTTTTACCTGCTCTACGCCATAGGGTAAAAGGGATATTACTTTAGCACTTACCCTAATTTCGCCTTGCTTATTTCCTATAGCATCTATTGCGTTTACAATTAAATTGATAAATACCTGTTGAACTTGATTTGCATCTAATGTAACTTTAGGTAAATTTGGGTCAAATTCTTTTATTATTGTTACATTATTAAGTTTAATTTGATTAGCTAAAACTGTAGTTGCACGGGTAAATATTTCCGCTATATCTGCAGGGGCTTTTTTAGGTGGAGACTGTCGAGCAAAATCTAACAAGCCTTTTACAATTTCTCTACTACGTAATGTTTCTCTAACTATAACACCTAAATCTTCTTGTATTTCGGGATTATCTTTTAATCTTTTTTGAAGATAACTTGCATAAGTTAAAACACCCGTTAAAGGATTATTTATTTCGTGTGCAACACCAGCAGCAAGTTGACCTAAAGATGCCATCTTTTCGGACTGGAATAATTGCATCTTCATTTCACCAAGTCGTTTAATCATATTGTTAAACGAATTAGCTAAGTGACCAATTTCATCGTTTCTAAACTTTGTTACTTTGTAACTTAAATCTCCCATAGCTATATAATTAGTAGCTTTAACAAGCTCTGTAACAGGTTTATCAATAAGTTTTTCTACAAAGTAACCTAATATTACACCTAAAACAATAATTACAATAAAGGTAAAGATAGCTTGCCAATAAGTAAGCTCGCTTACCTGCATATCAACATCTGATAAGGAAATGGTTACATCTAAAACACCTAAAACTTTAGCCTCTTTAGGATGTACATGGCAATCTGCTTCATAGCAAGAAGGTTCGTTATAAATTGGATTAATAACTCCCATTAAACGCTCAGAATCGGGCTTTAGCTTAAAAATTCGTGTTCTTTCTTTTATAGATAAGTGCTCTAAAGGCTCGTTTTTAGCATGGCAAGCATAACAGCTTTCCGCATTTAAATCTAACTTTGTACCAATTTCATTTTGGTTAGAAGAGTAGTTTATATACCCTTCTTTATTAAATACCCTAATGCCGGCAATGCTTTTACTGTTTCCAATCGTTCTTATTATTTCTGTAATATGTTCTCTTCTATTATATAACATATCAAAACGAGTGCTATTTTTAACAACCTCGCTAAGTTGGTTGGCGTGTCTTTCTACCTCGTTTTGTAATACTTCCCTTTGGTGTTGTATGCTGAAATAAGAAAAAACACTTATTATTACAAAAATTGCTAAACTAACAACAAATATTAATTTTAAACCAATCTTTTTAAACATATTACTTTATTATTTTACCTGGTTTCTGTTTTGGATAACTGTAATCTTCGTGACAATTATTACATTCTTTTTTACTAAAATCATTATTTACGTGACAATCTGTGCATTCTGCTTCTATATGATTATCGTCTAACTCTAACCCAGTAACTTTATGATTAAAGCTACCTTGCTTAAAGTTATTATGGCAACTTAAACAATTTTTATTTAATCCTTTAAATGTACCAGACTTAGTATGACAATCATCGCAGCTAAGTTTTAAGTGTGCTCCTTTTAACTCAAATCCTGTTCTTACAAAATGATTAAATCCAGCTTCTTCACTATTTTTATGGCATATTTCACAATTGCTTTTAGTGTTATGGCAGCTTTGGCATTTTGCGTGTTTATCTGTTACTGTTTTAGTTTTTGTTAACTCTGGTTTTTTATCATGGCAAGTTACACACGATGTATTGTTGTGACAATCCGAGCAATCTTGCTTAAAAATTGTATTATGTTCTGTGTGTAAAAATGTAACAATTTTCCCTTTTGTGTAACTTGTATTATATACCTTTTTAACAGGTATTTCTATTTTAGCATGTTTCTTTTTACCATAATCTTTTGTAGTAACAGCTTTAACTTTATTAGATACATGGCAGCTATTGCATTCAACTTCGTGAGACCATAGTTTATGACAATTCATACATTGTTGATGATAAGCACCTTTTAAATCTGGTTTATCTACTATTTCTCGTTTTCTATCTAAACTATGGCAGCTTTCACACTTTAATATTTTTCCGACTGGATTATAATGATGGCATGTTTCACATCCACCACTTAAATCGCTCATCTCTGCGTGTAATCTATGGGAAAATAGCACCGGTTGATATAAATCAGTTTTACTTTTTATTTTATCAATTAAAACTGTTTCCGGCCCAATTGTAGCAGATAGTTTTTGAACCGGCATCATGTACCTTGGGCAAGGATACAAACAAGGATTGTTTTTAGTTGGCACTTCGCAAGAGTGACATGTACTACATTGCAAACCTTGCACTTCTTTACCATGCGGGTTTTTAGTTTGTGCAACTAATACATTACTTATTATGAATAATAACATCAATATTTTTTTCATATCAACCTCTTACAGAGTACTTTGCTTTAGGTTTAGCAACAACTTTTTCGCAACTAATAACTGGAAATATCATAACAAATAACCTATATATTAAAACCTCTAACGAGATAAGACCTATTGTTACACTTATTTCACCAATGGATGGGAAATAAGAATGCTGCGCATAAGGTGGATTATATGCAACAACAAAGTTGTTCAGCCTATTCATAAAAACGCCAAAAATAACTAAACTAGACGCAATAAATAGCCCTTCGTTAGATTTCCTAACATAATCTGAAAAGAACAGTTTTAATGGCAAAGCAACACCAATAAGCACTTCTATAGAAAACATTACACTTTCTAACGAAAACTCTGTTAAATAAACATAAGTACCACGTATTAACATATCAATTATTTTTGCAGCTAAATAAACAAATAGCAATGGTCCAACAAATTTTGCTAAACTAGATAAGACTTCGGTCTCTGGTTTAAGGCCAAATGATTTTGTAGAAATAGTTGATTCAAAAATGACCATTGGAAAACCGACAGAAATTGCAGAAAGTAAAAATAGCATGGGCAAAATAGGAGTTTGCCATAAAGGATGCATCTTTGGTCCAGCAATAATCATTAATGTGCCTAAAGAAGATTGATGCAAGCAAGACAAAACCACACCTGCAATAATAAAAATAAACATAGTCTTAGAAAGCGTTCTATCTAAAAATCTTAATAAATTATCAATCGGTTTATTTAATTTAGATAATATACCGGGTAAATTAACCCTACCAATAAACCTTTCGCAAACAATTGGTAAAAATTCAATATATAAAACTGTTAAGTAAATCATTACACAAATACCAACTTCAAACAGTGCAGAAGTTCCATTCCAATAAATTAGTGGGTGCCAAATATCATACCATCGCCCAATATCTATTAAAACACTAGAAGCAACAAACGTGTAGCCTAACATTGCAGTAAGTAAAGCAGGTCTAATAATAGCTTCATATTTATCGCGGTGCATAATATGTCCTAAAGCAGCAGTAGTAAAACCACCTGCAGCCAAAGCCACGCCAAGCGCAACATCTAACCCAATCCAAATTCCCCAAGGATGTTGGTTATCTAAATTAGTTACGGCACCTAAGCCAAAAATAAATCTACCTGCTAAAAAGATTATTCCATTTAACGCTAAAACTGAAAGTAAAATTACAATTGGAGTAAAAAACTTTGTCTTAATTGGTGCTGGTTTTAAATGAATAGACATAGCATCACTCCTTCTTATCGTCTTTATTTTTAGTTAACCACATTATACCCCCTAACAATGCATAAATAGCAATTGGGGGCACAAAATAAGCAAAAATACCATGTTGTATAGATTCACTAACACCAGGTGCGGGATTATCACCAAGTTTAGGGAAATCTAACTTTTCAAACTCAACTGGTGCAAGGTATAACCAACTTGTACCACCAACAACACTTTCACCCAATATTTTATTGTAGTATCTTTCTGGATAGTTTTTAATTTTTTGCTTTGCAGCAAAAATTAAGTCTTCGCGCTTTCCGAAAGTAATGGCTTCCATAGGGCAAATTTCTACACAAGCAGGTAGCTCCTCTTTTTCAATTTTCGTATAGCAGAAATCACATTTTCTAATTTCGGGCTCAATTGCTTTGTGGTAATCGAAAGTTGGTATTTGAAAAGGACAAGCGACCATGCAATACCTGCAACCGATGCATTTGGATTCATTCCAAACTACAGCGCCGCTTTCTCTTTTTTCAAAAGCTCCCACTATACAAGCGGAAACACATGCGGGTTCATCGCAATGCATACACTGAACCTTTACATCTACCGCATTGCTCCCTTTAATTTTGTACTCGTTAACAACTGTAAATGCATTATGTTCAGGTCTTCTTTTAGAATTAAATACTTCTCTGTTATTATAAAGCTCAATGTCACCAGCTTCTATATTATGGGCAACTTTACAAGCCCACTCACACCTTCTGCAACCAACACACACGGTTGTATCTACTAAAACACCAAATCTATCTTTGGATATTTGTTTTTTTTGTGCCCCCTTGGTTGGCTTGCTTGATAACCCTGTTGCAACCGCTGTTAATAGTGCGCTTGTTTTTAAAAATTCGCGTCTACTTTGTTTTGGCATATCATTTCCCGTAAAAAGATAATCTTATCTTAATATCTGCAATATACAAAAAAAATAATAGAAATTAAAAATCTTATTTTTATATTACAAAAAAATATTTTTAAATTATGCAAAAAGTACATTTTTACAATTTAGCCAGCAACTTTTACGGTAAAATGATTCCCTTTAGTACATCTTTAACTAAAAGAAAGAATTTTTATGATAAACTTTTAGATAAAGATAAAATTAATGTTGCAGATATTGGCTGCGGTACCGGGTTAGATTCTATTAGTTTAGCTTCTTTAGGATTTCATGTTTATGCTTTTGATATTAGCAATGATATGATTAAAACTGCAACAAAAAATGCTGATAATAATAATGTTAAAATTAATTTTTATGAATATGATTTAACAAAAAAACCTTTTACATTACATAAATTTGATTACATATTTTCAATGGGTAATACTATTGCTAATATAAATGCTAAAAGTTTTAATAAATTATTAAAAAACATTAAATATATGCTAAATAATAATGGGACGTTTATTTTTCAAATTGTTAATTACAATAAAATTTTAAGTAAAAAAGAACGAATTTTAGGTATTACAGAAGATGAGGATAATTTGTTTATAAGATTTTATGATTTTTTGAACTCCCATATTAATTTTAATATTTTAATTATAAATAAGAAGACAAAAAGTAACGAACTAATTACAACACGTTTATACCCTTACACACATAATAAAATTATAGATATTTTAACAAAAAATAATTTTACAATAATTAACTATTTTTCTGGTTTTAATTTTAATAAAACAGATTTTTTAGAGTCTGATGATATTATTTATATTTGTAAATAAAACAAAATTATAATTTTTATTAAAATTTTTATATTTTTGCAAATAATAAATTTTAATATCAGATGACAGAAAATGAAAAAAGATTGTTAGAATTACTAAATAAAAGTAATTCCGTGTTTTTTACTATTACATATCTACAAGAAGATAAACCCATTTTTGTTTCAAATTCAGTATTTAATGTTACTGGATTTACAAGCAAAGAAATAACAGAAACAATGGGTGGGTTACTCTCTTTAATTTATGAAGAAGATAGATATAAAGTAAAAAAAGAATTAACAGAATTAATAAACAGTAATAAAAATTTTAGTAAGTTTAGTTTTAGAATTGTAACAAAAGATAATAAAGTAAAAGAAATATTACAATCTGTTTACGTTACAAGAAATGACTATGGGCAAGCAGAAATTTTAGAAACAATTAATGAAGATATAACAAACACCAAAAACGTTAATCAAGTTAACACAGAAGAATATCAAAAGCTATTAGACAAAAATTTTGCAAAAGATAAATTTATTTCTATCATATCACACGATTTGCGCGCTCCTTTTACAAGTATATTAGGTTTTTCTGAAATTTTATTAAACGAAAAAGAGTTATCAGAAGAAGAACGACAAGAATATTTAACATACATTTATAGCGCAGCAGAAACTCAATTAGAACTAGTTAATCATTTATTAGATTGGTCTAGATTACAAACAGGTCATATCACTTTAGACTTAAAAAGATTAAACCTAAAAACAATAGTATCTAACGCCGTTAGTTTATTAATTGGTTCTGCAATTCGTAAAGAAGTAAATATTTTTAATAATGTACCGGATAACTTATACGTTAGCGCAGATGAAAAAATGTTGCTTCAAGTGATAACAAATTTAGTTGGTAATAGCTTAAAGTTTACACCAGCTGGTAAAAATATTTTGATTAGTGCAGAATATTTTAAAAGCGGTTTTATAGAAATTATTGTAAAAGATCAAGGAACAGGAATATCAGAAAAAGACTATCATAAAGTATTTAAAATTGATGAAAAACTTTCTATAACCGGAACGAATGGCGAAAAAGGGAGCGGATTAGGTTTAATTCTTGTAAAAGAAATTGTAGAAAAACATGGCGGCACTATATGGTTTTATTCAAAAGAAGGAGAAGGGACTGATTTCCATTTTACTATTCCGGAAGCTAAAAATGTTGTTTTAATTGTAGAAGATGATGCAGACATGCTTGCTTTGTATAAAAAAATTCTAAACAAATATTTACCAAACTTTGAAATTATAGAAGCAACCAATGGTTACGATGCTATTAGAATAATAATAGACCGCGTCCCATCCCTTGTTATAACAGACCACGAAATGCCTTTAATGAGTGGAATTCAATTAATTGAAGCTTTGCGGAAAAAAGAAACAAATAAAAACATTCCTGTTATTGTTGTTTCAGCTAAATTTAATGATTCTATTAAACAAACTTACTTAAGTTTGGGAATAGATAAATTAATTCCTAAACCCGTAGATAGCCAATATTTAATAGAAATAATTAATAATACTTTATAAAATTAATTCGTAAATTATGACCGATTTAACTGATATTAAATTCAAAAAATGGTATGCATTATATACTAAACCAAAGCAAGAATTTAAAGCTGAAGAACAACTTAAAGAAATGGCCATTACCACTTACCTACCATTAATTACTAAAATTAAACAATGGAGCGATAGGAAGAAAAAAGTTACTGAGCCACTATTTAAAAGTTATATTTTTATTCATGCAGATAATCAAGAACGGTATTTAGCAGTACAAGCAAAATCTGTTGTTAAAGTTGTTAGTTTTTATGGCGTTCCAGCAACTATACCAGATTGGCAAATTGAAAATTTACAAAAAATGTTGGCTTCCAATCCCGAAGCTTTTGTATCTGACATAATAAAAATTGGTACACAAGTAAAAATTGTTGAAGGACCATTTGCTGGTGTAGAAGGTATTGTTGCCATCCAACCAAATAACGAACGAGTGCTTGGAATTAATATAGAAACCTTACAGCGCTCGGTTCTTGTTTACTTACCCGCTAATAGTGTGGTAATAGAAAATAAAAATGTTTTTGGTAATAATGCGGAAGAATGTTAAATGTTAACACAAAAAAGTTTTTTTGAATTAAAAGAGAATGAAGAAATAACTGGCTTTTGCATATTATTAAAATATGAAATTAAAACTGCCAGTAATGGAAATAGATATTTATTTGTAGAAGTAAAAGATAAAACGAAAAATTTTACTGGTAATATGTGGTCAGGTTTTGAAGAAGTTGCAAAAGAACTAAAACTTGGCTCATTAATTAAGATTAAAGCTAAAGTACAATCTTTTAATAATAATCTTAATTTTAATATTGAAAAGTTAAGGTTAGCTATTTCATCCGATAATGTAGACTATAAAGATTTCTTACCTAATTCTGATCGCTCCATAGATGAAATGAAATTTGAGTTACTAAATTTTATAAGTTCAATAAATAATCCTCACCTTAAAACTTTATTACAAAACATATTTACAGAAGAACTATTAAATAAATATGCTTATGCACCCGCTGCAAAAAATTGGCACCATGCTTATATAAGTGGTTTAATAGAACATACTTTAGAGATATTAAAAATTTGCGATCTAATGTGCTCTTTTCATGCAGAAATTAATAGAGACCTACTATTATGCGGTGCAATTTTTCATGATTTAGGTAAACTTATTGAATTAGACGTAAATTATGATATTCATTATACAGATACAGGCAAATTAATTGGTCACATCGTTTTAGGTGCTATTGAAATTGAGAAACAAATAAATTCTATTCCAGATTTTCCAGAAAAATTAAAAGCAGAATTGCTACATTTAATTTTAAGCCATCAAGGTAAATTAGAATTTGCATCTCCCGTTTTACCAAAAACATTAGAGGCAATAGTTTTATATCAAGCAGATGAGTTAAGCGCTAAAGCTAATGCATATAAAAATGCAATGAAAAATAAAGACGCTACTGCTGGCAATTGGACTAAATTTATTAATCTTGCCGGCACTGATTTATACATAAGAGATTATGAATTGTAACTAAACTTAGCACTAAGGGGTAAAAATGAAAAAACTAACTGTTATTGCATTACTTGCAATATTTTATGTAACAACATTTGCGCAAAATGTTAATGACTTAATAAACAAAGCAGATGATTTTTATGAAAAATTCGATAATACATCCGTTTTAAAAACACTTGAGCAGGCTGATAAAGTAAGCCCAGATAATTACGAAGTTTTATGGCGCTTAAGCAGAGCATATGTAGATATTGCAGAACATATGCCAAGCGATAAAAAAGATGACCAATTGAAAATGTATGAAAAAGCTTTAGATTATGCAAACCGCGCCATTAAACTTGCACCAGATAAATCTATAACTTATTTACGACGCGCTATTGCTAATGGAAAAATTGCATTATTTAAAGGTGTGTTTTCTGTTGGTAAAGTGGTAGAATCTGTTAAAGAAGATGCCGAAAAAGCTATTAAATTAGGAAATGGAGGTAACGAAGTTCAAGCTACAGCTCACTATGTTTTAGCCCGCACACATGCAAAACTTTTAGAAAAAAGTTGGATTGCTAGAAAAGTTGTTGGCTTAACTTGGGCAGATTATGATACTGCGATTAATAACTTTAAAAAAGCTATTAGCTTACGCCCTAATTATGTTATGTTCTACGTAGATTATGCTATTGCTTTAATTAGTGAAGATAACTTTAAAGAGGCTAGAGAGCAGTTAAATAAAGCGCTAAACTCTCCTATTCAACATATGGATGACAACCTAAGAAAAGAAGAAGCTAAAAAACTACTAAACGAAATTAAGGATAAAAAATAAAATGGAATTTGAAGAGAAATTAATAAACAAAATTAATGACTCAAAAAACATATTATTTTTTACGGGTGCGGGAATTTCTGCCGAAAGCGGAATTCCCACTTTCCGGGGTAAAGATGGAATTTGGAATAAACTTAAACCAGAGGAATTAGCTAATTTTAACGCTTTTATTAAAAACCCAGATTTAGTTTGGGAATGGTACCAATACAGAAGAAAAATAATTGAGGAAAAAGAACCTAACGCAGGACACTATGCAATTAAAGAATTTGAAAATTATTTTCCAAATGTTACTGTAGTTACACAAAATGTTGATAATTTACACAACAGAGCAGGAAGCAAAAAAGTACTTGAACTACACGGTAATATTGAAAAGAATTATTGCATTAAATGTAAAAAACGTTTTGATAACTTACCAAGCACCGATAGCAAAAATGCCTTAAAATGTGATAATTGTGGCGGACTTATTCGCCCAGATGTTGTTTGGTTTGGGGAAATGTTACCCGTAGATATTTTTAACGAAGCAGAAAAAGCAGCTAGAATTTGTGACATTTGTTTTGTTGTTGGTACTTCTGCCGTTGTTTTTCCAGCTGCCAACATACCTATTATTGCAAAACAATATGGAGCTACTTTAGTTGAAATAAATATTACTAATACAGAATTAAGTTACACCTGTAATTATTCTTTACTAGGAAAAAGTGGAGAAATTTTACCAAAAATTTTAGATGAAATTAAGAATTTAAGAAGTATTTAATCTTTATTTATAAATTCAAATAATAAATAAGAAGCTGTAAGCATTATAACATCATAGCTAACTAACACCATTAGCTCTGCATAACTTTCACCAATAGTTTTACCATCAATAGCAAATTTTGTAATTTGCAATAACACTAAAATTAATGGCAGTAAAATAGGAAATGATAAAACAGGATAAAGCGTGCCTTTAGTATTTGCCTTTGCTATTATTGCAGCTATTACTGTAGAAGATACTGCTATACCAATATTTCCAATTCCAAAAGCAAGTAAAAAAAGTATTATATTTTTAATTATAAAAGTATCGAACAGCATACTATATAATATTAAAATTACCGTATTCATTGCAAAAACTAAAACCAAGTTAAAAAGCATTTTACCGGTAAAAATAGTATCAGAAGAAGCGATTAATTGCAAGGTTAACATTGTACCTCGCTCTTCTTCGCTAACAAACACGCGGGATAAACCACTCATAGCAGAAAAAAATATTATTACCCATAATAACCCACCCGTTAAGTATTCACTCATCTTTTCTTGACCAACAGAAAACAAGATAACGCTTATTGTTACTAAAATAAACATTGCCAATGCATTAATTGCATAACGCGTTCTTAATTCACTTGCCCAATCTTTTTTAAATAAATAAAAACTTTTTATCATTTTGTTTCTTTATATTTTTCTAATTCAATTATGTATTTACACAAATTTAAGTCCGCATCTTCATTACTTGCTACTACAACAAGATTATCTTTACCATAATCATTTATAAAATTATACACAATCTCTTTACCACTGTTATCTAAATTACTTATTGGTTCATCCAAAATTAATAATGACGGTTTATGAATTAAAGCAAAACAATATTTTAAGCGTTGCTTCATTCCACTAGAGTAAGTTTTAACATAATCGTTTCTTCGCTCGTATAAATTTACTGTTTTTAATAATTCATGCGCATAGTTTTTGTTAAAGTTTATGCCCCTTATTTTACTAAAATAGTATAAATTTTCTAATGCAGTAAATTCATCATATAACACTAAGTAAGGAGAAACAAACCCTAAATGATTATAAACTTTTTCTTCTGGAATTAATTCCCCATTTAAATAATGCTTAATTTTACCTTTAGTAGGGGAAATTAACCCTGCTAACATTTTAACAAAAGTAGATTTGCCTGCCCCATTTTGACCAGATATACCAATAATTTCCGGCGAGGATAGTTTCTCATTTATCCCCCTAAATATTAGTCTACGCCCAAAGTATTTTGTTATGTTTTCTATTTCTATAGTATAATTAATCATTTAACACCGCAAATTTACCTTTCAATATCTTACCGGCACTTTCGGTTACATAAATATATATACCACTTTTTAATTTGCCATTATTTGTTACACCATTCCAATTAATATAAGGATTTAATCCACTTTTAAAATTAAATGCACCACTAAATAATAAGTTCATATTTACATCGTATATATAAAGATTAACTTCTACATCAGTTTTTTCTTTAACTGGAAAATTTATTCCTTCATTAGAATAATCTTTATAAGAAAATGGTTGTGGGTAAACATAACTAATTTTATTAAGCGTGTTGTTGTAGGAAACAGAATCGTTTAATATTACTGATGAGCTAAAATAATTTTTATCAGCTTCGGGAACTGAAAACTTGTAATAATAATTATCAGAAATTTTTATAAATCCATCGGCAAAGTTACTCCTTAAATTAAAATCTACCCATGTATTTATATTATTATCAAAATTGCCATTGGTAACAACTGTAACAACAGTATCTGCAGAATTTCCAAATTTCAAAAAATTATTAGATGTTGGATATGTGTTGAACCCAATAGTTTGTAAAGGTGGATTAAAAGAATACGACATAGATAATTTTAAAGCGGGAAATAATCTAGCATCTTTAAAGTATTTATTTGGCTTTGCTCTGTAACCAGAAAAATAAAGCCAAGCTCCAAATGTATTTAGTTCAGCTTTAAATGTGCTGCCATATTCATCAATTGCAGCAGATATTGCATCTAATGCGGTTTTTGTACGCATTAGCTCCCATGTCCTTTTTATTATATTATACCCAAATCTTTCTTTTAAATATATATTCCACAATGCATAATTATAGTTATAGCTTTTAAAGTTTTTATTAGGAGTATACATTAACGATTTAACATAATATATATAATCATTAACATAATCAAAAACAAACTCTTCCATTGCTGTAGAAGTAATTTCATAATAAAATATGTCTTCTTCTCTAAAAATATAGCTACCTATTTGAATTGCATGGTGAAACTCGTGTGCTACCGTTACGCGTAAACCATTTAATCCTTCTGAATAATAACCCGTAAAGTCGTTATCTATAACCATAAAAGTTGTGTATGTATTACCCGGCAACCCATTTTCTGTTTCAGTATATCCATATATTCCACCAGATTGATTTTCTATATATATATCATATAAATTATCCCCACCTATATTAAAATCACTTGGCGGCGGTGTATAACCTAAATAATCAACTTCAAATGCATAAACAGAGTCTAATATTTCTGCTATTTTACTTATACTAAAAGCGGGCTTGTTTACTCCTACTGTATCATAGTGTATTCTAAATTTTTGGCGTGGACTAACTATACTTGCTTGCAAATATGGTCTGCTTAGTAAGGGTAAAATTATCCCCTTTTGCGTATCATTAAACTTATTTAAATTAACTTTAACTATATTAATAATACTAGTTCCACTTTTTGGTCTTGGTGAATATTCTTCATCATATTTTTCTGGTAAATATTTTGCACCCGTTTTTATTTCCAGAAATCTATAATATAAGGAATCCCAATCAGTAGCAAATAAAATTCCATTTGCAAAAAATAATGCTACAAGTAATATATTTTTAATTTTCACTATATACCTTCAATTTCTTTAAATTTAACTACATTTTCATTATAAGGACTATATATAATATAAGTCTTTTTGTTTATTGTACTTATAAAAAAATTTTCCGTGTAATTAATTTCTAATTTTTCAGAAAACTTAAAATCATTTTTGGTTATATCTGTATAAACAAAATTACCGCTTTTTGAATTGTTAATAAACAAAAATTTACTATAACTAACAAATTTATTACTTAAAAGTAAGCTTATGCTATTATCATTAAGCTTGTTAAATAAAAATTTACCATTATTATAATTATATATTGTTAAGTATTTATCGTTTTTAGAATTAACATATGATAATATATAAGTTCGTTTGTTAAATCGTAATAACTCTGTATTTATTACTAAATCTGTATTATCGCTTATCTTTAAATCATTAACTTTAATTATTTTACCTATATTTATATCATATCTATAAAATACTAAATTGTTATTAGGTTTTTCATATTTCCAATAAAAAATATCTTTAGGATTATATACATTTATTTTTGCTTCAAATACATTTTTATCTATTTCAAAATCGTTGTACTCGTCAAATTGTTCATTATTTACTTTATATAAGTAAGTATTTATTTTACCCATATCTTTTGTAACAACACTAAGTATTATATTCCCCTCTTTGGTATTTAAAGAAAAATCATGAATTGGTTTTTTTAAGTAAAGCGACTTAAAGGAAATTGTTTGTTTATTCAAATTTAGCGTAACAAATCCTAAATTTTTACTTTCTTCATTAGTCATAGCAAAATAAAAAATATTATCTTTACTAAAACTTTTAACTTTATTGTATTTATCATTAACCTTAGTTTTATATAATAAATTGTAGTTGGAATTTTTTGAGGTTAAAATATTAAAAGTTAAGTTAGCGTTATCCATATAATAAAACGTCTTTAGCGGATTATCCCCCATAATAACCCCATTTAAACCCGGTAATAAAAAAGCTTTATCATTACTTATTTCTATAAAATTAGACAACGCTTTCAAAACACCCTTACTATCTATTAAAAATATATAACTAATGTTTTGGATATTTAATAATGTAATATGTTTAACATTATTAGTATAATAATTAGTATTGCAAAATGAATTACTTTTTAAAAAATTAAAATTTATTGATAAGCCATTATTATTATAACAAATTATATCATGTTCTTTATCATTAAATAAATCTGATATAAAAAAATTACCCACTTTAAAATTAAAACTTTGCTTATTTTCAAAAGAATAAACAGAATCTGCAAAAAATACTTGTAACTTTTTATCACACGATAATACTAAATCATCAAAACCATCATTATTAACGTCATAGGCTTTTAATTCTTGTGCTTTATCTAATAATCCTATTTCGCGTTCTTTAACAAAATTATTTTGACTATAAGAATAAAAAAACTCAATTTTATTTAATATATAATTGTAAGCAATAATATCGGGTAAAAAGTCCCAGTTTATATCCATTAATGTAACAAACCTGTAAGAACCAATTTTTAGGTTGTTACTATTTGTAATTTTACCATTTTTATTAATTTGTAACAAAGTAACGCCATCAAAATTTTGCCCACTTACAGAAACTAAATAATCATCTTTTAAGATGTTATTAAATTTACTTAAATTAGCGGGATATGAAATAAATTTCTTTACATCAGAAATTTTAATAATTCCTTCTTTGCTTATGGAAAATATAATTACTGCCCTATTTTTTCTTGAAATTGCGGCATAAAAGGTTAATAAATTTTCTTCAAATAATTTAATTACATTATCAACCGAATAATTAAAGCTATAATATTTTGGTTTTTCAAAGCTACCATTAGTATATTTAACTACCGCATAACTTTTATCTTTAAATAAAACTATTAGCGGGTTTCCATTTTCATCAGTATCTGATAATAAATAATTGTAGCCTTTGGATAATTCAACCTGAGAAAAGTTTATTAATCCATTAACCTTTATTGGATTAGAGGAAATATTATTAGTAAAAAGGAATAATATTAAGAAAAGAAATTTAGCTACGACCTTTAAGACGATTGTTCCTTCTAATAAGTGCTTGGTCATAGCGTCTAATTTCGTCATCTGTTTCTGGTATAATTTCAAAAGTTTTTTCAGGTTTACCCTCTTTATTAACCTTAACAAAAGTTAAATAAGCGGAATTAGTATGTACTTTTGTTCCTTTAGTATGATTTTCTCCAAAAACCTTTACCCCTACTTCCATAGATGAATTAAAAGTTCTATTAACTGAAGCAAGTAAAGTAACAACATCGCCTAAACGAATTGGTAAATGAAAATCTATTCTATCTACAGATGCTGTTACACATACTGCATTAGAATGCTTAGAAGCAGCCAAAGCAGCACAAATATCTATCCAATGCATTAACTGACCGCCCAATAAATTACCTAATTGATTGGTATGATTAGGTAACACTAATTCTGTCATTATTATTTGTGACTCTTTTACCGTTTTAGCTTGCATTTTTAATTATTCAGTTTAGCTTCTAATTGTTGTACTTCTTTCGCATTTTCATCTTTGGGATATCTACTTAAAAAAGTAGCTATATCACTCATTGCTTCACCAATTCTATTTTTTACTATAAGCAACTTTATTTTACGATATAATGCCATTGGTGCATATTGGGTATCGTGATAGTTTTCAAATACGTATTGATAGTAATCTATTGCAGATGCATTATATTCCATTTTTTCATAAATTGTTGCACTGTTATACTCTTTTTGTGCTAATTTATCTCTTAACTCTGCAATTTTATTTTCTGCATCAGCAACTTTGCCATCCTTAGGGAAAAAATCCACAAATGCTTGATATTCTTCTATTGCTTTTTTAGTGTATGTTTGGTCTAATTGATATGGTGGGGATAATTTGTAATAGCACTCTGCCAACATATATTGCGCTTGTGGTATGAATGGGCTACCGGGAATCCCTTTTATTAACTTGCTATACTCATAAGCGGCTAATAAATATTGCCCCCTATTAAAATATGTCATCCCTAAAAAAAACTGTGCATCATCATTAACCGGATTACCAGGATATTGTAATATTATTGCTTGGAATTCAGTTATACACTCTTCGTAATCTTCATTTTCAAACAATTTCATTGCATATTCATAGTGTTCATCGGGGGTCATTGTACTAGTATCTACACTACTTGAACATGCAATTATAAATAAAGGCAAAACTAACAGAATTATTATTTTTTTCATTTTTAACTTTTTAATTTTTAACCTATAAAGATAAAAAAATTTGTTGTTTTAACAAATAACAAAATATATGCAATATTGTTCCAATTAAAATAATTTGTTTTAATTATCCTTGACTAATTATTAAATTATTACTAATTTGATTTAAATGTTAAATTATTTTTAAGAAGAATATTTTTTTTGGAAATTTTTATTTTTTTTAACTCTTAATAAATTGTAAGCAATGGGTTTTGTTTAGTTATGGCTTTATTACCAGATTTGTATTTAAGTAAATTTGTTTTTGAACTGAAATTTATTAATAATGTTGCTTTTCCTCCATTTTGGGGTAGTGTGCTAAAAAATGAATTTATTCGCCACTTTAAGCAAACATTATGTTTAGAAAAAACATTAGATTGTGAAAATTGTGCGTTAACAAGTAATTGTAAATATTATAAATTATTCGAAAGAGAACAGAAATTTCCAGATTACATTTATTTAAAGCATTTAAAAAAGTTTCCTCTTCCTCTAATTATTCACCAGCCGGAAACAAGTAAAAGAAAATTTGCAACTAATGATAGATTAGAAATTGGCATTACTGTTTTTGGTAAGTATATAGATTTATTTGATAATATTAAAGAAGCTTTTATTAATTGGGGTAAAAATGGCATAGGTAAAGAACATGCTCAGTTTACTATTACCAATATTTACGTTGCAGATTATAAAGATAAACAAACTAATGCTATTAATAAAGAAACCGGTGTACTAGATATTAATTTACCTAACATTAATGCAGATATATTTAACAAACTTAATTATGCAAAATATACAAAAGCTGTTGTGGATTTTAATACACCACTTCAGTTATTAAAAAAAGGGAACGTTATTACAAGAAGAGAGGAATTTAATTTAAAGATTTTGCTTAATGAAATAGAAAAAAGATATTTAACAATTGCTTATTTATATTGCGATAACAACTTAGAAAATACCCAAATTATTGATAGAACTGCGGAGAACCCAGAAATTATAAGCAATACGTTAAAGTCTATTCAAATTAGTAAAGCAAACAAAAACTTTAAGAACAATAAAAATAATGGCGATAACTATGCCCTTATGGGAAATTTAATATTAGCTGGTGATTTTTCTAAAGTTGGCTCTATACTTCATATAGGTTCGTTTCTAGGTGTTGGCAAAAATATAATTTCTGGTTTTGGTAAGTATACAATAATATTTAAATAAATTTTAGTATATTAAAAATAGGAATAAAATTATTTTAACATAATAAAGGACGAGTAAAATGCTAAATTTACTTTACAAATTTGGATTAAAATTACAACTTGCTGATGACTTAGAAAGTGTATTAATTAAACCTCCAAAACAAAAACCTGATGTTAAATATTACAATGTAGGTATATTAATAGACTTAGACGAAAAAAAGGTGATTTTAGACCCCAAATATTTATCTGAATACGACAGTCAAAAATCTATTAATGAATTTTATGCAACAAGATCCATTTTAGGTAACCAAAAGAAATTTTACTTAACAGTTGATGGCAAAGGATATGAAAAATTAATCGGATCCCTTTATAATCAAAATGGCAAATCAGATCTAAAACTTAGATTAGAAGGACATGGCGACCGTTTTTTAGAAACGAAAATTTACAAGATTGTTAGTAAAATAGAAGAAGATTTTGATAACTTTACTTATATTAATAACTATGATACCGTAACTGAAAAGGGAGAAACGATTGTTTTTAATAAGCAAATATTTTTAGAAAACATACGCAAGTTAATAAAACTAGAAGCTAAAGCCGATATAATGCTTTATTATTTACTAATTAAAGATTCTGGACTTGGGTATAATGAACCTACAGTAGCTGCAAAAATTGAGGGATATATAGAATTAGTTAAAGCTGAATTTTTACCTAAAGCTAGTGGTACAAGTGGATTTTGTTATGTTATAGGTAATGATGAAGACGATATTTTATCAGGTGATTTCCCAGCTAATAATCTTAGTAAAATTTTTGTAACAACAACAAAAAATTATGCTAGCATGTTCGAAGAAGATAATTATCCTAAAAATTATAGCATTAGTAAAAAAGCTAAAGAAATTATTACAAAAGCTTCTGATTTTATATTAGAAAATTTAAGAACAAACATTGCTGGTATTCCTCACGTATTAATTCCTGAACTACCTTTTAATTATCAAGGTAATATTGAAGAGTCTGTAGAAAAATTTAATGACGTTAATAATTTAATTTTTGATACTCAACTATTTGAAAGCTTTGTTGAACATTTTGTAGCGTGGAATGAATTAGAAGAACAAGTTTATTGGTTTAATTATTTTGGATATTTAAGTGATAAAAATAGTTTTAAAATTTTAACACGCATTAGAGATGTTAACAGCCAAAATTTACTTAAAATTATTAAGACTTTCGTAGAAAACTCAAAATTAATTTATCCAACTACACCGAAATATATTTACAACTTTAAAACAATTTATAATATTATTCCAGTAAAAACAAAAGAGAGTAAGAAAAACTATGCCTTTGAAATAATAGATGCTATTTTAGAAGGCAAACAAGTTGATGTTCAGACATTATTTTTCCATTTTAAGGAATTAGCACTTTATTATTATTTAGATAGAGGACAAATAAAAACAAGTTATGATAATATTTATCCAAAAAGCGATAAAAAAAGCGATAAAAAGAAATTTGACTTTTTAATAAATGAAGCAATACTAAAGTATTTAGTATTAATTAAGACATTAAAAGATAATAACCAATTAATAAATCATAAGTTCTTGGAGGGATACATGGAAGAGAACAAACAAAGCAAAAAACCTAATTTTGAAGAGGAAATAACTAAATTATTTGACATGCATGGATATAACGACATGCAAAAAGCCATGTTCTATTTAGGTAGAATGGTAAGCATTATTGGCTCTAAACAGTATGAAAAAAAACACGAACAAAAGCCAATTTTGCAAAAAATTAATTTTAATGGTATAACTTTAAGAGAAATAACAAAATTAAGAAGCGAGCTATATGAAAAAGCTAGACAATATAATACAGATATCGCTTATTTTGATTCACTTTTCTCAAAATATTTTAACTATAATGATTGGAAATTATCGCCAAATGAAGCTCTATTTTTCTTGTTAAATGGATATTCTTTTGGAATTAATATTTCTAAGGCAAACAAATCAATAGAAGAAAACAATTTAAATGAAACGGAGGAATAAAAATGGCAGAACTAATTAAAAACAATAGCGATTTTTTATTTATTTACGAAGCAATTAATTGCAACCCTAATGGCGACCCAGATATGGAAAATAAGCCCAGAATGGACTACGATACAAATACTAATATTGTTACTGATGTTAGAGTAAAACGTTATATTCGCGATTATTTAAAATCTATTGGCTATAAAATTTTTGTTGATTTTGAAGAAGAGCAAAAAGTTAGCCCAGATACTAGATTAAAAAATGAAATTAATAGGCTTACTGACAAAGAAATAAATATTTTATTAGCTGATTATGAAACCGAAAGAAATGACTTATTAAAAGTATTAGAGAATAAAGGTAATAAACCACTATCTGACATATTACAAGATAAAAAAGCTAAAGAAGCATTTACTAGCAAAAATGTAAATAATGTTTTATTACAGCAATTAGTAAAACAGCAAATGATAGATATTAGAATGTTTGGTAGTGCTTTTGCAATAAAAGAATTTACTAAAGCTTATACTGGTCCAATTCAACTTACTTGGGGTTATTCTTTAAATAAAGTAAAATTATTTGATACATCTGCTATTGTTACTATAATGAATGATGATAACTCTACTTTTGGAAAAGATTATAGACTTTATTACAGTTTAATAGCTTTCCATGGAACTATTAATAAAATGGCAGCAGAAAGCACTGGCTTAACAGAAGATGATAGAAATACTTTTAGAAATGCAATTTGGAACTCAATTTCTGCTACACCTACCAGAAGTAAATTAAATCAATATCCTAAACTTTATATTGAATTAGAATATAACGAAAATTATGCTAATGGACAGTTTGGTGATTTACGAAATTATGTAAAAGTTACACCAAAAGAAGGGCTTAATGAGGAAACTGTAAGAAAATTTGATGACTTAAACTTAAACTTGGATTTATTACTTAATCTTATTAATGAAAATAAGGGCGCTGATAAAGTTATAAAAAACGTATATGTTAAAAGTAGTTCCGATTTAAACATAAACTTGTAATATTATGGAAATACTAAATTTTAAGTTAGTTGGTAAATTTGCCCATTTTAGAAAATACTTTTCTAACTCAACTGCTTTAAGCTACTCAATTCCTCCGCGCACAACGCTAATGGGTATAGTGGCTGCAGTTATGGGCTATGATAGAGATTCTTATTACGAGAAGCTCTCAAGCGAAAATCTTAAAATTGCTTTAGGTGTTAAAACTAATTTAAAGAAAACTTTCCATAGAGTTAATAATCTTAAAATTGAAGCGAAAAATTGGGCAGAATTTAAGGGTGCTAGACTTCACACTCAAACACCTTTTGAAATTATTACCCCATTAAGTATTAGTGAAGATGAATTAATATATGAAATATATTTACATTTTGTTGATAGTGGTTTGTCTGAATTTTTTAAGAAAAAATTATTAGCAAATCAATCAACTTATAACCTATCTTTAGGAGTAGCTCAGTTTTCTTGCTCCATAAAAGATGTTAACATATTGATGGGAACTTTAAATTCAGCTGAAAAAGAAGAAATAAGCTTTAATTCTGCTGTTAATTCTAAACACGTTTCTAAGTTATGTTTTAAAAACCAGAGCGATTATGACTTTGTTGAAGAGGATCTTTTCCCAGCAGATTTTGTTGCAAATTATGATAGAAGCTTAAATCGAATTGTACGGTTACTTTATACATTTAATAATATTCCTTTAATAGTAGAGTTTAGCGGTGAATATTGTGTTTTAAGTAATAACAAAATTATTCAATTTATTTAAGATATTAGAGCATGTTTTTTTCACACATTAACACAGATAGCAATATTAATGATGGGAATAAACTTTTAAAGCGGCACTTAAAAAATGCCGCTTTAATTGCTCAAGATAATCTTTACAAAAATTTAAATTTTTCTATTCCATATAATCAATTAAAAGAAGTTATTAACGACTTATGTATTTACCATGATTTGGGAAAATATACCAGCTATTTTCAAGAATATTTAACAAAAGGGGTAAATCATGGTCATCTTTCACATCACTCTCATATAGGAGCTTTTTATTTTTATAATAAATATTATAGAAATAACCCTCGTTTAGCAATAATTGGTTATTTTATAATAAAAAATCACCATTCTAATTTTAACGACTTTGAGAAAGAATCTATTTTTAATTCATCTGAATATTCTTTACTAAAAGATAGATACAAAGAACAATATAATAATTTAGTTGAAAATTTAGATAAAGTTAGTGATGATATTGAAGAAGAAATAAATAAATTATTTTTAACAATACCTGAAAAAGATCTAAAAACTAAAATAAAATATTTTGACAAACAAAAAAGTATTGAAAATTACTTTTTAATAAACTATTTATTTTCCTTACTAATAGAAGCTGATAAAATAGATGCTAGTAATACACCCAGATATACATTAAAGGAAATAAATAAAAATGTTGTTAATAATTACTTAAGCAATTTAAAGATTGAAAAAACTATAATAAATGAATTACGTAAAGAAATACGCCAAGAAGTAGCTAAAAATTATGGCTCGAATTTACTAAATAAAAACATATTTACTTTAACAGCGCCAACGGGTAGTGGAAAAACTTTACTAAATTTAGAATTTGCTTTACACTTAAGAGAAGAAATTTATAAAAACACTGGTAAATTTCCTCAAATTGTTTACTCACTTCCGTTTATAAGTATTATTGAACAAACTGAACAAGTAATAAAAAAAGTTATAGGTAACGAAATAAAAATTTTAGCCCATTATCAGTTTAATGATTTATTTGACCCTGACTACGCAGATAAAGAAGATTTAAGTTACTCTAAACGTATACAATTATTAGAAACATGGCAATCTGATATTGTAGTAACTTCATTTGTTCAATTACTACAAACATTAATAAGTAATAGAAATAAATTCTTAAAAAAATTTAATCATTTTGCTAATTCTATTATTATTTTAGATGAAGTGCAAGCAATAAAATCCGAATTATTACCCATAGTTGGAGCAGCTTTATATTATTTAACAAAATTTTTAAACTGTAAAATATTATTATCCACTGCAACTTTTCCTTTTATATTTGAACTTGCTAAAACAGAGATATTGGATAAAACTGAGAATATTGATTTTTATGAATTATTGAAAAACCACAACAAATATTTTTCTAAAATAAATCGTACAAAATTAATACCTGCAATTGATAAAGTTTTTGATATTGACGAGTTTTTTGAGTTTTTTACATCAGTTTATAAAAATGAAAAATCTTGTTTAGTTGTATGCAATACAATTAATAATTCATTAAAATTATACGATAAATTCTATAAAGAATTTGGCGAGGAGAATGTATTTTATCTTTCAACAAATATTATCTCTTTACAAAAGGAAAAAGTTATTAAAGAAATTAAAGAAAGATTAAGAAATAAAAGTGAAACTTGTAAAACAATATTAATTAGCACTCAAGTAATAGAAGCTGGAGTAGATTTAGATTTTGAAATTGGCTTCAGGGAATTATCCCCAATTGATAGCATTATTCAAACTGCTGGTAGAATTAATAGGAATTATTCCTTAGAAATGTGTCCGATATATATATTTGATTTAGGAACATGCCAAAAAGTATATGGAGCAATTGCTCAAAGCTCTGTAAAAACAATACTTACAAAAAATAAAGAAATTTTAGAAAGTGATTATTTAACTTTAATTAATGATTATTATAAAGAGCTTTATAATAAAAAATCTTTCTCCTTTTCTAAAAATATTTTTAATGCTATGTTAAACTTAAAATATCATTCTGATGATAAAACTATACCGGGAGTTTCCAGCTTTAGGCTTATAGAAGATGATAATTTTGAAAATTCGGTATTTGTTGAAATAGATGATGATGCAAAATTGTGTTATCAAAAATTTTGCGATTATATTGATAAAAAAATCGATAAAGAAGAATTTGCTAAATATTCTAAATTATTTAATAAATATTCAATCAGTATTCCTAAGCACATAATAGATAAGAATGCCTTAAAAGGCAAAGTTAGTAACTTATATTACATTAAAAACGAAATATTAGATTTTTATTATAATAACAAAACAGGTTTTATTAGAAAAGAGGATAGCAACTTATGTCTGTAAAAGTAAAACAAACAATTATTAAATTTCCAGAGTTAGATTTATTTGTTCGTGATAGCCACAAGATAAGAGGATTTTTTGGTAATTATTTTAAGGAAAAATCCCCATTGCTACATAATCATTACGATGATGGTAGATCAATTTATCAATATCCATTGGTACAATATAAAGTTATAGATGGAGTACCTACATTGGTGGGCTTAAACCAAGGGAGCGATTTATTGGATGAACTATTTTTAAAGATTGATAAATTAGATTTAGATGATAGGCATTACGAAATAAACAATAAAAATATTACTAAAACATCTTGTGAGGTTAAAGTTGATAATAAACTTAGCTATTATACTTCTTTAACTTTATGGATGGCTCTTAACCAAAAAAATCATAAAATATATACCACCTTAAACACAAAAGAAGAAAAAGAAGCAATGTTAGAAAAAATCTTAATTGGTAACATCTTAAGTTTTTATAAAGCAGTAAATTACACAGCAACTGAAAGAATTGTAGCTAAAATTGTGTTTAAGGAAAAGGAAACAAGGTTTAAAGATACTAATATGCTCGCAATGTCTGTTACTTTTATTTCCAACGCCGTTTTACCAAATTTTATAGGGCTTGGCAAATCAGTTTCACGAGGATTTGGAACAATAGCAAGGGTATAACATGCAATTGTTTATAGATACATTCGGAACTTTTTTACATGTTAAAGATCAAATGTTTGAAATTATTATACCTCAAACAAAAGAAGAAAAGAAAAAGCATTTAATTCCACCTGATAAAATTAGTAATATGTTAATTGGTAATGGAGTAAGTGTAAGTTCCGATGCTATTAAACTTGCTTTAGTTAATAATATTGATATTTTGTTTGTTGAGTACGATGGAATGCCATACGGCAGAGTATGGCACGGTAAACTTGGTAGTACTGCAAAAATTAGACGTGCTCAGTTAATTGCTGGTGCAACCCAAATAGGTGTTACGTTTGTTAAAGAATGGATATGCGAAAAATTGAACAACCAAGTAGAATTTTTAATGAAATTAAAAAAGCATAGAACAGAAAAAGCCGAATACATTGATTTCCAAATATCTACAATTTTAGGTTGTTTAAATAATATTAAAGAAGCTGAAGGAGAATCAATTGGTGATATTGATAATTTGTTTAGAGGAAATGAGGGAGTTGCTGGCAGAATCTATTTTGAAACCTTAAGCGAATTAATACCGAGTGAATATAAATTTGATGGTAGAAGCAAGCGACCTGCTATGGACCCATTTAATGCATTCTTAAATTATGCGTATGGTATACTTTATGGAAGGATTGAAAAAGTTCTTATTATAGCAGGCATTGATCCATTCTTAGGATTTTTGCACCGCGATGACTATAACCAAAAAAGCATGGTTTTTGATTTTATTGAACCATTTAGAGTATTAGCCGATGAAACCGTATTTAAACTTTTTGCAGCAAAAAAAGTTAATAATAACCACACTGATAAATTAGAAAAAGGATATTCTTTAAATAAAGAAGGAAAAGCTTTATTAATAAATACTTTTACTTCTGTTTTAGATGAAGACACTGTAAAATATAAGAGTAAAAATTATACTAATTCTCATTTTATGCAATTAAAGGCATTTGAATTTGCAGGGCGTTTAATAGATAGAAAAATAAAAGAGGAGGAGTTTGAAAAGTATGATTTGCTGGGTAGTATATGATATTAAAGAAGATAAAATAAGAAATAAAGTTAGTAAGTTTTGTGTGCAAAGTGGGCTTCACCGCGTTCAATACTCTGTATTTCTAGGTGAAATTAATGCTAATACAAAAGATACCTTAATGCTTAAATGCCAACAGATAATTAATGAAGAAACTGATTCCGTTTACATTTTCCCAATGAGTAAGGATGAATTACGTGAAACAGTATTATTAGGGCAAGCCTTTGATAAAAAATTAATTACAGAACAAGTAAAGGCACTATTTCTATGACTTTAGATAATACTTTTTCTATAACTCCTTCAATAATTATAGAATTTTTATTTTGTCCTCGTTTTATTTATTTTATGTATGTTTTAGATATTCCACAGTTCGAAGAATATGATTTTAAGGTAATGTTAGGTAGAATGGTTCACACAGAAAAATTAAACTTAAACAAAGATTATTTAAGAAAAAAAATAAATGCTAAAGAAAAATATTTAGATGTATACATGTCCACTGGTTATTTAAGAGGTAAAGTGGATGAAGTTGTTAAACTAAATGATGGGACTTATGCACCATTAGATTATAAATTTGCCGAATATAAAGATGTGATTTTTAATCCCCTTAAGTACCAATTATATAGTTATGCAGTGTTAATTGAGTCTAATTTTAATGCTACTGTTAATAAGGGTTTTATTGTTTTTACTCGTTCTAATAATAAACTTATCGAAGTTCCTATTCCAATTGACAAAAAGGAATTAATAATTAATAGTTGTAATGATATTATTAAAATTATTGATGATAATGTTTTTCCTAAAGTAAGAGCAAATAAAACAAAGTGTTCACATTGCACATATAAAAATATTTGTGTTCAATAAATAATAGGAGGTATTATGTTAGGGAATGAAAATTCTTTTGGGCAAAATCAGATGAATCAAAATTTTAACGAGCAATTTAATATTCCTCAGTTTAATTAACCGCCTAAAGATTCCATTAAAACACTTACTATTATAAGTATTATTTTATCTTCTCTAAGTACATTGTTACTATTGCTAATTTTTATTTTTCACTTCCCTATCAAGCCTAACAAAAACTTTATTTGGGAGTATAAAACTGTAAAATTTTATGGCGATGATTTAAATCGTATTAACCAAAACGCATTTAAAGATAATACAATTTATATCTCTCAAAGTAAATTAGATGAATTAGGCAAAGAAGGTTGGGAATTAGTATCAACCTCCCTTGAGTTAGAAACAGCATTCCCTAACTTTGGTAACGAACAGTACGTTCTTGGTATACGAGAAAACATACGTCCTCAATGTTTAATTTGCATCTTTAAAAGAAAAGTGGAAGTAGAAAACAAAAACAATAAAAAAAGTATATAATATTTACTACTAATTATTTAGTAAAAATTATATTTATGGATTGGTATTATTTTTAATATCGATAAAATACATTTTTACTATACCAATCGCCTTTGTATAGTCTTCCCATTTGTGTTTCATCGATTATTGTAACCTTGCCATAATTATCCATAAATACTAGTCTATTAGCATCTGCCGCAAGTTTTATTAGTTTTACTAAATTAGGGTCATCTAAAAAATTTGGTGGTAAAGACTTTAAGATATTCGTAAATTGAACTGTATCAGACTCGTTTTTATCTCCTAACTCTAAAAAGGTTCCATTATGCGCCATTACCAAATTATCATTAATATAAAACGGATGAACTCCAGCTAAATCCCGCTTACCTCTAGACATTTTTCTAAAATGAATTACAATGGTGCTATTTATATCTTTCCTAACGTCACTATAATACTTATAAATTTCTTCTATATCCGTATCTGGGGCAAATTTTTTAACATTAAGCTTGTTATTATTTGCGTAAAATATCCCCACTCCATCAGGATTATCTTCATTGTTCCCAACAAAACAATCGAATGGCAAGTGATTGTTGTAATTTACTATAATAATACACATAGAACCCCCTTATTAATTAAATTTTTATTATGTAAAATTAATTAAAAAATAGCTTTATTACAAATGAAAATATAGCTTATAAATTAACCTTGCGCTTATTCCTGGCTCTGGCATAATGCTTTTTACTCTACTAAGATGATTTCGATACTCCTTATTAAAAATATTATCAACACTTAAAGAAATATTATTTAATGTGTTAAAATACTGAAAACTATATTGAGCAGAAGAATTAAAGATAACATATCCCGATGTTTCGCTTTCAAATATATCCACTTTTTTTTGAGATAATGCAAATTCACTGGTTAAAAACAAAGATAAATTATCAATTGTATACTTTAACTCTACTATTCCTTTTAATGGAGGAATTTGGGGTAAATTTATGTTATCGGTTTTATTTTTACCCACAGTGTAAGAAGAAGAAAATTTTAACGCGTAATTATCAGATAATTTAATATCGGCTGTAATTTCATAACCATAAAAAAGGGCTTTTATACCTTGCGTTTCATAAATTGGCAAAAAAGTAGCATAATTAATATTCCCTGTGTTACGAGGGATTATATAATAATCGGAATAGTTTCTAAAAACAGATATATTAAAAAACAGATTTTCAAATTTATGATAGATAAATAATTCCCCACCGTAACCACTTTCATCTTTTAGATTAGGATTTCCTACTTCGTAAGAATATGCAGCTAAATGTGGACCGCGGGAAAATAATTCCTCTATAGTTGGCACGCGAGATGATTTATTTAAATTAGCTCCTATAAACACAATATTACTTAATGGATAAATAAAAGATGCGCTTAGAGAATATGTGTTAAAATTTCTCTGCCTAATTAGTCCTATATTTGTAACTGTATTTTTAAGCTTAGGATCTATAAAATCGTAATTATAGCGCGCAGCAAATTCTATCCCTATATTATCAATATTTAGGTTTTCATAAAAATAAGTGGAAACATTATATAATTTAGCGGGTGAAGTAAAAACATAACCGCCAACATTAAAATTTCTTATATCTGATGAAACACCAATTTGACCATAATTAAACCCAAATAACGAGCCATGCAAATACTCAATTTTGCTAATATAATCTGCCACTTTAAATTCTGCACCTGTAAGCCCATTGTGTTCATACTCTAAATGCCCATAAGCAGAATATGAAAAATCTAACTGCATTCTATTTTCTTCACTAAACTTATAAATCAATTTATAATTAAATTGTTTTCTTTTTAGCTCTATATTAACTCCCAAAGGATGAGCACCAATAAAGCCACCGGGTATACCATAATTTAGGTCAAATTTTCTGGCAGAGAGACCTGTTGAAAAATTATTACCAATAAAACTAAGCCCAACTGCTAAGTTTAAATTATTAGAATAAGAATTTTGTAAATACCCCATTGGTGTGTAAATATTGTTTGCATCTCTTTTACTTCCTTCTAAATAAATAGAGAATGGATTTATTGGAATTTCCAAATTATATGACCCCAAAATTCCTTTATTGGCACTTTCTCCAAAAAATCCAATATTGCTGTAAATTTTATTATGTAAAACATCTGTAATTTCTTTGCGTTCAACATCAACAACACCACCAAAAGTAACAGGAGTTAAGGTTAATACTTTTGGTCCCCGCAATACTTTAATTTTATCAATAGTAAAGGTTTCTGTACCTACTGCATGGTCAGGAGCAGTAGCAGACATATCATTAAGCTTAATCCCATTTTCACTAATAAAAATTCTATCCCCACCTAATCCTCTAATTACAGGGCGTGCCGGTGCCGGTCCCATTGTTCGCATTGCTATACCAGTTTCGTTTTTTAATGTTGCAGCAAGCGTAAGCCCTAAATCTTTATCTAGTTCTTTCCCTTTTAATGAACCCGAAAACTCGTAAAATTCTTCAAAACTGCTATTAAGCATATAGTCATTTATAATTACTGTTGGTGTTTCAATAGCTTGTGGAATTAAATAAACTACTATACCCGTTTTACCATTTTCTGTAAAATTATACTCAGTTATTTTTTCTTTATAAGCAATATGTGTTATCTTTAAACGTACTTTACCTTCTAAAAAATTATTAAAGTAAAAATAGCCTTTACTATCAGTTGTTGCATATAATTTTGTATCTAATACAAAAACAATTGCATTTGCAATAGGTTTGTTAGTTTCGGCATCGTAAACATACCCTTTTACATTTAGCATTTCTGCTAAAATATTATTAAACATAAAAAACAAAACGGCAAACAAAAAATGTTTGCCGTAAGATTTAATAATTACCATAATTAAAGCACCGTAATATTAATTGGATAAAATGTTTTGGCAACAACTCCTCCATGTTTTAATTTTACGGTAAGCTTTGTATTACCAACAGATTTACCTTTTAGCTTAAATGCATAAGGCTCATTAACCACAAGTCCGGTTACTTCTGCAATAGATAAATTATCCACAACAAACTCTACACTGTGCTCTGCTATGGAAGGTTGAAATATACGCCCCTGCGCATCCTTAAAATAAACGACCATATGATTTGTTGTCTGGTTAGCGGCTAATTTTATTAGCCCTGTTGTGTTGCCAACTAAATCTACAGTTGCAAGGGTGCTATCAGTTGCTTCATCTTTTATAAGCATAATAGCTGGTTCGCCATGTGCTCCTTCCATATTTTTAACAACTATTGGAATTAACCCACTTCTATAATCTGCATGACCACTATGCATAATAAAAAATTGAATTGTTGTTTTACCTTCTTTTAATCCATCCAAATGGAACTCATAACCACCTTCTTCTCCTTCGTGTTGATAAACTTTAGCTATAGTTTTATCTCCAATTTCATAACCTAAATATTTATCTTTATCTGTAGGTGGTTGTATAATTTTTTCGTTTACATCATAAAATTTAATAAACATTGCTTCGCTACGTGCATTAAGTGGGGCATATAAAGTATCTGTTGTTACACCTCGTAATATCTTTACTACCAAAGCACCACTTGCATCCGTAATTGCTGTACCTATTGCTTCAAAATGCTCTGCTTGGTTTATAGTTTTTGTATCTTTATCGCATGCTATTAAAAATAAAGATGAAATTATAACAAATAATATTAAAAATTGTTTTTTAAACATTTTTCCTCCAAAAAATTTAAAATAATTAAAATGCTTTTAATTAAAGCAATTACAAAAAATATAATTACTATTAAAAATTATAAATTTATTGGAGGTGCCCTAAGAAAGTTATTAAAGATGGGGATAGAATAGAAAAATTTATCATTTTCTATACTGCTATTAATATCTTTAGTTAAATAATTATAATTATAGGAAACTAAATTTATGTTAGAAACTATAGAATTTGCGAAATAATGTATTTCGCATTTATCGTAATTATGTTCTGGTTGTGGAAATGGAGTGGATAGATGTTGATTTTCTTTTATACTTATTAAATTAAGTTTATGATGGTGTAAGCCACCAACAGCTAATATTAATAAATAACCAACTAAAACAGAAAATACAAAAAAGTTGGAATTTCTTTTTACTATACTAAAAACAGAATTTTTAAATTTCATATTTAAAACTATATAATAAAAATATAAATATCAACACGAAAAATTAAACAATATTTGTTATATAAAAGTTTAATTAGAATTGGAAATATATAAAGGGTTGAACTTCTGCAGATTTTAATTGGATAATTAATTGCACAGTTAATATAAATATAATTGCTTGGAAAACTACCGGTAGCTCGCTAAATTTTTTAGTAATAATTGGATTTTTATCCAATGGAATAAATTGACTAGCAAAGCCAGTAATTAATAAAAATACCCAAAGTTGCTTAGAGGAGATAAATGGCAAAACATAATCTAAGTTAAAATTAAATATTATTGAATTTATTACTTGCCAAGCAGTGGCAAAATCTACAGCCCTAAAAAATATCCATAAGAAAGCTACAAAGTGAAATGTGAAAAGCAAACTAAAGGTTTTCCAAACTTTTGTTTCAAAAAATTTACCTTTAACATTTGCAGCAAAATATTTATGAATCGCTAAACCAAGTCCATGCATTCCACCCCAAAAAACAAATTTCCAACTAGCACCATGCCATAAACCACCAATTAACATAGTTAACATTAAAAATATATATTGTTTAACAATCCCCTTTCTATTTCCTCCCATAGGAATATATACATAATCCCTTAACCAAAATGATAAAGAAATATGCCACCTACGCCAAAATTCGGTAATATTTAAAGATTGGTATGGACGTTTAAAATTATCCCCAAGCTGGTAACCTAAAAGTTTAGCAATACCTATAGCGATATCGCTGTATCCGCTAAAATCACAGTAAATTTGCAAAGTATATCCATAAACAGCAAATAAATTTTCAACACCACTATAACCGGTTGGATTATCAAAAACGATATCAACAAATTGAGCAATATAATCTGCTATAATTGCTTTTTTAATTAAGCCTTTAATTATTAATAAAAATCCTTCGTTAATTTCGTTTTTATCTAATACTACTGGTTGTTGCAATTGTGGTAAAAAGAACTTTGCCCTTACAATTGGTCCTGCAACTAGATGAGGAAAGAAAGTCATATAAAATGCATAGTCCCAAAAGTTATGAGTAGGTTCTATTTCACCTCTGTAAATATCTATTATATAGCTTAATGTTTGGAAAGTATAAAACGAAATCCCAATTGGCAAAAAGATATCCCATGCAGTGTATTTAAAGCTAAAAATTTCTGAAAGATTTAATAAAATAAAATTAGTATATTTAAAGTATGCAAGCAATCCTAAGCTGCTGCAAATTGAAAGCAAAAGCCAAGCTAATTTTTTTTGTTTTGTTGTGGCTTTGGCAATGTTTAAACCAATCCAATAATCAAAAACAATTGTAAATAATAGTACCCCAAGATATAAACCACTAGATTTATAATAAAAGAAAAAGCTAAAAGCCAAAACATAAAATGTTCTAACCGTTTTATTTTGATAAAGATAAGAATACCCAAGCAAAAAGAAAGTAAAAAATAATAAAAACGTTCCGCTATTAAAAAGCATAACGTTTTTAGGGTCATACAAAAAAAGTTCAGAAAATGCTTTTGCTAAATCCATATTTATTTGGGTGGTTTTAATAATACTAAATGAGGATTTTTATTATATTTTTTAATAGGCACAGTTAATTTAATTGGATATTTACTCTTCTTTTCTATAAAAACAGCAATACTATCCATCCACTTTGCCGCACTTTGCATTGTTGGGTGTGCCCCATCTTTTAATCTATCATAAGTTAAATTTTTAGAAAGGAAAAACCTTTCTTTTCCAACAATTTTTGCAATACTATCATTTATTCCAGTATCTTTTTTCCAATTTGGTGGACCTACCCAAATACTTTTAACATCTCGTAATTGTTTTTCAATATTTCTAATATATTCAGCCCGGTCATTTAAATCTCTAACAAAAAGCTCGTTACCACCAATTACAAAAATTACGTAATTTGGTTTAAATCTTTTTATATAATGCTTTAGTGTATCGTTTATTGCCCAATATTTTGTAGAAGAACTATACCAAATAACACCGTTAAAATTATACCCATTTTCTATGCAATAATCGTTAAATCTAAGTGCTAACCCATGCAGCATAGAGTCACCAATCATCAAAATATTAAGCTTGCTAGTATCGGCTTTTACGGTATCAGTTTGTTCAGTTACTTCTTCAGTATCACTTTCTTCTGTTTTTTCTTCTTTATCAAAACCAAGTACATTAGCAACAGCTTTTTTGTCTATAAATGAGGGAGCTTCGTTCCTTTTAATAGTTAAAGTAATATCTTCATCAAACAATGAATAAATATTAACAACTATTATTGTAATAAATAAAATTGATATTATTTTATTTAAAGGTGTACCCATCAATAGTCCACAAAAAATCATTTTTAGCTAATTAAGTTACAAAAATTTTTTATATAAAAAAACTTTTAAATAATTGATAAAATAAAATTTGTATTTTTCAATTATTAAATAATGGGAATATTAAAGTTATTTCTGTACCTTTATTAACTTCACTATTTATTAAAAACTCCCCTCCTAACTTAATAGTTAAGCGGTAAGAAATAGTTAATCCAAGCCCTGCACCTTCGTAATTACGGGTGTGTGCTAAATCTTCTTCTTGTTCAAATGGTTTAATAATTTTATCTAATTTGTTTTCATCAATACCTATACCAGTATCAATAATTTTAATATAAACAAAATCACCATCAACAAAACTTTTTAGGGTAACATTTCCATTTGGTTTATTATATTTAATAGCATTATCAACTAAATTTTCTAAAATCTTTAAAATTTTGGTTTCATCAGATAAAATCTTTGGTTCTGAGGAGTCTAAATCCAAATTACTACTTAATTGGCTAGTTTGAACCCTATTAATAAATATATTAAAGACCGTACGAATTACATAATTAACATTAACGGGCTCTTTTACAATATCATCAATACCACTTTCCAAGAAAGATATTTCTAATATATTATCTACTAATTTTACTAACCTTTGAACTCCTTCTTTTAAGTAAGTAGTATATTCAAAAAGATAATCATACTCTTTATTTTTAATATCATCTTCTAATAAATCGCTATAGCCAGCAATTGCATTTAAAGGAGTTCTAAATTCATGACTCATATTGGCTAAAAAGGCAGATTTTAGCTTATTTAGTTGTATCTCTTTTTCGTACGCAAGACGCAACTGTTCTTCTGCTTTAATTCTTTCCGTTAAATCTGTAAACGTAATTACATAAGTAACAATACCTAAATCTATTTGACTAAAATGACTAATTTTACAAATATATTTATTATTGTTTGTGTTATCTGTATAATTTTTACTTAAAATAACAGCACTGGAATTATCTAAATCAAAAATCAATCCATTAACAAATTGATATATATTACTATCTTTAATATCTTCAATTTCTAATGTCTCTTTTTTAGGTATGTTAAAACAATTATAAAATGCTTCGTTGGCACCTTCAAAAATAAAAGCATTATATTCTTTTCTGATAATTAAAATAGGGTCTGATATATTATTAATAATTAACTTTTGTCTTTCTGCAGAACGCAAAATAATTTGATTTTTTTCGATATACTCCGATATATCATTTACAGTTAAAATAAAATTTACACTATCAACATAATTTTTAACAACAGGGTTTAGTTTAAGCTCTTTATAATATTTTTTACCATCAATAACTAAAGTAACTAAACTAACCCATTCAGTCTTTTTAAAAATTGCATTTTTTAATAACTGATAATCCTCAACTGTTAAAATAGGTTGCAAAACATCCGGCAAAAAACTATTATAAATATATTGAATTGAGGAATTAACTAAAGAATCGAAAGAACGCGAGGAATAATTTATAATACCTTTGTCATCTGTTATACAAACTGTAACATTCCCATATTCTAAAGCATTATGCAAATTATTAATTCTATCCTCAATACGTCTACGTTCTGCACCACCAGTAAAAACAAGCACCATTAGTTGATGTTCGTCAATAAAAATTCGTTCAATATCTACAAAATAATTATCTGGAACTGTGGAAATATTTTTTAATAAAAATATTTCAAAATGGAAACTGCTATATTTGCTGGATACTAAACTTTGAATAAAAAGAGAAAGTGAAGGTTCTGATGGAATTAAGTTAATTGAATCCCCTTCAGATAAATTAAATAATGTGTTAAAAGATTTATTGGCATATTGAATAATCCCCTCGCTATTAACCAAAGCTAAAGGTTTTGTTTCTGGGGTTTCAATTAATGTCTTAAACTCGTTAATTGAATTAAATGATTTTTTTTCGTTTTCTTTATCAGTATTATTGTGCATATTCTTTAGAAATTCTTTCGATAATTAACGGCTCTAAACCGTCATATTCAAAAATATGATTTTCATTAAATTTAAATTTATCAAATTTTTGAATAAAAGTATATATCGCGTTCAAAATTTTTTCAAATTCTGCAAGAATTTCTTCTTTTATGCCGTCCAAAAGTCCATTTAAAGTGTAACTATCCTCATTTGTTAATCTTGTACCATAAGAAAAAGAATTAATTTTATTAAATAAATTCTTTAACCCGGTTAATCGATAATTTTCTATTTTTTCGTTTATGTTAATTTTATTTTTCTTTACAGAAATTTGCGCAGAAATAATGGAATTTCTGTAATTATCTTGAAAAGTTTTAGTAATGTATATTACTTGACGTAATTGTTTATAAAAATTATTAAGGTCTACCATCGTCCTAAATTCAAAATCAGAAATAATTAAAACTAAAAAAACCTTATTATCACTTGTAAAACGGACTTCTTTAGCAAACCAATTTAATTTGGATAAATATACGGCTGCTGGTGAAAATGCAAGGGAATCCTTAGGAAAATGTTCTTTTACATGCGGTTGAGTAATAAATTTTTCATATGCGGATACATTCCTGCTTCTATCCCCATATGGTTTACTTGATTCGATATTTACAATTTTATCTAACATAAAGTTTCTCCCCTCCTATTATCGAAAAAAAGTAAAAAAAAGTTTAATTTAATCTAATTTTAACATTTTTTGATTTGCTGCGTAATCATCAAGCTGAGGATTTTCTAAGTGTTGTAATGTTTTTACAAACTTTTCAATTCTTTTAATTGCTTCATTTATAATTTCAAAATCATCTTGAAATTTCTTTTGTAAGTTTTCAGATAGCTCTGAGTGGACTGTTTCTATACTCATTTTTAAACTACTAAGTGGGTTGTTAATTCTATGCCCAATCGTACATGCCATTTCTACCAAAGCTTTATTATGCTCTATACCTTTAAGCTCGTTTTGCAAGTTATATATTCTTATACCGCTTCTTATTCTTGCAAGCAATTCTTGGTTTTCAATTGGTTTTACTAAAAAGTCGTCTGCTCCAACATCTAAACCTGCAACCCTATCTTTTAAGGATGCACGCGCCGTTAATACAATAAAATAAATAGTTTTATATTCTTCTTTTTGCTTTAGCATATTACATAATTGCAAACCATCCATAACCGGCATTGTCCAATCTGCAATAATAACTTTAGGTTTATAATTCTTTAAAATTTCTAAAGCAACTAAGCCATTTTCAGCTGTTTTAACTTCAAAACCATTTTTTACTAATAACCTATTTAATACAAATCTGGTATCTTCTTCGTCTTCTACTACTAATATTTTATCTTCAGGCATTTCTATCTAATAAATTATTAACTTTATTTAATAAATCATTATAATCAACAATTGGTTTTATAATATAATCATCAGCTTTGCTAATATCAAGGTAATTACTTTCCCCACCTTTGTTTTTATAAGCAGTAACAAGCATAACAGGAATATCTTTAAATTTATCATCCTCCTTAATTTTTCTAGTAATAATAACACCATCAACTTTTTCTTGATTAACAAAAGTATTCTTTAAATTAATATCCATAATTATTAAATCAATTTTTTGATTATTTAGAATATTAAATACTTCATCACCATCTTCAGTTTGAATAATATTAAAACCAAATTTAGTAAACAAAAAATCGTAAAACTGCCTAGTAAAAGGGTCATCCTCTACAACAAGCAAGGTTGTTAAGTTATTCATATCAACTAAAATTTATATTTTACAATTATGCTAATTCTTCTGTTCTTCTCTGAATAAGGTTCATCTGGTAATCTTAATTTATTATCTGCCCAACCTCTTACTTGTTCTATTTGTGTAGGCAGCAACCCACCAGAAATTAAAGCACGACGTGCAGAGTTAGCGCGGTCACTGCTAAGTTCAAAGTTACTGTAACCTTGCCCACTAGCAGAATAAGGTCGGCTATCGGTATGCCCTTCTATTATAACTTTATTAGATAATTTGGAAAGCTCTTTGCCTATAATCTGCAAAATTTTAGTTGCTTGTGGTTTAAGTGTAGAAGTACCCACCTCAAAAAATGCATCTTTTTCGGTATCCATAACTTCAATTTTTAAACCTTCATCAGTAATTTCGGCTTGTATTTGATTAATAATTTGCTGGAACTCTGGACTTGAAGAAATCTCTTTTATAATATCGTCACCCATCTTCTTTAAGGCTTGCCTTTCTGCTTCCTTTTGGTTTAAAATATCCTTAACTTCGGTAGCGGGATTTTTAGGACCTCCTTTTAAAGGACTTGCACCTTGACCAACACCTACACCAAATGGATTATTGAAATAATTAGCAACTGCTTGTTTAACTTCCTCACTTTGACCTAAAACCCATAAAACTATAAATAAAGCCATCATTGCGGTAACAAAGTCTGCATATGCAACTTTCCACGCACCACCGTGGTGACCATGTCCGCCTTTTTTCCCCTTTTTTATTATTATGGGTTCATTATTCTGGCCTTCCATCTATACTATTCCTTTTTACCGCGTAGGTAGGCTTCTAACTCACTAAATGTTGGTCTGCTATCACTATGTATTGTTCTTCTGGCAATTTCAACGGCTACAATTGGGGGGTTCCCTTTAGCATAAGCAACAAGTGCTGCCTTAACAGTCTCTAAATATCTAACTTCATCTTCATACATGTGTTCTATGTTGGTAGCTAATGGACCAACAAAACCATATGATATTAACACTCCCAAAAACGTACCTACTAATGCACTAGCTACGTGATGCCCTACAGTTTCCGCACCTTCATTAATACTTCCCATTGTAATAATAATACCAAGCACTGCCGCAACTATACCTAAGCCGGGGAAAGCATCCGCCGTTTTTTGAATAATAGCAGCTATAGGTTTTGTTTCACTTTCAAATGTTTCTATTTCAGTATCCATTAGTGCTTCAATTTCATGCGGAGGAACACCACCCGATAACATAACTTTTAATGTATCGCAAAAAAAGGTTACCGCTGTTTTATTGCTTAAAAACTTTTGGTTTTTAGATAAAATCTCACTTTGCTCTGGCTTTTCTATATGTTTTTCTACTGCTAAAAGTCCATCGCGTTGCGCAACCAAAAACAGGTCATAAAACGATTTTAGCAATTCCATGTAATCTTCTTTATGTGGATGTTTTGCACCCATTGCTTTAGGAATTGCTCCAACAATTTTTTTTATAACCGGTAATGGTGCACTAATTAACAAACTGCCTGTTGCAGCACCAACAATAACTATATATTCGTTAATTTGTATTAACGCACCAACTTGCCCACCCACCATGGTAAAACCAATTAAAATACTTGCTAATACTACTACTGCACCAATAATTATAAACATAATATTTAACTGTTATTTTTTAAGTCTTTTTTTATTTGCTCTATTTTTTGCAGTAATTGACCAACTTTTAATTCAACAAACATCCAATCGTTTTGGTTCTCAATATTTTTATCCATAATTTCTGCACTAATTTCCGTTAGCGCAGGGTAACCTATCGTTCCACCAGCACCCTTTATTTCATGTATAATCATTTTTAATAAAGATTGGTTCCTTTTCATTAAGGCTTCTGTTAAAATTTGCCTTTTTGCAGGAAATGATTCTATAAAGAATTTACGCAAGTGATTTTGCACTTCCTTACTTTCGTTGGCAGATATCGTTTTTTTACTAGCCTTAAATAAATCTGCACCTAAAAGTTCGTTCATATTTTTTATAATTGCATCATCTTTTATTGGCTTAGATATAACTCTATCTGCACCTGCTTCTATTGCAGCAAGAACATTACTTTTGGCAGTGTTAGCACTTATAACAATAACGGGAATATCTTTTATATCTTTAAGTACCTTTTTAACCTGTAACATTTTTAAACCATCTAAATTTGGCATCATTAGGTCTAAAAATATTATATCTGGCTTAAATTCCGATGTAATTTGAATACCTTGTAATCCATCCGCACAAGTTACAACTTCAAAATCATAATCTTCTAAAAATGATTTTAACGAAGTTAAAATCACATCAGAATCGTCTACAATAAGTACTTTAATCTTCCGTTTTCCCTGCATTCAAAGTATTTAATTTGTTAACCGTAAGTTTTTTAATATCTTGCTCTGGTTTATCGGAACTTCTCTTTGCAGCTTCTAACGAATAATCTTTTACTTTTTCGTAAATTTCTTCCCGGTATATTCTAACATCGTTTGGGGCTTCTATACCTATTTTAATTTGATTTTCGCTAATAGCTAAAACATTTATTATGATATCGTTGCCGATACGTATTTTTTCGTTTAGTTTTCTACTTAAAACAAGCATCTTATTTTTCTACAAATAAATTATAATTAATTGGGTATTTATCGGTATCTAATATTTTCTGAAAACCGATTTTTTCATTTTGGCTAATATAAACAGGAGCTTTCAAATTTACAGTTATGTTTAATGGATTTTTATCCATTTTTACAATTCCAAATGCTTCGTATCCCTCTAATTGTGGATAGTTTTCTTCTAATAATCGAATTGGAAACAATGGAAACATTATCTCGGGCTCTTCTATATTTGTTAGCCAATAAAATAATTCATCTTCTACACTAATTAAAATATACTTATGATATTCACTAAACCCGAATATCCCTTCCTTAAATTCTATTATTATACTTTCATCAAATTGATGTTTACCGAACTGTTTTGTAATTATTTCCATAACTTATTTTTAATTTTATAAATTGTATTAATTTGTAACTTCTTAATATACTAAATTATAAGTAATCTAACAACGATTTTGGTAAAAGAGTGGAAGAAATTTTATATGTTAATTCCAAACTATACTGTTTTTCTTGTAATTCTATTGCTAATTTTGCCGCATCTACATCTTTTTCTTTAGATACTAATTCTTGCAAGGTTAAACTTTGGCTTTGGTTTAGCTCTTGAGTGTCACTTAATCTGTTTCTAAAGCTGCCTAATTCTGATATTTTATTAATTAAATACTTCTCAAAATCTTGTATTAATCTTATATTGTTTATATCTGGAATTTGACCAATACCTAGTTTTTCTGAAACAGATTTTAGAACATTAAATATATCTGCTTTTTGATTTAAGGTTGAATTTATGGCTGACGGTGAATTTTTTTCAGTTAATGACTGCATATCTAAAACAAAATTTAATTTGTTTGTTTCATCAGTAATCTTTAAATCGTTAGGTATGGCTCCGTTTATGCGATATAAAGCACCTGTTGTTGCATTAAATTCTAATGTGGCGCTACCAGTAGATACAACATTACTTGATGGGTCTAATATCGTATAATCCATAGTATAATTATTAGCAGCTGTTTTAGTATAATTAATGTTTAATCCATAAGCCACACCTTCTGCATTATAAATTTGGCTGCTTACACTGCTAACATCTCCTATACCTGCACCACTATTTAAATTACCACTATTTTTTACAACACTTGCAAAAAGCTCTTTTGCATTCATATTAATTTTTTGCTCAGTGTAATTAGATATCTTTATTTTGTGGTCACCATCTATTCGGCTACTCTTAAACTCAATACTATTACCAGATGCACTATAACCAACTGGAGGTGTAGAATTATCTGAGCCACCAAATAAATACATACCATCAAAAGAGGTATTGGCTAAATCTAAAATCGCTTTTAAAGATGATTTTATTTTATCTGAATAAAGCGGTAAGTTATCGCTAACAGTTGCGTTTTGTGCTTCCGTTAAATCCTTTAGCACTTTTTGTATTTCGTCTTTTATTCCTTCTAGCGCGGTACTACTATTATCTATAAAAGCTAAGCCAGAGTCAATATTTTTTTCGTATGTATTAAATGTTTCTATTTGACCACTCATTCTTAGCACTCGGCTTGTGCCCAGTGGTTCATCGCTTGGCTTATTTATTTTACTTTGCGTTACCAACTGCTTTTGTATTGTTGCTAAATCAGATTTAGATTTAGATAAGATACTTAAGTAAGTGGTTTGTATATTCCTATCCGATACTCGTATCATAATTACACCATGTTTAATATTGTTTTTAACATTTCATCTGCAATAGATATTAATTTTGCAGAGGCTTCGTATGACCTTTGAAATTTTAGTACATCAGTCATTTCTTCATCTAACGATACTCCCGAATAATTAGATTTTTGCTCTTGTAATTGCGAAACAACTAAATCGAACGATTCTGCGTTTTGGTCTTGCAATACTTTTTCGTATGCTATCGAGCTAACCAAATTAGAATATTTATCAATAATACTTAAACCATCTGTTAATTTTTGTGTTTTTAATGCTGCTATTTGTTTTGCTATTTGATTATTTCCATCGGTACCATCTGCACTAATTGCTATTTTATTAACATCATTTAAAATTTCACTATTTATTTGCAAATAACCATTTTCGTAATTGCTAAAAAATTGTACATTTGTTTGTGGTGGAGTTGTAGTTGTATACCCTTTAGTATGCAAATTATTAACTTGCTCGTAGATGCTTCTTAAAACAGTATCTAATTGAGATTGATATGATCTTAACTTGTTATTGTAGGAATTTTGCATAGCAGCTAACTCGCCAGATTGAATTGTAATATTAGTTGCATTATCTGCCGTTTTAATAACAAGTTTACCATTTTCTTGAACAGCTTTCAATTCAATTTTGCTTAATCTTCCTACAGCATAAACACCACTAATAGAAATATTAGCCACATTAAATTCATCTGTAATTACATTAACGTCTGTTAACTTGCTTAATTCCTCTATTGCTTTATCCCTTGTGTCAAGTAAATCGTTCGCTTGATTGCCAACAATAGACGCTTCGTAAATTTGTTTGTTTAATGTATTTATTTGAGTTAAATAGTTATTAATTCTATTAACTGCATCAACTGCTTCTTTACCTAAATCTAACTTTTGTGTTTCTAATCCTTCGTAAATACTTTTGGCTTTAACGCTAAGTTTTTGTGCGCTTTGTATAACACTTGTTCTTAATGGAACAGAAGTTGGATTTACTGATAACTCTTCAAAAGAGTTTAAAAATCCCGTTAACAAACCAGATAAACCTAAATCGGATGGTTCTGATAGTAAAGATTCTGTTTGGCTAATTATATTCGATTGTTTTTGCGCTTGACTTTGCAAACTATTATATCTAACAATTTGGTTATCTAAAGCTTGGTTTTTTAACCTTTGGATATATTCTATTTTTACACCCTTACCAATAGTTAAGCTACTGTAGTAATCCGGTTTTTCAGGTCCCAATACTACGCGTTGCCTAATGTAATTAGGGTCGTTTGCGTTTGCAATGTTATTAGATGTTACGGCTAATGCCTTTTGATAAACCGAAAGACTTCGAGCCGTCATATCGAATAAAGAATTAATAGCCATTTTACACCTTTCTATCTACTAAAGAGCGGGTTTTATCTTGATAAATTATATTCATTAAACTTGTAATAAACTGTCGGCTATGCTCTATTAAAAATAAATTCTGTCTATTTACATTCATTACTTCATTTGTTAATTTTTTTAATAGCTTTTCATAACCTAAAAGATATTTAATGCTTTTTTCATCCAAGCTGTTTTTAAACTCTTTTACAAATACAGAAATTTTATAATCATTAAACTTTTTATCATTTAGTTTATAAATTTCTATAGTTTTATTCAGTCTCTCTTTTTCATGTTCTTTAACAAGTTTTATATATTTTTCTTCGTCCGATATCGCTTGAATAAGCAGCTCGTCATTCATTTTTACTAATGCGGTTTGTTTTAGTTTCGCATTTTCTAATAATTTTTCTAAGCTTATTCTCAACTTTTCTAATACTGATAAAAGTTCTTTAGGATTCATTTTTGCTCTCCCAATTATTTAAATATCCAAAAACACGAGCCACATACTGCTTTGTCTCTTCAAATGGTGGAATACCATTATATTTATTTACATTACCTGGACCCGCATTATAAGCTGCTAAAGCTTTCTTTAAATCTCCATCATATTGTCGTAACATTTGTGCTAAATATTTAGTGCCTCCAAAAATATTTTCTCGCGCATCCCAAACATTTCTCACTCCCATATCTCGTGCTGTGCTATCTATTAGCTGCATCAATCCTTTTGCCTTTGCTTTAGAAATTGCATTAGGATTTGCAGCAGATTCTGTTAATATTACAGATTTTATTACATTTTTTGGTACGCCAAATGTATTAGATGCTTCTTCTATTATATCCTCATAATTCTTTAATCTTTCTAAAGCAGATTTACTTGGTTCTACTTTAGGATAATCTGTTTGTGATGATGTATCTATGTCTAAGTTTAAATTTCTTTCAGTAGATTTAATAGGAATAGTAATTGGTAAATTTTCACCAGTTAGTTTTTTGTAAATCATTTCTGCTATTCCTAAACCTTTATTTTTGGTAATCATTTCCGCAAGCTCGTTTTGATAAAGTACGCTTACAATATCATTACCAAATCCTTCATCATTTTCATCTCCAAATAAACCTTTTGTATTGCTTGTCATGCTTTTTATAAGCATTGTAGTCATCAAGGTTTCAAAATCCTTAGATGCTTTTGCAAGCTTGGTTTTGTCTTTAACATTTGTACTATCTTGTATATTAGGGGTAGTACTAATGTGTTTGCTAAAATCTGTTATTTTAAGTTTTAATTCATCCATAGCTTAAATTACTATTAGTTCTGCAGATAATGCCCCAGCTTCTTTTAATGCTTGGAATATGGCAATAATATCCCGTGGGGAAACTTTTAATGAATTTAATGCCTCTGCTACTTCTTGCACATTGCTAGCGCCTCTTATTACAACAGTATTGTTGTTTTCTTGTTGAACAGTTGGTACTAAATTATTAACAACTACTGTTTGACCCTGCGAAAAAGCTTCGGGTTGAGATATAATTGGATACGAGCTAACCGTAATATTTAAGCTTCCGTGAGAAATAGTTACAGGCAAAATTTTAACATTTGCACCACTAACAATAGTACCCGTTTTTTCGTTTAAAACAACTTTAGCTATTGCATCCTTTTGTGTTTCTAAACTTTCTAATGTGGCTAAAAAGTTAGTTAAATTATTCTTTTCTGCATCAGGCACAGTAACTCTTATTTCAGTAGAACCCACGGCAATTGCAGTCCCACTGCCAAATCTTGTATTTATAGAATTTGCAACATTATTTGCTGTAGTATAATCCGGCTGTTTTAGTAATACGCTTATTTGGTCTGTTGGCATATTGTTCCCTGGCATTTCATATTGCAAATTACCGCCGTTGGGTATTCTACCAGCTAACGAATGATTTTTTGCAACTCTTCCACCGCTACCTGTATTTATATCATATCCACCTATAGATATTGGTCCTTGACCAAATCCATAAAGTTTACCATCTTTACCAGATAAAGGTGTTAATAAAAGCGTACCGCCCATTAAGCTAGTTGCATCACCCATAGAAGAAACGGTTATATCAAACTCCGTTCCCGGCTTTAAGGAATTTGGCACCGTTGCCGTAACCATTACTGCACATACGTTTCGCGTCCTTAAATTGGTTTCCGGAACTGTTATCCCAAATCTTTTTAACATACTTGTTACAGATTGCACTGTAAAGGTACTACGATAACTATCCCCAGTACCTGCTAAACCAACTACAAGCCCATAACCAATTAATTGCTCGCTATTTACACCCTTAAAATATGCTATATCTTTAATTCTTTGTGCAAATAAAGAGTTAGATATAATAATAAAACTTAAAACAATTAATATTTTTTTCATTGTAGCACCTAAAAAAGCCAATGGAATAATCTTGTTAACCAACCCGGCGTTGTGCTTCTATCAATCATGCCACTTCCTTCAAAAACAATTTCCGCTTCACTTATATTATAAGAATAAACTGTATTAGATGATGTAATGTCACTTGTTCTTACAAAACCTTTTATAGTAACGTTCTGGTCTTCTCCATTTATAGATATTTTTCTAGAACCTTTAATTCTTAATAAACCATTACCAAGAACAGAATCAATTACTACACTCATAGTAGTTTTAACAACACCCCCAGCACTTGTGCTGCCACCACCTTTAAATTGATTAGAAGAGTTTACAGAAACATCCATATTTCCCATAGAAGTACCATCGCTAGTACCAGCAAACCCAAATCCTATTTTACCGTCCCTTCCAGCGGTAAGGTTAGCTTGGTTTGTTGCTTGGGATTGCTCTACAACAATTACTGTAACCATGTCACCTATTCTTACCGCTTTATAGTCTGAAAATAGACTTGCTGCAGCATTTTCTTGCAGTTGCTGCGAATATATATTAATAGTTAATATAATTACTAATCCAATTATTGTTTTCATAATTATTACTCAATTATTATTACTGTTTCTTTATTTTCAATTTTTGCTTTAAAGGTCTTTCCATCATCTCTTATAATTCTTATTATTTCACCAAGCTTACCCTCTTCTCTGGCTTTTGCATCAAAACTAATAGTAACGCCGCCAACTTGTTTATAAGCTTTAACTTTATCCCCAATTAAAATTAATGGAAGTTCTTCAACAAAATTCTCTTCAATAATCGAACCATCTTTTATTGTTACTTTAGCCCTGTATGTTTTCCCTTCTTCAAAATCTGTAACCGGTTTGCTTCTTAAACCTGTTACTTCACTTTCTAACATCATTAAATCCGAAACATCTATAATACTTGACTTTTGAATAACTTTTATTGCAGTATAAACTAATTTGTATAACTTTACTTTTAATGTAACAACAGAATTAGAAAACTTGCCATCATTGCGTTTAATTTTAACAGGAACATATAAATATTCCCCATTTAGCTTTAAATTCCCTTCTTTATTAATCTGCAATTTATTATCATCTAAACTGTTTATTCCATTTGGTAAAGTAGATACTTCCCAAACAATTTTGGTATAACCAGTTAGTTTGCTATTAATAAAGTTGTTCAATTCATCTTTATCAATATTAAAACTAAATAAATTTGTTATAATTAATAAAAAAGGTATCATATTAATTAAGCACGCTTTAAGTTATTAGCAATTGTAAGCATCTCTTCTACAGTTTTTACAGTTTTACTATTTATTTCATACGAACGTTGAGCAGTAATCATGTTAATCATCTCTTCTACAATATCAACATTAGATGATTCTAAAAATCCTTGATTAACTTCTCCAAAGCCTTCGCTACCAGCATTGCCTAAAACAGGTGCACCGGATACTTCCGTTTCCACATAAAGGTTATCTCCAATCGGCTTTAAACCTGCGGGATTAATAAATTTTGCTAATTCAATGGTTCCTAATTCTATGTTATCACCAGTATAAGTTTTACCCGTAACAACGCCATCTCTACTAATTACAATATCTGCTAAGTCATCTGTAATATTAAAACCGGGCTCTAAAACTTGACCATTTGCTGTAACAAGCGACCCATCTTTAGATAACTTAAAAGATCCATCCCTTGTATAGGCAAGTAATCCATCTGCCTTCCTAACTTGGAAAAATCCATCCCCATAAATTGCTAAATCTAACTTTTGTCCCGTCTGTTGCAAATCTCCTTGCTTAAACTCCTTTTTAGTAGATGAAGGCTTTACACCCGTACCTACCAAAAGTTTTGAATTAGGATTTTCTACAATCCCCGGAGTATCTACATTTTGTGGATTGGCAGAAACTTCTTGATAAATTAAATCCTTAAATTCTGCTCTATTCTTTTTAAAGCCCGTTGTGTTAATATTGGCTATATTATTAGATATAACCTCTATATTTATCTGTTGGGCATACATTCCTGCTGCTGCGCTTCTTAAGGCTCTTGTAGACATTTATTTTTCTCCTTTTATACTCTTCCAATTTCTTTTGCTTGACCTAAAATATTATCTATGGCTGTAACTGCTTTTTGTGATGCTTCAAAATCTTTACTTATCCTTATCATATTTTCTAACTCGATTATAGGATTTGTGTTAGATTCTTCTAAATATCCTTGCAATATTTCATAGTCTGTATCATTTGCAATTTGATAATCTTCGTTAGGATAAACAAAGTTTTGACCCGCAGTTCTCACAAGATTATTTACATTATCAACTTTTACTACTACTAATTTATCTATTACTATATCACCCTGTTTTATTTCACCAGATTTAGTAATAGTTATAGGCTTGTTTTTATCAATTATTGTATCCATTAAATTTATAGCCCCATTTCCAGAAAGTACTTTATTTCCAGCAGCATCAACTAAATAACCATCTTGGGATAAACTAAATTGACCATTTTTTGTTAATTCCCTCCCATTGTTCCCTTCAACTACAAAAAAGCCATTGCCACGCATTGCTAAGTCAAACGGGTTTCCTGTTTCTATAAAACTACCATTATTAAAATCTGTAACTATTTTTATTTTAACACCATCTTCGCGGGATAGATACTCGCTAAATGGCACTTCTCTCTTAAATCCAGTGGTTTCTAAGTTTGCCAAATTATTTGCTATTATTTCCATGTTTTTCATGCGTGTGTACATGCTAATTCCGGAATTATACAAGCCTTTAATCATTTTTTATTACCTCCGGTAATCTTATAAATAACTTTTGTTATCTCTGCCAAAAAAGCACTTAATTTTGGAGAAATACTTTTATCACTAATAAGCAAATCTATTTTTGCTCTTTCCATTTTATCTTTTTTTATTAAGCCTTTATTGGTGGCTATTTTTATAAACTTATTTAGCTCTTCCATACACGTTTTATAAAGCAAAAACTATGCCTTAAAATTTAGCAGGTCGCTTTTAAGCTTATAAATCATTTCACTGTTTAAATAACCTTGTTCTAAAGATATGTTTAAAAATAGCCCTGTTTGATGTGCTAACAAATTTAATAAATTACTATATTTTTCTTTTAAGAAGGAATTAATTGAGTTTGGAATTGTTACTTTACCGGAAAAACCTTTGCCTGTATAATATCCGTTAACGGCTCCTACAAATTCGTTTTCTTTGCCACAGCGAATATCTGTTTTATAATACTTTGCGCCATTACTTCCGTTTAATACCTCTACACTAAATATTATTAAATCTAACTCCTTATTATTTATTATTATAAAAAAATCTGGATAAAAATTAAAATGACAATAAATACTTTTTTGTAAAACATATTGAATTAACTTATAATTGAACAGATTTAATTCATCACTTTCAGTTTTAAGCGCTTTATATCTTTCCGCATAGTCATCAATAAAAATTATTAAATTTATTATGTCTAATAATCTATTATTACTAAAATAACTATTACTTGTTAAATCTATAAAAAAGCACTCTTTTATTTTATTGTATAGCTCTATAGAAAGATTTAAGTTATTAAGCCTAATAATAGATTTAAATATTTCGTTACACAGTTTATCAAAAGGAATATCCTTAATAATTTTTATTTCATTAGCTATTTCGTTTCTATTGCTATAGCTACTACTCCATAATAAATTAATAAGCATTCCTATTTGCATTTCGGTTAAAGAATAGTCGGGTTCGCAAATTTCGTTAATGTCATCAATTTTAGATTTTAGCAACGCTTTTTTGCCAGAAACTAATTTTGTAACTAAGTCCACATTAAATTTATCTTGCTTTAAGCCAAGCTTTTCCACAAGTGCAGAGATAAATTGTTGGTCAATATACTTCAACTGTACAAAATTATCCAATCCTATTACTAAAGGGTTAGAAGTTATCACTTTGCCAAGCATTACCTCTCCAAGTTTTACGTTTAATGGCAATTTGGCAATAAAAATATCTCCATTAATGAGAATTTTAAAACCGTTCTCAGTTTTTTCAATAACTTTTAAAAGTAAAATACTGTTTTCTGTTGGGGGATTTTTGATAATATTTTTGCCTAATAACTTTATTACAGTATCAGTAATAAAATTATTGGCATCAATTCCAGAAATCATTTTTGGTCACCAGATAGGAGTTTAATTTTTGCAGCTAAATAAACTTCACCTTTGGAAATTTCAAATTGTCGCGCTTTTCTTATAACGTCTTTACCGCCATCGTTAAAAGCAATAGGAATTGTTAAAAGTTTTTTTCTAACTTTAGTTAAATCATTCGTTAATCCACAAATAATTTTTTCTTCACGCAATTTGGATATATTAAACTTAAGTTTTTTAAGTTTAGCCTTTTTTCTATAATTCTTTGTTTTAAACCAAAGAAATACTAAAACTAAAACAATAGCACCTTCTAAAGCTAAAAGTAAATATTCTATAATATTATTACTACTTAACTTTTGTTCATTAGATTGTGAAACAACCAATGTTTGTAACTTAAGCTCTTCTTGTTTTTGTCTTTCCTTTACCTCTGCAATTTCTTTAGCTAAAATATCTCTTACATTAACAGAATCCCCCGCTAAAACAATTGTGCTATCTGCAGATTTTGTTGCGGTAGTATCTGTATTAAACGCAAACAAATTATTAAAAGCTATTAAAGTAATTATTATAAAAAACATTGGCTTCATATTAAATAACCTTACGCTTTAAAGGGAATTTGCAAGTTATAATTGAACCGCCTTCATTAACATTTTCTATACTAAAAGAACCTTCGTGCTTATTAATTAAATTAGTAATAATTTTAACATTAAGTTCTAATTTACCTTTATAATTTTGTTCTTCGTTAAAGGGTTCTAATTTATTTGTAGTAATTAATCTTATAAAAACAAAATCGTTTTTAAATCCGGTTTGAACTAACACACCTTCACTTTTTCCATTCCCCTTTTTTATAAGACCAAATATATTTGTCATAATTTGGTAAATATAATTTTGATGCGATAAAATAGGGGGAATGGAATCATCTAAATTCATAACTAACTCTAACCCAGCACTTTCTAAAGTAGAGTGAATTAGCTCGTAGTAGTCGCTTAAAATTTCGTTCAAATTGCAAGGCTTAATAATTACATTTTTTTGATTAACTGAAGAAAACTTTACTAAACGATTTATAACACCATTAATCTTTTTAACTTGATTTTTTATTTTTAGCAAATCAGCATTCCCAGATTCTTCATAAATCATATCTGCTTGAGATAAAATAACTTGCAGAGGATTCATAATATCTTCTATTATACCTTCTGTAAGCTCGCCAATGGCACTTAATCTAAAATCGTTGCTTAGTTTTGCTTGATAAGTTTGCATTTCATCGTAAGTATTATTAAGCTTTTCTTTTAGTAATATTTTATCAACTTTAGATATACTTAACGATAACAATGTGCTAATAAAATGCTTATCATACTCACTAAAATTACTTTGATTTAATCCAGTTAGAACAACAAAAACTCCCTTTTTTGCGTTATTTTCAAAAAGAGGGAATAATATATAATTAAGTTTTGCGGTTGGGTTATTTAAACTTTTAAGCTCTGGCAAAATAACAGATTTTTTTGTTTCAAACAGAATAGTTAAAATTCCTTCGTTATAATAATTATTAATGGCTTCAGAAATTTCTGTTACTTTATTATCTAAAGTATTAAGCCTTCTAAACATATCATCAAAATATAATAATTCAGCTTCTTTAACGGGAATTAGTTTTCTAACGGTGGTTTTTAGAACTTCTAAAAATTCTTTTGTAGATTTAACATCTTCAAGCTCTGCAGAAAAGCTTAACAAACTTTGGAAAAGATGCGCATATTTTTCTACTAAAACGTTATTACCTTTTTCGTTTGACGACTTAAATATGGCAGTAGAAGAGCCATTTTTACCATTATCTTGGTCTAAATCTTCCAAAGACTTGTAAAATGGCTCAAAGTTTTCCGTATTTTGTTTATGTAAACGTAACATCTAAACCTTAATTGTTTTTATTTCCTCCTCAAAAAGTGTTCCGTAATTGCTAATAAACTTTTCAAGCTCATCCATGCCACTAAACTTAAGAATTTCAATAATTCCTTCGTCTAATTTGTAATTGTTATCCCAATAAAAGGCACCTATTTTAAATTTCTGTGTCATATAATCAGCCAAGTGCACAATAGCAGCCAACACTTGATTTTCTGTTGCTCTGCTTGGATGATGATGATTATTTATAGAATCGCATAAGTGGCTTGGTAAATTCCATTTGTTGGTTAAAAATTTTCCCATTTCTTGGTGGTTATAACCCAATATTTCATTCTCTGCATCTAAACAATAAACATTGTTTATAACCTTGTTATAAATTTCTACAAAAGGAGTATGGAAATATTTATGCATTACAGGAACTCCTAAATCGTGCAACAAACCTGTAACAAAGGCTTCTCCACCAAATCTGTAGCCTAAATCTTCTGCTATACGCTTAGAGGCATTACCACATAAAAGCGAGTGCAACCAAAATTCCTTTTGCTCTAAATATTTATCGCTTTTGTTTTTAAACGATTCTATCATAGATAAAGCGATAACAATATTTTTAATATCCTGATAACCAATTATTAATATTGCAAAGTCTATTGTGCTTACTTTTCTTGGCAACCCATATAATGGCGAGTTAGCAATAGATAAAATTTTAGTAGCCAAACCGGGGTCTTTACCTATTTTTTTGCTAAGTAATGCGGTATTTGTACTTGGGTTATCTAATAACTTAGATACTTCTAACATTACCTCGCTCATCGATGGTAAATTATAAATATTAGATAAAACCAGTTCGGTTTTTCTTCGTTTTTCTAAAATAAGCTTATCTTGTACGTTATCTGCCATATTAATCTCATATATTTAATGATTCAATTTGACTAGTTAATAAATCTTTATAGCTTAAAATAACACTTTCCATGTATTCTTCATTACCAAATCTTAAAATATCTATAATTGTTTTATCAATTGGTAAGTTTTTATCCCAATAAAAATCTCCTATTTCTAATCTTTGTGTAACAATATCTGCTAAATGAATAATTGCAGGCAAAACAGCATCGGTTTTACTTTTACTTGGTGCATGATGATATAATACAGAATTTGCCAAGCTATAAGGTAAATTCCACTTATCTATTAAAAACTTGCCAACATCTGTGTGGTCTAATCCTAATATTTCTTTTTCTGTTTCAAAAATCGATTTATCCGTTCTATTTGCTTCTTGAACAATTTCTATAAATTCTTTATTAAAGTACTTAAATATAATAGGTATTCCCAAGTCGTGCAACAAACCTGCTGTAAAAACTTCTCCACCCGTTCGGTGTCCTAAATCATCTGCAATTTTTTTACTTAATGTTGCTACTATTAATGAATGGATCCAATATTTTTGTTGGTCAAAATATTCTCCTTTTATAGATTTAAACGCATCAATCATGCTTAATGCAATTATTATATTTTTTATATGATTAAAGCCTAATATAATTATTGCAAAATCTATTGTTGCCACTCTTCGCGGTATTCCATAAAGTGGAGAGTTTGCTAAACTAAGTATCTTTGTAACCAATGCTTGGTCTTTATTTATAATTTGCGCTAATTTTGCTGCGCTTGCGCTTGGGTCTTCTATTATTTTATTAACTTCGTTTATAATATATGGTATAGCTGGCAAATTTGTAATTGAACTTAATAAAGTCTCTATTCTTCTACTATTTTCTAGGGTATTTTTACTATTCAACATGTTTTCCCTGTAATTTTTCTTTCAATTCTTTTATTATTCTACTATGCACCTGTGAAACACGTGAAACTGTTATACCTAATAATTCCCCAATTTCTTTGTAGCTTAAATTTTCGTAATAGTACAGGGCTATTAGTTGTCTATCGCGCTCATCCAATTCTTCTATTGCTTTTATTAATATCTCTTTTTGTTCCTTTTTATGTAAAGTCTCATCAGGTAGTTCTTCATCTGCAGCAATTGTTTCGTTTAATGTGTAATTTTCGCTTCCTTCTATTTCATGCGTTAAAGATATATTTTTTACATATTCAGTTTCACCAAAAGAGTTTACAAACGGCTTTGTTTGTAGTTTTCTAATTTCATCTATAATTTTGCCTCTAATACGTTGAATTGCATAAGTTTCAAATTTGGTCCCATAATTGGGGTCAAATCTATCTATTGCCTCGCTTAATCCTTCTATACCAAATTGAAAAAAATCTTGTTCATCTACTACGTCAAAACTCGTAAATCTAAAATTATGTATTACATAATGCACTAAGCTAAGATAATTAGACATTATCTGTTTTTTAACTTCAGAGGATTTCGTTTCGGTATATTTTATCCATAGCTCTGCGTTATTCATGGTCTATTCCCGAAATCTTATCCTTCAATTTATGTGCTTTTTTTAACGATTCCTTATTTATTGCTTTTATAAATAATATAGCAATTATACCAAACATAAAAGTAACAACAAAAAATATTGCAAATGCTCGTTTAAATACTTCTAATAAATCCATGCCTTGTTGGCTATAAATTATAACCGCAAGAAAAAATACAAATAAGCCTAAAGACATTACTATTTTATTCATTTTTATATTATTTCTTTTAATTCACTAATATATTAATTTTTATTTTAATTTAATAAAATTTAATATAATAATAAATAAATTTTTGTTCAAGAAAAATCAATTTTTGTTACTTAAATCACAAATTACTTTGTAAAAGTAATAATTCCCTTACAAATATTTTTAATTTGTTGCATCGTTTTAGAATTGGGATACTTACTAACAAAAAGTTCTTGGCTTAAAATAGATTTATTTACCTCTGCAGAATATTCAACAATACCTAATAAATCCAGTTTTTCCCTTAAGAAATGTGTTGATGCTTTGTTCAAATTTTCAAATGCGTTATTCCCTTCTTCAATTCCGTTGCACCTGTTAACAATAACAAATTTTCTATTCTTATTAAAATCTTTATTAAGCAATTTTATAATAACATAAGCATCCATAATAGAAGTAGGCTCTGGATTAGTAACTAACATAATAAAATCGCTATTAGATAAAATGGAAATAATCCCCTCGCTAGCACCACTACCGGTATCTAAAAATATATAGTCATATTTTGCAGATATTTTTTTTATTGCATCGAAAAGATGATTTACATTTGTTGAACTTAGCTCTGGGTGGTCTATTTTTCCACTTTCACCAAAAATAAAATGCAAGGTTGGGCTATATTGGTAAATAGTTTCTTCTAATAAACTTTTATTAATAAAAAAATCGTATACAGAAGCACTTGGTTTAATATTTAGCATAATATTAACATTACTTAAATTAGCATCTAAATCTATTACAAGCACCTTTCGGCGTAATTTAGAAAGTATGAAAGCAGTATTAACGGTAATAAATGTTTTTCCAGTTCCACCTTTACCACTGGTAAAAGCTAAAACTGGACACATATATTTAGTTTTACCGTTCTGCTTTCCTAATTTTGCTAATTCGTTTAATCTTTCTGCTTGTCCTAAAATCAATTTATCCTACCTGTATAAATCATGTTAGCAACAAAATCCGGATCGGCTGCTATTATATCATCCGGAATTACTTGACCATTGGTTAGATATTTAATTGGTACACCAAATGCATTAACAACATTTAATATGTTTCCATATGTAACCGCTTCATCAAGTTTGGTAAAAATTAACCCATCAAAGCCAATCCCCTTAAATTTACTTGCAACATCGTTTAAGTTTTTAGTTGATGCAGCACTATTTAAAACCAAGTATGTTTCATCTGTTTTTACTGCATCTAAAAAGTCTTTTATTCCTTTTAATAATATTGTGTTTTTTTGGCTTCTGCCAACTGTATCTATAAAAATTAAATCTTTCTTTTTAAATTTAGATATAAGTTTTGGCATCTCATTTGGTTCATATGCCACTAATAAATCTATGTTACTTACTTCAGAAAATATCCTTAACTGATCTAATGCTCCTAAGCGATAAGTATCAATAGATATTAACCCCACATCTAATTTGTGTAAAATTTTAGAAATCACTGCAAGTTTTGCAATACAAGTTGTTTTGCCAACCCCTGTTGGACCTATTAATGATATTATTTTAGGCTTTTTATTTTTATTTACTTCAAATTTGCTTGTGTTTATCATGCCACTTATAACCGAAACTACATAATGGTCTAAATTTTCTTCTGTTAAAAACGCTTGATATTTTTTTAATTGGTCTATTATTATACTTACAACTTTTTTATCAATATCTTTTTGCAGTAGGGATTCTGTTAATGCTTTTAAATCAACTGCGCTATTTCCAGTTTCTTCTTTTATAACTTCTTTTGGCTTTGTGCTTTTTTCCTTTTGTTCAGTTTTATTAGAAACGCCATAAACTTTTTCTGTTATTTTTTTTAGCTCGCTTTCAAATGTTTTTGGTTCAGGTTCTTTTTCTTCCTTTTGTGCCGCTTTAGTTTTTGTTGTTACAACATCGTCATCTATACCACAAGTTACTTCAAAATACTTTTGCTTTCCCGTTGATGAACTTGGCTCGATAACTTTTGTGCTTAAAATAACCGCATCGCTTCCTAATTCTTCTTTCATTTTTTCAACGGCTTCTTTTAATGTATTCCCTATAAACTTTTTAATCTGCATACTTATACCTCAATTTTTCCGATAAATTCTATCTCAACATTGGGCGGCAATTCTGTGTAAGATAAAACCACCATATCGGGGAAAGACGAATTTATTAATCTATAAAAATATGGTCTTATTGTTGCGCTTGTTATTACTATTGGTAAATAGCCTAAATCCCTAAACATATTTAATACTTGTATAATAGACCTATTTAATTCGTTTAACATATTTGGTGTTAATCCTAATGTTTGTACAGCATCTTTTTGTTGCTGTAACGATGTTGTTATAAAGTTTTCTAACTTTTCACTTAAAGAAGCGGCATGTATTACCCCATTACTATCTTTATATAAGTTTGCTATAGTATCACTTAAGGAGTGTCTTACATACTCTGTAAGTACATCAACATTTTTAGTAACTTTACTATAGTCAATTAAAGATTCTAATATTTGAACTAAATCTTTAATTGGAATTAATTCTTTTAATAAGTTTTGCAACACTTTTTGAATAACACCAAGTGAAAGGACTTCTGGGTTAATATCTTCAATAACTGCAGGATACTCTTTCTTTAAGTTCTCTAACAATTGTTTAACAGATTGACGCGATAAAATTTTATCAAAATTACGTTTTATAGTTTCTTGTAAGTGAGTAGAAAGTACCGAAATACTATCCACAACAGTATAACCTAAAAGCTCTGCTCGGTCTTTTTCTTGCGATGTTACCCAATATGCATCTAAGCCAAATGCAGGGTCTTTGGTTGGTATTCCTCCAATCTCTTCTGTTACATGACCGGGATTCATAGCTAAATATCTATCGCTGTATATTTCATAATTAGCAACAACATTCCCCTTAATTTTAATAATATACTCGTTAGGGCTAAGTTGTAAGTTGTCTCTAACTCTTACTGGAGGCACAAGTACACCATACTCTAAAGCAATATATTTACGTGTAGAAGCTATTTTTTGGAATAAATTACCACCTTGGTTTTCATCAACTAAGGATATTAAACCGTAACCAATTTCAACTTCAATAGGATCCACCTGTAAATATTCTTCTACTTTTTCTTCAGCAGGCTCTGAACTAACGGGTGCCTCTGGTCCAGCTACTTCTGCTACAGCTTCAACTTCTTTTTTCTGCCTACCCATAAAATATGCAACAGTACCTATAACTCCAGATAAAACAAAAAATGAAATTGTAGGCATTCCCGGAATTAAGCCCATAATAAATACAGCACCCGAAACACTACTTAATACGCGTGGATTAGAAAATAATTGGTTTTGCATCTGCTTTTCAAGTGCCTTTCCTTCTGCACTTTTGGTTACAACCATACCGGCAGCAGTAGATATAAGCAAAGCGGGAATTTGCGAAACAAGACCATCACCAATAGTTAAAATTGTATAATTTTGAACAGCATCGCTAAAAGTTAACCCGCGTTGTACCATACCTATTATAATACCACCCAAAATATTAATAAAATTAATAATAACACCAGCAATTGCATCACCTTTAACAAACTTGCTTGCACCATCCATCGAGCCGTAAAACTCTGCTTCTCGTGCTATTGCTTGTCTTCTTTGTCTTGCTTCCGTTTCGTTTATTAATCCACTATTTAAGTCTGCATCTATTGCCATCTGCTTACCGGGCATTGCATCTAATGTAAACCTGGCTGATACTTCTGCTATTCTTCCACTACCTTTTACTATTACAACAAACTGTATTATAACTAATATTATAAAAACTATAAAACCAACTACGTAACTTCCACCAACCACAAAGTTACCAAATGTTTCTATTACTTTACCAGCATATCCATCAATTAAAATTAACCTAGTTGAACTAATATTTAATGACAACCTAAATATAGTTAATATTAATAATAAAGATGGGAAAATAGAAATTTCCAATGGACTACTAATATATAAAGATACAATTAGAACTAAAACAGCAAGAGATATATTTATAGCTAAAAAGAAATCCAATAATGCCGCAGGCAATGGAATTATCATTAAACCAAGAATAAAAATAATTCCAAATGCTAAAAATATATCAGAATACTTACCTAATTGATTCATACTATACTATACTTTTCTTTTTATTTGTTCTTTTCATCTTATAAATATAAGCCAAAATTTGTGCCACAGCTTGATATAAGCTTTCTGGTATTTCATCCCCAATATCGCAAATTTTGTATAAAGCCCTAGCAAGTTGCACATCTTCGTGCAAAGGTACATTATTAGCCACCGCAATCTCTTTAATTCTTTGCGCTACTAAGTCCACTCCTTTTGCCACAACTTTTGGTGCTTTTCCACTTCCTGGTTCATATTTAAGCGCTACTGCAAAGTGGGTAGGGTTTGTAACCACAACATCTGCCGTAGGAACCGCCCTCATCATTCTACGGCGTGCCATAGCAAATTGTTGACTTTTTATTCTTGATTTTATTGCTGGGTCACCTTCGGTTTGCTTAAATTCTTCTTTAACCTCTTGAACTGTCATCATCATGGATTTTTTGTGTTTATATTTTTGATAAACAAAATCCGCAATTGCAATTACAGCAAAAACTATAGAAATTTTCCAGATTAAAGAATAACTTGCTCTAATCATAAAATCTACAATTTCACCAACTTCTAACCTAACTAATCCAATGGAATTAATTACATCATCAGTAAGTACAATATAAGTAAACCCACCTATTAAAAGCACTTTAAAAACAGCTTTTGCAGCTTCAAATAGGGGTCTAGATGAAAACAAAACATTTTTAGCGCCTGTAAAGGGGTTAATTTTAGAAAACTTTGGTCTTAAAGCTTTTGGTGTGAATTTAAAACCAACTTGCCCATAACCAGCAATTGCACCAATAATCATTAACCCACCAAAAATTGGCAATAGTGTTTGCAAATAAAAGCCAAAAGATTTTAATGCATATATTTGCATTAACTTCATATTTATATCTAATTTACCCAAATGGGTAAATGTAAAAACTGCAATTTCCTTAAATTTGCCTGCTAAAAAACCTTGTGATATATATAAAATAACCATACCAACCGTAAAAATAAGTAAGGAGTTAATCTCCATACTTTTAGCAGTTTGACCTTCGTTACGCGCGTCGGTTAACTTTTTATCGGTTGGTTGTTCGGTTTTTTCTTGGCCATCTGTATCCGCCATAATTATACCATCGCTTTAATTAATTCTATAATATTGTTTTCAAATACACTAAGTAAATCTCTTATTACAATAACGTAAATTGGTGTTAATAAACTTAAAAAAAGCAATCCTAAAGCAATTTTGCCCGGCTGTAAAACAAAAAATACGTTCATCTGGGGCACAACTCTGCTTATTATGCCTGCTGCAATATGTACTAAAAAGAATGACACTATTATTGGAGCTGCTATTTTTACAGCAATTAAAAACACCATAGATGAATACTTAGTTAATAATACAATTACTTTTTCATTAACAACATACGTGCCAATAGGTACAACTTTAAATGAATAAGCAAGCGATGAAATAACAAAATGATGACCATTGATAAGCAAAAAGATTAAAGTGGCAAAAACAATTATAACTTCTCCAATTACGTTTGCAGTAGATTCTGTCATTGGGTCAAAAAGTTGAGCTATTGCTAAACCCATATCAAAACCTATTAACAAACCGGCAAAAGAAATTCCATAGAAAACAAAATTAAAGGTAAATCCTATTAATAAACCGGTTATTATTTCCTTTACCCCTGTAATACCAAGCATTAGCAATCCTTGGTTGTAGTCAAATCTATAATCACCAATAGTAAAAAATAAAATATAAGTTATAATTAAACTTAATGCTAATTTTGGTAAATTAGGAAAGTTAGCTTGATTAAAAACTGGAGCGACAAAAATAATTGCCGAAATTCTTAAAAAAATTAAGATGCCCGTAACAAAATCGGCAATTAAAATATCTGTCATTTAACCACTGTTTCCATTATATTAAAAATTTTGTAAGTAAGGCTAATTACTTTATCTGCCATAAAAGGCAATGTTAAAACTATTGCTATAGCAGTTAAAATTATTTTAGGAACAAATGTTAAAGTCATTTCTTGAATAGATGTAGCAGCTTGAAAAATTGAGATTAAAATACCAAAAATTAAAGATACCCCTAAAACAGGTAAAAGCACTAATAAAACAGTATAAAATGCTTCAGAAATTAATTGTATAACTATATCAAGTGTCATATTAATTAAAACTCCTAACTAAAGAACCAATTATTAAATTCCATCCATCAACTAAAATAAATAATAAAATTTTGAACGGTAAAGAGATTAACATAGGCGGTAACATCATCATACCCATAGACATTAATATACTAGAAACAATCATATCTACCATTAAAAAAGGAATAAAAACAAAAAAGCCCATAATAAAACCAGTTCTAAGCTCGCTTAAAACAAAAGAAGGAATTAAAACATGCGTAGGTATATCGTCTCTTGTTTCGGGCTTAGGCATATTAGCCAAGTTAACAAAAAGCTCAATATCTTTTTCTTTAGTATTTTTATACATAAAATTTCTAATTGGCATAATAGCACGGTCGTAAGCTTCGTTAGCTGTAATTTTATTATCCATGTATGGTTTTATTGCATTATCGTTAATTTCTCCCCAAGTTGGCGCCATAATATAAAAGGTTAAGAACATTGCAATACCTGCAAGCAATTGGCTTGGTGGCATTTGCATTGTTCCTAAAGCATTTCTTATAAAATGAAATACAATTATAATTCTTAAATAAGAGGTGGTCATTATTAAAATAGAAGGTGCTAAAGTTAAAATAGTAAGCAATAATACTATTTGTAAAGAGACTGATAAATCTTCTGGTTTATCTGATGTGCCTATATCAATTCCAATTTTTGGTATGGGAACGGTTGGATTTTTTTGCTGAGCGTTGCTTACTTCAGAAAATGTAATTAAAAATAGCAACATCAATACTACATAAACATTACTCATTTTTAATTCCCATATTCTTTTTTAATATTTCTATAAAATTACCCATTTTATTTTCAACGGGTTTTTGTTCAATAATCTGAATATTTTCTAATTCATCAATAACATTAATTGAGTTTTCCGAAACTCCCAAAATGTAATTTTTATCGTGAACACGCACAACGCAAATATATTTTTTGGGTAAAATTGCATGTAAACCAAGTACTTTTATTTTAATGCCACCTGTATTAGAACTATCATATTTATACAAATATTTTTTCATTAAATAAAGCAAACCATACATTATAGCGGTTAGTATTGCTAAAACAAACAGGATATAAAGCACATTCCAAAACATTATGCAATTCCTTTAAGTCTATCTTCTGTTGCAATAAGGTTAGTTATACGTATACCAAAATGTTTATCAATAACCACAACTTCACCTTCTGCAATCTTTTTGTTATTAATAAAAACATCAACCGGTTCGCTTGCAAGTTTTTCAAGCTCTATAACATAACCTCTTTCTAACTCTAAGATATCTTTAATTTGCATCTTTGTTCTGCCTAATTCAATATAAACATTAAGCTGCAAATCTTTTAAGAAATCAAGTTTGCTATCGGATTTGAACCCTTTTTTAGTTGACTCGTCGAACTCCGGAAAATCCGCCAAACTGCCAACTACTTCGTCATCATCCATTCCGTTTAACATATCATCTATTGCCATTTTATACCTCTTATTATTTTCTTATTTATCATCTTTTTCCGCTCTACGGGAAATTTTAACTGCTTTATGATTATTTACAAATCCACTTGTACCATAAAATAGAACTTTATTACCAATCTTAACTTTCACTTCTTCACCAACTCGCTTATTCATTATAATAATATCCCCTTTTTCTAAATTTAAAAGTTGGTCAAAAGAAATGGAAGCACGTCCAAATTCTACCTCTACAATCAATTCTGTTTGATTTAAGTGACTTACTAAAAGATTTTTTGCAGTTGTTCCACCATATTTTAGTGGCCTTATTGTAGAAAGATTTTGGCTTGAAAGTTTTGATAAAATAGAATCGAACGCAAAAGTAGCAAAACAGATATTCATTAAATAGGATTGCTCGCCAATAAACAACTCGAAAGTTATTAATAAAACACTTTCGCTTTGTGATGTAATCTGTGCAAAATCTATATCGGGCTCAAATCTATCTAATACAAACTCAAAATCATCTATTATTTGCCATGCTTTACGCAAATCTTGCATTATCCTTTCTACAGTAACGCTTAAAACCTTTTGCTCAATTGGAGTAATAACTTTTGATTGCTTAGTTCCTAATCCATTACCACCAAGTAACCTATCAACTAATGATAAGGCTAATTCTGGGCTAAACTCTAAAATTGCTTTTATATCTGTATTTTTAATCTCGAATGTAAATAAACATGCTGGATTGGAAACAGACAATACATATTCAGAATAATAAATCTGGTCTACCGAAATAACATTTATGTTAATAATTGTTTGCAGTTTACTCATTAAAAACGAGCTAAAGGATTCTGCAAAGTTTTCGTGAATATTCCTTAAGGTTCTTAGTTGGTTTTTAGAAATACGATTAGGTAATCTAAAATCAAACGGAACGACCTCTTTTTCCGGACCTTTAACTTCTGTTGGCTCAACAGAGCCCGATTTCATATTATTAAGAAGTTGGTCAATCTCTTGTTGTGAAAGTACTTCTGCCATATTAATTTATCACATATTTTTCAAAATATATGTTATTTACTTTAACGCCTTTCATAGATTCATTAATTTTTGTCATTATCTCGTTTTTCAGCATATCTTTAGAACCAATATCACTTAGCTCCTGCAGTGTTTTAGAAGAAAGCACCGTTAAAATCATATCTTTAAGAATTAAGTTCTTCGCTTCTAATACTTTAATATTCTCTTCACTTGCAACATCTATACCAAGAGAAACTAATAAAATTCGTTGCCCCGCTGTCCCTGCTGGGTTAACTATTAACTCTTCCACTTTGTAAATATGATTTCCTTCCGGTTCTTTTTTTTCTTGTAAATCTGCATCTAAGGAATCTGCAACGTTTTTTGCTACTAACCCTTGTTGCTCTACAATTTTAGTTAATAATATATTTGCTGTTACATAATAAACAGCTAATAACTGAATTATAAACAACGGAAGTCCTATAATTAAAACTTTCGGATTAAATCCTTTCTTTCCGCCGCCTTGTTCATCTGCCATAATTTATCCATTTTTTTTTGATACTAATCAATTGATATGCCAATTTAACAAATATGTAAATCTTTTTCAATTAAATTTGTTTCTAAAATTTTTATATAAAAAATAAGGATTTATAATAGTTTTTAACATATTTAAATTAACCAATATTTAATAAATATTATATTGCTTAAAAATACAGAATTGTTGTGTGGCTAATATTACGCAGGTGATTAAAATTGGGCTATACAACATATTTAGCTAAAATGCCTTTTTAGACACTTTAGCTAAACAAATATATTCCTAAAACTCTAAACTAATACCAATTGAGGGCAATATACCGATGGAAGACTCTTCTTTAACTTTATTTTTCTCGTAATCCCATCTAATAGATGTTTGGTTTTTTCTATTATAAATATTTTGCACATCTAAGTAAGTAATTAAAGCCATCTGTTCAAAGTTCCAACGACGTTCAACACGTATATCTAAACTGTGATTAACTGGGAAATTATTTTTAAAGTAATTAGAAAGTAATTGTGTACCATTAGATTCAAAAGGAGTATAAGGCGAGCCTGATGAAAGTCTAAATTTAACCCCCACTTGATAATGTTCGTTAAATACATAACCTGCACTTAAATTTAATATAAATCGTTGGTCATAAGCACCTGGTGCGGTTTTTCCATTTAAACTTGTATAATCTGTTTTGCTATAAGTAAAACTTAACAATGCATAATGTGGAACGTCTGATGCTTTTTTCTGAACTGAAAACTCTACGCCTCTAGATCTTCCCTTACCCGCGCTTAATAGCGGCTCTAATCCAAAAGATGCAAAATTATCATCACTTCCTGCAAATCCTGCACCCGTATTTGCTAAAACCAAATAAGGACGTAAAACACTTGTTGGGTAGTTCCTATAATCTTTATAAAATCCTTCTACTTTTACCCTTATATCACTTCTTAGCAAATGTTCAATGCCTAACACATATTGGTTAACTTTTATTGCTTTTAATTTTTTGTTATTTACGTCTCCAACAAGCCAAATATAACTTGGGAATTGGTAATAAATACCCGTTGCAAAACTAATATTAGTATTATCAGAAATTGGATAAGATAAAGATAAACGTGGGCTTGCATAAAATTTGGTTTCAATTTCACTAAAATAATCCCCACGTACACCTAAATTAAACCTTAAACTATTAAACCAAACGTTGCTATATTGAAGATAAGCACCATATTTTTGGTAATTTTTACTTTGAGATATACTATTAACAGGGAGAATATCTCCGTAAGTTGTAATAAAATTTTTAGGAAAAAGTATATCATATCTTGCTCTAATTAACTTTGCAGATACACCAGCAGAAAGCTCTGCTTTTCCCTTAACTTTATGCAAAGCTTCCACTTTAAGTTCATTTTCAGCTTCAACAGATTTATTTAAGAAAATAGGATTTAGCAAAGTATCTTTTTGGAATGTATCATAATCAACAAAATTTCTGCTTAAACTTATAGTATAATATCCACTACCAAAAAGTTTACGATATGATATACCTGTTAAGTATTGATTTTGGTTTGAAGCTAAAACTCTAGAATTACTTATTAAGTTTTCTCTTGTATCGTTATTAAATTTAACTCTATCAAAAGCACCAATAAATAAAAACGATATTTTTTCGTTTTTAGATAAGTTATTAGAGTATTTTGCAAGAACATCGTAATACTCTGGCACAAAACCAAAACCAGCAGCATTAAAAATAAAGTCTAAATAACTTCTACGAACAGAAAAAATGAAATCAGAACTACCATAAACTGGACCTTCTAAATTAAAACCGAATTGAGTAGCAGAAACTAAAGCTTTACCACCAACTCTATCTTTACGCCCATCTTTAAGCTCGATATTTAAAACTGAGCTAAGTTTATCTCCATAAGCAGCAGAAAAACCACCCGCAGAAAAAGAAATTTCGTTTACATAATCTAAATTAATAAAGCTTAAAGGACCACCCGTTGCACCTTGAGTGCCGAAATGATTGATATTAGGAATAACAAAACCATCTACTATAAATAAATTTTCGCTTGGTGCACCACCCCTAACAACTAAATCGTTTCTGCCAGCGGCTGCTTGTGCAACACCGGGTAAAACTGATAGTGCCCTTACCACATCTTCAAAACCACCTGGTGAACGTCTTAGTTCTTCGTAATTTAACATACTAAGCCCATTAACTTCGGTAGGTACTATGTTAAAATATCCTGCTTTTACCGTAACAGATTGTAGTTCAATTACAGATTCTTTTAACTCGAATTTAATATATGCTGGCTTTGCATTGGTTACAATTACATCTGTTTTAACTTCAGACTCATAGCCAATATAGGACGCTTGTACGGAATAAGTGCCAACATTTAGCTTATCAATAACAAAATTACCGTTAATATCAGTAGCTGCGCCAAACTCTGTACCTAAAAGTTTTATATTAACACCAGGCAATGGCTCTTGGGTTATTTTATCTAACACTCTACCCGTAATTGAACCACGTTGTGCTAATATAACACCATTCAATAAAACTAAGATTGTTAAAATAATCCTTTTCATGTATCCTCCGTTTTCCTTAAAAACCAAATTTTATACTAATTAGTTCTTTTTTATAGTAGGTGTTCAATTAAAATCTTTAGCCCAATACAAAATAGTAGTATACCACCAATTAATTCTATATTGCTACCAAGTTTAGTTTTTATCTTACTTCCCGTCCTGTATCCCAAAAAAGATAGCATAAAGGTTATAACCCCAATAAAAACGGCTGGGTAAAAAATTTTAATTTTCAAAAAGGCCAAACTAAAACCTGTAGCTAATGCATCTATACTTGTAGCTAAAGAAATTAGAACCATTGCCCAACCCTTTGTAAAATTATATACTTGTTTAACCCCCTCCTCTTTTTTGCTTTCTATAATCATTTTAATTCCTATGCCAGATAAAATTAAGAAAGCTACCCAATGGTCATACTGTTCAATTAATAAAGCAATATTTTTACCTACAAACCAACCTAAAATTGGCATTAAAAACTGAAATAAACCCAAGTGGAAAGATAACCTTATAGAAGATCTTTTATCTGGGGCAATACCAGATGAACCCATAGCCACAGATACAGCAAATGCATCAGCTGCCAATCCTAAAGCAATTATTATAATTTCTACAAAATTCATCAATTACTTTTACTTTTCCATATCTTAAAAAACATGTAAAACAACATCCCAATTATTGTAATTTGCAATAATATGGCAGCCCAAAATTGTAAAGGAGCATTTTCCCTATAAACTCTTCCCTCAAATTTACCATGTATTACTCCCTCACTTAATGCAATAACTACAAAAAATATTAAAATTATTGCTGCTAATAAAAGTAATATGCTTATACCAATTTTTTTTAACATAATAAAAATTTAAGGGAAAAGTTACTAATCATAAAATTATTTAATTACATTTATTATAGTTTCTATTTCTTTAACCATTTCATCAGTATTGCCACCAAAGCCTACGCTTTTATATCTAATATTTCCATTTTTATCTACAAAAATTTTAGTAGGTATACCCGTCACTTTATAGCTTTCTACAACTTTACTATCTAAATCCATTAAAATATGGAATGGATAGCCATTCTTCTTCAAAAATTCTTTTGCATTAGCTACCTTATCATCAACTCTTTCCCAAACATTTATAAACAAAAATTTTACATCTTTATCATTAGCATATTTGTTAACTGCTTTTGCCATACCGGGGAAAGAACTTAAGCACGGCGAGCACCAAGTAGCCCAAAAATCTATTACAACAACTTTACCCTTAAATTCAGATAAAGTTACTGTTTTACCTTCCAAATCATTTAGTTTAAAGTCTGGAGCAGGTAAATTAATTAAGTTAGCTTTTATTTTAGCAACTAATTCTTTATTAGCTTCTGCCTTAATTGCACTTATATAATTTTCAAAACTTTGGCTATTTTTCTTATTATTATTATAAGCTTCTTTAAGCACATTTTCTCCGTCTTCACTTAGCTTTCCAAGCTTTAAATCTTTTTCTAAAACTGTTTGTGCTTTTTCAAATTCTTTTTTAGCAATAAGCTCTTGGCTATAAGCTAAATTAATTTCTGGGTCTTTTCCTAATGTTAAATTATAAGCTTCTTCAAAATTTTTAAATGCATCAGCAATATTTAAGCTTTTTTGTGTAGTTGCTAAGAAATATTTAGCACTTCCAATAGTACTATTAAGGGATTTTTCCCATTCTTGTTTAGAAGAATAATTAGGCACATTATCCTTTTGCAATTTGTAGTCTAGTTCAGCTTTTTCTAAAGCCAAATTTGCTAATTCTAAAGCAAGTTGCTTTTTATCTTGGCTACTTGTAAATAAATTTATTACACGATAAAAATAATCTAACCTAATTTTACTTTTGTTTTTAATTGCAAAATCTTTAACATCTTGCACATTTTTGCTTTGTGCTTTTTCTAATAACACTCTTCCATACATTGTTTCTAAATATTCACTACCTGTGTAATTTTTTTCAAATTCATCAAGCAACTTTATCTTTTTATCTAAATTTGCTTCTTTAAACTCTTGATATTTTTTAGATTGAAAATACTCTGCTTGTGGATATTTTTGTAATAAAAGCGCTTCATAATCTTTTGCTTTTGGGTCTTTAAATGTAGTTAACCATTTTACTATTTCCGTTAAAACCTTTTCTGATAAATCTGTTTTATTAAAATATGGTGCAAGCTCTTTAGTAATTAATTCTTTAGCTTGTGCGCTATTAAGCCTGTTTATTAAAAATAAATAGGTGTCTAAATATTTTTCTTTAAGATTAGGATTTTTAGCAAACTCTTTATTAAATAGTTCGAAAGCGGTTTCACGGTCGGTTTCTACCTCTAAATTATAACCCCATTCTGCATAACAAAATGCTAAACCAGCCAAAGTACCCGGTAAAACATTACCCTTGTTATCATAAAATAATACTGTATATCCCTTATTGTTGTTGTTATCTATAATATTCCCTTCTTCATCGGTTATTTTTGCAACAAGACCTTTTGCACTATCTGGAATTGTTACGGTTCCCTTTAATACTCCGTCTTCATTTTTTAACGTTAATTCTTCTGTCTTTATTAAATCTATATCATAAAAGTAAACAAATACTTTTGCTTTTTTAACATCTTTTAGTTTAGTACTATCTTGGTTAAATCTTAAAGTAATAAGCTCGCCTGGTTTAGGTGTTTTAGGTGCAAACGAAAATTTTGGTTCTGGTTTATTTCCACCACATCCTATAGATAGAAACAATACTACAATAAAAATAGATGCTAATTTTAATTTCATATTTTCCTCATTTAAAAATATTTAGATTTTAAATATAATAACTACTTAAATTATAATTAAATTTTTTAGTTAACTGCATATGAAAATATTTTATAAAAATTTTGTATATTAAATAAAGTAATAATTAATAAATTAAATTGAACTCAGCATTTAAAATATTATATACAGCACCATCAAGAAAATTAAGGAAGTTACTAAACTCCCTTAAAATATCTGATGACCTATTTGTATTAATACTTGCCTTTATAATAGGTATAATAATTGGTTTTGCTGCAATAGGAGCAAGAAGTTTAATCTTAAGCGTATCAAATTTTTTCTTTCCTGGTAGTGATTTAACAAATTTTGATTACATAAATGCACCTTGGTATAAACGGTTATTTATTCCAATTTTAGGTGGCTTTATATTAATACCAATTTACTATTTTTATAAAAATGTTAAAGGAATAAGTTTACATAACATTTTCTACGCTATTCACTTTAAAGATGGCAGAATTGAACCAAATACTGTTATAACAAAAACAGTGGCTACAGCAGCAACTATTGGCAGTGGGTTTTCTGCAGGAAGGGAAACCCCTATAATACATATAAGCGCAGCTATTGCAAGCACAATTGGTCAATTATTAAAATTACCGGGCAACAAGATTAAAACTTTAGCTTTGTGTGGCACAGCAGCCGGCATTTCTGCAGCTTTTAACACTCCTATTGCTGGTGCAATTTTTGTTGCAGAAATTCTTAGTTTAGAAATTCCCTCTTTTAGATTTTCTGCTATTATTACCGCTTCTCTTATGGGTGCAATCACTTCTAAATTATTCGACCCCTACCCTTTAGGTTTGTTTATACCAGAGTATACTTACATCGGTTATCAAGAACTGTTACTCTACCCTATTTTAGGTTTATTAAGTGGTATTATTTCCTCATTTTTTCTTTTTTCTTTGTTTAGAATTGATGACTTATTGAATAAAAAAATCAAAATAAATCCACTGTTTCTACCTATTTTAGGTGGTTTTTTTATCGGACTTACTGCGTTATTCTTTCCTCAGATAATGGGAATTGGATACAAGGAAGTTCAAACTATTATTTTATCAAATAATTTAATTTGGTTCTATATATTAATCTTGATTTTTATAAAAATCTTAGCAACTTCTGTAACACTTGGTGTTGGTGGCTCTGGTGGTACGCTTTCTCCTTCTATTTTTGTTGGTGCTTTAATTGGCTTTTTGTATTTCCAATTAGTTAAATTTACTTTTCCTGACCCCGAATTTCTTTCAGCTGGATTTATTTTAGCAGGCATGTCTGGGTTAATTGCCGGCACTTTACGCGCACCTATAACCTCCATTATCATTATATTTGAACTTAGTGGTAATATTAATTTAGTTATCCCTTTATTTTTTACTGCTGGTATTAGCTATTTAATTAGTAAAAATATTTGCAAACATTCTATTTTTACATTTAAATTAGATAACGTAAATTTTGTTAAAGGAATTGACCTTAATATCTTAAAGCAAATTAAAGTTAGTGAAGTTTATAATAAGGAATTTGAAGCAGTTAATGTAAGCGATAATTTTAGTTTAGTACTAAGTAGATTGTTAAGGAATAAAAATCAGGATTTATTGGTTATTGATAGTAGAGGAGAACCTAGGGGAATAATAATTGCTGATGACTTGAAAGGTTCTGCTCAAGATAGTGAAAATTTACAACAATTACTAAATGCTGGCGAAATTGCAGAAACCGACTTTAAAAATTTAACATTAAACGATAATTGTTTAACTGCCCTTAATTTTATGAAAGAATTTGGATTAAATTTACTACCAGTTGTTAATCTTAATACAAAAAGAATTATTGGTACTTTGTATAAAAACGATATTATTGACTACTATTATAAAAAAATTGAAACTTACGAACATATATACGACATTTCTAAAAATTTTGAGTTAAAAAAAGAATTTGATAAGTTACCATCTAAAATTGGTTTTACTATTACAGAAATTGTTCCCCCTATGTGTATGGTTGGCAAATCTATAAGCAGTATTAATTTAAAAGAAAATTTTTCCCTTGATATTTATGCTATTAAACAAAATTTAAATAATAATGTTAATATTATTACCAATTTCCCAGATGATTATATCTTAAATGAAAAAGATTCCTTAGTTATTGGTGGTGATATTAGAAACATTAGAAGATTTATTACTACTAAATATATTTAATATGATTACTATTAATAAAAGCCGAAAAATTGTTGTAACTGATAGTGGCTTAGGTGGAGTTAATATTGCTGCTAATATTTTGGAAAATGCTAAAAATATTCCGCTTTTTGATGATTTAGAAGTTGTTTTTTTTAATGCTCTTCCTAAAGAAAATTTTGGATATAATAGCATTAATGATTATAAAATTAAAACAACAATTTTTAATAATGCCCTTTATGGAATGCATTTACTAAATCCAGATTTAATACTTATAGCCTGTAATACCTTATCCGTAGTTTATTATGATACACAATTTTATAAAAATCCATTAACAAATGTAAATGGAATTATTGAGCTTGGTGTTAACTTAATTTTAGATAACATTAAATTAAATGATGGAATTATTGTAATTTTAGGAACACCTACAACAATTATGGGGAATAATCATAAAAAATTATTATTAAATGAAGGAATAAAAGAAGATAAAATAATTACCCAAGCTTGTAAAAATTTAGAAAGCGAAATACAAAAAGATGCCAGTTCGCAAGTTGTTAAAAGCCTAATTAAAAATTATATTATGCAAGCTGTGCCCAATCCATCTAAAAATTTAACTTATTATATTTTATTAGGCTGCACACATTATGAATATAGCTTACCAATTTTTCATGAAGTTTTTGATAATTATTTTGCAAATTATAAAATTCTCAATCCAAACGAAACTATGGTTCAAAAAACATTAGATTATTTAAGGGGGAATAATTTAAATAAAAAAGTTTCTGCAAATGTTATATCTAAAACTATTATTAATAAAGAGGACTTGTTAAACGTAAGTGAAATAATAAATAATATTAGCCCTCAATTCGCTAAAGCCTTATTAAACTATACCCATATGCCAAACGCATTTAGTATAAGTGAGTTAGAAGAATTAAACACTTAAAAATTGCATTGCAAAATAATTAGCTGTTAATTTTTCACCTGTTGCTTTAGTAATCAATTCATCCCAATTATAAAGTGCACCATAAGCAAAAAATAAATTTTTTAAATATTCCCCAATATCTTTTTTACCGTAAAATCCCTCTAAATCAAAATCTGCTGTTTTTATAACCTTATCCTTTATATAAAAATATAATTGAGACGCTAAAAGTTCACCTAACATATAATTATGATAATAAGCAGGATATAATGCAACATGAATTTTAGCAGCATAATCTGGCTCGTTTCTATCTTCGGGATATTTTATAAGCTGATATTTTTCTACTAAGTTTTTCCAAAGCAAATTTAAATCTTGTTCGGGATTTTCGTACATGCTTTTTTCAAATCTAAATATTACTTGGCACCAACGACTAAATACTAATTGGTCAAATTTTAAAAATTTATAGCTTGTTTCTTTAATTTTTTCATAATCAATATCACTTAAATCTAAAGCAATTTTTAACCAAGAAGGATTAAAAATCAACCTACCAAAAAACATTGCAATAGCTTCTGTAGCAAAAATGTGTGCATGTGTGCGCAACTCGTAAGGTAAAGCTTTAGAAATAAATTTATCGTAAACGGCATGCCCAAACTCGTGTAACATTGTACTCATCCAACGGCTATTATTCTTTATGTTACACAACACTCTAACATCGCCGTTTCTATCAATATCTGTACAAAATGCATGTTGGTATTTGCCCGGTTTTTCGTATAAATCACTATTTTTTAATAAATCATCTATATTTAAATTTATACTATTAAAAAACTCTGCCGTTATTTTCTCTAAATTTTTTGATTCAAAAAATTGGTCTATTTGATAATTAAAAATATTAGGAGCATGTTGAAAAAATCTTTCCTGATAGTGCCAAGGCTTTAGTTCATCTATTTTAACATCATACCTTTTAGCTAAAAATTCATCTATTTCTAATTTTACTTTTTGGAATTCATCTCTTGTTAAGTTATCAAGTTCATCAAATAGCTTTTCAATATCATCTGGGTTTTGTTCATCTAACATTAAACTTTTTTCAAAAAAGTTTTTGTATCCTAATTGCTGTGCAGCTTGGTTTCGTAATTTTACTATTTCTATTACATCTTTTTCTACCACTTTACCAATTTGCTTGCTCGCTTCCCAAACCTTTTTTAATTCCTCGCTATTTGTAGAATTAATCAATATTTCTTCTATTTCATTATCTGTAAGTTCTTTATTATCTAACTTTGCCCTATAAGTGGAATATTTTTGTTCTAAATTATTACTTAATACATTTATTTGCTGCAATAAATTTTCATCATATTGGTTGGCAGCAAACTTTAAGTATACAACTTCTAAATATCTTTTTAATATTGGTTCTTTTACTACATTGCTTTCTTTTAATCGCTTTAAAAATTCGTACTTCTGTTTATCAGAATAATATTTATTTAATTCTAAATCTAATTTAGCAGTAAGTTCGTAGTCTTCTGTCTTTCCACTAATAGCTGCATTATAACTTGCAATATTATAGTTTTTTTCTAACTCAACTATTTCAGATTCATACTCAATAATAAAATCAAAAAAATTTTTATCCATTTATCAACTAAAAAATATTTAGAAAATCTTCATCTCTAATTAAAAGTAAAATAGCATTATGAGGAACAATAACCAATTTTTCTTTTTCGTATTCAATTTCAATTGCATCTTTTCTTAAATACAGAGCGTAATCACCTGGTTTACATTGTAAACTAATATATTTGTTTTCTTTCCTCTCTTTCCAAGGTTCGTCATCATCACTAGCCGTGCCAATTGCATAGCCAGGTCCTGTTTTTAATATATACCCCCCCTGTACTTTCTCTTTTTCTGCAACACTTGGAGGCAAATATAAACCTGTTGTAGTTTTTTGAACGCCTTCAGCAGGTCTTATAAGTACCTTATCACCAATAACTATTATTTTATCTGTGTTAACCATATTAACCTCGCCTTAAAATAATAATTTATTTTAGATTATTTAGCCCCATAACAGCATACTTACTTGCTTGTGTGTTTGGATATTTTTTAACAATATTTTCCCAAATTTTCTTAGCTTCTTCTTTTTTACCTTGCTGTGCATATATGGCACCTAAATTATAATTAGCTTCACCGTTATCTTTATCAATTGCTAATATTTTTTTAGTATAAAGTTCTGCTTTATCATATTTTTGCAAATTATAATTAACCATTGTTAAAATTAATAAAACATCAACTCGTTTATTATCTTTTGCATATATTCCTTCTAATATGCTTAGCGCTTCTTCTGGATGATGACCAGCAGCCAACATTTTAGCGTAAGCCATTGCTTTCATAGTATCATTGGGATTACTTTCATATGCTTTTTTAAGCATTTCGAATTGATGCATAGCTTCTTTATTAACATTATCTTTAGATGGATTCATTCCACCAGTTTTACCTTTTAAGTTACGGTGAACTTCATCATCAGGCATCTGTTTGCCATTAATTTCTGTTGTAGCTTTTGTTTCTTCTTTTGTATTACTATTATTGCTATATAAAATAATAGCTAATGTAATAACACTAATACCAATTAAATATATATATAATGGTTTTATTTTCATTTTATTCCTCAAATAAAATTTTGTAAATAGAAAAAGTTAAACTATCCCCGTAAAACGAGGATAGTTTTTAAAAACAATAAAATTAAGCAGCTTTAATAATATCTAAAAATGAAGCAGACTTTAAACATGCCCCACCAACTAAAGCTCCATCAATATTTGGTTGTTGCATAAGTTCTTTAGCATTTTCGGGCTTAACACTACCACCATATTGTATTACAGTACTTTCTGCAATTTCTATCCCGTACATGTTTGTAAGCAAATTTCTAATAAATTTATGTACTGCTTCAGCTTGCTCTGGTGTTGCAGTTTTGCCTGTACCAATTGCCCAAACAGGTTCGTATGCTATAACAACATTTTTAAAGTCATCAGCACTAACATCTTTTAAGCCTTCTTTTACTTGCACTTCAATAACTTTTTCTGTTCGGTCGTCTTCTCTTTCCTGTAAAGTTTCCCCAATGCAAAAAATTGGCTTTAAGCCCTTTGCAAGTGCTTTTTTAATTTTTTTATTAATTAATTCATCAGATTCCTTAAAAATAGTACGTCTTTCAGAATGCCCCAAAATTACATATTTACAACCTACGCTTAAAAGCATATCAGCAGAAATTTCACCTGTAAACGCGCCGCTTTCTTCAAAATACATGTTTTGCGCACCCACTGCAATTTTTGTATCTTTTGTTAATGCGCTTGCAGTTTCTAAAGATGTAAATGGTGGGCAAATAACAACTTCGCAATTTGGTTCTAAATTAGCTAAACCTTGTTTAATTTCTGATATTAAAGCTATACTTTGATTTAAGTTATTAAACATTTTCCAATTGCCAGCAACAATTTTTTTTCTCATATAAATTACCTATTTAATTAAATAACAAATTTTAAACTAATTTATAAATTTACCTGTTCCACTCTTCTAATGCCGGGAATTTCTTTAAGTAATGCTCGCTCAACACCAGCACGCAAAGTCATTTGGCTCATAGGACAGCCAACACATGCTCCCGTTAATTTAACTTCTACAATCCCATCTTCTGTAACCCTAACAAGCTCTACATCGCCACCATCGGCTTGTAAAAAGGGTCTTATTTTTTTTAAGGCTTCTTCTACTTTTTCATAAAATGCACTGCTCATTTTATACCTTTTATTTTTTTAGTTTTCAAATACTATATCTATTTTATTCTCTCCACTTTCTTCTGCAAGTTTATTTACTTCCTTCATCAAGTTTTGTGCTATCTTTCTAAATTGCAAAGCTTCTGGACTATTTGGGTGTGATACTACAATTGGTTGTCCATTATCGCCACCAATTCTAATATCGGGATTAATTGGAACGCCACCTAAAAATGGAGTATCTAAATCTACAGCAAGTTTTTCTCCACCACCATTACCAAAAATATCATATCGTTTACCTGTATCAGGTGCAATAAAATAGCTCATGTTTTCTACTATTCCAAAAACTGGAACATTTACACGCTCAAACATTTTTAGTCCTTTTCGAGCATCAATAAGCGAAACATCTTGTGGGGTTGTAACAATAACAGCACCTGTTAAAGGAATAGTTTGCACTAAGGTTAATTGAATATCACCCGTTCCCGGAGGTAAATCGTATATAATATAGTCAAGTTCACCCCATTCTACATCTGTCATAAATTGTTTAACTGCACCACTCGCCATTGGTCCACGCCAAATTACTGGGTCGTTATCATCTATAAAAAAACCAATTGAGATTAATTTTACCCCAAACTTTTCTAATGGAAGCATTTTATTTGTTAATGGGTCTCCCATTATTTTTGGTTTATTAGTTAAACCAAACATTAAAGGAATGCTTGGACCGTAAATATCTGCATCAATAAGCCCTACTTTTGCACCTTCATTAGCTAAAGCTACAGCTAAATTAACAGAAACTGTGCTTTTTCCAACTCCACCTTTTCCACTTGCTACAGCAATAGTATATTTAACACCCGGCATTATGCTATCATTTAAATTAATTTTTGGTGCGTTGGCATTCTCTATTATTATTTCCTTTAGTTCCGGCATTTCTTTTTTTAATGCACTTACGCATTCGCTTTTTATATTATTAAAATTTACACTGCTCGGTAAATCCAATTTTACCCTAACTGTTAACCCATCAATTTTTATATCTTTAACTGAATTTAGTGATACTATGTCTTTACCACTACTTGGTTCAATTACGTTACTTAGTGCATCTATTACACTAACCTTATTAATATCAGACATTTAAACTCCGTTTTTTTAATCTTTAAATTTACTAAAATTAATTTTAATTTAATAATTTAACATCCTATTTTTAATATTTGTTCTGCTATTTATAAAAAAAAGAAGCGGAGCCATTTATTAGCTCCGCATTCTGCAAGTAGTTTGGAATAATTATTATTTTGTGAAGTTAAAATATACAATTTTTACAAAATAAAGTAAAGATAGAATTAAATACTAATCTAAATAAAAAATATTAAAAAAATTGTAGTTGAACAAAAAATGACCTAAAATTAATTTTGTATTTAAATTTAAAATTATTAATATTAAAACTAAATATTTTAAACAATCAAGTAAAAACAGTATGAAACTAACAAATGATATTAACATTTTGCTGGTAGAAGATGCTGGCGTAATGCGTAAAATGGAAAGAAAGACCCTAAACAGTTTGGGTTATAATAATATTATAGAAGCTGAAGATGGTAATATTGCAATAGACATACTAAATAAAAGGAGTGATATTAATTTAATAATTAGCGACTGGAATATGCCCAACAAAGATGGCTACGAACTGCTTGTTTGGGTGCGTTCTAATCCTAAAACAAAAGATATCCCCTTTTTAATGGCTACAGGTAGAGGCGAAAAAAAGGAAGCTGCAAAAGCTGCTGAAGCCGGCGTTAGTAGCTTTATCTCTAAACCTTTTAATGCAGCAGAGCTTGGGGTAAAAATTAACGAAGCTTTTGGCATTGTAGAAGATACACCTAAAATTAGTAAAGAAGAGCTTGAAAAAGATAAAGTTGTTAATGGTAAAGTAAAATTTAAAATTGCTCATATTCAAATTACAGACCATTTAGTTTTGGGTGTGCTTAAACACATGATACAAAAAGGGGAATGGGTGCCAAAGCATTTTGAATTAGAAACTGCTTGCCTTAGCAGTTGGAACCCCGTTGCAAAAGCTTTAGAAGAAGGAACTGTTGATGGTGCTTGTGTTTTAGCTCCTATTGCTATGGATCTTTATAGCTATGGCGTGCCAATTAAACTAGTCCTTTTTGCCCATAAAAACGGTAGCATCTTTGTTCGCAATAAAAGTGGGGAAAGTGGTGATGCAAGTGTGGAATTTTACAAAGGGAAATCATTTTACATTCCCCATACTATGTCTATACACAACATGCTTGCACATATGTTTTTTACTAGTATTGGCTTAAAACCTGGTATTGTTGGCAAAGATGATGTTGATGTTACTTTTGAAGTTGCACCTCCAATTAAAATGCCAGAGTTTATTAATGGCAATCCTAATGCTGCTGGTTACTTAGTAGCAGAGCCTATTGGTACTAAAGCCATTGCATCTGGAATTGCAGAACAACAATTTTTATCTAGCGAGATTTGGGAAAATCACCCATGTTGCATTGTTACTTTTCAACAAGAAATTATTGATAAATACACTGATGCTGTTTTTGAGTTTACTCAAATGCTTGTTAAAGCGGGCAAACTTATTAGCGATAAACCCGGTTTAGCTGCCGAAATTGCTGTAAACTTTTTAGACCCCGATAAATCACTTGGTTTAAAAACTGCCTTGCTTAAAAACGTTTTAACAGACCCACAAGGTATTACTACCGATGACCTTTACCCAAGCATAGAAGACCTTGAAAAAATTCAAAACTATATGCACGATGTTATGGGTGTGGGGAATAAAATAAATGTTAAAGAATTTGTGGATTTACGTTTTGCTCAAGCTGCTTATGGAACAGATTCCTCTTCACGTAAAAAATCTATACTACATGATGATAAGGATACTGCATTTAAAATTCTTAATAAAAACATTGAACGCGCTAAAGAAAACGCAACCAAAGCTTTACTTAATAAAGAAGGCAAATACTTAATGTTTAATTTAGGTGACCAAGCCTTTGGCATTGAAATATTAAAAATTATAGAAATTAGCAGGCTTAGCAATATAAGAAGCGTTCCTAAAGCTCCTAATTATGTTAAAGGTATTATGAACTTTAGAGGTAATTTAATTCCCGTTATAGACCCTCGCGTTATTCTTAACCTTAATAGCTTTGACTATACCGAGAAAAATTACATTATTATTTTAGAACTTAATACTAAAAATATTTCCTTGCGTTACGGTATTGTTGTAGATTACGTAACAGAAATTATAGAAATTAAAGCTAAAGACATTGAAGAACCACCCGATTTTGTTTTAAGTAGTGGAAATAAATATATATCGGCTTTAGTTAAACAAAATGACGTTGTTAAAGTTTTATTAGATGCTGATAAAATTTTAACTGAAAACATGCAGGAATTTTTAGCTCAAGCAGTGTAATATTAAATGCTTTAATAAAAAAAAGCTACCTAAATTTAGGTAGCTTTTTTTATGTTTATTTTAACTTCTATTTAATTAAACTCATCTTTTTAACATCGTAATAATTACCACTTTTTAGCTCGTAAAAATAAATGCCAGCAGATAAATTTTCTGCATTAAAAATAACAGAATAATTACCCGCTTCTTTTACTTCGTTAACCAATGTTGTAACTTCTTTACCTAAAATATCATAAACCTTTAAAGTAACTAAATTTTTATCTGCAATAGTATAATTTATAACTGTAGAAGGATTAAAAGGATTTGGGTAATTTTGAGATAAATTATAGTTTAATACATTACCAACACTTACTTTAATTGGATTGATAATTGTCTTTTTACCATCTAAATCTGTTTGTATTAAACGATAATAATTATCCCCACTATTAAAATTATAATCAACAAATGAATAATTATTTGGTGTAGTAGATGAACCAGCACCTTTTACAAAACCAATTTTCACCCAATCGTGCATATCTTTTGATTTTTGTACTTCAAACCCGTAATTATTTAGCTCTGTGGCAGTTTGCCAATTTAAAGTTATATTATCTAAGTTAACAGTAGCATTAAAACTAACTAACTCTACCGGTATAATTGCATAGCTAAAGATACCAATATCATCCAAGTACCAACCATCTTTAGTAATTGAACCATCGGATTTTAATACAAAACGTAACTTAACTTGATTAGCAGTATAAGGGGTTAAATCTATTATTTCATTTACCCATGTTGTTTGTGCACCATCATAAACAGGTGCTCCTGCTGGTGTTTGCATACCTTTTCCACTTGCGGGCTTTGTATATTGCCCAGCTAAATTTACCCACGTTGTGCCATTATTTGTAGAAATTTGTAAAATACCGCAATCCCATTGGCTTTCAAATTCATATTTAGTAAAGAACGATAATATTGGAGCATTAAGTGCTGTTAAATTAATATTATTTTTAGTTGTTAAAGTAACTGTTGCATTATTTGCGTAACTGCCAGTTTTGCTATCTGTATAACTAACAGGTGAGGAATAAAAAGTAGAGTTTGTAGCTTCCCACTTTGGTGTTGCTGGTGTAGCGGTAATATCCCATAATATAGCTGGATCATCATTGTTATCTAAAAATGCATATTGTGGTGTTCCAATTACAAATGATAATGTATCATTACTCATCACAATGCCATTTGTTAAAGATTGTACCAATAATTTAACTTTAGCACCAGGTGTAAAATTATATCCAATATTAAATTTAAAAGGTGTGGGTAAAGTATAATTTTGTCTTTTTGGAATATTTCCTAAAGAATACTCGCCATTAGTTACAGAAATACCAGAAGTTAATGATAGAAGTTTAACTGTAACATTAGTTGCGTCTGATAAGCCTTTATTTGCAAATGTAACTAAAAGCTCTACATTTTGATCGCCAGGGTTAAAATATTGCTGATTAAAAACAGCATTTTGCATGGAAACATATTCACCTGCTACCCAAGTTATATATAAATTTGGCTTAAGATTTTCAAAAGCTATGGGGAATATTCTACTTTGTGGTGGCCAAAAATTATCGTTACTGTTCCCACACTCTGGTGTAAAAGAAATAATTTTCGCTTTTTCTTCTTGCTCGCCATACATCCAATCATCGGTGCAACCATTTACAGTGTATAATAACTGTGGTGGTTGACCGTATTCATAATTATTATACCTTGTCATATCTATTGCGTATTCTAAAAATAGCGCAGCATCGGGCGTTGGTTGGTCTACATAACTCCATGGATATAATAAGTAATTACTATAAGTATGATAATTAAGTGCTGTTTTAAATTGACGCCCATTAACAAATTGTCTAAATGCTTGAGTTTCCGGTTCACTAAAAGCCGCAGTACCTCTGTATGTTTCATCATTTGGGATGTTAGATGAACCTGTATTGTCATATCCCCACTTGTAACCAAAATTTCTATTTAAATCTACACCGTACGAACCGCCATTATTTCTTCTGTTTTTTCTCCACATACCACCACCACTTGGGTTTGTGGTTCTGTTATATTCATAACCATCTACGTTAATTAATGGAACAAAAAATATCTCTCTATTATTAACTAAATAAGTTACTTCTGGATTAGTTCCATAGTTTTCTAATAAGTAATACATATAATACATTACTGCCATCATTGCGGCTGGCTCTCTACAGTGTATTAATGAATTATAAAATACTTCTGGCTCATTTTCATCTAAGTCTGGATTATCTGATATTTTTACTGCATATATTGGTCTATTTTCTATTGTGTAACCAATTACAAATTTTGATGTAATTAAATTTGGGAAAGCAAGCCTCATACTATCTAACTTGCTGTATATTTCTGCCATTGTATAAAACCCGCCCATACTTCCTAAACCAAAACCTTCTACACCAAATTTTTCCTTACTGTAATTAATAAAATTTTGTTTCTCACTTTCTGTTAATTTGGGTAATGATTCGTAATACTTATTCCAATCATCTATTAGGATTTCATATTTAATTCCATTAGTAATTATTTTATTAATTTCTTTCTCCTCTAAAAAAATAACTATCGATTTATCTTTATCAAAATATGCATCAGATAAATCAATACCTAATTTTGCAATCTTTTCTATACCAGCCTTATCATCATAATATATCTTTAGTTTTTTGTAAGACTCTGCATTAACTACAATCACAAAAATAAAAAGGTATAAAAGTAAAAAATTTTTCATGCTATAACCTCATATAAGTTTTTAATTTTATTTATCTAATTTAATTTTAATAATATTAAAACAAAAATTAATTTTTAAAATTTTTAACATATTTAATGTTGCTAAATCATTTATTTTTTAATATTTTAATAAGATATATGAAATTAAAATAATTGAACAATAAATGTTAATAACTGAAAGTAAAACTTACAATTTTTTATTTGTAGAAGACGTAAAAGATGATGTAAAACTTGCAGAAAGATTTTTAAGATCTGAGGGATTAAATTTTAATTATGATATTGTAGATTGCGAACAAGATTTAATTGATAGATTAAATACTTTTCACCCAGATCTAATTATTACAGATTTTTTTATGCCCGGTTACGATGGCTTGAAAGTTATTGCCACAGTAAAAAAACTTGCTCCAGATATACCAGTAATTGTATTTACTGGTTCTATAAACGAAGAAACTGCCGTAAAGTGTATAAAAGCAGGTGCTGTAGATTATGTAATAAAAGAAAGTTTGCTTCGTTTGCCATTTGCCGTTAAAGATGCTTTAAGCTTTAAAGAGCAAAACGAATCCTTAAAAAGAAATGAAATTGAGATAAATCGATTAACTAAAGAATTAGAAGAACAAAACTTAATTAATCGTATATTTCTTATTGCACAAGATTATGACCTTTATTTTGAATTAATTAAATATCTATCTAATTTATTTAATTGTGCTGGCGGTGTAATTGGATATTTAAACAGTGAGAATGAATTAATAATTACTGGTAATGTTTTTAACAATCAACGTCTTAATAAAGCAGAATTTATAACCCTTCCTCAAAATAAATGGTTTGGCGTTATTTTAGATGCTATTAATAATAAAAGAAGTGTATATGATAATAGTCCCATTTATGTTACAAATGCTAATATAGAATTAATGAACGTTTCTTGTTCTCCTATTATTTTTAAAGATAAAGTTTTAGGTATAATAATTTTAGGTAATAAAAACACTAATTTTGATGAAAATGACATTTTAAAATTAAATAAAATTTCTGATTATATTTCTCCTGTAATGCATGCTAAATTAGAAAAGCAAAAAATTTATAACTACCTAAAATTAAGTGAAGAAAAATTCTTTAAGGCTTTTCATTCAAATTCTGTTGGAATGTTAATTTTTAATACTGATGGAGATATTATAGAAGTTAATAAGGAATTTTGCAGAATTTGTGAATATAGTGAAACAGATTTACTAAATGCAAACATAAAACACACTAATATTTTTAATAAAGAATTTTTTGATGATTTAAGTAAATATTGTACTTTAAAAAATAGTAATATAGATTTTGAAAGCGAGCTAAATACAAAAAGTGGATTAACCAAATATGTATCTATTAAATACGATTCAATTTTTATTAATAATATAAATAATTGTTTAATTGTTGTATTAGATATCACAAAACGAAAAGAAACCGAACACTCTTTAATAAAAAGCGAAAACCTATTTAGAACCATTTGGGAAAATAGCAAAGATGGAATGCGCTTAACAGATAAAAATGGCATAATGGTTAAAGTAAACGAAGCATTTTGTATATGTGTAGAAAAGACAAAAGAAGAATTAGAAGGTGCATTACTTTCTGAAGTTTATGCAGAAGAGCATAGATTACGAGTTACTAATTCTTATATAAATAATTTTAATAAGAAAAAAATTAATAAGTATTTTGAAAAATGTTATAAGCTTTGGAATGGTAAAGAAGTTTGGTTTGCAGTATCTAACTCTTTTATATATTTAAGTAATGAAGGAACATTAGTATTATCGATTTTTAGAGATATTTCTGAACAAAAAACAAAAGAGCAAGAGTTAATAATAGCAAGAAATGAAGCTATAAGGTCTAATCAACTAAAAGATGCATTTATTGCCAATATATCTCACGAAATTCGCACGCCTTTAAATGGAATACTTGGCATGACAAGTATTTTAAAAGAATCCATTGATAATATAACCGAGGAACAAGAGGATTATTTTAATTCTATTTATAAAAGCAGTAATAGAATTGTAAGAACTATTGATATGATTGTTAATTTCAGTCGCCTTGCAATTGATGATTTTCCATTTAATCCAGTTTATTTAAATTTAAAGGATATATGTTCATGTGTAATAAGAGAATATTTACCAAATGCTAAGATGAAAGGTTTAGAAATTAAATTAGATACACTAATAAACGATACTGAAATATTTGGAGATGAGTATTCTATTACAAATGCAATATTATATTTAGTGGATAATGCCATAAAATTTACAGAAAAAGGATATGTAAAGTTAAGTATTTTAGACGATGAAAATGATAAACTTATTTTAATAATAGAAGATACTGGAATTGGAATTTCTAACGAATATTTAGAGCATATTTTTGAACCTTATTCGCAAGAAGACTTTGGCTATAGAAGAAAATATGAAGGTGTTGGTTTAGGTTTAACTTTATCAAAAAAATTTTTTGAACTAAATAATGCTAAATTAAGTATAAACTCTCAAAAAGGTATAGGAACTACAGTTATAATTTATTTTAACAAATTAAAGCAAGGATAAAAATGAATAATAACGAACACTTAAAATATGTAAAAAATTTTTATAAAGAGGCAGTTTTTCAGTTAATAAACCAAACAAAAGCTAGCAGCCAAGATGCTACTTTAAAAGTTGGGTTAATGATTTTATATTTTTGGGCTTCGGTTTATGATAATTTAGAAGTTAAGAACAATATTATTGCAGAAGGGAAAGTATATCTTTCTGAACCTGAACAGTTTTTTAACGAAGCCAACCAAGACTTTTTAAGATTAAAATTCGAAAATCACCCTATTATTTATCATTTATCTAAGCTTACAATGGATGATTACAACAGTTTGATTGATTTTTTACAAAAAGAATTTGGCAATTAATTTACTTTTGAACTATTTTATAAATTTTATCCCGTTCTCTAACAACTGCTGAAGAAAGAAATGTGGGCTTATCCCCTTGCTTAACTTCACTTGCCTCTACTCCATCTATCAGTAAATTATCTATTTTCATTTCAACTATTCCAGTAGTCTCACCACTAATATAAATACTATCCCCATTTTTAAGCGTTCCAGCTTCTATAGCAGCATGTATTACACCAGATTTTTTAAAATAATTTATAACTTTACCCACATATTCTTTTCTAGTACTTGCAGTGCTACCATATGTGGTGGCAAAATCGTTACCATCGGGTAAGCCTAAATAAAATCCATTACTAAAACCTCTGTTATAAACTTTATTAAGCTCATCTTTATAATATATTTTCTTTTCTGTAGTTAAGTCATTTGCGTAATAATCATCAATAGCTTTTCGATAAACACTAACTACTTTTGCAATATACTCTGGGCTTCTTTTCCTTCCCTCAATTTTAAACGCATCAATTCCAGCATCAATTAGCAAATCAATAAACTCTACAGTACAAATATCTTTAGGAGACATAACATAATCATTCCCCAATTCAAAACTAAAACCTTGGTCGTTATCTATTATTTTATAATTTCTACGGCAAGGTTGAACGCACTCTCCTCTGTTTGCACTTTTATTAAAAACATGATGACTTAAAAAACACCTGCCACTAACAGCAACACACATTGCCCCATGCACAAATGTTTCTATTTCCACATCCACTTCATTCCGTATTTCCTTTACCATATCTAAAGTGCACTCCCGTGCTAAAACTATACGCTTAGCACCTAAATTTTTGTAAAACTTTGCAGAGTCTACATTTGATATAGACGCTTGCGTGCTTATACAAAAAGGGATATCATATTGAATACATTTATTTATTACTGCAAAATCCCAACATATAACCATATCAACTTTTGCTTTCTTTACCTCTTGCAAAATTTCATCCAAAATACTTAATTCGTTATTAAAAACAATACTATTTAAGGTTAAGTGTGTATCTACATTATTCTGTTTACAATAATTTACTGTTTCCGCTAAATTTTCTAAAGTAAAATTTTTTGCTTTAGCCCTCATGTTAAGTTTATCTAAACCAAGATATACAGCATTTGCTCCATTATTTACCGCGGCTATTAACATTTCTTTATTACCAACTGGGGCTAATAATTCTGGTTTTTTAAGTTTCATATAATTCCAAAAATATTTAAATTTTAAATATACTTATAATATTTTTTATTTAAAATGCAAAAAGATATCAAATCCTTTTTTTATGTTAAACATTGATATTAAAAAAAATAATTTAATTACTGCCCTTTTGGGTATTGGTATTGCTGGAATTGGTTTTGGTTTAATTACTCCCGTATCCGTTATCTTGTTAGAAAAAAATAAAACACCCGGTTATATTACAGGCTTAGTTACAACAATCGGATATCTGGCAATATTCTTGTTTTCTCCTTTTGCCGGTAAATTATTTAGCAAGTATAACTTAAAAAAAATTTTAATTTTTGGAATGGTTTTATGGTCTTTAGGTGCTGCTGGTCATATTTTTTGGCGATTTATTACATTATTACTAATAGTTAAAATTATTATGGGTATTGGTGGCACTTTAGTTTTTATTGGTACAGAAGTTTTAATAAATTACTGTAGCACAGAATCTAACCGAGGTAAAAACATCGGTTTATATGCAACCTTGCTTTCTGCCGGTATTGCAATTGGAACATTACTAATTTGGACGGTTGAAATTGCAGAGTATTTCCCCTTTTTACTTGGCTCTGCCATTATGCTTTTTGTTACTTTATTTATTTTTTTTATGTTTAATAACGTTTTAATAAATGATAATTCTAATAAAAATTCTAACAATTTTAAGTTTACTAATATGCCTTTGCTTGGCATATTTTCTTCTTTTATTTATGGGCTATTCGAATCTGCTGTTGTTGTTGCTATTCCTTTATATGCCCTAAGGTTAAATTTTTCTCAAAATCAAGTTTCTTATTTGCTTGCCTCTTTTGTTACGGGGGGTATTCTATTACTTTATTTTATTAGTCGTTATGCAGATTTTTACTCCAAATATAAACTATTACTTATTATTTCTTTATCTCTTACATTTCTGTTTTTAATACCTATTTTTATAAATCAATTCTTACTATTATTATTATTAATGTTTTTTATTGGTGGAATAATTCCCGCTTATTATACCGTTGGTTTAGGATATACTGCAGATAAAGTAAAAACAGAACATATTGCTTTTGCTAATAGTTATTATATAATGATGTATGGTTTAGGCACTTTAGTTGGTCCCGTGTTTAGTTCATTAATAATAGACTTTAACTTAAAGTTAGGATTTTGGCTTTTTTCATCAATTATCTGTTTTGCTTTTTTTATTTTCTTTTTTTTATATAAAAAATAAATTCTATTGTTTTATATTTAAAATTTGTATTTTAAAGAATAAATTTTTTATATCTGCATGACTTTAGAAGTAGACAATGTTTTAAAACTTTTTATAAAAACTGCAAAATTTAATTTTGTTGCTTTTATATTTCGCGAAAACGAAAATATTAACATATTAACTGCAGGGAATAAAAAAATTACTGCTTCTAAATTATTTATCTCTTTTAAAGATAAATTTTTGTATGATCTTAAAGAAAACATTTCGTTAGTAGATAACGATGAGCTTTTTAACACTTTTCTTTCATTTTACAGTTTTAACCAATATCATATTAAAGAATTAGTTAAAACAGATAACATATCCGCTTATCTCTTTGGTTTTAGTAAGCAAATTTATAAAAATACCAGCTTGCTTATAAATATTCGTACCGATTTAGAGAATGTATTAAAAGATTACATTAATTACGAAATAAAAACAGAGCAAACAAAAAAAGATGAGTCGCTTAATTCCTATTATAAAGAGTTAGCAGAAACAATAAATCAATCAGACTTAATTTTTTACACATTTAATAACCAAAAAGCATACTTCCCTTTTTCAGTTAGTAGCACTGCTAAGTTATTTGATAAAGATGAAGCAGATTTTATAGAAGGCATTGATAAAGAGCAATTTTTAAAGATGCTATTCGATAATAATAATCAACAATTTAATAATTTTTTAGAAGAAGTAAATAAAAATGGGTCTGTTAGTAATGTACAAAAAATTTACTCTGCTATAGGAATTGAAAAGCATATCTTAAATTTTGCGATAAACATTAAAGAAGAAGGCAAAATTGCTGGAATTATTTTAAATAAACAAAAAGAAACACTATTAGAAAATAAACTATTAAAATATGAACAAATCCACCATCTACTTAACGAGTTAAGTGATAATTTAATCTTTTTATTAGATGAAAAAGGATTTATAAGTTATATAAACGATTATGGAGCAATTACACTTGGTTACTTACGAGATGATTTAATTGGTAAGCATTTATTCGAGTTTATCCCTGATAGCGGAAAAGCTGAAACTGTTTTGGCATTTCAAAAAGCTTTGGAAAGTGATAGCAGAATTGTTTTTGGTGCTAAAATTTTAGATCGATTTAAAAATAGCATGGATTTTGAATTTAACATCAAATCCATTAAGGTTAATAATAAGGTTATTGGACTGTTAGGCGTTGCAGTAGATGTAACCGATAAAATAAAAACGGAAACCCAATTAAGAGAGTTAAACGCTAAGATATTTGAATTAAATCGCCTTATATCGATTGAAAAAGACAGAGCTAAACATCAAATATCGTTATTAGAAGAACTAAACAAATTAAAAAGTGATTTTATAAGCAATGTTTCGCACGAGTTTAGAACTCCTTTAGCAAGTATAATTGGTTTTGCAGAAACAATAGATAGCGATAGAGAATTAGCACCAGAAATGATTTTTGAGTTTAATAAAATTATTTTAGAAGAAGGAAAACGTCTTGCCAAGTTAATTAATGACATACTAGATTTTTCGAAATTGGAAAGTGGCGGCGAAACCCTTGATAAACAAAGAATTAATATTATTAATATTATTTTAGATGTTTACGAAATGCTTTATAAAACTGCTGCTAAAAAAGGAATAACTATAAACAAACTTATTCCTGATGCTGAAATTAATGTTTTATGCGACAAAGATAGAATTAGTAAAGTATTTTTTAATTTAATTTCTAATGCTATTAAATTTACGGGAAATGGTGGTTTTGTTACAATAACTGTACAGGATTTTTTAAAAGAAGTAGAAATAATTATTAGTGATACAGGAATTGGAATTGCAAAAGAAGATATACCTAAATTATTTCAAAAATTCAACAAAATTGATAGACCGGGTAATATTTTACCGGGTGCAGGCTTTGGATTACCTGTTGTTAAACAAATAATAGATTTACATAAAGGTTTAATACGTGTTGAAAGTGAAATTAATAAAGGTACTTCATTTATTATTAGATTGCCAAAAAATTAATATTGGAGATAGATTTTGGATAAATTAGTTTACATTGTAGATGATGAACCAGCAATACTTAAATTACTAACACATTGGGTAAAAAATATACCAGATCTAAAAGTAAAAACTTTTACAAATGGTAGTGAGTTTATTAAGACTTTTAATGATGAGCATCCCGATTTGGTTTTATTAGACCTAATGTTACCCGATATTAGTGGTATAGATTTACTAAAAAATATAAAGAAAAAAAACGCAGATATACCCGTAATTATTTTATCTGCACAAGGTAGTATTGATGTTGCAGTAGAATCAATTCGTTTAGGTGCATTTGATTATTTCCCAAAACCTATTGATAAAACAAGATTAGAGCCCGCAATAAATAATGCATTGCAAAATTATTCTTTAATTAAAAAGGTAAAAGAACTTGAAAATAACCTAACTAAAGAGTATAGTTTTGATAATATTGTAACTGCCGATAAGAGAATGCAAGAAGTTTTTAAGTTAGTACACAAAGTTTTAAATAATGATATTACAGTATTAATACATGGTGAAAGTGGCACAGGTAAAGAGCTAATTGCACGCGCTATACATTATAACGGTTTGCGAAAAAATGAACCTTTTGTTGTAGTAAATTGTGCCTCCATACCAAGAGAACTTTTAGAAAGCGAATTGTTTGGTCACGAAAAAGGCTCATTTACAGGTGCTTATCAAAAGAAAATTGGTAAGTTTGAATTAGCTGCCGGTGGAACACTTTTTTTAGATGAAATTGGGGAAATGGAACCCGCTTTGCAAGCTAAAATTTTGCGCGTTATTCAGCAAAAAGAATTTGAACGTGTTGGTGGAAACGAAATTATTAAAACTGATGTTAGAATTATTTCCGCTACAAATAGAGACTTGGTTCAAATGGTTAAAGAAAGAACCTTTAGAGAAGACTTATATTATAGATTAAATAGTTTCCCTATTTTTATTTATCCTTTACGAGAAAGGAAAGGTGATATTGTTGTTTTAGTTAATCATTTTATAGCTGTTTTTAATAAAAAACATAATAAAAACATTAAAGGTATAGATAAAAAAGCTTTAAAGTTGTTATACGATTTTTCTTGGCCCGGGAATGTTAGAGAACTAGAAAACACTATTGAAAGATGTGTTGTTTTAGCAGAAGGAGATTTTATAACTTCTGATATATTACCTCACTACATAAAAGGTGAAGATATAAATGTAGATTTTAGTAAATCTACAAGTGGTTTATTTGAGGAAGATATTATAGTTCCTTTTGAAAAATTAAAAGAGGAAGCTATAAAACATGCGTTAAAAGTTACAAAAGGAAATATTAACGAAGCAGCTAACAGGCTTAAGCTTGGACGTGCAACCTTATATAGATTAATGGAAAAATATAACATAGAAATTAGTAAATAAATAAAAAGGATTTAATATGAGTATATTATCACAAGTTTATAATAACGTTTTTGTTGTTAAAATAGCGTATGATAGAGCAACTTTAGTAGAAGCAGAAGAGCTTAGAGAAGTTTTAACAAAAGGTATTACAGAGGGTTACATTAAAATAGTAATTGACCTTTCAGAATGTGAATTTATTGACTCCACTTTTTTGGGGGTAATAGTTAATTCTTTAAAAAAAGTTGCTAAAAATAATGGAGATTTAAAACTTGTAGGCTTTAAACCTGCTGTTAAAGCAATGTTCGAACTTACTCGTATGTTTAGAGTATTTGAATCTTTTAGTAATTTAAATGATGCTATCCAAAGTTATAACTAATTGTGTAGAAAAATATGCCTAACAAAATATTACTTGTAGAAGACGAACCTAATATAGCAAAGCTATTTAATTATATATTAACAAAAGCTGGTTATAAAGTAACTTATGCAGAAAATGGTCAAGTAGGTTATAAAAAAACGTTAGAAGAAAAACCAGATTTAATAATAAGCGATATAATGATGCCCGAAGTTGATGGCTTCGCTTTTAGAAAAATGTTGCTTAGTAATCCAGAAGTTGCTAATATTCCATTTGTTTTTTTAACTGCTAAAGGTACCGAAGAAGATATTTTGGACGGCTATAACCTAAATATTGAAGATTACATTGTTAAAACCGCTTCTCCAAAAATAGTTGTGGCTAAAATTAATTCTATATTTAATAGTATACATCGCGAGCAAGAAAAAGCAAGTCAAGCAGTTCAAAACGCAGCTAGTACTTTAAGTTCTGCTTTAGCACCTGTTTCCGTACCAAGTTTTAATGGTTTTGAAATTGATTTTTTACACAAACCATTTAACGAAATACCCGGAGGCGATTTTATAGATTTTATACAACTTAACGATAATAATTTGGTTGTAATTTTGGGCGATGTAATGGGTAAAAAATGGGGCGCTTGGTATTTTGCAGTTGCATATGCAGGATACGTACGTAATGCTGTTAGATTAGTTTGTAACTCTGTTGATAATTACTCCGCTAAACTTATTATGGAAAAGCTTAACGATGCTATTTATAACGATGAACGTATTAGCCAAGTTTTCATTACTCTTTCTGTTATTATTTTAGATAATAAAAATAACTCTATTAAATATTGTGGCGCAGGTGATTTACCCTTATTACTTATTAGCAATGATAATTACAAACTTGTTTCTTCCGATGGTTTATTGTTAGGTTTTTCTTTAACCGGAAATTATGAAGATGTAGAATTAAGTTTATTACCTGGTGATTCTGTTGTTGTTTTTACAGATGGTTTAACGGACATTAAAAATAGTAACGGAAATACCCTAAATATTGAAGAAATTTGCAACTATATTTATAATTCTCATAAAAATAAAAACTCCCTAACTAATTTAGTTAAGGAGCTTTATGAATTATCTAATGAAACTTTTACAGATGACTTAAGTATTATTAAAATAACTAAAACTTAAGTAAATGTTTTTATTTCATCGCAAAGTGCTTTAAATTTTAGATTATCTAAAGTAACTTGCTTGTAAATATCAATAATCTCATCTTTTGTTATTTTATTAAAATCTTTTTCTAAAGGAGTAATGCAAACTCCACCCATATCAACAGAAGCCGGACTAAGTAAAATATTTTTTTCGCCTTCTAAGAAATAATAATCAGGTCGATGTTTTTCTCGCGGGAAAATAATTGTTATATATTTATTTTGGTCGTAGTAACCTAAAAGATTAATTAATGGTTCTTCTGAACTATTAGTAACTTCCTTTAAGGCATTTAATACTCTATAAAAGTAATTTTCTGCTATAGAAATATCATCACTTTCAACTGCAATAAAATTTCGTAAGTAATTTGATACAGATATAATTGTTATGCTGCTTTTATCAATTAATTTTACTCCAAACTGATTAATTATATCATTATATTCAGTATCAATAGGCATAAAGTTTTTATTTCCCGCTTGAAAGTGCATATGGTCTGGAGCTGAAGCACCACACTTTGGACCATTATAAAATACTACATAACTATCTGCAATTTCTTTAGTTAAATCCAAAAAATCCTTGTAATTACCATCAATACTTTGTGGAGCTTGGTTAATAACTGGAATAGTAAAATGCTCCTTAAAAATTGGATAAGGATTACATAAAATTAAATAATCATCTTTAAATAATAAACCTTTTTGCTCTTTAGGTAAATTATTATAATGTAAAAAAGATTTCCTTCCTTTTATACTTTCAGCATCAACTTTTGCAGCAGATGAAGTAATTCTTGATGGATTAAATTGCACTTTTACCTTAAAATTATCAAATTGAAAAACTTTAATTTTAACATTTTCTAAACCACTATAATTATTGTGTAAAAGTTCCCAACTATTATATTGTTGTTTAAGTAAAGCTTTCATTTGGGTAGATAAAAGTGCGTTCCCACCAAATTCTTGTAGTTCTTTTTCAGATAACAATAAATGTTTAACCATTTTTTGCATTCCAATTAATTCTTGCAATAAGTTCAATAGTTCTAATTCTATCTTTATAAGTGTTATGATTATTCTGTTTTACAATATCTAATGCAGCATCGCTATTTCCTTCCCATCTGCGGCATATATAAATTGGTTCATAAATACGCCCAATCTGATATTCACGGCTAATTGCTAAACCAACAGCGTAATCTTCTCCATAGCTAACATTTGGTATTTTAATTTTACGCAATAAAGGAGTATAAAATGCACGGGGGGCACCCAATCCATTTATTCTTAATGCATTATTTCTGCCATTATCTGGTGTCCATTCTCTATGGTCAATAATTCCCGGAGGTATTTCTTCTAATTTAAAATTTGTCATTTGATAAGTTCCTACCACCATGCCACATTTCTGCTCGTAAAACGCTTTTATTATTTTTGATACAGTGTTCTCATCTTTATATAAATCATCACTATCTAATTGTAATGCAAATTTACCACAATATTTGCTATGCACTGCTTCGTTCCAGCAACCGCCAATCCCTAAATCCTTTCTTTCTGGTATTATATGTATTAATCTATTATCTTTTGCAGCATATCCTTTAATAATTTCTGTGGTTCCATCATCGCTGTAGTTATCTACTATAATAAGATTAAATTTAAAGTCTGCTTTTTGATTTAAAATTGATACTATAGCATCTTTTATAGTCTTAACTCTATTTTTAACTGGAATTATAACACTAGCTTCGTATTCAAAATTATTTTCATTAAATTCAATTTCCTTAAACTTAGGTTCTAAATAAGCGCCAACTGCTTTTAAGTGCTTTGTACAAGCAATTTCCATTTCAATTTGCACTTCTCTATTTCTAGGATTCACATAATCGAACATTTTTTCGCCCGATTTTCTAGCGTCACTTTCAATTGCTGTATATAAATATTCGTTAATTCTAAAAAATTCTGATTTTTGACTAACTTTTAAACGTAAATCATATAATCCAGCAAATTTATAATCTTCATTGCAATCAGAGTAAACTTCCTTTAAAACAGAAGTTCTATATAATAATAGATAGCCAAACTCAAAATCGTCTCTTAAACTTCCCTTTTGATAATCAATTACAGGATGTATGGAACGAACACCTTCTTTAATGTCATAATAATCGCTATAAATTAACCCCGCATTAGTATCATCAGCAACAGAAACCATTCTTTCTAATGCAAACTGTCCTAAGTCTACTTCAGTATCTTTAATTAAAAGTAAAGTATAATCTTGGCTACTTGCATTTGCAATCTTTTTAATCGTTTCGCTACTTTGAAAAGAATCGCATTTAATAACTGAACATCCTTCAATCTCTTTTACACTTGGATTAGCGCTAACTAAAAAAATCTCTTTAACTAAACCAGTTTCTTTTAATCGTTCAATCAAGCCTATCGTATAATCGTTACCATTGTAAGATAAAAACGCACTTACTCGCATATAGTTTCTCCTTAGTTAAAATATTTAAATTATAAAAATAATAAATTACTATTAAATAATAAATAAAATTAAATAATTACCCATAAAATCTATTTAATTAATATACTTATATGAGGAATATTTAATGCTTTTTATTATTCTTCACAAATATTAACATTATTTATATTAGTATTTTGTAATATTAAATTATTATAAATATTTTATATGTTTACTAATATGAGGAATAATTTTTTATTTATTAATAATTATATAATTTATAAATATACAAATTAATAATATTCCTCACTGTATTTTTTAGTATACATTTAACTATTTTTTAAAAAAAATTTTTATTAATAATATTTTAGTTTAAATAAACATCATAACTTATTAAAATATAATAAATTATATAAATTTAAATGCCGTGAGGAATGTTTTTATTTTAAATAAGAAACTAAAAAAAATGTTTGATTTTTTATTTTTTTATATTATATTGGAACACAGAAAACACAATATCTGTTAAAAAGTTTGTGTTTCTACATTTAAATAACAAAACGAGGTAGTATTTGAGTAAAAAGGCAAAATATGTTTTACTATTTTTACTTGGGGGTAAAATTATATTTTTGATATTGTTTTTATTGATAAATGCTGAAAATAATGCCACAGAAAATTCAATAAAATTTGCAGAAGTGGAAAACTTAGTAGATTTTACCTTCGAAGAAGTTGGCATAGTTAAAGCCACTTGGTATGGCAACAAATTTCACGGTCGTTTAACTGCTAGTGGAGAAGTTTTTAATCAAAACGATTTAACAGCAGCGCATAGAACACTTCCATTTGGAACATTGTTAAAATTAGTTAATGAAGAAAATGGAAGTAGCGTAATAATTAGAATTAATGACCGTGGACCGGTTTCCAAAAGATTGGACTTGGATTTATCTAAACAAGCCGCAATCGATTTAGGAATAAAAAACAAAGGAGTATCCAAATTATTGTGTTTTAAGATTGATACTAAACGAGATATTGCGGATTTATTGCAAAATTATTAAAAATAATTCACTTTTTTTAAAAAAACTATTGATTTTTTTATTTTTGTATTTAATTTAATAAAGGCTTTTAATCACATATTATCAACTAATTTAAGGGGTTCTATTATGAAAAAACTAATTTATACCATTTTTGCTCTTGTACTTTTTGTTGGATTAACCAATGCTCAAGAAAAAAATTATCTAGGTGTTGGTGGAGAATTAGCATTTGCTAGTGGTAATGTTGCAGATTTCTTTGGATATTCAACAGGTTTTGGTGGATCTGTTCGTTATGAAAGAGAATTAAGCAGCAGTCTAACAGGTTATACCAGCGTTGGCTATTTAGTATGGAGTGGTGACAAATCATATGATTACGGATATGGTTATTCATATAATCTAAAAACCACATTTAGTGCAATTGTTGTAATGGCTGGTGGTAAATGGTACTTTATGCCTGGCGGTTTATATGGCGTTGGCGAAGTTGGATACAACAGCTTTAGCATGTCTGTAGATGGTGGCGAAAGCGTATCTTCTGTAGATAGCAAAGTTGGCTTCGGTGCTGGCGTTGGTTACGAGTTTCCTCTTGGCAGCATGAGTTTAGATGTTTCCGCTATGTATAAATTAGCTGCTACCGACTTTAACTATATTGGTTTAAGAGTTGGTGTAAAATTCGGTTTATAATTTATTTTTTAGATATAAAAAAGGGTGCTGAAACGCACCCTTTTTTTTTGCTTAAAATTTAACATTTAAATTAATTTTTATTCTTATATTTAAAACTAAATTATTTAAATAGTGCTTCTATTATTTTATTATGAAAAAAAAGAAGAAAATTAAACGAAAAGTTGGGGTACCTACTGGTACTTTTACTTATGTTGGTGAATATGAAAACACTCTAACAAAACTTGAATTAGTTGAGTATGATAAAGATAGCTGTGTTTTTAGGCAAATTGATAATTTAATTACTTTAAATAAAGAGTTTAATAACGATACAACTCCAAAACTTAGATGGCTAAGAGTTAATGGGCTTTCTGATGTAAATTATATTACCGAAATTGCAAAATACTTTAAAATTCACCCTTTAACTATTGAAGATATTTTAAATACTTATCAACGTCCAAAAATTGAAGAGTATGATAATTATGTTTTTTCAGTCGTAAAAAAATTAAGTACAGAAAAAAATGAAAATTTAAAAACTGAGCAAATTGGCATAATATTAATGCAGAGTTTAATTATAACTTTTTACGATGGCAAAGATAAAATCTTTAAGGAAATAGACGACAAAATTCTTAGCAATAAAGGGAATGTTAGGGATTCATCTGACTATTTATTTTATATTATATTAGATAATATTGTGGACCATTATTTTATAATTATGGATTCGATTAGCGATAAAATTGAAGAGCTTTATGAGGGATTAATTGAAAATACCGTAAAAGAGGGACTAAATGAAATTAAGAATATCCAAAAAGATATGCACAAAATACGCCAAGTTTTTTACCCATTTAGAGAAGTAATAAGCAGACTACAAAAACAAGAATTTTTACTTATTAATAAAGATTTGAATTTTTATTTTAGAGACGTTAATGACCACTTTCACCAAATTATAGAAATTTACGAAGCTAATAAAGAATCCCTTTTTAGTATGCTTAATGTACACCTATCCGGCACAAGCAACCAACTTAACGAGGTAATGAAAGTTTTAACAATTATTTCTACTATATTTATTCCTTTAACCTTTATTGCCGGTGTTTATGGAATGAACTTTAAACATATGCCAGAATTGGAGTGGAAATATGCATACTATGTTACTTGGGGAATAATGATAATTATTGGACTTTCTTTAGGATATTGGTTCAAAAAAAATAAATGGCTATAAGGATTTTTTATGATTAACAAATTTCTTCATTTAAAGTATTTTAGCAATACCGTATACGATTACATTGTTGCTTTATCTATATTTATTATCAGTATATTATTCATTATTATAATTAAATTTTTTGTAAAAAAATACATATATAAATCCCACATAGATAATGAATTAACAAAAGAACATAAATACAGTAACTTCAAAAAATACCTTGTTCCTTTGCTATACATGTCCTCTTTTTATTTTGCATTCGAAAGCCTTGTTATTCCAAAACATATAGAAAAGATTGTTCAAACTATATTTATTATTTTAACAACCTACTATTTAGTAAAATTTGTTGGTAGAGTACTTAACTTAGTTTTGGCTAGTTATATAAAAAAGGCAGATGAAGAAAGCGGTAAAAAGAAAATAAAAGCCTTAACATCGTTATTTAATGTTTTAGTTTATGTACTTGGTTTTTTATTTTTGTTAGATAATTTGGGCATCAATATTACCGCTTTCGTAGCGGGTTTAGGCATTGGAGGTATTGCAGTAGCTTTGGCAGCCCAAGCATTATTAGGAGACCTATTTAGCTATTTCGTTATTTTTTTCGATAGACCCTTTGAAATTGGTGACTACGTTACATTTGATACCAATGCAGGCACTATCGAACAAATTGGCGTTAAATCTACAAAAATAAGAAGCCTAAATGGCGAGCTTTTTATCGTTTCAAATTCTAAATTAACTAATTCTGTAATTCACAACTTTAAAGCTTTGCAGCGCAGACGTTATGTTTTTAATATTGGGGTTACTTACCAAACTTCTCCAGAAAAACTTAAACAAATACCAATTATTATTGAAAATATTATAAAAAGTTATGATAAAACTGAACTTGATAGATGTACTTTTACAAAATTTGGCGATTCAAGTTTAATTTTTGAAATTGTTCTTTTTTATAATGATAGCGACTTTAAAGAGTTTATGCTGGTTTTAGATAAAATTAATCTTAACATTTACGAAGAATTTAATAAAAACCAAATTGAGTTTGCATATCCAACACAAACAATTTTTTTAGAAAAGGAATAATCCTTATATTTGTAATTTTGTAAAAAAATATAGTTCCTCATGAAAAAATTAGCTCTATTGTTATTTATTGCTGTTAGTTTAAATGCTCAGATAAAGTTTAGTGAATCTGAAATGGACAGCTTAATTTTGCCCTTTGTAAAAGATACTACATTTAGTGGTGCAATATTAATTGGAAACCCTAACGAAATACTATTTAAAAAAGCATATGGATTTGCTAACTACGAGTTAGACGTGCCAAATAAAATAGAATATGTTTTTAATGTTGCTTCTATATCTAAACAATTTACTGGTGCCGCTATATTATTATTATCATTGCAAAAAAAACTTAGTTTAGATGATTCATTAAAAAAGTATCTTCCAAGCTTTCCCAATGCAAACAAAATTACTATAAAAAGCCTACTTTCCCACAAAAGTGGCATACAAACCTATAATGATTTTAAAAATTACGATAGCCTAAAGCTTTTTGAAACAAGTTTGAATAAAGTTGTTGAATGGATAAAACGAGATGCTGTTTTTAATGAACCAAATGATAAGTTTATGTATTCTAATTCCAATTATGCAATTTTAGCATATATTGTAGAAAAAGTTAGCAAAATGCCATTTAATGATTTTTTAGCAAAAAACTTTTTTAACCCGGCAAAAATGAAAAAAACTGGTAATTTTTCTCGAACAGAAATTGTTAAAGGTAGGGTTAACCATTACGAAGTTACAACAACTGGATTAAAAAATATTGATTATTTTAATTACTCTTTTAAATATGGTAGCGGCTCATTACAAACTTCTGTTTTGGATTTATATAATTGGTATAAAGCATTAATTGATGGAAAAATTTATAATTCCACTTTTGTAAAAGACTTTTTATATGGAGATAAAATAGAAGGTGGGTACGGATTTGGACTTGGGAAAAATAGAATTGGGTTAAGCTTAATTGCAGAGCACGAAGGGGGTGTGCCCGGTGTTTCTGCTTACGTAACTTATGTTTTAGAACCTTCTTATTTTATAGCGTTTGTTAGTAATCTAACTAATACAAATACTCGTAATGCTAGAAAAGAAATTTTTAACTTTATATATAAAAAACTTGGTCTTTATAACTAATCTTTAAATTAACTAATTATCTTTTCTTTTTCAGTTTGCTGATAAATAATTCCAACTATAATTAGAGCTAAACCTAAAATAGAGGTGATAAATAATTTTTCCTTTAATATTAAACTTATAAATAAAAAAGAAATAAATGGAGAAAGATAAGCTAAAGTACTTGTCTTTGCTTTGTTATTGCTTAAATCTAAGCCTTTCATCCATAAGAAAAAGGTTATTCCCATTTCAAATAATCCAATATATAGCGCACCGAATAAATAAATATACTCCACCTTAAAGCTATCAAATAAAAATAAATACACCCCACTTATCAACGTACCAAAATAAAAGCCACCAAAAAGCTTAATGGCATTATCGCGTTTATCTTTCATTCCTAAAGTCCAATAAGTAGCCCAAATTAAGGAACTTCCTAACGCTAGTGTTATTCCAAATGGGTTTGTAAATTTTATATTAAAAAACTCCCCTTTGCTTGCTATAAGGTAAACCCCCAAAAAAGCAATAAGCAACCCTAAAACTGTTCTTAAAGTAACTTTATGTTTAAGAAAAATTACAGAAAAAATTGTTATTGCTATGGGCCAAGTATAATTTAAGGGTTGTGCTTGTTGTGCAGGCAAAATTGAATAAGCTTTAAATAACACTAAATAATATAAAAACGGATTTAAAAAACCTAAAATTATATTTTTAAAAATATTTTTCCCACCAAATTGTTCTTTTATTAATTCCCTTTTAGTAAGCATACTAATAAAAAATAGCGAAATAGTGCTAAAAAAAGAGGAATAAAAAAGCATCTGAGCAAAAGACATCCCTTTTAATGTTAGTTTAAATGCAGTTGCAACAGTAGACCATAGCAACACAGCAGAAATTGCAAAAAGCAAAGATTTTATATTATTGTTAATTTTCATCTAATTAATATTATTTATTATTATGTTTTCTAATTGATTAGCTATTTCTTTTCTATTAAAACTATTTATAAAATTTTTATCAATATTTAATTTATCAGCCCAGTCAAAAAAATCGTAAGCGTTGTCCTTAAATAAGTAATACTTTCCCAATCCACTTGTTAGCAAAAGTTTTTCAACTTCATCATTAGGTTCACCAAAAACTATTATAGGTTTATATGCTCGCATATATTCAAATAATTTACCTGGCACGTGCCTTTTTTCGTGGGTACATGCTAAAAGATAATCTGCCGCTAAAATCTCTTTTATTACTTCAGAATAATTCAAATACCCCATATAATCGGTAAATTCTTCTAAACCAAGCTCTTTTATACTATTTTTAATATTTGGTGCTAAGGAACCGATAAATTTTAATTTTAGTTTATAGCCTTCTTCAATTTTTTTCTTAACAGTTAGCCAAAAGTTTATAGGATTTTGATACTCGTACATATTACCAGCATGTAAAATCGTTTTATAATCTTTATCGGGTTTATTTGTTTCTATACCTAAAAAATCTTCTTCATTAAAGCCCCAATAAAGTTGATAAGATTTATTTGCTAAAAAATTATATTTTTTAACAAAATAGCTTTGCATATTTTTAGTAACAAAAATTGCTGCCTTTGCTTTTTTCATAGTTCTTTTTTCTAATAAATTATCTAAAAATATAGCAATCTTGTTACGTTTTTGGTTTTTATAAGAAGCAATATCTACCCAAGGATCTATTAAAATTGGTATTAATGGTATATTAAATTTTTTGCTTAAACTAACCCCAATTAAATGAACACTATGTGGAGGTCCATTAGTGATTATTAAATCATACTTATTCCTTTTAAATAAATCTTTGCCCGCCTTTACTGCCTTAAAAAGCCAACCAATTCTTGCATCAGGAATAAATAAATTCATTCTTATCCATAATGCAATTTTATGTTTTATGCTAACATCTTTAGTGGAAATAACTTCTGTTGCATATAAAGGAGCGTCTTTTTCTTTACCTAAAAATTTTCTGTAAAAAACAAAAGGGTCAAAATAATCAGTTTTAATTACTTCTAAATCTTTAGGTATATATTTTTCAAATGTGTTATCTTTAATAGAAAGTGTATCTTCTTTAACGGTTAGTAATGATATTTTATAGCCTTTTTTACTTAAATACTCTATCATTTTTAATGGGAAATGATATGATGCTTTACCACTTGGATACCAATAAAAAGAGACAAACAGTATTTTTTTCATAAATTTAAAGAATTTTTAAATACAAATTTAGTTATTAAAAAATAAAAAAAACTATTGCAAAAGAAAAAAAAATATATTAAGTTTCAGATGGCAAAGTTTTACCGCAATATGTCTTTAAAGATGAACTATAGTTAATTTGTGTTTATTGTCACAGATTTTAATTTTATTATTTTTTATATTGCAAAGTAAATTTAGGGGAAAAAAGAGATGCAACAAGTAATTGAGCAAACGCAATTGGCAAAAGACAAAAAAGAGAGGGGCAACATGTTAAAATGCTTTATGTATCAACCAGTTTGTTCGGGTATTTTAGGTTTTATTTTATTTTTTTCCGTTATTTTTATAGTAAAATTATTAAGTTATTTTATTGGTTCTCTATCTAGTTTTTCTTTTGATATATATGACTTAATTTTAGCGGGCTTAGGTTTTATACTATCTTTTTTAATTAAGTTTTTGAATAACTATAAACAATCATCTAACTAAAAGAAGATATTTCCGCATTAAGTTTTTCTGTTTTATCTGCAAGTTTTAATTTTTCTATTAATTCTGTCAAATCTCCTTCTATAATGTTAGATAGATTGTATAGTGTAAGACCTATTCTATGGTCTGTAACTCGGTTTTGTGGGAAGTTATAAGTTCTAATTTTCTCGCTTCTATCCCCACTTCTCACCATAGAACGTCTTTGCTCGGAAATTTCTTTAATTTGTTCTTGTTGTTTCAAATCATAAAGACGGGCTTGTAAAACTTTCATAGCTTTTTGCCTATTTTTAAGTTGACTTCTTTCATCTTGGCATTGAACAACAAGACCAGTTGGTAAGTGAGTAATACGTATTGCCGTTTCCACTTTGTTAACGTTTTGCCCACCAGCACCACCACTTCTGTAAACATCAATTCGTAAATCGTTTGGATCTATATCTATTTGTACATCTTCAACTTCTGGCAAAACTGCAACTGAAGCCGCTGATGTGTGAACTCTACCATTGGCTTCTGTTAAAGGTACGCGTTGCACTCTATGAACACCACTTTCGTATTTCATATCTGCAAAAACATTTGTACCACTTAAACTAAATACTACTTCTTTTATTCCACCTAAGCCACCTGTTTCACTAATATCAATAATTTCTTGTTTCCATCCTTTAATTTCAGCAAATCTGCTATACATTCTAAACAAATCTGCGGCAAAAATACCCGCTTCATCACCACCAGTGCCTGCGCGTATTTCCACAATTACGTTTTTATCGTCATTAGGATCTTTTGGCACAAGCAAGAACTTAATCTCCTCTGCCATCTTTTTTTCTGCTTGTTTTAGCTCTTTTAATTCCTCTTCTGCTAATGCGCTAAGCTCTGGGTCTTCTCCACTTTTTATTATCTCTTCGTTATCTGCAATTTGTTTAAGTAATTTATCATATTCATCAAAAGCTTTAACAACGTCTTCCATTTCTGAACGCTGTTTGCTTAACTTAATAAATTTTGCTTGATCTTTTATAACATCCGCATCACTTAGCTGCTCGGTAATTTTTGTGTATTTATCTTTTATTTCCTTTAATTTTTCGTAAATGTCCATATTTTATTCTCAATAAATAAAAAAATTGTGATTTTAAATATAGCATTATTTTTACTTAAATTAAATACTTTTCCTTATACCAATAACTTAGATTTTTATTAACCCTATTAACAATAATTTAAAGCTTTATTAACAATTCCATAACTTTTATAAAAATTAAAAAGCTTAATATTGCATAAAAAAAATTAAAGATGAAGAAACCAAACATTCTTTATATCTGCGGTTCATTAAATCAAACCAAAATGATGCACAAAATTTCCATGCATATGCAGGAATATAGTAACTTTTTTACTCCCTTTTATGGGGATGGAATTATAAAACTACTTGCAGAAAATGGCTTTTTAGATTTTACCATTTTAGGTGGTGCTTTTAGAAAAAATACAGAAAATTACTTAAACACACATAATTTAAAAATTGATTACCGCGGTGTAAAAAATAATTATGATTTAGTTTTTACATGTACCGATTTAATCGTTCCTAAAAATATTAGAAGTAAAAAAATCATTTTAGTTCAAGAAGGGATGACAGACCCGGAGAACTTAATGTACTATTTAGTAAAGTACCTAAAGTTACCATTATATTTAGCATCAACATCAACTACTGGGCTATCAAATTTATATAACTATTTTTGTGTTGCTAGCAATGGTTATCGCGATTTGTTTATTAAAAAAGGTGTTAAAAAAGATAAAATTATTGTTACCGGTATACCAAATTTTGATAATGTAAAAGAATACTTAAATAATTCATTCCCTTATAAAAATTTTGTTTTAGTTGCAACAAGTGATTCAAGGGAAACATTTAAGTACGAAAATAGAAAAGCATTTATAAAATATTGCGAAAAAATTGCATCTGGCAGGCAATTAATTTTTAAGTTACACCCTAACGAAAACTTTACCCGTGCAACTAAAGAAATTAAAGCATTAATACCCAATGCATTAGTTTATACTAATGGAAGTATTGAGGAAATGATAGCTAATTGTTCTGTTTTAATTACTAAATATTCTTCTGTAGTTTATGTTGGGATGGCATTAAATAAAGAAGTTTATTCTTACTTTGACATTAATACACTTAAAAAACTTACTCCAATTCAAAACAATGGCACATCTGCTAAAAGAATTGCAGCTGTTGGTAAATCACTATTAAATGAAGAACAAAGAATTGCTGATTTTAATTTTTCTAACTTAATTTTTAGTGAAGAATTATGAATATTGTAACTATTGTACAAGCCAGAACTAATAGTAGCAGACTTAAGGGAAAAGTACTTTTACCTTTATTAGGCAAGCCCTTATTAGTTAGAATGATTGAAAGATTAAAAGAATCTAAATATATTGGTAAAATAGTTGTTGCTACTACAACTGAACCGGAAGATAAAGTAATTTCCCAAATTTGTGAAGCAATTAATATAGAGTACTTTGAAGGACACTCAACAGATTTATTAGATAGACACTATAATGCTGCATTAAAGTTTATGCCAGATGCCGTAGTTAAAATACCAAGTGATTGTCCTTTAATTGATCCACAAATTATAGATAAAACAATTTTATATTATCTAAACAATTTTAATAAATACGATTTTGTAAGTAACTTGCATCCTCCAACATATCCTGATGGTAATGATGTGGAAATTTTTAGCTTTAAAGTTTTAGAAAGAGCATTTAAAGAAGCTAAAAAATCTTATGAAAGGGAACATACAACCCCCTACATTTGGGATAATCCAGACAAATTTAAAATTGGAAATGTTACATGGGAAACTGGGTGGGACTACTCCAAAACCTATAGATGGACTATTGATTACATTGAAGATTATAATTTAATTAAAAAAATATTTGAAGAACTTTACCCCATAAACAAAAATTTTTCTGTTTTTGATATTGTTAACTTACTAAAAGAGAAACCTTATTTAAGACAATTAAACAGAAAATACTTGGGTTTATACTGGTATGAAAATCATATTAACGAGTTAACTAACATCAATTTTTATAAAAATAAAATCGTAAACAATGTTCAAACAAGATAATCTTATAGCTACTGCACTTAATGCAAGAAAAAAAATAATAAAAATGGCTGAAGGTGATGGCTGCTTTTTAGGCTCTGCCCTTTCTTGCGTAGATATTATTACTTATTTATATTCATTCAAATTTAATATTAACAAAATTAAATCTAAAGACGCAAATAGAGATTTTTTCTTTCTCTCTAAAGGTCATGCTGTACCAGCGCTTTACAGCGTTTTTTCCGAAGTTGGACTTTTACAACCCGAAAGGCTTAATAATCACTTAAAACTTAATGATGATATTTACTGGCATCCAAACACTAATATTCCTGGTGTTGAATTTTTATCGGGCTCATTAGGTCATAATCTTTCTGTAGCTATTGGTGTTGCAATCAATTCCAAGCTATTCGGTTTAACTAACAATATTTATGTTATGTTAGGAGATGGAGAATTAAACGAAGGAAGCATTTGGGAAAATTTATTAATTGCATCTGCTTATAAGTTAGATAACTTAGTTGTAATAATTGATAGAAATGGAATACAAGCAAATGAATTTACAGAAAAACTTATTCCATTAGATAATCTAACTGCAAAATTTGAAGCATTTAATTGTGCAGTATTTAAGTTCGATGGACATGACTTTAACTCTATTCATGCCGCATTTTCTAGCTTGCCAATCAAACTAAATAAACCTAATATTTTAATAGCCAAAACAATAAGAGGGAAAGGGGTAAATTCTTTAGAAAATAAAATAGATAAATGGTATGTTAAAGCTGATAATAAAACAATTGAAAACTACATAAAGGAAATTAATTAAAATATGACATACGAAAATTTATTAAAATCATTAATAGAAAAAAATAATAATATAATTTTACTTACAGCCGAAAATAAAGCTGCACTAAGAAATATAACGCCACAAATTCCAAATAATTTTATAGATGTTGGCATTGCAGAGCAATCATTAGTTGGAATTTCTGCTGGGTTAGCATTAACAGGTAAAAAGCCTATTGCACACGCTTTATCTGCTTTTTTAACCATGCGCGCATTCGAGTTTATTAGAACAGACGTTGGTGCTGCAAATTTGCCTATAAAACTTGTGGGTAGCTTTGCCGGTTTTCTATCAGAAGCTAATGGTCCAACACATCAAGCAGTAGAAGATATTGCTTTAATGCGTACTATTCCAAATATGCATATTGTTACACCTGCTGATAATGATGAACTATTAAAAATAATTCCTAAATGCCTTAATTCATCTAATCCCGCTTATATAAGATTTAATAACTTACCTACATTAGTAAATCACTCTAATTTACCTTACGGTAAAGCCGAAGTTTTTGAGTTTGGAAATGATGTTACTATTATAACTTATGGCTTAATGTTTTCTAATGCTTACGAAGCCTTAAAACTATTAAAAGACAAAAATATTTATGCTACTTTAATAAATCTTAGAACAATAAATCCTTTAGATGTTGATACACTAATAAGCAGCTTTATTAATACTCAGTTAATTGTTGCAATAGAAGACCATTATATATTTGGTGGGTTATATTCTTTGCTGTTAGAATTTGCAGCAAAGCACAACTTTAAAAATAAAATATACCCAATAGCATTAAAAAATAAATTCTTTAAACCTGCCATGCTTAATAACGTTTTTGAGCATGAAGGATTTACACCAGCAGCTTTAGCAAACACTATTGAACAGTTTTTAATAAAAGAACGAGATAAATTTTATGCGGAATGGAGCACATTACAATAATTCTTATCCAATTATCACAAAATCGTTAGAATACTACAAAAAAATAAAAGAATTAATCCCCACTTGCAGTCAAACAATGGCAAAAAGCCCAAAACAACATGTATTAGGTGTTGCGCCTATTTTTTTAGAAAAAGGAGAGGGTGCTTACGTTTGGGATGTTGATGGTAATAAGTACTTAGATTTTGATATGGCAATTGGACCACTTTCCTTAGGTTATAAGTATCCGGAAGTTGACCAAGCAATATCAGAACAATTAGCAAAAGGGATCACTTTTTCTTTAATGCACCCATTAGAACTTGAAGTTGCAGAATTGATTAATCAAATTATACCTAATGCAGAAATGATACGATTTAGCAAAACAGGTGCCGATGTTGTAAGTGCCGCAATTAGACTTGCCCGCGCTTATACTGGTAGAAAAAAAATTATTTGCTGCGGTTACCATGGTTGGCACGATTGGTATATAAGCATTACTAACAGAAATGATGGAATACCACAAGAGATTATTAATTTAACTAATACTTTTGATTACAATGATTTTGAATCTGTTGTTTCTGCTATTGATGACGATACAGCCGCAGTTATTTTAGAGCCTGTTGTTTTTGATGAGCCTAAAGATAATTTTTTACATAAATTAGCAGAAGTGTGTAAAGAAAAAAACGTAGTTCTAATTTTTGATGAAATGTGGACCGGATTTAGGCTTGCGTTAGGAGGTGCTCAAGAGTATTTTGGTATTACTCCGGATTTAGCTTGTTACTCTAAAGCTATTGCTAACGGTATGCCCCTATCTGTTTTAACTGGTAAAAAAGAAATTATGGAGCTACTTGATAAAGAAGTTTTCTTTTTTACAACTTTTGGTGGAGAAGCTTTATCTTTAGCTGCTGCTAAAATAACTATTAATATACTTAAAAATAAAAATGTTATTCAATACATTTCTAACTTAGGCAACTATCTAAAAACAGAACTAAATAATTTACTTAAAAATTTGGGAATAGATTATATTAGCTTTAAAGGATATAACTACCGAACTATTCTTACAATATCTAATAACATTCAAAATCCGTTACTGCTTAAATCTGTTATTGAACAGGAATTGCTAAGATATGGTATTTTATGGACTGGGTTTCATACACTAAGTTTTTCCCATACAAAAGAAGATATTGATTACACACTTAATGCTTATAAAGAAATATTACCCATAATTGATATGGCTATTAAAAGTAATACCTTAAATGATATGCTATTAGGCGAACCTGTAGAACCTGTTTTTAGAAAAACTGATAAATTTAACATTAAACCTAAAATATAATATGAATTTATTTGACCTTAGTAATAAAATTGCAATTGTAACTGGCGCTAATGGCTTGCTTGGCATTCAACATTGTTTAGCACTATCAGAGTCTGGCGCAACTATTATTGCAGTAGACTTAAATGATAATCATTTTGCAGCAATTTCTCCACATTTCTCTTCACCATCATATTTTATTAAAACTGATATTACAAATAAAAAATCTATAGAACAGCTATTAGAGTTTATTAAAAATAAATTTGGGAAAGTAGACATTTTAATTAATAACGCAGCCATTAACGATAAGTTTGAAGATCCACAAGCTGCACTAAACGAATCTAAATTTGAAAACTACCCATTAGATAAATGGCAATTATCACTAGATGTAAACTTAACAGGTACATTTTTAATGTCTCAAATAATTGGTAGCTACATGGCAGAAAAAAAATCTGGCTGCATTATAAATATTGCTTCTACTTATGGAATTGTTGCACCTAATCAAGAATTATACAAAGATGAAAATGGCTTACAAGTATTTTATAAACCACCCGCTTATTCAGTAACAAAAGCTGCCGTTATTGCTTTAACAAAATATCTTGCTGCATATTGGGGTAAATCTGGTATTAGGGTAAACTCACTTTCACCGGGTGGAGTTTTTAATGACCAAGCAGATTTTTTTGTAATTAAATATTCAGAAAAAACACCTTTAAACAGAATGGCAAACTCTTCTGATTTTAGAGGCGCAATAATATTTTTAGCTTCAGATGCTTCTGCTTATATAACTGGTGAAAACTTAGTTGTAGATGGGGGCTTTACAATATGGTAAGCCAAAAAGATTTAAAAATAAAAGCCGCAAAAATAAAGCTATTATTAACAGATTGTGATGGGGTTTTAACAGATGCTGGTGTTTATTACTCTGCTCAGGGGGAACAACTGAAAAGATTTTCCTTAAGAGATGGAATGGGTGTTGAGCGATTAAGAAATATTTTAAATATTGAGACCGGTATTATAACTGGTGAAGATAACGAAATTATAAAACGCCGTGCAGAAAAACTTAAAATAAATATGCTTTACTGTGGCATTAAAAATAAGTTAGAAGTTATTGATAAAATTTGTGAAAATTTAAATATAATTTACGAAAACATCGCTTACATTGGAGATGATGTTAACGATTTACCTGCCATTAAAAAACTTGGTCTTACAGCATCCCCTTTTGACGCCATGATAATGGTTAGAGAACAAGTTCACTATATAAGCCCTTACCCTGGTGGGCATGGGGCTTTTAGAGACTTTGCCGAGTTAATTATAAATTTAAAAACAAATGAGGAATTTTTATATGAATAGCGTAAAAGTTGGCAATAAGTTTATCGGCAATGGGCACCCAACTTATATCATTGCTGAAGTTGGTATAAACCATAATGGTAGTTTAGAAATTGCTAAAAAACTAATTGATGGTGCTGTTTTTGCTGGTTGTGATGCTGTTAAATTTCAAAAAAGAACGCCCGAGCTTTGTGTTCCAAAAGACCAATGGTATATAGAAAGAGATACACCTTGGGGCAGAATTCCTTATATTGAATATAGGCACAAAGTAGAGTTTGGCTATTTTGAATTTGAAGAAATTGACTATTATTGCAAACTAAAAGGAATAGATTGGTTTGTTTCCTGTTGGGATGTTGAAGCAGTTGAATTTATTAAACAGTTTAATCCTGTTGCTTATAAAGTAGCTTCTGCTTCTTTAACAGATTTAGACCTACTCTACAAACACAAATCCTTAAATAAACCAATTTTTATATCTACCGGTATGTCATCCTTAGCTGATATTGATAAAGCAGTTGAAATTTTAGGTCCGGATAATTTATTAATTGCTCAATCCACATCTACTTATCCTTGTAATTTAAACGAGTTAAATCTAAAAGTAATTTCATCTTATAAAGAACGTTATACAAATATACCCATTGGATACTCTGGTCACGAAACTGGTTTAGCACCAACCTATGCTGCCGTTGCTTTAGGTGCCAACTTTGTAGAACGCCATATAACTTTAGATAGAGCTATGTGGGGAACTGACCAAGCCTCTTCTGTAGAAGTACTTGGAATGTTTAGACTTGTTAAAGATATTCGCGATATTGAAAAATCTTTGGGTGATGGTGTTAAAAAAATTTATGATAGTGAGTTAAGTTCACTTAAAAAGTTGCGTAAATTTGTTAATGTATAAACTAAATTAAAAAGGGATATCTTTTGATATCCCCTTTTAATGTTTATTGTTAATAACTATTTAATTAACATCATTTTTCTAATTTGTGTAAAACTAACAGAAGTTAATTTATATAAATAAATACCACTTGATAAATTAGCCGCATCAAACTGAACTGTATGGGTTCCTGCATTCATTTCTTTATTTATTAATACTTCAACTTCTCTTCCAAGCATATCATAAACAGTTAAATTTACTAAACCAGCATTTGCTAAACTAAAGGAAATTGTTGTAGTTGGATTGAATGGGTTTGGATAGTTTTGTGCTAAATAATTTGTATTTGGTAAAAGTCCTGCATCTTCCACACCTGTTGCGGGGTCTGCTTCTAAAATCCATAAATAAATATCATCGCTCCATACATCAAAATCTGTACTATAATTTACAAAACAATATTCTTTTTTACCATCTTGGTCCATATCATTTGCTGGTGAACCATAGAAAAACCTTGGCGAAATTGTAGGAGAGGCTGTTGGACTAAAACCGGAATATTGGAAAACATCAAAAGGTATATTTACTTCCCAATTTGCAGCATCTGTTGGGTCTCCACTACCTTTATATTCTACATCATAAATACGTCCATTTGTTTCACCACCAATCATTAAATCAAGCTTTCCATCCATATCTGGATCTGCAATATACATACTGCGCAATTTACCACCAGCTTGTTTTGGTAATTCCATTAATAGCTTAACATCGCTTGGGGCAATAAAACTAACATCGGAAACATTAGAAATAACAAAAACTGCATTGTTTGGTTCTGTAGCAGCAATGTACATTTCCTTTACGCCATCGTTGTTAACATCTGCTACCCTTACACCATCTAACGAGCCGTAATCTATACCGCTTGCAGCAAACACTTGAGTTAAACTATTTGCTAACTGATATTGATTTGGTCCAGTTGCTTCAATTATGTGCAATGTAAATAGATTCCAAATAAAAGCATAAATTTCTTTATAACCGTCATTATCTAAATCACCAGTAGTAACACTATATAACGAGCCACCAGTTAAACCTGTTAAATTATATTCAATTACCCAAGTGCCAAAACCACTAAACTCGCCAGTTACGCTTAAAACCATTACTTCTCTGCCGCGTCCACCTGTTCTTACACCAATAATTAGCTCGTTTGAATTGTCATTATCTATGTCAGTAACTTCCATGCTATATGGCCTAAAGTCTGTTAAATTTGGCAATTCACAGTTAAAAGCAGATGTTGGCGAGTATGCTGTTCCATCAAAATTACCATAGGAATTTTCCCCAACTGTACCATTCCATTCAAACACATAAATTCTATCTGGATTAGGACTTTCTGGATCTACAACTGCTGGTAATCCTACAAATATCTCATCTTTACCATTTTTATCTAAGTCGCCAACAGCTAAAGCAGTAAAGGAATTAATACGTATAGGAATTCTCCAATACCACACCAAATTATAAGTATTATTACCACTGGCTTCGTACATAAAAACGTAGTTTGTATCGTAGTCAGTGTATCCACAAATAAATTCCCCTTTGCCGTCCTTATCAGTATCAAAGCCAGCTTTAACTATAGCTAGCTCGCTACCAACTTTTGGTGCTTTAAATGGAAGTTGTTCCATTTTCCATGCAACTTGCCATGTATTGCTTTGGGCAAATACCCCACTTGCAAATAATACAATTAAAAATACGTAAAGTTTTTTTTGCATATTATGCTCCTACATTTAGTTATTAAGTTTTTTGTGTCCAATCTTTTAACAACATTTCCGTTAACATGTCCATATGTTCAATAATAAAATAATAATAAATTTTGTTTAACGCAACAAAAATATTGTATATTGTATACATGCAGGGTTTTTATTTAAAGATTTGTAATAACAACGAGACTAAATTAGGATGGTTTAAAGTAAAAAAGCCTGATTTAACTCAGGCTTATGTTAGTTGCGGGGGTAGGACTTGAACCTACAACCTCCGGGTTATGAGCCCGACGAGCTACCAATTGCTCTACCCCGCGATGTAAAATTTAGACTTCAAATATAACAATTTTTTAATATTATGTCAAGTTATATTTTAGGGCTGCATTATTTTTAATACAACCCTATCATTTTTATCTAATTGCCATATTTTTCAATATATTTTTTATAAAAATTGGCAATATTTTTATATGCTTTTTCTAATGTTACTTCATCTGGTAAAAATACCACTCTAAAATGTTTAGTGCCCGGTTTCTGTCCAAATCCACTTCCCGGTACTACAACAACACCCGTTTCTCTAATTAATTCTGCCACAAAATGGTTATCATCGTGCGAAAAATGCAACTGTGGAAATGCATAAAAAGCACCACCCGGTTTTACGCAAGAAATACCTTCAAACGAATTTAACATCTCGTATGTAATGTCACGTCTTCGTGTTAATTTTGCCATTGCTTCTGTTAAATGGCTTTGGTCTCCTTCTAATGCTAATTTAATTGCATATTGCTCTGGATGATTTGCCGATAAACGCGAGCGTAATAGTTTATTTATTGCTTCTATATAATCGCTTAGTGCTGCTTTATTTCCACTTATTACTCCCCATCCTATTCTAAAGCCTGGAGCAATATAATTTTTAGATAATCCACCAAATGTTATTACAGGAACTTCGCTATTTAATGATGCAATTGATATTAATTTTTCATCATCAAAAAGTAATTTATCATATATTTCATCAGCAAAAATTACTAATTTATGTTTAATTGCTAAATCTACTATTTGCTGTAAGGTTTCTTTTTTGCAATTACTACCTGTTGGATTATTTGGATTGATTAAAATTATTGCCCGTGTTTTATCGTTAATTTTACTCTTAATATCTTCTATATCGGGTTGCCATCCATTATTTTCATCTAAGTAATATGGATTTTCCATCATCATTAATTTGCTTTGTATTGCAGTGTAAAGTGGATAACCAGGCGTTGGAGTTAATACATTTTCCCCATCGTTAACAAGTGCCGTTAAGCAAATATCTATTGCTTCGCTTGCTCCTGTTGTAACAAAAACATCTTGTATATTGCTTATCCCTTTTCTTTCGGCTTCTTTTGCTATTGCATCTACTGCATCTTTTATTCCAGATGATGGCGAATACCCATTTTTATTTTTTAACATCGCATCATATGTAGCTTCTATAAGATGTTTTGGCGTTACAAAATCGTATAAATTTGGATCCCCAATGTTTAAATATAACATTTCCTTTCCACTCTTTGCCGCTTCATTTGCTACTAATATAATATCCCTTACTGCATATTTTACGTTCTCTGTCCTAATTGCTGGTCTAATTACATAATCTATCATGTTCTTTCTCCAATTAAATAAAAATAATTATAGAAAATTAATATATATTATTTTTATAAGCAATACAAAATTAAGACCTTTATGTGCATATTTTTTTTGACAATATTAATATTTATTACTATTTTAAAAATTGTTGGAAAATTCAATTTATCTCGGCTAATATTTATATAATGGAGAGGTAATGCACGCAAAAGAGACCAGAATAAAAGACCTTTTAGAAGGGACTAAACAATTTATCGTTCCATTGTTTCAGCGCTCCTATTGTTGGGAAAAGAAACAATGGGAAACTTTTTATGATGATATTACTGATTTAGTTGAAAAAAACCAGAATAGTTCTCATTTTATTGGATCTATAGTTACCGCAGATGAAGGAAATAACCCGGCTGGTGTATCTAGATTTACTATTATTGATGGACAACAAAGAATAACTACAATTTTAATAATTTTATTAGCTATTAGAGATACAACTAAGGATAATAATTTAGCTGATGAAATTGAAAAAACATTTTTATTAAATTATTATAAATCAGGCGAAGATCAACACAAATTATTAACATCAGAATTTGATAAAGAGACTTATTTAGCACTAATAAACAAAAAAGATGTTTCTGATAAATCATTATTAGCTAAAGCTTATTTATTCTTTAAAAATAAAATTTCTAAATTTGAAAATTTGGGAAAGTTAAAAGATGTTTTAATAAATAACCTTACCACTGTTAGTATTGTTTTAGGCAAAGATGATAATCCCTATTTAGTTTATGAAACATTAAATTACAAAGGTAAGCCCTTAACTTATACAGATTTAATTAGAAACTACATATTAATGTGCATAGATGTTGATAAACAAAAATATTATTATAAAGAATATTGGAAAAAGATGGAAGAACTTCTGGAGGATAATTTATCAGAATACATTAGACACTATTTTATGCGCAATGGTGAAATAGTAAAAAAAATTGAAATTTATGATAAACTTAAATATACCGTAGATAAAATAACTGCTACAACATATTTAACAGATTTAGCAAAATATGCCACATTATATAATAAAATTATTAACCCTGATAAAGAAAATGATGAAAAACTAAAGAGTTATTTTAATACACTTAAAGAATTAGAACTTTCTGTTACATACCCGTTTGTTCTTTCCTTTTATATTTTATATTTTGAGAAAGAAATTGAGTATGATATTTTTGTAGATGTTTTAAGAATATTAGAAAATTATCTTATACGTAGAGCAATTTGTAATTACCATACTTATCAGTTAAAAGATATATTTTCTTCATTTCTAAAAAATAAATTACAAGATGAAATGGATGTTGATATTATAACTTCTTTAAAAAACCATTTACAAGGGAAAAATTATCCCGATGACAAAAAATTTGAAGAAAGTATTAAAGAAAAGGAACTATATATTAATTCAAAAAAGAATAAACGCACAGAATTACTGCTAAAAAAAATAGAAGAATTTTATGGACATAAAGAGAAAGTTGATTTACAAAATATCACTATTGAACACATTATGCCACAAACTTTAACAGATTGGTGGGAAAACCATTTAGGAGAAGAATTCCAAGAAGTACACACTAAATATCTTAATAAACTAGCTAATTTAACCATTACTAAATATAATGCCGAAATTTCTAATAAGCCTTTTGATGAAAAAAAGATATTTTATAAAGATAGCCATTTTGAGATGACGAAAGAAATATCAAAATATGAAAATTGGAAAGAAGAAGATATACTCAAAAGAGAAAAAGAATTAATTAATATTCTTCTAAAAATATTCCCCTATTTTAGTGAGAAAATAAATAAAGAATTAGACCCGAATGACCCAACTGGTAAAAAGGTTAATTATATAGTGTTATTTGGTGACAGAATTAAAGTACAAAATTGGGTAGATGCACTTTTAAAGACATTAAATAAACTTTATTTTTTGGATGAGAATAAATTTAACGAATTTGTAAATTATAAACATAACTATTTTTCTAAAGATAAAGATGAGTTATATTGTCCTAAAAAATTAAATGATAATTTAGATTTATTTGTCGAATTAAACTTAAGTGCTCGTGCACTTGTAAGGTTATGTAAAACAGCTATAAAATTTTTTGGTTATGAAGAAAACGAATGGGAATTTATAACAAAAACTGAAGAAAGCAATGAATAGAGGTGGTTTTTCCTGGAAAAGATTTATAGGGATCACAAAGGCAAAACAAAACTTTGCCCGCAAAACAGGCATTCCAACCACACGTAGTGGATTAGAAAGAAAAATTGGTGGAATGATAATGGGCAAAGGATGCCTTGTGGTTTTTATTGGTTTTATACTATTATTAAAAATTATTTTTTAAGCAAATAAATTTTAATTAAATAATAATACTAAACCAAATAATACCAAAAGCCAAAGTTATAATGGCAATTGGGGTGCCGGCTTTTAAATACTCCACAAAGGTTAAATTTACGCCTCTTTTTTTGGCAGTTTCTGCTACAATTAAATTAGCAACCGAGCCAAGTAAGGTAACATTTCCTGCTAAAGTAGTTGCCATTGCCAAAACAAAATACCATTTTTCTGGATTGGCGAAAGTTTTTATAACGGGTATAAATAAAAGCACAGCCGGCACATTAGAAATTAAGTTACTTAAAACAACACTAACAACACTTAAGTTAAACACATTTTCACCCGTTAAAGGTTTTAGAAAAGAAAATATATGAACACCTAAACCCGTTTTTTCAATAGCACCAGTAATTACAAAAAGTCCGTTAAAAAATACTAATAAACCCCAGTCAATTTCACGAAAAACACGTTCCGGCTTTAATCTACGCGTAATTAATAATGCAGAAGCCCCCATTAAAGCAGCTAACGAAACATGTACACCTATTAAAAATAATATTACCATTGCTATAGTAGTTATACTGCTTTTTATAAATAAAGGTTTATAAATTATAGGTTCTAAAATAACATTATCATTTATCTTTTTATCCTTAAATTCGCTCTTGTAAACATTAATTATAATTAGCCAAATAAAAAATAATCCTACTAAAGCAACTGGGGAGTGATAAATTAGAAATCTAACAAAAGGGATATTCCCCGCAATACCGATTAACATGTTTTGAGGGTTACCAATAATAGTAGCAGTTGAACCAACATTTGCAGCGGTTGCAAGTCCCATTAAATATGGTATTGGATTCCTTTTTAGCTTAAGTGTAATTTCCAATACTAAAGGCGTAAACATTACACAAATTGTGTCATTCAAAAAAATTGCGGAAAGTATACCAGAAAAAAAGACGATGTAAGCAAGCAAAAGCTTAGGTGATTTTGCAATAGTACTAATTTTAAATGCTACTACATTAAAAAATCCCGAAACAGATAAATTTGCGTTTATAATCATCATTGCTAAAAGCAATAAAATAGTATCCATATTAATTGCTAAGTAAGCATCGTTTAAACTTATTGCACCAACAAAAACCAAAAACACAGCCCCAACCATAGCAATAGTGGCTCTATTCATCTTTAAATTAGGATACTTACCAAGCGCAATACCAATTAATGATATAACAATTAACGAGTAGTAAAGAAAATTCATAATTACCTTAATAATTTCATTTGCTAAATAAATAAATATTACATATATTAATTTAATTAAAAAAACAAGCCTAAAAAAATAATCGTTAACAAAACCGAGGTGTAAAATGAAAATAAAAAATGCACAATTTGGTGAGATGGAGTTTAACGAAGATCAAATTATACGTTTTGAAGGGGGACTAGCTGGGTTTGAAAACTACAAGAATTTTCTTCTTGTAAAACTTGATATCATTTTGTTCGACTGGCTTGTTTCCATTGATGAACCGGAATTAGTTTTTCCGTTAGTTCCAATTTCTACATTAATCGAAAACTACCCGACCGAAATTAATGCTAATCCGTTTGGAGTAGTAACCTTTAATAGCGACCCAACTAAAATTACCGTAAACTTGCGCGCACCAATTTATATCAATACGGAAAAGAACATTGGATATCAGAGAATTCTTGACAAGTATAAGGAAAATTACCCATTATTTGTTAAAACTGACGACTAAAATTTTACTACTGATTTAAATTAAAGAACGGGCTTTAGCCCGTTCTTTTTTTATTCTTCAATTAGTTTTTTGTAACTTTTAAAATACTTTTCTAACTTCTTGCAAATTTTATCATCAAAATTATTTAACCTTAAAAAATTTGCATTATCTTGTAAATCAGCAATTTTTACTTTTTTAGCTAAGGGATTAACTTTAATTGCATCAATATATTCATCATAGTTAATGGCTTTATCATAAGTTAATAATACTAAAGCTTCTAAAACATTTTCCGGTATCCCCTCTTTTCTAAGGTCATCAATAGTTATATCGCTATCTTCTATAGTATCATGTAAAACAGCTGCAATCATTTCTTCTTCGGTATCCATGCTAAACATTACTCGCAAAACATGCAAAATATAGGGTTTACCGGCTTTATCAGTTTGGTTTAAGTGCGCTTTGGTTGCTATATAAATAGCCTTATCTAATAAACTCATGTAACTAACCTACTTTTTGTTTCTAATATTTATTAAATCTCTATAATTTATAAGCTTAATATTATTTTTTATTAATGCTTCCTTAAAGTTATTAGATGTAAGAGCCTTTAACTCTCCTTCTCTACTTTTACTCATATTTTTAGGACCCCAAGGATTTAAATCTTCCATAGCGGCAAGTTCGGGTGTATCAATGCCAATATGACTAACTAAAAGAAACACACCATCATTTTTAATATTACTAACAATTGCAACTAAGCTATCTGTTTTGCTTTCTACAGGGTCATCATAAACATTATTTATATCAGTTTCTTGTAAATATCTGGAAATAGCAAGATTATACTCTTTAGCTAATTTTTCTACTATAGCACGATGTTCGGGTTTATCTATAGCTGTTCCCATATGATAATCTAAGTAGTCTATTTTAAGTCCTGTTCTTAAAGCTCTTTCTATTTGTGCTCTAAGTTCAAGTTCCACTTCTTCTGTTTTTGGATTATTTTCATGAAATTTTGCACGCGATGGTAAAAAGTAACCTTCGTTATCAGTTAAAGAAGGGACCGCAGAGTGTCCTGCAACAGGTCCCCATCTGTAATTTTTCCACTCTGCATTTAGTGTTAAATGCACACCCACAGCAACTTCTGGATGTTCTTTCAATATATCTACAGCTTCTTGATACCAGGGACATGGAAACATTACCGATGCAGAAAGTGGATAACCAGTTTTTAATAATTCCTTAAATGCCATATTAACGGCATGGCTCATTCCAATATCATCACACCTAATTATTAATTGCTTATCCTGCGCAAATATAATTATTGTAAAAAAAATAAAAACAATTAAAAATTTTTTCATTTTAACCTCAACTTTTTAAAAAGTCGTTTAATAAATTTAGTAATTTATCAAATTCACTTTTAATGTTGTAAAAATGTGGAGCTAATCTAACTTTGCCTTGTCTTAGTTCAAAAATAATATTATGCTTTTCTGCAAATTCTTTAAATTCCTCTGCTCTTGGCATATCAAAAGTTACAATGCCAGATAGATGGATATCTTCTTCACCAAATAACAAGGGATTTAAACCTAATGAATGTAACCCGTTTTGCAAATACTTAGTATTATTTAAAATTATTTTTTCAATATTATCTATTCCAAAATCAAGGAACATTTTAAGGTTAGTATCTGCAGCAACAATACCAATTAAATTTACAGAACCATTAAAAAAACTTTGTGTATCATCTTTAAGTGTTAAATCATAATTTAATAAATTCCAAGCATCCTTAACCGAAAGCCACCCAACAAAAGCTTGCTTTAAGCGAGGTTGCAATTTTTCTGATACATAAAGATATGAAAGACCTTGCAGCCCCATTAACCATTTTTGCGTACCACCACATAAAAAATCAATATTCATTTTATCAACATCTATATTAAACGCACCAGATGCTTGAATAACATCAACCGAAAAAATAATATTATTATACTTACACAATTTGCCCAATTCAATTAAATTAGAACGATAACCGGAAAAAAATTGCACGTAACTAATAGATAACAACTTTGTTTTTTCTGTAATTGCATCTCGCAAATCTTCATAAAGAACTTTACCATTTTTAGATTTAACTACTTTAACAACCACTCCTTTTTTTTGTAAATTTAAAAAAGGATAAACATTTGCCGGGAATTCCATATCGTTAAGAATAATTTCATCACCAGCTTGCCACTCTAAACTATTTGCAAGCAAGTTCATCCCATTGCTAACGTTATCTACCCAAGTAACGCGATTAGGAGCACAATTAAGCAATCTGCCAAGTTTTTCTCTTCCGCTACTATCAGCACTTATAAAGGTATCTAAGTTTTTTATATTTCCAGCGCTTCTGTTGTAAATATACTCGTTTAAGCTGCTAACAACTAATTTAGATAACGGACCTATAGATGCATGATTAAAATAAATTTTCCCTTGCTCTAAAAATGGATACAAGCTCCTTATTTCTTCAACTGTTTTATATTCCATAATTTCCCTAAAGTTTAACCATAAAATATCTAAACAAAAATATGTAATAATAATTAAATAATAAAGCTTTAAAATAAAAAAAGCCCCACAAAGGGGGCTTTAAAATTAAACTAATAAATAATTATTCTTTATCATCTTTTAACGAGTCCCAAATCATATAAACACAAATACCAATAAACATAATTAAGCCAACAATTTCTGCGGAGTGGCTTTCTGCCCATTCTTTCATAAACCAATTAAATCCAGCAGATTTTAAAAGTACGCTTACAACACCCATTAAAGCACCACCAGCAATAAATCCACTTGCAATAAGGATACCACGCTCGCTACGGGCTTTGTTAACTTTTTCTTCTTTGCTTCTTGTACCAACAAAATGAGCAATTAAACCACCAACTAAAATTGGGGTATTTAATTCTAAAGGTAAATACATACCTAACGAAAATGCCAATGCAGGGATGCCAAGCATAGTTAAAATTAAAGCCATAAATGCGCCGGCAATATACATTAACCAAGGTGCTGGTTGATTACTCATTAATGGTTGAATAACAGCAGCCATTGCGTTTGCTTGAGGTGCAGGCAAAGCAGTATCTCCCGTAAAGCCATAAGAATTGTTTAATAATAAAATTACGCCACCAACAGTAGCTGCAGATACAGCAGTACCTAAAAACTTCCATTGCTCTTGTTTATATGGTGATGACCCTAACCAATAACCAATCTTTAAATCTGTTACAAAAGCACCCGCAACAGATAAAGCTGTACAAACTACACCACCAATAATTAATGCTGCAACCATTCCAACTTCACCTGTTAAACCAACATTAACTAACACTAAAGAAGATAAAATTAATGTCATTAAGGTCATTCCAGAAACTGGGTTTGTTCCAACAATTGCAATAGCATTTGCTGCAACAGTTGTAAATAAAAATGCAATAATTAAAACAATTAATAAACCTACAATTGCATGTAGTAAATTGTTTACAACGCCAAATAAAAAGAAAATAAATAATACAATAGCAACTAATACAATACCACCAACAATAATTGCCATGCTAATATCTTTTTGAGTGCGTAATACTGTGCCTTCTACTTGTTTTTTACCGCCAAGCTCTTTAACTGCTAAGCTAAAAGCACTTTTAATTATTCCCGATGATCTAATAATTCCAATTAAACCAGCCATAGCAATTCCACCAATACCAATATGACGAACGTAATTTTTAAAAATTGCTTCAGCAGGCATGTCTTTTAATAAATCTTTTACATTTGCGCCAAAAGGAACTGCAGTATAATCCCCTATGTAGCTAAAAATAGGCATAATAACAAACCAAGCAACAAATGAACCACCGGCAATAATAGCAGCGTATTTCAATCCAACAATATAGCCAAGCCCCATAACAGCTGCGCCAATGTTAATCTTAAATACAAGTTTAAACTTGCTTGCAACATACTCGCCCGCTGGAAAAACGCGTGTAGTAAATACTTCGCTCCACCAACCAAAGGTAGAAATAATAAAATCGTAAATGCCACCAACAAGCGCACTTGTAATTAATACTTTTGCTTGGTTACCCCCTTTTTCGCCGGCAACTAAAACTTCTGTAGTAGCTGTTGCCTCTGGAAAAGGAAATTTACCGTGCATTTCTGCAACAAAGTATTTTCTAAAAGGAATTAAAAATAAAATGCCTAAAAACCCACCCAACATAGATGACAAAAAGATTTTGTAATAATCAACGTCTAACTTTAAGATATAAATTGCTGGTAAAGTAAAAATTGCACCCGCAACAACAGCACCACTTGTAGCACCAATAGATTGAATAATTACGTTTTCCCCTAAAGCACCACTTCTTTTTAATGCTGTTGATAAACCTACTGCTAATATTGCAATAGGAATAGCTGCCTCAAATACCTGTCCAATTTTTAACCCTAAATAAGCTGCTGCGGCAGAAAACAATATTGCCATCAATAAGCCAACTGAAACAGTATAAAGATTTACTTCGCTAATTCTAGCTTTCGGATCCATTAATGGAACATATTCTTCACCCGGTTTTAGCTCTCGATAAGCATTTGCTGGTAAACCTGCCGGGGTGCTACTGGATTCTACATGCATAATAATCTACCTATATTTATTTGTTAATTAACGTTAAATGGAACAATATATTCGGCTTCATTGTTAATATTATTTAACTTAACTTCACCAAATAGTTTTGTACCTTCTGGTAATTTTATTTCAGGCAATTTGTAATCTAATGTTATTGTTTCTGCTATTGAAGGATAAAACATAACACTTTTTTTGTTTTTTGCCTTTACGTTTATTTCAATTGGTTCTGCAAAATATGTTTTTTCTGTTACAAGTACTTTTAGCTCACCATCGGCATTTGTAAATCCTGGTATTAATGCTAATTTATAATCGCCTTTTCCGCTTATAGATATTTCCCCTTTTCTATAACTTAAACCACTTTTTTCTACTGCTATACCATCTTTATCATAAATCATTACTGCAAAATCTGTAACTTTGTTAAAATCTTCTTTTGTAACTTCTATTGTAAAGCTTCTTTCTGCTTCACTTTCTTTAAGTTCAAATGGAGCTGTGTAGTAATCTTTTCCTTTTATTGTTACATAGTAACTTTTTTCGTAACCTAATATTTTACCATCTAATGCATAAACTGGGGTGTTATTAAACATATTTATTAAATCTAATGTTTTATTATTTGCACAAACTAATGGCTTGCTTATTAAATTAATACCACCAAATTCTACATCTAAATTATATGTGGAAACACTTTTAGCTAAAAAGCTTCCTTCAACAACAATTTCGTAAACACCTGGCTCTAAGTTATTATAAAACTTTTGAACTTGAACATAATCTTTTTCGCCTGTAATTGTTTGGCTAACATCCAATTGTTCACCATTTGGTGCGTGTAAATTATAACGTGCGCTAATATATTTACCCGGTGTTGAGTATAATTTAATTTTCATACTTGTAGCACCAGCCGGTACGTTAACAAAATAACGTTTAAACATAGCTTTATCTACTGTTCCAACAAAAGTTTTGCGATAACTGTTTGCAGCTGTAAACTCTTCTGGAATTACAACTGTAGCCATCATTTCAAATTCTAAGTATTTATCGCTGCCTTCTCTGTAAGCTTTAATCTTGCCATTGTATAATCCTGGTTCTTTCATTTTATTTTTATCAAAACGTACAACAACATTAGTTGGTTGTTCATTTCTTATATATGTTTTCTTTTGAACAGGAATTAACCAATCGCTATCACTTTCTAAATTGTATACTCTATAAAATTTATCACTACCATTAAATTTATTTCTTTGCACCATATAGGTCATTGTTTCGTTTCCTGTTAAAAACGAACCATTGCGTAAGTAAATATTTGGGGCGCGTCCATCTGCCATATTTGGTGCAACTGCTGAAATTTTATATGTCTCAAATTTATCAATTTCACCATTTTTAATATATTTTTTAAGCAAATCATATGCTTTATCTACATTTATAAAACCGCCACCTTGGTCTAAACTTGTGTAGTCATTCCAACGTGTAGCAGATTCACGAATTGCTTTATAAAGCAATAAAGAAGGTAATTTAATATCAGGATACTCTACTTTAACTGCGCTCATAAGTAAAGCCATAACACCTGCTGTGTAAGGAGAAGCCATACTTGTTCCCCAAAATCTGTCATTATTTCCCCAATTTGGTACTGTAGAAGTGCAAGCACCCGGACTAATAATATCTGGTTTGCTTACTTCGCCACCGCGTGAGCTGAAATATAAAAGAATATCTCTATCAATAACAGCACCGTATAAATCATTTCCTACTTCCTTTGTTAAAACAGCACCCGAAGAAAATACATTGCTTGATGCTGCGGGTAAACCTGCTGTAGAAATACCCGGTCCTTCGTTACCGTTAGAAATAGCTATATATAAATAAGGATTATCTTTAACTAACTTATCAATAAATTTTTCCATCTCTGCTTGTGCTTCTATTTCGCTACCAATACCAAAACTCATATTTATAACGCAAGGGGTTTTGGTTTCTTTGCTAATTTTATCCGCATATAAATAAGCTTTTTTCATGCTTTCTGTAACAGTGGCACCACCAGAAAAATTATTATTCCCCAATTTGCAGCTAATAACCCAAGCACCCGGTGCAACTCCCTTTAAACCAACACCTCCTATATCATTACCTGCGGCAATACCAGCAACGTGTGTTCCGTGCCCACCATCATCAAAGTGGAAATTAACTATATTAAGCTCTGGAAATATATTTAATCCCATGTATAGTTTTGGCAAATTTTTGCCATTATCTATGCAAAACGCATCATACTTTTCTTTATAGTTACGTAATGGTTTTTCATCAGATAAGTCACCATTCCCATTAGTATCAAAATATACTACCCAATAGCTTGCGTTACCATCTTTTACTTTAAATGTAACAAAGTAAAAAACATCGTCGTTTTTACCATTTCCATTTATATCTTTTATTCCCGAGCCAGAGTTTTTCCAAAAATCTTCTTTAATTGCTCCAATGTAGTAATTATCATCTTCAGCTTTAAGTGATAAATTATCCGCACCTAAAATTTTATAATTTTGTGATTCGTTAACAAAATATTTTTTGCCATCTTTTTTATCAATATCTGCTTTGTAAAATTTAACGTCTCCCTGCTCTGTAAAATCTTGAACATCAATAACTTTCACTTCATCTGTAGTGGTTTTCTTTAAACCATCTACTCCCATATCAACGCCGGTATCAAAAACAAATACTATTACACCGCGACCGTCAAACTTAGGATACTTCTTTAAAAAATCTTCAACTCCCGTTTGACGCAATGATAAAAATGTTTGAGTATTTTCTTGCGCAAATACAAAACATACCGAAACTAAAAAACTAAGTAATAATAATTTAAATTTCATTTTTCACCTATTTTAGTTGAATCAATAATTTGTTCTCTTTTTTCTTTATCTAATTTGTTGTAATCTAATTCACTGCCCCAAACGCTATGAGGAATTAAATAAACTACAATTAATAGTATAGAGGCACCAAGTGCCCAATACTTAGGGTTTTTACTTCTTTTGTACATAAAAAAGGCTATTAACCACCCAATAAATGTAATAACCGTTTTGTTATCTGTTAAATCATGCCCAAATGGAAAACCACTCCAAAAAACACCAAAAGCATATTTTTGAACAATTGGTCCTAATATAAAGCCACCGATAAATAAAAATATAAGCGTTAAAAAGGTTAATGCTTTAAATTTTGGATTATTGTTAAAAAATTCTAAACCTGTTCTAACAGATAGCAACATTGCCCCAAACATAAAAAAAACATGAACTATTAAAACAAATGTTGGAACTGTTCCTTTAAAACGTATAATTACATTTTCTTTTGTTGGAATTATAATTTTTGCGTCATCTTTATAAATTTCTATAAAATATTGCAATTTACCAGCGGGTGGTTGCAGAGGTAAATATCCTACTAATTTACCATCTTTGTTTTCCATTGGTACTTTTGTATAGTCATCTTTAGTTTTGTACCGTTTATAAAAAAGGTAACCTTTAGCTTCTTTATCAGTAATTGTAGTAATTTCGCAATCAGTTTGTTCACCATGCGACCGCAAAAGTTTATATTTATATTCGTTTCCTAAAAATGTATATTTACCAGTTAGTGGATAAGTTGGACCTGTAACCCTTTGATATATTGCCGTTGCTAATGTTAAAATAAATGCCAAAACCCATAAAAGTATATTTCTTTTCATATATATTTTATATTATAATTTTACTGATTTAATAAAGATTTAATTTGTAATATAATGATTTAAATAATTATTAAAAAGACAAAACGTAAAAAAAAGAATACCAAAAGTGTGGTAAAATTAAGTATTAAACTATAACTTTTTATAATGGAAGTTTTATATAAAAGGTAGTTCCGCTCTCTTTATTTGTAGTAAAACCAACCTCTCCATTAAGATATTTTTCTCCGATTAGCTTCATGCTATAAGTACCTAATCCACGATTTGCACCTTTAGTAGAAAATGAACGTTGGAAAATTTGCAATTCAATTTCTTTTGGTAACACAGTTGCATTATTAACATAAAAAACTATTTTATTATCTTCTAATAATGCACCTATTTTTACACTTTCACCTTTATTTATAGCTTCTAAAGCATTTTTAAGCATATTAACAATAACACGCTCTAAAAGTCGCTTATCGCTGTTAAAATTAACATCGGGTAAATTTTCTGCTATAGTAATTGATTTACCTTCACTAACTTGATGGTGAGAAAGATACGAAACAACATCATTAATAAATTTTGTGGAATTGATGTTAGTTGGTATTACCGCTAACTCGTTATTTTCCGCAGATGCTAAATCTCGTTGTGCAATAATTTCTTCTAAAAGTCTTTCACTTAATTTACTAATATCTTCTAACGCTTCTTTTAGCTCATCTTGGTTATCAAGCTCTTTCATATATTCTATAAAACCATTTAAACCACCAGCAGTATTAATAACATCGTGAAAAAATATCCGTTCTAATGCACGCTTCCGTTTTTGTTCGCTAATATCTGTAACAGATAAAACAGTAAATTTTTTACCTTCAATTGTTAAGGGTGTAGATGTTACAGAAAAATCATAATATATTTTATCCCCATTATTATGTGCTGTAATTCTGCACTCTTTGGTTACTTTTCTGTTTAATAATTGACTTTCTAAAATCGAGTTAACAGCTCCACAATATCTGCAATTTTCCGATGTTCCACAGCCGCCTTCTTCTAATTTGCTATTTACGCAATTTAATGCTTCCCCCGGTCTTTGGGATAGCACTTCTTCGGGATTTTCTAACCCTAACATATCTATTAATATTTTATTTGCGTATATAATTTGCCTTTGTTCATTTAAGATGGCTGCAACTATTGCTAAAGCATTTAAAATCCCTATTATTATTGGATCGTTTTCAACATATTTATTTTGTTCTGCTATTGCTTCTTTTTCTAACCTTGCTGCTGGAGCATATTTTGTATTATAATTTTCCATTTATTTCCTCTTTTTATTCCCCAAAAAATATTTTATATATATATTTTTTTGTTTTATTATTATTCATTTTAAAAAAATAGTAAAAATAATATTGAAAAGCAAAATAAAATAAAGTATTATAGTTTTAATAAATTTTAAATTTAGTAAGGAGAAAAAATGAAAAAAATTATCGCAATTATTTCAATTTTAATTATTACAAGCATAATATCAACTGCCCAACCCTACTTAATGAAAAATGCGGACGTAAGCCAAGACAACATAGTATTTAACTATGAAAACGATTTGTGGTTAGTTCCAATTACAGGAGGAGTTGCAAAGCGTATTACAAATGGATTAGGGAACGAAACTTTCCCAAAATTTAGCCCAGATGGTAAAAAAATTGCTTTTACCGCAAATTACGATGGTGGAACTGATGTTTATGTTATGGATACCGAAGGAAGTGTTCCAAATAGATTAACTTATCATCCGTCTTCTAATATTGTTGTAGATTGGTACCCAGACGGAAAATATATTTTATTCCGTTCAACCAGAGAGTATCCTTTTAGGGCACAAATGCTTTATAAAATATCTGTTGATGGCGGTATGCCAGAAAAACTACCTTTAGATAGAGGCGGCTTAGCTTCTATTTCCCCAGATGGGAAATCTATTGCATATAATTACAATAGCCGAGAAACTGCCACTTGGAAACGCCACATTGGTGGTGATGCACAAGATATTTGGATGGGAAGTTTTGACAAATTAGATTATAAACCTATTACAGATTTTATTGGTACGGATAATTACCCAATGTGGTATAAAAATTACATTTATTTTACTAGCGATAGAGCCGATGGCACGCTAAATATTTTTAAATACGATGTTACAACTAAAGAAACAAAGCAAGTTACTTTTTATAAAGATTATGATGTTAAGGCTCCATCTTTAGGTGTTGATAAAATTATTTATAGTTATGGTGAGGAATTATATTTACTTGATTTAGCTACAGAAAAATCTACTAAAGTTAAAATAGAAATGCCTACAGATAGAGTGCTTGTTAGCCCTACAATAATTAAGGCAGAAAACTTTACGGGTAATTTTACTCCTTCAGTTGATGGCAGCAGATTAATAATTGATATTCGTGGAGAAATAATTAATTATCCTAAAGATGAAGACGCTGGGTTTAATTTAACAAGGTCATCTTCTTCCAGAGAAAAGAACCCAGCCGTTAGCCCAGATGGTAAAGCTGTTGCCTTTTTATCTGATAAATCTGGTGAAGAAGAAATTTATATTACAGATATTAACGGTAAAGGAGAGTGGAAACAGATTACTAAGGGTGGTAAAGGTTTTAGAGAGCAGCTGGTTTTTTCTCCAAATGGTAAATATATACTATTTCACGATAAATTTATGAAACTTAATTTGGTTGATGTTTCTTCTGGTAAAATTACTGTTGTTAGCCAATCAGATTATGACGATAGTTGGTATAATTGGGGAATTAGAGACTATTCATTTTCTCCCGATAGTAAATGGATTTGCTACGCTAAATTAGACCAATCACAATATCAATCAATTTTTATTTATTCAATTGAAAAGCAAAAAGAGTATCGCGTTACTTCTTCTTTAACGCAAGATTGGAGCCCATCCTTTAGCAAAGATGGGAAATATTTATTCTTCTTATCTAACAGAACTTTTAACCCTATAATGGATTTTGTAGACCAAAACCATATTTTTATGAACATGGGGAAACCTTATATAGTAATACTTAAAGAAGGAGATTTATCCCCATTTTCCTTAAACTACAAAGATGACAAGGAAAACAGAAAAGATAACGTAATTATTACAACAGAAAATTTTGAAAGCAGAACAGTACCAATTGAAATAGAATCTGGCAATTTATTTAGATTAGAAGCAATAAACGACGGATTTTTATTTCTAAAGAAAAATGAACCCGAATTCCTAAAATATCAATACGTAGATGACAAAAACGAAGCTACAAATTTAGATTTGTATAAATATTCTTTAACCAAACAAAGCACTACACAACTTTTAAGTGGAATAAGTCAATATCACGTTTCTGCTAACGGTTCATCTATTGCTTACAAAGCAGGCAAAACATTTGGTATAATAGGAATTGATAAAGGTAAAGTTGGCGATGGAAAAATAAACTTATCTTCTGTAACGGTTCAAATTAACCGCTTAGAAGAATTTATGCAAATATTTAACGAAGCTTGGCGCATAGAGCGCGATTGGTTTTATGACCCCAACATGCACGGTGTAAATTGGGAAAAAGTAGGCGATAAATACCGCAAATTTGTTCCTTATTGTGGAACAAGAGAAGATTTAAACTACCTAATTGGTGAAATGATTAGTGAATTAAATGCGGGGCACACTTATATATATGGTGGAGACCTTAACACTTTTACACGCGTAAATTGTGGCTTGCTTGGTGCTGATATTATCTTAAATAATGGGTATCCACAAATTAAACATATAATTAAATCTGATGTAAATGATGAATCCGCTAACTCTCCATTAGATGAACCCGGACTTGGGATTAAAGAAGGTGATTACATTTTAGCCGTTGATGGAGTTGAAATTGCTAAAAACGATAATTTTTATAAGTATTTTATTAACAAAGCTAATAAAGTAACCGAAATTACTTACAACTCATCCCCAACCTTAAATGGTGCAAAAACTTGCTTAGTAAAACCAATTTCTAACGAAGTAAATTTAAGATATAAAGAATGGATTAGAAATAACTTAGAATATGTAACCAAAAAGACCGATGGAAAAGTTGGCTATTTACATATACCAGGCATGATGGAAAATGGTTTAATAGAATTTTCTAGGCTTTTCTATCCTCAATACTATAAGGATGGTTTTATTATTGATGCAAGATATAATACAGGTGGTTTTACAAGCAAGCAAATAATAGATAGATTAGAACGCAGACCTTATGGATTTGTTAAACCACGCGAAGGTGGCGTATTAAATGCTATGGAACGCGCATTTAATGGTAAACTTATTTTGTTAATTAATATGGATACCGGTAGCGATGGGGAATTATTTGGTGAAGCATGGAAACATCATAAATTAGGAACTGTAATAGGAACGCGTACATGGGGTGGCGCTGTTGGCATTGAACCACACCAAAATTTAATTGATGGCGGAACTTGCACGCCACCTCAATTTGGAGAGTTTTCTCCAGAGGGTAAATGGATTATTGAAGGTCATGGTGTAGACCCTGATATTGTTGTAGTTAATATGCCCGGTAACGTTGTTAAAGGTATTGATGAACAACTTGATAAAGCAATTGAAGTTATTTTACAGCAAATTAAAGAGTCGGGTAATAAAATTCCTCCTGTTCCTAAATATCCAGATAAAAGCAAACCAACTATAAAATAATCCTTTAATTTTGTAAATTAAAAATCCCCTCTGTTTTTTTTGAGGGGATTTTTTATTGTTATAAAGACTTATTTTTTAATAGTTTTAAAAACCGAAAAAACAAAAATAATGCAACAAATATTAAAGATACAACTATACTTACCCAAATACCATAAACACTAAGTTTAAGGTTAAAGGCTAAAAAATAACCTAAAGGAATACCAATAACCCAATAAGCAATAAAAATTATAATAGCCGGAATAGTAACATCCCCTAAACCACGTAGCACCCCAGCAGAAGATGCTTGCCAACCATCGAATATTTGGAATGCTGCAGCAATTAAAAGCAGCTTGGCAGTAATTTCAATAACTGTTTTATCTTTTATATAAACATAAGGTAAAAGATTATTAAATAAAACAAATATAATTCCAAATAGTAACATAATAGCAATGCATATAAAAATTGCTGTATAACCCGCAAATTTAACTTTTACAAAATCTTTTTCCCCATAAGCATTCCCCACCCTAACAGTACCAGCACTACTAATACCAAGCATAATCATAAAACTAGAAGACGCTAAGTTTAAAGCAATCTGATGAGCAGCAAGTTCATTTGTACCTATCCAACCTACCATAATACCAATAAAAGAAAATGCACCAACTTCTGTTACTAACTGCCCTGCTAATGGAAAGCCAATTGATAACAATTTTTTGGTTATCTGCTTTTCAAAAATATGTAACTTTAAATCCTGTAATAAGTCTTTTATTTTTACATTAAATCTAAAGTATAAATAAAATGAAAAAGCCATCAAAGTTCTAGTAAAAAACGTTGCAATACCCGCACCAAGTAAGCCAAGTGCTGGGGCACCTAACTTACCATATATAAAAACCCAATTAAAAAAAACATTGGCTACATTTGCACTTAAATTAATATACATTGCAGCTTTAACATTACTAAGCCCTTCTAAAAACTGTTTATAAGTTTGGAAAAGCATAACTGGAATAATAGATAGACCAATTACTTGTAAATAAGATTTCATTAAAACAGTAACTTCTTTTGGTTGAGCTAAAATGCTTAAATTATTGCTTACAAAATATATTAAGCCAATAATTACTATGGCAGCTAATAAGTTAATAAATAGAGAGGTATATAAAAGACTTTTTAACTTACTCTTATCATTTGCACCAATATAAAAAGCAGTAATTGGTGTTATAGCAATACTTAAGCCAATACCAAAAATCATAAATGTACTAAATATAACATTTGCAACAGCAGAGGCTGCCAGCGGTACAGCGCCTAAATTACCCACCATTATTGTATCTGTAACAGCCATTAAAATATGCCCTAATTGCCCTAATGATATTGGCATTGCTAACTTTATTGTCTCTTTTATGTGGTCTTTAAATTCTATTTTCATAATTCAAAATTAACTATTTTTTTTGATTTATTACTTAAAAAATATTATATTAATTGTTTAATTACTTTTAACAATTTTACTAAAGGTATAATTATGGGGCTTTTATCTTCCAAAAAAGAATTGGAGCAACTAAGCGCAGAAAATAACGAATTAAAACAAAAGTTAGAAAAAGCTTTATCTTTTAATAACAGTTTAGAAGATTTAGAATTTAAACTTATAGTTGCCCGCAAAGAAGTATCAGACCTTAACCAAAAAGAATTTGAGTTAACAAATAAAATTAAAGATTTAGAAGAAGAAACCAATCAAAAAATTGCTGCTATTAGTAGATTGGAATCTGAACTAGGCGTTTTAGAAATTGCTAAAGAAGATGTAAACACCCAAATTGATGATCTAAAAAAACAACTCGCTCAAATTCAATTTGAAATTGATAACAAAAGCAAACAAGTTTTTGACTTTGAAAGTGAAGAGAACGAAATTACCAAAGTACTTTTAGAAAAGCAAAAAGAAATAAATACTCTTACAGAATCTATTGAAAGCTATACTAAAGAAAAAGATTACTTAGTTAATGAAATTGCTACACTTCAAGAAAATTTAAATTTGCTAAGAGAAGAGAACAAAGAAATTGACTCTAAATTTTCTTCTGTTAAAGAGGAATATTTGAACTTAACAAAAAATTGTGACGATCTTAAAGAGAAAGTCAATTCCTATAACAATCAAATTAAAGAATCTGAAAAGACCCTTATTCTTTTACAAGATAAAGAAGAAAAATTAAATAATTCCATTAATGAACTAATATTAAAGGAAGACGAACAAAAAAATAAAGTTCAAGATTTAGAAGAAAAATTATTAGTTAGTGAGGAAATTAAAAATAAAATTGAAGATTCTTTAAGTGCATTAGTTTCTCAATTAGCAGAAAAAGATACGTTATATGAGGAATATATAAATAAACGCGATTTACTGCGAGATGAAATTTTTGAGGCTAAAAAACAGCTTTCACAACTTAATGATGAAATTAAAGTTAACGAAGATAAAAAACAAATTTTAATTGCAGATATTAAAAAATTAGATGATGAAATAACAGAAAAGAATAATTTATTATCCTTAATAGATGAAAAGACAAAAGAATTAAATGCCACAATTGAAAACAAAACAGAAGAGCTTAATAAAATAATTGAAAATACTTCACTTGCACAAAAGCAATTTGAAGAAGCAGAAACAAAGAAATATAAAATTGAACAAGCAACTATTGCTATTGAAAATTCCCTTACCCAAACAATAGATTTATTTAATAACGATATAAATGATTCTAAAATAAAACTAAATCAGATTAAACAACAAATAATAGAAAAAGAATTAGAATTAAAAGAAAAAGATAAACTTATTGAAGAAAAAGAAAGTTTGTTAAGCGAATTATTAGCTAAAATTAAAGCAACAGAAATAGAACATTCCTCTTTACTAACTGTAATTAATAATTTCAATAATCAAAAAGCTGAAGAGGAAAATAAAATTGCAGAATTACAAGAAAAAGAAATGGCTTTACATAAACATATAACAATTTATCAGCAAAATCTTAAAAACTTAGAAGAAAGCAAAGAAGAATTAGAAAAAGTTGTTAAAAAGATAATAAATTTAACAATATTGGCTAATGATTTTAACGTTGAAAAGGAAAAAACAAAAGACGAAAAAGAACAAGAATAAACTATTAATTTTTGTAAAAAAAGGGGACTTAAGTCCCCTTTTTTTTATTTATCTTTATGAAAAACATAATAGAATGAAGGGAGCACCCAAAGCGTAAGAACAGTAGATGCTATCATACCACCAATACTAACCACACCTAAAGGAGTACGCATTTCTGCACCCGCATCACCAATACCTAAAGCCATTGGTAACATACCTAATATAATAGCAAGTGTACTCATTAATATAGGCTTTAGCTTTGTTGGACACGCTTCAATTAATGCTTCTTTAGCATGAATTCCCTTTTCTCTTAAAAGTTGATTTGTGTAATCTAACATTAATATAGCATTATTAACCACAATACCAATTAACATAATTACACCCATTAAAGCAGTTATACCAAACGCTGTGTTTGTAACAAACATAATAAAAAATACACCAATCATTGCCAAAGGAACTGTAACTAAAATATAAATTGGCTGTACAAAACTTTCCAAAATAGCTGCTAATAACATATAAGTTAAAATAATTGCAAGACCAAAAGCAAAAAGCATATCTGCAACCATTTCATTCATCATCTTAACATTACCACCCCAAGCAATTCTATACCCAGCAGGCAATTGCATTTTATCAAATCTTTTTTGCAATTCCCCCGTAACATCACCTAATGGCACACCCTCTGCCGGTGAACCTGTAAATGCAATTGTTGTATATTTATCCCTGTGAATAATTTTTGTAAAACCATTAGTATATTTTACATCTGCAAGCTCAGATAAACGATATGCTGTTCCTGTTTGATTAGATACAATTGTAATATTAGCAACTTTATCTTTGCTGTTAATTGATTCATCCGCAAAAGTTAATGTAATATCATATTCATCACCTTTTAAGCGATATTTTGTTGCTTCAATTCCTTCTATTGCTGCACGTACAGAAATAGCAAGCTCTTGTATGGTTATTCCAGCTTCAGAAAGCTTAGTGCGATCTGGATAAACTGTAATTTCTGGTTTACCTGCTCTACTGCTTTGGTCTAAGTTATTTAAGCCCGGTACATCTTTTATATTTTTAAGTAACTCGTTTTTTAATTCCTCAAGCTTATTAACATCTTGCCCCATTAAATAAAATTGAATTGGGGCTCCTCCATCTCCACCTGTGTTAGCATAATCCACTAATATTTTAGCATCAGGAATAAATGCTAATTCTTTTACAAATTTAGATATTACTTTACTTATGTGCACATCTCTATCTTTAGCATCTACTAACTGAACGTCCATTCTTGCCATATTTGTACCGGTATTTAAATCACCCGTCTTGCCTAATTCTGTAACAGTGTGTTTTACTTCTTTTGTCTTCTTTACTATATTTTCAATATCGGTTAATACTGCGGCTGTTTTTTCTAAATTATACCCTTCTGGTAATTCTACTTCAATTTTAATTTTACCATCATCTAAGTTTGGAATAAATTCCACACCTAACCTGCTACCAAAAACAACAGCAGATATAATAAACATAACAAATGCTAAAACAATTACTACAATACTTATTTTTTTATTCTTTAAAGTATAGTGTAATGTTTTTGCGTAAGCGGCATCCCAAGATTTAAATATCTTATCCAAAAATTCCGAAATTTTGCTCTGTTTCATTTTATCTGGTATAATTAACGAAGCAAGCATTGGTGTTAGGGTAAATGATATAATTAAAGAAAAGATTGTTGCAAAAGTAGCTGCTAAAGCTAACTCCCTTAAAAACTGTCCAACAATAGAAGACATATTTGCCAAAGGTAAAAATACCACAAGGTTAGTTAGCGTACTTGCTAAAACCGCAACTGTTACTTCCGTTGTTCCTACATCGGCAGCTTCTTTGGTAGAAAGTCCTAAATCTTTATGCCTAAAAATGTTTTCTAACACAACAACCGAGTTTGCAACCAAAACACCAACCGAAACCGATAGCCCCATCAAGGTCATCATATTTAAGGTTAAATCGAACATTTGTAAAAGCATAAAAGTAGAAATAATGGATAGTGGCATTGATAGTGCAACTATTATTGTAGACCGTATATTCCCTAAAAATATTAATAAAACTATAGATGTAAACAACACACCTAACATAACATTGCTCATAGTATCATTAACACTAGAGCGCACAAATTCCGATTCGTCGTTTATTATTTCTATATTGGTACCTTTGGGTAAAGTAGCTTTAATTTCTGGTATTGCTGCTTTAATACCATCTGCAACTTTAACAACATTACCATCAGCACTTTTTACTATACCCAATTTAATTACGTTTTCGTTTCTAAAATTTCCTTTTACGTTAAAATATACTGCACGCCTTCTTATATCTTTACCACTATCTTTAACATCAGCAAATTGCTTTATTTTTTTAGGACCAAAAAACGTTGGCACCTGTAGCTCGTTTATTGTTTCTAAATCTTGAAACTCTCCTAATACACGTACCGTAAACTCTTGATTAGATATGTTAAAATAACCACCAGGTATATTTATATTTTGAGCAGCCAAAAGTTGAATTAGCTGCGGCATAGAAATAGAATTTTCGAAAGCTACTTTGTTATCAATAACTAATCTTATTTCCCGCTCTTGACCACCTGAAATATTAACTTTTGCCACACCTTCAACTTGGCTAAATCTATCTTTTAGGGTCTTATCTGCAATATCATAAAGTTCTCTTGGGTCCATATTTCCAGTTAAAATAACATCAACAATTGGGAATGCCTTTAGATCCACTTTTTGAACAATAGGTTTTTTTGCATCACTTGGTAAATCGTTAATTATTTCATCAACTTTATCTTTAACTTCTTGATTTGCTATATCTGGATTTTTCCCCATCTTAAATTCTATAATTACAATCGAAGCTCCATCTAAGGAGTACGATTCTACTCTTTCTATTTTACTAACTGTAGAAACCGCATTTTCTATTTTTTTGCTTATCAATGTTTCTACTTCTTTTGGACCCGCACCCGGATAAATTGTTTGTATTGTTACATAAGGAATTTCTACATCCGGTTGTAAATTTAAATTAAGTGTAAAATACGCAATTGCTCCAAACAAAATAAAAACCAACAATCCCATTGTTGTCATTATGGGGCGATTTATCGAAATTCTTGCTAAAGACATAAAAAACTTTTCCTATTTAATTATTTTTGCTTTTTTGCCTGGCTCTAGTTTAGAACCACCTTCCAAAACTAAAATATCACCCTTTTGTAATCCGCTTAATATTTCTGTATTTATTCCTTCTTCCTCACCCGTAGTAACAAATTTTTGTTCAGCTATGTTATCTTTAATTGTGTAAACAAATAGCTTTCCATTTTCTTTTTGAATAATATTTCTTGGTACTACAATTGTATTTGGTTTAGAGTAAGTTTTAATCTTTAAATCTACAGTTAACCCAGCAGTTAATTCTTGCTTTGGATTATCAAAAAGTGCTTCTACAGAAAAACCTTTACGGTAAGTATCCATTGCCATAGAAATTTCATTTATTTTACCTACGTAAGTTTTCCCCATATATTCAATTTCTGCTGGCATACCAACTTTAAGTTTTCTAACTTCTTCTTCATTTGCATAAAATTTAGCGCGCAATCTATCTATTTGGGCAACCTTAAATAAAGGGGCTTCTGCACGTACGCTTGTCCCTTCATCTATATATATTTCTACAATTTTTCCGCTAATGGGTGCTTGTACAAATAGCGCTTGCTCCATTGCTTGTATGTTTCGCTTTTCCACTTTATACTTTGTTTCTATTGCTTCAAAATTTGCTTGAGAAGTTTCCCCAGCCTCATATAAAGCTTTGGTTCTTAAATAGGTCTTTTCTGTATTATCAAAACCAGCTTTAGCTTGCTCGTATTGTAAAGAGGGGTTATCTGTGGGGAATTTCATTACCACTTGCTTTTCTTTTACATAAGACCCAACACTTACTAATATTTTTTCTATTCTATCTCCAATTGGTGCTCCCGCAACAGATTCTTTAAAACCTGAAAGCGTTGAATAAAAGCTTAAGTACCTATTAAAATTTGTGGGCTCTAAAGTAACTACTTTAACTGGTATTCCTTCTTCCCGCTGTAACTGTTCCATAGTTTTATTTTTTTCGGATTTACTATCACTGCAACCCGCTAAAAAATACAAACTTAATACAAAACTAAATAACATTATTTTACTAAATAACTTCATATATATAATTTCTCCGTTTAATTTCATTAATATTTTGCTGTAATATTATCTATTTTAACTTTAACAAAATCATCAAGTTTGCCCGTTAATTGTTCTAACTCTGATTTTGCAATTATAAAATCATAAATTGTTTTAATTTTATTTGTCTTTGCTGTCCTTAATTCTATATCTGCATTTTTAATTTCTAATTGTGTACCCGTGTTTTCCTTAAATCTTACTGTTGCAAGCTCGTAAGCTTTTTGTGCAAGTTTAACGTTTTTATCTTGTGCTTCGTATTGTGATTTTACTTTTTGAACTTCTGCAATTTTGCTTTTTACTTGAGAAGTTAAATAATCTTTATATTGCTTAAGCTGCTCTTTTGTTTGATTAAGTGATATTACACTTTGTTCTACTCTTTTATTTGTTTGCAACCCAGTAAAAAGATTTATACTTAAACTTAAACCAACAGCAGCAGATGAATAATTTTGAGTGGGGAATTTATCGCCACTACCTGCATAAGTGTAATTACCAAAAGCTGCCAATGTGGGGTAATATCCACTTCTATCTAATGCTATAAATTCATCATCAACTTGCATCTTTAAATCTAATGTTCTAAGGTCATAATTATTTTTTTGTGCAAGCTCAATATAGATTTCTTCATCGGGCAAAAACGTAGCATCATATTCAAAATCACCTGAAACATCAATATCTGTATCCTGCGGAATTCCTAACAAAAGTTTTAATCCATTTTTAGCATTCTTTAACGTATTTTGCATGTCATAAACTGTTGGTTTAATATTTTCCACTTGAACTTCTGCTTGCATTATCTCAAAATCGCTTGCAAAACCTTGCTTATGAATAGATTTTAGATTTGCCAAGTTTTCTTCCGCATTTTTTAAACTTGCCTCTATAATCTCTAACATCTTTTTACTTAGCAATACACCATAAAATGCCTTTTTAACATTAAGTGTAACATTAGATGCACTTCCATATAATTGCTCTTTAGCCAAATCCAAATAAATTTTTGATGCTCCAATTCCTCTAAACACTGTTGAACTAAACAAGATTTGGGATACTTCTACTTTTGCTTCCCAATTATGGGTTTGTGCAAAAGATTGAAGCTTTGTAGTCATTGGTCTAAATTTGTTGTTATCTCGCGGTATAACATTTTCATCAAATAATAAAGCATAGGTGGCATTTGTTAACATTGCTTCAAAATCTGGGAAAGGAGTTTTAGGCTTAGACACAAACCTATTATAATAACTTGTAAAATCTACTTTTGGTAATGCGTATCCGAAAGCTTCATCTACCGCAGCAGAAGCTTTTTCTACATTCATTTTTGCTATGGCAATATCTCTATTATTTTCTATTGCCAGTTGTATCGATTCTTCTAAGGTTAACACCCTTTGTTGCCCTATTATTAAATTTGTAAACATAATTATTACAACAAAGGAAATTTTAATTTTTTGTAACAATTCTACCTCAATTTTTGTTTTCAATTTATAATTGCCGACTATATAGTTCTTATTATGACTAATTAGTCATTTCTTTAAAATATAAAATATTATAAAAAAGTTTATTATTCAAGGTATTAAGACGTAATAAAAAATAATTTGTTGCACTAAAATAATTATTTTATCAATTAAATTAATCCGTCTATAATCCAACAATCCGTAATAGTTCTCTACCACTATTTTCCCAAGTAAATTTCTTTAAGTCTTCTCCTGCTTTTGCTCCAATTTCTCTTATTTTATCCCTATTATGGTAAGCAAATTCTAACTTATCAACTAATTCTGTAATAGAAATATCTTCCCAATCTGCCCATAAATTGTTATTATTATCATACAGCCTAAACGGTTTTGTTAACTTAAGTGGTAACGAGTTCTCATCGGTTAAAATATCCATATGCCCACTAGTATAAGACGCAATAACTGGTCTGCCACAAGCCATATATTCCATTAAAACAAGATTTGTACCCCCCTCGCATCTATTGGGGAAAACACCTATATCGGTTAATGCGTATAAATCTCTTAATTGTGTATTGGGTATAATTTCATAAGTAGCTACTTTAGATATATCTACACCATTTATATATAAAAGATTATTAATAAAATCTATCCAATTATCGCCTTTCTTTTCGTATTTAATATATGGCGAGTGCAACATTAATTCCATAGATTGTGGCCACATATTGTACCAAGCATTAACAAGCACTATATTATTATATTTTTTTTGCAAAATGCTAACAGCTTTAATAACGGCATCTTGTCCTTTTCTTAGTTCAAACTTACCACCGGAAAAAATAACAAAAACATCATCACGCTGTTTATTTTCTACAGGATAAAAAATATCTGGGTCAATTCCCTGTATTAATACATCTACATTGGTAATTCCTTTTTGTAACATTTTATCTTTGCACCAAGTAGAGCCACCAATTACAACATCATATTTCTTTGCGTTTTCAACCGATATTGGTAATAGCTCGTTTTCAAAAAAAGTATAACCGTAATTTTCTGTGCCACGTAATTTACTTATACTATTAAATTCAATACCCGTTAATGCATGAAAAACTTTCCCCTTTACTAAAGTCACTTCGTCTTTTTCTGATTCAAAATCCCATTCGTAAACATGATTATAAAGTTTACCAACTTCTTTTTTAAGGTATTTGCTACATACTCCCCATCCAAAGTTTTCTCCCTTACTAAGCGCTAAGTAAAGATAATTCCTATCTTCCTTTTCCATATCAGTTAAATTTGTATTTTTAAGCTTGTTACAAAAAACTAACCAAAATTTATCTTTAACTATAGGATTTATTGTCGATAAAGATAAGTCTATTACATCAATTATATTAAAGCCAACATTTTCAAATAATAATTTCCATATTTCTTTTCTATATAAGGAAAAATTATTGTCTAAAGATTTTTTATCTAAATAATTTTCATCACTTATAATTTCAGCATATAGTAATCCATCGTTGTTAAGTAACCTAAAATACTCTGCTAAAGTATAAACAGCATTTAAGCTTTTATTTAAGGAATATTTAGACCATATTATATCAAAACTTTTATCTGGAAAGTTTGTGAATGCATCATCAGCACAAATAATAGTATCATCTTCTTCACAAATGCTTTTGTTAAAAGAAATAGCGGTAACATCGTAACCTTTCTCTGTAAAAAGTCTTATTTCATCAACACTTTCTGTTAAAACAACTAAAACTTTTCTTTCCCCATAAGAGGGTATTATGTCTGATATTTTATCTATTATTATAGAAGTAATTTCTGCACGTGTTGTATCTTCATTTTTTAAATATGTTGTAAACTTATTTTTTTCTAAAAAAGTAAAAAACCTATCTTTTGCAACATTATTAATCATTCCATCGCTTAATGTCATAAATGCAACTCCTTTTTAATACCTAATATTAAAAGACTTAATATAATAATAAATTTCATCAATTACCATATCCCAGTTACCGGGTTCTTTTTGCCTAAATATTTTTAAAGAAGGATATAAATCTGTGCTTTCACCAAGTAGTCCCCATCGCCAATCTGGCACATAATTTAATAGTAAACAAGTTTTTTTATCCATTGCACCTGCTAAATGTGCAACAGCACTATCTATAGTAACAACTATGTCCAAATTAGCAATAATTCCCGCAGTATCGTTAAAATCTTTTATATTTTCTGTAATATCTAAAACATTATTAAATTTTGTTTTGGTTTCTATAATTTCATCATTTTTCTCTGGATATAAAGAATACCAAACTGTGTTTTCAATTTGGAACAGTTTGTAAAACTTATTTAATTCAATATGCCTTTTAATATTAATTTCTGGAAATGGATTCCCTTTCCATACAAATCCAATTTTAAGTTTATTATTGTTATTAATTAAGTTTTTTACTTTATCAACAGTATTGTTATTTGGCATTAAATAAGGAAAATCTATTTTTTCATTTTTGGGCAAAAAATATTTTGCTAATAAAACAAAAGAAGCGTAATAATCTGATTTAACTAAATCACCATTTGGATAAACAATAATAGAATCATAAAATTTTGTATTCTTAAATAAACTATACAATGGTTGCTGAACTTCTAAAATAATATTTGCCCCACTATTCTTTAAATATGGCAAATACCTAACAAAATTAATTGCATCACCAAATCCTTGGTCAGAGTAAATCAAAATTGTTTTACCAGCTATACTTTCCCCATCCCAAACTTTACCATATAAAGCTCGTTGCTTTAAATCTTTAGAAAGATAGCCATAGTTAAAATATTCCTCAAATCCAATATTATATTCTTTTTTTAATAAATATAATAAACTTCTATTAAAATAAGAATTATAATGCTGGGGATTATTTTCAATAGCTTTAGTATAAAATTCAATTGCTTTATCTATTAAACCACTTTCTTGATAAGCATAAGCTAAATTATAACATACCGCATAATTTTTATTATTTAATTCATACGCTTTAGTTAAAATAAAAATTGCTAAAGAAAATTGTTTTTGCTTACCGTAAACAATACCCAAATTTATTAAAGCATTAATATCGTTTGGATTAAAAATTAGAGCTTTGTTAAAAAAATCAATTGCTTTATTAAAATTATTTAATTCCGCATATAAAATACCTAAACGGTTAAAAACTTTATCTAAATTAATCCCCTTGCTATAATCATCTAAAAGGGCGTTAATTTCATTTAATATTTTTTCATAATCCATAATAAGGTATTAAACAATAATATTTTTCATTCTATTATTAGCTAAATTAAACTCGTTAATAAATTTAGTAAATAGGTCACTAACAGATAAAATCTCGTTTATATTCCCCACACCTTGTCCAGCTTCTAAAAGTCCTTCTTCCAAATTGCCGTTAAAAATGCCTTCAAATTCTTTTTTTACACCCAATAGTTCTTTAAGCTTTTCTGGCGTTGCCCCCTCATCTTCAAACTTTTTAACCATATCTGTAAAAGAGTTTTTAATAGTTCTAATAAGACCAATTTTTCTAAATATTAAAACTGTATCATTTTCCTTAGCAGAAACAATTTTTTGTTTATAAATATCATTAGCAGAAGACTCTACAGTTGCGGCAAAGCGAGTTCCAATTTGAACACCATCTGCTCCTAAAGCAATAGCAGAGTAAATACCGAACCCATCTGTAATTCCACCAGCTGCCATAAAAGGAATCTTTAAACCATTACGCAACATAGGAATTAAAGCAAATGTAGAAAGCTCATCACTGCCATTGTGCCCACCAGCTTCAACACCTTCGCAAACAACGGCATCGCAACCAACACTTTCGGATTTTATCGCTTGTTTAAGATTTGAAACTACATGCACAACAATTGCATCTTGTTTTTTTAGTTTATCTATAAATTTACCCGGGTGCCCTGCAGAAGTAAAAAATATCTTTACCCCACAATCTAAAGAAGTATCTATAAGCTGTTCTGCGTCCCCTCTTAAAAGTGGAATATTAACACCAAAAGGCTTATCTGTAGCAGAAAAACATTTTTCGATATGCTCTTTAAGCAGTTCGGGCTTCATGCTTCCAGCACCTATTAAACCTAATCCGCCATTATTAGATACTGCACTAGCTAATTTATAGCCGCTTACCCAAACCATTCCTGCTTGTATAATTGGATACTTAATTTTAAATAGCTCTGTAATTCTTGTTTTTATTTCCATAGTTACTTACTAAATTTGTTATAGAACACAAAAATATAAAATATTAATTAAAAAAAATAAATTATATTGATAAAAGTTTAACTTTTAATTAATTTTACTAATTGATTAAAAATTAAAAGGGATAAAATGAGAGCAATTATACCGGTTGCAGGTTTTGGGACAAGATTAAAACCACACACGTTTTCTATTCCTAAAGTATTATTAAACGTTGGTGGCAAACCTATTTTAGGTCACATACTAAAACAATTAGTGGAAACTAAAATATATAATGCAACTTTTATAGTTGGCTATATGGGGGATAAAATTAAAGATTATGTTGATAAAGAATTTCCCGAAATAAAAGCTGATTATGTAGAGCAAAAAGATATGCTTGGTCTTGGTCATGCTATTTATACTGCAATACCCACTTTTGATGATGACGAGCTTTTTATTATTTTAGGTGATACTGTTTTTGATGTAAATTTAGATGGTGTGTTTAGTTCTAAAATAACTTCGTTAGGTGTAAAAGAAGTTGATGACCCACGTAGATTTGGTGTTGCCTTAAAAGATAATGGTAAAATAACAAAACTTATCGAAAAACCTAAAACACCTGTTTCAAAACTTGCTTTAGTTGGGCTTTATTATATTTCTAACTCTAAATTACTAACAGAGTGCTTAAATGAATTGATTGAAAAAGATATAAGAACAAATAACGAATTGCAACTTACCGATGCACTTCAATTAATGATTGATAAGGGGGAATATATTACAACTTTCCCTGTAGAAGGTTGGTACGATTGCGGTAAACCTGAAACTTTATTAAGTACTAATCAGTTCTTATTAGATAAATATGGTACAAACAAAAAATTAAACAATGCTTTTATTTTAGACCCTGTTTTTATTGGGGAAAATTGTACAATAGAAAATTCAATTATTGGACCATACACTACTATTGGAGACAATGTTACAATAGTAGACTCTATAATAAAAAATTCAATAATTAGTGAAAATGCTACAGTAAAAAGAAGCATGTTAGAAAATACCTTAATAGGTAACAATGCTGTTGTAAAAGGAAATTTCAAAAGATTAAATGCTGGTGATTCATCAGAAATAGAGTTTTATTAGTAAATTAAAAATAGAGGAAATATGTCATATTTATTCACATCCGAATCCGTATCGGAAGGACATCCTGATAAAGTAGCAGACCAAATATCAGACGGAATATTGGATGCAATTTATTCACAAGATCCGAATGCACGAGTTGCATGCGAAACATTTGTTACAACCGGTTTAGTTGTTGTTGGTGGCGAGATAACCACAACCGCATATATCGAAGTTCAAGAGGTTGTAAGAAACATAATTAAAGAAATTGGCTACACAAAAGCCGAGTATAAATTTGATGCGGATTCTTGCGGTATATTAAACGCAATCCATTCTCAATCCCCTGATATTGCAATGGGAGTAGATAAAGGTGGAGCGGGCGACCAAGGACTTATGTTTGGTTACGCTTGCAATCAAACCCCAGAATATATGCCTATGCCAATAGTTTATGCTCATAAACTTATCCAAAAGTTAACAGAGATACGCAAAAAGCATCCTAAATTAATGCCTTATTTAAGACCAGATGCAAAATCGCAAGTTACTATTGAGTATGATGATAACCATAAACCCGTACGCGTAGATACAGTTGTAATTAGTACACAACACGATGCAAAAGTAACACAATCTAAAATTAGACAAGATGTAATTAACAAAGTTATTAAAAAAGTTATTCCAGCTAAATATTTGGATAAAAACACAAAGTATTTTGTAAATCCTACCGGCAGATTTGAGATTGGTGGACCACACGGTGATAGCGGTTTAACGGGCAGAAAAATTATTGTTGATACATATGGCGGTTGGGCACCTCATGGTGGTGGCGCTTTTAGCGGAAAAGACCCATCTAAAGTTGATAGAAGCGCAGCATATGCAGCTCGTCACATTGCTAAAAACGTTGTTGCTGCTAAATTAGCTAAAGAGTGCTTAGTTCAACTTGCTTATGCAATTGGTGTTGCTCAACCTGTTTCTATTTATGTAGATACAAAAGGAACGGGTGTTATTCCTGATAAAGATATTGCTGAAATGATTATGAAAGAAGTGGACTTAACACCATTAGGAATTATAGAAAGATTAAAATTGCGTAGACCTATTTACAGAAAAACCGCTTCTTTAGGTCACTTTGGACGCAATGAAAAAGATTTTACATGGGAAAAATTAGATTTAGTACCAATATTTAAAAATTATTTACCAAAAAAATAGGATACCATAATGGATTACAAAAAAGGGAAATACAAAGTAAAGGATATTAAACTTGCCGAGCAAGGCAGGATGAAAATTGAATGGGCAGAAAGCCGTATGCCCGTTATGATGAAATTACGCGAAATGTACAAAGAAACAAAACCACTTGAAGGTTACAAAATTGCTGGTTGCTTACACGTTACAAAAGAAACCGCTGTTTTAATCGAAACTCTTAAAATTGCTGGTGCTAAAGTTAGCTGGAGTGGGTGCAACCCTTTATCAACTCAAGATGATATAGCTGCTGCTTTAGCTGCTAATGATATCGAAATTTATGCTTGGCATGGTCAATCTGTAGAAGATTTTTACTGGTCTATTGAAAGAACATTGGACATGGAGCCAAATTTAACTTTAGATGATGGCGCAGACTTAATTTTTACTATTCATAACAAATTTCCAGAATTAGCTAAAAATATTATTGGCGGTACAGAAGAAACCACTACAGGCGTTCACAGATTACGCGCAATGGCTGCTGATGGCAAATTATTATACCCCGTTATAGCAGTTAACGATGCTGAAACCAAATGGGATTTTGATAACGTTTATGGTACTGGTCAATCTTCTATTGATGGTATTTTGCGTGCTACTTCTGTTCTATTAGCCGGTAAAAACTTTGTTGTTGCTGGTTATGGACATTGCGGTAAAGGTTGTGCTATGCGCGCTGCTGGGCTTGGCGCTAATGTTATTGTTACAGAAGTTAAACCAACTGCTGCCTTAAAAGCTACTTTAGAAGGCTTTACTGTTATGCCTATGGATGAAGCTGCTAAAGTTGGTGACATTTTTATAACAGCTACCGGCGTTAAAGATGTTATTACTAAAAAACATTTCCAAAAAATGAAAGATGGCGCTATTGTTTGCAACACTGGACACTATGATTGCGAAATTAACATTCCAGATTTGGAAAGCTTGAAAAAATCCAAACGTACTGTTAGACCTAACAACGAAGAATACGTTTTAAATGATGGCAAGAGAATTTATTTACTCGCTCAAGGTAGATTAGTTAACTTGGCTGCTGCAGAAGGTCACCCATCAGAAGTTATGGATATGTCTTTTGCTAACCAATTTTTATCCCAATTACGTTTAGCTAACTTAGATAAACAAGGCATTTTACTTGAACCTGAAGTTATAGATATTCCAGAAGAACAAGACCAAGAAATAGCTAAATATAAATTAGATACTATGGGTTACAAAATTGATAAGTTAACTAAAGAACAAGTTAAGTATTTAACAGATTACACTGCAGGTACTTAATTTTTTATTATTTTTTTTATTTTAGTAAACCACCCGTTTTATAAATGGGTGGTATTTTTTTATTTGAGGTGTACAATGAAAAAACTTTTTACCTTAGGATTGATTTTTGTTTTATGTCTTAGCTCTAATGCTCAAGTTTCTAAATTAGATTCTTTGCTTAATAAAATTTTTACACAAAATACTTTAGCCGGTTTTTCAGTTGCAGTTGTTAAGGGGGATTCTTTAGTTTTTAACAAAGGTTACGGTAAAAGAGATTTTGCACGAAATTTACCCGTAGATAATAACACATCGTTTAGAATAGCTTCTATTTCCAAAACGGTAACCGCTTTAACTTTAATGACCCTTTACGACCAAGGTTTATTTTCACTTGATGAAGATATTAGTAAATATATTGGCTTTACATTACGTAATCCAAATTACCCAAACGATACTATTACAATACGTAAATTACTTTCCCATACAAGCACTTTGTTAGACGGTGATGGCTACGATAATTTTTTAAGTGCTACTGCTGGTGATATTATCCCCACTTTGCAAAGTTTACTTACACCTGGCGGCTCTTTTTATACTGCAACAATGTTTCAGAATAGAAGCCCTAAACAAAACTATTTTCAGTATGCTAATATAAACTTTGGCGTTATTGGTACACTTATAGAAAGACTTAGCGGAAAACGTTTTGATATTGTAGTAAAAGAAAATGTTCTAAACCCACTTGGTATTGATGGTAGCTTTAATATTCAAGATTTATCTAATATAAATAACTTATCTGTACTATATAGGCGCAACAATAATACTTGGATACCACAAGTGTATAATTATGGTGGAGTTAAACCTTTACCACGTAATTTATCTAATTATGTAATTGGTACAAATGGGGTAATTTTTTCACCAACTGGTGGATTGCGCATTTCTGCAAAAGATTTAGCCAAAATAATGATAGTACTAAAAAACAATGGGAAATATGGCAATATACAGATATTAAGCGAAAACGCTACAAATGAAATGCTTAAAACTGTGTGGACTTATAACGGTGGTAATGGAAATAATTACTATGGCATTTTTAACAGATATGCATTAGGTAATCATACCACTACAGACCTTTTGCCAGGTCAAGTTTTAATTGGTCATCCTGGAGAAGCTTATGGCTTAATTAGCGATATGTATTTTTCTAAAATTAAAAATTATGGCATTGTTTTTATTTGTAATGGTGGCATTTATAATAACGGCTCTTATAGTGGTTGGTATAAACCAGAAGAAGATGTTTTTAACGCAGTATTAAGTTCATTAACTGGAATTATTACTGATGTTGAAGAGGAAGAAGATATTAAGCTTAATTTTAATTTAGAGCAAAACTATCCTAACCCTTTTAACCCCGAAACTATAATTAAATATAGTTTAAATGAACCTGGTAATATAAATTTAACTTTATATGACTCTACAGGTAAAGAAATTATTAAACTTGTAAATAATTTTCTAACAGCAGGTAGTTATTCAATCTCGTTAAATTCTAAAAAATTAAATTTATCTAGTGGTGTTTATTTTTATACTTTAAGGGATGATAAGCACATGCTTTCGAAAAAAATGATTGTGTTAAAATAGATTTGAGAGCAAAAAAAGCCCATAATTTGGGCTTTTTTTTATAATTTAATTTTCATTACTTTTTCAACGGCTTCGTACAAGTTTCTAACATTAACTTCGTTATTTAACGCTTTTATTACTATTTGGTCAAAAATTTCCCGTTCATCAGGTGTTATACTTGGATTTCTTTTAAACAATATTAATTTAACATCATCTTTTGAGGAATTACCCCTAATTTTTTGACAAAGGATATTTTCATTAAGCAAAGGAACGTTTTCGTGCACTAAAATTACTTTTGGTTTTTCAGAAATAAACAGTTTATAAGCATCTACACCATTATCAATTTCTATAATATTAAAAAATTTATCTAACTTTAAATGCAGAGCTTTGCGAATTTCACTTTCAAAACCTACGATCATTAAAGACTGTTGCGCATTAGCATCATAAACTGGTGCGGCTGGTTTAGCAATTTTACTTTCCTCTTCTGCCTTTTTAATTCTATCAAATATTTCTTTAATTCTAATTATTGTTGTATCATAAATTAAAGGTTTAAGCATATAATCAAAAACACCAAGCTTCATTATCTCTGCTACAATGTTTTTTTCACTTACTGCTGTAAGCATTATTACGGGTAAAGTTTTTGTATCGTTATCAGAACGTAAAGCTTTTAATGTTTCAATACCATTCATTACTGGCATGGTAATATCTAAAAACATTACCTCTGGCTTAAAATCCTTAATTATAGATAATGCTTCTAAACCGTTTTTAGCCCATGATACCTCACATTTAAACTTTTTAACAAGTAAACGACTGATAAACATGTTAACGTTTTCGTCGTCGTCAACCACAAGAACTCTGAACATTTCTGTCTCTCGTAATAATTATAACATTATTAAATATTAACTTAACAAGATAATAATTTATTTTAATAAATGCACTAAATTTTATTAACTTTATATGTATAAATTTAATTTTTAAATATAGTAATTATTATTTTTTTTTAAAACATTTTTATTAAACTAAATTTTAATGTTATAAATATTTCTTTATTAACTTTTTAAGAGGAATTTATGAAACGATTATTTTTATTTTTATTTATTTTTGGTATTACAACAAGTTTTGCACAAAAAAAACAATTAACAAATTTTAATATGTTATTAGAAAGTGTTAACAAAGGCGAAGAAGTTTATGCAGTAATACACTACGCCAAATGTACCTTAATTATTGATAGCGTAGAAACTGAAGCACCCGATGCTATTGGTGGTATGCCCTTATCTACTTTCGAGTATTTTGCCCCTTTAAGTATTAATAACCCCAAAGGATTTTTAACAAGCAGTGAAACTGTTCTTATAACCCACCGAAGACGTGGTTTTGTTTATAACTACGTTAAAATTAAAATTTTTGATGACAATAAAGCAGAAATTAACGCAAAATATTTATTACCCAATACTTTAGAAGTAGTAATGGATGAAACTTTTTATACAGAAATAAATGATGGAACTAATAACAAAGGACTTTATCTTTATGCAAAGTAAAGAAGAAATTATTAAGATTACTGAAAAATATATTGAGGATAAATTTACTAAAGAATATAGCGGACATGACGTGTGGCATATTTTAAGGGTTAGAAATAACGCCTTAATTATTCAACAACATGAAGGTGGAAACAGATTTATTATTGAGATGGCTGCTTTATTACACGATATTGCAGACGCTAAATTTTATAATGGAGATATAAACATTGGTGCCATTAAAGCTGAGGAATATTTAAACAATTTTGATATTAATAAAGATGAGAAAATAGAAATAATTAATATTGTAAAAAACATATCTTTTAAAGGTGTTGCAAAAAAAAATGACATTTTAAGCTTAGAAGGGCAAATAGTTCAAGATGCGGATAGATTAGATGCTATTGGTGCCATTGGAATAGCGCGCGTTTTTGCTTATAGTGGTGCAACAAATAGACCAATTTATGACCCCAATTTAAAGCCCATTCTTAATCATACCACAGAAACCTATTACAAAAATAACAATTCCGCAATTAATCATTTTTACGAAAAATTATTATTACTTAAAGATTTGATGAATACAAATTATGCAAAAATGCTTGCAGAAAAAAGACACAATTTTATGGTAAGTTATCTAAACCAATTTTTTGATGAATTAAATAATGGCTAAAATTAAGATAAATATAATGGCAAGTTGTTTAAGTCTATATTTCCACCCGAGATAATCATTCCCACTGTTTTATTAGCGAATTTATCTTTATGCTGCAAAAGTGCTGCTAAAGGAACCGCTCCGCTAGGTTCTACAACAATTTTTAATCTATAGTATATTAAGCGTAAAGCTTCTTTAATAAAATTTTCATCCACTGTTAAAATATCATTCACATTTTGTTTAATAATATCAAAAGTTTTAGTGCCAAGCGATGTAAGTAACCCATCTGCAATAGTATTAGGATTAACAGAAGGATAAATTACGCCCTCTTTAAACGAACGGTATGCATCGTCAGCACCTAAAGGTTCGCAACCAATAACTTTAGTTTTAGATGAAAAATACTTGCTTGCTAATGAAGTTCCACTTAACAAACCACCACCACCAACAGGTGCAAGTATATAATCTAATATTTCCACTTCTTCAATTAATTCTTTTGCTGCTGTACTTTGCCCTGCAATAATTGTATAATTATTATAGGGATGAACTTCTACAGCACCCGTTTTTTTTATTACCTGCTTTAAAGTTTCCTCACGGGATTGCAAATTTGGTTCACAATATATTATTTCCCCACCATAGTTTAGTACTGCTTTCTTTTTAATTTCTGGAGCGGTTCTTGGCATAACTATATATGCTTTAACGCCCCTGTAATTTGCAGCCAAGGATAATGCCGCAGCATGATTGCCCGATGAATGAGTAGCAACCCCACGCTGTTTTTCTTCATATGTTAATGTTAATAAAGCATTAGTAGCACCTCTATATTTAAACGCACCAATTTTCTGAAAATTTTCGCACTTAAAATAAATTTTGCACCCAAGCAATTTATTAATCGAACTTGATTGTAAAACCGGTGTTTTAGTTATAAAAGGTCTTATAACATTATGCGTAGATATCAAATCTGCTAATATTGGTACATGATCTAATTCTTTTAACATCGTTACTCCACTTTAATAGTAGACCAAAAATAGTCTATAAATTCATCAATTTTGGTTACCGCTAATAGTATATTTTGATTAGCATAATCCATCATATATTCAATTCGTATCATAAATAAATACGAAACAAATATATCTGCAGCAAGCGCTGGATTAAATTTTCGTATCAAATCGTTTTTTTGTAACTCACTAAAAATAAATGTCCAAACTCGTTTTGTATCTTCTAAAATTTGCGATAGTGAAATAGAAAAATTCCCCGCACTTTTAATTTGCTCTGTAACTAAAATTTTAAAAAATTGGGCACTCTCTTTTTCTCTCCAATAATCAATTAATTTAAATGTGTAACTTTTAAGAAAGTTTTTAGGATTACCAATTTCATCAAGCAAATCATCAGAAAAGATTTTTGAACTAAAAGAAACAGATTTATATGTTTTTATTAATTCACTCATTATTTCTTGCTTTGATGTAAAATGATTATAAACAGCACTTTCTCTTATACCAGATTTTGCTGCTATTTCTCGTATAGATGTTTCTTTATAACCTTGGTTTGCAAATAGCTCGAGAGAAACAAGCAATATATGCTTTTTCCTTTCTCCATGTTTCATAAATTTTAATTAAAGATAAAAATTAATAATTGATGATTTTGTATTTACAAAATTATTAATTTTTTTTGTTTTTTGGCTATTATTTATAAGAAAAATTAAAATTAATCCTATTACAACAGAAATTAGTATTAAAATTCCACCCTCTGGACCAAATCTTCCCCCACTTAAAAAAGTATCCCCAATTAAATCTGTTTTTACAATCGAAACCATTGGTAAAAATCCACTTACATTTAGTCCAAAAACCTGTGCTTGGGTAAAATTCCAACCCCAATGTATACCAATTGGTAATGCAAGCGAGCCGGTTTTTATAAATGCGTATCCAAAAAGCAATCCAATAAATGTTAAATTTAACGAACTTATTATTGTTGCATTAGAATTAAAGTAATGTAAAAATCCAAAGATTATTGATGTGATTAGCAATCCTAAATATTCTGAAACATTAGAGCTGATTTTTTTATTATAAAAAATTTCAGAAAAATTTGTTAATAAATAGCCTCTTATAAATATCTCTTCATTTATTGCAACTGCTAAAAAACCAATTAATCTAACTATAATTTTAAGTAAGTAAATATATAAGTTTTCATTATTATAATTTATTTTTACCTTTATATCTGTAAATAAATATAAAAACAAAAAATTAATTAGTATTAAAATAAAGCCTACTATAAAACCAAAAACTACTTGATGGTAATAAACTTTTGAATTATTAAAAATAGTTTTTTGAATGGTACGTTTATCTAATAAACTAAATGCTAAAAAAATTGCACCACAAACCAAAACACAGGTTAGCAGTTCATCTGCAACTGTAAATAAAAATGTATCTGTTATATTATTAGATATTAAATATGATGCTATATAGGCAACAATCACCCAAATGCTAACTATAGCTATTCTTATGTAACCGCGCAATCGGTTTTCATTAAAATTATAAAATAAACTTAAAAGGGACATTTAATACCTAAATCTTAAGTTATTAAATATCCCAAAAAATTTATTAAAAAAACAGTAAAAAATTTTAAAAGTGATATAAATCACTTTAGATTAATTCATTTAAGCTACTTTTTAGCTTACTAATCGCTTTTTCCCAATCTTCTTTTTTGTTTCGCTCATTTTTTATCACTTCTTCTGGAGCTTTTTCTACAAAATTAGGATTGCTTAATTTTTTATTTACACCTTGTAATAAGCCTTCTAAACGATTAATCTCTTTTTCAATACGCTGCTTTTCTTTTTCTAAGTCAATTAATCCTTCCATCGGCACAAAAATATCGCAACCTTTAACAACTGCACTTGCTGCTGCTTTTGGTTTTGTTGCATCTTTATCAACAACTAAATTTTCCACACGCGCTAAAGATTTAACAGAGTTAACTAAATCATCACTAAGTTTTTCACTTTTTAAGATTACATTAATTGGCTTTGTAATTGGTATATTTAGCTCACCTCTAATATTTCTTAATGCTGTTACTATATTTTGTAATAACTCTATTTCGTTTTCTGCATTTTCATCTATTAAAGATTCATTATAAACTGGATATGGAGCTACAGATATACTTTCCCCATCTGTTCTTTCTTTTATAGAGTGCCATAACTCTTCTGAAATAAATGGCATAAATGGGTGAACTAATTTTAGCATTTCTTCATATACCCAAAGCGCTCTGCTTAATACTGCACTCGCAATTTCTTTATTTTGTGAGTACAATCTTGGTTTAGAAATTTCTATAAACCAATCGCAAAAGTCATTCCATATAAACGAGTAAATTATTTTTGATGCATTATTAATTTCAAATTTATCTAATGCATTGTTAACTTCTTTTATTGTTCTTTGCAATCTAGATAAAATCCATTTATCTGAAAAATCTAGATGCTTATCTATTAAACTTTGGTCTACTTCTATATTTTGAGCGTTCATTAATAAATATCTGCCCGCATTCCAAATTTTATTTGCAAAGTTTCTTCCAATCTCACATTTATCAACGCTAAATAAAACATCTTGCCCAAGTGGAGCAATAAAATTAATTGTAAAACGCAAAGCATCTGCGCCATATTCATCTATAACATCTAATGGGTCTGGACTATTACCAAGCGATTTACTCATCTTGCGTCCTTTTGCATCACGAATAATGCTTGTAAAATATACATCTTTAAATGGTATATCATTCATAAATTCCATACCCGCCATAATCATCCTAGCAACCCAAAAGAAAATGATATCGGGACCTGTAACTAATAAATCTGTTGGGTAATAATATTCTTGTTCTTCTTTAGTTGTAAAAACATCCTGCGCCCAAAGCCAACTGCTAGCCCAAGTATCTAAAACATCTTTCTCTTGTTCCCAATTTCCTATATCAATTGGTGGTGTTGTTTCGCAATAAATTTCTCCTGTTTGCTTATGGTACCAAACCGGTATTCTATGTCCCCAATATAGCTGTCTGGATATACACCAATCTTTTATTCCCGTCATCCAATGTTCATAAGTTTTAATCCAATGCTCTGGATGGAATTTTACTTTACCTTGCATAACAACATCAAGTGCTGGTTTAGCAAGCTCGTCCATTTTCATAAACCATTGCTCGCTTAAATATGGCTCTATTGGTGCATTACCCCTTTGGCTGTAACCAACTTTATTACTGTAATCTTCTATTTTAACCAAAAAGCCAAGTTCTTCTAATTTTTTAACAACTTTTTCTCGCGCATCATAACGATCTAAATTTCTAAACTCTTCTGGAACATTATCATTTGTTTTTGCTTCGGGGGTAAATATGTTTATTATTTCTAAATTATGGCGCAATCCCATTTCATAGTCGTTAACGTCATGCGCTGGGGTAACTTTAACAACACCCGTTCCAAATGTCTTATCTACATAACTATCTGCAAAAATTGGTATTTCTCTGCCAACTATTGGTAGTATAACTTTTTTGCCAACTAATGCACTGTATCTTTCATCTTCTGGATTTACTGCAACACCTGTATCACCAAGCATTGTTTCTGGTCTTGTTGTTGCAACTACAACATATTCATCACTATCTTTTATTGGATACTTAAAATGCCATAACTTTCCATTTACGTTTTGAAAGATTACCTCTTCATCAGATATTGCAGATTTTGTAACAGGACACCAATTTACCATTCTGTGTCCCTTAAAAATATATCCCTTTTTATATAACTTTACAAAAGCTTCTATAACCTTTTTGTAATAATGGTCATCCATTGTAAAGCGTTCGCGTTCCCAATCGCAACTTACACCAAGTTTTTTAAGCTGTTGAATTATTATTCCACCATATTTTTTTTGCCACGCTCTGCAGTGTTCTAAAAATTCATCTCTACTTAAGTCGTTCTTATCTATCCCCATACTCTTTAAATGCTGAACAACTTTTGCTTCAGTTGCTATAGATGCATGATCTGTTCCCGGTACCCAACATGCATTATATCCTTGCATCCTTTTATATCTTATGTATATATCTTGTATTGTATTATTTAAAACGTGACCTAAGTGTAATATACCTGTTATATTTGGTGGTGGTATTACTATTGTATAAGGTGTTTTATTCTTATCTGGTTCGCTATGGAATAATCTCTTGTCTTCCCAATATTTGTACCATCTTTCTTCTACTTCTTTTGGCGTGTATGCTTTAGGAATTTCTCGTAAACTTTGCATAAATATCTCTAAATTTTTTATATACAAATTTTAAATATAATAAATTTTATATTATTTTTCTTAATCCTTTGTTTTACAAATCTTAAATTATTTTTAGTGTAATTTTTGATCTCCTTTACAACTTTTTTATAAACATTTCGTCTAAACAAATAAAACGGAGTTAATTATGGAAAAATTATTTTTGCTTTTATTGATTTCTTTTGTTTATTATTCTAATTCTTTTTCTCAAAATACCATCAAAGAAAAAATTGACTCTTTAAAAGGCAAAGCAAAAGAAATTACTATAATTACTGATAAAGAAACTTTATCTTTTAAGGATGACGACGCCGAATATATTTTAAAAAGATTAAAGAAAAATAAAGAAGCAAAAATTAAAATTATTGAAGATGAAATTTTTATTAATGGTAAAAAATTTGATTTAGAGAAAATTGATTCAATAATGAGCAACCTTAAAATAAAATTTGATAACTTCAATGCAGATTCTTTAATCAAATTTAAAGAAATTAAATTTAACTTTAGTTTAGACGACTCTACACTGATTTTTAAAGATATAAAAATAGATTTTAAGGAAAGTGACAAAAATGTTATTATTGTTGAAAAAGATGCAGATGGAAATGTTAAAAAACAAATTTATTATGGTAAAGAAGCCGATGAAAAAATAAAAGAATTTGAAGGTGATAAGCTAGAAAAGAAAGAGAAGAAAAAAGTAATTATAGAAAAAGAAATTATTAAAAAAGAAGACAAAAACTAAACTATTAATAAAAAGTTTTCTCTTAGCTCTTGCCAAAACTTGGTTTCAAAAAATTTATCGTTTTCCTTTAAAATTATTTCCTTAAATTCTTTAGAACTAATAGTTTTACCGTTTAAAAATAAAGCTGCTTCCTTTGCAAGATTATTAATTTTATTTGCGATATTAATATCAATTACCCAACTTCCTTCTACATCATTATTTTTAATTATTAATTTAGCTTTCTTTTTATCTATTTTTGTAATTTGGGGTAAATTGGCATTCCAAATTACTATTTTATTATTATCAATAACACTTTCGTTAACGGTTTTATTTAATATGCTTTCAACAAAATTTAAATTTGCAGTTGGCTTTGGTACTTTAAAGTTAAACCAATCTGTAACTTTTTTATTTAAGCCATTATTAAGCATATAATTATATATCGCTGTATTTAATCCATCAGTAAATTTAGTATGGTCTACACCTGTTAAATCTATAAATTCCAAATCATTATTTGCTAATGGGTTATCAAAAGAAGATAGTATTTTAATATTGTATTTTTCTGGGTTTTTAGCAATTGGACTATGCACAGTTAAAGAAAAGCGATGCCAATATGCGGAATTAATTAAACCGAATTTCATAAATTGTCTTACATACTCTAAACTATTTATTGTTTCTAATTCAGTTTGGGTTGGAAATCCATACATTAAATATGCATGCACTAAAATATCCGCATCTCTAAAATTCTTTGTCACCCTTACCGCTTGTTCTAAGGTTACCCCCTTTTCTATTAAGTCCAGTAATCTTGGTTCTGCAATTTCAATTCCTCCACTAACTGCAATACAGCCACTTAATGATAGCAATTTACATAAATCCTTTGTAAATGCTTTATCAAATCTAATATTTCCCCACCAACAGATATTCGCTTTTTGTTTAATTAATTCTATTGCAAGCTCTTTTAATTTGCTTGGTGGCGCAGCTTCATCTGTAAAGTGAAATGTATTTTTCCCCGTTTCTTTTGTTATCTCTTTTATTATTCCCACAAAGTTATTTGTATCTGATGGGCTATATGTTCTAATATAATCTAAGGTAATATCGCAAAAGGTACATTTTTTCCAATAGCAACCATGCGCTACTGTTAATTTATTCCAATAACCATCTGTCCATAGTTTACTCATTGGGTTAAGCATTTCTATTACACTTACATATTTATTTACATCTATCCCTTCATAACTTGGTTTAGGTAATTCTTTATGAGGAATATTTTTAACTTCTGCATTATCATAGTATTTTACTTTATTATTTTCTTTTAATAAAGTTCTTACATATTTAACATTGTTATAATTATATTTAATATTATTAGATATATTTAATAGCGGCAGTTCGCCATCATCATATGTTATATAATCTACAAATTCAAAAATGCGCACATCATTTAGTTTTCTTAGCTCTGTATTAATATAACCACCACCAATAGCTATTTTAATATCAGCAAACTTTTGTTTAGTGTATTTTGCACATAATAAAGCTGAATATAAATTACCCGGGAATGGAATGCTAAAACATATTAACTGTGGGGAATATTTATTTATTACTTTTTCGTATTCCTCAATAATAATATTTTCTAATATGTTCTTTTCTAATTGTAATTTATTGTAAATATTATCAAAGCTTTTTGGTGATTGCGCTATTTTTTCTGCATATCTACTTAAACCAAAATCTTTAGTTATACATTTGTTTATTGCATAATATATATCATTAATCATTAAAGTAGAGTAATATTTAGCCCTATCTATATTGCCTAAAAAACCAAAATTTAGCAAATCTAATTTTTCGTTTGGTAAATTTCTTATTAAAGGAATGAACCCTGGTTTAATAAATAAATTTGCCATTCCATCATTTTTACCTTGTAAAAATTCAATCACCAAATCTATTATTTCAATATATCTATAAAAATTATCTATTATTAATTTTAATTCTTCATCATCTGTTTTATAAGCTTTTAAAATTTTATAAATTTCATTTAATCCAGTACTGCTATAAATTCTTAAAAATACATTTAAAGATAAATCAACTGCGAAGGAATTAAACCCTTCTTTACGTAAAAAACCCGATAATTGAGTTATTGAAGGATATGTTGTATTTATTTGTGTAAATGGCGGAATTATTAAAACTATGTTCATAAATAATAACTAAATTTTGTATATTTACTATTAATAAATATAAGGAATATTATGAAAAAACTACATATTTTAATTTTAACATTATTATTTATAAATATACTAAATGCACAAAATGTTAAAATTATTTTTACTGTTTATACCCAAGATAACGACACAATCTTTATTACTGGAAACTTACCTCAACTTGGGATTTGGGATCCGGGTAAAATTAAGTTAAATAAACAAGGTGATAAAAACACAATTGAATTAGAATTTAATAAAGGTGACTTTTTAGAATATAAATTTACTAAAGGTAGCTGGGATAAAGAAGCTTTAGATAAAGATGGTCTTACTCCACCAAATTCTACTTTACGCGTTACAAGTGATACTAATATAGTTATTGCAATTAGCAAATGGTCTAATGGTAATAAAAAAAGATCATTTATTGGTCAAATAACCGGGACTGTTAAATATCATAAAAACTTTAAGGGTAAGGGAATTATACCACGCGATATAATTGTTTGGCTTCCACCCGATTATTACAAAAAACCAAACAAAAAATTCCCCGTTCTATATATGCACGATGGGCAAAATCTTTTTGACCCAGCCACCTCTTCCTTTGGTATAGATTGGCAAGCCGATGAAATTGCAGATAGCTTAATTAAGCAAGGTAAAATGAAATCTATTATAATAGTTGGAATTTACTCCACTCAAAACCGAACTGCAGAATATACACCCGGTGATACAGCTAAACTTTATATGGATTTTGCGGTTAACCAATTAAAACCTTTTATTGATTCCACATATAGAACTTTACCCAACAGGGAAAACTGTTACACTGGTGGTTCTTCTGCTGGTGGATTAATTAGCTTTATGTTACATTGGGAGTATAATGATGTTTTTTCTGCGGCAATCTGTTTTTCACCTGCATTTAAAATCGCTTGGCTTGATTACGTTAGTGTGGTTAATAATACAACTTCACATAAAAATATTAAGGCTTATATTACTAATGGTGGATTAGGTGTGGATGAAAAATTGCAATCTGGTATTGACGAAATGATAAATGCACTTAAAAATAAAAATTATGTGCTTAATAAAGATTACTATGTTAATATTTTCCCCAATGATAACCACAGTGAAGAATTTTGGGCAAAGCGTTTGCCAAATTGTTTTTTAACTTTATTTGGAAAATAAACATGAATGTGTTAGTTGGTTCTAAAAACCCGGTAAAAATTGATTCTGTTACCAAAGCCTTTTCTTTATATTTTAAAAATATTAGTGTTTTAGGTGTTGATGTTAATAGCAATGTTTCTGCACAACCAGTAAACGAAAAGACTTTTAAAGGTGCTAAAAATAGATGCTTAGAATTAATTAATTATGCTAAGCAAAATAACTTAGATGTGGATTATTTTGTTGGGATTGAAGGTGGAATTTCACTTATACATGATGTGTGGTTTTCTTATGGTTGCGTTTGCATTGCAAATAAGGAACAAAATTTTGGATTTGGGACTTCACCAATGTTTATGCTACCTAATAATATTATAGACCGTTTACTTAATGGCGAAGAATTAGGCTTAGTAATGGATGACCTATTTAACCATAATAATAGCAAACAAAGTTTAGGCGCCATTGGCATTTTATCCAACGGCGTTATGAATAGAACAGACCTTTATTATTATGGCGTTATTACCGCTTTAATCCCTTTTATTAATAATTCCTTATTTAATAAGTAATTATTACTTAAGTTTTATGGGTTTAATTGTACCCATTTTAAATGTATGGGGATTAATATTCCCAAATTTTATTTAATTACAATCATTTTTCTGGCTTTACTAAAATTATTGCATGTTAAACTATAAATATAAACCCCACTGCTTAAATTGCTTGCATCAAAATTAATATTATATAAACCCTTGTTTTTAAATTCATTAACTAAAATCGCAACCTCTTTACCTAATATATCTGTAACCTTTAAAGTTACAATTCCATCAAAAGGAATTTGATAAGTAATAGTTGTGCTTGGATTAAATGGATTTGGATAATTTTGATAAAGTTGATAATTATCAACCACTAAATTATCATTATTTTCAACACTAGTTGGGTTTTCAAAAGATGTAATCTTTACATCATCAATATAAATACCATCAAACTCTACATATCCATCAGCACGTAAAAGATACCTTAACAAAACATTTTTACCTTTGAATAAGTTTAAATTTACTTTTTCATTTACCCAACCATTAGACCTGCCATCATATAAAGGTTTATTATTAGGTTGAAAACTTCCTGAGCCAAGTTTTGTATAATATCCTTCTAATGATATCCAATTAACACCATTATCAGTGGATACTTGACACATTGCATAATCCCAACCACTTTCTATTGCCCAATTTGCATAGTAAGTTAATTCCACACCAAAACTGTTTGGTATTGATATTGCATTTTTAGTAATTATAGAAGCCGTTATATCCGGTGAATAATTCCCCAGTGGACTATCTGTTGCCGATTTTGGAGATGACACAAAATTTTGGTCTGTTAAGCCAAATCCACTATTAAATATCCAATTATTACCATCTTTAAATTCGTCAGCAAAAAGTTCCACTTTAGGTGCACAATAAAACGAGTAAAACTTATTTGGCGGAATATATCCTGCAGGGTTATTTCCTTTTGCACCTGTTGGGAGTGATGCTAAAACAAAATTATTACTATCTTCAACTGCAATATAATACTCAATTAAACTACCTAAATTTATAGAAGGAATAATAAAATAAAACTTATTTTTGGTAGAAAGCTCTTCCCCATATAACTTTATAAAATCTCCAAAACCACTCCCTTCATTAACTCTATAATACATTATTGGTCTTTTTAAGGGCAACCCACTTTCTGCATAAACTTCTGTATAAATATTTTTTGGATTATCTGTTGAAGCAATTGGCTGATGAATTAAATTAATTGTATAATTCATTGCATAAACAAAAAATGTTGCAATAGAAAGTTTTGCTGCCCGATGAAAATAATTAAAATTAAAATTGCCTAAAGTATCTCCAATAGTATGATAATAAGCATTAAAATCATTGTCATCTTCTATAATTAAAGTAGCTGTAAAATCATGGTCCCAAAATGATGCGTGGTCGCTGTAATTTGCTCCCGGATTAATAATTGCCGTATTAAAGCCCAAGTTTAAAGTAGTATTAAGGTCTACTATTCTATTTACCAAAGCATTAGCTGCTTCTGTATTATTAGTGTGTAATTCTATTCTATTAGTATTGGCGCTATTCCAAGCAATCATATCCATATTAATAACTGCAATAATACTATCGTTATTATTTGCAGCTTTGTTTGCATAGTATTCACTACCAATTAATCCTTGTTCTTCTTCATCCCAAAGTGCAAAAACCATAGTGTATGGGGCATTGTGAGAGGATAGTATTCTTGCCGCTTCAATTACAGCTGCTGTACCGCTAGCGTTATCATCTGCACCCGGTGCTTTTGCGCCCGAGGGCATATCATCAAAATGTGCGCATATTATTACTTTCTGATTTGGGTACTTTGTTCCTAACTTAGTACCTATAATATTATACCCAGTTGAACTAAAAATCTGTTTGGTTACATCTAAATTGTAACTTTTTAATTTTTGATATAAATAATCCGCTGCCTTATTATTATCTGGATTATTTTTATGCCTTGAAACAATTTTACTTGTTACACCATTTACTGTAACATTCACTACTCCTGATAACTCTTTAACAAAGTAAGTTAATGAATCTAGATTTACTTTATCAACAATTGTATTTAAGTTAATGCTTTGTGCATATGTGCTTGTAAAAACAAAAAATAATAATAAAATTGTAAAATACTTTTTCATTTTTCCCTCCTATTTATTCATTCCAGCATTTTGTTGTATTATCTCTTTTAACACCCGTAATTATCCATCCGTAATGGTTAGCATTGCAAAAAGCAGCGCCCGTACAATCAGAATAACTTAAATATACATATTGCAAATCAGATTTAGAAAAATCTGCTTTTTGAAAATTTGCATAAGTTAACCTTCCTGCAAAAAGAGTGCTGGAATGAAAACTTGTTCCTATACATATGGATTCCTTTAAATCTATATTTTTTAATGTTGCATTGGAAATATCAGAGCCACTTAAATTAACTTTTTGCAAATCATAGTTGCTTAAATCTATACCAGAAAGATTTACATTTTGGCAATCCCACTTAGATAATCTGTAATTAAATATATTATTAGACCCTTCCAATGGGTACATAAAAATATTTTGAAATCCAACTAAAGAATCTGTAAATGTCTTTTCTGATATAAATTGCAAAATATAATCACCAGTTTCTAACATAACAGTATTATTTTTTTGCCCAGAATTAAGAATATTAATAAAAGAATTATTAGCTTTATTAAAAATTTTAACAATTACTTGTAAATCATCATCCTTTACAAACGAATAATTACCCTTAACCGATACCTTTAATGGAATAGCATCAGCTCCTCTTCCACCAGTATCCTTTTCATAGTCTTTAATTGGTGCACCAACATCTTCTACGCGCGTAACTAAAGCTGCACCAAATTCAAATTGCAAAGCACTATTACTATAAATATTGTTTTCACTAACAGATTTGTAAAACTTATTGTTTTGCGTCTCGTTTTCTGTAGAGCAACTTATCAAAATACTTATTAAAGCAATTATCTTAATAAATTTCATACTTAACCATATTTTAATTAAACTTTAAAATAAAAATAAAAATTTTAAAAAATAAATTATTTTTTTTGAATCCTTTTTAATTCTGTAACATCATACCTATAGTTAATAAAATAAAATAGAGAGAACAAAATGACAGAACACTTAACCAAAAACAGTTTTTTAGAAAAAGTTTTTGATTACGAAAAATATAGCGAATGGAAATACCAAGGTGAATTACCTTGCTTAATAGATTTTTATGCAGATTGGTGCAGCCCTTGCAAAATGGTAGCTCCAATTTTAGAAGAGCTTTCTGAAGAATATAAAGGTAAAATAAAAATTTACAAAGTTGATACCGAAGTTGAACAAGAATTAGCAGCTGTTTTCGGTATACAAAGCATTCCATCTTTGTTATTCATTCCTATGAATGATAAACCACAAATGGCTAAAGGTGCTTTACCTAAAAACGTATTAGTAAAAGCCATTGATGAAGTTCTTTTGAATAATCCCGTTATAAATTAGTTATAAATTAGTTGTATTGGTTGTTGCCACGGCTCCGAGAAATCGGTAGTCGTGGTTTTTTATTTTAAAGAATACTTTTTGTCTTGTTTTTTAATTATTCATTGGTTAAATTTACTCCTCAAAATTACTAATTTATAACAGGAGTTATCGTATGTCACTAAAAAAAATTATATCATTTGCAGTTGTAGCTGTTTTTTTATTAGGTTCTAATGCTAATTTTGCTCAAGATGGGAAGACTAAAAAAGAAGTTAAAAAAGAATGTTCATCAGAAGTAAAAAAGAATTGCGCCTCTGAAAATAGTTGCTGTGGTGATAAAAACGAACCAACCGTAAGCAACACTAAAAAAGAACAAGTGAAAACTGAAAAGAAAAACGAAAAGAAATAATTTTATTATAAAAAAGGACTGTTAATCAGTCCTTTTTTTATTTTAAATAAAAATTCTTTAAATTACTCAGCACTTCTTTAACAAATTAGTTTTTACCATCTTTTCTAAAATAATTTTGTAAAATTTAAGCAAAATTATTTAAAATAAACCATTTTTAATTTAACTTAGCTTATTTATTAAACTAAATAGATTTGATTCGTGTTAATACTAAAATTAAAAATCTTTTAAATACTAAATAACATATTATCAGACCAAATAAAGAGGTATACTTATGACAAAAATAATAAAACTAAACATTTTTTTATTAGTATTTTACACACTAATTAGCAGTGTTACTTTTGCCCAAAATAAAGGCAAAGCAGACGAATATTTACAGAAATTAATGGATGGTAATAAAAGATTTGTAGAAGGGAAATTATCACAAAAAGATTATCCAACTGAAATTAAAGAATTAACAAAAGGACAGCACCCATATGCAATAATTTTAAGCTGCTCCGATTCCAGAGTTCCACCCGAAATAATTTTTGATGAAAGCATTGGTAAACTTTTTGTAATAAGAGTTGCAGGTAATGTTGTAGATGAAGTTGCATTAGGCAGTATAGAATATGCGGCAGAACATTTGCACGCAAAACTTTTAATGATATTAGGACATGAAAGCTGTGGAGCTGTTAAAGCCACTATTGATGGTGGAGAAGTTACACCAAATATAGAAGAAATAGTAAAAAAGATTTCTCCAGCTGTAGAAAAAGCTAAAAAACATCACTCGGAAAACGAAGTATTACACTGCTCAATAAAAGAAAATGTATATAATCAAATTGAAGCAAGTTTAAAGAACAGCAAATTATTAAAGGAACTTGAAGAAAAAGGCGAATTAAAAATTGTTGGTGCTATGTATGATTTAAAGACAGGTAAAGTAAACTTATTAGAAGAGCACGAAGAGCACTAATTATTAATTTTTATTATTTAACAAAATAAAAAGCCCTCTTTTTTACAGAGGGCTTTTTTATGCCTAATGTTACGCTAAAAGTAAAGCGCTATAATTATCTTACTAAGTTAGTTATTTCTTGTAATAATGTGTCACTAGTGGTTACAACACGTGCATTAGCTTGGAACCCACGTTGCGAAACTATCATCTTAGTAAATTCCTCAGATAAATCCACATTAGATTGCTCTAAAGCACCAGATTGTAATGTTGTTCCAGTTCCTTCTCCTGGTTCACCAACTAAAGCAGCTCCACTATTTGGTGATACACTATATAAGTTATCTCCAACGCTGGTTAGTGCATTTCTATTTGCAAATGTAGCAACTAATATTTGTGCAAGATTTCTTGATTCACCATTTGTAAATACACCAACAATGTAACCATATTGGTCTATATTTATGTTAGATAACGATGCAGCAGCAGAACCATTTTGGCTCAATGCAGATACTACTGAATTAGATGATGTTTGTGTAATACCAGTAAATCCGCTACCAAAATCAAGTTCAATATTCTGTGGGCTAGCACCACCGCCAGGTGTTAATCTTATTATTGGTGGATTAGGCGAAATAGAATTTATAGAACCATCTGTATTAAAGGAAATTGTACCGCTATTTTGCTCTAAAATTGCAGGGCTAGGTACAGAAGTATTCCAGTTCCATTGATTTGGTCCAGTTTTGGTAAACTTTAATGTTATACTGTGTGCATTACCTAAAGAGTCGAATACAGAAAGTGTACCAGTTACAATAGTAGGAGTACGGTTTTCATCTACAGTTGAACTAATTGTAGTTGTACCGGCATTTTGTGTTATATTGTTAACATTAAAATTGTAATTTATACCTAAAGCAACATTTGAAATGTTAATTAATGCAGGAGGATTACCATCTATAGTTTGTAATGCACCCGTAGTACCATTAAAAACTAATACACTTGTTTGAGGACCGCCAATAACAGAGTTACCATTAGCATCTAAAACGTTATAAGTCATGTTAAAGGTATCGGCAGCAGTTTTTGTATAAGTAATGCTCATTGTGTAAGGATTACCATTGTTATCATATATAGTATTGCTATCGGTTACTGAGTCACCAATTGCTAATGATGAAGTTATGTTACCAGTTTGTACAAAGTTTTCTGTTCTAGTTAAAGTACTTGTACTGCTTAAGTTACCACCCCAAGCTGTTTTTGTAGTTGCTACTGCAGGAAGTCTTAAGTTAGTATCAATATAAATATCCTGTAAGTTATTACCCGGAGGAATAACACCTTTATCTGTTGCAACTTTACCTTGAACAATTGCACCATTCTGTGGGTTAACCAATTTACCGTTAGCATCAAAAACAAATGCACCAGCACGGCTATAAAATTGTTTGCCATTGTTTTTAAGAATAAATAAACCGTTCCCTTGAATAGCTAAATCAGTAGTAAGACCTGTTCTTTCAAATGTACCTTGTGTCCAGTTGCGGTCAATAGAATTAATTTTCATACCTAAGCCAACTTGGAACGAGTTAGTACCACCAGTGGTAGTTGTAGGATCTGTACCGTAACGTACATATTGGTTAAAAGTATCGCTAAAAGTAACCCTGCTACCTTTGTACCCAATTGAATTGACGTTTGCAATGTTGTTGCCAATAACGTCTAACATAATTTGATGATTGCGTAAACCTGATACGCCAGCGAATAAAGAATTTAATAAAGCCATAATAACCTCCAAAAAGGATTATTGTTAATAAATTGGCTCGACTTCAGTCGGTCGGTCAAGCCCGGGGCGTCCTTTGAAGGTCCCGCCCGTTGTTAATTAATTATTTTTTTAATTATAAAGCAAACACAACACTATCAATATTTGTAAAAACGTTCTCGTTACCTGCTACTACTTCCACCGCGGTAACTACGGTTCTGTTTGGAATATTAATTATAAATGCTTTATCGTTAAGCATTATTAAAGAGTCTTTGGCACCTTTAGCTTCTGCTTTACCTACTGCTTCTTGAAGCTTATTCATATCCGTTTCCGATAGATGAATATTTCTAGACTCTAATCTTTTTGCTGCGTGCCCCGAAAACTTAATTTTCGAAAGCTCGTTGTCAAAAACGGCATCAAAACTGCCTATTTCTCCTTGTCTCTTTGGCTTAACGATAACGCTTTCTTCCGGTTGTACAATTGGTACAAATGGAACACGTATACCGTTTACCATGTCATTCATGTTTTTCTCTCCTATTTTTGTTAGTTACCTGTTGTATTTAATATTTCGGTTATCTCGGTTAAGTTATATTCTACATTTCCTATTTGTAGCATGGCACCATTGCTTGTAAATTTTATTGCATCTATAGTACCTACTATATAACTCTCAACCGTCATATTTTTACCATCCATGGTCTTTGCCTCAACCGAAAACGTGTAATCACCATTTTGTAATTTCACACCATTATTATCGTAAAAATCCCAAGAAAGTTTATGGTATCCTGTATTTTTTTCTGCATTTGTTATCGTTTTTACCAATGCACCACTTTTATTATATATTTTTATTGTCACTTCAGAAGCTTCAGCTGGTAATTTATAGCCAATATTTATTTTTTCCTGTCCATTATTTTTTAGCACATTACTGTTAAGCTTAACGTCTTTCCCTATCCACGTAGCACTCATTGTATTATTAATTGATTGCGTTAATAAGTAATTTGCATCTATGCTATTATTTAAAGAGGTATTTATATTCGTTAACTGCTCTAAACTGCTAAACTGCGCTAATTGCGCCGCATATTGCGAGCCATCTAATGGTTCCGTAGGATCTTGATTTTTTAACTGTGCTATCATTAGCTTCAAAAAATCATCCTTACCTAATTGGGATTTACCCTTTGTAACCGGTGTGTTGGCTGTATTATTTGTTGCAAAATTTACGTTTGGTATATTATTAGCCATTTTTACCTCTTTTATGCTATGTATTCTACTGTGTTATATCCTAAGGATTTTTTACTTTCTTTTGGCTCGTTTTCAACTTCTTTTACTGTTTTATTTTCCACATTAACTTTACGTTTACCTGTTTGTCTTTCACTATTTTTGTTTTCATTATTTTGCAAACTTATATTAATTAATCCCTGCTGATTATTATTTCTGGTAAGATTATTTTGTAAATCACCAAGTTTGCTTTCTAACATATTTTTAACAACTTCAGTTTCAACCGTAATATTAGCTTTTATTAATTTATCGTTAACCTCTACAGATATTTTTACTTTCCCCATATCTTCGGGCTCGATATTTATTGTTAAGCCATTTTTATCATGCTTTTCTAAATATCTTTCTACTTCTTTTATTACTTCGGTAAGCTTAACATTTCTGCTATTATCTGTTCTTAGTAAGGCATCTTCAAAGCTTTTTCCGCTTTTTACGTTGTCTATTTCTACACCTTTAACATTTATTGTATTATTTTCTTTGTGTTCCCTAAAATCTAAATTATTCCCACTATTTTGTTTAGTGTTTTCATTAATATTAATATTTTTTTCTGTATTTATTCCTTGTTTATTTACTTCTGTTGGTTTGGTTTTATTTTCTATATTTGTTTCTGGTTTAACTTGTTCTTGTTTCTGTTCGGTTACGTCTTTTACTGTTTTTTTAACTTTTATTGTAATAGTCTTTTCTTCTTTATTAATAACTGTTGCATCTTTATTGCTTTGTGCTTCGGATATATTATTTTTAACTATTTCTATATTTTTGCTACTTTCTTTATTAGGCTCTTTAATTTCACTTTTAGGTTTGTTTTCAGCTTTTACATCATTAACTGCAACCTCTTTTTCAAGATTATTTAATTCTTTTGCATTGCCATTTTTTACGATGGTTTGGTTTTCTATTGGTTTATCGTTACTTTGTTTTATTTCTTCTTTTGCTTTTAGTTTAGTATCTGTTTCACTATTTACATTCTCTTTATTAACTTTTTTGTTGGGATGCAATACAAAACTTGTAACCTCTTTCTTTAACACTGTCTTAAATTCATCTTCAATTATCGGCTTTTCTTTTACTGTGTTTTCAACTTTTTTACCTTCTGGTTCACTTTTTACTTCTTTAGTTAAAGTTGTTTCTTTCACATCTTTTGTATTTATTTCAATTTTCGGTTCTTCTGTTTTATCTATTGTTTTCTTATGGTTTAAATTTTCTGAAGCTACAACATCTTTATTAACAACATTTCTTTTCTCTTCTGTAATAATATTATCTTTAGTTTCTAATTTGGGTGTATTATTAATACTTTCTTTTTTTGTTGTTTCCTTAACTTCAAACACTTCATTTGATTTTATTATAATTTCATTTTTATTAACATTAACCTTCTCTTGGTCGTTTGTTTTATTAACTGCTTCTGTTTTAATATTCTTATCCAATACTCTATTTTCTGTAATTTTAACTTCATTATTTTTATTGTTTAGAATTGTACTTGTTTTATTTTCTTCATTTGTTTTTAAGCCGTTTTCTTTATTTATTATTGTATTATCTTTATTTTCTAAATTAATATTAGCACTTTCCTTTTTATTTGTGTTGCTTGTTTCTATTACTAAATTTTTTTCAACTTTATTATTTGGTGCTGCTTTTATTTCATAATTCTCTTTGTCTAATACCGTTTTACTATTTTCATTAATCTCTTTTTTAATTATAGGTTCTTCAACTTTTACGCTTGGTTTTTCTGTAACATCAACATTCTCTTTTTTAATTGTGTTACTTGTTTCTGTTACTAATTCTTTTTCTGCTTTATTATTTAGTGTTACTTTTATTTCAGAATTCTCTTTATTTAATATCTGTTGATTATTTTTGTTAATTTCCTTATTAAAAATTGGTTCTTCGACTTTTACATTTGGTTTATCTGTAAATTCAACGTTCTCTTTTTTAATTGTATTGCTTGTTTCTGTAACTAATTCTTTTTCTACTTTATTATTTAGTGTTACTTTAATTTCAGAATTCTCTTTATTTAATATCTGTTGATTATTTTTGTTAATTTCCTTATTAAAAATTGGTTCTTCGACTTTTACATTTGGTTTATCTTTAATATCAGTATTTACATTATCATTTATTTTATTTTCTTTAACAACTGCTTTGCCATTTTCATTTAAATTTTCATTTTTTACTTTTGGCAAATCTTTAGTTAAAATATTACTATGTTCTAAATTTTGGTTATTACTTCCAACATATAATGTTTTTGTTTTTTCTCCAATAGTTTCTTGATTAATATTTAAGTTATTCTTGTTAATATCTTCTTTAACATTTAAATCTGTTTCGTTGTTAGTTAAAATATTCCCCTTATTATTTATAGTCTTATTATCAATTACATTTAATTTAACATTAATATCAGTTTTATTGTATTTAACACCTTCATTAATATTTTCCTTAGTAGCATTAATTTTTTCTTCAGTTACTTTACTATTAGTATAGCTATTTCCTTCAACATTAACTTTTTTATTTTCATTAATATTTATATTATCAGTTATATTTTCTTTTGCATAGTTACTTGCAGAATTAATATTATCTGTATATTTATTAACTACTGGGGATTGTTTTTCGTTTGTAGTTTTTGAATCAATCTTATCATTATTTAAGGCTTCTGTATTTTTAGGTTTACCAATATCATTTTTTAAGTTGGAAATATTTACTTCCGATAAATCATTTTTTGTAACACTTTCATTATTAGATTTAATCGTATTAACTATTTCCTGTTTATTAATTTCTATTGTAGCTTTTTTAACATCGGCAATAATTTCTTTAACGTCTACATTATTATCATTTGGTAAATTGTTAGTAATTTTATTTACAACATTTTCTTGTATCAGATTGCCATTTTCTTTTACTTCATTTTTAACATTAGTAATAACACTGTTATTTTGTAAATTATCTGTTAAATTAACTTTGGTATTAATTAAATTATTTTGTAATTTTTCATCAACATCAATAATATTGGAATTAACTGTTTTAGGGTCTTCAGGTTCATTATAAATAGGTTGTTTTAATACCTCTGAATTTAAATTATTACTTGCCACCTGTTGAGTAATATTGTTTTTTTGGCTAATATTATTCAACTCATTAAGCAGGTTATAATCATTTACAATTACTGTTTCATTTTTAAGTTCACTTTTTGGATAGCTATAAAACGAAACGTTTTGCTTTGTTTCTCCGTTTGAATTAAAGTTCTTTACTTCGTTATTTGTATTTTCAATTTCATTAATTGCTATATTATTTGAAATAGCAGTATAAGCAAAAGTTAAACCCAGCTTATCCTCTGGTAAGTCTTCTTCCAATTTTTTAGATTTATATAAAACCACATAATCATTACTATCTATTTCAAATAAAGGTTTATCATTATTTAAATTTTGATTATCTTTTACAATTTGGAATGTTGAAATAGATTGAGGTTGATTAAATGCAATTAAAACGCCATTATTGTTATTTAATATATCAAAAATTTTGGCTTCATTAAGATGTTCTGAATTAGTATTATTATCAACAAATTTAATTTGGGATAAAATATTACTAAGTAAACTCTCTAATTTTTTAGTAGTTACCTTAAATTCTTGTAAATTAGTATTATAATCCAATTGTTTATCGGAAAGAATTGATATTAGTTCTTCAATAAACTTTTTAACGTCATTAGCTTTATAATTTTTTATATCTATTTCCGCCGTTTGTAGTAAATTAAGCTCAATAGCTTGTTCTTTATTATTACTATTTTCGTTAACAGTTTTAAGGTCAGATAAAGATAAATTGTTAGCTAAAACGTTAATAATATCGGTAAATAAGTAATTTGCAGATGCAATTCTACTATTTTTGGCTACTAATTGGGCACTGCCCGTATTAGATGATTTTTCGATAAACAAAGGATTAAAAAACATATTAACGCGTTCCTAATAATTTTGTTACTTTATCTACCGGCATAAAAGAGAGAATTTCGGCAGCTTTCTTTTTCTTTAAAGCATATATCAAATCTCTTGCCACATTTTCTTGCAAACCTAACATTGCCTGTGCAGCTTTTTTAGAATCCATTGCTTCATATAATTTTACTGTAGATTTTATCCATAAATTATATGTGCTATCTTTTTTAGCGCTAACTTGTAAAGCCTTAATTTTATTTAGTTCTTCTTCTTTTGCAGCAAGTTGTTTCATTAATTCTTCATTCTTCTTTTGTGTTTCCTTAATTTCACTCTTTAAATTTTCATCTTTAACAATTACCTGAAACACTGTATCTGTTTTGCTACTCCAATACATCCTTTTTACACTATCTATAACTTCAGCATAAAACTTTTCCCTAATAAAATTGCGCACTTTTTGGTAATCTTCAATTTGTAATGTTATTTTTTTAACCGCTTCTTCTGGTTTTACTGTTGGTGTAAAATCAAATTTAAAGATATTTTTATACTTTGTGTTTGCATAATATAAAACACCTGTAACAGCAAAAAATGCTACAATAAAAACTAATATATAAGCTATTAAATTTTTCATCTATTCTTATTTCCCCTTAAACTTTTTGGTTGCTATATCATCTATTTCTATTTGTTCTAGTCTATTTTGTTCATTAATATATTCTTGCAAATGCTTTTCTTCTAACTTTTCAAACATCTTAGTTTCTTTAGATTTTTGATTAAGTTCCTCTATCTTTTGTGCTTTAACTTCTTCTAACTTTTTAATCTCTATTTTTATATTTTCTATCTTCTCATCCATAAGTTTTTCAAAACCATTAACAAATTGTATTTCACTAATTTTTAAGGACTTTTTACTTCTATACTCGTTAATAGTTCTGTTTTTTTCATTAATTAAATCATTAATTGCATTTGTGCGTTTCTCAATTTCTAGTTCAATAACTGCAATTTCTTTTTGCACTTTTTTTTCAATTATCTGCTTTACGCGTTTAATAGTATCAAACTTATAATTAAATTTTGCCATATTTTATTATTGCATTGGTTTTTCTATAATAGTTCTTAATCTATTAACAGATTCATTAAAAGTTGCTTTTTCATACATATCTTGCTTTAAATAATTTCTTAAATCAGAAATTTTAGATAAAGCATGGTCTATAAGTGGATTACTTCCTTTAACATAAGCACCAATATTTATTAAATCTTCTGCCTCGTAATAGGTTTGCAAAATTTCCTTAAAGCTCATAGCTCGCAATCTGTGGTCATTGGGTACAATATCTGGCATAACACGACTTACACTTTGTAAAGGATCTATTGCAGGAAATTGCGCTTTATTTGCAAGCTTACGAGATAATACAAAATGCCCATCTAAAATAGAGCGCACAGCATCTGCAATTGGTTCTGTCATATCATCGCCATCTACTAACACTGAATAAAAACCCGTTATTGTTCCTAAGTTAGATGTACCTGCTCGCTCTAATAATTTTGGTAAAACAGCAAAAACACTTGGTGTATATCCCTTTGTAGTTGGTGGCTCACCAATAGTTAATCCAATTTCTCTTTGTGCTAACGCAAATCTTGTAACAGAATCCATCATTAACACTACATCCATTCCTTGATCTCTAAAATACTCTGCTATTGTTGTACCCAGATATGCTGCTTTTATTCTCATTAATGCAGGTTTATCACTTGTAGCTACAACTACAACAGACCTTTTTAATCCTTCTTCTCCTAAATCTTTTTCTATAAACTCTCTAACTTCCCTTCCTCGCTCGCCTACTAATACAATTACACTAACATTAGCGTTAGTGTTTCTTGCTATCATACCAAGCATTACAGATTTACCCACGCCACTACCAGCAAAAATACCAACTCGCTGTCCCTTTCCAACTGTTAGCAATCCATCAATAGACCTAACACCCGTTTGTAATGGCTGTGTTATTCTTTGTCTTTCTAATGGATTAGGAGGCTCTCTATAAACATTCCTGTATCCATCAAATTTTATATCCCCTTTTCCATCTATTGGATTACCAAATCCATCTATTACTCTACCTAATAAATTATTCCCCACTCCTACCGTTAAACTTTTTCCAGTTGCACAAATTGTGCAAGCTGGGCTTATATTTTCAACCTCGCCTAATGCTATAGATAAAACTTTCCCCTCTTTAAAAGCAACTACTTCGCTTTTGCAAACTTCTCGTCCACTTCTATCTACTACCCTGCATATTTCTCCTATAGCAACGTTAGGACCTAATGATACGATTACTAATCCTATTACATCAGTAACTTTACCATTAATTCTAATCAAGTCCACATTGTTTATAATTTTTTCATATTTTTCAATATATGCAGCGGTTAAATCCACTTTTTAAGCCTCCCTATTTTCATTAAGGCTGTTTTCTAATGCGTTTAGTATTTCATTTAATTGAGTAGAAACTCGCGCATCAACATTACCTATTTCAGTTTCAATTATTCCTCCACCGCGCTCAATAGCATCATCAGTTTCAAATTTAAGTTTACTAAAACTATTATTTAAACTTACAATAAAATCACCTTCATTTAGTAAATTATAATCATCCGGATGCAACCTTATTACAACACCAGTAGCACCTAAAATTTTACCTATTGAATTTCTTAATGTTGATTCTATTATCGATTTATTTTCTATTTCACGATTTAATATTTTTTGTGCAATTCTACCAGCAAGTTCAATTACAATTCTTTCAAACGAGTTTTCTAAAGACTGTATTCGTTCTTCTATCCCCGCCAAAATTGCGTAAAATTCTTCACTTTTAGACATTAGTTGCTGCGAGAACTCTTGCTCTAATTGATTTTGCGCAGCCGTAAAACCTTCATCAAAACCTTGTTGATAAACTCGCTCTAATTCCTTTTTAAATCGGTTCTCTTCTTCTTTATAAATCTCTTCTAAGCTTTTTTCAGAATTTCCAAGTCCGGGGACAACAACTTTAACCGATTTTGAAGATGAACCAATTTTGATAACATCAGACATAAACTTCCTCCGAGCCACCACGGAAGCTTATTGTAATTTCTTCCTGCTCTTCTAATTGCTTTATAATATCTACAATACGTGCTTGAGCTGCTTCAACTTCTTTAAGTTTAACTGGTCCCATAAACTGCAACTCTTCTTTCAATAAGTCAGCTGCACGTTCAGACATATTAGAGAATATTTTGCTAGATACTTTTTCATCTGCAATTTTAAGCGCAAGGCTTAAATCTTTTCTATCAACTTCTTTAAGTATTCTTTGTATATCTTTATCTTGTAAGTGTATAATATCTTCAAATAAGAACATCAAGCGCTTAATTTCTTGCGCAACTTCTGGGTCTCGTTCTTCAATTCCAGCAATAATATCTTTGCTAAGTGTAACATTTGTTCGGTTTAATATTGTAGCTACACTTTTCGGTCCACCAAGTTTACTCATACTTTGGTTCATAGAGAATCCAGCAAGTTCATCTACAACTTTTTCAATTTGTTTAAGCGTTTGAGGAGAAATTTTACCCAGTGTTGCAATTCTAAACACAACTTCACTTCTTAATTCATCGGGCAACTCTTTAATTGCTTCGGCAGTTTGATCCGGATTTAGATGCGATAAAATTAAGGCAATTGTTTGAGGGTGCTCTTTATTCAAAAAGTTTACTAACTGGGCACTATCAGCTTTTTTAAGAACGTCAAATCCTCGTAAAGTAGTTATGTTTTTTACCTTTTCTATAATTTCCATTGCTTTTGCAAGTCCAAAGGACTTTTCTAAAACTTGCTGAGCATAATCGATACCACCTTCTACAACATATTCTTGGGCGGTAATTAATGCATAGTAATCCGATAAAACTTGGTCTACAATATGAGAAGGTACATTCCTTACTTGAGATATTTCTGCCGATATTGCTTCAACATCCACAGGATCTAAGTGCTTAAAAAGCAAGGCTGCCGTTTCTACGTTTACAGCAATCATTAATAGGGCTGCTTTTTGCACTCCTGTTAAATCATTAATTGTTAAATCTTTACTTTTTAAGTTTTTTCCTTTAGTACTCATCTTCTCTTAACCAGGCATTTATTAATTTTGCTGCTTCAGTTGGATTTTTTTGTGCGTAATTGATTATTTTATCTTGCCTTATTTTCTTTTCTGCTGCTGCATCTGTTATTTCATCTTCAATGTCGCCAATATCTATTAATGCCTTCTTCTTATGGCTTCCTGAACCTAACTTTGGTATACTTTCTTCAGTAGCTTCTATTCCTCCCAAATCACCTAAAGCTTCATCTTTATAACTTACTGTACCAATTAATATTTTTTCATTCTGAAGCTTTTTCATTAAACCTTTTAATATAAATAACGACGCACCTACTGCAACTAATAATACAATAATATTAGAATAATCTTTTATATTAAACGATGAACTTTCTGTTAACTCTGCGCCATCACCTAAAGCTGTTTCAAACGGTATACTTTCTACTGTAACTATATCGTTTCGCGTCTCATTAATTCCTACAGATTGTTTTACAATTTGTTCCAACTTACGTAATTGAGCTTCTGGACGCGGCTCTATAACTTTTTCTACCTTATCACCATTTTGTACTTCTTTTGTAACACCATTTATAACAGCTGCTAAAGTTATGCGTTTTATATTTCCGGTTCCTTGTATAACACGCTCAATAGTCTTGCTAATTTCGTAATTAGTTGTAGAGTTTTCGCTCGTTGTACCTGTACTATCGGCAGTGCTTTTGCCACCAGTTTGTTGCTTTACTGTTTGTTCCGATACAGCGACCTGTGTTTCTGGGTCATACATTTCCATCGTTTTTTCTACTTGGTCAAAATCCAAATCCACATTAACTTTTACAATCGAGTTACCGTAACCTAAAACATTATCAAGTATTGCTTGCGCTTTGTTTGCTAAGTAATTTTCTATTTGGCTTCTTATTTCATATTGCTTTGCAGTTACAAACGAAACCGAACTTTCGTCATCGTTCCTTGAAAGTAAACGACCCTTAGAATCTATTATTGTAACTTTACTTGGTTGTAACCCTTCCACACTACTTGCAACTAAATTACTAATTGCAGTAATATTTTGAGGAGTTGGTGTAAAACCTGGAGCTAACTTTAATACAATAGATGCTGTTGGTGGTCTTTCTTCGGATTTAAATAAACTTCTTTCTGGCACAACAATATGAACTCTAACACCTTCAACTCCGCTTTGCTGCATTATGGTTCTGCTAAGTTCACCCTCTAAAGCGCGTTTATAATTTAGCTTTTGCATAAACTCGCTCATACCCATTAAATTTTGGTCAAAAACTTCATAGCCCACTATTCCACTGCTTGGTATCCCTTTGCCTGCAGCTACTAAACGCATTTCATATACCTTTTCTTTTGGTACTTTTATTGTGCTGCCACCATCTTCTAATTTATATGGGACTTTTTGACCGTTCAAAACTTCAACTATTTTATTTGCATCTTCTGGCGCTAAGTTTGTAAACAAGGTGCCATAACTTGGCTCGTTAAAAACAAATACCACAAACCCTAATAATATTATTGTTACTATAAGTACGGCACCTAAAAGCATGCGCTGCTGTAAAGAAAGCTTGTTAAATATAGCAAGCATTGAACCCATGTTAGATTTATTGTTTTCCATTAGCCTTGTAATCTCGTTAATTCTCTATACATATCTATAGCTTTATTTCTTATTTCCACTAAAAGGTCTAAACTTGTTTTTGCCTTTTCGCTAGCAATCATCACTTCATGAAGTTCTACATCTTCTCCATTAACAAATTTTTTAGCTAAGTTGTTGCTATCAAACTGTTGTTGATTAACAGAATTAATAAAATCTCCAACTAAATTGCTAAAATCTGGCGATCCAGTGGCTTTGTTGCTGTTAACTTCCCCTGTTAATCCTTGTAAAGGATTTACCATTTCATTTTTTTGTGTGTTTAGCGCTCCCATAAACATTTTATCAAACTCACCACCCGCCGCTGGCGATATCCCCGCCGCATTCTGTATTCGCGCTAAATTTTCGGCTATTCTCATTATTCCATTTATTGCCATGTTAACCTCTTCTATCGAATAGCGAACCTTTTGTTACACCACTTAATTTACCGCTTTTTTGATAAAAATGGTAGTCAATTATTTCATTTTTTTTCTCTGGATACATCTCTGTAAAAAAATCTTTTTCCTCTTTTGTAATTTTTTCTGCAACATCAGGAAATTCTGATTTTACCTGAGCATTTCTGTTATAAACTTTATTAATTACATAAGGATTATAATTTCCCGTATTTGTATTAATTGTATTCATATTATATCTCCAAAGCATCTTTTGCCATTTGTTTAGAAGCATTAAAAGCTGTTAAGTTAGCTTCATAACTTCGGGTAGCTGCTATCATATCTACCATTTCTGTTACTATATTTACATTGGGCATTTCTAAATAGCCTTCACTATTTGCGTCGGGGTGGTCTGGCATATAAACTTTATCACCAGGGCTGCCATCTTTAACCACTTTCATGTTTAACATTTCGTTATCTTCATCTTTTTTATTTTTTATTCCAGGGGTTTTAGGATAATGATAGTCGTTTACTGTTTTCATTAAAGCAGCAGCATTAACGTCTTCCATCTTCTTTTGGAATATATCTTTTTCGGATACTTCCAACGTTTTCCTTTTATATGGTTTGCCATCTAAAGTTTTTGTTGTGTTCACGTTGGCTATGTTTTCCGCAATTAAATCAAGCTTCTTTTTCTGTAACTTCATGCCGGTTGAACTTATTTCAAATGCCTTAAAATTTCCGCCTATTTCCATTATCTTACCCTTTGAATAATATTTTGTAAGTTTTTATAATGATTACCTACTTTTCTTGAAGCAAATTTATACATAATTGTATTCCTTGCTAAGTCTGCCATTTCTTTATCTATATCTACATTATTAAAGTTAGATTCTCTTTCTGGATTTTCATCTTTTACTATAGCCTGTTCTTCTGGCTTATCTCCATTTAAATTTATTCCAAACTCGTAATGATTTTGTACTGTTGTTTTTAATTCTGCTCGTTCCGTTTCTCGCAAATAGTCATCAAAAGACATATCTTCCCGTTTATAATTTATAGTGCTAATATTAGCCACATTTTTTGCTATTAATTTTTGCTTTATTGCACTATAATCTAAAAATTGCTCAAATATTTTTATACTTTCACCAGGCATGCTTTTAACCTTTTTTTTATTATATATTTCAAACAATGTGCCACAAGGCTAAATAACACTTAAAACGATTTAATTGTTTATAAATTATGTAGTTAAAGGCAAAAAACTATTAGATTGACCTATTGTATATATGATGGAGGGAATTGATATGGCTAAAAATAACCAAATGTATATTATTCTTCGTTATAATCTAAAATAACAGACTTGGTTTCTCCACAACTGCAAACAAATTTAATTTCTCTAATATTATCGTTTGCGTCTTTTTTAAGAATAAGCTTAACGCCCCCGTGGCTATCTTCTTCTACGGTAATTTTGGCAATACCAATAATCTTTGCTTTATCCCCTTTAATAAGATTTCCTTCCGCTTCAACATCTCGATAAGAAATTTCTCGGAACGAACTTTCTTGAAATTCATCTGCCATTTTAAATTGCCTTATTAATTGTTTCGTAAATCTTTTCTAAAGGAACAATTGCATCAGCATAACCAGCATCTACAACTGCTTTTGGCATACCATAAACAACGCAAGATTCTTCATCTTGGGCAATGCAATAACCACCTAAAGCTTTAAGATCTTTAATCGCTTCAAATCCATCTTTCCCCATTCCAGTCATTATTACGCCTAAGGTGTATTTACCATATACATTAACAAGCGATTTCATCATTACATCTACAGATGGTCTATGCAATGTATCTGATGGTTTTTCTGAAATATTTATAACTTCTTGATTTTTACTGTTTTTGTAAACAGTCATATGGTATCCACCCGGTGCTAAATATACCCACCCTTTTTTAACAGGTTCGTCATTTTCCGCTTCTTTAACAGAAATAGGTGATAGCGAGTTTAATCTATCTGCAAGTGATTTAGTAAACTTTGGCGGCATATGCTGTACAATAAAAAATGGCACATTGGCTTTTGGATCTAATAATGGAATAACTTTTTGTAAAGATAAAGGACCACCGGTAGAAATACCAATACCAACAGCTTTATATCCAATTTTTGGTACTGAAAGTGAAGGTTTACTTAAAGTAGTTTTGGCTGGTTCTTTTGTAGTTTGTAACTTTTGTAACCTACTACGTAATGATTTTTGTTTAACTATAGCTTTTATTTTTTTTATTAGCTCTTCTCTAATGTTAACTATATTAACGCTAACAAACGACATCTCTTTCGGAATAAAGTCAACCGCACCATATTCTAATGCTTGTATTGTTGCCTCTGCCCCTTCTGTAGTTAAAGAACTTACCATAATTACGCTTGTTGGGCACTCTGCCATTATTTTTTTTAATGCAGTTAACCCATCCATTACCGGCATCTCGATATCTAAGGTAATAATATCTGGCCTTAGCTTTTTAGCAAGCTCAAAACCTTCAAGTCCGTTTTTAGCTGTTCCAACTATCTCTATATCAGCATCCGAAGTTAACATAATAGATAAAGATTTTCGCATAAAAGCGGAGTCATCTACAATAAGTGCTTTTATATTTCCCAATGTTAACTCGCTATTTTATTTATTAATTCACCAATATCAACTATCATTACAACAGTGCCATCTCCCATAATTGTTGCTCCGGCAATACCTTCAATATTTCCTAAATAATTACCCAAACTTTTAATAACTACTTCTTTCTGTCCTATTAAATGGTCAACTTTTATGCCGTATCTTTTTTCTGCTATTCCAACAATTACTATATAATGCCATCCTGCTGTATCATCCATTTTATCATTGTATAATACTTCGCTTATATCAATTAATGGTAAAACATTATCTCGTAGTTTTATACAATCTACTTTATTTACTTTATAAATTTGATTTCTTGGTACCCTAACAACCTCTATAACACTATTTAAAGGAATTACAATGATTTCTTTCTTAATCTGAACGTAAAGCCCTTGTATTATTGCTAAAGTTAAAGGCAGCTTTATTATAAATTTTGTACCTTTACCAACTTCGCTTTCAATATTAATAATACCGCGCAGTTTAGAAACGTTAGTTTTTACCACATCCATACCTACACCGCGTCCACTAACGTTTGTAACTCTTTCTGCAGTAGAAAAGCCCGGTAAAAAGATTAAATTATAAGCATCATTTTTAGAAAGTTCTGCAGCTGCTTCTTTAGTAATTAATCCTTTACTTATAGCCTTTTCTTTTAACTTTTCAGTATCAATACCACCACCGTCATCTTCAATAGTAATATTTATATTATTACCTTCATGTTCTGCGGCTAAAATAACGGTACCTACTCTATCTTTGGCTACTTTTTCCCGTTTTTCTGGTAACTCTATACCATGGTCTACCGCATTACGAACTAAGTGAACAAGTGGGTCGTAAATTTCATCAATTAATGTTTTATCTAATTCTGTTTCTTCGCCTTTAATAACAAGCTGAACTTGCTTCCCCATCTCTTTACTTAAATCGCGTATTAATCTTGGAAAGCGATTAAAAACTTTACCTATTTTAACCATTCTTGTTTTCATAATGGCTAAATGTAGGTCCGTTGTCATTAAATCTATATGTCTTGTGGTATCTGCTAAGTCTCTTGCAAGCTTAGTTCCTTCGTATTGTAAAGAAAATTCGTTACTAATTTGGGTTAAACTGTTACGTCCTAAAACAAGCTCTGATACTAAATTTAATAACGAGTCTAATCGTTCTACATCAACTCTAATTGTATTATCTGCTTTTTGTTGAGAAGCAGCGGCAGTTGATTTAACATCGGTAGATTTAGACTCTGCACTTAATTTTTCTTGTGGCTTTGCACCCGGTATTTGTTCAAGTGGAATTGATTCTATTTTATCTTCATCTTGCAAATCTTCATCTTCAACAATTTCTTCAGGCTCTGGTGTTGTTTCTGGTTGCTGTATTGTAGAAGTACTTTCAACAACTGTTGCAACTTCTTCTGCTTTAGGAGCGGCTACTTCAAAATTGCCCGATTCCATCATTTGAACAACATTTTCTAGCTCGTTAATTACCCCCTCTACATTTATACCTTCTGCTTTTGTTTCGCTAATTGTATCCACTAAAAGCTTTATAGTATCAAAAGCTTTTAAAATGGCATCCATTATAGTTTGATTAAGCTTATTATCTCCTTTGCGAAGTTTATTTAATATATCTTCGCAACGGTGCGTAACTTTTTGAAGCTTAACAAGTCCTAAAAAACCAGATGTGCCTTTTACTGTATGAAATGCGCGAAATATTTTATTTAATAAATCGCTATCTTCCGGTGAATTTTCTAATTCGACCAAATCTAAATCCAAAGCATCTAAAATTTCGCGAGTTTCTACAATAAAACTCTCGAAAATTTCTTTCATCTCCGGATCGTTTAATAATGAATAATCTTCGCTCATAGTCTATGAAAATAGTTTATCAATTTCTTCTTGGGATGCTTGTTGTTTTGTTTGTCTAACAATTTCATCTACATTTTGCTGTCTTTCTTCAGATTTGTCATACCTTGCATTAGGATCATAATTAGCACCCATAGGCGCTTCAATTCCTATTACTTTTATATCTTCTCGTATATCAGATTGATCGATTTCCTTAATTAAAGATGTTAATTTATAATTTACCGATTCTATTAAGTGATTAACCGCTGCTAATTGCTGAGAAGTAATATCTTGAACCTGTAAAGAAAGAGTGATTTGGAAAAGGTCATTATTTGCTTGTAAAAGTATTTCCTTAAATTTAGCAAATGCATTTTGATAATTGTTTAATTCTACATACTCTTTAAGTAAGCTAATAAGCTCTGTATCTTTTCCATATTTTTCAATAATAGTATTTTTAATTTCTTCACTGCGCGCTTGTTTTGCGTCAAAATCTGCTATAATGGCTTCCATTTCAGAAATTTGACCGGTTATCTTATCTACCATATCTAAAATTTCTGTAGTTGCCATTTCTGTTTGTGTTGTTACGGTACTAATTTGGTTTGCAGCTTTTGGCATTTGTGCAGTGCTTTCTGTAATAGAGGCATTTATGTTTTCTATTAAAGGAACAATTTCCTTCATGAATTCAATTAAACTTTGAATTATAGGAACAATCTTTTCCCCAAATTTAAACACGTTTTTAAGATCATTTAATTTGGAAAAGATTTCCGACATATTTCCGCCTATCTTCTGCATCTAAACCTCTAGTTATTAGCTAATATATTTTCAATTTTTTCTTTAAGAATTTGTGGAGTAAAGGGTTTTATAACATAATTATTAACTCTTGCCTGCAAAGCTTCTACAATATCTTCTTTAACACCACGCGTTGTAACCATAAGAATAGGAATTTTATTTAATACAGCATCAGAACGAATGGCTTTTGTTAGCTCTAAGCCAGACATAACAGGCATATTCCAATCTGTTATAACAAAATTAATCGAGTCATCTGCCTGTAGCTTGCTTAAAGCTTCGCTACCATCTGCAGCTTCTACATAGTTTTGATATCCTAAATTTTTAAGAGAGTTTATCACTATTCTTCTCATGGTAACAGAATCGTCCACTACTAAAAATTTTAAGTCCATATTTTCTCCATTAATTTAAATATTTGGCTACTTCGTATTGAATACGTTTAGGGTCAAATGGTTTTACTAAATAAGAATTTGCCCCACTACTCATACCGCGTTCTATTTCCTCGCTTCCGGCTAAAGATGATAATATTATAATTGGTATATCCTTATAATCTTCATTTTGCCTTATAGTTCGTATTAATTCAAAGCCATCCATGTTTGGCATGTTTAAGTCTGTTATTACTAAGTCTACTTTATATTTTGGTAGTAATTCCATTGCCTCCATACCATCTATGGCAGATATTACTTCAAATCCCTGCATCGTTAACGAAAAGGTAACAAACTTCCTTATGGTCGGAGAGTCATCCGCTATCAAAATTACTTTTTTCATCTAAAATTACTCCTTTTTATATCCAATTGTTTTTGGAAAACTTATAAGCTTAAATGCTTTAGAAATTCCATGCAATGTTTCAGAATAACCTATAAATAAATATCCATCCCTATTTAACGAATTATATAGATGCGAAACGACTTTTATTTTAGATTTTAAATCAAAATATATTAAAACATTTGCACAAAATATTATATCAAAATTGGTCATCGCTCGCATCGCAGCATCATCATACAAATTTAATATCTTAAAGCTTACCATTTTTTTTATGTTTGGGTCTATTTCAAAAGCACCACCTGTTGCCTTAAAATATTTTTTTAAATAATATGCCGGCGTGTTTCTTATAGAATACTCCTTATATATTCCACTTTTTGCCGTTTCTATTACTTGATAGTTTATATCGGTTCCTATTATTTCTACAGATAGTGCAGGATATTTCGGCTTTATAAGCTCGTTAATTATCATTGCAGTGGAATATGCTTCTTCTCCTGATGACGATGCAGCTGACCATATACGCAATTTATTTTTATTAAGCTTATAAGGAGAATTTAAAATTTGTGGTATAACTGTTGTAACAAGTGCATCTAATTGTGGTTGATTTCTAAAAAAGAAAGTCTCGTTTATTGTTATTACTTCGTATAAGTATTTTAATTCTGGGTCTCTATTAGGACTAAATTTAACATACTCTAAATACTTTTCGAAAGTCTCGATATTTAAAAAACTCATTCGTTTTTGTAAACGGCTTTCTAATAAATATTTTTTATTATCCTGAAAATATATACCACATAACTCGTATATATATTTGCGCCATTCCTCAAATGTTTGGTCAGATAGCTTTGCTTCGGTTTTTGTTGATAACCCAAAATTAAATTGAGGAAACGGTTTATTACCGGAAGAATTGGAAAATTGATTCATCATAATATTTGCCACCTGTAACTTTGTATATTACAATTTACTTTGTAATAAAATTTTTGCTTTCTCACTTACCATCTCCTCTGGGTCTTCTGTCAATTTTTGTAATGCCGGTAAACAGCGCGGGTCATCGAAATACTCTAATATTTCTATAACGCGCATTTTATTCCATGTGTTATTATCATTTACCATAGTATCTAAAAACATAAATGCCGTTTCTGCATTTAAGTAAAATAACATTTCTATGCAAGTGCGTCTAATCTCTTCGTCTGGATGCTCTAAATTTAATGTGAAGATTTCTATAATGTTATAAAACTCTATTTGAGAAATTTCTCGTAAAGAGTTTCCTCCTTCTACTTCTAAAATTTCCTTAAATAAATCTAATAAAGCCTTTAAGTTATAACTATTTTGTTTTAGATACTCTGGTAATTTTGTATAGAATAATTTAGCATTTTCTAAAAATTTAGCTTTAATATTTTCGTTAATATCAGGGTCTTCACCATAAATTTTTAAGCAAACTTCTACAACTTCTTTATCATTAAATGCAGAAATTAATTTACTAGCCGCACGCTTAAATCTTACATCTGCTTCAATTAAAGTTTTTAGCACTGCATTTTTAATGTGTTCATCAAAAGGAACATCTAATTGTAAATTATCTTTTAACATATTTAAAGTTTCTATTGCAGCCCATGCAGTTGGTCCACTAAGGTTACGTAAATCTGCTAATAATTTAAAGAATGCTTCCTCATCGCCAATTAATCCAATACTTTCAATCATAGAAAATTTGGTAAGCTCGTCAACTGTATCGTATTTTTCCATTATAAAGTTTAGTGCTTCGCTACCGCCAATTTTACCTAAAGCTTCTATAATAGTAGGAGCAAAAAGCTCACTAATATTATAAAAACTTATTAATTTACTTACTGCAGGTTGATATTTAATATTTCCTAATGCCTCTATACAAGCAAGAATAACATTCTCGTTTTCCGTTGTGTCTAACACTTCCATAATTTTTGTTGCAGGTTTTGGATTGCCGATTAAACCTAAAATATCAATTAAAAACTTTTTATCGTCATCATCACCTTTATCAATATAATCAAGCATTGCATCTACAACAGAGTCACTTTTCTTAAGTAATATTTCACCAGCTAAATTCCGAATTGAAATATCTGTAGATGACACAAAAGGAACTACAAGCTGCCCAATAACCGGAGAATCTAAATTAATTAATGCAAAAGAAACGGCATCTCGCACCCCTTTATCGGGGTCTACAAGTTTACTTGTTAATACTTTTATCACTGTTTCTGGTACATCACTCATAAAACCTATTGCCTCGGCAGCAGAACGCCTAGCGGATGCATCCTCGTTTTTTAACCCTTCTATTAGTTCTTTTAATTCGTCAGATAAATTTTCCATAAGCTCTCGCCGTTTTTTACAATATTAAAAGTTATTTTAGTAATATAATATTTTTTTTATTAATAATAAAAAAAGTTTTTAACTATTTTTATTTTATATGTTTAGTAACTTCTATGTTTAACTGTTCCATTCTATATCTTAATTTAGACCTGGATAAACCAAGTATTTTTGCCGCTTTTACCTGGTTCCCTTTCGTTATTTCTAATGTTTTTTGTATCAACGCTTTTACTACTACATCTATACTAATTCCTTCTGAAGGTATTTTTAATACAAAATCACCTTTTTCTTGCACTTCTTCTTTGTTTTGAGTTAGAAAGCTAAAATGAGTCTCCTTTAATCTATTGCCATCTATTAATAGCATAGCGCGTTCAAAAGCATTTCTAAGTTCCCTAATATTCCCTTTCCAATATTGGTTTTTTAATAGCTCTATTACTTTACTATCTATGTCTACAATCTGTTTATTAAATTTTTTAGAAAACTCGTTAATAAAATAATATGCTAAAACAGGTATATCTTCCTTTCTTTCCCTTAAAGGTGGAATTGTTACTTTACCAACATTTATTCTATAATATAAATCTTCTCTAAAATTTCCTTTTTTAACTTCTTCTTCTAAATTTTTATTTGTTGCTGCAATAACCCTAACATTAACAGAAATTTCCTTTTCTCCGCCAAGCCTGTAAAATTTCTTTTCTTGTAAAACTCGTAATAGCTTAACTTGCAAATCTAAACTTAATTCCCCAATTTCATCTAATAAAATTGTTCCTCCATCAGCTAGTTCAAATTTACCCGGTTTTGTTTTGGGGGCAGCACCCGTAAATGCTCCTTTTTCGTGTCCAAATAATTCACTTTCTGCTAATTCCTTTGGTATTGAACCACAGTTAATAGAAATAAAAACTTTTTTATTTCTTGGGCTTATTTGATGTATATATCTTGCAAATACTTCTTTACCAGTTCCACTTTCACCTTCTAATAAAATTGTAGTGTCATCGCTGGCTGCTAATTTTTCAACTTCTTTTAATACTTTGGATATAACTTTGCTTTTACCAAACATTTCCCTTGTTATCTCTTCGCCATCTACTAATGAACGTAAAGTTTCAACTTCTTTACGCATTTTTAAATGACTACTACATCTATCTAAAACAAGTGCAAGCTGCTCTAACTCAACCGGCTTTAGTAAAAAATCGTATGCCCCCGCTTTCATTGCAGTAACAGCAATATTAACATCACTATAGGCTGTTATCATTATAACAGGAATTTCGGGAAATTTTTTCTGTAATTCTTGTAAAATTTCTATTCCGTTGTGTGTGGTTAAATAATAATCTAATAAAATAATATCTGGTCTAAAAAGCTCTGTCATCTCAATCGCTTTTCCACCATCCATGCATATATCTACGTCGTAATCTAATTTTAATAATACCTTTTTTAACGACATACATATTAAATTATCATCATCAATAATTAAAACTTTTACTTTCATTTATTTTCCTCACTTAATTCAACGGAAATTTTACAAAAAACCTACTCCCTTTGCCTTCTTCGCTTTCAAAACTCAATTCAGCTTCGTATTCTTTTAATATAGTTCTACAAACACTTAAACCTAATCCTGTTCCTGTTTCTTTATTGGTGTAAAAGTCATTATATATCTTTGGCTTATCTTCTTCTTTTATCCCCACTCCGTAATCTTTAACAGAAAATACTAAATAACTAGTTTCAATATATATTTCTGTTTCAATCTTTCCGTTTTTATTACTAGCTTCTATAGCATTATTTATTAAATTTACAATAACTTGTATAATTTTATTTTTATCTACTGTAATTAATGGAATTTCTGATTGAACATTTAACTCAAACTCAATATTCTTTCTTTTGGCAGAGCCTTCTAACAAAACTATTGCCCTTTTATATAAATCTACCAAACTATAACTATCTAAGGATTGTTGCGATTTACGCGCAAAATCCAAAGTGTTTTCCATTAATATTTGTATCCTTTCGGTTGCTTCTTTACATGCTTCTATACTTTCCACTAAATCGCTTTGTAACTCGTCTTTGCTTAGATGCAAATAATCTAAGTTTAGTTTTAAAGCGCTTAAAGGATTTCTAATTTCGTGTGCTAAACTTGCTGCGAGCTTTCCTAATATTTGTAACTTATTATTTTGTATTTCACTAGACAAATCTCTTTCTCGCATTATTCTATAAAATTAATATTGCATTTTAATTAATTTGAATAAATTTTGCAATATTTTACAAACAAAATATTTATAAATTATTTTAGATAGGATAAGAAAAAAAAGAGGGGTTTAAGCTTTCATTAATTCAACAAGCATTTTTTCTGCTATTATACTTGCCACTTGCTTACTGTTATAGTAACCACTGTTTAATCTTTCTGTATATTTAGCATTTTGAGCAGAGTTTAGTTCGCTTGTTTGTAATTTTCTAGCTTCGGGGGATATTTCTATTTTGTCTGTGATTGTGGGCTTTGCTTCTTTTACTACTTGCTGTTCGGTAGGTGCTTGTGTATATGCTTTGGTAACAGCATTAGTATTTAAATACGATCCTACACTTTTTATATCCATTTTTTCACCTATAATTAGAAATTTTTTTCTGATTTTGCATGGCGTTTATTTCTTTACTTATTGCCTGCAACTCTTCGTTTTTTATTTTGATAACATTATCGAATTTTTTACTTAATAGTTTAGTATAACTTGCTATTTCATCATTTAATTTTATTACGTAATAACGTGGATAATTTTTTACAACATAATCTTTTTTATTCTTTATTTCGGTTAAATATTCCGCAATTTTTGCATTGTTTTCTATATAACTTTCGCCTTCCATATTATCTAGGCACTTATCAATTTTATCAAACAAAATCTTTATATCGCAAATAATTGCGGTAATTTTTTCTTCCATTAAATTATCTTAATTATCCATTAGTTAAAGATAGCAACATGTTTTGACTATTTATTAACATAGCATACTGGTTTTGCATCTGTTGATACTTTTTACGCAATGTTTCGCTACTTTTATCTATTCTTGTTTGTATACTGTTTATTTTATCATTCAAATACTTAACATTGTTATCGTACGATGTTTTAATACTATTTATAACACCCACACTACCTAAGTAACCATTAACATTATTATATAATGTTTTTGCTATTCCATTTGTAGAGTTAAAAATAGATTCTACAGCCTCTGGCTTAGTAGAAAGTAATTGTGTAAATTTTGTCTCATCTGAAAATGTTAAACCCGTATTGGGGTCAAAACTAATTCCTATAGAGTTTAATCTATCATAAAGTGGGTCACTAGCAGAATCAACTTTACCCATAGCTGCGCTAGTTAAAGTTCTTAATAAACTTTGGGCTGTTGTATCACCTGTAAAAATACCTCTACCAAGTTTATCACTAGTTGATTTATTTTTAATAGTTAAATAAACATCGTTAAAACCTTTAATAAAGTCTTTTACCTTATTTTTAATTGCGGTATCATCTGTTGCTACTGTAACATCTACAGTTTTTGCTGTATCTGGCATTACGCCTGTTAAATTAAAAGTAACGCCATCAACTAAATCTGTAATGTTATTGGAATTTCTTTGAATATTAATACCATTAAAATTTAGTTTTGCATTTAATTGATTATCAGTTGCACTGTTGGCAGAGTAAACAAAACCGGCACTGTTATCATCTGCTATTACTGTTCTTCCCGTTAAAATTGCCGATGTTATACCTAACTTATTTAATGCACTTCCATTAACATCTTCCAAAATCAATCTATTATCATAACCAGTATTTTTAGAGGAAATAGAAAATTTTGTGTACCCTGATGACGGTGCAAAAAACGATGCTGTACTAAGTGCAGAAGCAGCTTTTTCTTTATTAACATCTATACCCAAAAAGTTTAATAAACCGCCTGTATCATCAGAGTTTTTTATAGAAATATATTTTGACGAATCATTAACAGTAACTTTTAGTTGACCAGTATTTGTATCTGTTTCTGCTGTAATTCCAGATATATCCCCTAATTTAGAAATTAAATCACTAACTACATCAGAGTAAGACATGTTAGTGTAGTCATAATCTATTGTAGTCTCTGTTCCATTTAAATTAACAACAAACTGTCCGTTCCCTGTAAATGTGTTAGATTGATTTGTTGTTGATGATTTTACAACAGCCTTATCTGTATTTATTGCGGTACTTAATTTTTGCATTAAAGTTTGATAATTTTCTGTATTATCAAACTCAACATCAACATAACTTGTAAAATCACCACTTTGTAATTTTATAGTGTGAGTGCCAGACATATCATTAATATTATAAGTATCGGCAGTAAATGCTAAACTAGTGGAAACCAACAAATCACTTTTTGCAAGCTGATTAACGCGCATACTATAATTACCTGCATTTGCTGTTGTAGAAGCTGTGGCAGCAAAATACTCGCTTGAAGATAAAGTAGCTTTTTTACTTTTAAAAAGTGCAGATGATGATGTACTTCTCAAATCATTTAATATATTTCTAAAACTTTCAAGCTTTGTGCTTAAGTCACTCCATGCACTGCTTAAAGAGCTAAATTTAGATTTTCTTGTTTCTAATGGGGATATATTTCTATTTCTTTCTACCGTAGCATACTGATTAACAAGTTGTTCTATCCCCGAGTTTGATAACGGGTTAACACTCATATTATTGCCTCATGTTTTTGTTAAAAACAATTACCCAAACTTCTCTTAAATCGCTCAATATTTTTAACGTAACTTCATGGTGTCCTTTTCGCATCTGGTCTTGCGCAAACTGATATAATCTAAATAATCCTACAGATATTTCCCGAGCTTGTTCATCATCAAAATTTAAAGCGTTTATTAACTGTGTAATTGCTTTATTAGTTTTTTCTATATCACCACGTTGGCAGTTTACTATTGCAAAATCATAAACCTTTAGTAATAGCTTTTCTTGTGATGCATCTAATATCTCTTTTGTTAAATAAGCGTTTGCTTTATTATTTCTTTCGTATAAAACAGAAGCTCGTTGTTGCATTTTTTTTATCCAATTTTATATTAAAATCCTTATTTACTTTTTCTATCTCTTCAAATTTACTGCTTTTTTCAATTAAATTATCGAAAAAATTAAATTTTTCTTTAGTTTTATTTTTAATCTAAATCTTTTAAAACTTACTTATAATTTTAAAATTTAATAATTATTATCAAAATTTTAAAGTTTTTTTTATTAATTTAATAAAATTTAACATTACCACTATATTTGGGTAATTTAATTAAATCATATTTTATAACTTAAACATATAATTGGTAATTGAAAAATAAATTATTAAATTGCATAATTAATAAAAAATAATTTAAATATGGTAGATTTTTTATATTCAATCGATTTATCGATTTTCTATTTTATCAATCACACATTGCAAAATCCTTTGTTCGATAAATTTTTTCCATTTATTACAGATGTAAAACATTGGCATATTACATTTGTTTTATTATGGGGAATTAGCTTTTTTTATGGAGGCAGAAAAGGTAAAGTTGCCGCTATTGGTGCAATTTTTGTTGTTATTGTTGCAGACCAATTTAGCAGCTCTCTAATTAAACACCTTGTGCAACGGATACGCCCTTGCAATGCGCTTCCAGATGTTCACTTGCTTGCTGGTTGCACAAGTTCATTTTCTTTTCCATCTTCTCACGCTGTAAATAACTTTGCAATGGCTACTTTTTTTTATAAGTTTTTCCCTAAATTAAAATTGCCAATGTTTATTACCGCCTTTCTAGTAGCTTTTAGCCGTCCTTATTGTGGCGTGCATTACCCTTCTGATGTGTTTTTTGGTGGTATAATTGGTGCTATTATTGGCTACTTTATGGCTTTACTTGCAATTGAAACTGATAAATTTATTAATAAAAAATATGGTTTGTAATTTATGAAAACTAAATTTGAAATTGCTAAAGACTGGATTACAAGATACACGGGCAGTACAATTGACGAGTTGGGTGACTATATGTTATTAACTAATTTTAGTAATTATGTTACTAAATTTGCTGAAAGATTTAATTGCAATATCAATGGAGAAGGACGACCGATGCAATCTGCTACTAATTCCGATGGACTTAGTATTATAAATTTTGGCATTGGCTCTCCTAATGCTGCTACTATTATGGATTTGCTTACCGCTCGCGCTCCTAAAGGCATTTTATTTTTAGGAAAATGTGGAGGATTAAAGCAATCTACAGATTTAGGTCACTTTATTTTGCCTACTGCCGCAATAAGAGGCGAAGGTACCAGTAACGACTACTTTCCGCCCGAAGTGCCCGCACTTCCTTCTTTTAAACTTCATAAATTCGTTTCCGATGTGATACTTAAATATCAAACCGAATATAGAACGGGTGTTGTTTACACTACTAACCGTAGACTTTGGGAGTGGGACCAAAACTTTAAAAAATACCTAAAAAAAATTGGCGCTATTGGTATAGATATGGAAACCGCTACTATTTTTATTACCGGTTATGCTAATTCCATTGCGCGTGGGGCATTGCTTTTAGTTAGCGATTTACCAATGTTTCCTGAAGGTATTAAAACCTCTAAATCTGATGCGCTTGTTACTCAAAAATATGTAGACCTTCATCTTACTATTGGTATAGAAGCCATGACTCAAATTGGTATTAGAGGTGAACAAATTAAACACTTTACTTTTTAGTTTGGCACAGTAATTGTAATTTTATTGTTAAATTATTGTTTTGATTTACAAAAATTAATAAATATGTTAACAAAAATATACAAGGATATACAATGAAAACTACAATTTATTTGTTTTTCGTTTTAATATTAACCTTTTCTACTTTTATTACTGCTCAAACTGAAGAAGAAAAAGATGCCATTAAAAATACATTTGCTAAAATTGTTGAAATTAGCAAACAAAAAGATTTTTCTAAAGCAAATGGATTGCTTGCTTACACAGGAGAAAACCAACAAAGAAACTTAAAATCCCCCTTAAATTTTGATGACCCTGATGATAGTAATCTTGCGCGTAGACTTATGCGTAAAGTTAAAGCCCTTTTTGATATTAGCGATTCTTACTCGGTACTTACAATTACACTTAGTACTAAAAACGATACTCCTTTATATGTACTTACTGCTAATTTTAAAAGCGGCGCTCAAAATTTAACTTCTAATTTTACTTTCGTTAAAATTAATAACAATTTTTTATTAGCTTATGCAGAATAAATATTTTTCTTTACAAAACATTTTTTTTGTTGCTTTAATTTTTCATTTACTGCTTTTTTTTTAATCTATTTTTCATTTAAATATTTTAATTTTATTGTTTTTTCTTTTAATTCTGTTTCTATTAATTATTACCTTATAATAATTAATAGTTTGGCTATAATTTTAGGTAGAATTATTTATATTCTAGCTACTTTATACGCTAAAAATTCTAAAAATTTATTTAAGTCTCTTTTATACTATAAATACTCTAACCTAATAAGATATATTTTTTTAATTATAGCAAACTTTTTTAATATTGGCTCTTTTATTTATAGTAAAAATTTTATTTATTTAATTTTAATTATTATTTTATTTGTACTTAATTTTGCTTATCAATATAGATTTACTGAGTTTAAAAAAGATTTTGTAAAAAACACAAACGATAAAACTCTTATAGAACTAAAAACTTATTTTGAGTGAATGACTATCCAATTTTAATAGCAATAATTGTTTTAATAGCAGCCACTATCCAAAGCTTTTCTGGCTTTGGATTTGCTATTATTTCCGTCTCTTTAATTTCTATCTTTTTCAATATAAAACCAATAATCCCTTTAATTTCCTTATGTGGTCTTTTATTAAATTTAATTTTATTTTTAGAACTTAGAAAAAATATAGACTTTAAAAGTTTAATAAATCTGTATATTGGTTCCTTTATAGGTATTCCGATTGGAATAAATTTTTATATTATTGCAGATGTTAAAATAATAAAAATTATTTTGGCTTTAATAGTTATTTTTTTTGTTGTAATTAATGCAATAAAAACTATACATCTTAAAAAGAAATTTAAATTTGTTGAAATATTAGTAGGTTTTTTTGCAGGCTTTTTGGGTGGTGCAATTAATACAAATGGACCTCCTGTTTTACTATATCAAAAAATTATTCCTCAGTCTAACATAAACTTTAAAGCTGCAATTATTGGATATTTTGTAATTAATTCAATTTTAATAGTTTCTTATCAAATTTTTACAAAAATTACTACAATAACTGTTTTTTATAATTTTTTAAAAATAGCCCCATTAATTATAATTGCATATTTTATGGGCAATTATTTATTTAAAAAATTTAGTGCTGTTTTTTTTAACAAAATAATTTTATTTTTATTATTTTTAATTGCATTTATCTTAATTTACACAATTTAACAAAAGGCATAACATGCGTTACGAAGGTTTAGAAGAAACCTATTATAAAAACGGTCAAGTAAACGAACAAAAAAATTATAAGTTCGGTAAACTTAACGGAGATTATAAAATTTATTATAAAAGTGGTGTTCTTTCTGAACATTACTTTTATGTGGATGACCTAAAACAGGGAGAAGCATTTAATTATTATGAAAATGGTAATTTAAAAGCTACTTTTTTTTACAAAGATAATTTAATTGATGGCGTTGTTAAATATTATTTTGAAGATGGCGAACCTAAAGCAGAAGTAACTTATAAAGATGGCAATAAACAAGGTGCGACCAAAGTTTTTTATCACTCTGGAGAGTTACGCGAACTTTTTAATAATGTAAACAATAAAATTGAAGGTACATATACTACTTACTACAAAAGTGGTGTAATTAAAGGCGAATGGAATTATTATAACGGCGTTCCAGATGGCGTTAGCAAATTTTATTACTCAGATGGCTCGTTACTTGCAGAAAAAACTTACTTAAATGGTAAAGAGAATGGACTAACAATAATTTATCATAAAAATGGTAAAATTAAAGAAGAAATATTATTTGAAAATGGTAAAAAAAATGGCAAAAATAAATTTTATGATAAAAATGGAATATTAATTAAAGAAATAAATTATAAAGAAGGTAAAAAATTAGAAGTAATAGATTTTACTAAAAAACCAACATCACCTAATAAATTAAATATTAATCCTTATTCAACTTCCACAAAAAATAACACTAAAAAAGTATTAATTAGCCTATCTATAATAGTGGGGATTATAGCTGGAACTTATCTTTTATACTTAATTTTAGTATTCTTATTTGGTTAATACTAATAATTAAAAGAATATTTTATAAAGTTGTGTAACAAAAAAAGTTATTGTTAAACCCATAATAATAGGTAAAAATGTAGAAACTAAAGTCCATTTTACAGATTTTGTTTCCTTATAAATTGTAAAAATAGTTGTAGAACACGGATTATGAACTAAACTAAATAACATTAAATTTATTGCTGTAAGAATATTCCAGCCACCAGCCTTTAAAATTTTAGCTGTTATTTCCGCACTATCAGCACTCATTAACACACCGTTTCCATTCCCCATGGCTAAATTACTAGACATAACAGTAAGCATTAAAATTGTTGGTAAAACAATTTCGTTAGCAGGAATAGCAATAATGTATGCCAAAAATATAATACCATTTAACCCAAAAAATAAAGCAATAGGATTAACTGCATTAATAAAATACTCTGCAATACTAACATTGTTTATTGTTACATTAGCAACCAGCCAAATAACCATACCAGAGGGAACTGCGAAAACAACTGCACGCCACAATACAAAAATAGTTCTATCAATTAAACTTGTGTATAAAGTTTGCAAAATTCTAGGAGGTCTATAGGGTGGCAGCTCTAAAATAAATGCACTTGCTTCTCCTTTTAAAACAGTTTTAGAAAGAGTAAAAGAAACAACTAAACTTAAAAAAACACCTAAAAGAGCAATAAAAAGAACTGCGGCAGCACTTGCTAAACCAGCCAAATAAGAGGGGACCAAACCACCAATAAAAATTGTAGCAATTAATATTTGTGTGGGCCACCTACCATTACATAAACTAAAATTATTTGTAATAATAGCAATTAATCTTTCACGTGGACTATCGATAATTCTTGTAGCAACAACACCAGCTGCATTGCACCCAAAACCCATAGTCATAGTTAAAGCCTGTTTACCATGTGCACCTGCTCGCCTAAAAAGATTATCCATATTAAATGCAACTCGCGGCAAATAACCCAAATCTTCCGCCAAAGTAAATAATGGAAAAAATATCATCATTGGTGGCAACATAACACTTACTACCCAAGCTCCTGCTAAGTAAGCCCCATCTATAAACAAACCTGTAACCCAATTTGGCAAATTAAGCGCAATAAATAATTCTTTTAATAAAGGATGCAATTTATCTATTAAAACATAAGATAAAAATTGCGAAGGAATATTAGTGCCAATTATAGTTAACCAAAAAACAAAGGCTAACAAAACAAACATTATAGGAAAACCGGTATATTTACCCGTAACAATTCTATCAATCTTTTTATCAAAATTATCAACAGGTTTCCCATCTTTTTTTATAATACTTTCTTCAGAAACCTTTGCTGCTTCAGAGTAAATTGATTCCATAATATGGTCATGTAAATCTTCACCCAATTTAATTCTTAACTCTGTAGCCTTATTTAAAATTGTCTTGTTTAATTCATCATTCATATTTTTTTCGCATTATTAAAAATCGTCTGATTCTATAGAAGCCTTACTAAGTACACCAAGTTCGTTATTTTGTATTGCATCTATAATCCTTTGGTCGCCTTCCAAAAGCCTTAATGCTACCCATCTTAAATTTGGTAGTGTGGGATATTTTTCTTTTAATAAAGCTGTCAGTTCATTAATAGCTTGCTCTAATTCAGGGTTAATCATTTGTTTAATTCTTTTTGGTTTACAAATATAATTCCCCACAGCAACATCATAAATATATTTTAATAAGTTATCAAAACCAATTTTTTGCCGTGCAGCAGCTAAAACAACAGGAATGCCCAATCTTCTTGATAATGTTCTATCATCAATTTTTAAACCATGTCTTTCAGCTTCATCAATAAGATTAACACACAAAATAGCTCTATCAGTAAGCTCTAAAATTTGCAATACAAGATTTAAATTTCGTTCTAACCTCGTTGCATCTGCAACAATAACGGTAACATCGGGTTGCCCAAATAAAATAAAATCCCTTGCCACTTCTTCATCTGTGCTTGTAGAAAGCAGAGAATATGTACCGGGTAAATCTACTAATTTAAATTTTTTATCATTATAAATAAATCCCCCTTCTGCACGCGTAACAGTTTTACCGGGCCAATTACCCGTATGTTGCTTTAATCCTGTTAAATTATTAAAAACTGTACTTTTACCTGTATTTGGATTTCCCGCAAGAGCAACAACAAAATCAGTATCAGACATATCTATGCCCAGCTTTTTTAAATTACCTAAATTATGAACTGGACAAGTTTCGCAAGCATTATTCATTAATTCACCTCTAAAGGTTTTTCTTGAACAAAAATAGCAGCCGCTTGCTTATTTCTTAAAGCTACAGTAGTGCCGCGGACGAAATATCCACGCGGGTCTCCACTTAAACTTTCAAGCTCTGCACGTATTTTTGTTCCAGTTACAATACCAAAATCCATTAAACGACGCCTTTGGATACCTCTAACAGCGGGCGAAATTCCTGCAACATAAGCTTCTTCCCCACTTTTTAGCATATCTAATGTTTTATACTTTATCTTTTTATTTCTATCTTTATCAGGTGTAACAGATATGTTTTGAGCTAAAACAGGTGCTAAAATAGCTTCTTCACCATTAACTAAAAATTTAATTTTAGTATTATCTAAATCAATAATTTTTATTGAAGTACCTGGATAAATACCCAAAGCTGTAATTTGTGCAAAAACTTCTGGTGGTTCGTCTTCGATATGTGTAACAATTGCTATATCACCAGCTTGTAAATTACGCATGGAAAAGCCATCTTGCTTTGGCATAATCCCTTCTGTAGTAGGTATTGGATCGCCATGTGGATCAAATAATGGATTTCCAATTTCTGCAGCAAGTTTATTAATTTCTTCATAAGTTAAATTATGCTCCGCATGCTCTGCTTCTTGGTGCCATTCGTGTTCTTTAAGTCCACTTTTTTCTGCTAAGTAACGTTCAAATACCCTATGCATTCTTACCATTCTTACAGCCTGGGTTTTCCCCTCTTCAGTTAAATTAACCTCGTCGTTACTTGTAAAAACCAATTTTGTTTTTTCTAAGTTAGAAATTACAGATGTAGCTTTGTTAAGGGTAATATTTAAATAACCAGCTAAACTTTGAACGGTAGATTTTAGTCCTCTGTAATCACTATCAAATAAGTGTTTAAGAGAATCTTCAAGAAGAACTCTATCTGTGTTTTTTTTGTATTTTTTATATAAACTTAATAATCCATGGCGCGGATGTATAAACCACAGACCAAGTAATACTATAAAAAATCCTATAAAGAATAATATTATTGGTGCCATTATAGTTTAATATTTATTATACTTAATATACTAAAATTTAAACTATAATATTTGCTAAAATGTTTCTAATAATAATTTATTTGGATTTTAGACCCGTATAAATAGCAGCGCCACCATTTAATCCAAATGCAGCTTGATGTGCTTCCATAGGCATACTAAATGGTAATCCACTATATGGTTTGGTAGCACTTGCAAAAAGTCCGGCATCTTGTATTAAATGTATACCAATGCCAACCCATAATGCAGATATTGCACTTTTTTTATTCCTTTCTAAAAATCCTTCCACTCTATCCCATAAAAAGTGATGTGGCTCCGGCAATCTACCAAATACTTTTTCTAATACATAATATGCAAATCTTAAAACAAACTCGCTTGTTAAACCAGCAAAAATAGAGTGAGTAAATATATTACGGTGTGCATCTATACCAGCAAGCTGAATATCTAAATCTGGTATTCCTCCCTCAAAATCAATACCACCACCAGCAGCAAATACTATTGCAGAGTATAAAATTAGACCAGAAATAATTTCTATTTTTTCCTCTTTACTTTTACTTAAAAAATTATAATAAAGATCGTTTACTTTACTAGGCAAGTTTTTAATGTTTGTAGAAATGTTTTCTATATCATCCTTAGCCGCATTCTTAAACCCAGATGTTTTATATCTATTGTAAACACCCATTGCAAAGCTGCTTAATTGCTTACCTATTTCTACTTTTGATTTTAATGTAGATTTAAAAGATTCTTTTGATGCATGAAGAAATAAATCTTTATACTCATCTAAAGTAAAACTACTTACGGCATATTTTAGTTCGTTATATAAACGCTTTATTAAAACTTCCTCTGCCTGTGTTAACCTCAAACTCTTGCTCATATTAAACCTCCAAATTTCCTTCCAATGCTTTTTATAAAAATAATATAAAAGAAATATAAAATCAACTAATTTTTTAAAAATAATATAGAAACTCCTAAAACAGTTATAAAAGCCCCTAATATAGAACTTATTGTCAATTTTTCTTTATAATAGAAATATACTAATGGTAACATTAAAACCGGCACTGTAGACATTAAAGTAGAAGCAATACCAACATAAGTATATTTAATAGCAATTAAACTCATAGTAATCCCTAAATAAGGTCCAATAAAAGCGCCTATTAAAGAAAAAATTAAACCTTTTTTATTTTCTTTTAATTTTTGTATAGGGTTATTAAGCCTATTACTAAATCTTAATATAGGATAAAATACCACAAAAGAAGCACTTAATCTTATAAAAGTTGCAAAAAAACCGTTTATTTCCCCTTGATTAAAAGCTAATTTTGCAAATATTAGTCCACCACCTTGTCCAGCAGCAGCTATAAATGCAAAAATAATTCCCACTATACTTTTTTTAGTTCTATTTTTAGCTTCACTTTTTTGCAATAAAACAATTAAAATACCTGTAAATGTTATAATAATACCAAATATTCCCCATGCGGAAATTCTTTCATCTAAAAAAATATACGCTAATAGTGTGGCTATAATTGGTGCAACAGACATAAGCAGCATACTAATACGTGCACCAATAAGTTCTAAAGCTTTAAATAAAAAGCCATCCCCAAATGCTATACCTATAACCCCACTTATTATTAAATAAATGTATTGATTAAGTGTAATATTAACATTAATATTAGCTAATAATACTGTTAATGCTAAAAGAAAAATTCCAACAATCATTCTTGTTACATTAACAAGTGATGACCCCAACGATTTTGCAGCTTCTGAAAAAGCAATTGAAGAACCAGACCATAACAAAGCAGTAATAAGAGCAGCAATTTCACCAAAAAGCATTATTTTTCCTTTCTATCAATAATTTTGCGTAATTCTATATTTATCTCGTTAATTACATTGTCCCAAATATCTAACTTATTTTGCCTAAATATTTCTATAGTTGAATACCAATCTGTTTTATTTCCTTCATAACCCCATCTCCAATCTGGGCTGTAACACAACATTAAATAAGTTTTTTTACCTATTGTGCTCGCAATATGTGCAATAGATGTATCTACTGTAATTACTAAATCTAATTTATTTATAACTTTAAATGTTTCTAATATATCATTATTATTATATATCGGTGTTTCTATATTGTAATTTTCACAAATTTCTTTTTCAGATTCTGTAAGCTCGTACTGCAACGATATTATTTTAGTGTTATTAAGGTTAACACCACCAAAAATGTTTAATAGTTCTTCTAATTGCATATGCCGTTTTCTATTATGAAATGGCTCTTCTTTCCCTTTCCAACAAATTCCAATCTTTATACTATCATTTCTATAGTAATCTATTTCTTTTAATGAATTATTAATAGTTTCTATGTACTTTGCACTTTGGATGCTATTTAAGTTTGTACTAAATAAATTAGGAAGATTTAAAAGAGGTATTATGCAATTATAATTTACTAAATTATCAGTTGTTACAACTTTAATAGGATAATTTTCTAACACCTTCTTAAAAAAATTATATAAATCTTTTCTTATTAAAAAAGTAAATTCTTGAATTTCTGATAGGGGAATTAAATACCTACCAAACATTATATTATCCCCAATACCTTGCTCGCCCGTAACTATTATTTTTTTATTTTTAATTATATCTAAATTTTCTGGAATTTTATTAATATAAGAAAATAATTGTGGGTCTTTATATACTCTATGTCCATAATAATTCCAACCCAAGTTATAATTACCTAACATCAATAATGTTTCAGAATATGCTACATATAAATCTGCAGATTTATTTTCCATTTGTAAAGCTTGCTTAAAGTACTCTTCAGATTTATGATAATCCTTTAGCTCGTAATAAACTATGCCAATGTTTTGATAAATTCTATAATCTACAAATCCTAATTTTATTAACTTTTGATATAAAACTAATGCTTCATCTAACTTTCTTAAATTAAAATAAGTTAAACCTAAATTTAAGTAGGCTTCTAAGTATCTATTATTTAAATTAATTGACTTAATAAACCAATCAATGGCACGCTCGTACTTGTTAAAATTTATATACAAATTTCCTAAATGGAAATACAGTTCTGGATTATTTGGGTATTTTTGAATTTCTTCTATAAATATATTGGCAGCTTTAACATAATGACCTATTTCATTATATAACATTCCCAAATTAAGAGAAATAGTTAAATCATCATCAAATTCTTCTTTTAACTTAGAATAAATTTTTTCTGCTTCATCATATTTACCAATTTTATGATAAAAAAGTGCTTTTAAAAATAGTGTTTCTTTTGTAAACCCAGCTAAACTAGTTAGTAAGTTAAGTTCTGTTTCACATTCCGAAAAATCTTGCAATTCTATAAGTAAAGAAACTAAATTTATTCTTGCTAAAATATATTCAGGATCTATCTCTATAGCTTTTTTATAGTCGTTAATAGCATCATCAAACTTACAGGCTTTTTGAAGTGCAAGACCTCTATTATTATATGCTTGTTTTTTATTACCAAACTTTTCTATGTAAGCACTAAAATACTTTACAGCTTCTTCGTAATTACCCGCATTAAAATAATTTGCTGCTAAAACTTCTAAATCTGAATTTTCTTCATCTACTTGTTTAATATTATTAGCAGGTTGATTGTTTAATATTTTTTCTTCTATTTTGTTTATTAAAATATCAAAAACAGCTTCCCAATTATCGTCTGTGTCTTGTTTAATAAAATCAATATTATTATATAATAAGCTTTTGCCATAGTCATCATTCCAACGCCAATCTAAAGTGTTTGGCAACAATGCAATAGTATTAATGCCCATGCTACCAGCTAAGTGTAATATAGCTGTATCTACTGTAATAAGTAAATCAATTTTACTTAATAAATTTGCTGTATCATAAAAATCATTAATAAATAAAGATAAATCAGTGATATCAAAATTAACATTTTTAATATCTTCAAAAGCACCTAATTGAAAACTATAAAGTTTAACATTATTTATCTTACTTATTCTCTCAAAATACTTTAACTCTGTATGCCTAATTCTGTTGGATTTTGGTTCAGGATTTCCTTTCCAAACTATCCCCACATTAAATTTAGATTTATCAAATTTGTTAGAATTATCTACACTACTATCTGCAAAAATATAAGGTTTAATATACTTTTTATCAAAAATAGATTTTTTTAAAATAGCAGGTAAACTTAAAAGAGAAACATAATAATCGTAATAAACTTTTTCTGTAAAAATATGTTCTAAATCGTAATACTCGTCTGCAAAATTATTATGCTTAAATAACTTAATAAGTTTTTTATGCGTAAATAAAATAATTTTACAACCACCTTTTTTCAAATCTGGCAAAAGCCTTGCAAAAAGTATTGCATCACCAAACCCCTGTTCAGTATAAACCAAAAGTGTTTTACCAAAAAAACTTTCGCCCTTATATCTTTCCCCAGATAAATTATATTTATAATCAGCTTTTCTTATTCTACTTTCATAAGCTAAAAATCCATCTTCAAAATTTTTTTTATAAAGTAGCATTAAACTTTTATTCCACTCGTAAGAAGGATTTTTGGGCTCTATTAAACAAGCACGTTCATAGCATTTTAATGCTTCTTCCGGTAGCTTTGCTTTTTCATAAGCAATCCCTAAATTAAAATAAGCCTCTGCAAAATTAGCATTAAGCTCAATTGCTCTTTTATAACTTTTTATTGCATTAAAAATATCATTAAGCTTTAAGTAAGTATTTCCTTTGTTGTAAAAAATAACATCAATGTTTTTATTGCATTGTGCACTTTCCTTAAAACAAACTAAAGCCTCTTCAAATCTTTCTAACTCGTATAAAATTATGCCTTTGTTATACCTATGTACAAAATTAGCTGGATCTAAATTTATTGCTATATTAATGTTTTTTATTGCTTTATCAAAATTTTTATTTTTTTTATACGCAAGTGCTAATAATCCATATATCTCTGGGTTATTATAAAATTTAAGCAGAATTTCCAAGAACTTAATTTTACTTTGGTTATCGTTTATTTTATCAAAATAATCAATAATTCTATCTGCTATTTCTAAATTAAATATGCCATCCGAAATTTGATTATATAATTCCCTTGCCTCTTTATCTGTGGTCTTATAAAATAAATCTTTTATTTCTTTAAGTTCTATAAAATTTTGCATTTATCAAATTAATTCATTCAATTTATCTTTTAGCTTACTAATCATTTCATAAATATCTGGCATATCAATAAATAGATTAGCAGTATCATCAAGTAATTTTTTTAATTCCTTAAACTTACCAAAATTTAAGTATAATGTAATTAATCTATTAATAACTAATGTATTTTTATTATCCAGCTTATAGTATTTCTCAAAGTAATTTAATGCTTCTTGTTCATCATTAATTAGATAATAACTTTCGCCTAATAAATGTATTAGACCTAATTTATTACCAATAACTCTTTCTGCTGTTTTTAATAAACTAACACGTAAACTAACATTTTTATAATTATTAATCAATGTTAAAAAAGAGTCTGTATATTCATATCTAAAAAACAAAGAGAAATTATCTATTAAATCCTGTGTAATTTCTAAATTATTAAACAACAAGTTAAATAATAAAAATAAATTTGCCCAATTTTTATCAATTTTATTAAGATTTAATTTAGGGAAATAATCATTAAAAAGTTGTTTATTAGCAGTTAGTGCAGCAATATTTAATATATGTTGCAAAATTTGATTTTCTTCTACAATTATATCAAAAAAAGCTATTTTTGTAGAACTAAGTTCTTTATTAAATTCATAAGCAAGTCTACAATATTCCTCACTTTTATCAAAATCGCCTTTATATAAATAAATATTGCTTAGTATAATATTAAGTAAAGGTTGTTTTTTATTAAAGGATAACCCTTTATTAGCATAAACCAAAGCTTTTTCTAAATCTTTTTTGCTGTTTAATTGATAAGCTGCTAAGTACCTGTAACAGTGAGAAAGATGATTAGCTTCTAAGGTATCATCTTTAATAGCTTCTTCAAAATAGGGGATTGATTTATCAATTTCCCCTAAAACAACATACGATACACCAATATGATATGCCTTATAGCCTGTAGGAGTATTTTTAAAATCTTTTAGTAAAATTTCTAAATTTCTCTTAGCTTTTTCAATTATTTTTTGTTGGGATACTTCGTAACCAACATGAATAATTTTAATATCAGAATCGATAAATGTGTAATTATTTTCTTTTAAGGAGGGGAATATTTGCTCGTGAACAGCACCAGTAAAAAAAATATTTTCGCTATTACTAAATAAACGATAATAACTCATTACATTTTGAGTATTATTCCCACCTTCGTTACTAATTACAAGGCAATTAACAGCTAACTTTTCTTGTGCCTTTAAAATTTCTTTTAGCTTCGGTTTGCTTTCATCTAAAAGTCTTTCATCTGCATCTAAGTACAAAATAAAATTCCCCGTGCATTGCCTTAATGCATAGTTACGGGCTGCCGAAAAGTCGTTTATCCAATTAAAACCAAATATTTTTGCGTTAAATTTTTTAGCAATTTTTAGCGTATTATCAGTTGAACCCGTATCAACAATTATTATTTCATCAACTACATCTTTAACAGATATTAAACAATCTTCTAAATATCTTTCCTCGTTTTTAACAATCATGCATAGAGATATATTTGGCAAAATATTCTCCTGTTAATTACTCTGTTAAGGAATTATGATCTTCTGCTATGCCAATAGCACGGTTAACTTTTTTTAAACCTTCTACTGCAAAACCATTATTAGCATTATTTTTTACAGCCCATTCAAACATAATTTTTGCTTCGTGGTCTTTTCCTTCTAAAAACAACACTTCTCCTAATCCAGCACATGCTTGAGATGAATTTGGACTTAGTTTTAGTGCCTTTTCAAAACACTCTTTAGCTTTTTCTATTTCATCTAAAGCTAATAAAGCAAAACCTTTAAAATTGTTAATTTTTGTTACTGTTTCGTAATTTTCTTCTCTGCTAAAATTTTCTTCTACTAATTTTTCTGCTTCATCTAATAAGGGTATTATTTCTAAATATTTTTTTTGATTAAATGCACTAAATGCTTCATCTATTAAATTGCTTATTTTTTCGCTTTTTTCCTTTTTACTTTTTGGTAAAAGCGAGTTATCATTTTCTGGTAATCCAAGCGACCTATTAACTTTTTGTAATCCCGAAATTGCAAATGTATTACGCGGCTCGTATTTTAATGCATATTCAAACATTGTTTTGGCTTCTTTATCTTTCCCCTCTAAATATAAAATTTCTCCCAAACCTGCTGATGCTTGAGATGAAGAAGGATTAGACTCTAACGAAAACTCAAAACATTCTTTGGCTTTTTCTACTTCACCCAAACTAAGGTGGTTAAACCCCTTAAAATTAGTTAAACTTACTAACTGTGGTCTTGCGGATATTTCATCTAAATTAGCTTTTAGTAACTCAATAGCTTTATCAATTAAATTTAATGCACTCCTAAAATCTTTTTTATCAAAATAATCGTACGCGTCTTTTACATATTTTATAAAATCATCATTTATTTCATCAGGAATGCCTAAATTTAGCGAGTTGTGATCTAAAGGATAGTTAAATAGTTTATTTACTTTGGCTAAGCCTTGCACTGCGAATAAGTTTTCTGGATTATTTTTTACAGCCCATTCATACATTGCTTTAGCTTCTTTATCTTGCTCTAATAAATAAAAATATTCTCCAAGCCCTGCACATGCTTGCGAGCTACCAGGATTTAACCTTAACGAAATTTCAAATGCGTTTTTAGCATCTTCTAACATAGAAAGTGCCAAATAATTAAATCCCTTAAAGTTTAAAACACTGCTTAGTGCTTCGTTCTTTTTTGGCTCGTTATAAGCTTTAATTAATTTTTCTGCATAATTAAGCTGCTCTAAACTCTCTTCAAATTGTTTATTTTGAAACAAATCGAATGCCTGTTCTAAATACTGATTAATTTCATCACTTAAATTTTTATCTGTAAAAACAACCAAAAAATTATGAACAGGACTTAATCCTAATTTATCGTTTACCTCTGCTAAACCCATAGTTGCAAAACTATCATCAGGGTCTATTTTTAGTGCAAGTTCATAAACTGCTTTTGCTTCTTTATACATATTTTTGGCAACGTAAATTTTCCCCAAACCATTATATGCTGCAACAGAGTTTGGATTAACTTTTATAACAGCCTCAAATTCGGCTTTGCTTTTGTCATATTCTTCTAATGCTAAATAAATATTCCCCTTTAACATTTTTGTATCTTCAATAAATGATTTTTCTAAATTCTCAATTTTTTCTAAAGCACCTAAAAAATTGTTATTTAAAAAATCATCATATGTAATATCAAAAAGGTCGTTAAAATCTCTGCGCTCTTTAGCAGGCTCTTCGTCTTCTATTAATAAATAATTGTGCTCTGGTGTATATCCAAGTTTTTGATTTACAACTGATAAATGAGACTTTGTCATTTCATTATCTGGATTTAGAACAGAAGCCCATTCAAACATGGTCTTTGCTTCTTTATACATTTCTACAGAGTAATATATTTTACCAAGTCCCGAACATGCTTCTTCGGATTGAGGATTATTTTCTAATGCTCTTTCATATGTATCTTGCGCTTTCTCTAATTCACCTATGCTATATAACAAGCCACCTTTAAATATTAATAAATCCTCTAAATTTAAACCGTCATCACTAATTTCACCGGTCATAGTTTCGGCTTCTTCTAACTTCTCTATTGCTTTTGCATAATCTTGCAATTTGTAATACTTATGAGCCTCTTTAAACAATCGTTCAAATTGAGACATTTTTCCTCCGGTATTTATATTTTTATTTATTCTCTAACTTATTAATTAAATTTTCTAAAAGCAAATTAATATCATTTATACTTATTTCATTTATTTCTTTTATTTTGTTTTCCTTAGCATAATTAATAACTTTCCTTAAATTATCTACAGCTAATAAAAATTCATTCTCATTAATATTTATTAGCGCCCTGCTTAAATATTCATATCCTTTATTTTTATTTATTGGATAAACTATTTCACGCTTCTTTATTTCCTTAGTCTGATTTTTAAATATCTCATCTGGTGTAGAACCCCACTTTTCCTTAAACTTGGTTTCATTTTTCTTTAGTAAAGCCTTATAATATTCTAAACCGCTTTCATTAAAGCTTTTAGACCCATAATGATGTATAAAAACATCCTTTGCTATTGCAATTTTATATCCTGCCAAATATGCACGCAAACAAAAATCATCATCTTCATAATTACCGGGGTTAAATCTTTCATCTAATCCGCCAATTTTATCTACAACTTCTTTTTTAATTAATGTAAAAAAGAATGCAACACGGGGAAAATATACGTAAGTGTTTTTATACTTTTCTGAAAATTGTTCTGCTAATTTATATAAATCTTCTAAATTATCGTAAATTATTTCATCTGTTTGTTGAATTCCACTTGCATAATTTGTGTAACAGCCAATAATACCAATTTCCTTTTTTCTTGCAAGAGTTAAATATCTTTCTATTGCACCTTTAGTTACAACAATATCGTTATTTGCTAAAATTATAAAATCTGTATCAACTTCTATTAAACCTCTATTTATAGCGCTAGAAAAACCATGTTCATAGTTATTTTTAATAATGGTTACTTCATCAAAACTTGTAATACCTTCTTTTATTTTTTGTAATTCCTCTTCTTTGCTTCCGTCATCTATTAATAATATTTTTATTGGTATTTTTACAACATTTTTAATACTATAAACAGTGTTTAAAGTTAGTTCGTGATTATTAACAAATGGTATTATTATAGTTACCTCGTTATATTCAGCTCTTTTTGCCTTAATTACGTATTGGTAAACTTGACTCTCTTCTTCAAAACGCTTTTCATCAAAGCCCATCTCTTTAATGCTTTGTAAAAATTTAGTTGGAAATTTTATACTTTCATTTAATATATTAAAATTAATATGTATTTCCCTTAACCCACATCTTCTAAGCATCTTTAAGAAACTTGCTTTGGTAAAAAATCTTAAGTGAGTTTTATCTAATATTCCTGCTTCGTCATATTCAAAATTACAATTTAATAAACCAAGAATTACAGAAATATGATTAATATTTGGCACACTTATAATAATTTCCCCAAGTGCTGTTAGTTTACTTTTCAACTTCTTTAAAACTTCTTCGGGATCTATTAAATGTTCTAAAACATCAGCACAAATAATGGTATCAAAATAATTATCAGGTAAATAATCAATAGCTTCTTCTACAGGCTTAATAATAACTTTATCAATTTTATGCATCGCCTTTTCGGCGGCATCTTTACTTATTTCAATACCCCAAACCTCTGCATTATTTTTAATTTTTAACGCATAACCTAAAAAACCAGATGCACAACCAACATCCAATATTTTCTTAGAATTAGAGTCAACCAATTTTTGAATTTCAGGTCTTGCGTTATTAAAATATGCATCCGCTTTTTCACTAATTCTATCGATTAATTTTTGATTAGAAATATAGTATAAATAAGTATCTACACCGTATGTTTCTTTAAAATATGCATATTTATCAATAATATAATCTGGGTAGTCTATTTCTTCGTTCCAACCTAAATGGTATGCTTTTATATTTTTTGCAAAGCCTACTTTTCCGCCATTTTGTCTTATTCTCTCACAAGTTTCCCAATCTGTTACATATCTAAAATTAAAAAATTTTCTTTTAATTGATTGAAACACCGTACCTACATTGCTTAATTCTATTTCTTCATTATAAACTTGCTTATCCCCCAAATAAACATCTGGCATTTTTGGTGGCTTGTTTTCATCACTTAAGTTTAAAGCAAGTAAACCAATTTCTGGGTATAAATTATGTAAATTTATTACCCTTTCTAACCAACATTTATCTTCTAAATTTGGCACTAAGATATCTGGATCGCTTACAATAAACGGGTCAGAAGTTGATACATCTATTCCTTTTTGAAAAGCACTTGTCCATTCATTACTATTATTATATATTACTAAACTAAATAGCTTATTGTTCTCTTTCAAAAAATTTTTAAATTCCTCTCCACTGTTGTTATCTACTACTATTAGATTATATGGATAACGTGTGTTTTGGATTAAAGCAGTTATGGTTTGTATAAAATAATCCAATCTATTAAATGTTAAAAATATAATATCTATAGGTTTTTCAAGCCTATTTTTAGTATTATTTTGCTTTTTATCTAATAGCTCGTTAAGATTAAAATTACTAACCATAAAATTTAAGTTTAAATTAAATTAAAATTAATCAAATAGCTTGCCAAACGCTATTTAAGCATTTTATTAGTGTTTGTTTGAAATATATTGGCTATTATTAGCCATTTACATATTTATAACCAAATTAATTCAATAAACTAATTATTTTTTCAACTATAATATCACAATTTAGATAACTATAATTATTACGAATATAAGTTTTTGAAATAACAGATAATTCTCTTAAAAATTCATCTTTATCTTTTCTATTACAAATATTACTTATTAAGTCAAAATAAGTATATTTTTGGTTAACCACAAAATAACTATCTGTAAAGAAATCAAAGTCCAAACCTAAAATTCCTAATGCACCCGCATAACCGGAAAAATAGCCAAAATAATTAAACCAAGTTGTTGGAATAGCAAAAATTGTGGGTATTCCTAAAGCTGCTGTAATTAAAGCAGTTGTGCCTGATTCTATTGCTAAATCAAATGTTTGTATAAAATCGTAGTTTAATGGATATGTTGATTGCATTAAATTAAAATTATTTTTAATGTTGTAATACCTAATCATTTCATTAATAATAGGTAAATAATTCCCATCACCAATTATTGTAACTTTAATATTGTATCCATGGTTAATTAGCTTCGCAACATCTTCTATTAAATTAAACACATAAGATTTTGTTGCAGTAATTCTACTTATAGCCAATATTTTTAGCTCGTCTGTTTTACTAAAATTTTTCTCTTTTTCTAAGTATTCTTTTATATCGGGCACGGGTATGCCAACTATATTAACACTATAATTCTGGTAATCCAAATTTAAAAAATTAAATACAGATTGTGCTTGTGCTTTTCCTATAAATATATGACTATTTAAGTTATTTATTAATAATTCCCTTTTAATATCTTTATTATCTCCATCAAAATTTGGTTCGTATGTTACATAGTGCAATAAATTAAAATCGATGTTTTGCTTACAATATTCCATATAAATTGAGGGGTATAATGGAACTGAAATTACATACTTTATATTATATTTATAAATAATTTCCTTAAAGCTAGTTGCAAAATTTGTTAGTATATCTAAATTGGGCATTAAATTTAAGTCATAATTTTTCATCTCTATTATATCATCAACTAATTTTTTAATCCCCACAAAATCTTTTTCTGAAACGCTATTAGTTAAAATAAATACTTTAATTCCCTTTTCCTTAAATTTACTTATTAGCATTTTATAAGTTACTGCTGCACCACCCACATCTTCTACATTTGGTGTAACAATTAACAAATTACCATTTAATCTTTTATTACTTTTAATTAATATATTATTAGCTTTAATTTGTTGCTTATTACGCAAATACCTTTTTTGATGTTCAATTATTATTTTATCCCTAAGCTTATATTGGGTATTATTTTCTAAAGTTTTTTTAATTAATTCAAAATAAAATTCCTCTAACCTATAAATTTCATCTTCATACGAAATTATATATTTACTAAAATCTATACTCTCTTTTAATTTTAATAAATAATTAACTTTTTTTGGAACTTCTGAAATATTTTCAAAAGTAACACCAACTTTATTTAGCGCAAAATAATCCTCATAAGATTTTACATTGCTTGTTAATACGGGTAGCCCAGCAGCTAAGTATTCGTATAATTTATTTGCTATTGTGGTATCTAAAAAGCTTTTTTGCCCTAATTCTAAATTCCAAGGAATAATACCAATATCATACTTAGTCATTTCAGTAATTAAATTTTTAGGAGAAACTGGAGCATAATAATGAATATTGGGGAATTGATTAAAAAAAGCCGATAATTGTTCGTCAAGTCTTGAAGGATAAATATGTACATGTATATTGTCCTTAGCAATCCCTGTAAAAATATCTATAAAATTTCTATGTTTATATAAAGAAATACTCCCCTGATAAACGATGTGTATATTACCATCTGTTTTAGATAATTTTGGCAAGTAACTTTTTGCTGCATCATCTTTAGAAATATAATTACCAAAAACAAGAGCTGGTGTGGTTAAACCATAAAGCTCTTCTGCTTTTTGCTTTTGATATATTGTTGAATATACCCTACCAGTTGCTCCCTTGTTTGCAACAGCTTCAAAAAACATAGTATTAGGATTTTCAACATCTCGCAAGGAAATTAAATCCGCAGTATCGTGAATTATTGGTCTATTGCTTGTTAAAGCAGCTACTGTAAAAAAATCGGGTTCGTTATGGCAATGGATTATATCGTAATTATCAACAAAACTCCATATATCTTTAATACTATTTATTTTTATACAATCAACAAATACATTATCATCAAGGTCTTTATAATTCTCACTTATCTTACTTAATCCATATAACAATGTTACTTTGTGCCCCTTACTTTTTAGCGCCTTTGCATATTTATAACACCTTATTCCTGCATATTGTTGAATAAATAGAATATTTAGAGCAGGATATTTTTTATCTTTTTTTACGTAACTTGTGCCATTAATTTTTTCGTAAAGTTGTAAAATATCAGTATCGGGCAGGTCATCATTTTCTAAATATAGCTCAATAATTTTTTTAACTTCTTCTAATTTACCTAAATTTATATTTATTGTGATAAGCAAAGAAGCTATTGTTTTATCTTCTGGGTTATTATTAAAATACCTTTCTGCATATAATTTGCATTCAGATAAATTATTTGTTTTATAATAGCATAGTGCTAAATAATAATTTAATATAGGTTTTCGTTCAAATTTATAACACTCTAAAAATAATTTTACAGCATTATTATAATCATTTATATCAAAATAGTTAACTGCTTCTAAAAATAGTTTATTATAATCCATACTTATATAAAATTTAATAAAGGTTTAATTTAATTATTTTTTATTAATATTAATATAAATTTTATTATTAAATCAAAAAATATTATTTTAAATAACAATAAAAATATTACATATATATATGGAAAGCAAAGTTAAAATAATAAATTTACCAGAAATTATAAGCGATAAAGGGGATTTATCTTATATAGAAACACATAGGCATATACCATTTGATATAAAGCGCGTGTTTTGGATTTACGACGTACCAGGTGGAGAGATACGAGGCGGACATGCTTATAAAGAGCAACAGGAGTTTATTATAGCTCTTTCTGGTAGCTTTGATGTAGTTGTTGATGATGGCATATCTACACAAAAATATCACTTAAATCGGTCTTACTTTGGGTTATTAATTCCAGCTTTAACTTGGCGCCATATGGAAAATTTTTCCACAAACTCATTAAGCTTGCATCTTTCTTCTAAAGAGTTTGATAGCGAGGATTATATACGAGATTATGATATTTTTAAGCAAATGGTTAAAAAATGACAACAATTAATGATTGTAAAATAATAGAATTGCCCAAAATTCATAACCCAGCTGGCAACATTACAGCAATAAACAATAATAAAGAGGTTAGTTTTGCTATTAAACGCGTATATTATTTATACAACATTCCTGGTGGTGAGTCTCGCGGCGGGCATGCACATAAAAATCTTTATCAATTAGTTGTTGCAGCTAGTGGAAGTTTTGATATTATAATAAATGATGGGGTTAATATAAAAAAAATATTCCTCAACCATCCTAACAAAGGATTATTAATAGTACCCGGAATTTGGCGTGAAATTGAAAATTTTTCGTCAGGTGCAATTTGCTTAGTTTTAGCTTCAGAAAAATATGACGAAAACGATTATATTAGAAATTTTAATGATTTTTTAAATTTTAAAAAAATATTACATGGCGCTTAAATTTCATCATGTAGCAGTTGCTACAAATAACATTGCTAATAGTGCGGAAATATTTAAAAGAGTTGGTTTTAATATTGGTAATCTATATAAAGATAATTTGCAGCAAATAGAAGTGCAGTTTGCACATTTTGATAATCTTGCTGTAGAGTTTGTAGCATCATTCACAAATAGTTCGCTAGTAAATAATATCTTTAAAAAAATTGGCACCTCTCCTTATCACTTATGTTTTACAAGCAATAACTTTACGCAAGATTATAATTATATATTAAGCTTAGGTTTTATTGATATAACAAGTACTAAGCCAGCTGCTTCTTTTGAAAATAAAAATATTGTTTTTTTTATATCATACAGATTTTGAATTAATAGAGGTATAAGATGGCTGAACCTATAATTATTTTTGGAATTGGTGAAACTGCACAAACAATTTATAGTTACATTTCAGATTGTGATGATTTTTTAGTAGTAGGATTTTCTGCTAATAAAGATTACTTTTCTGATTCTGAACTTCTTTTTAATTTACCCATTTTTCCTTTTGAGAATATTGAAAAAATATTTAATCCCAATTTATATTCATTAATTATTGGTATTTCTTATACAGGTTTAAATAGTTTGCGGGAAAATATTTTTTTACAAGCAAAAGCCAAAGGTTTTAAAATTGCTACTTACATTAGTCCTAATTCTTATATTTCTAAAACAGCAACAATAAAAGAAGGTGTTTTTATTTACGATAATGTTTCAATAAATCATAATTGTATTATAGAAGAAAATAGTATTATTTGCAGTGGAACAGTTATTTCCCATAGCAGTAGAGTTGGTAAAAACGTTTTTATTGGAGCCAATTGTAGTATTGGTGGTTTTACTGAAATTGGGAATAATAATTTTATTGGTATTGGTTGCACTCTTATCGATAAAATAAAAACTACAGATAATGTTATATTAAGTGCAGGCTCTGTGTTAAGTAATAATGCATTAAATAGCAATATATATAAAGGATTTCCTGCTAAAGATAGTGGAATAAATAGTAAATTGTTCTTAGAATTAAATGGAGAGATTTCGTAAATGAAATGGAAACATATTAAAGTTATAAACGTTAAGCCAAATGGTACTTGGTGGGTAAGCCATATGAATGCACCCGTTCCTTATTTATTAAACAACAAAACGATTAGAGTTCTTTTTGGTGCTTTTGATGCATTTAACGTTTCTCGTATTGCTTATGTAGATTTAGATATTAATACTTTTGAGGTCATTAATGTATCAGAGAACCCTTTATTAGATTTAGGCAAAGATGGAACTTTTGATGATAATGGCGTGGTTCCTATGAGTATAGTAAAAAATGGGGATTTAACATTCCTTTATTATACTGGTTATCAATTATTGCGCAAAGTGCCATACTCTATGTTTGCAGGTGTTGCAATAAGTAAAGATGGAGGATATACTTTTAATAGAATTCAAGACCACCCTATAATGGATAGAAGCAGCGAAGGTTTATGCACACGGGGCGGGCCAAGCGGATTTGTTGAAAATGGCATATTTAAACTTTGGTATTCTGCTGGTACAGATTGGGTTACCGTAAATGGCAAATTGCGCCCAACTTATAATGTGTTTTATCAAGAGTCTTTAGATGGTATTACACTTAAACCTAATGGGCATTTATGTGTTGAATATTATAAAAACATAGAGCATGGGTTAGGTCGCCCAATGGTATTAAAAGCAAATAACCATTATATTATGTTTCATACAATTAGAACCTTAAATATGAAATACTCAATAGGTTTTGCAACTTCTAAAGATGGCTTTAACTGGATTAGACGCGATAACGAGTTAGGATTAATACATGGGTCTAGCGGGTGGAATTCTGAAATGATATATTTCCCTTATCTTTTACAAGTTGAAAATAATTTTTATTTATTTTATAATGGTAATAGTTATGGTTTAACTGGTATTGGAATTGAAAAACTTATAGATTGGGAATTTTAATTTAAATTATGAAAATAGCAATTTTAAGCAATTTTACAACTGATTTTTTAACTGATAAATTAAAAAAAACTTACGGTTTAGAAGTAACCGATTTTGGGTATAATAAATATTCTATTGAACTTTTTGACCCAAACAGTAAAATTTATAAAGAAAATTACGACTTTACATTTTTATTACTAGATGGAGAATATTTATTATTTAATCGCACATTTGATGATGTTGTTTCAGAAATTCAAGGACTTGTAAATTCTTTTATAAATAACTCTACTGGTAAACTATTTATTAGCAATATTCTTTTTTATAATTACTCAAATAAAATAGCAGATTATAACGATTCCAATAGTTTTAAAAATTACCAATTACAAATCAACTCTTTACTTTCCCAAATTTCACTTAAAAACAAAAACATTTATGTTTTAGATATACTTTCATTAATTGAAAAATATGGCTTTGACCAATTATTTGATGACGGTTTGTGGCACTATGCCGCTTACAGATATAACGAGCTTGGCACTAAAAAGATTAGCGAATTAATTTACACTTATGTAAACGCTGCTATAAATAATGCTAAAAAATGTTTAATTGTGGATTTAGATAATACTTTATGGGGTGGTGTATTAGGTGAAGAAGGACATAATAATATTGCTTTAGGTAAAGATAGAATTGGAAATATTTACACTAAAATACAACAAATTATTTTAAGCATAAAAAATAGAGGAATAATTCTTTGTATTTGTTCCAAAAACAATTTTAATGATGTGAAAGAAGCTTTTGAAAAAAATACAAATTTTGTGTTAAAACTAAACGACTTTGTTATAAAAAAAATAAATTGGCTACAAAAAGATATTAACATAAAAGAAATTGTTAAAGAACTAAACATTGGTGAAGATAGTTGTGTTTTTGTTGATGACTCTCCTTTTGAAAGAGAGCTTGTTAAAAACTCTTCCTATGTTGTTGTTCCAGATTACCCAAAATCTGTAGATAATTTAATTGAATTTTGGCAAGATTTAGACTTTAAATACTTTAGCAAATTATCTTTAACCCAAGAAGACTTGGAAAAAACTAAACAATACGAAGCTAATATTTTGCGCGAGGAATTAAAGAATAGTTACTCTAATATAGATGATTATTTAAAAAGTCTTAAGCTTGAACTTACAATTGGTACAGCTAAAAAAGAACACATACCACGATTAGCACAACTAGCTAATAAAACTAATCAGTTTAATTTTACCACAATCCGCTATACAGAATCTGAATTAGAAAAATATTTAACTAACCCTAATTTTAAAGTATATTACCTTAAACTTAAAGATAATTTTGGCGACTATGGAATTATTGGCTTGATAGTTTTACATGAATTAGATGCAATTATAGAAATAGAAACATTTTTACTTAGTTGCAGAGTTATAGGACGGAAAATTGAACACGCTGTAATTTACGAACTAAAAAAAATGTTTGATAAACGTTTTATTGGTAAATTTATTCCCACTGCTAAAAATATTATTCTTAAAGATAAATATGATGAATTAGGTTTTTCCTTAATAGAGGAAATAGAAGGAATTAAAACTTATATACTTAGCGATTTACCTTCTGCTACTAACAACATTATAGAGGTGCATATTGAAAACTGATATTATTAAAATTATTAGCGAAATTTTAGAAGAAAAAGTTACAGAAACTACAGATAGAAATAGCGCTAAAAATTGGGATTCACTAAATCATATAAAAATTGTTCTTGCTTTACAAGCTAAGTTTGGTGTTAAATTAAATGTAGATGAAATTGCTAACACCTTTAGCGTTAATGATTTTTATAATTTAGTAGAAAAAAAATTAAATCTTTAATATGGAATTAACAATTAATAAATATTCCTCAGTTGAATTTAAAAGATGGAACTCGTTAGTGGAGCAATCTAATAATGGCACTTTTTTATTTAACAGAAATTACATGGAATACCATTCCGATAGATTTATTGATAGTTCACTAACTATTTATGATAAACAAGACTTGGTTGCAGTTATTCCTGCCAATATTGTAAATAATAAATTTATTAGCCATGGCGGTTTAACTTATGGTGGTGTTTTACATGACCACAGAATAGATACCGAAAAAATGCTTTACCTTTTTGAAGCTTTGCTTAGCTATTTTAAAAAAAATAACATTACAGAAATAGTTTATAAAGTAATTCCCCATATTTATCACATTAAACCATGTGAAGAAGATTTATACGCTTTATTTAGATTTAACTTTGAATTATTTAGACGCGACCCTTCTTCTACTATTTACTTGAATAATACCTTAGTGCCAGGCAAAAAAATTAATAGATATAAAAAATTAAAACAAGATGGCTTACAGGTGATTAAAGCTAATGATTCCACTAATATTATTGAAACATTTAAAATTAACTTACTAAAAAAATATGGGTTAGCTCCCGTTCATACAGCAGAGGAATTAAATTTACTTTATAATAGATTTCCCCATAACATTAATTTTTACGAAGTATATTTTAACACTACTTTTATAGGTGGTGTAATCCTTTTTATAACCAAAAAAGTTGTACACGTTCAATATATGACCGCAACAGATGAAGGTTATAAAATGCGTGTTTTCGATTACCTTTTCCCATATCTTACCGATTTATACCGTAATCAATTCGATTACTTTGACTTTGGCATTTCTAGTGAACAGGAGGGGAGATATTTAAATACAGGCTTAATTGCACAAAAAGAAGGTTTTAATGCGTCTACCATTTGTTACGATTTTTACAGGTTAAAACTATGATTAACTTTTTAGACCTACCGAAAATAAATAACCAATACCAAGCAGAGTTTGATGAAGTTCTTAAAAAAGTTTTTTCTAAAGGCTGGTATATTTTAGGTGAAGAGGTAACAAACTTTGAAAATAATTTTGCTAAATATTGTAACGTTAAACATGCAATTGGCGTTGCAAACGGATTAGATGCACTTATTTTAATTTTGCGCGCATATATGGAATTGGGTATAATTAATACAGGTGATGAAATAATTGTACCAGCTAATACTTACATTGCAACAATTTTAGCGGTTTCTCACAATAGCTTAAAGCCTGTTTTAGTTGAACCAGATATTAATACTTATAACATCAATCCTAAGTTAATAGAAAGTAAAATTAGTAGTAAAACAAAAGCAATAATGCCCGTCCATTTATATGGAAAAGCAGCAGAAATTAATGATATAAATAATATTGCAAAAAAATATAATTTATTAGTAATAGAAGATAGCGCACAAGCACACGGAGCAATATATAATAACAAACGCACCGGAAATTTAGGGGATGCAGCGGGGTTTAGTTTTTATCCGGGCAAAAATTTAGGTGCATTAGGCGATGGTGGTGCAGTTACTACAAACGATGATAAGCTTGCAGAGGTAATTAAAGCACTTAGAAATTATGGCTCTAATAAAAAATACTATAATATATATAAAGGTTTTAATAGCAGACTTGATGAATTACAGGCTGCTTTATTAAATATAAAACTTAAATATTTAGATAACGAAAACCAAAGAAGACGCGAAATTGCTGAATATTATTGTAACAATATTAAAAACAGTAAAATAATATTACCCATCCAAAATTTGCAAAATCAAATTATTAATAATCTATCTCATGTATGGCACTTATTTGTAGTTAGAACACAAGACAGAGATAATTTACAAAAATATTTAGCCGAAAAAGGGATTCAAACGGTTATACATTACCCAGTTGCACCACATAAACAATTAGCATATAAAGAGTGGAATAATTTAAGCTATCCAATTACAGAAAAAATACATAACGAAGTGTTAAGCTTGCCAATTAGTCCGGTTTTAACAAATAGTGAAATTGAATACGTTGTTAATATAATAAATAATTACTAATAATTTATTATTTACCGTGGTTATTAACTAATTCAATAACTTTTTCTAAACTTTCATTCCCTGCAAAAATATCTTTAATCATAAAAAGGAATATTTTTAATTCCTCTAATAAACCCATTTCTAAAAAACCATTTACTGCTTGGCTAACTTTTTCAAAATCTGGCTCTTCACGTAAAGAGGCTGTAATATAAAAGATGCTATCTGCATAAGCGCCGTAGTTAAAAAATCTTACCCCAATAACGTAATATGCTTCTGCTAAATAATGTTTTTTATTTTCATTATAGCTTAGTCTTGGGAAAAATAGTTCCAAACTATTATTACTTATTAGCTTTCGTAATATCTTTTTTTCGTAAGTTAAATTTATTTGACCACTTAAATTTAACGTAATGTTTTTATCGTGTATTCTATATTTATATAAATATTCATCAATATACTTGGCATTATATTTTTTAGTTGTAAAAACGCGACTATAAAACTCATAATCTTGAGCACGGTTAAATTCAATATTAAAAATTCCAACTTCATTATAAATTTTACGCTTTATTAACGAGCCACCATCAGGCACAGGCTGTCCTATAATTAAAAAAGCTGCTAATTCGTCTTGTTTATTATACCAATCTTTATAAATAAAATCCCTTATAGTTCCTTTGTTTTCATTAAATGCTATTAGTTTACAGTAAAAAATATCTACATCAGGATATTTATTTAATTCATCAATATATATTTTTAATATATCTTTATGTAAAATATCATCATCACCCAACCATAAAATAAAATCTCCCTTAGCATGTTTTAATGCATAGTTTCTCGTATCGGGTGCGTTGGTGTGGTCTTTTAAATAGTATCTAATTTTGTTACTCTGTACACTTTTTACAACTTCTTCCGTATTATCAGTAGAACCATCATTAACAATTATTATTTCATAATTTGTGTAACTTTGGTTCAATGCGCTTTCTATTGTTTCTTTAATATATTCTGCCCTATTATAGGTGAATATGCATATTGATATAAAGGGATTTAATTGTGGCACAAAATACTCTCAATTTTATTTAAAAATTAATTATATTTTACATATTTTCCAAATAATATTGTTTATTATTCATTTGTTAATTATAAATTTATTATAAGATATTTATATCTTTTTATGTAAAAATTGCCACTTAACTATTAATTTTTACATTAATTTTGTAATTTTATTAATAAAATTATTATAAATTATGTTAATTATTTTTCATAATATATTGACTTTATAGTCCTATTTTATTAATTTTGCTACCAAACTAACAAAATTTATATAAATGTTTTTATTTAATCGTACTATTTCAGATATTATTATTAGTCAGTTACGCACAGGTAAAGTAAACGTAATTTTAGGTGCACGACGTACAGGGAAAACGTTTTTACTAAAGGAACTGATAAAAAGATTAAACAAAAAAACTTTATTCTTAAACGGTGAGGATTTTGTTACCCGCGATATTTTATCATACATAAATAAACAGAGATATAAAAACCTTATTGCAGATAATAAAATTTTAGTAATTGACGAAGCACAGAAAATAAATGATATTGGTAATATCCTAAAATTTATTGTGGATACATTTAACAATATATACATATTTGCTTCCGGTAGCTCCGCTTTCGATTTAACTAATAAAACGGGCGAGCCACTTACCGGCAGAAAATTTACTTATTTCTTATATCCTCTTGCTATGGCAGAATTTAAACAGAAAGAGACATTTACAGAAATTTATGATAATTTAGAGGATAAACTTATCTTTGGCTCTTATCCAGAAATAGCCAACGAGGATAATACAACTACTAAACGTTTTTTACTAAACGATTTAGTAAATTCCTATTTGTTAAAAGATATTTTAGAGATAGATAATTTAAAAAACTCTGCTAAACTTTTTATTATTTTAAAGCAGCTCGCTTTCCAGATTGGTTCTCAGGTTTCCTTAAACGAGTTAGCTACTTCTGTTGGATTAAATAGGGCTACTGTTGAAAGGTATTTAGATTTGCTAACAAAAGTTTTTGTTATTTTTAAATTAGATGGTTATAATAAAAATTTACGTAAGGAGTTAACCAAACAGAGCAAATATTACTTTTGGGATTTAGGCATTAGAAATGCGATAATAAATAATTTTGCTCCACTAAATATGAGAGATGACACAGGCAAACTTTGGGAGAATTTTATTATCTCTGAGATGTTAAAGCAAAATTCCAACAATTTAAATTTTTCTAATTTTTATTTTTGGAGAACTTACGATAGACAGGAAATAGATTTAATTGAGGAGAATAATAACACATTAAAAGCTTACGAGATTAAATATAATAAAGACAATGTAAAAATCCCTGCTGCTTGGGCTAAAACTTACCCAAATAGTAAATTTAATTTAATAAATAAAAATAACTTTTTAGAATTTATTTAACTTATCCTTCTAATATCTTTACCCAAGTTTTCATAGCTACTTTAAGTTTTTTAAAGTATTCGCCTTCTAAATCTAATTTTTCTGCAATTTGCAAATAACAATCTTTTATAGTTGTTTTTGTTAAAACAATTTTATCTATAGCTTGCCAAAATATTTCATTAACCTTTAAGCCTGGTAATTCCTTTCTTAAATTTTGCCAAACATCGCTAGCGCGTTTATGCATTATAGCAGGCGTACCACTATTAACCGCAAAATTTAGATGGTCAAGTATTTTTTTAACTATTATTCCGCTCCATATATCACCAAATCTATCATATTCATAATCTTTACCCATAAGCATAAAATACATTGCAAACGTAAGCTCTCGTTTCCATGATAGATTCATTCCACACATGGGAAAATATTTACCACGTGGGATTGTTTTATCTTCCCACTCTGGCTTTAAATCTAATCTACTTAAGTTTAGTTGCGTAATGGCATCATAGTCTGCTATTCCTTCCCATAAACCATGATTTAACAAACATTCGTTACTTCTATTTAGATTTAAGTACGGCACACCTCGTGGTTTTATGTTTTCTAAAGTGCTTTCCCAAGCATTTTCATTCCCCCTAACCAACTTTGATACATGCGTTTTAACAAAATCATCATCTAATGGAAAACAATCATCATCAAGAGTAATAATTACATCTGCCCCTAATTTGTATGCTTTGTAATATCCATAAGACCTAATACAATCTGTTCTTCTTGGGATAATCCAGCTGTTATCTTTTAGTTCATTATCAATATCTTCCCAAGCAAAATGTATAACATTAGGTTTATTTATGTTAAAAGACTTTTGTGGATTATCTTCTATAACAATTATAGTATAATCTTTAAACTGTTTTTCCCATGCAGCTAAAAAATCGTTTATGCTATTTTCTCTTATTGTTGGTACTACTATATAAATTTTCATTTTATCAAATTGTTAGTTTTTTATTATGGTCTTTTCATTAATAATACTAAAACTTCTAAATTAGCTGTACCTGGAAATAAATCCATAGGAGAAATTACAACAGGTTTATAGTTAAATTGCTCCCATTTTTTAAGCTCTTCTGGTATATTATCGGTGCCACAAAAAATGTGTAAAACCTTATTTGGTGTTCTCGCAGCAATTGCTTGAATAACTTTATCTTCAGTACCAATTTTCGGTGGGTCTAATATAAACACTTCTTCATATCTAAAACTTTTAGGAATATACTTATCAATATTTGTACTAGTAACACGCATAGCTAAAAAGCGAACATTTTTTTTGTTCGTATGAGTTACATTTTCTTTGGCAGCTTTCACTCCCTCTAAATCCGCTTCCATACCAAACACTTCTGCGTAATAATCTGCTAAATATTGGCTAAATAATCCATATCCAGAATATAAATCAATTAGTACTTGATCTTTTTGCGGACGTAATAATGTTTTAACTTTTTCTAAAAATAATGGCACTATGCTTTCGTTAATTTGAGAAAATGATGTGGGTAAAAACGAGTATTTATTCCCATTAAAATTAACCAATATTTTCTCTGGTCCAAATATATTCTTAAAGTTAACCGGCACATCTGGGCGTTTGCTTTCTAAATAGTAATCAGATTTGGTAGGATCTAAATAAACATACAAGCCACGTATGTTGCTTTTTAACTTTTTAAGTTCATCGCTTAACTGTTTAATTTTTCTTACAACTTCTGCATTCAGAATATTTACGTTAAATATTACATAAAAATCTGTATATGTACCACGTATAATAACATAATTTAGTGCTTTGCCAATAGCATTATATGTTGGCAGATTAATTTTTTCTGCAATATAGTAATAAATATCTTTATGTTCGTTAGGTTCTAGAATACTAGCACTAATTAAGTTATTATAATTTAAAACATTACTTTCGGCAAAAACTAAAGTAAATTTTCCCTTTTCTATGTTAACTTTGCGCTTTGTTGTAGTTCGGTAATATCTACTTTTAGGTGATTTTACAATTTTTTCAACCTTCTTTTCAATTAAGTTTTTCTTTAAAAATTCACTTAAAGCGGTTTCCTTAATTTTTATTTCATGGTCATATTCTAATAAAGCAAGTGGCTCTATTTGTAAAAAGTTTTTATTTTGTAAAATATGTTTTGGTATTTGACGTTTAACAAAATCTGAAAAATATTTTAAATCCTTATTATTTTCTATTTCCTTTTCAAGGTTTTGTTTAACGTAATCTTTTTTATTTACAAACTTTTTAGAATCATGACGGGATTTATTAAAACTTTGTTTCCCCTCGTTACTTTCGTTTTTATCAAAATCCTCTTTTTTAGAAACTTCTTTAAACTTTAAATTACTATTATTATTTACCTTATTTTTTTTATCTTTTTCATTTTCTTTATAAACTTTGTCTTTTCTTTTAAAATGCTTATCAATTTTAACATTATTTTTAATATTGTTTTCTCTTTTTTCCACTGTTTTTTCACAAATTATAATTATATAAAATCTTAATATAAAAAATTTATTCCAAATTTCTAAACTTGATATTTTAAAAAGATTTTTTAAATTATTGTAAAAACAATTTATATTTTGAAGATAATTTTTTATCTTTAATATTTAAATAACAAAAACTTATAATGAAATTACCTGAACCGATAAATGTAAGGAAGCCAAATTTTAGTCAATCTACTTACAATTTTTTTATAAATTTAAGTGGATTAACAATCTTTATCTTACGCTTTTTCAAAGAGGTTTTTGTTCCTCCATACGAAATTTCCGAAATACGTAAGCATATGGATGAATTGGGTGTAAAAACATTCCCAATTGTTAGCATAACCGGAATTGTTATAGGATTGGTATTAGGTTTACAAAGCTACCCCGTATTACAAAGATTTGGCGCAACGGATTTTTTACCCGCCATGGTCTCAATTTCTGCCATTAGAGAGTTAGCCCCTGTTATTACTGCGCTTATTTTTGCTGGACGCGTTAGCTCTGGAATTGGTGCAGAACTTGGAAGTATGCGCGTTACAGAACAAATTGATGCAATGGAAGTTTCGGGAGTTAATCCCTTTAAATTTTTGGTTGTAACTAGAATTTTTGCAACAACAATGATTTTACCCGTGCTTACTATTTATGTAATTATACTTTCTATTTTGGGTGGCTATGTTTCGGTTATTATTACAGAAAACATGAATTTTATATATTACGTTAATTCTGTTATAGAGTCTGTTCAATTTGGGGATTTAATACCTGGTGTTGCAAAAACTTTCTTTTTTGGATTTATTGTTGGTTTAGTTGGGTGTTATAAAGGCTATACAACAACCGGCGGTACAGAAGGTGTGGGAAAAGCATCTACTACTTCTGTTGTTGCATCATCTTTATTAATACTAATTACAGATACAGTTTTAGTAAAAGTTACGTTATGGTTATGGCCAACAGTATCTTAGTAAAAATATTAAATCTTACTAAATCTTTCGGAAGTAATAAGATTCTTGACGATGTTTCTCTTGATGTAAACACAGGAGAAAACTTAGTTGTTTTTGGTCAAAGTGGTACAGGTAAAAGTGTCCTATTAAAGTGTATTATTGGACTACTGACTCCTGATAGTGGGAAAATTTATATAGAAGATAAAGAAATTCACTCGCTAAATAGCAACGAGTTAAACGAAGTTCGTAAAACAATAGGCTTTTTATTTCAAAGTGCCGCTTTATATGATAGTATGACCGTTAGGGAAAATTTATCTTTCCCGTTAAAAAAAATTTTTGGTTTAACTCAAAAAGAGTGCGATATTAAAGTTGAAAAAACTTTAGAACTCGTTTCATTATCTAGTGCAATAGATAAAATGCCAAGCGAACTTAGTGGTGGTATGCGTAAAAGAATTGGTTTAGCACGTAGTATTATTACAGACCCAAAACTTATGCTTTATGATGAGCCTACTACTGGATTAGACCCCATTACAACAAAAGAAATTAGCAAACTAATTTTAGATTTGCAAACAAAACTTAAAATGACTTCCATTATTGTTACGCACGATTTAATTTGTGCTAAAATTATTGCAGATAGAGCTATATTTTTGCGTAATGGCAAAATTGCTTATCAAGGTAATATTGATGATTTAACGAACTCGAATGACCAATTTTTACAAAACTTTTTTAGTTTAGAAGCACTAAAGTAATAGGAGTTTTTAATGTTAAAAAATTTTGAAGGTGCAAGATTAGGAATTTTTATTTTTCTCGGCTCTGTTCTTCTTATTCTTTTTATATTTTTTATTGGTAATAAAGATTCTATGTTTGTAAAAACTATAAACATTAAAGCACATTTTGCAAATGTAGAAGGCTTAAAGCCGGGCGCCCCTGTTCGCTTAAGCGGATATGATATAGGAAATGTTAGCTCTTTAATTCTTGTACCCGGTGGTGGTGGAAAAATTGAAGTTACCATGCAAATACAAAAAAATATGATAAAATTTGTTAGACTTGATAGCCAAGCTTCTATTGAAACCGAAGGACTTGTTGGTAAAAAAATTGTTGCCATTACACCAGGTAGCGATAACAGCCCAGTTGTAGAAGATGGCAGCTTTATTTTATCTAAAGAGCCCTTAAATGTTTCCGCCATTATAGAAGAAACACAAGCTATTATGGCTTATGTAAAAAATTTAACTAAAGACTTTTCTGAAATTGTTAACAAAATTAACCAAGGCGAAGGAACTATTGGTAAAATTGTAAACGATGATGCTTTATATAGATCCACTGTTAATGTTGCTAATTCTGCCGATAAATCCCTTAATGCTATTACAAATAGATTAAATGAAATTTCTGATATTATTGTTGACATGAGTATAGGACTTAAAGATGTTATTGTTAAAGTAGACTCCACAATGAATAGCGTTGATAACATTGTTGGTAACATTAAAAAGGGGAAAGGAACTATTGGTGGATTGCTGACAGATAGAACCGCTTTAGATAGCATCCAAGTAATGATTAATAACTTAGTGCAAATTACTAACTCCGCTAAGTCTGGTGCTGATGCTTTTGCAGAAAATATGGAAGCTCTTAAACGTAACTGGTTGTTTAAATCTTATTTCGAGCAGCGCGGTTATTGGAGTAATAGCGAGTACCAACAATCCTTAGATAATAAACTAAAAGAAATTGAAGAACAACAAAGAAAACTTAACGAACGTTATAAAGAACTTAAAAAATTAGAAGAATCTATAAAAAATTTAAGAGAAAATAAATAATTTTTTATTAGTCTTAAATTTTATTGTATTGTTTTATAAGGTATTTCGTATAATTTATTTGGGGAATTAATGGCTAATAAACCAATATTTATTTATATTACTTTAACAATAACTTTACTTATTAGCTATACTAATTTACTTGCACAAAGCGATTTAAATATTTTTGGTTATGTGCAATCTGCTTTTACCCGTTACGAAAACGATTGGGTGCCAGATTACGACTTCGAACCAGAAAATAGAATAAATTTTATGGGTATAAATCAACTTAATTTATTCTTTTCCAAAGGATACACTAAAAATATAACAGCTTTTGTAAATTTTGAATTTACTAATAACTATTCCAGCAATAAAGGTTTTGGTTACTTTAACTTACAAGAAGCTTACATTAGATGGGACTATAAAGATTATTTTAGAATAAAATTTGGTATGCTTTTACCCCGTTTTAATTCTATGTACGAAATTTATAACAGGTTCCCTCTATTTCCCTATATAGATAGACCTAAAATGTACGAAACTAATTTAGAAAACGTAATTGATATTTTTGATATTTTGCCACAAAAAGCTTTAATCCAAGTTTTTGGTACTGTTCCAGTTAATGATGATATAGATTTAGAATATGCTTTTTATATGGGGAACCCACCTAATAGCTATATTTCCTCACCAAAAGATGATTTACTGCCTGGTTATGTTGCATATGGACAAAGTGCTACTGGTTTTGTAAATTTTGGTGGTAGAATTGGATTAACCACTGAAAATTTTAATCTAGGTTTTTCTATTAATAAAGATAAAGACAACAAAAGTAAATATAAAATTTTAGACCATAATTTAACTACTTTTACAAAAGATTTGGGCGCTTTAGATAGAACTAGATTTGGGTGCGACTTTAATTTTAATTTTAGCAATTTTACTTTTACTGCAGAATACATGAAAGTTATTACTAAATTATCTTCAAATCAAAAAGATTCCCTTCAAACATGGGCGTCGTTAAATCCATATTATAATGGAAATAGTTTTGATAAAGAAGGTTATTTTTTAACTGTGCAATATAATTTTGAAAACGATTTTTACCTTTTTGCAATGATTGATTACCTAAACGATAAAGCCAACCCATATTATTTTAGTATGGATGGAATAAGGGGAATTAATTTTGGCGCCGGATATATCGTTACAGATGAATTAGTATTAAAAAGCCAAATAATATTTAATCATGGCAAGTTTAATATTGCAAGAACCAATGATCAAATAAGAAAGTATTACGAACGTCAATACCAAATAGGTGCTAGTTTTACTTTTTAACTTGTGGAGATATAATGAAAGTTTTAATGTTATTGTTTTTATTAATAATCTTAACTTCTAGCCTTAAAGCCCAACTTTTGGTTATTTGTAACAAAAGTATTCAATCTAATACAATTGATAAAAATAAACTACGTAAATTATATGAACTTTCCTCATTTGAATTTGAAGGTAAACGAGTTGTAATTTTTGATATAAATGGTGATAATCCTATAAAAAATAGTTTTTATTCATACTTAGGAACAAATTTACGGGAATTAAAGAAAATTTGGCTTAAAGTAACATTATCTGGCAATGGCGTACCACCAATTAGCGTAGCTAATCAAGAAGAAATGTTAGAAAGAATTTCATCCACCCCACATTCAATTGGATATATTGATAAAGCATTTCTAAATGATAAAGTTAAAGTCTTAGCCCAAATTCCATTAAAATAATCTAATTTAAAAACTTACAAAATATTTTAAATAAAAACTTGATATAAATAAAACCTTTTATTACATTTTTTGTTTTAAATGTAAAAAATTATCTTAAAAATAATGAAAAGCGAAAAACTTATTGTAATAAAAGGCGCCAAAGAACACAATTTAAAAAATATTAATTTAGAATTACCACGTAATAAATTAATTGTTTTTACAGGTGTAAGCGGAAGCGGTAAATCATCTTTAGTTTTCGATACCATATATGCAGAAGGGCAAAGAAGATATGTAGAAAGCTTAAGCTCGTATGCTAGGCAATTTTTAGAAAGAATTAATAAACCCGATGTAGAATTAATTACTGGAATTAGCCCAGCTGTTGCTATTGAACAAAAAAGCTACACGCGTAATCCTCGCTCTACTGTTGGTACTACTACAGAAATATATGACTACTTACGCCTGCTTTTTGCGCGCATTGGTAAAACTTATTGCTTTATTTGTGGTAAAGAAGTAATTAAAGATTCTGTAAAATCTGTATCAGATTACTTAGAAATACAAAACGAAAACCATAGATATTTATTAGGTTTCCCTTTACACATTCACGAAAACAGAACGGTAAAAGAAGAAATAGAATTTTTACGCAAACGTGGATTTTATAGATTTTATATAAAAAATACTTACTATGATTTTTCTGAACAAGTTGATTTAGAAGAAAATTGCCAAAGTTGTGATGTAATAGTTATTGTAGAAAGATTTAAAATTACTAAAGGAGAAGTAAGAAAAAAGTTAGCAGACTCTATAGAAACAACATTTAAAGAAGGTGAAGGACGATTAATAATTGTTGATGTAACTACTAACGAAATAAAAAAATTTAATAAATTTTACGAATGTTGTGATATTAAATACGAAGAGCCAGAGCCTCGTTTCTTTTCCTTTAACAATCCATTTGGGGCATGCCCCGTTTGCCAAGGTTTTGGTAATGTTTTAGGCTACGACCCAAAACTTATCGTTCCAAATCCACACCTTTCTTTAGAAGAAGGCGCAATTGCACCATGGCGCACACCTAAATTTATTGGATTTAATGATAACCTAATTAGCTTTGCTAAACTAAAAAATATCCCCACTGATATACCTTATAAAGATTTATCTGATGAACAAGTTAACCTTTTATTTAATGGCGAAGGTGCATATAAAGGTATTAATGGCTTCTTTAAAATGTTAGAAAAAGAAAATTATAAAATGCATATTGCCATTTTACTTAATAGATATAAAGGCTCTACAACTTGTTCTGCTTGTAAAGGCAGTAGATTGCGCCGTGAAGCTTTACAAGTTAAAATAAATAATCTTTCTATTCACGATGTTGTTAAATTACCAATAGAAAAAAGTCTTGCGTTTTTTAAATCATTACAGCTAACCGAGTTTGAACTTACAATTGCTGATAGGGTGCTTAAAGAAATTATTAAAAGATTAACTTTTTTAAATGACGTTGGATTAGGATATTTAACATTAGATAGATTAAGCAGTACATTAAGCGGTGGAGAAAGCCAAAGAATTAACTTAGCCACCTCACTCGGCTCTGCTTTAATGGGCACTTTATACGTTTTAGATGAACCAAGTATTGGATTACATCCGCGTGATAACGAAAAACTTATTAATATTATTAAATCCCTTAAAAATTTAGGTAATACAGTTATTGTTGTAGAGCACGACGAAGCTATAATGCGCCAAGCAGATTTAATTGTTGATATGGGTCCTTACGCTGGGGAACTAGGTGGGGAAATAATTCATAAAGGTGACTATGAAAGCCTACTTAAAAACGAAAACTCTTTGACTGGCAAATACTTAAATAAAAGTCTTTCTATCCCCATTCCTACTTATAATAATAGACCTCACGCATCTTATTTAAACATAGAGGGCGCTTACGAAAACAACTTAAAAAATATAAATGTTAAAATTCCTTTAAACCATTTTGTAGTTGTAACAGGAGTAAGTGGTTCCGGTAAAAGTACTTTAGTACACGATATTATTTATGGTGGACTTGCAAAACTATATGGATTAAATCCACCCAAAGTGGGAAAATATACAAATATTACTGGGTATAATTTATTAGATGGTGTAGAAATTGTAGACCAAACACCAATCGGGAAAAGTCCTCGCTCTAATCCAATAAGTTACGTAAAAGGATTTGATGAAATAAGAGAATTATTTGCATCTACTCCATTAGCGCGCTCTAGACTTTACACACCCGGCAGCTTTTCGTTTAATGTTGTTGGTGGAAGATGCGAGACTTGCAACGGAGAAGGTTTTATTAAAGTTGAAATGCAATTTTTAGCAGACATTTATTTAACTTGCGATGATTGTAAAGGAACAAGATTTAAAAGAGAAATTCAAGATGTAACCTATAATAATAAGAATATTGTAGATGTACTTAACATGACTGTTGACGACGCAATAGACTTTTTTGATAATCATCCCAAAATCTTAAAATACTTGCGCCCATTACGAGATGTTGGCTTAGGATACATTAAACTTGGTCAACCTGCAAATACACTTTCTGGTGGTGAAGCACAAAGAGTTAAACTTGCCTCTTACCTTAATAACGTAAATCCTAGAGAGCATAAATTATTTATTTTTGACGAGCCTACTACCGGTTTACACTTTGATGATATTAACAAATTACTAAAAGCTTTTTACATGCTTTTAGAAAAAGGGCAATCTTTATTAATTATTGAGCACAATTTAGATGTAATAAAATGTGCCGAGCATGTTATAGATTTAGGACCCGAAGGTGGTGAAAAGGGAGGGAATGTTGTTTTTACCGGTACCGTTAAAGAGCTTTTAAATTGTAATGAATCTTACACGGGTATTTTCTTAAAAAAATACCTTAACGGTGAGTATTAAATTTAATCGTAATTGCCCAGTGGGTCTACGTGCACTATAACAGAGGTATCTTCTCCAAATGTTTCTTTAATCTTTTTTTCCACACTATCTGCAATATGGTGCGCTTCTACAACTGTAAGATGTTGCTCAACTTCTATATGCATATCTATTGCCCAATAGCCGCCAATTTTTCGTGTTCTTAATCGATGTGGATTGTGCGCCCCTTCTACAGAAATAACTTGTTCTATAATTAATTTTTGCTCTTCTTGCGTTAAAGAAACTTCTAACAACTCTTGTATATTAAACATCGTAATTTCGTAAGCAACCTTTAAAATAAATATGCTAACTATTACAGCTGCAATTGAATCTAATACCGCAAATTTATTACCCAATAAAATTGCTCCACCAATCCCTAAAAACGTACCAATAGATGAAAATGCATCGCTTCTGTGGTGCCATGCATTAGCTATTATTGCACTGCTTTTTATTTGCTTACCAATATTTACCTGATATCTATAAAGCCACTCTTTTACAATAATAGATAATATTGCAGCATATAATGCCATTATTCCAGGGCTTTCTAATTTACCACCATTTATAACAAATAAAATACTTTTTGCCCCACTGTAAAAAATTCCTATACCAACTAATACTAAAGCTAAACCGACTAAAAACCCTGCCAATGTTTCAAACTTACCATGTCCATAGTTATGATTATCATCAACAGGCTTTTTTACTAAATTAAAGCTAAAAATAATAATTAAATCTGTTACAAAATCGCTAATAGAGTGAACTGCATCTGCAATCATTGCTGCAGAATTACCAATTATCCCCGCAGTTAATTTTAATGCAGATAAAACAATATTGTAAATTAACCCTATCCAGGTAATTTTTTTTGCTAAGTCTGCCCGATTTTCAGACTCTATTTTTATACCTTTATTCATTATTTATCTTTAATCTTTAATGTCATTATAGATAAGTTAGCTGGCAATTCATATCCTTTGCAATATTCGTCTATACTTTTAATAATAATATTTATAAGATGCTCAGCAGGCTTTAACCAATTTTTTAATGCTACTTCTTCAAATTTAATTGGTGCATATTTTTCTCCTCTAAGCCCAATTAAATCTACCATTGCATTACTTGTAATAATAAACATATCGTTCTTTTTTAAGTTTATCTTTTCTGCTGTGTAAACTTTCCCCTCCACTTTATTGCCAAGTGGTTCGCTAAAAGGCTCTAAGTATCTTAATTTACCACTGCGAACCATTATTGCATATTGTATTCCCGTGTTTATAAAATAAAATTCTTTATTTGTTAAGTTATATGTTCCACAAACTAAATTTATGGTGCCGTCGCTCAAATCCTCTTTCTGCATAAATTCATCAACAGATGAAACAAACATTTCTAACGGCTTATTTAGCTTTGCATATGTTTCAAAAACAGCTTCAATTTTGTTAAATAAAAGTTGAACTTTTAACCCCTTAAACTGTGATGTTGCCATTACAAAATATAATATTTCATCATTATTAAAATATGCGTTATAGTAATCTGTATAACTTTTTTTGGCTGGCAAATATGTACAATAAATATCCCCTTTATAAATTTTGGGCAATGTTTTTGGTATTAACTGCTTATATATATCCCTAACAACTTCTGTTTCTTTTTCCTGTTTAAGTTTTTCAACAGCATCTTTCATAAAATTAATGTTTTCTATAGAATTAATAAGAATGCCAGCTAATCCTTCTAAATACTCTATATCATATTTACTAAATTTATCTTGGTTTATTTTTCTGCTTACTACCAAAAGTCCTTTTGTTTCATTTTTTTCTAAAAGTGGTATTAATAAACCAACCCCATTTTCATAAAGAGATTTATATTTTTTCTTAACATTGTCTTCTTTAACAGTAAATTCAATATCTTTATATTGAAAATCTTTAATATCTTCACCAATATCAAACTTAAATTTATTATCTAATAAAAACAGGTCACTTTCTGTATATAACACAACAGCATACTTTAACCCATTAAAACGAGTACTAATTGAATAAGCAAACAATTTATTAATTAAATCAATTTCATATAAGCGGCTAAACTGTTTACTTAAATCTACAAGCAAATGTAAATGTTCTGTATTATCTACATTATTGCTTTTTGCTTTTTTAAATTCATTTTCTAAATTTTTAAGATAATAGTAAGTGCCACCAAAACCGAGCAAATTAACAACTAATTTTTTATCCTTTAAATTTATAATATCTTGTCTATCAATAAATATTTTCCCCATTAAATTATCACCAAATTTTATATCATAAGAAAAACGTAAACCTTTCTTATCTATAAAATCTTTTAATTCAGGTGTCATAAGAAGGTCATCTTTAATTTTATTAATGGGGAATTCTGTGTTAGGAAAACCTTTAGCAAATGGAATTACCCACCCTTCTGTTGTGCGGGCAACAAGCATTCCCTTTAAAGCCCTATTTTTCTTTAAACACAACTCAAACATAAATTCAGAAATATCATCCGAGTTACTACTGTCATTAATTAATCCGTTAAAAGTAGTAAAAACGGAAAAAGCATCAAGCTTATCAATATCAAAATCTTTTGCCATTTAATACCTAATATTAAATTAATAAAAAAATATTAGTAATTTTACTAAAATTAAGAGGAGATTTTTGCGAAATTGCAAGTTAAAAAATAAATAAATTTACAATAAAATAAAACAAAATTTTTAGATTAAATCAACAAAAGAACTATAATCTGGTTGAAATAGTCGTTTATAGTTTCGTAAAGCAAAACCATCTGTCATTCCCGCTATATAATCACACAAAAATCTAGCCTTATCAATATCATTATTCTGCATTTTAATAAGTTTATCGTTATACTCTGGTAATAATTTAAGGTTTTTCTTTTCAGTTATATAATTTTTTTCGAATGCATTAAATAACCTTTCTATTAAAAATGCTGCTTTGTGCTCCATCTGGTGCAATTGAGATGTATGAAAAACTAAATCTGTGGATAATTTTTTAAACAGTTCTAGTTTCTCAAGTGTTCCTTTATCTATAACCAATTTATATTTATAACGATTAGTTAAACTATCCATAAAAGTAGAACAAACTTTAACAGAGCAAGAAGAAATAAAAGAACCGATCATGGCACTTAATTTTTTCTTATAAACATTATTTTTTATCCACTCTGCAAGGTCACTTAAAAACTCTTCTTGGCGTAAAGATAAACTATCGGAATGATATTTTCCCCACTTTAACAAAGAAGAATAATTAATAAAGCCACCCATTATGCTATCAATTAAATCATTAATTGCATATGCAGTATCATCTGCAAAATCCATAATTTGGCATTCAATACTTCTAAAAGTGTTAAGCTGCTTTTCATCACCAATTAGCGTTTTATATTCCGCAGTATTAAAAACAAACTCTAAATACGATGCTTGGAAATCGTATATAAAATGGTTTTCTTTTGCTAAAGAATCGCTAAATATAGTTTTATATTTTAGTGTACTATCTAAAAAAGCACGCGTGGGGTTCATTCCCCTTTGTACATTTTCTTCTCTAAAAAAGGTTTCTGTAATAAGTCTAAGTGTTTGAGCATTCCCCTCGAAACCACCATATGGCTTCATCAATTTATGTAATATTCTTTCTCCACCATGCCCAAATGGAGGATGTCCTAAATCGTGCGCTAAACAAGCTGCTTCTATTAAATCCTCATCTAAATAATATTCTTCATTAAAAATATCTTTTTGATTTGTATTTAAATAGTAACAAATAGCTCTGCCTATTTGTGCAACTTCTATTGAATGGGTTAAACGAGTGCGATAAAAGTCATACTCACCTGGTAAAAATACCTGTGTTTTACCTTGTAACCTTCTAAACTCGCTAGAGTGAATTATTCTATCCCTATCAATCTGAAATGCTGTTCTGTATTCATTTTCCCTCGGGCTTTCCTTAAGCCGTTGCATATCAAAGCTATTATAAAAAGTATTTTTACCTAACATATTTTTTGCTTTTTTTATTGTAATAATATACAAATTAAATTATAAATAACCACGAAAACTTTGCAAGAATTACAAAATCTTTACTTTGTATTTTATTTTCTGTATGTAATATTTGATTTATAACTAAATAAAAATCACTCCCTATTTGTGGCTTCCAATTTAGCCTGTAATTTATATTAATTAATTTATCCCCATTGTTCCACTGACAAAAAATAGAAGACAATAATTTAGTAGAAAAATTAATTTTTAATCTTCCACCAGTTTCGTATGTATTAATTTTATTTTTATCAATTAGTAATTTATTATAATTAAAATCGCCTTCAAAAATAAAATGCTTGCTTATAACTGTTGTAACTATTGCATTAAAATTATCCATTTTACTATTATAATAATTTCCCTTACTATAATTTATTTCTCCATAAATTGGATATGATGTTGAGCTAATAAATCTAAAATTAACATTGTTAAACCAATATTTGCCCGCTTTAATTTTTGTTGTATCAAAAATAGCAAAATCTTCTTGCACATAGTCATAATTATGCTCAAGATTTAGATAAAAACTTTCTCCACTTAATAAAGAAAAGCCAATAGGTCTTATTGAAAGCTCTGCTTGTTGAACAATATTATTTTTATCGAGAACTATTTCTGTGGAAAGTGGATTGAACAATAACCTTTTAATACCATATTTATTAATGCGCGGTCTTATCTGTAAATCATATTCATATTGCTGGATACCGTTTTGAGAAATAAACCCCATTGCAGGTTTAAAGTTTTTTTGTAAAAACGAATACGAAAAATATTGGTCTATTAAATCATTTGGAAAATCTATAGAGAAAAAACCCGCATAAGAATTTTGTGGTTGGTTTTTTTCAATAGTTTTTGCAACCCTACTAACAAATACAATATTATTATCTCCCAAAAAATTACTAGTTTGTAACGAAATATCTGCACCAACCGAACTTTGGAATCCTTCTTTAGTATATTTATTAGTAAACATAAAACCCACGTAAGATTGATTTAATAGGTCATATTTTACCCTTGTAGCAGTGTAATTTGCGGGCATTACCCCATCTTTTCCTTCCGTTTGCAAATTTAATAATCCAAGTTCAAATCTACCAGATCTTCCAACTAATTTTGCCCCACCTAAAATTGGAATTTCTTTCCCGTTGCTTATTCCCATTCTTCTACTATAATATATAGTATTACTATTACCTAAATTAAACTTAAAAGTATTAACTCCCTCTAAAAAGAAATCCCTTTTTTCTGAAAAGTATAATGGAAATCTTGTTAAATTAATTTTTGCTCTATCAGCTTCTATTTGTGCAAAATCTGTATTAACTGTAACATCTAAAGATAATGTTTCTGTGAAACCATATTTAACATCTAATCCTAAATCTTTAACATAATCTTTTTTATTATTGATATTTTGAGCGCCAGCAGTTAAGTAAGGTAAAATATAAATTGGATTGCCCCGCTTAATACCGCTTAATCCAACTAAATCTCCTGCTTCTGCAATTTTAAAAAAACCTTTATTTTCGCCAACTGAGGTCCACAAATAAGATTCATCATACCGTTTAACACCTCGCTCAAAATTTATTCCCCACACCTGCTCTTCTTTTTCTAAAAACCTAAATGTAGAAAATGGATAACGAACTTCTATAAACCAACCTTTATTATTTATATCAGTTTTAACCTCCCAAACTCCATCCCAATCTTCATTAAAGCCACTCATGTCTAATCCAGTTAGTAAAGCATCATTTTGCGCTCCTAATGGATTAATTGCGAACCAATAAGCATTCCGATTATCGTTATATGTATCTAATAAAATCCTAAAATAATCATCCTTACTTAAATAACCATCCCATTTCATTTCTCTATAAATTATTGCTGCTGGGTCATCATCGTAACAGGAAATACCAAAATATAAATTTTCATCATCATATAAAATTCTAACTTCTGTTTTAAACCTTGGTTCGGCACCAATTTTTGGCTCCTGCTGTAAAAAATCATCAATAACCTTTGCACTTTGCCAAGCTGGGTCATTTAGTTTCCCATCAATTATTATCTTTTCTTTAGTTCTTATTGCCGTGCAAATTTTATTTTGTCCAATTAAATTGCTTAATTGCAATAAGATAACTAAAAAAATTAATTTCACTTTCAAATTTTTTTTGACCGTGTATTTTTAATTTAATTGCATAAATTTAGCTTAATTTTTAATAAATAAAAACTAAAATTTTACTAAATTTAAAGTTGTAATTTTAAAATTTTGGTTTTGTATAATGTTTATAAATAATCCTATATTTAAGGTTTTTACTTTAATTTTAGTTACATTTTTATTTTTATTGCTATTAAGTTTTTTACCAAAAAATTTTAAAATATTTGGTTTAGAGTTAAAACCAGTTGACCTTTTTTCTGATTTAAAAGAACCCGAAATCTTTAATTATCAATACACAAGTGAAACTGAAGAAAGCAATAAACCTAAACAAGAAATTAACCTTAGCGATTTGCTTAATGTAAATACTGAACCTGTTGAAAATGATGCCGCATTAGAAAATTTTTATAATAAATTAAGAAATTTTACTGAAGGTACTAATATTAGGATTGCTTATTTTGGCGATTCTATGATTGAAGGCGACCTTTTTACAGATAATATGCGTAATTATTTACAAAAAAAGTTTAGCGGTACTGGCGTTGGTTTTGTTCCTATTACAGATAATAACACCAATAGCTGGGGTAATATTACTATTAAGCACTCTGGTAATTATTTAGTTTATAACTTAATAAATAAAAAACCAGCTGATTATAACTTTGGTATAAATGGTTATGTTTATTTAACCGATACTTCTTATACTTTCGACTCCACTAAAACTAATAAAGAATTTTGGACAGAGTACTCCGGCAAAAATTTTGTTAATGCTAAAGTTTATTACACTTCTTATTCAGATTCATCCTATTTAACCTATACAGTAAATGACATAACAAAAAAAGTTTTTTTAGGTAAAAATTTAGCAATTGCCCAAACCGAAATAACCAATATAAACTCTAACAAAATTAAATTTAATTTTTATGGCAAATTAGCACTTTATGGCGTTAGCTTCGAAAATTCTAACGGTATTTATGTAGATAACTACGCTGTTAGAGGTCATAACGGATTAAATTTAAACAAAATTCCTAAAAACGTTTTACAAGCTTTTAATTCTTATTTAAATTACGATTTAATCATTTTGCAATTTGGTGCCAATGTTTTAGATGAATCTATACAAGGTTATGGTTGGTATCAAAAAGGCCTTGTTAACACTATTAAACATTTAAAATCTGCATTTCCTAGTTCATCTATTTTAGTAGTTAGTGCCGCAGATAGAAGCAAAAAAGATATTAATGGGTTTTCAACAATTCAAAATGTTATATCTTTGGTAGAAGCACAAGAAAAGGCTAGTAAAGAAACTAATGTTGCTTTTTGGAACATGTTTAAAGCTATGGGAGGACTTAATAGTATGCCTGCTTGGGTTAGTGGTAATCTTGCTGCTTCAGATTATACTCATTTTAACCATGCTGGGGCTAATGCTTTAAGCAAAAAATTAACTCTTTCTCTCCTAAAAAATTTATAAGGTTAATGAAATATTTATTAATTTTATTTTTATTTTTAATTAATTCTTATTCTTTTTGCCAACAAGAAATTGTTGATACTACAAATTACTCGTTTATAAATTATAATAACAATATTATTATTAATGGTAATAAATACCTTAATAACTTTTTTAAAAAACTAAATTTATTAGAGAATAATAAACTAAACCAGATAACAATTTTTCATTTTGGGGATTCTCACGTCGCTGGTCTTTCTTTTCCAAATAGACTTGAATACCATTTTCAGCTTAATTTTGGTAATTTAGGGCGTAATGTTTTTACAGAAATTCCTAAAATACATAAACATACCCGTTATAATAGAAAAACAAAATACAAAAGAAGAGGCAATAGTGCAGAATTTGATTTTAATTTTTATGCTCATGATACTCTTTACGTTGCAGATTCCTTAGAAATTGATACCGATACAACATGGCTTAAACTTTTACCCGTTGCTAAATCTGGTATTTATTTTAATATTTATGGTAATGTTGGAAAGTCTTTCCCCTTTTTTACTTCTTCTAATTACTTTAATAATAAACTTTCCTCTATAAAAACAGATTTAGCAATTATTACTTTAGGAACTAACGATGCTTACGCACCACAGTTCGATTCTCTTTCATTTTACTATAATGCAAAATCTTTAATACAACTTATTAAAAATAACAGTTCAGATGTTGCAATTATACTAACTATCCCAGCCGAGTCTTATTTAAGGCGCAAATACCCCAACCCAAACATTGTGACCGTTAGAAATACACTAATAAAACTTTCTGATGATGAAAACATATGCGCATGGGATTTTTATAATATTATGGCTTCTGAAGATAAAATGAACACTTGGATGCTTAATGGTCTTGCTGCTGGTGATAGAATCCACTTTACAAAAGAAGGATATACATTAATGGCAGATTTACTTTATGTGGCTATTATGAAAGATTACGAAGCTTATCTCTATAAAAATAATAAATAATTATTTTAATTTTTTATCTTAAAGCTTTATATTTTTTACCCCAAAATTTATAACGCGTTAATGATGTATAACTAATTATTTTTTCAAATATTTTTATTTTTAGTAAAAAATGCATAACACGATATGCTATAAAAGTAAATATTAAAAATAGCACTGGACGAACAACTGGGAATAAATAATGTAATATATTTAACTTAATTGATAAAAATAATATTAAAATTGGAGGAATTATAAAACTAAAAATAATATTAATAAAAACTGTATAACCGTGATTTACATTTATTGCTTGATGTGGGCAGTAACCAATGCACTTCATACAACTTTCGCATTTATATGTCCAATAAGGTCTACCATCCACTAATTTTATAGCCTTAACTGGACAGTTGCTTAAGCACAACATGCATTTATTACAATTAGCAGACGCAAAAAATGTTTTACTTAAAATAAACCTTCCAATTAAATAATATGGCAATGCAATTGGTGCAACAAGTAAATCTGTTATAAATTCTCTTAAATATATAAAATAATTTTTATTATTTATTATAGTAGTAAAAAATTTGTTTACTCTTTTTTTATTTTCTTCATGCAAATATTTAATAGTTCTATCATTTAGTCCTGGGTGTAAACTAATCCAATTTGAAGGTAAATTAATTGGTTTAAATCCTTTTATTATATAACCCTTAAAAATTAGTATTAGCGAAGCTAAATAAAAAGCAATACCGGATATACCTGGCGTAATAAATTTTTTAATTAGCATCCCAGCCCTAGTATTCATTAAATAAATATTATTATTACCTTTTGGAAAACGTAGTAAAAAATTAATCATTATTGGGGGATAATTAAACCCATGAATGGGAGAAGTAATTATTAAAATATCTTCTTGTTTTATTGCTGGGAAATTTATATTAGTAATTTTAGAAATATCATATACTTCGCAAAGTATATTATTTCCTACTGCACTATCATAAATCCAATTTGCAACATTTTTGGAATTACCAGTACCAGAAAAATAAAATATTATTATTTTTTTCATGTTTGTAAAATACATAATTATAAATTAATTCCATATTAAATTATAATTAATTTAGAAATGCTGTTGCTTTTCCTTGTTCTATAACTAGTTCAATTGCAGCTTTATATTGGTTTTCTATATCCTTTAATTTTTTTCTTTTTCAGATTTACCAACTTTATCTAATCTATCTTCAATTCTATCTTCAATACTTTGTAATTGTGAATCAACACCGTCAGAAATTTCTTTTTCAAGTAATTTTTTGCGTACTTGCAAAGAATAATAACTTATTTATTTATATTAACTTGTAATTCTTTATTTTTCTATTTTTTCTTTAATTTTTTCTAACACAATAGTAGCATTTTTCTTCCCTTAAAAATCTTGGTTTTTAAATTGTTGAAATTCAGATTGCAGCTTTTGAGCATTCCCGCCGGAAATATTGCCAAGTATTTTAATATATTTGCATTTATCTTTAGCGGTTATACCAAAACTGTGCATTGTTTAAGCTGCTACGGTTAAATGTGGTAAGGGGAACGGTGTCTTAGCTCCGTACTCTTTAAAATCTTCTAAAAACGATTGGGCTTTTTCGGTATTACAAATTAGGACGTTTAAAGTTGTTTCTATTTTTTCTATATCTATTGCAGCAAATATAGGTTTTTGAAAAAGACTTTGAAAAACGAAAAAACTTCTTTTAAGCCTTGTATAGAGTTACGAGCAGTTTCGAGCGAATTGGCAACACCTGTAGAAAAGTCTCTGCCGTAAATCTTAGCTTTTGAAAAACCATCCGTCAATTCATTTATTTCTTTTTGTGTAAGGTCAAGCGTTGCGATAGCCTCTTTACCGTCAATAACTAATTTTAACTTGATTTCCGCCATTTTATTTTGTAATTTCCTATTAAGTTATTTAAGGACAATTAAAATGTTACTTTCATTTGTTTATATATTTATTATCGCTTTTTGTGTAACAACCATATACAAGTTGTTTATAAAAAAAATTCCAATAGTAAATAGATTTTTCTTGGATGACCACCGCAGTTAATTATTTCTCATTGTCTTTATCTCTTCAATTATCCTTAACATTTCATTCAACTTTTTGACCTGTGATAAATAATAATAATTATAAACTGTTTCTCTTTTTGTCTTTAGTATTTAACCATTTAACCCAACTTCACCTTTAGATAGAGCATAAACTATTTGTTCGTTTTTATTAGCTTCTTTATAGGTGTTTTCCCAACTATGGTCTATAAAAACATTTAATTCAATTTTCCAATAAATTATAATGTATCAAAAATTAAAATTTAGTAAAAGACTTCTCGTAAAATGGCAACTTACGTGCAAGCTTAGATAAATTTTTCATACTTATTCCATAAATCGACATAAATTGATAAAGACATGCAATTTTAATTTAACTTTAAAAAACCCTTCCCTCGTCCCTCATCACTAATCACTATTTACTCATCACGCGTCACCATTCACTATTCACTATTCACTCGTCACTCGTCACGCGTCACTAGTCACCATTCACTATTCACGCGTTACGCGTCACTAGTCACGGTTTAAAAATAAAAAAGCCCGGCAGCTATCTACTTTTCCACACACCTGCGCATGTAGTAT
>CAZYZX010000005.1:0-221470 GCA_964652025.1 uncultured Melioribacteraceae bacterium
TAGAGTCACAGCCTTCCAAGCTGTTGGTCGCGGGTTCGAGTCCCGTCTCCCGCTCTTGAAAAAATTCAGGCTGACGTAGCTCAGTTGGTAGAGCACACCCTTGGTAAGGGTGAGGTCACCGGTTCAATCCCGGTCGTCAGCTCGAAGGTTGGCTTAAAGCCTTTTTTTTTATCATTTTTAAACAACAAGTTTGCTTTTACGGAGTTATCATGGCTAAGAGTAAAAATATTAGGCAGATTATTATATTAGAAAGTACTGCTGGTACAGGGTATAGATATACCACAAAAAAGAATAAAAGAAATCACCCTCAGAGAGTAGAATACAAAAAATACGACCCTGTTGTAAGAAAACACGTAATATTTAAAGAAACTAAATAAATAATACGTCAGTGGCTCAATTGGTAGAGCAGCGGTCTCCAAAACCGCAGGCTGGGGGTTCGAGTCCCTCCTGACGTGCAAACTTAAAAGATTACCACTATGAAAGAAAAAATTGTTAACTTTTTTAATGATGTAGTTAAAGAAATGAAAAAAGTAACTTGGCCCAGCGCGGACGAGTTAAAAGAATCTACTGCTATTGTTATTGTTTTGTGTTTATTACTCGCTTTGTTTACTTATGCTATTGATATTGCAGTAACTAAAATTTTTACAGGAATTTTTTAAGTGGAAAATTCTTTAGCTAAATGGTATGTAGTTAAAACATTTTCGGGTCACGAAAACAAAGTTAAATCTTATATAGATTTAGAACTTAGAGATAATGAATATTTACGTGAACGTATAGAGGAAGTGTTAGTTCCTACCGAAAAAGTATTTGAAGTTAAAGACGGTAAAAAGCGTACTAAAAATAAAAACTTTTTGCCTGGCTATGTTTTATTACACGCCGAGCTAGATATTAAAGTTAAAGATTTTATTATAAACATCCCATCTGTAATGGGTTTTTTAGGTACAAAAACAACTCCTGTTCCTTTACAACCAGACGAAGTTAAACGGATTGTTGGTAGAATAAAGAAAAGTGAAGATGGTGAAAGGACGGAGACAATTTACAGAATAGGTGACTACGTAAAAATTATAAGCGGTCCGTTTAATAATTTTAGCGGCTTTGTAGAAGAAGTTAACGAAGAAAAAATGAAAATAAAAGTTATGGTTTCTATATTTGGTCGTAAAACACCAGTAGAAATTGACTTTAGTAATGCGGAATTAGAAAAATAAATAAATTAATATATTATATAAGTTAGGTAAGCTATGGCTAAGAAGATAACAGGTTACATTAAATTACAAGTACCAGGTGGTCAGGCAAATCCATCACCTCCAATAGGACCTGCATTAGGTCAAAAAGGTGTAAACATTATGGAGTTCTGCAAACAATTTAATGCAAGAACTGCAGATAAAGTTGGATTAATTATACCTGTTGTAATAACAGTATATCAAGATAAGTCGTTTACATTTGTTACAAAAACACCTCCTGCAGCAGTTTTATTAAAGAAAGCTGCTAATTTACAAAAAGGTTCAGCAGAACCAAACAAAACCAAAGTTGGAAAAGTAACAAAAGAACAGATAAGAGAAATTGCAACTTTAAAAATGCCTGATTTAAATGCAAATGACGTAGAACATGCTATGAGTATGATAGCCGGAACGGCAAGAAGCATGGGTATTGTTGTTGAAGGATAATTTAAAATTAAAGTCGGTAGAAAAATGAAAGTATCGAAAAGATTAAAAGAATTAAGAAAGCAAGTAGACCTTGATAAAGAATACACCTTAGATGAGGCTATTGCTACGTTAAAAAAATCTGCTACGGCAAAATTTGTAGAAACATTAGATTGTGCCGTTAGATTGGGTATAGACCCTAAAAAAGCCGACCAAACGATAAGAAATACCGTTATATTGCCACATGGCGTAGGAAAAACGGTACGAGTTTTGGTTCTTACCCCTTCAAAAGCTCAAGAAGCATTAGACGCAGGTGCAGATTATGCGGGGTATACAGAGTATTTAGAAAAAATTAAAGCTGGCTGGTCTGATATAGATGTTGTAATTGCTACACCAGATGCAATGGTAGAAGTTGGTAAACTTGGTAAAATCTTAGGTCCAAGAGGTTTGATGCCAAACCCAAAAACTGGAACAGTTACAATGGATGTTGCTAAAGCAGTTAAAGAAAGCAAAGCCGGTAAAATTGAATTTAGAAACGAAAAAGGTGGTATAATTCACGTTGGTTTAGGTAAAATTAATTTTGACGATAACCAATTAAAAGAAAACACATTAGCCTTTTTATCTCAAATAATTAGACTAAAACCTGCTACAGTAAAAGGACAATATATTAAATCCTGTTACTTATCTACAACAATGGGAGTAGGTTTAAAGTTATCTAACGATGAAATTTTAGCATTAACTAAATAAGATTACGCACTCATAAATAAATAAATGCTTCTAAATTAGAGTGAAAATGATGTAGAGGTCAAATGAAAAGAGAAGAAAAGCAACAGTTAATTGAAGAGATAAAAGGCAAGGTAAATAATTCGGTAGGATTATTTGTTGTCGATTATCGCGGAATTAACGTAGAAGATATTACAAAACTTCGTAAATCCTTTAAGGCTGAAGGTGTTGAGTATAAGGTATACAAAAACACATTTGTAAAGAAAGCATTAGAAGGATTAAACAAGTACGAAAAGTTTAACGACTTGTTAGAAGGGATGACCGGTATCGTTTTTGCTCCGGAAAACTTTGTTGCAGCTGCAAAGATAATAAAGAAATATTATGACGAAAAGCAAAAGCTTACGTTTAAGGGCTGTTATATAGATAACACGTTCTACGGAGCCGAAAATTTAGACACCATCGCATCCATGCCTACAAAGCCAGAGATAATAGCTGGAATAATAGGCAGCATAGCAAACCCAGCAACGGGTATAGTTGGCGCAATAAATGCGGTAATGAGAGATTTGGTAAGTGTAATAGACCAAATAAGCAAAAGAGAAGCCGCTTAATTAACATAGTAAATTAAAATATCGGAGTATAAAAATGTCTGAAAAAATAGCAGAAATAGTAGAAAAAATTAAAGGGTTAACCTTAGTTGAAGCTAGTGAATTAAAGAAAGCATTAGAAGAAACATTTGGTGTAACAGCAGCAGCACCAGTAATGGTTGCAGGTGCAGCCCCAGCACAAGAAGCTGCTAAAGAAGAAGAAAAAACAGAATTTGATGTTATATTAGAAAACGCTGGTGCAACAAAAATTAACGTAATTAAAGTAGTACGTGCACATACAAGCTTAGGCTTAAAAGAAGCTAAAGACTTAGTTGATGGCGCACCAAAAGCAGTAAAAGAAGGCATCACTAAAGAAGAAGCTGAAAAGATTAAAAAAGAATTAGAAGAAGCTGGCGCTACTGTAACAATAAAATAATTGTGTATAATAATTATTTTATAACGATAAATTTGAAAAGTGGTAAAGCGGTAAAAACCGCCTTGCCACTTTTATGTATTTTTATAGACCAAAATTTTAATAATATTTATGGAGGTATCGATTGGAGGAAAGGAAAGTAGATCCATTGACAGGTAGAATTTCCTTTGCGTCCATCCGGCCGGCAATCGAAGTTCCGGATCTGTTAAATATTCAAATCGATTCATTCGAAGAATTTCTCCAAGCCAACGTTCCGCCATCAGAAAGAAAAGATGTCGGGTTGCAAGCTGTTTTTAATGCTAATTTTCCTATTTTAGACACAAAAGAATTCTTCCGTTTAGATTTTATTGAGTATTACATCGAAAGACCGAGATTTTCGATTTGGGAATGTGAAGAACGCGGGTTAACTTATGCTGCACCCTTAAAGGCAAAGCTTCGTTTATCTAACAAAGACGAAGAAACGGGAGAGTATATTAATGCGGTTGAACAAGAGGTATATTTAGGCAATTTACCTTTTATGACCGAACGTGGAACTTTTATGATTAATGGAGCAGAAAGGGTAATTGTTAGTCAGTTGCACCGTTCACCCGGTGTTGCTTTTTCCCAATCTGTTCATCCTAACGGTACGCCTATCTTTTCCGCTCGTATTATTCCTTTCCGTGGTTCTTGGGTTGAGTTTGCAACCGATATTAACCACGTTTTATACATTTATGTTGATAGACGTAAAAAATTCCCTTCCACTGCTTTATTGCGTGCTTTGGGTTATGTTACCGATGAAGATATTCTTAATTTATTTAACTTAGTAGAAGTTGTTCAAGTAAGTGATATTGATGAATCTTTTGTTGGACGTGTTGCTGCTGCTGATATTATTGACGAAAACACGGGAGAAATTTATACAGCTAAGGATGCTAAACTTGATGAAGAAGCAATAAATAATATTAAAGCTTCTGGCATTCAATCTGTAAAACTTATCAGTAAAGATACTAATGTAGACCAAGATTTAATTATTAACACTTTAGTAAAAGATACTGCTAAGACTGAAGAAGAAGCTTTATTTGCTATTTATCGTCAAATGCGCTCTGGTGAAGCACCAGATATTGAAACTGCTAAAGGTTTATTAGATAAAACATTTTTTAATGATAAGAGATATGATTTAGGCGAAGTTGGTCGTTTTAGAATGAACGACAAATTAGGCTTAAATATTCCTTTAAATGTAACAGTTTTAACTATAGAAGATATTGTGTCTATCATGAAAAAAATGATAGCACTAAAAAATGGTGAATTAGAAATAGATGATATAGACCACTTAGGTAATAGAAGAATTAGAACAGTTGGCGAACAATTAGCACAGCAATATAATGTTGGGTTAGCACGTATGGCAAGAACAATTAGAGAAAGAATGAACATGCGTGATAACGAGAACATGCAACCACAAGACCTTGTTAATGCTAGAACTATTAGTAGCGTTATAAATGGATTTTTTGGTACAAACCAACTTTCGCAGTTTATGGATCAAACTAATCCATTATCAGAATTAACACATAAGAGAAGAATTTCTGCTTTAGGTCCTGGTGGTTTAACACGCGAGCGCGCTGGATTTGAAGTTCGTGACGTTCATCATTCTCACTATGGTCGTTTATGTCCTATTGAAACCCCAGAAGGTCCAAACATCGGTCTTATTTCATCTTTAACTATATTTGCAAGAGTAAATAGTTATGGATTTTTAGAAACTCCTTACCGAAAAGTAGTTAATGGAGTTGTTACAAACGAAGTTGTTTATTTAAGTGCAGATCAAGAAGATGATTATATAATAGCACAAGCAAATGCACCTATTACAGAAGATGGACATTTTATTAATGATAGAGTAAAATGCCGTTTAAAAGGTGAATTTCCTGTAGTGCATCCATCAGAAGTGCAATTTATGGATATAGCACCTGCTCAAATAGTAAGTGCAGCAGCTGCTTTAATACCATTTTTAGAGCACGATGATGCTAACCGTGCGTTAATGGGTTCTAACATGCAACGTCAAGCAGTGCCACTTTTAGTTCCAGAAGCTCCTATTGTTGGAACAGGTATGGAAGCTAAAGTTGCAAGAGATAGCCGCTCTGTTGTTTTGGCGGAAGCTGATGGTGTTGTAGCATTTGCAGATGCTTCTAGAATTGTAATTAAATATGATATAGATCCAAATAGCTTTGAAGCATTAACCACCTTTGATGAAACAAGAACAGTTGAGTATAAACTTCAAAAGTTTTTAGGTACTAACCAAGAAACTTGTTTCAATCAAAAGCCACGTGTTTACACTGGTAAAAAAATCAAAAAAGGTGATATTCTAATAGATGGTCCTTCGATTGATAACGGTGAATTGGCATTAGGTAAAAACATTAACGTTGCGTTTATGCCATGGCGTGGTTATAATTTTGAAGACGCTATTATTATTAGCGAAAGACTTGTAGCTAATGATGTATTTACATCAATTCATATAGAAGAATTTGAATTACAAGTTAGAGAAACGAAACGTGGTGATGAAGAATTAACACGTGATATACCAAATGTTAGCGAAGAGACTACTAAAAATTTAGATGAATATGGTATTATAAGAGAAGGTGCAGAGGTTAGAGAAGGAGATATATTAATTGGTAAAATTACTCCTAAAGGTGAATCTGACCCAACACCAGAAGAAAAATTACTTAAAGCAATATTTGGTGATAAAGCTGGTGATGTAAAAGATGCATCGCTTAAGGCACCTCCGGGATTAAAAGGCACAGTAATTAAAACAAGACTTTTTAGCCGTAAGAAAAGAGATGCTGAAGAGAAGAAAATTGAAAAGAAATTAATGGATGCCATTGAGCATGAATTTAAGCATAAACATGATGAGTTATATGCTAAATTAGTTAAAAAGTTAGAAAATATTTGTTTAGGCAAAACAGTAAAAAGTATTAGAGATTTAGACGGTACATCAGTTTTCAAAAGTGGAACAGTAATTAAAGAAGGATTTTTTGCAGCTGTAGAAGATGTAACAAGATATGATTACAATTCGCCATGGTTTGAAGATACAAATACAAACGAAATGGTTAAGGCGTTGTATCAAAATTACTTTAAACTAAGCTCTAACTTAGATGAAGACATGAAACGTGAAAAGCTAAAGGTACAAACAGGAGATGAATTATCACCTGGTATAGTACAATTAGCAAAAGTATATGTAGCCAAAAAACGTAAATTATCTGTTGGCGATAAGATGGCAGGTAGACACGGTAACAAAGGCGTTGTTGCTAAAATAGTACCTGTAGAAGATATGCCATACCACGCAGATGGTACGCCAGTGGATATAGTATTAAATCCTTTAGGTGTTCCATCACGTATGAACGTTGGTCAGTTGTATGAAACAGCTTTAGGATGGGTTGGCAAAAAATTAGGTGTTAAATTTCAAACTCCAATTTTTGATGGTGCCAAAGTAGAAGATGTAGAAAAATTATTAGCAGAGGCTAACTTGCCATCTGGAAGTAAAGCGGAATTATATGACGGCAGAACGGGTGAAAAATTCCACCAAAAAGTAACAACAGGCTTTATATATATGCTTAAGTTGGGTCACATGGTAGATGATAAGATACACGCTCGTTCAATTGGTCCATACTCGTTAATTACGCAACAGCCATTAGGCGGTAAGGCACAATTCGGCGGTCAAAGATTTGGTGAAATGGAAGTTTGGGCTCTTGAAGGTTACGGCGCAGCAAATGTATTACAGGAAATATTGACTGTAAAAAGCGACGATGTTACCGGTAGAGCTAAGACATATGAAAACATAGTAAAAGGTGAAAATTTAACCGAGCCAAATATTCCTGAAGCATTTAATGTATTAATTAAAGAATTACAAGGTTTAGGTTTAGATATCACTATTAATTAGTAATACTAATTATGTGAACTAAGGAGAAACTTTTTATGAAATTGAAAAGTCAAGAAATAAAAGTTAGAGCTATAGAAAAATTAACGATTAGTTTATCCAGCCCAGATGATATTTTATCTAGGTCTTATGGAGAAGTAACAAAACCAGAGACGATTAATTATCGTTCTTTTAGACCAGAAAAAGATGGTTTGTTTTGTGAAAAAATATTTGGACCGGTAAAAGACTGGGAATGTGCATGTGGTAAATACAAAGGAATAAGATATAAAGGAATAGTATGCGACCGTTGCGGTGTAGAAGTAACATTAAAAAGTGTTAGACGCGACCGTATGGGGCATATTGCTTTAGCTGTTCCTGTTGTTCATATTTGGTTTTTCAAAGCTCTACCTTCTAAAATTGGAAATATTATTGGAATGACAACTAAAGAGCTTGAAAAGATTATTTACTACGAGTCTTATGTAGTATTAAATCCAGGTCCAACAGGCTTAAAAGTTAACAATCTTATTTCCGAAGACCAGTATTTTGAAATATTAAATTCCTTACCACACAACAATGATGATTTAGATGATAGTGACCCAAATAAATTTATCGCAAAAATTGGTGGCGAGGCAATTAGAGAAATTTTGCGCAAAATAAACATAGACGACACATTTAAGCAGCTAAAAAAGCAATTAGAGGAAGAAACTTCTCAACAAAAACGCAGCGAAATATTGAAAAGGTTGCGTGTGTTAGAAGCTTTTAGAACGAGAGAAGGGAAAAAAGATAATAAACCAGAATGGATGGTTCTAAGCGTTATTCCTGTAATTCCGCCAGAATTGCGTCCATTAGTTCCTTTAGAAGGTGGAAGATTTGCCACTAGTGACTTAAATGACTTATATCGTAGGGTAATTATCCGTAACAATAGATTACGCAGATTAATAGATATTAAAGCACCCGAAGTTATTTTGCGTAATGAAAAAAGAATGCTTCAAGAAGCTGTTGATGCTTTGTTTGATAACTCCAGACGTAGCAGTGCAGTTAGAAGCGATGGGAATAGACCATTAAAATCCTTAAGTGATGTTTTAAAAGGGAAACAAGGTCGTTTTCGCCAAAACTTATTAGGTAAACGCGTGGATTATTCTGGTCGTTCTGTTATTGTTGTTGGTCCAGAATTAAAATTACACCAATGCGGTTTGCCAAAAGATATGGCAGTAGAATTATTTAAGCCATTTATTATAAGAAAACTTATTGAACGTGGAATATTTAAGACTGTAAAAAGTGCAAGAAAATCTGTTGATAGAAAAGACCCAGTTATTTGGGATATTTTAGAAAAATTAATTGTAGGACATCCTGTATTATTAAACCGTGCTCCTACACTTCACAGATTAGGTATACAAGCATTCCAACCAATTTTAATTGATGGAAAAGCAATACAGTTGCACCCAATGGTATGTACTGCATTCAACGCAGACTTTGACGGTGACCAGATGGCAGTGCACGTACCACTTAGCTACGAGGCACAATTAGAAGCATCTATATTAATGCTTTCAAGCCATAACATTTTATCGCCACAAAATGGTAACCCAATTGTAATACCTACACAAGATATTATTTTAGGTTGTTACTATTTAACTAAAGCAAAAAACGGAGCAAAAGGGGAAGGAATGACCTTTGCAGATCCGGAAGAAGTTATTATTGCTTATGATAACAATGTTGTTGAACTTCATGCAAAAATTAAAGTTAAAATAAATGGCGAACTTATAAATACCACAGTAGGACGTGTTATTTTTAACCAAATAATTCCTAAAGAAATGGGATTTTATAATGAAATTTTGGTTAAAAAGGTATTCAGTGGCTTTATTTATAAGATGTTTATAAAATTAGGAAATAAAGTTACTGCAAAGTTCTTAGATGACTTGAAAGATTTAGGCTTTAAATATGCTTCTATGGCTGGTGTATCTATCAGTTATAGCGACATGTTAATACCTGAAGAAAAGGTAAAAATAGTAAAACAAAGTAACGAAAAAGTTAACGCTGTTTTATTTGAGCATGAAAACGGCTTAATAACCGATACAGAAAGATATAACAAAATTATTGATATTTGGACATTTACAACAAACACAGTAGCAAGTGTACTTTTTGAAAGATTAAAAACAGACCAAGGCGGATTTAACCCATTGCATATGATGGTTGACTCTGGTGCGCGTGGTAGCCAAGAGCAGGTACGCCAGTTAGCAGCTATGCGTGGTTTGATGCAAAAGCCACAAAAGAGCTTAACGGGTCAAAGTGGAGAAATTATTGAGAACCCAATTTTAGCTAACTTTAAGGAAGGTCTATCTGTATTAGAGTACTTTATATCAACACACGGTGCTCGTAAAGGTTTGGCAGATACTGCGTTAAAAACAGCAGACGCAGGTTACTTAACCAGAAGGTTATGCGACGTTGCTCAAGACGTAATAATTTCTGAAGAAGATTGCGGTACTATTAGAGGTATTCGCGTATCTGCAATTAAAGATGTGGATGCTGAACATGAAAAATTATCTGAAAGAATTATTGGTAGAGTTGCACAAGAGGATATTTATGATCCAAAAACAGATGATTTAATTGTTTCTGCTGGCGAGCTTATTGATGAAAGCATTGCAGATATAATAACAAGTGCTAATATAGAAGAAGTAATGATTCGCTCAGTTCTTACATGTGAATCTAAACATGGTGTTTGTGCTAAATGCTATGGAAGAGATTTAACACGCGGTCACTTAGTAGAGGTTGGAGAAGCAGTTGGTATTATTGCAGCTCAGTCTATTGGTGAGCCTGGTACGCAGTTAACATTAAGAACTTTCCACTTGGGTGGTGTTGCTTCTCGTATTTCTAGCCAAAGTTCTATTACAGTTAATGTTGGTGGTATTGTAAGATACGAAAAAGTAGATTTTGTTACTAAGTTAGATGCATTTGGAAGCAACGTTAATGTTGTGCTTGGTCGTAGGGGAAGTGTTGGAATTTATGACGAAGATAACCGTCAAATTAAGAAGTACGATGTTCCTTATGGTGCAGAATTACTTGTTAAAGATGGTGAAGAAATAAAACCAAAGCAAGAATTATACAGACACGACCCATACAACATGTTAATTTTAACAGATATTGGTGGACGCGTATCTTTTGTTGATATGATAGAAAATGTTACAATGCAATTAGTGGCAGATGAACAAACTGGTCACGTGCAGAAAGTTGTAATAGAATCTAAAGATAAGGCTTTAGTACCAGGTATTATGATTACTGATGTTACTGGTGAAACCAAAGTATACAACATGCCAAATAGAGCATATTTAGCAGTTGAAGAAGGTGAATTTATAAAACCGGGTACAATTTTAGCTAAAATATCTAAAGCTTCATCAAAAACAAAAGATATTACCGGTGGTTTGCCACGTGTAACCGAGCTTTTTGAAGCAAGAAGTCCACATGAACCAGCTATAGTTTCTGATATTGAAGGTGTAGTAAAATTCGGATTAAGAAAGAGAGGTTCAAGAGAAATAATTATTGAATCTTTAGATGGTTCAATAACCAAAACTTACAACGTTCCTTACGGTAAACATATTTTAGTTAACGAAGGGGATGAAATACCTGCTGGTGAAAAAATAACAGATGGACCAATTGATGCACACGATGTATTAAGAATACAAGGTCCTATGGCAGTGCAAGAATATTTGTTGAACGAAATTCAAGACGTTTATCGTGTACAAGGTGTTAAAATAAACGATAAGCACATAGAAATTATAGTTAGACAAATGCTGCAAAAATTAAAAATAGTTAACTCTGGCGATACTTCGTTTATAGAAGAAGATTATGTAGATAGAGTTAGAGTAATAGAAGAAAACAAGAAATTAGAAAACTTTGTTAAAGTAATCGACCCGGGTGACTCGAAATTTAAAGAAGGTGATTTAATAACCAGAACAAAGTTCCGTGAAGCAAATGCAGACTTATCAAGAAGAGGAAAGGCAGAAATAAAAGCAAGAGATGCAGAGCCCGCAACATTTGATAACGTGTTGTTAGGTATAACATCTGCGGCACTTTCTACAGAAAGCTTTATTTCCGCAGCATCTTTCCAAGAGACAACAAAAGTATTAACAAATGCAGCAATTGAAGCAAGAAGTGATTATCTAATTGGCTTAAAAGAAAACGTAGTTATGGGTAATTTAATTCCAGCGGGAACGGGATTAAAGAAATATCGTAAGATAATATTAACAAACGAAGAGAATTTAGAAGCCGAAGTTGCAGAAGAAGCTACAGGAACAGAGGAAAACGAAGCAGAGAAAGAATAATTAACAAGTAATATTAAAAAAATATTAAACAACACTTGACATTTTAAAAAAATAAGACTATATTACAGGTCTGTTTTTTAGTTAAGTTACTTAGGAGAAATTTGTGCCAACAATTAATCAATTAATAAGAAAAGGAAGAGAAAAAGTAACATCAAAAAACAAAGCACCGGCTTTGGATGCTTGCCCGCAGAAACGTGGTGTTTGCACAAGAGTATATACAACAACTCCCAAAAAACCAAATTCTGCGTTAAGAAAAGTAGCAAGAGTTAGATTAACAAACGGAATAGAAGTTACTGCTTACATACCTGGAGAAGGTCACAACTTACAAGAGCACTCTATAGTGTTAATTAGAGGCGGAAGAGTTAAAGACTTGCCAGGTGTTAGATACCACATAATTCGTGGTACATTAGACACTGGTGGTGTAAACGATAGAAAAAAAGGTAGATCTAAATACGGTACAAAAAAACCAAAAGCAAAATAAATAAGAGATTATGAGAAAGAAAAGAGCAGAAAAAAGGTACATAAAACCTGACCCAAAGTATAATGATTTAGTTGTAGCAAAATTTATCAACTACATTATGTGGAGTGGTAAAAAATCCACTGCAAGGCAAATAGTATACGATTGCTTTGAAGAAATAGAAAGAAGGACTAAAAAACCTGCATTAGAAGTATTTCAAAAAGCAGTTAATAACGTACAGCCTTTAGTAGAAGTTAGAAGCAGAAGAGTTGGTGGTGCTACATATCAGGTTCCAATGGAAGTTAGACCTGAAAGAAGAATAGCATTAGCTTTTAGATGGATAAGAACCAATGCACGTGCTAAGAAAGACAAGTCGATGGCACTAAAATTAGCTAGTGAACTTATTTCAGCTTTTAATGGTGAAGGTGCATCTGTAAAGAAAAAAGATGAAACCCACAGAATGGCAGAAGCAAACAAAGCATTTGCACACTTTAAATGGTAATTAAATAAAAAGTTAAGTTGTAATGGCAAATAATAGAGTAGATATAAACAAAGTAAGAAATATAGGAATAATGGCGCATATAGATGCCGGTAAAACGACAACTACAGAGCGTATATTATTTTACACCGGTAAAACACATCGTATAGGTGAAGTGCATGACGGAGCCGCTACGATGGACTGGATGGAACAAGAAAAAGAACGTGGTATTACAATAACCAGTGCCGCTACAACTTGTTTTTGGAGAGATCATCAAATTAACATTATTGATACTCCTGGTCACGTAGATTTTACTGTAGAAGTTGAAAGGTCGTTAAGAGTATTAGATGGTGCAGTTGCACTATTTTGTGCTGTTGGTGGCGTAGAACCTCAATCTGAAACTGTTTGGCGTCAAGCAGATAAGTATGGAGTTCCACGTATTGCCTTTATCAACAAAATGGATAGAACAGGAGCTGATTTTTATAATGCTGTTGAAATGATTAAAACGCGCTTGGGCGCTAACCCTATTCCAATTGCTTTACCAATTGGTAATGGGGATTTGTTTACTGGTGTTATTGATTTAATTAAAATGAATGCTAGAATGTATACAGAAGATGCATTAGGCACAAGTTTTCAAGATATCCCTATTCCTTCTGATTTATGCAAACTAGCTAATAAATATAGAACTCTTTTACTTGAAGCAGTAAGCGATGTTGATGACACGCTTTTAGAAAAATATTTAGAAGGTAAAGAAATTACCGAAGAGGAAATTTCTAACGCTATAAGAATAGCCACAAAAGAACTTAAAATAGTTCCAGTTTTATGTGGTTCTTCATTCAAGAATAAAGGTGTTCAAAAGTTATTAGATGCTGTGGTAGACTTTTTACCATCTCCTTTGGAAATTGGTCAAGTTGAAGCGCATCATGTAGATAAAAATGATAAAGTTTATAGAAAACTTACCGAAGACGAAAAGTTTACCGGTTTGGCATTTAAGATAATGACAGACCCATATGTTGGTAAGTTAACTTTTGTTAGAATTTACTCTGGCAAATTGCAGTCTGGTTCTTACGTATATAATAGCGTTAGCGATAAAAAAGAGCGAGTAGGTAGAATACTACAAATGCATGCTAATCACAGAACTGATATGGACGAAGCAAGAGCTGGAGATATAATTGCAATAGTAGGATTGAAGCATACGAGAACAGGTGATACGCTTTGTGAAGAGAACGACCCTGTAGTTTTAGAAAGGATGTCGTTCCCAGAACCAGTTATTAAGATAGCTATAGAACCAAAAACAAAAGCAGATCAAGATAAGTTATCAGAAGCGTTATCAAAATTAGCAGATGAAGATCCTACGTTTAAGATAAATGTTGATGAAGAAACCGGACAGACTGTTATTGGTGGTATGGGAGAGCTTCATTTAGAAATTATAGTAGATAGAATGAAGCGCGAATTTAAGGTTGAAGCTAATATAGGTAAACCTCAAGTTGCTTATAGAGAAACAATTACTAAAACAGTTGAAGCCGAAGGAAAATTTGTTAAGCAATCAGGTGGTCGAGGTAAGTATGGTCATGTATGGATTGAGCTTAGCCCGAACGAACCTGGAAAAGGGTACGAATTTACCAATGCTATTGTAGGTGGTGTTATACCAAAAGAGTACATTCAACCCGTTTCGAATGGAATTGTGGAAGCAATGAGAAACGGAGTAATAGCAGGTTATCCTGTAGTTGATGTAAAAGTTAAGTTATTTGACGGTTCATATCACGAAGTAGATAGTGATGAGTTGTCTTTTAAGGTTGCAGGTTCTTTAGCATTTAAAGAAGGTGCAAAAAAAGCAGCTCCAATTTTATTAGAGCCGATGATGCAAGTAGAAGTTATATCACCAGAAGAATATTTAGGTGATATTATGGGAGATTTAAACTCCCGTAGAGGAAAGATTGAAGGATTTCAGTCTAGAAAAGACGCCCAAGTTATTAAAGCAAAAGTGCCACTATCAGAAATGTTTGGTTATGCAACCATATTAAGAAGTATGACACAAGGGCGAGCAATTTATACGATGCAATTTTCGCATTATTCTGAAGTTCCAAAATCTATAGTAGAAGCCATTACAGAAGGCAGAGAAAAAAAATAGCTAAATAACGAATTAACAAATTAGAAAATAATATAATTAGGAGTTCACGATGGCAAAAGCTAAATTTGACAGAAGTAAGCCACACGTTAACATTGGTACAATCGGTCACGTAGATCATGGTAAAACTACTCTTACTGCAGCTATTACAATGACATTAAGCAAAAAAGGTTTATCTGAAAAAAGAACATTTGATAGTATTGATAATGCCCCAGAAGAAAGAGAAAGAGGTATTACAATTGCTACAGCACACGTAGAGTATTCAACAGAAAACCGTCACTATGCACACGTAGACTGCCCAGGTCACGCAGACTATGTTAAGAACATGATTACTGGTGCTGCTCAGATGGACGGCGCTATATTAGTAGTTGCAGCTACCGATGGTCCTATGCCTCAAACTCGTGAACACATATTACTTGCCCGCCAAGTTGGTGTGCCAAGAATAGTAGTGTTCTTAAACAAAGTTGATATGATGGACGATCCAGAATTAATTGAGTTAGTTGAAATGGAATTAAGAGAGTTATTAAGCTCTTATGAATTTCCTGGCGACGAGATTCCAATTGTTCGTGGTTCTGCATTACATGCTTTAGAAGCAGCTAGTGATGATGCAGTTGGTGTTGATGACCCAAGATTACAATGCATTTTTGACTTAATGAAAGCTTGCGACGAATATATTCCAATTCCAGAAAGAAGCGTTGATAAGCCATTCTTAATGCCTGTTGAAGACGTATTCTCAATTCAAGGTCGTGGTACAGTAGCTACAGGTAGAGTAGAAAGAGGTCAAGTAAAATTAGGTGAAGAAGTTGAATTAATCGGTTTAGGTTTACATAAGAAAACAGTAGTAACCGGTATAGAAATGTTCCGTAAAGAATTAGATAGCGCAATAGCTGGTGATAACGCTGGTTTATTATTACGCGGTGTTGATAAGAAAGAAATCGAACGTGGTATGGTATTAGCAAAACCAGGTTCAATTACACCTCATACAGTATTTGAAGGTGAAGTTTACATCTTATCAAAAGAAGAAGGTGGCCGTCATACTCCATTCTTTAACGGATACAGACCACAGTTCTATTTTAGAACAACAGACGTTACTGGCGTAGTTGAATTACCAGAAGGAACAGAAATGGTAATGCCAGGTGATAAAATTAACTTAAAAATCAACTTAATTAGCGAAATCGCTATGGAAGAAGGCTTACGTTTTGCTATTCGTGAAGGTGGTAGAACAGTAGGTGCAGGATTAGTAACAAAGATAATTAAATAAGAAAAGATATATTATGGGGGATTAAAAATCCCCCGATAAAAAAGATAGAGGAGAAGAAAAAGTGCCAGGTCAAATGATTAGAATAAAACTTAAATCTTATGATCATATATTAATAGATAAATCAACCGAAAAGATAATAAAAACGGTTAAAAGTACCGGAGCGGTTGTATCAGGTCCTATACCGCTGCCCACAAAAAGATCGGTATACACGGTATTAAGATCTCCACACGTAGATAAAAAGAGCCGTGAGCAATTTGAAATTAGGGCGCATAAGAGAATTATTGATATACATAATTCAAACAACAAGACCGTCGATTCTTTAAGCAAATTAGATATTCCGGCGGGTGTTGATATAGAGATTAAGTTATAGGAAATTAAAAATGCCAGGATTGTTAGGAAAAAAAATAGGAATGACAAGTTACTATACTAATGATGGTATAGTTGTACCGGTAACTGTTATCGAAGTCGGACCTTGCAGAGTAATAGAGATAAAGACAAAAGAAAAGCATGGCTATGAAGCTTTAAAATTAGGCTTTGGAGTAAGGAAAGCAAAACATGTTAATAAAGCACAATTAGCCGTATATGAAGCTTTAAAAATAGATGCTCCTCGCGTAGTAAAAGAATTTAGAAATTTTGATATAAATAATTTTAACGTTGGAGATTTATTAACCGCCGAAATATTTAAGGAAGGCGATAAAGTAAAAGTAACAGGAAAAAGCAAGGGAAAAGGCTTTCAAGGCGTTGTAAAACGTCATGGCTTTGGCGGTGTTGGTGGAAGAACTCACGGTCAAAGTGATAGAGAGAGAGCACCTGGATCAATTGGTGCAAGTTCTTATCCGTCAAGAGTATTTAAAGGTCAAAGAATGGCGGGAAGAATGGGATATGAACAAGTTACCGTAAGAAATTTAAAAGTAGTAAAAGTAGTTCCCGAAAAGAACGTTATATTAGTTAAAGGAGCAGTACCGGGAGCAGTAAATTCTTTTGTAGAAATAAACAAGTAAATTGGTTACGAGATGAAGTTAGAAGTATATAAAATAGACGGTACAAAGACAGGCGAGTTTGTAGAACTTGCAGATACAATATTTGGAATAGAGCCAAATGATCATTTAATTTACTTGTCTGTTAAAGCTACCTTAGCTAACAAAAGACAAGGCACCGCAAAAGCAAAAGAAAGAAGCGAAGTAAGCGGCGGTGGTAAAAAGCCTTGGAAACAAAAAGGACGTGGTGGTGCACGTGCTGGTTCAACACGCTCTCCTTTATGGGTAGGTGGTGGTACAATATTTGGACCTAAACCACGTAATTACAGACAAAAGATTAATAAAAAAGCAGCTATATTAGCAAGAAAAAGTGCATTATCTTATAAAGCTAAGGCAGAACAGATTGTTGTAGTAGAAGATTTCAATTTCGATGCTCCAAAAACCAAAGAATTGGTTAAGATTTTAGAAGCATTAAATATATATGGAAAGAAAACGTTATTATTAACTCCAGAATTAAATGTAAATATATATAAATCTGGAAGAAACATTGATAAATTAAACATATTGGAATCTTATAAAGCATCAACGTATGAATTATTGAATAATCAAGTTTTATTGTTACAAAAAGGTGCAATAGAACCGTTAGTAAAATCGTTAAATTAAAAAGTTGGTAAAAAAATGCAAAACATATTGAAAAAACCTTTTATTACAGAAAAAATGACAGCTGAAACCGAAAAGATGCCCAACAAATATGGTTTCATAGTAGACGTTAATGCTAACAAAATAGAAATTGCAAAAGCAATAGAAAAGAAATTTAACGTAAAAGTAGTTTCTGTTAATACCGTAAGATATAAAGGTAAAACAAAAACACAATTTACAAAGAAAGGTCGTTTTGTAGGTAAAACACCACAATTTAAGAAAGCATATGTTGTTTTACAAAAAGACCAAACAATAGATTTATTCGGTCAAGTGTAGATTAGGATTGGAGAATAAGTAAATGGGAATTAGAAAATTAAAACCAACAACTCCGGGAACAAGATTTTTAACATATTCTTCGTTTGAAGAAATTACTAAAACAACACCGGAAAAATCGTTACTTGCACCGTTAACCAAAAGTGGTGGAAGAAACAACTACGGACGAGTAACAACAAGATTTAGAGGCGGCGGACATAAAAGAAGATATAGAGTAATAGACTTTAAGAGAAATAAATTTGGAATAGAAGCAAAAGTAGCCGCAATAGAATACGATCCTAATCGTACATGCAGAATAGCATTATTACATTATGTAGATGGAGAAAAGAGATATATAATAGCACCAGACGGATTAAAAGTTGGTGATAAGGTTATGTCTGGTACTAATGTAGAAATTAAAGTAGGAAATGCTTTAAAATTAAAAGAGATGCCAATAGGTAGTTTTGTACACAATGTAGAGTTAAAGCCAGGTAAAGGCGGACAACTTGGACGAGCAGCCGGTTCATCAATACAATTGATGGCTCGTGAAGGGAACACTGCACAGTTAAAAATGCCTAGTGGTGAAATAAGAATAGTAAGTAGCGAATGTATGGCGACATACGGAGTAGTTGGCAACGGCGACCATGAGAATATCAGTTTAGGTAAAGCCGGAAGAAGCCGCTGGTTAGGAAGAAGACCGCACGTAAGAGGTGTTGCAATGAACCCAGTAGATCACCCAATGGGTGGTGGTGAAGGAAAGACCTCTGGTGGCGGACATCCAGTATCTCCATGGGGACAGAAAGCAAAAGGCTTAAAGACTCGCAAGAGAAAAAATCCGACTAACAAATATATTGTAAAACGAAGAAAGTAAGAGAGAAAGATGCCAAGATCAGTTAAAAAAGGTCCTTTTATCAACCATAAGTTATTAGCAAAAGTTGTAAAAATGAACGAAACCGGTCAGAAAAAGATAATAAAGACTTGGTCTCGTGCAAGTACAATTTCTCCGGATTTTGTAGGACATACAATAGCGGTTCATAACGGAAATAAGATGATACCTGTTTACGTATCCGAAAACATGGTAGGACACAAGTTAGGAGAATTTGCTCCGACAAGAGTATTCCGCGGACATCCGGGAACAAAAGCAGAAAAAGCTTCAAAAGTTAAGAAATGATAATTAGAGGATAGTTGATGGAAGCTAAAGCAACAAATAAGTATATAGGATCATCGCCTCGAAAAATGCGACAAGTTATTGACTTGATAAGAGGAAAATCGGTAGATCAAGCTATAGAGATATTACATTTTAATAAAAGACACGCAGCCAAAGATGCAGAGAAAGTATTAAGAAGTGCGGTTGCAAACTTAATGAATAAAGAAGACAACCAAAGATTAGAGCCGTCTGATTTATTTGTTAAAGAGGTTTTTGTAAATCAAGGACCAACAGTAAAGCGAATATTACCAGCTCCGATGGGAAGAGCATATCGCATGAGAAAGCGTTCAAATCATTTAACAATAATTGTATCAACTAAAGGATAAATCAGGAGAACTTTTTTGGGTCAGAAAACAAATCCAATAGGTTTAAGAGTCGGCGTAATAAGAGGCTGGGAATCTAACTGGTACGAAACACACAGTTACGCAGCCAAATTAGTAGAGGACAAGAAGTTAAGAACATACTTAAGAAACCGTCTTAAAAAAGCCGGCCTATCTAAAGTAATTATAGATAGGACATCAAAGAATATAACGGTAACATTACATACTTCACGTCCAGGAGTAGTAATCGGTAAAAGTGGAAAAGACATTACGCAGTTAGAAGAAGAATTAAAGAAAATTACCGATAAAGAAGTAAAAGTACAGATATCAGAGATTAAACGTCCAGAGTTAGATGCTAACTTAGTAGCAGAAACAATAGCTACACAAATAGAAGGACGAATATCATTTAGAAGAGCGATGAAGCAAGCAATATCTTCTGCTATGAGAATGGGTGCGGAAGGAATAAGAGTGATGTGCTCTGGCAGATTAGGTGGAGCTGAAATGGCTAGGACAGAGCAGTACAAAGATGGAAAAATTCCTTTGCATACATTGCGCGCAGATATTGACTACGCTACCGCAACCGCAAGAACTATATATGGTGCAATAGGCATTAAAGTATGGATTTCTAACGGTGAGAAATTAGGTAAACGTGTATCAGAATAAGAGCTTAGAGGTTAATTAATGTTACAGCCAAAACGAGTTAAATATAGAAAATCGCAGCGCGGAAGAAGGAAAGGATTTGCCACACGCGGACATAGAGTAGATTTTGGTGATTTCGGTTTAAAGGCATTAGAGCCTGCATGGATAACCAGCAGACAAATAGAAGCATGCCGTATTGCAATTACAAGAAAGATGAAGCGTGATGGTAAAGTGTGGATTAGAATTTTCCCAGATAAGCCCGTTTCTAAAAAGCCATTAGAAACTCGTATGGGAAAAGGAAAAGGCGCTCCTGAATTTTGGGTAGCAGTTGTTAAACCTGGCAGAATACTTTTTGAGGTTTCCGGTGTATCCAAAGAGTTAGCTACAGAAGCTTTAACAGTTGCAATGCACAAATTACCAATTAAAGCTAAAATAGTTGTAAGACCAGATTACGAACAGGAGTAGCAGTAACATGAAAATTTACGAAATTCGCGAAATGAGTAACGATGAGCTATTAAAAAGAATAGCAGAAGAAGAGAGCAATTTAATTGATTTAAGATTTCAGAATGCTCTTAAAACTCTTACAAATACTGCTAAAATACGCAATGTAAGAAAAGACATAGCAAAGATGAAAACAGTCCTACGTGAAAGAGAATTAGGACAAAAACACGGAGAAAAGTAGTATTTATGGAAACAAAAGGGAACAGAAAAACAAGAATTGGTGAAGTAATATCAACTAAGATGCAAAAAAGCATAGTAGTTGCAATAGAAAGACAAGTTTCTCACCCGATTTATAGAAAGTATTTCAAAAAAACAACAAAATTAATGGCTCATGATGAAAAGAACGAATGTCGAGTAGGAGACATCGTTAAAATACAAGAGACAAGACCTTTAAGTAAAAGGAAAAAATGGGCTTTAGTAGAAATTGTTGAAAAAGCTAAATAAAAGGTATATCGATAGGAGTTTAACTAATGATACAGCAAGAAACAAATTTAGTAGTAGCTGATAATTCCGGAGCTAAAAGAGTACGATGCATTAAAGTACTAGGCGGAACTAGACGCAGATATGCAAGCGTTGGTGATGTTATAGTTGTATCCGTAAAATCGGCTATACCGGGTGGAAACGTTAAAAAAGGTGATGTATCTAAAGCCGTAATTGTAAGAACAAAAAAAGAGATTAGAAGAAATGATGGTTCTTACATTCGATTTGACGAAAATGCCGCAGTGTTATTAAATAATCAAGGTGAACCAAGAGGTACACGTATATTCGGTCCCGTTGCTCGAGAGTTACGTGATAAGAAATATATGAAAATTATTTCTTTAGCACCGGAAGTGTTATAATAAGAGGTTAAGAATGAATATTCACAAAAATGATACAGTAATTGTAATAGCCGGTAACTATAAAGGTACTAAAGGGAAAGTATTAAAAGTATTTCCAAAAGAAGAACGTGTTATAGTTGAAGGTGTAAACATAAGAAAAAGACATACAAAGCCGTCACAAAAAAATCCTCAGGGCGGAATTGTAGAAAAAGAAGCACCAATACACGTTTCTAATGTTATGTTGGTAGACCCAAAATCTGGTAAACCAACAAGAATTGGTAAAAAGGTAATTATAGATGATAGTACCGGAAAAACAAAACGAATACGCGTTAGTAAATCTAGCGGCGAAATGTTAGATAAATAATTTTGAGGAAATAGTTTAAAAATGGCTAAACAAGAAAAAGTACAAAATAAGCAGGCAACTGGCAACAAAAAAGATAAAGCTGGTAAACCACAAGTAGCGGAAACAAAGCCGGTAGAAAATTTTGTAGAAGAGAAATTACCTGCAAGATTATTTGATAAGTATAAGACCGAGATTGTTGGTAAATTGATGGCTGAATTTAACTACAAAAGCATAATGGAAGTACCAAAATTAGTAAAAATTGTAGTTAATATGGGCGTAGGCGAAGCCGTACAAGACAGCAAATTATTAGATGAAGCTGTTAAAGATTTAGAAACTATTACCGGACAAAAAGCATCTATTCGTACAGCTAGAAAATCGATTTCTAACTTTAAGTTACGTGAAAACATGAAAATAGGTGCTATGGTTACTTTAAGACGTGGTAAGATGTATGAATTTTTAGATAGATTTATTACAATAGCATTACCACGTGTAAGAGACTTTAAGGGAATTAGTGACAAGTCTTTTGATGGTAGAGGAAATTATTCAATCGGAATAAAAGAGCAGATAATATTTCCTGAAATAAACATAGATAAGATTAATAAGGTTAGAGGCATGGATATTACATTTGTAACCACAGCCAAAACCGATAAAGAAGCATATGCATTGTTAGCAGCATTTGGTGTTCCATTTAGAAAGAAAGAAAATAATTAGGAAATAAATATGGCAAGAAAATGCTTATTTGCACGCGAAGATAAAAAAAGAAAAGTATATGAAAAATATGCAGCACTTCGCAAGGAATTAAAAGAAAAAGGTGATTATGAAGCATTACAACAATTACCAAGAAATGCATCACCTGTAAGACAACATAATAGATGTTTAATGACCGGAAGACCTCGCGGCTATTATAGAAAATTTGGAGTATCCAGATTAGTATTTAGAGAGATGGCATTACGCGGTGAAATACCCGGTATAAAGAAATCAAGTTGGTAATTATTTGGAGGATAATAAATGCCAGTAACAGATCCGATAGCCGATTATTTAACACGAGTAAGAAATGCCGTAAAGGCAAAAAAGAAATTTGTCGAAATACCGGCATCGAAAATGAAGATTAGTATAAGCGAAATATTAAAGAAGTATAGTTTTATAAGAGATTATAATATAATTGAAGATAATAAACAGAACATAATTCGTTTACACTTAAAATATTCTGAATATGGACCTGCAATTAGTGGGTTACAAAAAGTAAGCACACCCGGTTTAAGAAGATACGTACCGGCAGATAGAATACCAAGAGTATTAAATGGTTTGGGAATAACAATAGTTTCCACATCGAAAGGATTGCTCACAGATAAAGAAGCTAAAGAAGCAAATGTGGGCGGCGAAGTAATTTGCTATATTTGGTAAAATTTAAGAGGTTTAACTGTGTCTAGAATTGGTAAGAAACCGATAAATATTAAAGGAGTTACCGTAAATAAAAGTGGTAACGTAATTAAAGTAAAAGGACCGCTCGGTGAATTGCAGACCGAGATTAACTCAGCAATAAATGTAGAAGTTAATGCTGAAGAGATGGTAGTAACGCGTCCTAACGATGAGCGTAACATAAGAGCATTGCATGGCTTAACAAGAGCATTGTTACAAAACATGGTAACAGGTGTAACAACCGGGTTTACAAAAACTTTAGATATAGTAGGTGTTGGATACCGTGTTGAGCAAAAAGGAACAAGTTTGTTATTTAACTTAGGTTATTCTCATCCAATATTATTTACACCTCCGGCTGGTATTAAATTAGAAGCCGTATCTGCTAACCAAATAAAAGTATTTGGAAGCGATAAAGAATTGGTAGGACTAATAGCTGCTAAAATTAGGTCGTTAAAAGAGCCAGAGCCATACAAAGGCAAAGGTATAAAATATAGTGATGAAGTTATTTTACGTAAAGCCGGTAAAGCAGCAGGTAAATAAAAACCTAACGGAGAGAAAGTTAAAATGATTAAAAAAGATTATAAACGTAGAGCAAGAAAACAAGAAAGAGTAAGAAAAAAAATAAAAGGTACTCCAGAAAAACCAAGACTTTCTGTTTTTAGAAGCTTAAGTAAAATATACTTACAATTAATAGATGATGTAAATGGTGTTACTTTAGCAAGTGCAAGCAACTTAACAAAAGAGATTGCAGAAGAGTTAAAGGCTACAAAAACCAAAGTAGCACAAAGCAAAATTGTAGGTAAATATTTAGGTAAAATTGCATTAGAAAAAGGAATTGAAACCGTAGTATTTGATAGAAATGGGTACGGTTATCATGGAAGAATTAAAAGTGCCGCAGAAGGCGCAAGAGAAGCAGGATTGAAATTTTAAATTTGATTGCCGGATCGTCTAATGGCAGGACTACGCCCTTTGGAGGCGTCTGTACAGGTTCGAATCCTGTTCCGGCAGCAAATTTATTATTAGTAAAAATTTGAAATAACGGAGTTAAAATTGAAGCCAAAAAAAGTATCGGGAATTGAAAACCTTAAAGAAAAGGTTGTACATATCAATCGAGTAGCTAAAGTAGTAAAAGGCGGTAGAAGATTTAGTTTTAACGCCATAGTAGTAGTTGGCGATGGTAACGGTCATGTTGGTGTAGGATTAGGTAAAGCCAACGAAGTTACTGATGCAATTACCAAAGGAATTGAAGACGCAAAGAAAAACGTTTATAAAGTGCCAATTATTAAAGGTACTATACCTCATGAAATTATTGGTAAATTTGGCGCAGGTAAAGTGTTATTAAAACCTGCAACACCTGGTACCGGATTAATTGCTGGTGGTGGTGTTCGTGCTGTTTTAGAAGCAGCTGGCGTTACCGATATATTAACTAAATCGTTAGGTTCTTCTAATTCACATAATCAGGTTAAAGCTACTTTAAATGGTTTAGTTAGTTTAGTTGACGCGTATACTATGGCAAAAAAACGCGGTTTAACTTTAAACGAGTTATTTAATTCGTAAGAGGATATGATGAGTAAAAAATTAAAAATTACCCAAGTTAGAAGTATTATAGATAGACCTTTTAAGCAAAAGCGTACTATAGAAGCTTTAGGATTAGGTAGACCTAATTACGTAAAGGTACATAACGACACTCCTCAAATTAGAGGAATGATAAACAAAGTAAGTCATCTTGTAAAAGTTGAAGAAATTGAAGAATAGGGTAAAATTATGGATATATTAAGTAATTTAAAGTATGCTAAAGGATCCGTTAAAAATAAAAAACGTGTAGGACGTGGAGAAGGTAGCGGTCATGGTGGAACAGCTACAAGAGGTATGAACGGACAGAGAAGCAGAAGCGGTGCAAAATTTAAAATATGGTTCGAAGGCGGTCAAATGCCTTTGCAACGTAGAATCCCTAAAAGAGGATTTACAAATATTTTTAAAGTACACTATCAACCTGTTAATGTAGAAAGATTACAAAAATTAGTTGATGACAAAAAAGTTACAGATGGTGTTATAAATGCTGCAGTTTTATATAAATTTGGATTAATTTCTAAAGCCAATGCACCTTACAAGGTTTTAGGAAATGGTGAACTTACTGCAGTTCTTAATGTAGAAGCATATAAGTTTAGTGAAGAAGCAAAAAAGAAAATTGAAGCATTAGGCGGAACAACTAAAGAGATAAAACTTTAATGGGTAGGCTACAAGATACTTTTCGTAACATTTTTAAAATTACAGAATTAAGGCAAAAGATATTATATACTTTAGCCTTACTGTTGATTGTGAGAGTCGGAGCTCATATTACTTTGCCTGGGATAGATTCATCTTTATTAGCCGAGGCTATGAGTAATAAAACTTCCGATAATTTATTTGGCTTATACGATTTATTTGCTGGTGGTGCATTTTCTAATGCTGCCATTTTTGCTTTAGGTATTATGCCATATATTAGTTCATCTATTATTATTCAGTTATTAGGTGCTGTTGTACCATATTTCCAAAAACTACAACGTGAAGGTGAAGAAGGTCGTAAAAAGATTACCCAATTAACCAGATACGGAACAGTTTTTATTAGTGCTTTTCAAGCATGGGGTACAACAATTCACTTAAATAACATTAGTTATGATGGTCAATCCATTGTAGCAGCACCTGGTTTTGCTTTTACAATTTCTACTATTGTATTTTTAGTTGCTGGTACAATGTTTATGATGTGGATGGGTGAACAGATTACTGAAAGAGGAATTGGTAACGGTATATCATTAATTATCTTTATTAATATTATTAATCGTTTGCCATTTGCTATGTTAGATGAATACAGATTAATAGCAGCTGGTCAAAGAAATATTATTATAGAAATTATTATTTTAGCCTTTATGGTTTTAGTTATAGCTGGTATAGTTTTAGTTACTCAAGGTACTAGAAGAATACCTGTTCAATATGCTAAACGAGTAGTAGGTAGAAAAGTTTATGGTGGTGTAACACAATATATTCCTTTACGTGTTAACACAGCTGGTGTTATGCCAATTATATTTGCTCAATCTATCATGTTTATTCCTAGTACTGTATTATCATTTTTCCCAGATAGTGAAGCAATGCAAACTTTAGCTGCATACTTTGTTCATACATCGTTTTCATATTCTATCATTTATGCATTAATAATAATATTCTTTACATATTTTTACACTGCAATTGCATTTAATCCACAGGATGTTGCAGAAAATATGAAAAAACAGGGTGGATTTATACCGGGTATAAGACCAGGTAAACCTACAGCAGATTTTATTGATAATATTTTAACTAAAATAACACTACCTGGTAGTATATTTTTAGCGATAATAGCAATTTTACCGGCATTCGTATCAAAGTTTGGAGTATCTGGAAGTTTTGCATCATTTTTTGGTGGAACCAGCTTGTTAATTATTGTTGGTGTAGCATTAGATACTTTACAACAAATAGAATCTCATTTATTAATGAGACATTATGATGGATTTATGAAATCCGGTAAAATAAAAGGTAGAAGATAATTAAAAAATTTAGTATATTGTGATTCTGATTAAAAATATTTCGGAAATTGAATTAATACGCGTTAGTTCTAAATTAGTTGCAGAAACATTACAGCAAGTAAAGAAATACGTAAAACCCGGAATAACGACATTTGAGTTAGATCAGATAGCAGAAGATTATATAAGAAGGAATAATGGAATACCTGCTTTTAAGGGATACGGACATGGTAAGCCATTTCCAGCTACAATATGTGCATCAATAGATGATGAAGTAGTACATGGCATACCAAGTGATAGAGCGTTAAAAGAAGGTGAAATAATATCGATTGATGTTGGTGTTCTTAAAAATGGTTATTATGGAGATGCTGCAATAACTGTAGCAGTTGGAGAAATAAGTTTGGAAAAGCAAAAGCTTATGAAAGTTACTGAAGAGTCACTATATAAAGGTATAGAGGCTGCGGCTGCCGGTAACAGAATAGGCGATATATCATATGCAATCCAAAGTTATGTAGAAAGTTATGGTTATGGCGTTGTTCGAGACTTAACCGGTCACGGAGTAGGACGTAAGTTGCACGAAGATCCACAGATACCCAATTTTGGGAAGAGAAAAACAGGTGCCGAGATAAAAAACGGAATGACATTAGCTATAGAACCCATGATAAACATGGGAACATATAAGGTAACGGTAGATGATGACGAATGGACGATAAGGACGTTAGATCATCTTCCGTCTGCGCATTTTGAACATACTATAGCTATAATAAATGGAAAAGCAGAAATATTAAGTGTAGTATAAGGATATATGGCTAAACAAGGACAAATAAAAGTAGATGGAATAGTAACGGAAACGTTACCAAATGCATACTTTAAGGTAAAATTAGAAAATGGTCACGAGATACTTGCGCATATATCTGGAAAAATGCGAATGCATTTTATAAAAATATTAGTAGGAGATAAAGTAGCAATAGAGTTATCGCCCTACGATTTAAATAAGGGACGAATTACATACAGATATAAATAGGGAATATCGATGAAAGTACGTGCATCCGTAAAAAAAATGTGTGAAAATTGCAAAATAATTAAAAGGAACGGCGTTGTAAGGGTAATTTGCAAGAACCCAAAACATAAACAACGTCAAGGATAAACAATTAATTAGGAGGTTTACGATTTGGCTCGTATAGCTGGAATTGACTTACCAAAGAACAAAAAAGCATTTATAGGATTAACTTATATTTACGGTATAGGCCGTTACAGTGCACAAAAAATATTAGAACAAGCAAAAGTAGATCCTAACAAAAAGATAAGTGAACTTACCGAGTCTGAAATAGCAGAAATACGCGGAATAATAACCAACGAATATAAAGTAGAAGGTACATTAAGAAGCGAAGTTCAGCAAAATATTAAACGCTTAATGGATATAGGCTGTTATCGCGGGATAAGGCACCGAAAAGGATTACCCGTAAGAGGACAAAGAACTAGAACAAATTCTAGAACGAGAAAAGGTAAGAGAAGAACAGTAGCAGGCAAAAAGAAACCGGCTGCAAAGAAATAATAATAGTTAAAGAGGAGTTTAAATTTGGCTAAAGCTGTTAAAAAAACTAAGAAAAAAGTGCATGTGGATGCAACAGGAGTTGCACATATTAAAGCGTCGTTTAATAATGTTATAGTAACAATAACAGATATTTATGGAAATACGATATCTTGGTCATCTGCTGGAAAGAATGGATTCAAAGGATCCAAGAAAAACACACCATATGCCGCACAAGTTACAGCCGAAGCGGCCGGAAAAGAAGCATATGACCTTGGATTAAGAAGAGTAGATGTATTTGTAAAAGGTCCGGGCTCCGGTCGAGAAGCGGCAGTTAGAGCACTTAATACGGCAGGTCTATCGATTTTATCTATTAAGGATATTACCCCAATTCCTCATAATGGATGCAGACCTCCAAAACGTAGAAGAGTATAAATTAGGAGATTTATTTAAATGGCAAGATATACAGGACCAGTTTGTAAACTTTGCAGAAGAGAAAAGCAAAAATTATTTTTAAAAGGTACAAAATGTACTTCGGAAAAGTGTCCTTTGGAAAAGAAAAATTATCCTCCAGGACAGCACGGATTAAGCAGACGAGCAAAGTTTTCCGAATATGGTGTTCAGCTTAGAGAAAAACAAAAAGTTAAAAGAATATATGGCGTTTTAGAAGTTCAATTTTCAAACTTATTTGAAAAAGCAAATAGAGCTAAAGGTAGAACTGGCGAGAACTTAGTTAAATTTTTAGAGCGTAGATTAGACAATGTAGTTTATAGATTAGGTTTTGCACCATCAAGAAAAGCTGCACGTCAATTAATTTTACATCGTCATTTTGCCGTTAATGGTGTAATAGTAAATATTCCATCATATTTATTAAATGTTGGTGATACAGTTGCTGTAAGAGAAAAGAGTAAAAAATTAGAAATAATCCACAGCTCGTTAGGAAGAGTTAAAGACGATACTTACAGTTGGTTAAGTGTTGATAAAGCCAATTTAACTGGTACATTAAACGAGATACCAGAAAGAGAAGAAATTCCATTAACTGCTAACGAACAATTAATTGTGGAATTATATTCTAAGTAATATTAGAAATTTAATAAGAGGATTATAAATGAGCTACCCGTTTATTAAGATGCCGGAAAAAGTAATATTGGATGAACAAAGTGCAACTGCAACCTTTGGCAGGTTTACTGTTCAACCATTAGAAAGAGGATACGGAGTAACTTTAGGGAACTCGTTAAGAAGAGTGCTATTATCATCTTTAACAGGTGCCGCATTTACTGCAATAAGAATAGACGGTGTATTGCATGAATTTTCAACAATTCCCGGCGTTTTAGAAGATGTAACCGATATTATTCTTAACTTAAAAAAAGTTAGATTCAAGTTATTAAACAAAAAAGCGGTTAAAATGGATATTTCTGTAGCAGGACCAAAGGAATTAACCGCAGAAGATTTAATGAGATTTTCACCTGATATTGAGATATTAAATCCACAGCAGCATATTGCTACACTAAATGCTGATGGTAAGATAAATATGGAATTAAGATTTGGTGTTGGAAAAGGATATGTCCCAAGTACAGAGCAAGTAATCCCTGACCAAATGATTGGAATTATTCCAATAGATTCTATATTTACACCAATAGTAAATGTACGTTATGATATTGAAAACGTTAGAATTGGTGAAAAAAATGATTTCGAAAAGTTAATTTTAGAAATCACTACAGACGGTTCAATTTCTCCCGAAGAAGCTTTATCTAACTCTGCTAAAATACTATTAGATCATATCAAATTGTTTATTCATTTTGAAAGTGAACCTGAAGTAACAAAAGTAGAAAATGAAAAGGATTTAGAATTTGAGAGAATTAAAAGAATACTTAATACAAGTGTAGATGATTTAGAGTTAAGTGTTCGTTCTCATAACTGCTTAAAAGCAGCAAACATAAAAACTTTGGCAGATTTAGTTAGAAAAGATGAATCCGAAATGTTAAAATTCCGAAACTTTGGTAGAAAATCTTTAGCTGAACTAATTGAAATAGTCGAAACATACAACTTACAATTTGGTATGGATGTAGACAAATATTTAAAAGATAAAACAGATAATAATAATTGAAATTTAAGGTAGAATAATGAGACACAGAGTTAAAGGTAATAAATTAGGAAGAACATACAGTCATCGTTTAGCTACATTAAAATCTTTAGCTACATCCTTAATATTACACAAAAAAATTAAAACTACTGTAGCAAAAGCAAAAGAAGCAAAAGTGTTTATAGAACCTTTAATTACTAAAGCTAAAGTAGATTCTGTTGCAAATAGAAGATATGTTGCAAGATTTATTAAAGATAAAGAAGCATTAAAGATGTTGTTTGGTGAAGTTAGAGAAAAAGTATTAGAAAGAAATGGTGGTTATTTAAGAGTAGTAAAATTAGGTAGCAGACGCGGTGATGGTGCAGATTTAGCAATATTAGAATTAGTAGACTATAATTTGGTAGAAAAGCCAGGTAAAAAATCTACAGTTAAATCTGATGCTAAAGCAACAAGCAATGTAAATACTGCAGCTACTGAAAATACTACAAATGTTGAAGAAGCAAAAGTGGTAGAAACTGAAGAATCTGTTAAAGCTGAAGATACTACAGAAAATAAAGATAAAGAATAAATAACAAATAATTATTTGATAAAAAGAGTAATCGAATGCTCGATTGCTCTTTTTTTTTGATATGAAAGAAATTATATTTATAAAAAGTGTAGTTTCAGTTAACGATTTACCAAAAGATGGTCTAAGTGAGATTGTACTATGTGGTAGGTCTAACGTTGGTAAATCTACTTTTATTAATAGTTTTTTTAATAAAAAAAACTTAGCAAAAGTTAGTTCCACACCTGGTAAAACAAGGGCGTTAAATTACTATTTAGTTGAAAATAAATTTTATATAGTGGATTTACCTGGATTTGGTTATGCAAAAGTTTCCAAAACTGAAAAAGACAAGTGGGATAACTTAATAACAGACTATCTTATAAGTGGTAGAAAAATTTCTTTTCTTTTTCATTTGATAGATTCGAGAATAGGTCCAACGGTATTAGATGAAATGTTATATGATTTTGCGATTGATAAAAATTTACCCTACATTGCAATTTTAAATAAAATAGATAAATTAAAACAGTCAGAAATTGCAAAATCTAAGCAAAATATTATAAATAAATTTAGTACTTTAGAATTTGGTAAAAATTTATTTTTTTATAGTGGAGTTACAGGAACTGGTAAAAACGAAATAAAAAAAATAATTCTCAATTATTATAAAAGTAATAATTGAATAATAATTTAATATTAGTTAAATTTATTGTTTAAATAAAAAAAATTTATTGATGAATTTTGATAACAAACTACGCAAAAGATTAATTTCATTTTCAGTTTTTCCACTATTTTCAATTGTGAATTTAGTAACCGAAGATATCGTTATCAGAAGCATATCAATCGGTATAATAGTTTTATGGGCGGGTATTTTTATATTTGTAAGGGATAGGAAATTGGAGGAAGAAGAACAAGAAGTTATAACCCCAATACAACCTGAGACAATTTTATCCAAGCCAACAATAAAGAGAAATAGTGAGTACTTTACTGGTTTAGACGAATCGATAAAGATAATTAGCAAGTCTAATGAAGAAGAAACGAAAGAAGAAAGCAAAGAAGAAGTTAAAACAGAAAGCGTTAAAACAGAAGGTATTAAAACAACTGCAGCACCAATAGAGGATAATTATTTAAAAAAGCCAAAGGATTTAAAACAGAGGTTTGATAAATTAGCTAAAAGTGAATATCCAAATAAATTAGATAACAACGGGCAATTTTTATTTGTCATAGAATCTGTTTTAGAAATTATAAAAAATATATATAATTTAAATTCTGTAATTTTCTTTTGGTACAATCAAAAGACGGAAAAATTTACTGTCGGAAAATTTTTATCTGAAGTTACTGATGCAATAATAACAGAAAAATTTGTAAAAGAAGATGATGTTTTAGGGAAAATAGTTAATAACGAATCTCCAGAAATTTTAATAAATATTCCTTCCAGAACTGAAAAAGATAATATAAGATATTATAAAACTCCACAAGAAATTAAATGTTTTGTTGGTGTACCGGTTTTTTATAATAAAATTTTAGTAGGTGTATTAGCAATAGATAGCAAAGAAGAGAATGCGTTTAAAATTGAACATATTTACTCATTAGGGCGCTTTTCTAGGCTATTAAGCATGTTAATTTGGTTATTTGAAGAAATGAGCAGAGATACACAAGCAGATAAGCGGTTAAATGCCTTGTTAAATGTTATAAATGGAAACTTAAAATTTAAAGATGAATACGAGCTTGGGGAATTACTTATAAGTAGTGGTAGGAATTTAATAGAAAGTGAAGTAGTAACTTTTGTTTACTATTATTCTAAAAAGAATAAATTTATTGTAACAAAAGTATGGAATAGTATAAATGCGGAATACGTAGCAGAAGGAACTGAGGTTGAGTTATCAAATACATTAGTAGGACTTGTAGTAAACAATGTATTTCCTATAAAAATAGATGATGTGGAAGAAAAACCTGTTATTAAATTTAATAAAAATGAGCGTATAAGTTGTAAAGGTTCTTTTATAGTGAGTCCATTAGTATATGAAAATGAAATTTATGGCATTTTATGTTTTGAACATAGTAAGAAAAAATTCTATAATAATTCTGATTTAACAATATTAAAGAACACTTTAAAATTTTATGGATTTATTTTACAATCATATTATACTGAAACATCTTTAACTGATATGTTAACAGTTGATAAAGAGACAGGAATACTAAACAATAAAGAATTTTTTAACAACACTAAAAACATGATAGAATTAAGCAAGTCGTTAAAAATAAACAGTGCTTTGTTACTAATACATATAGATGATTTGCCCGAAAGTGAAGGAATATTTGAAGAAAATTTGACAAGGAACAGTGTGCTTGCTGTGGTTAAATTAATAAATGAAGATTTACCAAAAAACGCAATTTTTGGTAGATTAGATGAAAAAGAATTTGGCATATTTTTAATAAATATGGAACAAAATTCAGCATTTTCATTTGCGGAGTTAATCCGCTCTAAAATTGCTAGAAACTCAAGTGAAATATTAAAAACTCAGCATATAGTAACAATATCGGTTGGTGTTGCAATTACTTTACAAGAAAAGACATTGGAAGATTTGTTATTAGATGCAGAGTTAGCCCTTAAAAAAGCTATTGAAAAGGGTGGTAACGTTACAAAAATAGTATAAGGTAATTGTGAATAATATAATAGCAATAGTATTAGATGGAGTTGGTGTAGGAGAGTTACCAGATAGTGATAAATATGGTGACAAGGGGAGTAATACGTTAGGAAACATGGCTAAAAAGCTAAATGGTATTAACTTACCTAATTTAGAAAAGATGGGGTTAGGAAATATTACAGATATATTAGGAATTGCAGCAAATAAAAAACCATTAGCAAGCTATGGTAAAATGGCAGAAAAATCTAAAGGGAAAGACTCCACAACAGGTCACTGGGAACTTGGTGGCGTTATAACTGAAAAGGAATTCCCGCTATATCCTAATGGATTTCCTGAAAGGATAGTTAAAAAGTTTTTGGAATTAACTGGATATAGTGCAATACTTGGAAACAAACCAGCAAGTGGAACGGAGATAATAAAAGAATTGGGTGATGAACACGTTAGAACGGGTAATCCAATAGTTTATACATCAGGTGATAGTGTATTCCAAATTGCAGCACATGAAGAAATAATTCCACTTGATAGATTATATGAAATTTGCGAAATAGCGCGTAATAAGGTAATGATAGATGATGATGCAGTTGGAAGAATTATTGCTAGGCCATTTGTAGGAACCAGCGGAAATTATACAAGAACAACAAACAGAAAAGATTTTTCTATTGACCCACCACAAGAGACAATGTTAGATATACTAAGTGAAAGTGGCATTAATACTGTAGCAATTGGGAAAATTAATGATTTATACAATTATAGAGGTATAAATAAAAAAATTAAAACCAAAAGTAATGCAGAAGGTATAAAGAATATTTTAAATGAAACAAAAGTAAATTCCAATTGTTTAATTTACGCTAATTTAGTAGATTTTGATGTGTATTATGGTCATAGAAATGACCCGCAAGGATTTTATGAGGCATTAAAGGAATTTGATAATAGTTTACCTGCAATTCTTGAAACTATAGATGAAACTGATATGTTATTAATTACAGCAGATCATGGGAACGATCCAACAGATATAAGCACAGACCATACGAGAGAATACGTACCGATATTATTATACTTAAAGAATAAAGAAGGAAGAAACTTGGGTATTAGAGATACATTTGCAGATTTTGCGCAAACAATTATGCATTTTTATGGGGTAAATAATACTCTTGCAGGAAAATCTATGTTAATAGAAATAGAGAGGTAGCAATGATATTGGGTAAAGTAATAGGCACAGTATGGTCTACACGAAAGGATGAAAAGTTAGTAGGGAGTAAGTTTTTAATAGTAAAGCAAATAGAATTAGACTATACAATTACAAATAATTTTGTAATAGCAGTAGATTCTGTAGGAGCAGGAGTAGGAGAAGTTGTGTTAGTAGCAACAGGAAGTAGTGCAAGGCAAACAACAATTACACAAAATAAACCTGTAGATGCAGTGATAATGGCAATAGTAGATAAGTTAGATATTACTGAAGTTAAAAAATAAAATAATGTTATTAGGAAAAGTAATAGGAACAATATGGGCAACAAAGAAGTATGAGACCTTAACAGGTTTTAAGATGCAATTTGTTCAACCTTTAAATGCAGAAATGAAAGAAATCGGAAAACCTATAATAGCAGTAGATACAATAGGAGCAGGACCCGGGGAAATTATAATATATGCCACATCGAGTGAGGCAGTGATACCAATGCGGGTACCTATGGCACCTGTTGATGCAGCTATAGTGGGTATAGTCGATTCAATAAATTCAAAAACAAGATTGGAGGAGAAATAATTTGAAGATAACAAAACAATACACCAATCGCGAAAGCCAATCGCTTGACAAATATTTACAAGAAATTGGCAAAGTAGATTTATTGACCCCCGAACAAGAGATAGAACTTGCACGTAGAATTAAAAATGGCGATCAAAAAGCCTTAGACCAATTGGTTAAAGCAAACTTAAGGTTTGTGGTAAGTGTGGCAAAGCAGTATCAAAATCAAGGACTTTCGTTAGGTGATTTAATTAACGAAGGGAACCTAGGATTAATAAAAGCTGCAAAACGTTTTGATGAAACCCGAGGATTTAAGTTTATATCGTATGGTGTATGGTGGATAAGACAATCGATTTTGCAAGCTTTAGCAGAGCAATCTCGTATTGTTAGATTACCGCTAAATAGAGTAGGACAACTAAATAAAATAAGCAAAGCTTATAGTAATTTAGAACAAGAATATGAACGCGAGCCAAGTGCAACCGAGTTAGCTAAAGAGTTGGATATGGATTTAACAGATGTTAGTGATACATTAAAAATATCTGCCCGCCATGTATCTATGGATGCTCCTTTTGCAACAGGCGATGATAATAGATTATTAGATGTTTTATCCAACGACTCCCAGCCAGCTCCAGATGCTTCTTTAATGAGTGACTCGTTGAAAAATGAAATCGAAAGGGCTTTATCTACTTTAACAGATAGAGAAGCTGAAGTAATTAAATTATATTTCGGATTAAATAAAGAACACTCCTTAACTTTAGAAGAAATTGGCGAAAAATTTAATTTAACCAGAGAACGCGTAAGGCAGATTAAAGAAAAAGCAATACGCAGATTAAGACATGCTTCTAGAAGTAAAAATCTTAAAGCATACTTAGGTTAGTATTAAATGCAGTTTGTTCAAAAATTTATTATAATATTAGGACTAAGCACCCTGTTAATTAATTTAACAGGGTGTTCGTCCGGTTCTTTTACACCAAGGTATGGTGATAAGAAAAAAAATATTAAAGAAATTGCCAATAAAGATAAAAAAGACACTTTATTTGTTAGCCAAGAGATATCAGACTCGCTGTTAGATATTGACGATAATGAAGAAAATTACGTAGGTACTAATCTTAGCAGAGATTCTATTTTAGCATTTTTAAACAAGCAAACCGCCAGCCCAGAAATAACCGAAAGAGACCGAATTATTTTTGAAGTAATAAAATACTTAGATACACCATATAGATATGGTGGAACAACAGAAAAAGGGTTGGATTGCAGCGCATTTACAGGGGCAGTTTATAAAAATTCACTTCAAATAAATTTACCGCGTTCATCTGCAGACCAATATGGAGTTGGAGAAAAAGTAAGAGATCAAGACGATTTGCAATTTGGAGATTTGGTTTTTTTTAAAACGCGAAGACGAGCAAGAGTAAGCCACGTTGGTATATACTTAGGGGAAAGGCTATTTGCTCATGCAAGTACATCTAAAGGTGTAATAGTGTCATCTTTAGATGAAACATATTATAAAAAGCGTTATGTAGGGGCAAGGAGATTAATAAAAGATACATACTACATAAAATAACACCTCGAAAAAAAACAGTTTTATTAGATATTACCATTTTTAAACAAATTTAGTTATATTAAAAAAGTAAATTTTTATTAACTAATCAAAGGTTTAAAAATGGAATATAGAATAGAAACAGACACAATGGGCGAAATACAAGTTCCAGCAAACATGTATTATGGAGCCCAAACAGCACGCAGCATGATGAATTTTAAGATAGGAGGAGAAAGATTTCCGCGAGAATTAATAAGGGCATTAGGAATTTTAAAGAAAGCAGCAGCTTTAACAAATAATGAATTAGGTTTATTAAGTGATGAAAAGACTAAATATATTGTAGCAGCTGCAGATGAAGTAATTTCTGGAAAGTTAGATGAACATTTTCCATTAGTAGTTTGGCAAACTGGAAGTGGAACGCAAACAAATATGAATGCAAACGAGGTGATTAGCAACAGAGCAATTGAAATGATGGGTGGAGTAATGGGAAGCAAGAAACCTATACACCCAAACGATGATGTAAATAAAGCTCAATCTTCTAACGATACATTCCCCACAGCGATGCATATAGCTGCCGTTGAACAAATTCATAATCGTTTATTACCAGCAATGGAAGCTTTAAGAGACTCGTTACAAAAGAAAGCAGAAGAATTTAAAGATATTATAAAAATTGGACGTACACATTTAATGGATGCAGTTCCGTTAACATTAGGACAAGAGTTTAGTGGATATGTACAGATGCTAAGCAATGGAATTGATAGATTAAATGGTTGTTTACCAAGATTGTATGAATTAGCACTTGGTGGAACAGCAGTTGGAACAGGGTTAAATACACATCCTAAATTTGCAGAGCTTTCCGCAAAACAAATAGCAGAATTAACTGGTAAACCATTTGTAACAGCTCCAAATAAATTTGAAGCATTAGCAACACACGATGCTTTAGTAGAGGCAAGCGGAGTGCTTAAAACAATAGCAGCATCTTTAATGAAAATTGCAAATGATATAAGATGGCTTGGTAGCGGACCAAGATGTGGTATTGGGGAATTAATACTACCAGCAAATGAACCTGGAAGCTCGATAATGCCGGGTAAGGTAAATCCAACACAATCTGAAGCAATGACAATGGTATGCGCACAAGTTATGGGAAATGATGTTGCGGTTAATATAGGTGGTGCAAGTGGTAATTTTGAATTGAACGTATTTAAACCAGTAATTATTTATAATGTTTTGCAATCTATTAAATTATTAGCAGATGCTTGTGAAAGCTTTAAGGAACATGCTGTAGATGGCTTAGTTGCAAATATACCAGCAATTGAAAATCATCTAAAGAATTCATTAATGCTTGTAACAGCATTAAATCCAATAATAGGATATGATAATGCTGCAAAAGTAGCTAAAAAAGCCTATAATGAGAACAAAACTTTAGAAGAAGCTGCAGTTGAATTAGGTTTGTTAACTTCTGAAAAATTTAGAGAAGTTGTTAGACCAGAAACTATGATTGGACCAAAATAAACTATATTAATTAAGTATCTGTTAATAATAAAAATGGAGTTATTATGGAAAAAGGTAATGTTTGTGATACTAAACCATTAGTAAAAGAAGAAGCAGCGGGAACATACTATTGGTGTGCTTGCGGCAAATCTAGCTCGCAACCTTTTTGTGATGGAAGCCATAAAGGAACGGGATTTACTCCTAAAAAAGTTAATTTAGAAGAAGAAAAAACTATCGCATGGTGTATGTGCAAACAATCTAATAACCCTCCATTTTGTGATGGAAGTCATAAAAAACTGTAATAAATAAATGTTCCTCGTAAGAGGAACATTTGCTTTTTAAGAACATAAAATTAGGTATAAATAATGAAAACAAGTGTAAAGATATTGATTGTTTTGTTTTTGTTTTATATAAATATATTTGCAGGTAAAGATAGTTATTTAATTTTGGTTTCTTTTGATGGATTTAGATGGGATTATTTAAATAGAGGGATTACACCAAATTTAGATAAAATTGCAGATAGTGGAGTTAGAGCACTCTCTTTAAGACCAAGTTTTCCTTCAAAAACATTCCCCAATCATATAAGTATTGCAACAGGAATGTATCCAGAAAATCATGGGATTTTTTCAAATGATATTCAAAATCCATTTACTAATGAAAAATATAATATGCAAACTGTAGATAGTAAATGGTATAATGGGGAATTTATTTGGGAAACACTTGAACGTAATGCGATAAAAACTGCTAGTTATTTTTGGCCAGGTAGTGAAATAGACTTAAAGTATAGAAGACCATCAATATTTAAAAAATATGAACATAAGTTTCCTTATGTTAATAGAATTGACTCCTTGATAAGTTGGCTTAGTTTACCTGAAGATAAGCGACCACATTTTTTAACAATATATTTTGATGCTACAGATACATATGGACATAAATTTGGACCAGACAGCAAAGAGACAAACAAAGCAATAATTTTGCTAGATAGTTTAGCTGGGTATTTAATTAAAAGATTAAATGATATTGGAATGAAAGACAAAGTAAATGTAATTTTTGTTTCTGACCATGGAATGACAGAAATTAGTACCGATAAGTTTATAAATATAGAAAAGATGTTAAATGGTTTTGATGTAGAACTGCAAAATGATGGTCCAGTAATGATGATAAATACAAAACCAGAAAACAGAGAAAAAGTGTATGAATTACTAAAAAAACAAGAACACTTTTCGGTTTATAAAAAGGAAGAAATGCCGAGCTATTATTATTTTAATAGACACCCATTTATAGGGGATTTAATTTTAGTAGCAGATTTAGGTTATTCCTTGTTAGATAACAAAAGTATAAAAAAAGCTGAAGAATATGGCGGAAAGGGGAACCACGGATTTGAGAAAGATGCATTAGATATGCATGGAATATTTTTAGCAGAAGGTCCAGCTTTTAGAAAAGGTTTTAGGACGGGGACACTTTGGAATATAGATATATATCCACTAATATGCAAAGTGTTTAATGTAACACCTAGAAGTAATATTGATGGAAAGGCGGAAAGAATAGAATTTATATTAAAATAAAAAGGAGGATTATGATAGAGCTTAATAATATTATTAAGTATAAGCTAAATAATGGCTTAAAAGTAATACTTTATAGTGATAAAAGTATACCAGAAGTAGCTGTTAATTTATGGTACGATGTAGGTTCTGCAAATGAGGAAGAGGGAAAAACAGGACTAGCGCATTTATGTGAACATTTAATGTTTCAAGGGTCACTAAATGTACCAAAAGAGGCGCACTTTAAATATATAGAAGAAGCAGGTGGCAGATTAAATGGTTCAACATCGCAAGATAGAACGAACTACTATGAAAGCTTACCAGCAAATAATTTAGAGTTAGCACTTTGGTTAGAAAGTGACCGTATGGGGTTTTTATTGCCTGCATTAGATGAGGAAAAGTTTAATAATCAATTAAGTGTGGTTATTAATGAAAGAAAACAAAGGTACGATAACACGCCTTACGGAAGAACTATGGAAATAATTTTTTCTAATATGTTTCCTAAAGGGCATCCGTATAATAGTCCAGTTATTGGTTGGCAAGAAGACTTAGAAAAATTAACATTAGATGTTGCAAAAGATTTTATTTCTAAATATTACTCGCCAAGTAATGCAAGTTTAGTAATTGCGGGTAATTTTGAAGTAGAGGAAGCCAAAGAATTAGTGGAACTATACTTTGGTGAATTTAAGACAACTGAAAATATACCACAAATTAATGTTTCAGAAAGCAAGTTAAGTGAGAATAAAAGTTTTAATTATTATGATGAAATTAATTTACCAGTGGTTTATTATGTTTGGCATACTGATAAAGAGTTTACAGACGAGTCTTTTGCCTTAAATATAGCAGCAGATATCTTAAGTTCATCCAAAACCAAACACTTATATAAAAAATTAATTTACGATAAAAAAATATCAGTCTATTCTGCAGCTGTTCCTTTAAGTTTGAATAAAAGTGGACTATTTTTAATTGGTGCTTATGCACACGATATGAATGTTTTTGATGATGTGAAAAGCAAAATTTGGGAAGTTATTAACGATGTTATAAAAAATAAATTTGAAGACTCTGAAATTAGACGATATTTAAACAAATATAAAAGTGCCCAAATATTTAGTTACCAAAAAATTGAATTATTAGCAAATAGAATGAATTTTTATGAAAAAGTATTAGGTACGCCAAATGGATTTGCCTATGAAGAACAAAAAATAAAGGAGTTTGATGCTGATAAAGTAACCGATTATTTTGTTAAATGCATAGAAAAACCATATTTTGAACTAAATATATTGCCAAAGGGGGTTAAAAATGATAATTAACCGTTCTCAAAAACCAAAGCCAAAGCAAAAAATAGATTTTATAATTCCTAAAATTAGTTATGGTAGTGTGGATAATATTGAATATTATCATGTAGAAAAAAATAGGTTCCCTATAGTAAACATGATAATAATGCAGAACTTTGGGTTTAGATTAGATACAGAAGGAAAGCGGGGGCTAACCTTTTTGGCTTTTAAAATGTTATCTAAGGGTTCAGGTAAATATAACTCTTTAGAATTTAACGAAAGATTACAATTTTTAGGAGCCTCTTATGAACAAATGTTCAATGAAAATGATAGCGTAATTGTTGCACAAAGTATTACAGAAAATTTTGATGAAACTTTTGAATTATTCGCAGACTCATTATTTAGTCCTCATTTAGAGGAGTATGATTTTGAAACAGAGAAGAAAAATTTAATTTCTTCATTAGAGTATGCCAAAAAAGATCCGGAAAGTTTATTTATGACAGCTGTAAATAGAGTATTCGGAAAAGGTACATCAATTGAATATAATTTTAATGGATTTATTGAGGATGTAGAAACTATAACTATAGATGATATTAGAAATTATTATAATAATATAATTAATAAAAGTAAGATAACTTTATTTTTTACAGGTGATATTTCAAAAAGTAAGATAGAAGCTTTAATTACTAAATACTTACTAAAAAGAAATGATACTTTAATTACACCAGAATCAATTTATAATAATACTCCTTTTGCTAAAAAGTTGTATTATATGAATTTTGAAGGAAAACCCCAAACAATATTAGGTATGTCAATAAAAATTCCTCACTTTAAAACTTTAGATAGATTTAGCTTGAATATTGCAGTAAATATATTAGGAGGAAATTTTACAAGCAGGTTAAACTCTAAATTAAGAGAGGAGAAAGGCTTTACATATGGAATATCTGCATCAAAAGAGTATCATTATGATGCTGGGTTTATGAATATTTTTACATCTGTAGATACACAAAAAACTGTGGAAGCAATTAAAGAGATTTATAATGAAGTTGCAAAGATGAATGAAGATATTTTAGAAGAAGAAGTAGCCTTTGTTAAAAGCAATTTAATAAATCATTTCCCATTAAGGTTTACTACTTTAAGAAGTATAAATGTGGGTTTGGCTTCTTTAATACGCGAAGGGATGCCAATAGACACTTGGGATAATTATACAGATGAAATTGCAAAAAGGAATTTGGAAGATGTAATAGCTTTAGTTAAAAAATATTTTGACGTTAATAAAATGGCTACTGTATTAGTTGGTGATAAAAACCAAATAGAATTAGATAAATTAGATATTTTTGAAGGTATACAAGAACTAGATTACAACGGTAATGAGATAAATTAATCTATTTCATAAAGAGTTGAAGGGGGAATAATATTATTCCCTCTTTTTTTTAGCCTTAATAACTCGTCTTTAATTTCTAAAAATTGTTCAGTAGTAAAATAAAAGAATTTCTTTTTAGCTTCGTCTTTTTCAGCATAAAATTTAAATAAAGATGCTAATTCTGCTTTATCTCTATCACCTAAATTAATTAAATCGGAAATTTTTTTAGTAATATAACCTTCAGAAATATTATTAGTAACAAATTTAAATTTATTGGATTTAAAGAAATCGGAATTATCATTAATAACAATAAAATTAGTTTTAGGAAAGTCTGAAAAAACATTAGAAATCGAAGAAATAATTTTTTCTGGGTGTTGATCTTCATTCATTAGGTATAGTGGGTCGTCTATATCATCATCAATTTTTATTGCATAAAACTTACCATGCTTAATAATATTGGTTGCAAGAGCAACGTTTTTTGAAGAAGGTAAGAGAGTAAAACATATATCGGCAGGTACATTTAGTAAAGTTTGAATTTCATCGTTATTTAAATTATCTAATCCATCAATAATTACGGAAAATTTATTTTTAGTTCTAATAAAATTTTTATTATACTTAAATTTAGCAGTAAAAAGTAACTTGCTGGCTAATTCAAACGAGGTTTCAGTATCTTTATTAATTTTAAGTTCCTTACTTTTTATAATAATACCGTCGTAATATAATTGTTCATTAAGAGATGATAGTAATTCTACCATTTTTAAATCAAATGGGGTTTCAATTTCGTAGCTAGATATTAAAGTATCTAAATCTTTAACTTTTACTTTTTTTTCTTTTATATGAGTGTTATCGATGCCAAAATCAGAAAGGGTTCTAAAAAATATTCTATTAATTTCGTTGGGATAAAATTGTTTAATAGTTACTTTTTTTTCCGTAAAAAAAGATCTTACAATAATTTCAACAAAAACTAAAACAAAAGTTATATAAATTAAAATTCTAATAATAGATTTCTTATTATTCATAATAAACAATACTAACAGTCTTTAAAATTAGGTTTCCTCTTTTCTAAAAAAGCTAAAGTACCTTCGTCAAAATCGTTAGAATTAACAGCTTTAGAAAACTGAGTAGCTTCTGTATCATAGGAAATAGATAAGTTATATTGGTCAAAAGAAAAGATTGAACGCAATGCAGAGCTTATTGCAATTGAGCTTTTAGAGTTAATTATTTCAGTAAATTTAAGGGATTCTTCAATTAATTTATCTAAAGAGAATACTTTATTAATTAAGTTTAAGTTTAATGCTTGTTGTGCATCTAAATAATTTCCAGTTAAAATTAGTTCTGCTGCTAAATTTTTATTTAATAAAGAAGTTAAACGAACAGTTCCACCATAACCAGGTATAACACCCAAATTAATTTCAGGTAAGCCAAATTTAGCATTTTCGGATGCAAATCTAATATGGCAAGCCAAAGCTAGTTCAAATCCACCACCCAAAGCATATCCATTTATAGCTGCAATAATTGGTTTAGTAAAGTTTTCTATTTTATTAAAAAGTTCTTGTCCATATTTAGAAAATTCTTTTGCCTTTTGTTTATCATAATTTCTTAGTTCTGCAATATCTGCGCCCGCAGCAAATGCTTTTATACCGGAACCAGTAATAATTATAGATTTTATGTTATTATTATTAATTTCATTCAAAAGCGTATCAAGCTCTGAAAGCATCTTTAAATTAAGTGCATTAAGCTTATCGGGTCTGTTAAGTGTAATTATTAAGGTTTTATTATTAATTTCGGTTAAAATATGCTCAAAGTTCATAAAAACCTCTAAATTGTTGCAAAAATAGGAATTCTTAATGATAAATCGAATGAAACATATTGAGCTAAGGGTACGTGATTATATTTAGCCATAATATCAAGTAAAAACATAGAAAAACCAACACCAGCATGAAACCCAAAGTTAAATTTTCTATCTGTATAACTTGGTTTATTAACACCAGATTTGTAATAATTAAATGTTTGTAAATAATTAGCAGTAACTCCCATTTCTAAAACAGGCATAACAAGCACCATATAATCAGAAATTGGTTCTAAATATAATCTTACGCCAGGACTAAAAGAATAAACATTAGTTGAAATACTGCTTAGGCTGCTAATTTTGTAGTAATCTTGTCTACCCGGGAAGTGTTGATATCCAGCTTTCGCGAAAAGGAAAACGGGTAAAAAGCTAATATCAGTATAAGAAAGTTCAAATTCTAATCCCATTCCTAATGTTCTTTTTTCAGAAAACTCTGCAACAGGTAAACGAGGACCTAAGCCCACAGACATAAACAGACCTCTTGCATTGCTTTGTGCAAAAGTATAAGAACATAAAAGGAAAAATAAAATCAGTATTTTTTTAGTCATTTTTTTCAAATAATTTTTTTGTTTTTTGATGTCGATAATAGAACATTAAATATAATGAAAAATAAACAAAAGGTAAACCCAAATAACCAAAAATTCCTAAGGGTGGTTTAAACTCGATATAGTCGGTCATTTTAGTACCACTATCAGTAACGGTAAAAATATGGCTATGGTGCCAATGTTTAAAGATACCTTTAATTTGTAAATCTTTAATTAAAGTTGGTGTTAAACACTCGCTTATAGAAACTACCCAATCGTTTTTAATGCCAAATAAGCTAACTTCTAACGAGATAACAGAACCTTTGATTAAAGGAATATCACTAATACTTTTAATTTTAGTTTTAATTATATTAGGTGAAATAAACTTTAAATTATTTGTATCTCTATGGAATTCAAATAATTTGTAAATATCTGCTTTAATAATAACTGATTTAGAAAACTTTAACATTAGTATTTTATTTTAAATAAAAATAAACCATTTGGTGGAACCGACTCGCCCGCAAAAATTCTATTTTTCTGCTTAATTATGTTACTTATACCATTTTTTTCGTTATTTTGCAAAGAACGAATAATTGTACCCACAATAGTTCTTACCATTCCATGCAAAAATCTATCTGCTTCTATTAAAAAAATAATTTTATTACCTTGTTTGTGCCAAAAAGCGTTATAAATTGTACAAAAGTTATGTTTAACATCTGTATTACGTTTAGAAAAAGACGTAAAATCGAAATTACCAATTAATTGTTTGCTTATTTCGTTTAATTCATTGATAGAAAAATCTAAAATTTTAGGGAAATAATAAGCAAATTTATAATAAAAAGGGTCTTTTTCTGTTAAAAATAAATATATATAACTTCTTCTTTTTGCATCAAACCGAGCGTGAAAGTCCTTGTCTACTTTATCAATTTTTTTAATAGCAATATCATTTGGCAATAGGCAGTTAAGGGAGTAACAAAACTTATCTAAATTATCTATAGCTTGGTTAGTTCTAAAATTTGCAACTTGACCTAATGCATTAACTCCTGTATCTGTTCTGCCAGCACCAATTAAGTTAACCTTTTCTTTTAATAATACTTCAATTGCATTAATAATTTTTTCTTGAACAGTTACAGCATTTTTTTGTATCTGCCAACCGGCATATTTACTACCACTATAACTAATAATTAATTTATAGTTATTTTCCATTTACAATAATAAATCTTTAAGCACTTCAAATTTATATTGAGATTTTGAAGCCAGTGAATCTATGTAATATCTTAAATAACCAACTTTATAAAACACTTTATCAAAAGACAAAGCATCTTTTTGTGTTTTAGCATTTTGTTCTTTTATAGGGTCAGCAATTAAATTTTTTGCAATATCTAATGAAATACGTTTTTGATAATTAACAACTGCAAGAGTAAAGAACCAATCGTTTAGTTCTTCAAAGTTTTCCTTACTGTAGTACCAAATGCCTTCGTAATAGTTTACACCTAAATATGCTTTTATAAAATCATCTGCAAATAATTGTTTAATTAATTTGTTCTTATATTTATGTAATAAATCATTTTCTTTTTTGTTTATTTTAATATCTATTTCTAACAATTCTTTTTCTGTAAAATCAAAAAGGCTTTCGTTATATTCTAATAATAAATTAAGTAAGGCAATTTCTTTATAAACATCTACATTTCCTCTTCCTAATTTATTCAAAATATTTCTTACAGGTAAATCTAATTTTAATTTAGTTATATAATTGCTTTTGTTAATTTCTCCAGTTTCATTAAATAAATTTTTTAGTAGTTTAATTGTGAAATATAGTAAAAACAAGGTCGCATTTTCTTTAGATTGAGCACTATTATTTATTAAATAATATTTTTCTACTTGATTACCATAGAACGGTTTATCAATAGCTTTAATTGTGCGTAAGTTATTAGAAATATTTTTTACTGCCTCTAATGTTAAATCAAAATCTAAAAGCAAATTAGTAGTTTTTAGGTTAATATTTAAGGAATCTTTAATTCTATTTATAAAGTAATAAAATTTATTGCGAATAATTTTAGAATTTTCTTCTAAAGTATCTTGGTCATTGTTAATAAATGCATCTATAAATAGGTCAACAAATCTATTATCAAAAAGGGTAGTAAAAGCATTATGCACAGGGGCTAATTGAAGTTCCGCAATTGCATCCTCCAAATTAGCAGTGCCATTATAGGAGTATCTACTAGCAAGCTCTCTATAAAGCCCAGATGTATCGTAAACTTCTTTAAATTCTAAAAATACTTTATACTTAAATGCTTGCAAAGTAATTTCGAAACCATTGTTAAAAAAGTCTTTACCTGCCTTAACATAATAAAGATTAGATATATGTTCTTTGATTATATAGAAATAATTTTCTTGAGTTTTAATACCCAAAGCGTCATAAATTGTAATAGATTTTAGTTGTTTATTATCCCCACTTCCAACTAACTTAGGTGTGCTAGTATAAATTTTACCGGAAGTTTCTTTAAATTTATTATTGTAAAATACTAAAGCTTTTTCACCATAAGCCATGTTAGTATATGCAAACACATCTTCGTTAACATAACCAAATTCATCAATAAAATCAAAGAACCAAAAATTATGTACATGGGCAAATAGATAACGTTTTTTCATTAATGGAAATAGCTCGCGCTCGTGACGCTCTATTAAATAGCCATTTGGGGATTCGTTATAGTAAGCACGTTTATATTCCATTCCATATTTTTCGGTAAAGCCTTCTATTTGACCGTGGGCAAACATTGGCAATCCCGGCAATGTTAACATTAATGTAGCAACGCCAAAGTATTTATCATCAAAGCCAAATTGTTTAATGGCAGTTTCTTCATCTGGGTTGCTCATAAAGTTTACGTATCGTTTAAGAATTTCGGGCTCAAACTCTAATGTATTTGTAATTAAATCTCGGTATTTATCATTTTCTTCTTTCATAAGCATATGCATAAAAGCAGAGTTATAAACTCTGTGCATGCCTAAAGTTCTAACAAAGTAACCTTCTAAAAGCCAAAAAGCCTCTGCAAGCAGTAAAGTATCGGGCATTTCGTTATTGATTCGGTCAACAACTTCTCGCCAAAATTCAACTGGGAAAAGTTCGTCAAATTGTTCACGTGTTAAAGCAAAATCACTTCTGGTTGGTATATCTCCACCATGCCCAGGTTGAGGATACCATAAACGTGAAAAGTGCTTTTTAGTTAAAGTCATAGCAGCATCAAAGCGAATAATAGAGAATTTACGCGCTACTTCAAAAATTTGATTTATAACTGCTTGTCTAACTTCATGTTTTAGCATATCTAATTGAGCTGTGTCGTTCCAAGGCATGTTAGTACCATCATTGCCATGGTAAATATATCTAACGTCTCCATTTCGTTTATCAATTCTTCTAAAAACAACAGCTGCATCAGATTTATTGTAATAACCATCTTCTATGTGAAGTTCAATATCAGGGTGTTCGCTTAAATTTGGACCAGTAAATTTATAATTAGGATAAGGTAAATCTCTTCTTTGTATAAAATAATCTGGATTTTCGATTACCCATTTGGAATAAATACCAGTGTGGTTTGGCACCATGTCGCTAGCAAGCCTTATACCGCGTTGCTTAGCACGATAATTTAAGTTTTGGTAAGCAGCTTCGCCGCCTAAATCTTGTGCAATAGTATAATCGTAAAGGGAATATGCGGAAGAAATAGCATCAGGATTTCCCATAATATGTTTAATTTTTTGTGATGCACTGCTGCGTTCCCAAATTCCAATTAACCAAAGACCGGTAAAATTCCATCTAGCTAATTGATCTAATTCACTATCAGGTATTTCATCTAATCTGCTTATTTTTCGATTATATTTTTTGCTTAATTGGTCTAACCAAACGTATGTATTTTTTGCCAAAATTACAATGCGGGGCATCCAATCTAAATCTTGGGTAAAGTTTTCGGGTTCTTCATAATCTTGTAAACTTTCTTTACTATAGCTATATAAAGATCTACCAATAAAAACTGTATCATCTATGTTATCTCCCAATTTGTATTTTGGTACAACTGTTGGCGTTCCGCCACCACCACCAAAATTCATGGGGATAATTTCTTCGCGCTTTAAGTCGTATGTAATAAGTATTCTATTTGCAAATTTTTCTTCAATTAACACTTTCCATTTTGTTTTAATAAACTCCAATTGTCCTTCTATATCTAAAGGATTATTAAGAATAGGAGTTTTAAGCATAGTAATAACGTCTTGGTTATCTGGTCCAAAGGGTTTTTCTTTCTTAAAAAATTCTTCTAAATTAGATATTGTATTTAAGTAAAGCTCTTTATTGGTAAAATAGTTTTCATCAAAAAGTTCTATAATATCTTTATTTGCAGGATTAAAATTGGCAAAAAATAACATTATCATTTCTTCTAACGAAGTTTCTGTATTAGGTTTATTGCCATTAAAAGAGTTTAAGTAATCATAAATACTTTCTTTCCCTTTGTAAACATCCATAGGGGGGAAAAGAGCATTAAACTCGAATAATATTTTGCGTAAATTTTCTTCTCCTAACTGATTATTAAGGTAGTTAATAGCTCTATTAAAAACACCCGGGTTTTCTTTAGTTTCATATTCTCTTAAAATAAAATGATAAATTTCGTCTAACAATCCAGTAGCATAAATTTTACTTACCTTTACTTTTTTATCGTCTGTGCGCTTTTCGTTTAGTAGATTGGTAAATTTACGAACCGCAGCATTATTAGGAAAAACTACATTACCAGTTATAGTAAAAAATGTATCATCAAAATTATATTTTTGTCTAATAAATTTTGAGACGTGAAACTCGAAAGTAGCAAGTTGCATAATATTATTTTTACCCGTTTTGTTTATTAACAGTGCCATTTTCCACCTGTTTGCAAGTATAAAAAATTCCAATTTACAAATATAATTAAATGTTTTAAATAAATTATCTTATATGTTATAGAAAATATTATTGTATTTGAAGAATTTAAAACCATTTTGTATTTTAACATAATTAATTTTAAAGAAAATTATGAAAAACAAAAAACATGAAGTTTTAATCAGAATATATGAACAATGTAAAAAATCCAAAAATTTTGTTTTTAATAATGAAATTATAAAAGAAGTTAGTAAAGAAGTTGGCTTTAAAAATCAATTTGATGTAACGAAAATTGATAGTATTTCTAAATTACCAGATTTGTTTATTAAAGAAGATGTAGCAATAATACATCTAGGGAAAGGTAATCATAAATTTATAAATGGTATTAATAAAGTTTTTCATCAATTAGAACCTATTGAAAAAATTATACAATGGGATTATAAAAAAAGTATATTGAATTTGGTTAATAATTCAGAATCCAATATATTATCTGTGGCTAATAATCAAAGAATATTACATGATTTTCTTTTTGGTGAAGATATAGAATTTAATAACATAGATATAATATTAAGACCTAAAACTTATTTTCCACATAGAACTAAAGCTAACTTTGAGTATTATATTGAGGAAAATAAAAAAAGAAAGGTTTGATTCAATTCAAATTGAAATTGATCTGACGATTGAATACAAAGGAGATGTTGCGATTTTTGAAGCGAAAAATGGAACCCCAAAGGACTTTGCTGTTTATCAGTTATATCATCCATTTTTATATTATAATACCATAAATAATAATAACAAATTGCCACAAAAATTAAAAAATATTTATTGTGTTTATTTAGTTAGAGAAATAATAAATAATGAAACTAATATTAAGCTTTGGTGTTATTCTTTTTTAAACTCAGAAGATATTACTTCAATTAAATTAATTAAATCTGCAAATTATATTTTGGTAAATAAATAATAATTGAAACAATGATCGAAAACTATAAAAATAAAATTTTTAATAAAGATGTTTTAGAAGTTTTAAAAAGTATGCCTGATGAAAGTATTGATGTAGTATATGGAGATCCTGATTATAATGTAGGCATTAAATACGCTGGAAAAAATTACACAACAAAATGGGAAGAATACATAGATTGGTATATTGAATTAACGAAAGAAAGTCTTAGAGTTTTAAAAAAAGATGGTAATTTATTTATGATAAATTATCCTAAACAAAATGCCTATCTACGAGTAAAATTTTTAGATGATAATGCATACGATGTTTTTGATTATGTATGGGTATATAATACAAATGTTGGACATAGTCCTAGAAAGTTTACAACAGCACATCGTTCTATTTTACATGCTATTAAATCTAAAAATAATAAATTTTTTAAAGATAATGTAGCCGAGCCGTATCTTAACCCTAATGATAAAAGAATTTTAAAGAATATTGAAAATGGAAGTAAAGGTAGAATGCCTTACTCTTGGTTATATTATAATCTTGTAAAAAATGTATCTAAAGATAAAACATTCCATGCATGTCAAATACCATTGCCGTTATTTGAAAAACTAATATTAGCTTCTTCACAAGAAAACGATTTAGTTTTTATATTATTTGGTGGTAGCGGGTCTGAAATAGTACAATGTCAAAAATTAAAGCGAAATTTTGTTTCTTGCGAAATTCATCCAGAGTATTATAAAATGATTTTGGATAGATTAGAAAATAATGGAAATATTGATGACAAATATAGATTAAAATTAAATAATAATTTTATTAAAAGGGATATTATACCAAGTATTTTTGATATGTAATTAATTAACTAAACAATTTAGCAACAAGTTTAGTAAAAATTATTTTTTGGTCTAAGTTAGTGGATTTAACTTCTAAATCAGCTTCTAAAAGGGCTTTTAAGGCTTTATCAATTTTTTCATCGCTTCTAAAATTAGTTGCTTTTAAGCAATTTGTATAAAAATATTCTGATACATCTGCTTTAGCAGCCGCTTCTTTTGGGGGAATATTTTTTTTAATTAGCTCGATACTTTGCATAATAGTTATAAAGTATTTATTAAGTGTAGAAAGTATAACAAGCAAGTGATTGCCGTGGAATAAAAGATTATAACCAATAGAAAGTGCTTTATCTTTTTGATTTGAAGATATAGCATCTAAAAGATTAAAAATATTATATTCTTTAGTTTCGGAAGCAATAGTATTAATTAGTTCTAAGGTTATTTTACCCCCTTCACCTAAAAAATTACTTATTTTATTTAATTCTTGTTCTAAGGTGTTTTTATCTTCACCAACAATATCAACTAAAGCGGCAGCATCATCTATATCAATAGAAAGATTTAATTTTTTTACTTCCATAACAACCCATTTTTTTAACTCATCAGGGCGCATCTCTCTAGCTTCAAATGCCCAACCGTTAGAAACAATGGTTTTGAATGGTTCTGTATTTAAATTAGGAATTTTTTCGTTGTAAGTTATAACTAAAAAAGTAAAATCTGAAGGGGAGCTAACATACTCTGCTAAAGCTTTTTTATCTGCAGCATTTTCTAAGTTTTTAATAACAACTAATTTTTTATCACCATAAAAAGGGAAAGTTAAAGCCGAATTAATATAACGCTCAACAGTATCTTTTTTATCAAGCCTAACAATTTCTGTATCAAATTCAGAAGAAATAAACCCAGATAAAGTTGATATAATTTCGTTAGTAGCTTTATCAATTTCGTAAGTATCTGCACCAAAAATAAAGTAAACAGGTAAAAAATTATCTTCAGTTAAAAAATCATATACTTTAGAAATATGATAAGATTCGGCTTTTAAATTTGTCCCTTTCTGTTTCATTATTTTGTTACTTTTTTAATATTAATTTTATTAATTACCATATCAACAAGAGGCTTATTTCTATCTGGTGTAACAGCAACTTTACCAATTGCTTGAACAACATCAAAGCCTTTGATTACTTCACCAAAAATAGTGTGCCTATCATTTAAGTGAGGAGTTGGTACTAAAGTAATAAAAAACTGACTTCCGTTTGTATTAGGACCTCTATTAGCCATAGCTAATAACCCGGGTCTGTTGTATCTTAATTCTGGAGTAAACTCGTCTTCAAAAGTTTCGCCATAAATGCTACGTCCTCCCATTCCGGTACCAGTAGGGTCGCCACCTTGTATCATAAATCTATCTATTACTCTGTGAAATATTACCCCATTGTAATAACCAGAAGTAGCTAACCCAACAAAGTTTTTAACGGTTTTTGGTGCATATTGATGGTAAAGTTCTATTTCAAAATTACCCATTACGGTTTCAAATTCAGCTACTAAAGCTTCATTTTCTTTTAAATCCATTAAAGAATCCAATTTAACCTCGTTTATTTTTAATGTTATGTTATTAATTTCATTTTCAGTTTGAGCATTAATTAAAATTGAAAAAAAGAAAATAAATAAAATTATTTTTTTCATTTTAGCTCCTAAATTTATGGTTTAATTAAATTAAAATATAAAAGTAATAAAATAGTTGCGCCTAAAAAAATTCTATAAAAAACAAAAATAAATGTAGTATTTTTTTTAAGATAATTAATTAAAAAAGCAATAGCAGCATAGCCACTAATAGCAGAAACAATGGTAGCTAAAGCTAGTGTAACAAATCCCGAGCTATCCAAATGTTTAAACTCGTGGTAAAATTCTAATAATCCACTACCAAGTATTGCAGGCACGCTTAAGAGGAATGAGAAACGAGCCGCAGCTTCTCTACTAAATCCTAAAAACAACCCAGCAGTAATTGTTGTTCCACTACGAGATGAACCAGGTATTAAAGCTAATGCTTGAGCAATACCAACAATAATTGCATCCAAAACAGTTATTTTTTTTATATCCTTGTTAAATTTACCAAATTTTTCGGCAGCTGCTAAAAATATAGCAAGAATAATAAGTGAAAGCGAGATTACATAAAGATTTTTTGTAAAATGTCCTTCAATAAAATCCTTAAAAACTAAACCAATAACAACAACAGGAACGCTACCAACAATAATAAGCCACCCAAGTTTGGAATTTTCAGATTGTTTGCTAAATCCAACAGGCTTAAATAAATTATCTTTTAAGAAAGAAATTAAGATTGAGTATAAATCTTTCCAAAAATAAATAATTACCGCAGCCATAGTTCCAAGTTGAATAACAGCAATAAATGCAGTCCATCTTTCGGGGTTTTCTTGGCTAATTAAATTCATTAGCTTACCTGCAAGGGTTAAATGACCGGTACTACTAATTGGTAAAAATTCTGTAATACCTTGTATAATTCCTAAAAAAATTGCCTCTAAAAAGTTCACAAAAGCTCCTATAATATGTAAGTTATGCCTAATTTAAATGAAAAAGAAACGCTATTTAGATTTACTTTTTTGTTATTAATATTATCGAATAGATAAAAATCACCTTTTAAGTTGCCGGGTAAATCAATTCTAAAATCTGCACCAATATTAGCATACATATCACCACTAAGTAAGGTGTTTCCATTAAAGCGCAATAAAAACCCATACCCAGTAGATTTATAATAATAGTTACTTGATAAATTTGGTAATTTTTCGTCTAAAGAAACAAACCTTACGCCAGCACCCGCCCCAAATTTAAATTGGTAACCAATGCCAGAAATATTATAATATGCTAATAAAGAAGGTTTAAAGTGGGTGTAAGAAATTTCGTAATAACCAACGTAAGAAGCAGTGTTAAATGAATAAATAAGGTTAGAGTAATCTATTGCTAAAGAAAAATTATTTTTAATGGAATAGTCTATCTCACCATAAAACTCTATTGCACTGTTAAAATCGTTTAGCCTACTACCAGGTGGGGCATAATTTGTATTAATATACTCATTAAAAGTAGGCGAGTTAACTAAATTAAGTCCCATTCCAGCAGTAACCTGAAACTGCGCATATACATTAATAAAAATGAAAAATAAAACTATAATAATTTTTTTCATTTTAATCCTTTTTACTTTTTAAAACTGAAATAAAATCCTCAGCTTTTCCGCCATCAGATTTTAATTTATAGTTTATATATATAAAAAAGAAAATTCCAAAACTAATAAAAACAATATAAGCAATAAAATGAGTTAAAATAGCATAAGCAGCAGCGGCTTCTTTAGTAAAAGAATAAAGTTGAACTAAAAGAAAAATGGAAATTGCATGATAAGAACCTGTGCCGCCGGGAGTTGGAATAATAACCCCAAAAGAGCTAAGAGCAGAAATTACCCAAGCAGTTGCAAAAGTTACAGTAAAAGAATTATTAAAATTAAACATTAATAAACCAGCATAAGTAGTATAGGCATAAAGTATAATAATTACAAAAGATAACAAAAGTGTAAAAATTTTATTTTTTAATTCTTTAATTCCATAAATACCAGCAAGTAAGGCATGGAAAATATAATCCGATTTTTCTGCAAATTTTGGTGAAAACGTAAATAATTTTTTTATTATTTTTTCTGAAACTTCGGCTTTCCAAACGCCAAAACTAATTAAGGTAATTATAAAAATAAATGAAAAAGATAATGTAAAAATTATTGTAGATTTTAACCAAATTACATCGTTAAATAAATTACCCTTATATAATAAAAAGCTAACAGTAACAGCAAAAAGTAACATTAAAATATCAATTATTCTCTCTAAAATAATCGTTCCAAACATAGAAGTGCGAGAAATGCCCTCCCATTTACCAATAAATAATCCGCGGTAAACTTCTCCTAAACGGGGGATAATACAATTTACAGCGTAACCAATCATAGTAGCGCCAAAAAAATTTATTGTTTTAGAATTTGGCTTAATAGATTTAGTCATTATTTGCCAACGGTAAGCACGTAAAAAGTGAGATGATATATATAAAGCAAAAAACAAAAGAACGTATCCAATTTTTGCAGAATAAATTAATTCAACGGATCTTTTAATATCTATCCCTTTTAATGAGAAATATAAAAAAAGTATCATTAAAATAAAGGGAAAGATAACCCCAAAGTATTTTTTCGCTTTATTTTTAATAGAAACACCTAGTTTAAAATTTTTTAATCTTAAAAATAAGAAAAATTTAATTTTTTTTGAAGAAAATAAAAAATTATATATAATTTAATAATTTGCAACAATTAATTATTAAATTAAAAGAATTTTGCGTAATTTTATCTTTTAAATAATTTAAAAACTTGTAATAATTAAATGAAAAAAATACTTATACTTGGCTCTACAGGTTCAATTGGAATTAATACTTTAAATGTTATAAGAAAGTTTAGCCATTTATTTAAAGTTGAAGCAATTACTACTAATAAAAATGTAGAAACATTAAGTAATCAAATTAAGGAATTTAAGCCAAAATTTGCAGTTGTTACAGATGAAGAAGCTGCAAACAAAATAGATATTAAAATTTTTAGTAACACAAAAGTATTAACCGGTAGTGAAGGCTTAATAGAAGTTGCTAAAAATGCAGAATATGACATATTAGTATCATCTTTAGTTGGTTTTGCGGGGCTTGCACCTACTTTAGAAGCAATAAAACGTGGTAAACGAATTGCTTTAGCAAATAAGGAAACTTTGGTTGTAGCAGGTAAGTTAGTTATGGATTTATGTAAAAAGTATAATAGCGAAATAATACCTGTTGATAGCGAGCATAGTGCAATTTTTCAAAGTTTAGTTGGAGAAGATTTTAAAAATATTAAAAAAATTATTTTAACAGCTTCAGGTGGTCCATTCTTACATAAAGATATTAGCGAGTTAGAAAACGTAACTGTGGAAGATGCGTTAAATCATCCAAATTGGAGTATGGGGAATAAAATAACAATTGATTCTGCCACTATGATGAATAAAGGACTTGAAGTAATAGAAGCTAAATGGTTGTTTAATTTGGGGAATGATAAGATTGAAGTTGTAATACATCCTCAGTCAATAATTCATAGTATGGTGGAATTTGTTGATGGTTCTATAAAAGCACAATTAAGTGTGCCAGATATGAAATTGCCAATTCAGTATGCTTTAAGTTATCCGGATAGATTTAATAGCAACTTTGTAGAAACTAATTTTGTTAAAATTGGAAAGCTTACTTTTTTTGAACCTAATTTAGAAAAATTTAGGTGTTTAAAGTTAGCATATGATGTATTGGAACAAGGTGGTATTTCTGCTTGTATATTAAACGCTGCAAATGAAATTGCAGTAAATAGATATTTGAATAAAAGAATTAAGTTTACAGATATACCTGTTTATATTGAAAAAGCATTAAATAAGTTTCCTAACATACAAAATTATGATTTAGGAACAGTTTTTGAAGCTGATTTTAAGACAAGAATGTTTTTATTTGAGGAATTTAATTAGGAGTAATTACATAAAATATGGATTATATAATTTATTTTATAATAACAATAGCAATATTAGTATTTGTGCACGAATTAGGTCACTTTTTGGCTGCAAAGCTTTCTGGAATGCGAGCAGAAGTTTTTGCAATTGGTTTTGGTAAAAGAATTTGCGGCTACAACAAAATAACCGGATTTACTTGGGGCGAGCTACCAAAGGATTTTGATGGAGGAGACCATACAGATTATAGGCTTTGTTTATTGCCTTTAGGTGGGTACGTAAAAATTTCTGGCATGATTGATGAAAGTTTTGATACTAAATTTGTTGCAAGTGAACCTAAACCATATGAGTTTAGAGCCAAGTCTACTCCTAAAAAGCTATTTGTTATTACTGCTGGTGTTTTAATGAATTTTTTACTTGCTTTACTAATATTTTGGGGAATAAATTTCTTTTATGGTAAGCAAGTAATAAAAACCACTTCAATAGGAGTTATTGAAGATGATACTATAGCTAAAGAAGTGGGTTTCCAATCTTACGATAAAATTTTAACAGTTAATGGCAAAAAAGTTCATAATTGGGAAGAACTGACTTCTGCATTTTTAATTGATAACATTGGTAAAGATTTTAAAGTTGAAGTTTTAAGAAATAATAAACCACAAGAATTATTTATTAGTAGCAACAAAATTAAAAAAACCAGCAAAAGTAATTTCTTTTTACCAATAGGTCAAACAAAACCTGTTATTACAGAAGTTATGAAAAATAGTCCGGCAATGGCTGCTAAAATTAAATCTGGTGATATTATATTAAAAATAAAAGATAGTGCAATAAATAACAGCAGACAGGTTATAGATTTAGTATCATCTTCTAAAAATACTAAAATAAATATAATGCTATTACGTGGCAAGGATACTGTAAACGTAATTGCTACTCCATCTTTAGAAGGTAAAATAGGAATTGCATTAGGTGATTTATACGATGGACCAATAGAATATAAAAAATATGGTTTTTTTAGTGCGTTTGGAGTTAGTTTAGAAAATATGTTAAACTTAACAAGTGTTACATATTTAATGTTTAAGAATGTTATTGTAGGAAATGTTGAATTTAACAAAGTATTTGGCGGTCCAATTAAAATTGCTCAATTTGCAGCAAAAACTGCAGAAAATGGGTTAGTTTCATTTTTATCATTTTTGGCTGCTTTAAGCTTAAGTTTAGCAATTTTAAATATATTACCATTCCCAGTGTTAGATGGTGGTCATTTTGTAATTATTTTAATTGAAGGATTGATTAAAAAAGAATTACCAGTTAAAGTTAAAATTGCAATACAAAATGCAGGTTTTATTATTTTAATGCTTCTAATGGTTTTTATAATATATAATGATATAATTAGTTTGTAATTCATGGGTAAATTTCAATTAGTTTCTGCTTATGGACCTAGTGGAGATCAACCAAAAGCAATAGAAGCATTGTATGAAGGTCTTTTACGAGGGGAAAAGCATCAGGTGTTGCTTGGTGTTACAGGTAGTGGAAAGACTTTTACAATTTCTAATATAATTGCAAAATATAATAAACCGACTTTAGTAATTTCTCATAATAAAACATTAGCTGCACAATTATATTCCGAGCTTAAATCTTTCTTTCCACATAATGCAGTAGAGTTTTTTATAAGCTACTACGATTATTACCAGCCAGAAGCTTATGTTGTAAAAAGGGATTTGTATATTGAAAAAGATTTTTCTGTAAATGAAGAAATTGATAGGCTAAGGCTAAAAGCAACCACAGCTTTAATTGAAGGGCGAAATGATGTTATTATTGTTGCCAGTGTTAGCTGTATTTATGGTATTGGAGCGCCTCAAGAGTATGCAAATCAAGTGGTGGCTTTACGAGTTGGGCAAGAAATACCCAAAAAAGAATTGTTAAGAAAACTTATTGATATATATTATGTAAGAAATGACGCAGAATTTACACGCGGTACTTTTAGAGCAAGAGGGGATGTTATAGAAGTAATACCAGCATATCAATACGACGAAGCTATACGAATTGAGATGTGGGGTGATGAAATAGAAAAGCTAACAATAATAGATTCCATTACTGGCGATACATTAAGGGAAACGGAAACAGCAGCAATCTTTCCTGCAAAATACTTTGTTACAACCCAAGATCAAGTACAACGTGCATTAGTTACAATTGACGAGGAACTAAGAGAAAGATTAAAATACTTTTGGGCTCAAGAAAAATATGTTGAAGCACAAAGATTAGAACAAAGAACTCGTTTTGATATGGAAATGATTAAAGAGATTGGGTATTGCTCTGGAATTGAAAATTACTCCAGACATATGGATGGGCGTGAGCCTGGTAGCAGACCTTACTGTTTGTTTGATTATTTCCCTAAAGATTATTTGCTTATTATTGATGAAAGCCATGTTACAATTCCTCAAATAAGGGGCATGTATAATGGGGATAGAAGCAGAAAAGAAGTGTTGGTAGAACACGGCTTTAGGTTGCCAAGTGCATTAGATAATAGACCTTTAAAGTTTGAAGAATTTGAAAGTTTAGTTAATCAAGTTATTTATGTAAGTGCAACTCCAGCCGATTATGAATTAGAAAAAAGTGGTGGCAGTTTTGTTGAACAGATTATAAGACCAACAGGCTTGTTAGACCCACTAATAGAAGTTAGACCTGTTAAAAATCAGATTGATGATTTAATATCTGAAATTAAAATGCGAGTTGCCAAAGATGAAAGAGTATTAGTTACTACTCTTACTAAAAAAATGGCAGAAGACTTAACAGATTATTTAGAAAGGTTAAATATTAGAGTAAGGTATATACATAGCGATGTTGATTCTTTAGAAAGAGTAGAGATAATTAGAGATTTAAGAATAGGTGATTTTGACGTACTTATAGGTGTAAATTTATTGCGAGAAGGTTTAGATTTACCAGAGGTTTCGTTAGTTGCAATTATTGATGCAGATAAAGAAGGATTTTTGCGTAGCGAGCGTTCTTTAATGCAAACAGCAGGTCGTACCGCAAGAAATAGTAATGGTATGGTAATTATGTATGCGGATAAGATTACCGATAGCATGAAAAAGACAATTGATGAAACAAACAGACGAAGAAAACTACAACAAGAGTATAATATTAAAAATAATATTATCCCTAAAACAATTTTCAAATCCAAAGAAGAAATTTTAAGTTCAACTTCTATTGCAGATGTAAGAAAGAAAGAAATCGAAAAACCAAATTATGCGCTTAAAGCTGCAGAACCAGTATTAAAATATATGTCTACAGAGCAAAAACAGGAATTAATAGACCAACTAACTGAAGAAATGCTTAATGCGGCAAGGGATTTAGAATTTGAGCGTGCTGCAGCACTAAGGGATGAAATACAAAATTTAAAAGCAATGTTAAAATAATATGAAAAAGATAATTGTTTTAATTTTGTTTATAAATATATCTATATTTTCTCAAGATGAAGGCTATTTTAGAATTGCAAGGTTAAAGTATTCTGGTGGTGGCGATTGGTATAACGACCCCTCAGCAGAGGTTAATTTATTAAAGTTTGTTCAAGAAAATTTTGGGTTAAAAGTTAAACCTGAGTACACTTTTGTAGAAGCTACAAGCAACGATCTTTTTTTATATCCATTTTTATTTATCACAGGACATGGAAATATTCAGTTTAGTGATAGTGAAGTAAAAAGATTAAGGATGTATTTAGATAAGGGCGGTTTTATATATATCGATGATGATTACGGGATGGATAAATCTATAAGAAGAGAGTTGAAAAAAATATTTCCAGATAGGAATTTAGTTGAGCTGCCGTATAGTCATCCTATTTATAATATATATTACAAATTTAATAATGGTGTACCAAAGACACACGAGCACGATGATAAAGCGCCAAAGGGATACGGCATTTTTGATGATAACAACAGAGTTGTTTTATATTACACATATGAAAGTAACCCAAGTGATGGTTGGGCAGACCCTGAAGTGCATAAAGACCCACCGGAAAAGAGATTGGAAGCGCTTAAGTTTGGTGCAAATATTATATTATATTCTTTAACAAATTAGTATTAATTTGATAGACGATAAACTTAAAATATTATTAGATAAACTTAAAGGTTACTACCTTAAACAACTAAAAATAGATATTAATTACAATATCTTATCACTACTTATTTTATTTCTTTTTATATCATTTTTAGCTGTTTTATTAGAAGCACTTTTCTTTTTCCCCATTCAAATAAGAACTTTTATTTATTTTGGACTTTTTACAGTATTATTATTTTTTATTGCCTACATAATTTATTTTTGGATTAGGGGTATAAAAAATTTTAATGATAAAGACACTGCAAAAAATATTGGTAATTTTTTACCCGATGTTAAAGATGAGCTATTAGATGTAATGCAATTGGTAGATACGGATAAGAATAATCCTTTTATTTATAAGGCATTTATTAATGTATTTAATAAAGTAGAAAATAAAGATTTTACTCTTTTTTTGAATAAAGAAAAACTTAAAAAGCGTTCATATTTTTTATTAAAGGTTATCTCTTTATTTTTAATTATTTTTATTTTATTCCCATCATTTTTTAATGCATCTGGAAGATTAATTAATTATTCCAAAAATTATACCCCACCACCTAAATATACTTTTTTAGTTTTACCGGGTAATGCAAAAATTACAAAAGGAACAGATATTAATTTTAACATAGAAGTAAAAGGAGCTTATTTAGATAATTTAAGCTTTTATTACAAATTTGTGGATGAAACTGAATTTAGAAGTGTGGAATTAAAAAACAAAGGAGAAAATAAATTTGAGCATTTAATAAAAAAAATTAGCTCACCTTTTGAGTATTATGTAAAAGCAGAAGGAATTGAGAGTGAACATTATAAAATAGATGTTGTTAATAAACCTTTTATTTTAAGTTTGGATTTAACACTTAATCCGCCAGCTTATACAAAATTAAATAGCTCTGTTCAAAAAGATAATGGGAATATTAACGCTATAAAAGGTACAAAAGTAAGTTTAAGAATATTATCGAATAAAGAATTAAATAATGCATACTTGTTATTTAATGATAGTTTAAAGCAGGATTTAAAGGTAAATAATAGTTTTGTAGAGGGAGCATTTGTAGTAAAAGAAAATTCAAATTATCAAATTATATTAGTTGATAAGCAGGGGAATAAAAACGAAAACCCAGTTAAATATGCTATTGAAGTAATACAAGATAATAACCCAGAAATAGAAGTTATAACCCCAAATAAAGATATTAATTTGCCGCAAGATAATAAAGTAGCATTAATAGTAAAGATAAAAGATGATTTTGGTTTTACAAGGTTAAACTTAAATTATAAACTTATTAAAAGTAAATTTATAAGTGAAGAAGAGTTAACAAAAGAAAAATTTACAAGTATAAATATACAAATAGAAGGTAATAAGAACGAGCAAGAGGTTTATTATATATGGAATTTAAACCCATTAATGCTTGCAGTAGAAGATGTTTTAACTTATTACTTTGAAGTTTTTGATAATGATAATGTTAGTGGACCAAAATCTAGTAAATCTAACTCTTTTACAATTAGAGTACCAGGTTTAGATGAAGTTTTTACAGATGCGGATAAGTTACAAAATGAAGCAGAAAAAAAACTTACTGAATTATTTAAGGAAGCAGAAAAACTAAATAAAGAATTAGATAAAATAAGCGACGTTCTTAAAAAAGATAAAAAAGATATTTCTTACGAAGAAAAAGAGCAAGTAAAACAAGCAGCAGAAAAGTTTGAAGAATTAAGCAAGCAAGTTGAAGATATAAAACAAAAATTAGCTGAAACACAAAATAAATTAGAAGATAAAAACTTGCTATCTAAAGAAACTTTAGAAAAATATATGGAATTGCAAAAGCTGATGAATGAATTTACTAACGAGGAGATGAAGAAAGCTTTTGAAAAACTAAATGAAGTTTTAAAGAATATAAATAGAGAACAGATACAAGCAGGTCTAGAAGAATTAAAGAAAAATGAGGAATTATTTAAAAAGAGTATTGAAAGAACATTAAATCTGTTAAAAAGAATAAAAGTTGAACAGAAAATTGATGAATTAGCAAAACGAACAGAGGATTTAGAACAAAGACAAAACGAACTTAACGAGCAAACAGAAAAGAGCAATTTAAATAGTGAAAAAGATAAAAAAGAATTACAGAATAAACAAAACGATATTAAGAAAGATATAAACAAATTTGAAGAAGAGCTAAAGAACTTACAAAAAGAAATGGAAGAGATGAAAGATGTTCCAAAAGAGGACGCAGAAAAAGCTATAGAAGAAAGCGAGAAACAGGATAATGAGGAACTATCTGACGAAATAAATAAAGATTTACAGCAAAATCAAAAACAGCAAGCAATGCAAAAGCAAAAGCAGCTTTCTAAAAATATGCAAAAAATGAATAAAATGATGCAGCAAATGAAAGAAAGCATGCAAATGCAAAATCAAATGCAAGTTTTTTCTGATATGTTAAAATTAATAGATAATTTAATATATTTATCTAAGGAACAAGAAAAGTTAAAAAACGAAACTGCAAATTTACCATATAATTCCAATAAATTTAATGAGCAACTTAGGCGCCAATCTAATTTACAAAAGGATATTGACAGATTGACAGGTCAAATGAATGAATTAGCACAAAAAACATTTGCAATATCTCCAGAAATGAGCAGAGCACTTGGCGAGGCGCGAATGAATATGAACAATGCAATGCAAGCATTACAAGGTAAAAATGGTTATGCGGCATCCCAAAGCCAAAGCAAAGCTATGGGGAATATTAATCAAGCTGCTTTGATGATGAAAAGTATGCTTGACCAAATGATGAACCAAAGCGGTGGACAGGGTGGCGGTATGATGAGCATGATGCAACAACTAAAGCAACTATCACAACAACAAATGAGTTTGAACCAGCAAACGATGCAAATGATGCAACAGGGAATGCAAGATATGCAACAAATGCAAAGGTTGGCTGCCCAACAGGAATTAATTAAAAAATCTTTAGAAGAGCTTAATAAAGAAGCTCAGGAATCGGGGCAATCTAAAAAACTTGCTGCTAATACCGAAAAGATTATTAATGAAATGAATGAAATTATTACAAATATGCGAACTCAAAAAGATGTTGATGATAATATTGTTAAAAAGCAGGATAGAATTTTAAGCAGATTATTAGATGCTCAACGCTCCATTAATGACCGCGATTTTGAGAAGGAACGTGAATCCAATTCCGGAAAGAATAAAAATCAAAACTCCCCAGATATTATTAATTCACAAAACAAAGATTTTGATAAAATTTACCAAGAATTTTTAAGGGCAACTAAAGAGGGTTACAATAAAGATTACGAGGAATTAATTAAAAAATATTATGAAGAATTGATGAAGAGCAAAGGTACAAACTAAAACTTGTGCTCTTAATTAAATTGAACCCTTTAATCTAATTTTTAATCTAATTATAAATAATTATAATTAGGTTATTAATGTTTAATAATAAAAATCATTGGTACGATGGTAAATTTTACGATAAATTTATAGCTCCAAATCAAGATAGGATGTTTTCTATTATTTATCAATTAATAGAAAAAGATAGCAAAGTGCTTGATGTTGGGTGTGGAACAGGTAGATTTTCCTTTAATTTTAGTGATAAATTTAGCAAAGTTGTTGGAGTAGATTTATCAATAAAAAATATTGAAACTGCTAACCAAAAGTTATTACAAAATCCAAATAGCAAATTATCTTTTTATCATTCAGATGTTAAAACTTTAAAAGATGAATTAGAAGAACCCTTTGATTATGCAATAATAACTTATGTTCTGCACGAAGTTAATCCAAATGAAAGATTAAATTTATTGAATGATATTTTTAGTGTGGCGAAAAAAATAATTATAGGTGATTATTTAATTCCTCAACCCAAAGGACTATGGAAAATGCTTAATGAAGTAGTTGAGTTTTTAGCTGGAAGTGAGCATTATAATTACTTTAAAGATTATCAAAAAAATGGAGGTCTAATGGGTTTAATAGAAAAAGAAAATTTTAATATAATAAATAATGTAACAAATAAACCAATTACATCACAAATTTTAGTAATAGAAAAAAGAGGTGAAATATGAAAATACTTATCGGTTCCGATGGAGTAGATTTAAATAGTAAAATAGCAAAAAGATTTGGGCACGCTAATTATTATTTAGTTTATGATACAGAAACTGAAACTTTAAATGCATATCAAAATGAAGAAGAAGAGCATGACCATAAAATATTAGAAAAGTTTTTGAACGAAGGGGTTACAGTTTTTATTGTAGGTAATATTGGACCGCATGCTTTTGAAAGAATTAATGGAAGTTCTAATAAAGTTTATTTAGCAAGATTAATGACAGTTAAAGATGCCATTGAGAAATACAAAAATAATCAGTTAGAGTTATTAACTGCACCCACAGTTAAAAAGAGTATTGGTCATAAACATTAATAAAAAATAGTTTATTTAAAACAAAAAACCCTTTCCAAAGAAAGGGTTTTTTTTGTGAAAAAATCAGCATTAAACACTATTAGCCAAATAACTGAAGAACTTGTTGAGGAGCCATGTTTAATTGAGCTAACATAGAAGTAGCGGATTGCTGTAAGATTGTTCCTCTCATAGCGTTTAATTGTTCCCAAGCCATATCAGTATCATAAATTCTGCTTATGCTAGATTTAGCGTTTGCAATACCAGTGTTAAGTGTTTCTTCCTTGATATCCAATCTTTGGGTAAAGTTACCAATTTTACCTAATGCACTAGTTACGGCACTCTTTAACGATGTTAAAGCAGTAGTTAAGCTACCAAAAGAAGTAGTAGAAGTTAATTGAGCAGCAGTAACGTTAACAAAGCTGGTCATAGAAGCAGAGAATGCAGTTGTAAAGCCATTACCAGTAGAAGCAATGCTTGAAGCGTAATCTAATTTAAGAGTATCACCAGTTTCACCAACTTGGAATACGAAACCAGCACCAGCTGCTGAATAAAGCAATGTAGTATTGTTGAATTTGGTTGACTCTAATTTAGACTTAATTTCATTAGCTAAAGCTTTAATGTCATCGCCAATAGCTGTTGGGTCTGCAGTTGGGTTTGTTACGTCAGAAAGTTTACCTTCAATCTTTGTTAAAAGGTCGTTAACACCTAATAAGTTGCTTTCAGCAGTGGAAAGTAAATCTTTAGCAGCAGAAATATTGCCTTGAGCTCCTTCCATTATTTTAACTTTACCTTTTAAGGAGTTACCTACGTTAAAACCGCTGGTATCATCTGCAACGTGTTGAAGTTTTTGACCGCTTGCTATCCTTAGCTGCGATTTAGTTAAATCGTTATTAATTTTTGCTAAGTTGTAGTATGCATTTAATGCATTAATGTTGGTGTTTACTTTGAATCCCATTGTATACCTCCGTGTATTTTAATTGGGAAATTAATTAATTTGGTTTCTATATACATTATCGAAAAAAAGTTGTAATAGTTTAGTCTAAAAAATAAAAAACCCTTTCCGAAGAAAGGGTTTTTAGAAAAATCAGAATTAAACACTATTAGCCGAATAATTGAAGAACTTGTTGAGGAGCCATGTTCAATTGAGCTAACATAGAAGTAGCGGATTGCTGTAAGATTGTTCCTCTCATAGCGTTTAATTGTTCCCAAGCCATATCGGTATCGTAAATTCTGCTTATGCTAGATTTAGCGTTTGCAATACCGGTATTAAGTGTTTCTTCCTTGATATCCAATCTTTGAGTAAAGTTACCAATTTTACCTAATGCACTAGTTACTGCACTCTTCAACGATGTTAAAGCAGAAGTTAAACCAACTAAACCGCCAGAACCACCTGAAGTTGAAGTTAAGTATCCAACAGAAACATTAACAAAGCTGCTAAGTGTAACAGAGAAGTTAGTTGTAAAACCAGAACCACCAGATGAAGCAATGGTTGAAGCGTAATCTAATTTAAGTGTATCACCAGATTCACCAACTTGGAATACGAAACCACCACCAGCCGCACTACCAGCTAATAAGTTAGTATTATTGAATTTGGTTGACTCTAATTTAGATTTAATTTCATTTGCAAGAGCTCTTATGTCATCTGCAATAGCTGTTGGGTCTGCAGTTGGGTTTGTTGCGTCAGAAAGTTTACCTTCAATCTTTGTTAAAAGGTCGTTAACACCTAATAAGTTGCTTTCAGCAGTGGAAAGTAAATCTTTAGCAGCAGAAATATTGCCTTGAGCTCCTTCCATTATTTTAACTTTACCTTTTAAGGAGTTACCTACGTTAAAACCGCTGGTATCATCTGCAACGTGTTGAAGTTTTTGACCGCTTGCTATCCTTAGCTGCGATTTAGTTAAATCGTTATTGATTTTTGCTAAGTTGTAGTATGCATTTAATGCATTAATGTTGGTGTTTACTTTAAATCCCATTGTATTACCTCCGTGTAATTTAATTTGGGAAATTAATTAATTTGTTTTTCTAAGTGTATTATCGAAAATATAAATAAAAAGTTTAGTAAAATATAATAAAAAACCCTTTCCGAAGAAAGGGTTTTTTAAGAAAAATTAAAAATTAAACACTATTAGCCGAATAATTGAAGAACTTGTTGAGGAGCCATGTTCAATTGAGCTAACATAGAAGTAGCGGATTGCTGTAAGATTGTTCCTCTCATAGCGTTTAATTGTTCCCAAGCCATATCGGTATCGTAAATTCTGCTTATGCTAGATTTAGCGTTTGCAATACCGGTATTAAGTGTTTCTTCCTTGATATCCAATCTTTGAGTAAAGTTACCAATTTTACCTAATGCACCGTTAACAGCACTCTTTAACGATGTTAAAGCAGTAGTTAAGCTAGCAAGTGTACCTGTTCCAGAGCCAAGTGATGTTAAGTAACTTGTTTGAACGTTAACAAAACTATTTAAGGAAGCTGAGAAAGAAGTTGTGAAATCTGCAGTACCAGCACCAGAAGAAATAGAAGAAGCATAATCTAATTTAAGTGTATCACCAGCTTCACCAACTTGGAATACGAAACCAGCACCAGCTGCACTACCAGCTAATAAGTTAGTGTTGTTAAACTTGGTTGATTTTAATTTAGAAGCAATTTCATTAGCTAATGCTTTAATGTCATCGCCAATAGCTGTTGGGTCTGCAGTTGGGTTTGTTACGTCAGAAAGTTTACCTTCAATCTTTGTTAAAAGGTCGTTAACACCTAATAAGTTGCTTTCAGCAGTGGAAAGTAAATCTTTAGCAGCAGAAATATTGCCTTGAGCTCCTTCCATTATTTTAACTTTACCTTTTAAGGAGTTACCTACGTTAAAACCGCTGGTATCATCTGCAACGTGTTGAAGTTTTTGACCGCTTGCTATCCTTAGCTGCGATTTAGTTAAATCGTTATTGATTTTTGCTAAGTTGTAGTATGCATTTAATGCATTAATGTTGGTGTTTACTTTAAATCCCATTGTATTACCTCCGTGTAATTTAATTTGGGAAATTAATTAATTTGTTTTAATCCTACCAACATTATCGAAAGTTGCAAAAAAAAGTTTAGTGCTATCTATTAAAAACTATTTGCCAAGTTTCTTTTAAATCTTGTAAAATTTTAATTGCAACGTCAAAATTTCCTTTGCGCCCCATTTCTTGAGTAAATTGATATAAACGTAGTAACCCAAAAGAAATTTCTTTAGCGGCTTCATCTGTAAAATTTAATGCATTAATAAGTTCGCTAACGGCTTTATTAGCTTTAAAGAAATCACCCCTTTGGTAATGAACAATAGCAAAGTCGTAAGTTTTTAATAATAGCTTTTGAGGTGATGCTTCTGCTATTTCTTTAATTAAGTATGCATTGGCTTTATTTTTCGTGTTCATTTTTGTTAATCCGCTTTTTTTACATTTTTAATTAAACCAAAACGAAAGAAGCCAAGCAACTAAGCTTCTTTCGATTGATTAAGTTTTTAATTATTATTGGAATAACTGCAATACTTGTTGAGGACTCATATTTAATTGAGCAAGCATAGAAGTTGCGGATTGCTGTAAAATAGTCCCTCTCATAGCATTTAATTGTTCCCAAGCCATATCGGTATCAAAAATACGGCTAATGCTAGATTTAGCGTTTGCAATAGACGTGTTAAGAGTTTCTTCTTTAACATCTAATCTTTGAACAGAGTTACCGATTTTACCTAAAGCAGAGGTAACAGCGCTTTTTAAGGAAGCTAAAGCAGTAGTAAGGCTGCTTAAAGTACCTGTTCCAGTACCAAGTGATGTTAAGTAACTTACGGATACATTTACAAAGCTTGCTAAAGTAGCGGAAATATTAGTTCCATAGCCACCAGCACCAGTAGAAGCTAAAGAAGTGGCAAAATCTAAATGTAAAGTATCTCCTAATTCACCAACGCTAAATGTAAATCCTCTACCAGCAGCGGAAAATAATAAGTTGGTGTTATTAAACTTAGAGCTCATTAATTTAGATTGAATTTCTTTAGCAAGTGCTTTAATGTCTTCGCCTATTGCAGTAGGATCAGCAGTTGGGTTTGTTGCGTCTGAAAGTTTACCTTCAATTTTGGTTAAAAGGTCATTAATACCTAATAAGTTGCTTTCCGCTGTAGAAAGTAAATCTTTAGCTGCAGAGATGTTGCCTAAGGCTCCTTCCATGATTTTCAATTTGCCTTGGAGTGACGTACCTACGTTAAATCCCGATGTATCATCTGCAACGCGGTTTAGTTTTTTACCGCTTGCTATACGTAACTGGGATTGCGTTAAGTCGCTGTTTATCCTTGCCAAATTGTAATATGCTTTCAGTGCATCAATGTTGGTATTAATTCTGAATGGCATATTGTTTCTCCTATTTGATTACGTTTAGTTAATTATCTTTTTTAATTCTTTTTCAACTTCAGTAAATACAGTTATCCAGTTATTAAATTCTTTTTGCCTAAATAATTTGGCTGTTGGGTACCATGGTGAATCACCTCTAAAATCGTGCCAACGCCAGTCGCATTTTGTAGAAAGTAATATCCATGTTGGTTTTCCCAATGCACAAGATAAATGTGCTACCGAAGTATCTATGCTAATAACTAAATCAAGATTAGAGATTATTGCAGCAGTATCGTTAAAGGTTTTTATTCTATCGCCAAAGTTAACTATATTATTTTGTTCTAATAGTTCTTTTTCTTCAGTTGTTAAATCTAATTGTAAACTATAAAAATTAACTAAATTACTAAAAATTAATAAAAAATGGTTTAGTTTGCAAGAGCGATGAGTATTACCTTGTGTCTGCTTCCCTTTCCAAACAAAGCCTATTTTTAGTTTACTATTTTTCGATATTTCGTTAGCCCATTTTTCTTTAGTTTTATGGTCTACCACTATGTAAGGAACATCTACTTTAATATTTTCTAAAGTATCTTCAAAAAACATGCCTAAACTTAAAAGGGGTATATGATAGTCGTATTTAATATCTGTATCATTTAAACTATTTCTTCCAATCACTTCATCAACACCTAAGCAACCTTGCATTAATTCCTTAAGTGGATTATGGCATAATAATTTTATATATCCACCTAAATTTTTTAAGTTTTTTATATAGCGGCAAAATTGTATTGTATCTCCATAGCCTTGTTCATCGTAAACAAGTATAATCTTGTTTTTTACACTCTGTAAATCCATTAACCTTGGCTTAGTAAATTTATATTTGGGGTAATCTGGTCTTTTCGTTCTGTATTCATATTCGGTAAAGCCTTCTTTAAGCTTCCCAAGCCTTAGTAGTGTTAAGGAGCGATTAAATCTAACAGATGGATTATCAGGGGCAATTGCAAATGCTTTATTTATTATATCTAAAGCAATATTAGAACGATTTGTGAAATGGTAAACATTAGAAATATTTATTAATGCATCAATAAAATTTGGGTTTATTGATAAAGCTATGTTAAACTCTTCAATAGCTAAATTATTGTTCCCTTCTGCTTCTATAGAAGTACCTAAGTTATTATGTAAAAAGGGCTTATTAAAAGCAAGTTTTATCGCTTTCTTAAATAATATTTTGGAATTATCTAAATTTCCAAGGTCGCGTTCAATTATTCCACTATTATTTAATGAATTTATATGTATTGGATGTAAGGATAAAGCTATTTTATAATAATTATTTGCTTCTTCTATTTTGTTTAATATATGATTACAGTAGCCTAAATTATAAGGTATTTCATAATAGGTTTTATCCAAATTGTATGCAGAGTCTAATATTTTAATAGCAGTTTCATAATCTTTAGAATTAATAAATACAATTGCAATAGTATTAAGTAAAAATGCTTTATCTAAATTAGTTAAATTTTCATCTTCTAATAAATGGATTGCTTCATCAAATTGATTATTTTTAATTAATTGCTCTATTTTTTCTTTTGTATTTTGTGCATTAATAGTTAAGCAAATAGTGTTATAGATTTGCTCTAGTGGATAGCTCCAATCACCGGGTGTATTTTGTCTAAAAATAGTAATAGATGGATACCAAACGGAGTCGTTTCGATTAAGTAGCCATCGCCAATCTGGCAAATAAGGAAGAAGAAGAAACGTTTTAACATTTAAAGTGGCTGCAAGATGTGCTATCATTGTATCAACGGTAATAACTAAATCCAAATTTTTAATAATTGCTGCCGTTTCTTCTAAAGTAGTTAATTCGTTACTTAAATCTGTAATATTATCAAATCTATTAAATTCAGCTGGAAGTTTTAATTTCGTATCGCTTTTTTGCAAAAGATAATAATGATTTTGGGGTATATTAAATAATAATTGTAAGTAATCGAGTGACAAACTTCGGTTATGGTCGTTTGGATGAATTGGGTTTCCAGCCCAAACTAAACCTATTCTTTTTTTATTTTTTATCAAAAGTTTATCATAAATTTCAATAAGCTTTAAATTTATGTTTAAAATGGGGGCTAATTTTGGAATATTGGCTATATTTGTGCAAAAAATTCTGGGCAGTTTAAGTAATGAAATATAGTAATCTGCCTTTAAATCTTTAACGTCATACTCGCCTCGAGTAAGTGGCTGATAATAGCCATTTGGATAAAATAATAAGGGTTTTAGTTCTTGTTGGAATTCAAAAATAATTTCACAACCTTTTTCTTTTAATAAAGGGAGATATCTTAAAAATTGTATTGTATCACCTAAACCATGTTCAGAGTAAACTATAATAGTTTTCCCGCTTAGCTCTTCTCCATTATATTCTTTGCAGTTACTAATATAGCTAAAAGGGACCTGAAAAGTTAAACTATGCTCAAAATAGCTCCATCCCTCTGTAAAGTTTTCGGTTAAAAGGTGTGTTAAACCAATCATGCTAAGTAGTTTTTTATCACCCTTAGAAAACTCTAAACCTTTGTTGTAGCACTCTATTGCTTTGCTAAATTGGTATGTTAAAGCATAGTTATTGCCTAAGTTTGCCCAATACCCATAGTTATCATTTGTAAGTTCTAAAGCCTTTAAAAAATAAAGTTCCGCATAAACGTAATTATGTACTCTTTGTAAAGCAATGCCATAATTATTAAAAAATTGATGTTCCTTAAAATTATTAGATATTTGTTTATAATGTTCAATTGCTTTTTCGGGATTGTTTAATCCTAAGTAAGCGTTCCCAATAATGTAAAGCAATGGTTCTTTATTTTCAATTTGATTTAAATAACTTTCTGCAATTTGTAATGATTTAGCAAAGTCTTTATTTTCTAAGTAATAGTTTGCAATATTAACAATTGCAGGTGTATAGCTACTGTTTAATGATAAAGCTTTATTGAAATATTTTTCTGCTTGAGATACGTTATTAAGCTTTAGTAAAAACAACCCCATTATATTATAAAACTCAATTTCATTGGGATATTGTTTTAATGCGTTTTCAGTTTCATTAATTCCCAAGTTATAGTTGGCAATGTTTAATAAACCATTTAAGTAAAATGTATAAATTTCTTTTGGTAAAGTGCCTAATTTATCTAAAGCAGATTTAAAGTTTTTAGTAGAATTTTGGAAATCTTTTAAGTTATAATATGCATAGCCTAACCAAATATAGTTTTCGGCATCATTGGGGTTTATTAAAACTAATTGATTATATAAGTTGACTGCATTTAAAAAGTCATTTTTTTCTAGTAATTCAAAAGCTTTATTTTTTAGCTCGTTTATATTTAATTTATCTTTTTGTGGTAAACTTATTTTTTTTATAAGTTCACTATAAATATTATCAAAAACTTGTTGCCAATTATTATATTGTGTTTGCCTAAATAAGGTTACGGTTTTATACCAATAGGATGTTTTAGTATCAAGCTCCCATCGCCAATCTGGCACTTTTGTTAAAAGCACCCAAGTTTCCACACCAAGCGCACCAGCTAAGTGTACAATAGATGTATCTATAGTTATTACTAAATCTAAGTTTTTAATTATTGCAGCAGTTTCGTTAAAGTTGTAAACTAATTCTGTAATATTGTTTTGCTTTAGCTCTTCAGAATAGTTTTCTCCAAATTGTAAACTATATAATTTTACGTTAGGTATTTTAGTTAAAGGTAAAAAATATTTAAGTTCAGTATGACGCTTTCTATGGATTATAGGATGTGGGTTCCCTTTCCAAACAATTCCAACTTTAAATGATTTTTCAACAGCAAAATATTTAGCCCATTTTTCTAATAAATTTTCGTGTGGTAATAAATAAGGATTATTGTTAATCTCTGCTTTATCCTTTATTTTTAGTATATAAGGTAAACTTAGCAACGAAGTAAAATAGTCAAAAGTATCTGTATCTAAATCATCACCTCTTTTAATAGTGGTTAGGAAAGGGAAATTAATTTGCATTAAATCTAAAACTTCGGCTCTACATTCAAATATAATATTACAATTGTATTTATTTTTAATAATAGTTAAAAAGCGGGAAAACATTATTATATCACCAATACCTTGCTCGCCATAAATAAATAAATTTTTATTGGTTAAGTCTTCTCCGTTCCATCTTGTTTTATTAGGTATATCTCGTTTATATTCATCAAGGTGCAAACGTTTTTCGTAATAATAAAAGCCTTTTTCAAAATTACTGAGTAATAAAAGTGTAAGACCATAATTAAATTGCTCAAAATAAGAGTCTTTATATTTGTTTATAATCTCTTTATATATTTTTTCAGTTTCGTTAAAGTTATTTAGTTCTAAATAAGTATTAGCCAAATTATTTAGTGCAGATAAATTATTTGGATCAATTTTAAGAACCATTTTAAATAGAGTTTCTGCTGCTTCAAATTGACCAATAATATATTTTAGTACTCCATAATTAAGTAATATATTTTGGTTATTAGGCGATAAGTTAAAAGCTTTTGTATAATAGTATTCGGATTTATCTAAAATAAATAGGTCTTTATAAAAATCTGCTAATTTTAGATAAGGTAAAAAGTTGTTAACTTCTTTATTACTTAAATCTAATAAAATTTTTTCGAAAGTATTTTTATCATTAGTTTTTTCAAAAAATAATGCGTAAGCTAACATCAAGTCATCATTGTTTGGATAAAGTTTTAAGCCATCAGAAATAAATTCTAAAACTTTATCTGGTTGATTATTTTCTAAATAAATAGTAGAAATATTGTAATATAGCTCTGGTTTATTACAATTAGCCGCTAAAGCATTTAAGTAAAAGTGCAAAGCTAAGTTATAGTTTTTTAATTGTTGATAGCAAAATCCAAGTAAAAATAAAGCGTCGGTATCAAACGAATTTTCTTCTACAATTAAATCTAATATTTTAATAGCTTCATCGTAAAAATTATTTTCTACTAATAAAGTAGCATAATTAAATTTTGCATCAATATAATTAGGATTAATTTTTAAAGCTAATAAAAAAGCATTTTTAGCATTATCAAACTCGTTTAAATTTTTATAAATTAATCCTAGCAAATTATAAGCTTTAGTATTTTTTTCTTTAGATAAGAATATTTCTATATATTTTTTTGCATTAAGGAAATCATTTTTTTGGAAGTAAAGATAACCTAACCAAAAATTAATATCGTTATTATTTGGGTATTTATCTTTTAATTGTAAATATTGAAGTTCGGCAGCGTCAAGTTGTCCGTTAATATGGTCGTTATTGGGGAATTTTTCCATATAATTTTTACCTAAAAATATTCATTTGGAATAAAAATTGTTTTAAATTACAAGATATTTTTTTATTTTATAATAATCTTTAAATATAATAATTTTTGATAATAAATGTATACCGGTGAAAAAATGAAAAAAGATATAAGAATATGGTTAGCATATGTTTCATATCCAGTAACAACAGCAGTTTATTTTGAGCGCGCATTACGGAAACATTTTGAGGTTGTTACAATAGGGCCCAAAATTACAAAAGAGATTATAGAGGCTTGGGATTTAAAAAATATGAAGCTTCCAGTTTTAGACCATAATATACCAACAGAACAAACACCGGATATGAAGTTGCTTTATGATAATATCCCTAATGATAAAAAGCCTGATATGTACTTATGGGTAGAATCTGTATATGGATATTTCCCAACAAATTTAGATAAATTAAAAATACCAAAGGCAGTGTATTTTATAGATTCACATTTGGCAAATATTTATTATCAATTAGATTGGGCAATGCAATTTGATTATGTATTTATTGCACAAAAAGAATATATACCAAAATTTAAGGAAAGAGGATGCAAAAACGTATTTTGGTTGCCGCTTGGTTGTGACCCAGAAATACATCGTTCTTATGGTTTAGAGAAGAAATACGATGTTGGATTTGTGGGTGGAACAATGTCTAACCCAAGGAGGGTAAAGCTTTTAGAAGAAATTAAAAAAGAACATGATGTATATTATGAAAGATGTTTTTGGGATGATATGGCAAAGGTGCTTGATGCATCTAAAATTGTTTTTAATAATGCGATTAATAACGATTTAAACATGCGCGTGTTTGAAACTTTATCAATTGGTTCTTTTTTATTAACTGACCCAACAAAAAATAATGGACAGGAAGAATTTTTTAATCACTCTGAAGAATTAGCATTATATGAGGATAATAACATAAATTACAGTATAAGTTATTATTTAGAAAATTATGAATTAAGAGAATTAATTGCAAAAAGGGGGAATGAAGTTGTTAAAAATGCCCATACTTACGAGCATAGAGTATTAGAATTGGTAGACGTTACATTGGGGAATAAAAATAATACGCCAAATGGTGGCGAGTGGCGAGAGCGCTCGTTGCAAAATGTTTCAGTATCGCTAAAAGATATAAATTATCTTAGGAGAAGTTTTGTTATACCTGTTTTGGACTATGCACCTGCAAGCACTTATAACATAAAAACATTATTAAACGACTTAGAAACTATTGATGGAAAACTAATAATAGTGTTTAATAATGAAGAGGTTGCTGATGAAATAAAAGATAATACGCGCATTAATAATTATGCAATTATGAAAAAAAATATTGGTGTAGCGCGTGCTTGGAATGTAGGATTAAATATGAGTGATACACCAATTACTTTTATATTAAATTCAGATCTTCATATAGAAAAAGATGTAGTGGATAAAATATCTTTTTTAATTGAGCAAAAAAAAGATGCTGCTATGGTTGGTCCTCAAGGCTCGTTTTTTAGCTTTAAGGATAGAGCTGATTTTATGTATTTTGATAAAGGTAAATTTAATGAAGTAAAAAGTGTTGATGCTGTAAGTGGCTTTTTATTTGGTGTAAATAAAATGTTATTTGATAAGCATGGACTAAGATTTGAAAATAAATTTACACCTTGTTATTTTGAAGAATGGGATATGGGGCTGCAAATTAAATTAGCGGGATTAAAAAGTTATATTGTTCCAAGTATTTCTTACGACCATATTTGGAGTGGAAGTATTAGGTCTTACAAGAAGATTAAATACCTTGATAAAGAAGAAACCGCAGCAGAAATTTTGGAAAGAAATGGAGTTTTATTTACTGAAAAGTGGAATAAAATTTATAACGAATTATTAAAGAAAGATGAAACTTTTTATAAAGATTTTTTGGTTAGTGGTTTTGCAGAGCATATTTTATCAGTATCTGATATATATAATGAACGGATGGAATATCAAAAAGCTATTGAAATATTGGAGGAAATTTTAAGATTTTATCCAAATTTGTACTTAGCAAATATTAAATTAGCAATTAATTTTTTAAGTTTAGGTAATATTGATAAAGCTTTATTATATTGTGAAAAAACTTTAAATATAAAACCAGATGATGAAATTTCAAAAGAACTTAAAGAAAAGTTATTAGAAATAAAGAAGAAAATATAATAATTAATTTGCAAAATATATTTTATAATATTCAAAATTTATAACTAATTTATTATATTATTTTATATTTCTTTTTATTATATTGCTTATATGGTAACAGAAAAAAATCTTAATAATCTTAATTCCTTTTATAACGAAAAAATAGCAGAGCAAACTTTAAATAGTTTAACTGAATGCATAAGTATTACAGATATGCAAGATAATATTATATTTGTAAACAATGCATTTTTAAAGACATATGGTTACACCAGAGAGGAATTAATAGGCAAACATGTTTCTATACTACGTGCAGAAAGTAATGATCCAAATTTAACAAAAGAGATTTTGCCAAAAACTATAAATGGTGCATGGGAAGGGGAAATATTAAATAAAAAGAAAGATGGGACAATATTTTGGGTATACTTACGCACGGGTATTGTAAAAGACGACACAGGCACTCCGGTTGCATTAGTTGGAAGTGCAAAAGATTTAACCGAAAGCATGAAAGCGGAAGCAACGCTAAAAGAAGCAACCGATAAATATAGACAATTATTTGATAATATTAAAGATGTTGTTTATGAAAGCACACCCGATGGTAAACTTATTGATATTAATAATAGTGGCTTAGAATTATTTGGTTATGATAGTAAAGAAGAAATACTAAAAATAGATGTTGTAAAGGATATGTATTTAGATCCATCTGATAGGGATAAATTTAAAGAGATTGTAGAAAAGAATGGATTTGTTAAAAATTATGAGATAAAAATAAAAAGAAAAAATGGTGAGCAATTAATTGTATTAGAAACTGCATATGCAAATAAAGATGAAAATGGGAATGTAGTTTCCTATAGAGGAATAATACGCGATATTACAGAAGTAAAAAAAGCAGAACAACAGTTAAAAAATTACGTAAAAGAATTAGCTAAAGTAAACAAGCAACTTTTGGAAAGTGAAGAAGAATTAAAAAATTTAAATAAAGCAAAAGATAGATTGTTTTCTATTATTGCTCACGATTTACGCAGCCCATTTACGGGATTAATAGGATTTTCCGATTATTTAATTGAAGATATTGAAGATTTAAGCACAGATGAAATAAAAACATTTGCAAAAAAAATTAATGAATCTGCTAAAAATATTTATTCATTATTAGAAAATTTATTAGAATGGAGCAGAATAGAAAGAGGGACAATAGAGCCTGAAATTGATGAATTTGATATTAATGTTGTTATAGAAGCTGCTATATATTTATTACGTGCTAATACGAGTAATAAAAATATTACAATTATTAATAATATTACTAAACCTTTATATGTTAAAGCAGATCATAATATGATATCATCTGTTATTAGAAATTTACTTTCTAATGCAATTAAATTTTCATTCCCTGGTAGTACAATTCATATAGAAGGTATAAAAGGGGATGAGTTTAATAGCATACAAATTATAGATAAAGGGAAGGGAATGAGTAAAGATGTTTTATCTAAAATTTTTGATTCTTCTGTGCATGTTTCGGAATTAGGGACTAATAATGAAAAAGGGAGCGGATTAGGTTTAATTATTTGTAAAGAGTTAATTGAAAGAAATAATGGTATAATTTCTTGCGCTAGCGAACTTAATAAAGGAACTACTTTTACAATAAGTTTACCCGCTGTAAAAATGTAATATAGTTTAAGATTATATAAATAAAAAATTCCCCAGCAGTGGGGAATTTTTTTTATAAATATACTAAAGTTTAATTAATTAGCGGGTATAATAGTAACTGTTGCAGTATCTCTAATAGCAGAAGCAAAAACTCCAATGCCATCGCCTACAAAAAGTATTTTCGGTTCGTGAAAATTTCCATCAAACTCTTGTACATTTTTTGCAGTAAAAACGTAGTATCTAAAATTAACATCACCAGCATATGCAATTACTCTATATTTGGAGTAGAACCAAGTATCAAAAGCTTGAATTTTATAGGTAAAAGGTGTAGTTTGATTGGAATTAATATCTGTGATAAATCCAGCTTGGTAATAAAATCTATTAATATTATCTTGCACGTCTTTTTGCTTTAATCCAGGATATAAAATATTATCGTAAATAAAATTATCGGTTGAGGCAGAATCTGCTATAAAAGAAAAAGCATAAAAAGAGATGCCGGGTGAAGCATAAAACTGAAAACTTCCCTCATCAACATTATATCTTAAAGTACCCAAGTTTTTATTTAAAATCTTAAATCCTTTGTTTGGGGTTGTTGTTGTAGATTGAGCGCTTACAGCTTGACCATTTATTACAGCAGTTACTTTAATGGTATATGGTTTATTATAATCAATTAAGATATTATTATTAAAATAAGATTTTGTTGTTGGGTCAAAAAACAGAGGTATATCATTTAAGGTTACAGTAACGTTGTTAGCAATAGGGTCTAACCTTAAACCTTCTACAGTTACTTTTTCACCAATTTTAAAATTGCGGGAAATTTTAATATCTTTAACAGTTTCACCAGCAAATAAATAACCTTCTACAACAATTTTTGGCTTATATTGGTTGTCATCAACTTCTACAGCGGGGTCTCCACAAGCTGCTAAAAGTGGAATAAGTACAATTAAAATTAGATTAAATTTTTTTATTAAATTCATTTTGGTCTCCATTAAAATCTTATTGTTACACCTAAACTAGGTAGTAAAGGTAACATGTTAACTTTATCTATTTTTTGGGTTATTACACCATCTTTATATTCTTGGTTATAAGTAATAAACCAAGTGTTTTTTCTATTGCCAATATTAATTATTTGTAAATATGGTGCAATAGACCAAGTAGCGTAGTTTTTTTCGTAAGTGATACTTAAATCCATACGAATATATGGGGGCAATCTGAAAGAATTTATTTCCGAAGGATATAAATTATAACCTTCTAAATCTTCTTTCCCCGGAACAATCATAGTCCAATCTGGCAAAGCACTGCTATAATAAGCAGAACCAGGTGTAGTGATTGGTTGACCAGTAGAATAAACAAAGTTAATACCAATAAGCCATTTTGAGTCGAATCTATCAGCAGGTTCGTTAAATTTACCATCCCAAAGCGAAACCAAATCTGTATTTAGAACAACGTTAACAACAGAAGTTCTATCGTGTCTTGGGGTATATTCTTTACCTTGGTTAATTTCATTAAACGTATATTTAGTTTTAGCAAGAGAGTAAGAAATCCAACCCGATAAAGCACCAACATCTTTTCTAAGCAAAAATTCAATACCGTAAGATTTTCCATCACCTGATAAAAATAATCCTTTAGTTGATGTGTAAATTGGATTACCTGAAGCAGAATAACTTGTTGGTGTAACAATAGCATTATAATTCATATTATACATGTAAATATTTTTATAAGTTTTATAATAAACTTCAGTCTCAAATTCAAAAATATTTGCAATTTCTCTTTGGTAACTTAAAATAAAGTGTTTAGCTTCAGAGCCTTTTGTGTTTTCGTCTGCAGTAGTCCAAATGCTTGCAAAAAATAAACGCGGAATGCGATTTAAGTATTGATGATAAATACCAGTAGCAAATTTTATGTTGCTTTTATCTGTTAACCTATATTTTGCAGAAAATCGAGGGTCAAAGTTAGAGTATTTAGCTTCGCTATTAAATAAGTGATGACGCAAGCCAGCATTTAATTCTAAATCCTTAATAGGTTTATAGTTAATGCTGATGTAAGAAGTAGTGTACTGTCTATGTTTGTTAATATCAACTAAACCATTATCCCAAGAAAAATTATAAACACCATGTAAAAGTTTTTGTTCAATTCCAAATTTAAGATTAAAGTCGTTCGAGTGGTAATACTCTAAAGCACCCTTAAATGCATAATCTGAAAGGTAATTATACTCTTTCATATTAAGAACGTCATCAAAAGAGAAGTTAGATTTAAACTGAGAGAGTGTAGCCCAGAAAGAAGCAAAAAGCTGTTGACTGAAAAGGTGTTTCCAATTAATGCTACCTGTAGTGTTTCCCCAATCGTAAATAAATTCCATAGATTGCTTTGATTTGTCATATTTAAAGTCTAAAGCATCTTGGCTTTTAAAGAAGCTTACTGTAAGTTTATCGTCTTCAGAGATATCGAAAAACCCTTTTAAGTTGCCATCGTAAAAATAGTAATTGGGTATTTCATCAACCCAACGAGCATAAGTTTGGTCTATATAAGTGCGTCGAAAACTGCCAGAAATAGAGCCAAAACTACCAACAGGAGTTTGTAAGGTAGTAGAAGCAGAAAGTAAACTTATATTAAAAACACCTTGAAAATTGTTACGGTTACCGTCTAAGTTGGTAACATCCATAACAGAAGAAAGCCTACCGCCATACTCAGCTCCAAATCCACCTTTAGAAAGTTCAACTTTTTTTATTGCATTAGTGTTAAATGTGGAAAAAATACCAAAAGCGTGTTCTGGGTTATAAACATCGGTACCATCTATAAGGTATAGATTTTGGTCTGGCGTACCGCCTCTAACATAAAGAGCACTGCTAAAATCTGATAATGCAGTTATGCCGGGCACAGTTTGAAGTGAGCGTAATAAATCTGCTTCAATCATTCGTGGTATAGAATTAATTTGAGCTTGCGAAAATTCCATTTTAGAAACAGGCTTAACGAATAATTTTTCTATTGTACGAATAGAATCACCTGTTACAACAACTTCTCCGGTTTTAATAACATCGGGTTGTAATCTTATTTTAAGATTGCTTTTTTTAGTTTCATTAACATCAACTTTAAGCTCAATAGTTTTATATCCTATATAACTTACTACTAAGGTATAATTGCCATCTTTAAGTGAAGGAATTACAAAATACCCACTATTGTTTGTAGTGCTACCAATATTAAGTTCCTTAATATAAACATTAGCACCTATTAAAGCTTCACCATTAGAATCGTCATAAATAAAACCACTAATTGAGCCAATCAATGCATTATTTGCAATAACATAACCATTAAAAGCTAAAAAAATAATTAGTGTTTTAAGTTGCATTAATTTTAAAAAGAGTTTTAACATATTGTCCTATTAAATTAGTTTTTTGATTGTTTAGCTATTATGACGAAATTTAGATTTAAAAGTTTTAAAGTTAAACTATAATTAGTATATTTAACAATTTTTTAAACTAAAACAAAAATTGACTTGAATAAGTTTATAACTGTTTTTAGAGATAAAAGGAAGGAAAATTATTTAATAAGTAGCATTTTTTTTGTAATTGTACCAAAATTAGTTTTTACAGTGTAAAAATAAATACCGGATGTGATATTTTTTGCATTAAAACTAAATAAGTGTGTTCCTTTATGAATTTCACCCATATAAATGGTATTAATCTTTTCCCCAATGCTATTAAAAACAGAAATTTCCATATAAGTTTCTGAAGGAATAGAAACGTAAAATTTAGTTTCGGGATTAAATGGATTAGGAAAGTTTTGTGATACGTTAAAATCGTAGGGTAAAATATTATTACTAAGTTCATCTTTATATATTAATAATTGCAGATTATTAATATTACTAACATCAATTGGCAATTTATTTTCTAAGATAAGATTATCATTAACATTTAGGGCAAGTTTAAGGTCATTAAATTCATTATCTGTTTCCTTTTCTATAGTTATTAATAAAGGTTTATTTTTTTTATTAATTAAAGTTAAAGGTAAAATTAATACATCGTTATTAGAATTTATAATATATTCCGAATAATAGTTATTATCAATATTTACCGAAATACCAAAGTTAACAAAATTATTAAGAGGATATAATTGATTTGATATCAAGTTATTTTCAGCAGTATTTAAGTAAATTTTAGCATTTGCTGTATCAGTATCCGAAATAACTTTAATTAATAAATAGTTTTGGTATTGGTTAGATTTTTCAAGATTAGAGGAAGCTGGATAAGGTAAAAAGAGTTTATCAAGTTCTTTGCGATTATAAAAATAGTAACCTAAATAAGGTTGCATTTTTACAGAAGCATTATCATAATAGCCTTCGTAAAAGTAATAAATTAAATCGTTTTGTAAATTATTTGCTAAACGAACCGCTTTCCAATCAATTGATTTATCGAATGGGTTAGAGATAAGATTCCAGCCTTTGTGTAAATTAATGTAATAGCCATTATCTTTTAGTGTTACTTTTTTTACATTAAAAGGACCAATACTAATATTTCCTTGATTGATAATCCAAAACGCATTGCCGGGAGAAAAAGAAAAATTAGCATCTTTATCTTTTACGTAAGGTGTGGGTATTCCTTCTCCACTTTCATCAAAAGCCATCCAATTAATTCCCGCAGTACCGGGCAAAATATTTTTAATTGGTATTATAGTATCACCAGGTATACTAACCATTTTGAAGTTTGTGGGGTCAGTTATATCACTATTTTTTACAGTAAATATACCCGAAACAAGAAAACGATTGTTAACTTGAGCCGATAAAATGCTTGTTAAAAAGAATAATAATAGATATAATTTTTTTACATCCATCCTAAAAATATTCCTCCCCCAATAAATAATTTATCTTTAATATAAGCGGAATTATTAAAGTATTTAGTATACTCTGCTTGTAAAAAGAGATTTTTAAATTTAAACATTACAGAAGAATTAATGCCAATATTAACTAAGTAAGTATTCTTATTATTATAGTTTGTTTTTAAGTGATTAATTTTAAGTCCTGCTTCAGGGTAAAGGTATCCCCAAAAAAGCGAAAAAGGAATATAATTAACAGCAAGCTCTGTATAAGAAAGTTTTAAGTTATTAGAAAGCTTGGTGCCATTAGGAGGAACGGGAGGTATGGCAAAATTTAGTTTTATACTATTTAAGTCTAATTCGTTTTGATAAAACGATACGCTATAAGAAAGAGGACTTGTTATAACTTTAAATGTTAATGGAGTAAAAGAAATTTTAGTTGTTTTAGTATAATAAGGTACATAAACAGCGCGATTAATTAAATCCAACTTAGGAGATTCGCTATAAATGGAATATGAAAAATAAGCCCCATTAATAATTTTACGAAGTCTTGTTTCATAAAAACCGTTTAAACGATAAAAAGAAAGAGAATCATCAGAAATTGGTGTGGTAAAATAATTTAAAATATCAGAAATAATAAAAATTCCTTTTTTTTGAGGATAAATATTAGACGAAAATAGTAATAAAATTAAAAAAAGTTTTAATGTAAATTTATTATAATGGTTCAATTATCACATCTCCTCTTGTTGTTCTGCCACCTAAAACAATAATATTTACATCAGAATTTTTCTTATAGCCGTTTTTAGTTGCAATAATATTATATTTGTTGCTACCGGATAAACGAATGACTTGAGGAATGGTATAATTTCCTTGTGAGTCTGTTAAAACGGAAGCAGTTGGAGGATTAGTAGTTATATTAACACCGGCAACGGGTAACCCTGTTTTAGAATCTGAGACAGTGCCTTCAATAACGCCATAAATTGGTTCAAGCGTTAAGTTAACATTAATTTTAGTGCTATCGGCAAATCTAACAACTTTGGTAGCTATATCATAAGCATTAGATTTATTAGCTGTAATAGTGTAATCTGTATTTCTTTGGATTAAAATATTAGAAATTGTAAAGTTACCGTTATTATCTGTATAAACTACACCTGTAGTAGGAGTTGTGGAAATTGTAACACCAAAAATGCCGCTATTAGTAACTACATCTATTATTTTACCAGATATAGACCCATATCTTAATTCTTGAAGCACAAAATCCCCAATAACAACTTTTCCGGTATCCACTTTAACTGATATTTCTTCTGAGTAGTAACCAGTTTTAGATGCTCTAATTGTATAAGTACCGGGGGATATTTTATCTATAATATAAGTGCCATCAATATTAGTAGTTACACTTGCAGATGAACCGGTTGTAGATATTAAAACTTGTGGTATAGCTTCTCCAGTTTTAGCAGAAATTACTTTACCAATTATTTTTTCTTTAACAGCTTCTGTTGTGCTTACAGGGTCACTTTTAGTGCTGCACCCAATTATAAACCAAGTTAATAAAAATAATATATAAATTTTTAATTTGACCATAAACTTAAATCCCACTAATTAACCATTAAATTAACAATAATTATACCAATTAAAAACTTTAAAAAAAATTATCTATAATAACTTAATATAAAATAAACATGTGTAATATTAGCCAAATGTTTAATAATTAAACTTTTATATTAATTATAATGTCTAATAATTTAAAAAAGTACCAAAAATATGCATGGGGAATTTATTATAATAATGTTATATTTAAAGAACAATTCTTTTTAAAATAGAATAAGGATTTTAATGAAATTTGCTTTACATTTAATGCTGTTATGGGGGATATTGCTTAGTAGTTCTAACATTGTAAAAGGACAAGGGACAGGGATACTAAGAGGATTTGTAACAGATATCAATAATGGCGAAGTTTTAGCATATGGGAATGTTTTTGTAAAAGAAGCAAAAACAGGTGCTTCTACAGATGCAAATGGTTATTATTATATTACTGGTATTCCTGCGGGTAAAACTTATACTGTAGTTTACTCTTATGTTGGATATAAGACTAAAGAATTAAGTGTAGCAATAGTAGCGGGAAAAATAACACAACAAAATGTATCGTTAGAGCCTTCGAGCTATCAGTTGCAAACAATTGAAAAAGTAGAAAAAGCGATATCAATAGAAAAAAACTCTACAAACTTAGGGCTGCAAAGAATATCAATAAAAGAATTAGAAAAATTACCCAAAGGAGTAGAGACTGATGTATTTCGCTCACTGCAGTATATACCAGGAGTAAAATCTACTGGTGATGTTTCTGCAAGGTATTATGTACGTGGTGGGTCAAGTAATCAAAACTTAGTCCTTTTTAATGGTGCAACAATTTATAATCCTTTTCATGCATTAGGTTTGTTTAGTGTAATAGACCCTGAAACGATAAATAATGTTGAGTTTTACAAAGGAGGATTTAGTGCAGAGTATGGTGGAAGAGTTTCTAGTGTGTTAAAGGTATTAACTAAAGATGGCAATAGAAATAATTACTCTGCAAAAGCTTCAGCAAGTTTATTAACGGGTAAAATTTTAGCAGAGGGACCATTGGGTAAAGGTTCGTTTTTATTAACTGGAAGAAAAAGTATTAACAACAATATTTTGAAGAAGTTTTTAGATGATAAATCTGTGCCAATGGATTTTTATGATATTTCTTTTAAAGTTAATACACCTAATCCTTTTATTGAAAATGGAAAGTTTATAATATATGGATTTTTAAGTGAGGATAAATTAAATAATAATAACCCATTAAAAGAAGATTTTAATTGGAAGAATAATATTTTTGGATTTGAGTGGCAACAGGTGTATGATAGTCCATTAATTAGCAAATTTAGTGTTACACACAGTGAGTTTAATGGTAAATTAATACCCAATTTAAGTAATACAAAAGCGCGTAGCAATATGCTTAATGATAATACAATTGCCTTTGATATGAATTATATTTATGAAAGTAAAGATGAGCTTGGATTAGGTGCATCTTTAAAAACAATAAGCGCAAAATTGAAGCTTGAAAACCAAAACGGAGCTTTAACAGAGTTAGATGACTTTGGTGGTAATTTTACTGCTTATATAAAATATAAATTTTTAAGATTTGAAAACTTAGGTATTGATTTAGGTTTAAGAGCAAATACAGTTTCTTTTACACCAAGTGGAGAGTTCTTTTTAGAACCCAGATTTAGTTTTACATATAGAATTGATCCACAAATTGCTATTAAAGGGGCTTATGGTGTTTATCAACAGGAAATTACAACTTTATCGGATGAAAAGGAAGTTATTTCTCTTTTTGAGCCATACATTATTACTCCAGAATATTTAAAGCCAACAAGAGCAGAGCATTATGTTGGTGGTTTAGAGCTTGATATTACAAGCAAACTAAATTTTCAAAGCGAAGTGTATTACAAAAAAGTACTTAATTTACCTTTGATAAATGAGAACAAAATATACAATAGTGATAAAGATTTTGTAAGTGGTGAATCTGAAGCATACGGAAGTGAATTTATGCTTAAGTATTCAGATTTACCTTTTTCGTTTACTGTTTCTTATTCTTTAAGTTATGCATACAATATGCTAAATGGTAAAAGGTTTTACCCAAAATATGATAGCAGGCATAATTTGAATATTATATTAGATTATAACTTTGGTAATGATTGGATTGCGAATGTAATATGGACATATAACACAGGATTGCCTTTTACTAAGCTAATAGGTTATTATGATAAGTTATATGTAAATGATTTTTATTCTAATTGGTTGTTTTATGGTAGTTTTATTCCTTATGCAATTTTGGGTGATAAAAATATTGGACGCTTACCCGATTATCATAGGTTAGATTTATCTATATCGAAAAAGTTTAATTTAAGTTTTGCAAATATATATTTAGATTTTAGCATTATAAATGTATATAACAGAAAAAATATATTTTATTTTAAGCGAGATACAGGCGAACGAGTTAACATGCTGCCATTTTTACCATCTGCAACTATAAAGGTGGAAATATGAAAAAAAGATTAATATATTTATTGGGATTATTTAGCTTATTCTTTATTTCTTGTGAGGAAAATTTTAATCCTAATGGGGAATTGCGAGAGATATACAGTGTAAATTGTATCTTACGCTGCGATACAACTTATCAAATGTTAACAATTAGTAAAGCATATCAAATAGAGGGGACAAATCCATTAGATTATAACGAAGATCCAACAATAAAAGGGGCAGAAGTAAAAATTTATTACGATGATAAAGTAGTAACATTTAGAGATACAAGTATTGCCAGAGTTGATACTTCGCGTTACAAATCTAAAATTTATTATTACTATGCCAAAAATTTTAAGCCAGAAGAGAACAAAGAATATTATATAGATATTTTATTGCCAAATGGTAGAAGGTTAAGTTCTGTAACACGAACACCAGAAACTTTAGAATTTATTAAACAAACAAGTAGTTTGCTTGTTACTAACGAGCCTTTACAACAATTAAGTTATTTTTGGAAAATTACAAATAATGACGTTGTTTATGTACCAAAATTAACTTTTTACTACTATAAAACTGTTAATGGCGTTAAAACAAAGTATAAAAAGCAAATACCATTAAGATATGAAAAACGTGGGGATAATTATGTAGAGGTATATCCTAAGCCAGATAAACACCCTTATGTTTTTTATGATATGGCTGTTGTAAGGCAAGCTTTTGAAGATATAAGCAAAGGAGACCCATATAAGGGGAATTATTCTATTGTATCAGGGACGTATTTTGAATTATTAGTTTTAGATGCAAATTTATCTGCTTATTATTCCACATCAAACTCTGCATATGGCGAGTTTTCTGTAAAAATAGATGAGACCGATTTTTCTAATATAAAAAACGGTTTAGGCGTGTTTGGTTCTTATATTCATCAAGAAATTAGGGTATCTTTTGCGGAAGATTTTGTAAATTCCTTTGGCTATGCATTAGTATTTAATTAAACAAGAAAGAGAAAATGAAAAAAGTAATATTAATAAGTTTATTATTGACTTTAATAATTGGTTGTGAAAAAGAAGTATATGTAACTCCGCCATTAGATCCACCTGATAACGGCTATGCGTATATTAATTCTATACCACAAGGTGCAACAATTTTTTTGAATGGTAAAAATACAGGGAAAGTTACGCCCGATAGTTTGGTATTTATTGAATATGGTGCTTCTGTAATAAAATTAAGGAAGGAAGGATTTTATGATTCTTCATTTACAGTTGTATTTGCCAAAGATGTTAAAAATACTTTTAACATAGATTTTACAAAAAACCCAAGAATGAAGGGGAGCATTAGTTTTACATCTAATCCATCTGGAGCTGCAATATTTATAAATGATTCCTCAATTAGTAAGGTGACCCCTTATACCTTAACGGGAATTATTCCTGGTGAGTATAATATTAAATATAAAAAAGTTGGATATAGAGATGGAACCGCGAAAGCAAAGGTAACAAGTGGAACAAATGTTGCAACTTATATTGTGTTGCAAGATACCACAAAATGGGTGGATTACAAAGTAAATAACAGCGGCTTGGTAAGTGATTTTATTACTGCATTAGAAGTTGATGATAATAATAGAATATGGGCAGGTACAGATGGAAATGGAATATCTGTATTTGATGGGAATAATTGGGTTAATTATAATAAAAGTAACACAATGCTTACAAGTGATAGAATAACTGTAATTAAAAAAGATAACAATGGTAATTTATGGATTGGTACAGAAAGCGGTTTAGCTAAGTATTATAACGGATTTTGGGAAATATTTACAACAGTTAATAGTAACTTACCAAATAATTATATTACTGCAATTACAGCAAATAATAACGAGGTTTGGATTGGTACGAAATCGGGTTTAGTTAAATATAGTAATAACAATTTTGAAGTATTTAACACTAATAATAGTGGGTTGCCCGATAATTGGATTACAGCAGTTGGATTTGGTTTTAATAATAAGTTATATGTTGGAACATATTATAATGGATTAGTAGAAAAAGATGGAAGTAACTACATAGTTTTTGCTAAACCAAATTATACAATGCCGGGGAATTCCATAACGGCTATAAATTATAATAGAAATGATAAATTATGGGTTGGGCATTTGCCAACATCATCAGATGTAGGTGGTTTAAGTTATTATAATGGTACAAGGTTTACTACCGTTACAGGGTTAAGTGTGAATAAAATAAATTATATTTTTACAGATAGCAAGAACTTAACATGGATAAGCACAGATGATGGAATTGTAACAATTGACCAAAGTTTATTAAAAACTTTTATTTTAGTACAAAACAGTGGATTGACCAATAATTTTGTAAGAACAATTTTACAAGATAAAAATGGGGCTATTTGGATTGCAACTTATGGTGGCGGTGTTTGTAAATATAAAAAGTATTGAAACATTTTAATTTTGTAATTTTATAATAAAAGTGTTTATTAAATTGCTATTAATAATAGTAATAGTTAAATTTTAAGCTTAAATTTTTTTTATTTTTAATAATTGGAGAAACAATGAGATATTTATTTTCTGTAATACTTGCAACTTTTTTATTTAGTACGGTAGCTTGCCAAAGCAAAGTAGAAAAAAAAGATTTAAAAACATTTAAGGATAGCGTAAGCTATGCTATTGGTTATGATGTTGGCAGTAATTTAAGAACTCAAGAAATAGAAGTAGACCCAGAAATGCTTGCAAAAGGTATTGCAGCAGCACTAAAAGACACATCAGAAGCAGCTTCCATATTTACAAAAGAAGAACTTACCCAAATTTTTGGTACATTACAGCAGAAGATGATGGAAAAGCAACAAGCTAAATTAGATGAAACTGCTAAGAAAAATAAAGCTATTGAAGATAAATTTTTAGCTGAAAACGCTAAGAAACCAGGCGTAAAAACATTACCAAGTGGATTACAATATAAAGTTATTAAATCTGGAAATGGTCCTTCACCAAAAGCAACAGATCAAGTTACTGTAAACTATCGTGGCACATTAATTAATGGCGATGAATTTGATAGCTCTTACAAAAGAGGTGAACCAGCTACATTCGTTCTTAATCAAGTAATACCAGGTTGGACAGAAGCATTACAACTTATGAAAGTTGGTGATAAATGGGAAATTTACTTACCAGCAGCTTTAGCTTATGGTGACAGAGGCGCTGGACAGATGATTGAACCAGGCGCTACTTTAATTTTTGAAGTTGAATTATTAGGTATTGGCGAACCTAAAAAATAAATTTATTAAGCCCCTTTTAAAGGGGCTTTTTTTATTTTAAATATTCTTTAAGTTTTGTTGTATCTATTTTACCATTATTGTTATAAGGTATAGATTTTATAAAATAAATTTCTTTAGGTATTTTATAACTTGCTAATTTTGTTTTAAGGATTTCTTTTATCTCTGTTTCAACAATTTCTTTTTTACATACTATAAAGGCAACCGGAACTTGCCCCCAAGTTTTATCGGGTTTACTTAGAATTACAGCATCAGATATAAAATCTATTTCACTTAATGCAGTTCTAATTTCTTCTGGGGAAATATTTTCACCACCAGAAATTATTATATCATCTTTTCTCTCTTCAATAATTAATTCCTCAGCTTCGTTTATAAATCCAATATCATTTGTGTAAAAATAGCCTTCTTTTTTATTATCACCATATTCTAATAATGCATTATTTAGATAATTTCTAAATAAAGTATCTGTTTTAACAACAATTTCTCCTTTTACATTAGCATTTTTTATTAAGCGATTATTATAATTTATTAGTATCTCTACGTTTTGAAATGGTTTACCGGATGATTTTGGATTTACAAGTAATTCATTAGGAGAAGCAATAGATACCATGCTGCAAGTTTCTGTACTACCATATACTTTGTATAATTTTATTCCTCTATTAAGTGCTTCTTTTACCAAATTATCATCTGCTTTTGCACCGCCCAAAATTACTGCTTTAATTTTTGTAAGGTCTATATTAGTAGTTAATAAATCGCTAAGCTGTTTTGGCACTAATGATATATAGCTAATATTATATTTTTCAATGCAAGTTTTTAAATCCAAATAATTAGTAGATTTGGGAATTACAACTTTAGCATTTGCAAGTATTGCTCTAAACATAATCATTAATCCACCAATGTGGTTTACTGGGAGTGAAGCTAAAAAAATATCATCACTTGTAACATTAAAGTAATTAATAAATTTATTGGCAGAATTGATAATGCTTGTAAGAGGAATAATTACCGCTTTTGGTAAATTTGTACTTCCAGATGTAAAGAGGATAAGCTCGGGTTCGCTTATGTTTTTAGGGGAATTATCAATCGGTATTATTTTTTTGTTACTTACAAATAAATTAGATTTAAATGTATTTGCTAAATTTAGTGCTTGTTCATAATTTATTTTTGGATCAATCACTATGGGTGTGGAATTATTTTTCCATGTGTTTAATATTAAATTATTTAGATTTTGAATTGGTAAATTATAAAGGCTAATAAATGAATTGCAAGGAATTTTAATAGAATTGAAATCTATATTATTTATTAATTTATCTGCGGATAAGTGGTTGTTAAAATGTTCTATGAATATACTTGGGGAATAATTAAAAAAATTATAAGTAATATTTTTGTTATATTTAGTAAAATTAGTATTAATAAAACAATACCCATCCTTAAATAAAAATTCATCGTTTCTTTCATCTAATAAAGTAAATGTATTTAATCCATGTGCATAGTTTTGCCTTAGGCTTGCTAAGTAAAAAAGAGATGGAAGAGAATAATAACTTTCAAAAGAAGAGGAAATTATAAAATTAATATTTTTATATTTGTCATTTGTTAATAAATCTATAATTTTATAAACATCACCTAAAATAGTTGGCTTAATTATAAAAGTTTTTATATTATAATTTTGTATCAATTCATCAATATCATTTAGACTAAAATTAAATGAATCTATTGCAATTTTATCTATATAAGATTGTAAAAATCTATAATCAGATAAATTATTAATAGGATCTTCAATGTATTCAAAATCGATTTGTGTAAATTTATTAAAATATTCCTCAATCATTTCTGTGGGGAATGTACCGTTAGGGTCGAGGCGTATTTTAATATTATTCTTATAATTTTTGTAAATATTATTTAATATCTCTATTTCTTTGTTAAAATCTAAAAAACCAATTTTATACTTTATAGTTTTATAACCTTGTTTTATAAGCAAATCAGTTTTTTGTAAAACATCAGGTTCAGATAAAGATAAAATAGCATTCACCTTAATTTTGTTTGCAACAGGATTAAAAAAAAGTGGATGATTATTTAATAAATAAAATCTTAAAAAAATAGATTGTAGAGCAAAATTAAGTGAGGGATATTTACACAATGAATTTACAGTTTCCAAAATAAAAGATGGGGAATTATCTGTATTTAAATTTAACAGAGAGGGGATAATATTTTTTAGATTGCTAATAACTTCTTTTACAGTTTCTTTAGAAAAACCTTGTAATGGTGCAGCTTCACCAATTATAAGTTGATTGTTTTCGAAAAGTACTTCGATAATTAAAGAATCCCGTGTTTTAAATATATTTTTAGCAGTTGCAAAGGGTGTGGCAAAATTAAAATTATATGCTCTAAAATTAACTGAGCGTATTTTCATAATAAAATACCAATTGCAAACAATAAGCCATAAATAGCAGATAGTTTAGCGGTAAGAGCAAGAGTTTCATTAAGTTCTGGACCGCTAAAAGTAAAAATCATTTTAATTAATTTAATAGCAATAGGTAATGAAATTAAGGGTAAAAAGATAAATAAAGATAAATTAAAAATAAAAAAAACTACGGGTAAAATTAAATAAGAAAGAATCATAAAGGATAAGTATTGGTAGCGTGTAAATTTTCTACCAAATTTAACAGCCAAAGTGTGCTTACCAGAAATTTTATCCGCTTCGATATCTCTATAATTATTAACTACCAATATATTTGTAATTAAAGCTCCTACAGGGATAGAGGCTAAAAATACAAATGGATTAACTTGAAAAGCCTGTACATAAAAAGTGCCAACGGTGCCAACAAAGCCAAAAAATAAAAAAACAAAAATATCCCCAAGTCCATTATATGCTAATGGATACGGTCCAGCAGTGTAAGCAATGCCAGCAAAAATAGAAAGCAAGCCAATTAATAAAACAACAATTCCACCTAAATAAACCAAGTATAAACCAAGTAAGAAAGTAACACCGAAAGTAATAAAAATTCCCCACTTCATTTCTTTAACAGAAATAAGACCAGAAGCCAAAACTCGTCTTGGTCCAATTCTATCTTCTCTATCACTACCAGCTAAAAAGTCGTATAAGTCGTTAACAAAATTAGTTCCAACTTGAATTAAAATTGAACAGATTAACGCAATGAGGAAAGCAATAAAATTAAATTTATCGTATTTAATTGCAACAGCAGTACCAACTAAAACAGGCGCAATTGCAGCGGGTAAAGTTTTGGGTCTGCTAGCTAAAATCCAGCTTTCAAACTTAGAAATAGATTTAACGTAACCGGAATTCATAACTAAGGAACTCGTGGAAATTTAGAAAAATCGGGTTTGCGTTTTTCGTTATAAGCATTGCGTCCTTCTTGTGCTTCATCACTCATATAGTAAAGTAAAGTAGCGTTTCCTGCTAATTCTTGTATACCTGCTTGTCCATCAAGCTCTGCATTAAAAGCAGATTTAAGCAACCTTATAGCTAATGGGCTATGTTCTAAAATTTGTTTTGCCCAGCTAATGCCTTCTTCTTCTAACTGTTCTACAGGAACCACTTTATTAACTAATCCCATATTTAAAGCTTCTTGAGCATTGTATTGACGGCATAAGTACCAAATTTCTCTAGCCTTTTTTTGACCAACAATTCTTGCTAAATAGCTGCTACCAAAACCGCCATCAAAGCTGCCAACTTTTGGTCCTGTTTGCCCAAAAATTGCGTTATCTGCGGCAATGGTTAAATCGCAAACAACATGTAGTACGTGTCCACCACCTATTGCATAGCCTGCAACAAGTGCAATAACAGGTTTGGGGATGCTGCGTATTTGCTTTTGCACGTCCAAGATATTTAATCTTGGTACTCCATCTTTTCCAACGTAACCTTTATCACCGCGTATTTTTTGGTCACCACCACTACAAAATGAATATTTGCCATCTTTTGCAGGACCGTTTCCGGTTAGTAATATTACCCCAATATTAGAATCTTCTCTTGCATCGTTAAAAGCATCATAAAGTTCCTTAACTGTGTCGGGTCTAAATGCATTTCTAACTTCTGGTCTATTAAAAGCTATTCTTGCTATTCCTTCTGCTTTGTGATATGTAATATCTGTGTAATCTTTTGCTTTTATCCAATTAATCATTTAATCCTCTAATTTTTAAAAATAACATTACTTAAATTTATAAAGTTTCTAAAAATTTTTCTACTTCTTTTATAAAATCTTCTTCATTTTCTAAATGGGGTATGTGTCCAGCATTATTAATAATAATATGTTTGGAGTTTGGTATTAATTTATTTAGTGTTTTGTTAATCAATGTATATTTATTATCTAAATTGCCGGTTATTAATAAAACGGGGAAAGTTAAAGATGATAAATATTGATATTTGGGTAACATTGCTCCTTGACTAAAACCAACTAAAAGTTTAACAACTTCTGATGCATTATTAAGTGATCTTTTATTTATAAGCAAGTTTTTTAGTTGTGGCTTTAGATTTAATGACCTAAAAATTTCAGTATCATACCAGCTTTGAATGAATAAATTGTAATTATCTAATATTTTTTGCGCTAATAATTTATCGTTATTTAATCTATTTAATCTTTCTTGTTCATTTTCAATGCCTGCTGTTCCACTTTCTAGAATAAGTGCTTTAATTAAGTTAGGATATTTACACGCAAAAGATAAAGCAGCGCGTGCACCTAAAGAGTATCCAACTAAGATAATAGATTTTTTTGTTTGAGAGCTTATTATATTTTTTATATAATTAATAACATCATCTTCTGTATACAATAAATCACTTGATTTATTATAATTACCATGTCCGGGTAAATCTATTGCCAAAGTTTTATAATTATTAAAAAAATTATATTTTAAAATATTATCCCAATCGTTAGCATTACCTAAAAAGCCATGCAAGAATAAAATTAAATCTTTATCATTGTGCATTAAAATACTCGATTGATATTTTTTCAAAAATTGATTTTAATTTGCTATAAATTTCTGCGGAATTATTAATATCAGTTTTTAGATGTAAAATTAAGGGTTTGGGATTGTTATAAAAACTATTTATATATGAGGATAATTTATTATTAGAATTTACATAGTAATAATTAATGTTAAATGCTTTGGCGATATTTTTAATATTTTGATTTTGAGGAGTAACAAAATATTTATCAAAAAGAGCTTGATTTTTTGATATAGGAAGAAGCTTAAAAATTCCACCACCATTATTATCTAAGACTATAATACAAATGGGTAAGTTTAGGGTGCTAATATAAATTAAGCTGCCAACATCGTGTAAAAAGGCTAAGTCTCCACTAATAAAAACTAATGGGGAATTTAATCCATAAGCAATTCCAGCGGCAGTAGCGTTATTTCCATCTATTCCGCTAGCACCACGGTTGCAAAAAACCATATTTTGGTTATTACTTGCATTTGTAAAAAGCTCAAAATATCTAACCGGCATGCTATTACCAAGCATAATTGGGGCTTTTTTATTTAATGCTGTAGATATGGTTTTAATAATTTTCCCTTCAAATGTAATTGGTAACTTTTTTATTTCTAAGTTTTTTGTCTTTTCAATATTTTTATTTATTAAAATTATTTTTTGTATAAATTCATCATCGTTTTTATTTTTAATCTTTTTTATAACATTTAATGCATTTAACGCAAAGTTATCATAATCTAAGGAATAAATTTGATTTACTGTGCGAGATGGGTCAAATAAGTCTCCATAAGGATTAATAAGGATTTTTGTAGCTTTTGAAGACTTAAATAATTCCAAAATTTTATTATTAATTGGAGTTTTACCAAATTGTAAAATTAAGTCGCTTTCTGTAAAAAGGTTTTGCAAAATTTGGGAATCGAAAAAAGATAAATTATTTAAAACTAAATCTGAATTATTATATAGATTAAGAATAAAAGAGGAAAGAATATCTGGATATATAAAGAATTTAAGTTTTTTTGATATTTTAATTATTGATTGATAAAAGTAGGGGGAATAATAATCACCACCTAAAACAATTAAACCTCTCTTATAACTTGGTAAGCTTTCTATAAAATTAAAATCATTAGTTTTTAGATTAGTAATTTTAGAACTAACAATATTATAATTAATTTTAGCAAGATTTTTTAAGTCAAAATTTATATTAAACGAAGAGGGTTCAAGTGGTTTAGCAAATGGGAAATTTATATGAATGGGTCCTCTATTTTTTATGTTTGCAATATTATAACATTCCACAGCCTTATCGGCAATTTCATTAAGTTTATTTAAGGAAGGTTCTAAGTTTTTTAAGTAAAAATAAGCTTTAATGTGATTAGCAAAAATGTTATCTTGGTTAATAGTTTGGTTTTCTCCACAAAATAGTTGAATTTCGGGTCTATCTGCAGTGCATGCAATTAAGGGCACTCTACTATTAAATGCTTCAACAATAGCTGGGTAAAGTTCGGCAGCAGCTGTTCCACTAGTGGTAACTACTAAAACAGGTTCTTGTGTAGCCTTAGCAATTCCTAATGCAAAAAATGCTGCAGAGCGTTCATCTAAAATAACAGTTTTTTTAATCTTTTTATTAGCATCTAATGCAGCAATAATAGGGGTATTTCTGCTACCAGGAGAAACAACAGCGTGCTTCAATCCTTGCAATTGTAAAGTATTTACAAAAACAGATGCGTATAGAAAATTATCGTTAAAATTCATCGAAATCTTCAATTAAACTTAAAATGGGTATAAATTTATATTCAGTTTCGGTATATTCTTTTTCAGCATCGCTACCATTAACAATACCGCAGCCGGCAAAAGCATGCAAAATATCTTTTTTAATAAGTGCGCTGCGCAAAGCCACATAAAAATCTGCATTGCCATTGGGGCATAAAAATCCAATAATTCCGCTGTATAAACCTCTATCAAATTTTTCTAAATGCAAAATAATTTCTTTTGCTTTGTGCTTGGGGTAGCCACATACTGCTGGAGTTGGGAATAATTTTTCTATAACATCAAAAGAAGTAGTACCATTTTTGAAAGTTGCGGAAATGTTTGTTTGCAAATGCTTAATATAATGCAAATCTTTTATTTTTGGTATAGGGTCAAATTCTTGTTTAACAGTTATATCTTTTAATCCGTAAAGGATGTAATCTAAAACTTGTTTATGCTCGTTTAAGTTTTTTATGTCGTTTAATAATTCAGCCCCATTGCCGTTGGTTGTGCTGCCGGCTAGTGCTTCAGTTTCTATTTTATTACCACGTAAAGCTAAAAACTTTTCTGGTGTGGCGCCAAAAAATAACGACTCGTTTTTCTTGTATCCAAATATTAAACTTTCTGGGTGTTTTATGCTTAAAGTACCAAAAATTTGTGATGGGGAAATATTTTTTATGTTTTGCTTTAATGCAATTGATTTTTTGCGCGCTAAAACAACTTTAGTAACTTCATTATTTGCAATTTTGTGTAATGCAGATTTAACAATTGAGTTCCAATAACTTTTATCGGTACTTTCAAATGTTTTGCCACTTAAAACAGTTTGGATATTTTCTTTACAGTTTCCACCACTGCAATTAATTTTATCCCATAACTGGGTATCTTCGTTAAAATTGTTAATATTTGTGTTTATAATTAAACTAAATTCTAAATTATTTTTAATAATTATAACTTTAGGTATAAAAAAATCGTATTGGTTAAAATCATTCCAAATGTCGGATATCTCTTCACTAAATTTAATTCCACCACAAATTATTGGTAGATTTGATTCTGGGTAATTAAAAAATATTTTTTGTTTTATTAAAGGATATAAATTTATTAGTTTATTTTCTGCTAAAATTTTTTTAGAAATTGGTAGTTCTATTCTTCCAACAGCAACAAATTGTTGATTAATTAATGGATTATGCCAATAAAAATAGTTTTCTGAGACAAGATTATCCATTAAGGATAAAAAATTAAAGTTATTAATATTGAATTTGTAACTATAAAATTTAGCAATTTTTTTGGTATTTTTAAGGTTGTTAAATATAAATTCTCTTACTTCGTTTGTAATTAGCATAAAAAAGGTAAAAACTCCAATTTAATACTATAAATATAAAAATAAATTTATTAAGAATAATGAAAAATGTAAAATTAGAAATAGAAGGAACTGAAATAAATATATCTATACGCAAAAGCAAAGCTGCAAAATATGTTCGCTTACAGTTGCACCCTAAGCGTGGGTTCGAAGTAGTTTTACCATTTCGGGCAGCAGGCAATTTTGCATATGACATTATTAATAAAAACAAGTTGTGGATTAAAGAGGTTCACAACAAAAGTAATAAACAACAAAAAAAGTTTTATTACTTAGGGGAACTTGTAACAGTTGAAAAATTTCCAAAACTGTTTACACGTAATGATAATGTGGAATATATTTTTGATGAATACAAAGAGCTTAACGAAAAACTTTACGATAAATTTTTGCGAGAAAATGGTAAAACATATTTACCAATAAGAATAAATGAGCTTGCAAAAAAAATGGAATTATCGTTTAAAGAATTACGTATTAGAGCGCTTACAAATAGGTGGGGTAGTTGCAGCAGTAAAAAAGTTATTACATTAAATTATAGATTAATGCAATTAGCGCCAATCTTAATTGATTACGTAATTGTGCACGAGTTATGTCACTTAATAGAAATGAATCACTCAGTAAAATTTTGGAATTTAGTAGCAAAAATATTCCCAAATTATAAAGAATTGAGAAAGGAAATAGCAAGTTACAGATAATATAAAAAAATAAATAAGAATATAGTTTATTGAATAAGGTGAATTTTTTTGTTATTTTAATAACTTATTTTAAAATAAATATGTAAAGAGAAAAGATGAAACAAAGTAAAGCGTTTATACCAACATTAAAAGAAGTACCTGCAGATGCAGTAATTCCAAGCCATATTTTAATGTTAAGAAGTGGAATGGTAAGAATGTTAAGTGCTGGGATATATTCTTTTTTACCATATGGTTATATGGTATTAAAAAAGATTATTGAGATAATACGAGAAGAGATGGATGCAATAGGTGGTCAAGAATTCCATTTACCAGCATTAAACCCCAAAGAGATATGGGAACAAACTGGACGAGTAGAAGCTTTTGGCGATACAATGTTTCATGTAAAAAATAGGGATTATGTATTAGCCCCAACTCATGAAGAAATAATGACACATCATGCAGCAGGTGTGTTAAAAAGCCATAAAGAGATGCCACAAATTTGGTATCAAATACAAACAAAATTTAGGAACGAAGCGAGACCAAGAAGTGGAGTTATAAGAGGAAGACAATTTTTAATGAAAGATTCTTATTCATTTGATACTACATTTGAAAATTTAGATAAATCTTACGAATTGCATGATAAAGCATATAGAAGAATTTTTGAAAGATGTGGGATTAACTTTTTTGTAGTAGGTGCTAGTAGTGGAGCAATGGGTGGAAGCAAGTCTGAAGAATTTATGGTAAAAAGTGATGCGGGCGAAGATACTGTAGCTTATTGCGAGCACTGTGGCTATGCTGCAAATGTAGAGGTGGCAAATTCAATTGTTGAACCAGCAAAGCACCATGCAGAAAGTAAAGAAATTTACGAAATACATACACCGAATGTAAAATCTATAGATGAGCTTTGCGAATTTTTAGGTATAGAAGAGACTGAGACCGCAAAATCACGCGTCTATATGGTAAATAATCAAACCCCAGTGCTTGTTTTAATGAATGGGAATGATGAAGTTAACGAAACAAAATTACCTTCTATATTAGGTGGCGACGTTCGTCCGTGTCATCCAGATGAACTAAAAGAAATTAGTGGTGCAGATGCAGGTAGTATTGGTCCTGTTGGATTTAAGTATAAAATTATAGCAGATAATAGGTTAAAAGGTGCTAATAATTTATATAGTGGTGCAAATAAAAATGATTACCATATTGGAGGTATAGATTTAGAGCGCGATGTTCCTAATATTACATATCACGATTTACGCATAGTTAAAAGTGGAGAAACTTGTGTAAGATGCGGAAATAAATTAGACGTTTTTAAGGCAATTGAATTAGGACATATATTTAAGCTTGGAACAAAATATAGCGAAGCACTAAATGCAAATTATTTAGATGAAAATATGCAATCTCATCCTATTGTAATGGGTAGCTATGGCATAGGTTGTGAACGAGTTTTAGCATGTTACATTGAGCAACACAACGATGAAAATGGTATAATTTTTAATAAAGCTTTAGCACCTTTCCATGTTCATCTTATCGGTCTTAATATGAAAAAAGATGTTGTAATTGAAACATGCGAAAACATATATAATAAATTTAATAGCTTAAAAGTGCCTGTTTTATTTGATGATAGAAATAACGTACAAGCAGGTGTAAAGTTTAAAGATGCAGATTTATTAGGTACACCAATTCAGATTATAGTTAGTGAAAAAGGTTTAGCTGAAAATAACGTTGAAGTTAAGTTAAGAGCCACAGGTGAAAGATTTAAAGTAAACTTGGACGAGCTTTTTGATAAAGTAAATGACTTATTAAAGTAATAAATTATGCCCCTATTATAAAATAATAGGGGTATTTTATTTTAAAAAAATGATGAAAGAAAAATTTGGCAAATTATATTTAGTATCTACTCCTATTGGAAATTATGATGATATTACAATAAGAGCATTAAATATACTAAAGGAAGTAGACTTTATAATTTGTGAGGAATATAAAGAAGCGAGTAAATTGCTTAATAAATTGCAAATTAAAAAAGAATTATTTGCACTAAACGAGCATAATGAAAAGGATGTTGTATCTGATTTAATTGTTAAGTTTATTGAAGGGAAAAATGCGGCACTTATATCGGATTGTGGAACTCCAGTTTTTTCGGATCCAGGTTTAAAGTTAGTGGATAATTGCATTAGTACAGGTATTAAAATCGTTCCTGTACCGGGTGCTAATTCTATTTTACCAGCATTAATAGGCAGTGGGTTTGATATAGATAAATTTTATTTTTATGGTTGGCTTTCTCCCAAAAAAGATATTAGAAAATTTGAATTAAAAAAATTAAAAAACTTTAAAGAGTTATTAGTTATTTTAGATACCCCTTATAGATTAACAAGTTTATTAAAAGACTGTTCAGAAATTTTAGGAGGGAACAAGCCAGCAGTAGTTGCTTATCAATTAACTTTACCAAACGAGCAATATATAAGAGGAAATTTAGACTTTTTAGCAAAAAAGGCAGAAAGTGAAAAGTTAAAAGGTGAGTTTGTTCTTATAATTAATAATCGCTAAATTATTCTTTTCTTCTTTTTATTAAATCTAAAACTCTTAATTTTTCTTTATCATTCATTAAAGACCAGTTAGCGATTTCATCTATTGTTCTGTAACAACCTTTGCATAAGCCGGTTTTAAAATCTAACTCACATTGCTTAATACAAGGTGAATTTACATTATTTTCGTTTTTATTATTTTCTAATTTTTCCATAATTTTAATTTTTCATTCCTGTTGTAGCAATACCTGTCATTATATAGCGCTGTAAAAATATAAATAAAATTGTTATAGGAAGCATACTAATAACAGCACCAGCAAGCAATAAATGCCTATTATCAACGTATGGTGACCTAAAATACTCTAAACCAAGTTGAACCGTTCTTAGTTCCGGATCGTCTAAGTACATTAACGGTCCCATCATATCTTGCCAGGTAGCAACGAAAGTAAAAATTCCAACTACTATTAAAACAGGTATTGAGTTAGGCAAAATTATTTTATAAAAAATTTTCAATCGTGAACAGCCATCAATTAAAGCGCTTTCATCTAACTCTTTTGGAAGTGTTAACATATATTGCCTTAATAAAAAGACGTTAAAAGCACCAGCTGTAAAATGGGGTACTATTAATGGTAAAAATGTATTAATCCAACCTAAGTTTTTGTAAATAGCAAATAAAGGGATTAAAGTAATTTGAGCAGGCACCATTAAGGTAGCTAGAAGCAAAATAAACAAAAATTCTCTTCCTTTAAAGTTAAGTCTAGAAAAACCATAAGCTGCAAGTGAAGCTGTTAACACCTGCCCTATCACTGCTAAAATACTAATAATAAAACTGTTTTTTAGATAAGTTATAAATCCGGGGTCTTTTAATCCAGTAGAGGCATCCGGTCCGCGTAAAGTTTCAGTATAATTTTCCCACCTTGCATATAATTCATTTACGGGTTCATATTTTACGTTTTTATAGGTCTCAACTCCATTAAAAAACCCATTAATAAATTTAGGTACAAACAAAATTTCACTATTCTTATTATTATCTAAATAAATTGTTCTTGCTAAAATTATAGCTTCCTTTTTATTATCGGATAAATAATATACGGGTAAATTATTAAAAGTAATTTGTTTATTTAAGTTTACTTTTTGTGTTAAACTATCTGCTAAAATTTCTACAAAATTAGTAGGGTTAAAATTATTATCTAATTTATAGTAAAAACTATTTGAAAAATTTAATTTAGATAATTTGATATAATATGAGTTGTTATATTTAAAAATATCCCTATTAAATAAAATACTTAAAGTAGTTGTTTTAGCTTTTGTTGGATAAAAAGTTGGTGGATTTGTATTCATTGATTCTCTTGTTTTAAGTGAAGAGGAAACCACCCAATAAATAGGGAAAAATAAAATGCAAGAAATAATAAAAAGTATTAAGTATATAAATAATAATTTGATTTTAGAATTTTTCATTTAGATATTATCCTCAACAAATTTTTTAGAAAATTTTATTTGAAAGTGAGTAATAATAAAAATTATTACAAATAATATAATTGCATATGCGCAAGCTTTCCCCATTCTTAAGCTATTAAATGCCTCATCATAAATATTAACGGAATAAAATCTTAAAGAGTTAGAAGGGTCACCAATTCTAGCACTGCTTTCTGCAAAAAACAATGCGGGAGTAAAAACTTGGAATGCCCCAATTGTAGTAATAATTATAATAAAAAATATAACAGGATAAAGTGAAGGAATAGTAATATAAAGAAATTTTTGTAAGAAACTTGCCCCATCTATATCAGCAGCTTCGTAAAGTGATTTTGGTATTTGTTTTATTGCTGCATAATAAATTATCATCGAGCTTCCAATCCAAAAAATATTCATAAGAACAACTGTAATAAAAGCGTGTTGTGCATCTAACCAATTAATAGGATTTATGTTAAAAAATGATAATAGGTAATTAATAACGCCATACTCTTTATTAAACATATTAACCCAAACTATAGCTATAGCTGCTCCAGTAAATAGGGAAGGGAAATAAAAAACAGCTTTAAAAAAATTAGCTCCCTTAATATCATAGGTCAATAATCCGGCAGTAAATAATCCTCCAATAACAGAAATAGGTACTACATAAATTACATATAATATCGTTCTTTCTAATCCAATTAAAAAATTGGTATCATTAAATAAATCTAAATAATTTAAAATACCAATCCATTTTGGGTCGCTTATTAAGTTCCACTCCGTAAAAGATAAATATATAGCTGCCAAAATAGGACCTAATAAAAAGAGCACAAAGCCTAAAAGCCAAGGTGAAATAGCTATAAACCCATTAAAGTTATCTTTTTTATTATTTAGTATAATTTTAGTATTATTCTTTTTTATAGATTTATAATAAAATACGCCAATAATAAAAAGAATTAAGACTAAAATAACAGGAGCAAAATAAGCCACAAAAATGCTCGGTTTTTTAATTTTAACACGCTCAAAGGCATCTTTATAAGTTTTATCTAATTTAGGCAACTCATCTTTTAGTGTATTATAAATAAAAGATTCCATTTTTTTTACAAAATTATTGTATTCGCTTTCTGGAATAGACCTATATTTAGATTTTAATTTATTTAATTCCTCATCATATTTTTTATCAAAAATTGCTTCGGTATTTAATCTCCAACTTTCTAAAATAGGAATAAGATAGCTGTTTGCGGTTATAATATTTGTGTTAGCTGTTTCCAAATCGTATAAAAAGGCTTCGCAATATTTAGCCCCATAATCGTTATTTATTAACCCATCTTTTGCAGCAATTAGTGCAGGTACTCCGCGTAATCTTTTCCCAATTATTAACTGAGGTTCAAAACTAGCTAAATATGAAATTAATTCCCAAGATTTATCTGGATTTTTAGACCCTGAATAAATAGCTAATGAATTAACATCTAAAATTAAAACGGGCTTAATAACTCTTGGGAAAGGTGTAACGCCATAATCAATTTTATCAGTTGCAAGATTTCTTAAGATCCAAGGCCCATCGGTTGTCATACAATAATTATCGTTGTAAAGTAACGAGCTAACCGATACGTTACCGGTTCTTATAGTTGCATCACCCAGGTGGATTCTGTTTGCATATTGCCATCTGTATACTTCAAACATGGCATTAATTAAACTATCATTATTTATTAGGTTTGTTTTAGTTGGATTAATGCTTTTATCAAAAACATTGGCTCCATACATCGTAAACATTGGTTCATCCCAGCCTAAACCGCCAACCATTCCATATTGTTTAATATTACCAGCTTCATCACGTAAAGTTAATTTTTTAGCTAAATCAATAAATTCTTGCCAGGAAAGATGTTTATTTGTTTTTGGGAATAATTCTTCTGCTATTCCGCTCTGTTTAAGTTTATCTCGCTTAAAAATTAATGCACGAGTTGGAATATCCATAGGGAATGTGTATTGTTTTCCTTTCCAATTACCAGCAGCAATACCAATTTTGTGGTAATCGTTTAAGTTAATATTGCTTCCCTTAATAAAGTTATCCAATGGTAAAATAGCACCTCTTTCTGCCCAAACTGCCATAACATTGCTATGTAACATCATTACATCTGGGGCAAGACCACTAGCAGCTTGCACTTGTAATTTTGTCCAGTATTGACCCCAAGGATAAACAGAAACTTCTACTTTTATATCTGGATATTTTTCAACAAATTTTAATAAAACTTGCTTTAAGTAATTAACTTCTCCAATTTCTCCGTATTGTGCTAATTTTATTAAAGTTTTATTTCCTTTATATTTATTGTTTTTTATAATTTCACCAGCAATAATTAAATTTATTGAAATGATAAAAAATATAATGCAAAAAAATAATTTTTTCATAAAACCTTTTTAAATTTTATTTTGTTACTAAATAATATAATTATAATTTTTATTATATTAACAATAAAAGAACAGTACATTTTATTTTGGAGGAAAATGTGCAAACATTACAAAATCTTTTTTTAGTTTTTAGTTTGAAAGAAAATTTTTTTGGTATTAATGCTTTAGGCGTAAAAGAAATTATAAAAATGCCAGAAATTACAAAAGTACCTAATTCCCCATTTGGAATTAGAGGCATGATTAAATTCAGAGAGCAAGTTATACCAATTTTTGATATGCGATTAAAGATGGGAATGGATAGTTTAATAGACGAGAATAAAAATTTAATTACTGAACTTCAAAAACGAGAGCAAGACCATAAGGATTATTTAGCAGATTTGGAACACTCATTATACAATGACCAGCCATTTAATAAAACGCTTAATCCAAGAGAATGTGCATTTGGAAAGTGGTATTACTCCTATAAAACAGAAAATTTAGTAATTAAAAACACCTTAGAAGAGTTTGAACAGCCGCATAATCAATTTCATGAGTTAGCTAAAGAATTGATTGGATTACGAAACAGTGGGCAAAAAAAATTAATGTTAGAAAAACTAAATAGTGAAAAGGGGAAAAGATTATCTGTTTTGATAAATTTATTTAGTGAGCTATACAAACAAATACAAACTGAGACAAAAGAATTAGCAATTATTTTTGAAGTTGAAGATAGGTTAATAGGTTTTAGTGTAGATAAGGTGTTTAGAATTTTGAGTGTAGAAAGCAAAGATATTAAACCACTAGATGGTAACTTAAAAAACGATGCATTTGATGGCTTAATAGATTTTAATGATAAATTATGCGTTTTGATAAACAATAAAGTATTTGGGTCTGAAGTTATAAATCTTTTTAATTAATTTAAAATAAAAAACCCCCGCCTTAAGAGTAGGGGGTTTTTATTAAATTTAATAGTTTATTTGGTCGATTTAGTGTCTTTTTTATGTTCTGTTTTGGTTTCTTTTTTTACAGGTTTACCAGATTTTAATTCATTAACTTCTTTCTTTACTTCTTCTTTTTTCGCGTTTACTTCTTTTTTCATTTTATCAGCTTTTTCTTCCATTTCTTTCTTTACTTCTTTACTTTCCTTTTCAGCTTTGTTCATTTCCTTTTCTACCTTTTGGGTTGTAGTTTCAACTTTTTTAATGTCTTTCTTTACTTGGTCTTTAACTTGAGCGTTAGTTGCCATAACACCAAAGGCAAAAATGAATATAACAATTGCTGCAAAAATTTTATTTGCTTTCATTTTTAGTACTCCTAAAAAAATTATTTAGTTAGTTATATGTATTAATTTAATTTATAAAACCGTTAGCTAACAAGTTTTGTTTTTTTTGAAATAATTTTCTATAAATTTGTTTATTTCACACACTTAAAGCTTAAAATGTTCCAAAAAAAATGATATTAACATTCTAAAATATTTATAAAACTATCTAAAAATGAATATACCTTAAAAAATTAAAAAAAATAAAATTAATTTGATTAATAGTGAAATTTTAACTAATTTGAAAAGTTAATGCAAAAAAGTTGCAATGTAATTTAATTTAAATGTAATAATTTTTTTTATGAGGTTTTATGAAAAAAATATTTGTACTTTTATTGGTTTTATTTTCTGTGAAGCTATTTGCTGCAAATATACCTGCAGGTTTAAAAGTTACTAACATTGGAAATGGATATTTAATTGAATATCAACTACCAGCTTATGAAATTAAACAAGTTGGAAAAGATGGAGAGAATTTTGTAAAGTTATTAATCGATGGTTACGGAGTCACTTCAGAAGCTGGTTATCCAGAGTTACCACAATTAACATTTAATTTGGTAGTTCCAAACAATACAACAGAAGAAAACATAACACTATCTTCAGCAAATTTAACCTATGCCCATATTAATTTAGATTCTAAAGTATATCCATTTCAAGCACCTTGGTCTAAAAGCGAACCTTTAAGCAAAAGGCCGTTTAACTATAATAAAAGTTATTATGCAACCGATGGGAAGCAAAACCAACCTATAATTAAAGTAAGTGAACCATTTGTAATTGGTGGTGTAACAGGTGTAATGGTTACAATATATCCATTTAACTATAATCCTTCTAAAAATATTATTAAAGCAGTCACATCAGGAAAGTTCACCATTACTTTACCACAATCAATTCCAAGTGAAACAAATCATTCGGAAAATTACAATCTATATTTAAAAGAGATATTTACAGGCTTTAATCCTACAGCTTCTATAAAGGGGATGAATTACTTAATTATTACTGCTCCAGAGTATGAAGCAACCATGCAACAATTTGTAAACTATAAAGCAAATACCGGTTATAACGTTGCAATGTTTACAACAGCAACAACAGGTACAACAACTACAGCTATAAAAACATTTATTCAAAATCGTTATAACGACCCCAATTTAAAGCCTGAGTATATTTTATTAGTTGGTGATGTGGATAAAATACCTTATTGGGTTGGAACAGGTGAAGGTAATCCAAACACAGATTTAAACTATGGATTATTGCAAGGGACAGATCATTTTGCAGATGCATTTGTTGGAAGATTTTCGGTATCTAATACAACTGAATTGCAAAATATTATAAACAAAACAATTTATATGAGCAATAACATAGGCACATTACCAAAAAAGAATGTGTTTATGGCATCTACAGATAATTATTCTATTACAGAAGGAACACATAATTATGTAATCAATACATATTTTGCTCCAAATAATTACGAAAACTTAAAATTATATACAGTAACCTACAGTGCAACAACACAGCAAGTTAAAGATGCAATAAATAGCGGAAAGCAATTTGCTATTTACAGCGGACATGGTGCAGAAACATATTGGGCAGATGGTCCTGTATTTTATCAGTCTGATGTAAGATCATTAACTAATTCAATATATCCATTTGTATATTCTTTTGCATGTATAACGGGTTCATACCACATAGCAGAGTGCTTTGGCGAAACATGGATAAGAACAACTAATGGTGGTTCAAGTTTTTATGGTTCTTCTGTAAACAGTTATTGGGATGAAGATGATATTTTAGAGAAAAATTTAATTAAAGCGATGTTTGTTGATGATTTAACTAAAGTTACCCCAATGATGGATAAAGCTAAAGTATACTTGGTAAATCATTATGGGTCTTTAACACCAACAATGAAAAGATATTTAGAGATGTATAACTTGATGGGTGATCCATCGTTGCCAACCAAAAGGCAAATTTTACCTGATACTACACCTCCCGATATAGTTACGAATTTAGCTGCTGTTAATCCAACATCTAATAGTATTACATTAAATTGGACTGCATCTTATGATAGCACTTTTGGTGGTATTACTACGTATGATATTAGATATTCAACAAGTCCAATAAGTGATGACCAACAATTTAACAGCGCAACTTCAGTAATTTATGGTGGTAATTCAGATTCAGCTGGCACACCAAAATCTTATACAGTTACAGGATTAACACCTAATACAAACTATTATTTCGCTTTAAAGGCAAAAGATATTTGGTCTAACACTTCAGCTATGAGTAATGTGGCTAATAATTCAACATTACAAGCTCCTGTAATATCAGTAAATCCACAAAGTATAAGTGGTAATTTACCAGTTGGTGTAACCAAATATGATACTGTAAGAATAGCAAATATTACCCAATATGCTTCTACATTAGATTATACAGTGGAATTAAAAAATAATACATTCCCACAAAATGTTAAAGTTAGTGCTACGGTAATTCCTAACAATAATGAAAAACAGGGTTTTATAAACGAGAGAGAACTTAAAGAAAATCCAACAGTTGAGTTTGGTCAATCTATAAAAGGCTCAGGTGGACCAGATGCATTTGGATATAAATGGATAGATAGCGACGCTCCAGGTGGACCACAATATACTTGGAATGATATATCCACAACTGGAACTCTTGTTACATTTACTCCATCGGGAACTTATAGTGCAAATGATGAAGGCTATGCCGGCCCAATTAATTTAGGCTTTAACTTTAAGTATTATGGAACAGTAAATTCCCAAATCTATATTCATAGTAACGGATATATAACTGTTGGAACAAGAAGCTCTACAACATTTTCTAATGCATCTATACCAAGTACTTCTGACCCAAATAGTGTAATAGCTCCATTTTGGGATGACTTAGATGGTGGAACAACAGGCAAGGTTTATTATAAAAACGATGGTAACAAATTTATTGTACAATTTACAAATTGGCCACATTATGGTACAACGGTAAGCGGTACTTATACTTTCCAAGTTGTAATACATCAAAGCGGTAAAATAGTATTTTATTACCAAAACTTAATTGGAGTATTAAGCTCGTGCACAGTTGGTATAGAAAGTCCTGATGGAACTAAAGGGTTGCAGGTAGTAAAAGATGCTAATTACTTAAAAAATAATCATGCAATTCAATTTATGGCAGAACCAGAATGGATGTTTTTAACATCTCAAACAACGGGAACACTATATAATGGTAATAGTGCATCTGTTCAATTAAAGTTCCAAACGGAAGGACTTGATAACGGTACATATGGAATGGACGTTCAAATAACCAGCAATGATCCAACAAATCCTACTATTGTAGTTCCTGTAACAATGCAAATTGGAAGTATAATACCGGTAGAATTAACCAAATTTTCTGCAGTAGTAGAAAATGGATTTGCTAAATTAGAATGGATAACAGCAACAGAAACAAATAACAGTGGTTACCAAATAGAAAGAAAGAGTGGAACCGATTGGGAAAATATTGGTTTTGTAAAAGGGAATGGTACAACTACAGAAAGAAGTAGTTATTCATTTGTAGATAATTTATCTAACCTAAAAGCAGAAAAAATATATTATAGACTAAAACAGATTGATTTTGACGGTACAGCACATTACTCTAATACGGTAGAAGTTAGCTTTTTACCAGATCAATTTATGTTGATGCAAAATTACCCAAATCCATTTAACCCAAGCACAACAATAAAATTTGCATTACCAAAAACAAGTGAAGTTAAGCTTGTAGTATTTAATACTTTAGGTCAAGTGGTTAGTGAATTAGTAAATCAAAAATTTGATGCTGGTTATTATACAGTAGAATTTAATGCTGCAAACTTATCTAGTGGTATATACTATTATAGATTAGAAGCAGATAATTTTGTATCAGTTAAAAAGATGATATTAATAAAATAATAATTAGTTAGAATTTAAAAAGCCCCCATAAAATTGTGGGGCTTTTTGTTTTTAAAATAAAAGACAAATGGAGTAAAAATGAATAAAAAATTATTAGTTGTTTTATTATTAATAGTAGGTGTAAATTTAATAAAATCTCAAACAAAAGAGTTTGAAGGAAATGTAGTGTTTAAAGGCGAGTTTTATGATGAAAGTGTGGGTGAAAACGTAACAATGAATATGAACTATTTTATTAAGGGTAATAAGTTTAAGGCAGAAATAGGAACAGAAGAAGGGAATAATATTCTTATTTCTGATGGAAGTAAAACATATATGATAATTCCGCAATTAAAACAGTATATGGATTTAACAGAGTTTGAAAATGAAGTAGAAGACGAAGGCGATTCGACAGAAGAAGATTTAAATAAAGCTAAAACAGGTGAAACGAAAGAGATATTAGGTTATAAATGTGAAAAATATATATTTAAGGAAGGCGAAGAAGTTACAGAGGTTTGGGTTACAAAAGAATTAGGTAGTTTTATGTTTACTGCAACACCAGCTGAAAAAGCATTAGTAAGCAATAAGCACTTTAAGGATGGTTTTTTCCCATTAGAAATAGTTATTAAAGACAAAAATGGCAAAATAAGTGGAAAAGTTTACGCAACAAAGTTAGAAAAGATGAAAATAAATGATAATGAATTTACACTACCAAAGGAATATACAAAGATGCAAATACCGAATATGGAGTTTAATACAGAAGAGGAATAACAAAGGGATGAAAAAATAAGTTTAAAATTTGACATTTAAAGAAATAAATTTTATATTTGCAAGCTATAGTAAAAAAATGTGTTTATCGGAGGAAAACAAGTTGAAACAACAAAAACTAACGCGGTTTGTAAAACCGGAAGAAGCAGACAAAAAGTGGTATGTTGTTGATGCAAACGGTAAGGTGTTAGGACGCTTGGCAGCAGAAATAGCCAAAATAATACGCGGCAAAAACAAAGCAGTGTTTACACCGAACATGGATACTGGTGATTTTGTAATAGTAATAAACGCAGATAAAGTAAAAATGACTGGAAAGCGTGAACTATACAAAACATACTTCTCATATAGTGGATATCCAGGTGGAGCAAAATTTGTAAAATTTAGCGAAGTAAAAAGCAAAAAGCCAGAGTTTGCAATCAGAAACGCAGTACGCGGGATGCTACCAAAAACAAAATTGGGTGATAAGTTAATCAATCATTTAAAGGTTTATGCCGGCGAAGCTCACCCACATGCGGCACAAAAACCAGAAACAATTAGTATTTAAGAGGACTAGTTAATGGCTGATAAATTATTTGTCGGAAGAAGAAAAAACGCTGTAGCTAGAGTATTTTTAAGAACCGGTTCAGGAAAAATTACAATTAATGGTAGAGAATTTGAAAATTATTTCCCTATCAAATTTCATCGCGATGACGTTATGCTTCCTTTTATATTAACAGATACAGTAGGAAAGTTTGACGTTTACGTAAATGTAAATGGTGGTGGAATATCCGGTCAATCCGAAGCTATACGATTAGCTATTTCTAGAGCATTATTATTTGTAAGTGCTGATAATAGACCTGCCTTGAAATCTGCTGGTTTATTAAGAAGAGATCCTAGAATGGTAGAACGTAAGAAATACGGACAACCAAAAGCAAGAAAAAGATTTCAATTTAGTAAGAGATAATATTTATTTATTAATCAAACATATTTTCCGATTTGCTACCTGTCTCCCGCAAGTAAGCTGGGGCTAAAAGCAAAGACGACGAAAATAGAAGAAAAACAGGAGAAAAAATGCCAAAAGTACAATTAACCGAGCTTATAGAAGCAGGTGCCCATTTTGGACACTTAACCCGCAGATGGAATCCAAAAATGAAGCCGTATATTTTTATGGAAAAGAACGGCATCCATATTATCGATTTAAGAAAAACCGTAGAAGCAATAGATTTAGCAGCTGCTGCTTTAACTAATATTGTTTCTCAAAATAAAAGAATTTTATTTGTTGGTACAAAAAAACAAGCCAAAAGCGCAATTGCAGCAGAAGCAAAAAGAAGCGATAGCAATTGGGTAAGTGAAAGATGGCTAGGTGGAATGCTTACTAACTTTCAAACAATAAGAAAAAGCATTAAAAGAATGCAGACTATCGAAAAGATGGAAAGCGATGGAACTTTTGAAAAAATTACTAAAAAAGAAAGATTAATTTTAGCTCGCGAAAAAGATAAATTACGTGCTGTTTTAGATGGTGTTGAAACATTACAAAAATTACCTGGTGCATTATTTGTAGTAGATATTAAAAAAGAAGCTATTGCTGTAAAAGAAGCACAAAGATTAAATATTCCAGTTTTTGCAATAGTTGATACAAATTGTGACCCTGATGAAGTAGATTATGTAATACCAGCTAATGATGATGCTACCCGTGCAATCGAAATAATAGTAAAAGTGATGGGTGATGCAATTTTAGAAGGCCAAGCAAAAGCAAAAGAATTAATGGCAGAAGAAGCTGCAGAAAGAGAAAGAACAATTAAAGAAGAAGAAACAGAAGCAGCAGAAGAAGCACCAAAGAAAAGAAAGACCCCACGCTTTAAGAAAGATAAAAAAGGTGGTTTTACAAAGAAAAATGAAGAAGAAGTAACAGAAGAAAATTCCGATAACACAGATACTACAGAAAACGAAACTACAACAGAAGAATAGAAAGAAAATAAATATAGGATATAAAAATGGCTATTACAGCAGCTCAAGTAAATGAATTAAGACAAAAAACTGGCGCAGGAATGATGGATTGCAAGAAAGCTTTAACCGAAGCTGACGGCAATTTTGAAAAAGCTATTGAAATTTTGCGTAAAAAAGGTGCTGCAGTTGCTGCTAAACGTGCAGATAGAAACGCAAATGAAGGTATAGTTTTAACAAAAGTTGCTGATGACAACAAAAAAGCTTTTATGGTTGAAGTTAATTGCGAAACAGATTTTGTTGCTAAAAGCAATGACTTTTTGGAATTTGCTGATACTGTTCTTAAAACCGTTGTTGAATATGAACCAAAAAACATGGAAGAATTATTAAGCAAAAACGGTTTAGCTGATAAATTAAGTGATATTATTGGTAAAATTGGTGAAAAAATTGAAGTTTCCAGATTTATTATTGTTACTACCGAAAATGGCTTAGTTAATGATTACGTTCACCATGGAAACAAGTTGGCTATTTTAGTTCATGCAGAAAATGTTGGTTCTAGCAATGCCGATGAATTAAAGACATTATTACGCAATGTTGCTATGCAAGTTGCTAGTATGAATCCTTTAGTTCTTTACAGAGAAGAAGTGCCAACTGATACTTTAAATAAAGAAATTGAAATTTACAAAGACTTAGCAAGAAAAGAAGGAAAACCAGAAAATATTTTAGAAAGAATAGCAACTGGTAAATTAGAAAAATTCTTTGAAGAAAATTGCCTTTACGAGCAAGTTTATGTAAAAGATAATTCCAAAAAGATTAAGGATTTAATTAACGAATTCAATAAGAAATATAATTCTGAAGTGAAGTTAGTTAAATTTTATAGATATCACTTAAGCGATACAAAAAAATAGAATATGCTTTTTAAAGAAAGGTCTTACTTTGGTAAGACCTTTTTTTTTATTTAAACTTATAATAAAATTTATTATATTAAAAAAATATATTATCTTAAGAAATAAAAAATAAAAAAATCGGAATTTTTATGGGGAAATTAAAATTTAAGAGAATTTTATTAAAACTAAGTGGTGAATCTTTAATGGGAGATAAGGGGAATGGAATAGACCCCAAAGTATTAAAGTTTTATGCAAAAGAGATTAAGAAAGTGCACGATTTAGGAGCGGAAATAGGAATAGTAATAGGTGGTGGAAATATATTTAGAGGCTTAAGCGCAGAAGAACAAGGAATAGATAGAGTTACTGGTGACCAGATGGGTATGCTTGCAACAATGATAAATTCCCTTGCATTACAAAATGCTTTAGAAAAAGAGGGGATGTATACTAGGTTAATGAGTGCAATAAAAATGGAAGAAATAGCAGAGCCAGTAATAAGACGCAGAGCAATAAGACATTTGGAAAAGAATAGAATAGTTATATTTGGAGCTGGCACAGGTCATCCATATTTTAGCACAGATACAGCAGCATCTTTGCGTGCTGTAGAAATAGATGCAGATGCGATACTAAAAGGAACAAGAGTAAATGGAGTTTATGATAGTGATCCGGAAAAAAATCCAAATGCAATGTTTTATGATAAGATAACATATTCTGATATATTAGCAAACAATTTGCGAGTTATGGATTTAACAGCAATAAGTTTATGTAAAGAAAATGATTTACCAATTTTTGTATTTAATATGGATGTAGAAGATAATTTATTAAAATTATTGTGTGGTGAAGATATAGGCACCCATGTTAGAAAATAACAAAAAATAAATAAATAGAGGTAATTATGGATCAGACAGTAAAAGAAGCAAAAGAGAAAATGCAAAAATCGATTGATACGTTTGCTTCAGAAATTGCAAAAATAAGAACAGGCAAAGCTACAACAGCATTATTAGATGGTGTAAAAGTAGATTATTATGGAACAATGACACCACTATCAAAGATGGCAAACGTTTCGGTATTAGACGCTCACACATTATCTGTTACTCCATGGGATAAGGGGGTAGTATCTGCAATAGAAAAAGCTATTTTAACAGCAGATTTGGGATTAAATCCAAGAAGTGACGGAACAAATATTAAGGTACCAATTCCTCCATTAACAGAGGAAAGAAGGAAAGAGATGGTAAAGTTAGTTAAAAAATTTGCAGAAGATTGCAAAGTTGCTGTTCGTAATATAAGACGAGATGCGAACGAGCATATAAAAAAGAATGAGAAAGATAAGAAAATTACTGAAGACGATAGAAAAAGATTAGAAGACGAAGTTCAGAAGCTAACTAATGACAATATCAAAAAAATTGATGATATGGTAGCAGTAAAAGAAAAAGAAATAATGAAAGTTTAAATAAAAGAAAAATTTAAAGAAGCTCCTACAAAGGAGCTTTTTTATTTTAAATTAATAAAATAAAAATCTTGGAAATTAAAAAAAATATTAATAATATAAAGTACTAACTAAAAATTAAAAGGGTGCAAAAAATGAGTGTTTCTAAGGAAGAAGCTTTGCTATACCATAGCGAAGGAAGAAAAGGAAAAATTGAAGTTATCCCATCAAAACCGTGTTTTACTTCACGAGATTTGTCATTAGCCTACACTCCTGGAGTAGCAGAACCATGCCGAGAGATAGCTAAAAATGACGATGATGTGTTTAAGTATACTGCAAAGGGTAATTTAGTAGCAGTAGTATCTAATGGTACAGCAGTATTGGGGTTGGGGAATATAGGACCGCACGCCGGCAAACCAGTAATGGAAGGTAAAGGAGTATTATTTAAAAAATTTGCAGATATTGATGTTTTTGATATTGAATTAAAAACATTAGACCCTAAAGAAGTTATACGCGCAGTACAAATGTTAGAGCCTACTTTTGGAGGCATTAACTTAGAAGATATAAAAGCCCCAGAGTGCTTTGAAATTGAAGAAGAGCTAAAAAAGACGATGAACATTCCGGTCTTTCATGATGACCAGCATGGTACAGCGATAATTTCTTGTGCAGCATTAATTAATGCTTGCGAAATAGCAAATAAAAGATTAGAAGATATTAGGATTGTAGTGGTTGGCGCAGGCGCTGCAGGTATTGCATGTAGCAAATTATACGAAGTTGCAGGTGTAAAACATGAAAATATTTGTATGTTCGATACAAAAGGATTAATACATAAAGATCGTAAAGACTTGAATAAATATAAAGCAGAATATGCTATAGATAATATTTATAAAGATTTATCTGAAGCATTAACAGGTGCAGATGTTTTTGTTGGCTTATCTTCTGCTGATTTATTAACGCCAGATATGATAAAGTTAATGGCAAAAGATCCAATAATTTTTGCAATGGCAAATCCGGACCCAGAGATTAAATATGACGTTGCAAAAGCAGCAAGAGAAGATGTAATAATGGCAACAGGAAGAAGCGATTATCCAAATCAAGTAAACAATGTATTAGGATTTCCATTTATTTTTAGAGGTGCTTTGGATGTAAGAGCAACCACTATAAACGAAGAAATGAAAATGGCAGCCGTAAAAGCATTAGCAAATTTAGCTAAGGAAAAAGTGCCAGAAGTTGTTATAAGTGCATATGGTGGTAAAGATTTTTCGTTTGGGAGGGAGTATATAATTCCAAAGCCTTTTGACCCAAGAGTTTTATGGAATGTGGCTCCAGCAGTTGCAAAAGCTGCCATTGATAGTGGAGTTGCAAGAGTAAAAATAGAAGATTGGAAAGCTTATGAAGAGCAACTAAAAGAGAGATTAGGATACAGTCAAGAGATTATTAGGGTAATTACCCACAAAGCAATGAAAAATCCAAAAACTATTGTTTTCCCAGAAGGTGAAGAAGAAAAGATAATAAGAGCAGCGCACATAATTTTAAGCGAAAATATTGCAAAACCAGTTTTGTTGGGGAATAAAGAAATTATTACCCAAAAGATGGCAGAACTAAAATATGATGATAAGGAAATAGAAATTAGAGATCCTAGAACTTGCAACAAACGAGAAGACTATGCAGAGGAATTTTTTAAATTAAGACAAAGGAAAGGAATTACAAGAAAAGAAGCAGGGCGCTTAATGCAACAAAGAATTTATTACGGCTCCATGATGGTTGCATTAAATGAAGCTGATGCGCTTGTTGGAGGATTAACAACACACTACCCACAAACTATAAAGCCAGCGCTTCAATGCATTGGTGTTAAAAATGAAGGTGATTTAGTAAGTGGACTATACATTGTTGTTTTAAAAAGACGCGTGCTATTTTTTGCTGATACAACTGTTAATATTAATCCAAATGCAGAAGAATTAGCCAAAATAGCAATAGAAACAGCAGAAACGGTTAAATCTTTTGATATAGAGCCAAAAATTGCTATGCTTTCGTTTAGTAATTTTGGAAGTGTTAACCACCCAGAAAGTATAAAAGTTAGAGATGCATTACGTATTGTAAAAGCAAAACGCCCAGATTTAATTATTGATGGCGAGATGCAAGCAGATACTGCTGTTGTACCACAAATTATAGAAGATGAATTCCCATTTAGCGTTATTAAAGGTGATGCAAACGTTTTGATATTCCCAAATTTAAGTGCGGGTAATATTGCTTACAAATTATTTGAAAGATTAACCGATGCTAAGGTTATTGGTCCAATATTAATGGGAATGAAAAAATCGGTTCATGTATTGCAGCGCGGTGCTAGTGTTGATGAAATAGTTAATATTGCCGCTATAGCTGTTGTAGATGCATTGAAAAAATCGTAAAATATTTTTTTCTCCTTTTTTACCCGTTGTTAGCTAAAAACTGCAACGGGTTTTTTTATTTTTTAAAAATTCAAAATCTAATAAAGTTCTATTTATGTAAATAAACAGCTTTATTAAATAACTGTTATTTAATTTTTTGTTTGTATATTTATAGTTTAAATAATTTTATATTAGGAATTATATTTTAATGAAAAAAATAATGATAATATTTGGGACACGTCCCGAAGCAATTAAATTAGCTCCAGTTATTGATGTACTTAAAAAAGAAAAAGAGATTGAAACAATAGTATGTTCTACAGGTCAACATAGGGAAATGCTAAAGCAAGTTTTAGATATATTTAATATTACAATAGATTACGATTTGGATTTAATGAAAGCCAACCAAGATTTATTTGATATCTCAATAAATTCTTTACAAAAATTAAAAGAAGTGCTAACAACGCATAAACCAGATATTTTAATGGTACAGGGGGATACAACAACAGCGTTTATTTCTGCATTAGCTGCATTTTATTTAAAGGTAAAAGTGGCACATGTAGAAGCGGGTTTACGTAGTTATAATATTTATAGTCCCTTTCCAGAAGAAGCTAACAGAAGGTTTATATCTGTAATAAGCAATTATAATTTTGCCCCTACAGATGATGCTAAGGAAAATTTAATTAAAGAAGGTTTCCCCCAAAATTCTATTTATGTAACGGGTAACACAGTAATAGATGCATTATATATGGTAAAAGATAAATTAATGGATAAAGATGTAAGCAAAAGAACGGAAGAGGAAATAAATAACTCTACTGGAGAAAATATTTTTACTAAGCCATATATTTTAATAACAATGCACCGGAGGGAAAAATTTGGGAAAGAATTTAGAAATGTACTTAATACTATAAAAGAAATTGCGTTAAAAAGACCAGAATATAATTTTATTTATCCTGTTCACTTAAACCCAAATGTACAGCAACCAGTAAAAGAAATTTTAAATGGAGTTGAAAATATTAAATTAATTGCACCACAGGATTATTTTAAGTTTATATACTTAATGAGTAAATGCTTTTTTATAATGACTGATAGTGGTGGAGTTCAAGAAGAGTGTTTTGTTTTTGAAAAGCCCGTTTTGGTATTAAGGGATGTTACAGAACGTAACGAGGCTATAAAGGCTGGTTATGCATTTTTAGTTGGTAGTAATAATAAGCTTATTACCCAAAAGTTTTTTGAAATTGAGGCAAATTTAAATAATGGTTACAATTATTTTAATTGCGAAAACCCATTTGGTAATGGTAAATCATCAGATTTAATTAAAGAGATATTAATAAATAATTAACCAAAATGCTAAAAGATAGAGTAATTATTGTTTTTGGTGATGATTGGGGACGTTACCCTAGTACTATTCAACATATAATGAAGGAATTAATTAAATATAATAAACTTATTTGGATAGGTTCACTTGGGTTAAGAAAGCCAAAATTTAGTTTTTTAGACCTAAAACGTATTTTTGAAAAACTAAAAAATATGTTTATAAAAAAGGAAGTAGTTAAAAAAGATGAAAATATTACGATATTACATCCTTTTATATTTCCTTTTCATAATATAAAAGTTGTTAGGTTAATAAATAAAACAAATTTAGTAAAAAAAATTAAAAAGGCTGTTGAAACTTATAATAATAAGGAAAAGCCTATATTAATAACTTCTCAACCAATTGTTGCAGATGTGGTTAAGGGATTAGATTTATCTTCTTCGCATTATTTTTGTTTAGATGATTACTCCAAATTTGAAGGAGCTTATAAAATTATAACTGAATTAGAGAAAGACCTTTTACAAGTTGTAGATACCTGTTTTGCAGTTTCTGATAGTTTAGTTAAAACAAGAGTACCTAAATCTGGTAATAATTACTTTTTACCACAAGGTGTAAATGTTAACCATTTTAATTACGTTAAGCGAGAAATTAATAAAAAACCTGTAATTGGCTTTTTTGGGTTATTAAGTGAGTGGGTGGATTTAGAATTAATAGTAAAAAGTGCAAAGACTTATCCAGAGTATAATTTTTTAATAATTGGCAGAAATTCGGTTGATGTTAGCATATTAAATGGTATTGCAAACTTAGAATATAAAGGGGAAGTGCCATACGATAAGTTGCCAATTGTAGCATCTTTATTTGATGTGGGGATAATTCCATTTATTGTTAATGATTTAACAGTTGTTTGTAATCCATTAAAACTATTAGAATATTTTTCCTTAGGCATTCCCGTTGTATCTACAAATTTGCCAGAAGTAGCAAAATTTGGAGAGCCCGTTTATATTGCAAAAAACAATGATGAATTTATAAAATTAATTAAAACAGCGGTAGATAATTACAGTTTATCTAATAATGAAATTAGACGCCAAGTTGCAGAAAGATACTCTTGGCAAGCTATTGCAAATAATATAAGTGATATTATTACAAAAATAGAAAAAAGATGAATGATATATTAGTTATTATATTTTTTATATTGCTTTTTATACCGGTAAATAGTTTTGTGCTCTATCCTTTGGTAATTTTTGTAATTTCTAGATTTTTTAAGGAGAATAAATCTACAAATGAATTTATGCCAAAGGTATCTATTTTAATTGCTGCATATAACGAAGAAAAGGTAATTGAAGAAAGGTTAAAAAACATAAGAAATTTGAAATATGATTTTTCAAAATTAGAAGTACTAATAGGAAGTGACTGCAGCAGCGATAGAACAAACGAAATTTTGTTAGATAAGCAGAAGGAGTATAGTTGGTTAAAAATATTTTTGTTTGATAAACGAAGAGGAAAAGCATCTGTTATTAATGATTTAATAAAACTTGCAAAAAATGATATAGTTGTTTTTAGTGATGCAAACACAGAGTTTAAACCAGAGGCGTTAAAAAATTTGGTTTATAGCTTTAAGGATGAAAAAATTGGTGGTGTGTGTGGAAAGTTAGTTTTAACAGATGATGAAGTTGAAAAAAACGAAAGTGTAGAAGAAAAGAAATATTGGATATATGAGACAATAATAAAAGAAAGTGAAAGTAGGTTAGGGTTACTTTTTGCTGCTAATGGTGGAATATTTGCTATACGCAAAAATTTATTTATAGATATACCAATAGAAAAAGCTGTTACAGATGATTTGTTTATCTCTTTAACAGTAATAGGCAAAGGTTATAAATTTGTATACGCAAAAGATGCTATTGCTGTGGAATCTGTGGGGAAAGATGTTGCAACTGAATTTAAGCGAAAAGTAAGATTTTCTGCAACAAACTTTCAAACAATGACAATTTGTTTAACGGATATTATAAAGCGTGGAATTTTAATTACTTATGCATTTTTTTCTCATAAAATTAGCAGATGGTTTTTACCATTTAATATGATATTAATTTACTTATTAAATATATTTATATTTGGTTATAATACTTTTGTAAATATCACTTTTTATTTACAAAGTTTATTTTATTTGTTTGCGTTATTAGGGTATATAAGTAGTAAAATAAGATTTAAGTTCTTTTTATTTTCACTGCCCTATTTTTTTGTAGTTGCAAATATTGCAGTATTAAAAGGATTTTTTAAATATTTAAATAAAAAACACTCTGTAATATGGGAAACAACCAAAAGATAGATAAATATGATTTTATAGTTATTGGTGCCGGAATAGTTGGTTTAGCAACTGCTTTAACACTAACGCAGCAATTTAAGAATTGTAAAGTTTTGGTTATAGAAAAGGAAAATGATGTTGCAAAGCACCAAACGGGTAATAATAGTGGTGTAATACACTCTGGAATATACTACAAACCAGGTAGTTTAAAGGCTATAAATTGTGTGGAAGGTTATAATTTGCTTTTAGATTTTTGTAATAATAATAACGTTAAATATGATATTTGTGGTAAATTAATTATTGCAACTAATAAAGCAGAGGAAGAAAAATTACAAGAGTTATTTAATAGAGGCAAAGAAAATGGTCTAAAAGGGTTAAAGGTTTTAAGCTCCACTGAAATTAAAACATATGAACCTTATGCAAAGGGTAGCATGGGTGTATTAGTTCCTGCAACTGGTATAGTAGATTTTAAAGAAGTGGCAGAAGCTTATAAAACGGTTTTTATGAATAATGATGGTAAAATATTATTTAATAATAAAGTACTTAATATTATAAAAAATAATGATACAGTTAAAGTGGAAACGGATAAAGGTGTTTATGAATGCACACAAGTTATTACGTGTGCAGGACTTTACAGTGATGAAATTGCTATGATGACAGAAAAGGAAATTAATTTTAGAATTATACCATTTAGAGGGGAATATTATAAACTTAGTGAAGAAGTTAGTAAAAAGGTAAAGAACTTAATCTATCCTGTGCCAGATCCAAATTTTCCATTTTTAGGTGTGCACTTTACTAGAAAGTTAAATGGTGAGTGCGAAGCTGGACCAAATGCGGTTTTAGCCTTTAAAAAAGAAGGCTATAAAAAAACGGACTTTAGTTTTAAAGATACTTTTAATATTTTTGCATGGAAAGGTTTTAGGAAAGTTATTAAAAAGTATTTAGTAACAGGTTTAGCAGAATATTATAGGTCGTTAAATAAGAGCGCATTTACAAAGGCATTACAAAAACTTATGCCAGAAGTAAAAAAATCGGATTTGGTAGTTGGAGGAAGTGGAGTTCGTGCGCAAGCATGTTTAAAGAGTGGTAAACTTTTAGATGATTTTTATTTTATTAAATCACCCGGTGTTTTGCATGTTTGTAACGCACCTTCTCCTGCTGCTACTGCTTCTTTATCTATTGCTAAGCATATTATTAATAATTTATAAATTATTAAAGGAATTAAATTGAACAAGAAATTAGAAAAAGCTTTATTGATTTTGGTTGATTTTTTAGCAATAAATTTAACTTTATTGCTTTTTCTATCTTACAGATCAAATAACTCGGTTTGGTTTTTATTATCAAATTTCGAGTTTATATTTTTATCTTTAACAGTATATGTTTATTGGTTTATTTTATTCTTTTTTATTGGAATGTACCAGTCTTGGTTTGCCACTTCAAGGTTAGATGAATTATCAAAATTATTTAAAGTTACGTTAATTGGTATTTTTATACTTTTCTTTTTAATCTTATATGATGATTTTGTTAATAATATTTCCTCATCTAACAGGTTTTTAATCTTTATTTATTGGGGAATTTTATTATTTTTTACTGGTAGTGGAAGGCTATTTGTAAGAAGTTTTCAACGTCGATTACTTATAAATGGTGTTGGTAGAAAAAATGCCATTTTTGTAGGTTTTAACGATAAAGCGCACGACGTTCATAAAGTAATTAATAACCATAAAGCATTGGGTTTAGATATAATTGGTTATATTGCTGTTTACCCAGAAAACTTGGGGAAAGAATTTGAAGGTGCAAAAGTATTAGGAACAATAGAAGATTTTACGGATATTGTTAAAAAATATAATGTAAAAGAAGCTATTATCTGTTTAGATAAAAGGATGGAAGAAGTAGTAATAGATTTATTAAACAAAAGTATGGAAACGGGAGTTAATTTAAAGATTGTACCCGATTTATACGAAATAATTAGCGGTCAAGCAAGAACAGCACAAATTTATGGATTCCCACTTATTAATATTATGCCACAGTTGATGCCGGAGTGGGAAATGAAAATGAAAAGGTTAATAGATTATACTTTTGCAATATTAATACTAATATTAACACTACCAATAACAATTTTAACTGCAATAGCAATTAAATTGGAAAGCAAAGGTCCTATTTTTTATAAACAACTACGCTCAGGTTTAAATGGAGCTCCATTTTATGTTTATAAATTTAGGAGTATGGTTCAAGATGCAGAAAAACTAACCGGTCCAGTATGGTCTTCTAAAGATGACCCAAGAATTACAAAAGTTGGTAGATTTATAAGAAAAGTTAGAATTGATGAAATACCACAGGTAATAAATATATTACGTGGGGAAATGTCATTAGTTGGTCCAAGGCCAGAGCGCCCATATTTTGTTGAACAACTATCTAAAGAAATTCCGTTATATAAAAGAAGATTAACAGTAAGACCGGGATTAACGGGCTGGGCTCAAGTAAAGCATAAATATGATGAATCTATTGATGATGTGAAGATGAAATTAAAATATGACCTGTTTTACATTGAGAATATGTCCTTAAGAATGGATTTAAAGATAATTTTTAGAACTGTTTTTGTAGTACTTTTTGGAAAAGGTCACTTTGATTAGACTATGAGGAAATAAAAATGGATAGATCCTTAATAATAATTCCAACCTATAACGAGTTGGATAACATTAAAACATTACTACATGATTTATTGGAATTATACCCAAATGCAAATATATTGATAGTAGATGACAACTCTCCCGATGGAACCGGAGAATACGTTTTGCAAAAAGGAATGCAAGATAAACGTATAAAAGTATTACAAAGGGAAGGAAAAATGGGACTTGGAACAGCGTATGTTGCTGGCTTTAAATATATGCTTAAAAATGGTTACGATAATGCTATACAAATGGATGCTGATTACTCCCACGATCCAAAGGATATTGCGCGATTTATGAAGCGATTAAATGAAGCTGATGTTGTTATTGGAAGCAGATATGTAACGGGTGTAAATGTTGTAAACTGGCCCATGAGTAGGCTGCTTTTAAGTTATTTTGCAAATATGTATAGTAGAATTGTTACAGGATTACCTATAAAAGATGGTACAGGTGGATTTAAAGTATTTAAGCGCAAGGTATTAGAGTCTATTGATTTAGATAAAATTAAATCTAATGGTTATTCATTTCAAATAGAAATGAACTTTAAAGCATGGAAAAATGGATTTAAAATTGTTGAAGAACCAATAGTTTTTACAGATAGAGTTCAAGGTAAATCTAAAATGAACAAAAAAATTGTTTTAGAAGCTGTATTTATGGTTTGGAAACTACGATTTTTAAGTATGTTTGGTCTGCTTCGGTAATAAAATGATAGATATTTCTATTATTACAGTAAATTATAACGTTAAAGAATTTGTATTAAACTTAGTTATTTCGTTAAAAAAAGCATTAGTAGATTTTTCCTATGAAATAATTGTTGTTGATAATGCATCACAAGATGGGAGTGTAGAATTTTTAAGGGAAAAATTTTCAGATATAAATATTATAGCCAATAATAAAAATTTAGGTTTTGGTAAAGCAAATAATATTGGTCTATCTTTAGCAAAAGGGAAATATATATGTCTTATAAACCCAGATGCAATTGTTAAAGAAGATACTTTTAAGGTGATGATAGATTTTTTTGAAAATACACCAAATGCGGGCTTAGCTGGTTGCAAAGTATTAAATCCTAATGGTACATTACAATTAGCTTGCAGAAGAGGATTTCCAGGTCCATGGACTTCGTTTACAAAAGTATCTGGTTTAAGTACATTATTCCCCAAAAGTAAATTATTTGCAAAATATAATTTAACATATTTAGACGAAAATAAAACATATGAAGTAGATGCCATAAGCGGCTCGTTTATGATGTTTAGAAGGGAAGTATATGAAAAAGTAGGTGGTTTTGACCCCGATTTTTTTATGTATGGAGAAGATTTAGATCTATGTTATAGAGTACAAAAAGCAGGCTATAAAGTTTATTATGTTCACAAAACAGAGGTTATACACTATAAGGGAGAAAGCACCAAGCGCAGCAGCATAGATGAAACAAAAATGTTTTACGATGCCATGCAAATTTTTGTGAAAAAGCATTTATCAAGCTCGTTTATTGTTACATTTTTGTTAAGCCTTGCTATTAATATTAGAAAATTTATTGCTTTTTTTAATCTGTATAAAATACCCATTTTTTCTGCATTATTAGATTTTTTACTTTATTCTTTTGGTGTTTATTTAGCAGAACAAATTTATAGTAATGAACATTGGCTAGGATTTCCAGAAATATATAAACCAGCTATTTATTTTTCTCCCGCTGCTATTCAAATTTTAATTTCTTTTTTAAGTGGTGCATATAATAAAAATCGATTTTTAATTTTACGCAGTTGGTTAGGATTAATTGTCGGTTTATTTGTTATTACATCTTTAACATTTTTCTTAAAGCAATATGCATTTAGCAGAGCTGTGGTGCTTATTACATTTTTGTTATCTATTATTTCGTTTTCTTTGTGGCGTATTATTTTGAAGGTATTTTTTAAGATAGGAGTTGGTGAAACTGCAAATACAAAAACTCTTATTGTTGGAACGGGAGATAAAGCGCGATTATTAGCAACAAAATTAAAAAATAATTTTAATGTTTTAAATAATGTAGTTGGGTTTATTTCGTTATCTCAAAAAGAAATTGGATTAGAAATTAGTGGTTTAAAGGTTTTAGGAACTGAAGAAAATATAAAAAAAATAATATTAGATAATAAGATTGAAAAAATAATTTTTAGCTCTGATGAAATTAGTTTTGAAAGTATTTTTTCTATAGTATCATCTTGTAGAGATTTAAATGTGGACTTTTTAGTTAGTGGGGAAGATCATGATTATTTGGTCGGTAAATCTACGGTTACCGTTCTTAAAGATGTTCCTTTATTAAAAGTGCATTATAATATTACTTCGCCTTTGCATATAATTTCTAAAAGAATTTTTGATATAGTAGTTTCATTTATAGTTTTAATATTTATTTATCCATTTGCATTTATAATAAAAAAATTAATTGGTGTTGATTTTGAATTTGTAAAACTTATTTTAGAAGTTCCTAAAGTTTTAGTTGGTAAAAAAAGTTTTGTGGGACCCAAGGAATTTAAGGACTTACAAAATTTATATTTAGGTAAACCAGGTATAACGGGGTTGTGGTATACAGAACAAATTGACTTAAATGATAGTGCAGAAATAGAAAAATTAAATTTATTTTATGCTAAAAATCAAAATATATGGTTAGATATTGAAATATTAGGTAAAACATTATCTAAAATATTTATTAAACAGGAGTAAAAATGGCAAAAACAGTTTTAGAATTTGAAAAGCCAATAGTAGACTTAGAAAATAAAATAGAGGAGATGAAGAAATATCAAAATAGTTTAGATATTTCTGATGAAATAAAAGGGTTAGAAGAAAAAGTGTTAAAATTGAAAAAAGAGATATACAGCAATTTAACACGCTGGCAAATTGTACAATTAGCAAGGCACCCAGAGCGCCCCTATACATTAGATTATGTGTATTTGTTAACATCAGATTTTGTAGAACTACATGGAGATAGACTTTACCGAGACGATAAAGCCATAGTGGGTGGTTTTGCAACTATAGAAAATGAAAAAGTAATGTTAATTGGACATCAGAAAGGACGAGATACAAAGTCTAACATTTACCGAAATTTTGGCATGGCTAATCCGGAAGGATACAGAAAAGCACTTAGATTAATGAAACTTGCAGAAAAGTTTAATTTGCCTGTTGTTACTTTTATTGATACACCCGGTGCTTACCCAGGTTTGGAAGCTGAACAGAATGGGCAGGCAGAAGCTATTGCACGCAATTTATTTGAAATGAGTAAGCTTAAAGTACCTATTGTTGTTGTAATTATAGGAGAAGGCGCTAGTGGCGGTGCTTTAGGTATTGGTGTTGGGGATAGAATTTTAATGTTAGAAAATACTTGGTACTCTGTTATTAGTCCAGAGTCATGTTCATCTATACTTTGGCGTAGTTGGGATTATAAAGAGCAAGCTGCAGAAGTGTTAAAACTTACTCCTAAAGATTTATTAAAACAAGAAATAATTGATAGAATAATTCCAGAACCATTAGGTGGTGCTCATACAAATCCAAATGAGATGGCAAATACACTTAAACATGTATTACTTGAAGAAATTAGTAAATTGAAAAAGATTAAACCAGAAAAATTGGTGGCAAATAGAATAGAAAAATTTGGAAAAATTGGAGTATTTAAAGATTAATATGATAAGCAATAAAACAATTATTAGGGTTAGATACGCAGATACTGATAAGATGCAATTTGTTTATAATGGTAAATATTTAGAGTATTTTGAAGTAGGGAGAACGGAATTATTAAGATCAATAGGGTTACCTTACAAGACGATTGAAGATAATGGATATCAACTACCATTATTAGAGGCAAATGTTAAATATATAAATGCAGCTGTTTATGATGATTTATTAGAAATTGAAGCGGTTAATTCGGTTTTATATAGTGCTAAAGTTAGGATAGACTACACAATAAGAAGATTTGATTCACAAGAAATTATTTGTACTGGTTATACAGAGCATATTTTTATAAATAGTGAAACCAAAAAAGCCGTTAGACCCCCAAAATTTTATATTGATACTTTAGCAAGGTATTTTAAGGAATGACCTTTGAATGTTAAGTAAAATAAAAGAATTATTTAAAGATACAGCTGTTTACGGTATTAGTACAATTATTGGGCGTTTTTTAAGCTTTATATTAGTCCCTTTTTATACCCACTATTTAAGCGAAGCAGATTTTGGTATATATAGTAATATTTATGCATACATAGCTTTTTTTAATATAATATATATTTATGGCATGGATGCTGCTTTTCTTAAGTACTCCTCAGTTGCAGAGGGGGATAAAAAGAAGGATGTTTTTTCTACTGCTTATTGGGTAGTTTTTTTAACTTCGTTTTTTTTAAGTGTAATTATTATAGTTTTTAAAACGCCATTTGTGTTTTTAATGCAAGTACCGGTTAAATATAATTATTTTATTTGGTATGTGGTTTTAATACTATTTTTTGATACATTAGTGTTAGTACCTTTTGCAAATTTAAGGCTTAAACGTAAAGCAGGAACGTTTGTTTTTATAAAAATGTCTTTTATATTAATAAATATTGCACTTATTCTTGTTTTTATTTTAAAATATAAAAAAGGGATTGACGCAATTTTTTTAAGTAATTTGCTAGCTTCTTTTATTACATTTTTAATGGTTTTACCAGAGATTTTAAAGAACCTTAAATTTAAGATAGATAAAGCAGAGCTAAAAAAGATGTTAAAATTTGGTTTGCCATATTTGCCTGCAAGTTTATCTGCAACAATTGTACAAGTTATAGATAGACCCATTTTAACCGCTATTACAAATGATGCAACTGTTGGTATATATACCGCTAATTATAAACTGGGTATATTTATGATGTTGTTTGTAAGTATGTTTCAATATGCATGGCAACCATTTTTTTTACTTAATGCAAAAGAAAAAAATGCAAAAGAAATATTTGCAAAAATACTTACACTTTTTATATTAGCAGCCTCTATTATTTGGGTGTTAGTTACTTTATTTGTTGATAATTTTGCTAAGCTGAAAATTGGTCATAGTACAATTATAGCAGAACCATTTTGGAGTGGATTATCAATTGTGCCAATAATTTTGCTTGCTTATGTTTTCCATGGTATGTATGTAAACTTTAACGCTGGAATTTATATTGAAGAAAAAACTAAATATTTACCTTATGTAACATTTTTTGGTGCCGCTATTAATGTTGTAGCAAATTTAGTATTAATTCCATTTTTTAGTTTAATGGGTGCTGCTATAGCAACGCTTTTAAGCTATTTAGCTATGAGTTTAAGTTTATATTTTATTACTCAAAGGTTTTATAAAATTAATTATGAAATTGGAAAAATTAGTAAAATATTTGCTCTAATAATAATTGTTGGATGTTTTTATTATTATTTTTATTTTAATAATCTATTAAGCATAACCAATAAATTTATTGTTGTAATTTTATATTTGGTTATGTTATTTTTATTAAAAGTTATAAACAAAAAAGATTTAGAAGTAGTTAAGCGAATAGTTTTAAGAAAAGGATAAAGTTTATGAAAAAAGTAAATATAAAAGTAAAAAGAATTTCAGAATCATATAAAGATATTCCCTTGCCAGAGTATGAAACAGAGGGTGCAAGCGGAATGGATATAAGAGCAGCAATAGATGAAGAAATGATAATAAAAAGTGGCAGCTTTGGGTTGGTTCCAACTAACTTAAGTGTAGAAATACCAAGCGGATATGAGTTGCAAGTTCGCGGAAGAAGTGGGTTAGCTGCAAAACATGGAATAGGGATTTTAAATGCACCGGGTACAATTGATAGTGATTACCGCGGTGAAATAAAAATAATATTATTTAATTTTGGAGCAAAAGATTTTAAGATTAAAAGAGGTGATAGAATTGCTCAGTTAGTCTTAAGCAAAGTATACAAGGTAGATTGGGAACAGACCGAAAAAATAAATTTAAGTAAAAGAGGCTCGGGTGGTTTTGGACACACGGGGAATAATTAAAGGAGGTATACATGGCAGATTTTGTTCATTTACATAATCATTCTCATTATAGTTTGCAAGATGCAGCTTGTTCAATTGATGCATTAATTAATGCTGCAAAAAAGCATAATATGCATGCTTTAGCTTTAACAGATCATGGTGTTATGTATGGTGTTTCTGAATTTTACAGAGAGGCAACAAATGCTGGAATAAAGCCAATAATAGGAATGGAAGCTTATATTACAGCAAGTGGAAATAGATTTGATAAAGGTAAAAATGTTGATGGAAGTGGTAAAAAAAATTATAGAAATTATTACCACATTATTTTATTAGCAAAGAATAACACTGGGTATAAAAATTTATTAAAGTTATCTACATTAGGCTTTGTAGAAGGTTTTTACTATAAACCACGCATAGATTTTGAATTATTGGAAAAATACAAAGAAGGTTTAATTTGTACTAGCGGCTGTATTGGCGGTCCAATTTCTGCACTATTAATTAGTAACCAAATAGATGAAGCCAAAGCAATGGCTATTAAGTATAAAGAAATATTTGGTGATGATTTTTATTTAGAAATACAAAACCATGGTTTAGAAAAAGACAAAATAATTTTAGATCGGATGCCTAAGCTTAGTAAAGAGCTTAATATTAAAATGGTTGCCACTAACGATATACATTATATAGAAAAAGAGCATGCAATAGCACATAATATTTTACTTTTATTTGCAGATAAAAATCCTAATACAGATTATAATCAGTTGCGCTATGGCACAGATGAAATATATTTCAAATCTGCTGAGCAAATGAAAGAGTTGTTTAAGGACTATAAAGGTGCTATAGAAAATACATTAGAAATTGAAGAGAAAATTGATTTTAAGATGGATAAAGGCGGGTATTTATTCCCCATATTCCCAATTCCAGAAGATAGCAAGACCAAAGATTATGATAGTTATTTTGAAGAATTAGCATATAATGGGATGGAGAAGAGAATAAAAAACATTACTCCGGAAGTAACAGAGAGATTAAAATTTGAAATAGAAACAATTAAAAAGATGGGTTTTACGGGTTACTTTTTAATTGTACAAGATTTTATAAATGCTGCAAAAAATATGGGAATACCAGTTGGACCTGGTAGAGGAAGTGCTGCTGGAAGTATGGTAGCATATGTTTTAGGAATTACGGATGTTAATCCATTAGATTATGATTTGCTTTTTGAAAGATTTCTAAATCCATCTAGAAAATCCATGCCCGATATTGATATAGATTTTGCCGATGATAGACGCGCTGATGTAATAGAATATGTAAAGAAAAAGTATGGGGAAAGTTCTGTAAGCCAAATAATATCATTTAACCGACTTTCATCCAAAGCAGTATTAAAAGACGTTGCCCGCGTGTTACGAATTCCGATACAAACAGTAAACCAAATTAATAAACAAATTCCAACAAAATTTGGTAAAGTGTTTACTTTACAAGATGCATTAGACAAAGTTCCAGAGTTAAAGTGGGTTAAAGATAGTGATGATGAAAAAATACAAAAATTAATTAAGTATGGAAAAATATTAGAGAATTTAAACCGAAATGCATCGCGTCACGCAGCAGGTGTTGTAATTGCACCGGGAGAAGTTAGCAATTATGTACCTTTAATGAAGGGGGAAGAGGATAACATGCTTGTTACCCAATTTGATAAAGACGAGCTAGAAAAAGCTGGTTTATTAAAAATGGATTTTTTGGGTTTAAGCACATTAACAATTATTAACAAAACAATAGATTTTATTAAAAAAACACGTGGTATTACTGTAGATATTAATAAAATACCACTTGACGATAAAGCAACATATGACTTATTTTCACGAGGTCAAACAACCGCTGTATTCCAGTTCGAAAGTTCGGCGATGAGGGAATATTTAAAGCGTCTGGTTCCAACATCTATAAAAGATTTGGCAGCAATGAATGCTTTATATAGACCAGGACCAATGGATTATATCGATTCTTTTATTGCGCGTAAATTTGGTAAAGAGCCTGTAGAATATTTACATCCTTTATTAGAACCAATATTAAAAGAAACTTATGGTATTATAGTATATCAAGAACAAGTAATCCAAATTGCAAATAAAGTTGCGGGGATGTCGCTTGCAGATGCAGACTTATTGCGCAGAGCAATGGGTAAAAAAGATGCTGAAACTATGATGAAACAGAAGAAGATATTTCTTGAGCAAGCAGAAAAGAATGGAATATCTAACAAAGTTGCAGAAGCAATTTTTGATGACATAGATAAGTTTGCAAATTATGGATTTAACAAAAGCCATGCAGTAGCTTACAGTATTGTTGCTTATCAAACTGCTTATCTTAAAGCGCACTTTTTACCAGAGTTTTTAGCAGCTAACTTAACAGTAGAATATGAAAAAACCGACAAAATATCAATTCTGTTAGAAGATTGTAGAAAACTAAAGGTTAAAGTATTAACACCAAGTGTAAATAACCCATCTGTTTATTTTGATGTTGAAAATGGAAAAATAATATTTGGTTTGGCAGCTATTAAAAATGTTGGTGTAAAGGCAGTTGAAGAAATTATAAGAGCAAGAAAAGAGAAAGGGAAAGATTTTACAAGCATTTTTGATTTTTGTAAGAGTGTAGATACACGAATTGTAAATAAACGAGTAATAGAGTCTTTAGTTCTTGCAGGGGCTTTTGATGACATAAAAGGAAGCAGAGCACAAAAATATGCTGCAGTAGAAAAAGCAATAGAATTTGCCTCAAAAGCTGCTAAGGGTGGATCTGATAATATGGACAGCTTATTTGGTGATGAAGTTTTAGAAATTCCTGAACCAGAATTACCAAATGTTGCACCTTGGGATATTAAAGAAAAGTTATCAAAAGAAAGGAATGTATTGGGCTTCTATTTAACGGGGCATCCGTTAAACGATTACATTATAGAATATAATTCCTTTGCTGCAAGTGGATTAGGTGAATCGGAAGATTTTGAAGATGGATCTAATGTTTATGTTTGCGGTGTTGTAACACAAGTTAAAACTAAAATTGATAAATCTAACAAAAATATGGCATTTTTTAAGTTAGATGATTTTTCTGGAAGTTGTGAATGTTTGGCATTTAGTAAAGTATACGAAGTGTATTCAAAAAATCTTGAAGAAGAAAACTGCGTATTAGTGCTGGGTAAGGTTGAAGCAGCTGGGGATAGTATAAAATTGCATGCTGATGAAATTTACTCGTTAAACGAAGCTAGATTAAAATTAACTAAAAGGGTAATTTTATATATTGATGAAGCTATTCACAACGAAAAAATTGTTAAAGATATTTCCAAAGTTTTAGATGAATTTGATGGGAATATCCCTGTTTATTTATCTCTTTTAGAGAATAATAAACGTAGGGATTTTTATATATCGAAAAGAATAAATTTAAGTGATGAATGTTTATCTAAAATTGTTGATATAATTGGAGAGGATAATATAAGATTCTCATTAACTTAATCTTTTAATTAAAAAAAAAGTTTTGTAAATTTAAAGTTTAAATATTCATTTAAATAACAAAAGGTGCTACATGGAAAAAAAATGGGCTTTAATATTAGGTGCTTCAAGTGGGTTTGGTGGTGCAAGCGCATTAGCCTTAGCTAAAAATGGCTATAATATTGTAGGAATACACTTAGATAGAATGGCTACAATGCCTCAGGTTCATTCATTAATAAAAAAAATAGAAAAAACAGGTCAAAAGGCATTATTTTATAATATAAATGCAGCAGACCAGTTAAGACGCAATGATGTTTTAGAAGAATTAAAAGAAACTTTTAAGGGTGAAGAAAAGATAAATGTTTTACTTCACTCGTTGGCTTTTGGTTCACTTCGTCCATACATATCAAAAAATCCTAACGATTGTATTACACAGGCACAAATGGTTATGACGCTTGATGTAATGGCACATAGTTTAGTTTACTGGACACAAGGTCTTATTCAAAACGATTTATTTGCAAGTGGTGGAAGAATTTTTGGATTAACAAGTGCAGGAAGTCAAACTGTAATACCAAATTATGGAGCTGTAAGTGCAGCAAAGGCAGCTATGGAAGCGCATATAAGACAATTAGCAGTTGAATTAGGGCATATGCGTATAACAGCTAATGCATTAATGGCAGGTGTAACAGATACTCCAGCGCTAAGAAAAATTCCTTTAAATGAAAAAATGATGACCAGCGCAAAAATGAAAAATCCAGGTGGAAGATTGACTACACCTGAAGATATAGCGAATGCGGTAGTATTATTAAGTGACCCACGTGCGGATTGGATTAACGGAAACGTTATATGTGTAGATGGTGGTGAGTTCATAGTAAACTATATTGGGGATAAAGTTAGTCAACCAATAAAATAATATATAGCGAGGAAAATAATGGTAAAATTTGAATTTACCGAAGAACAAAATATGTGGCGCGATATAGTTCGCAATTTTGTTAATAACGAGATTAGACCGATTGCAGCAAAAATTGATAGTGAAGAACAGATTCCAAGGGATTTAATTAACAAATTAGCAGAATTAGGTGCTTTAGGTGTTGTGTTTCCAGAAGAATATGGTGGTGGCGGATTAGGAGAAATAGGCTACTGCTTAATGCAAGAAGAAATTGCAAGGGGCTGCATGAGTACTGCAACCTTTATCGGGGCGCATCAATCAATAGGCAGTAATGCAATTTATATTGGTGGAAATGAAGAACAAAAGAAAAAGTATTTAACCCGATTGGCAACTGGTCAAGCAATAGGTGCATATTGTTTAACAGAAGCTCAGGCAGGAAGCGATGCATTTAATCTTAAAACTAAAGCATATTTAGATGGTGATGAATGGGTAATTAATGGTGAAAAGCTATGGATTACCAATGGAGGAATTGCGGATATAGTTTCTGTTTTTGCACGTACAGATAAAGGTATTAGTGCATTTATTGTTGAAACAAATACTCCTGGTTTTCATGCTGGACCGGCAGAAAAAAAGATGGGTATTAAAGGAAGTACTACTAATGCCATCACTTTTGATAATGTTAGAATTCCAAAGGAAAATCTTTTAGGACAGGATGGACGTGGATTTTTAATAGCAATGAAAACTTTAGATGCAGGACGTTTAGGTTTAGGCGCTGCTTGTTTAGGTGCGGCTAAGGAACTTTTTGAAATGTCTATTGCGTATTCTAAAGAAAGAAAGCAGTTTGACCAACATATTGCCAATTTTCAAGCTATACAACATATGATAGCTCAAATGGCAATTATGATTTATAATATGGAATCTATTGTATATAGAACTGCAATTGACTATGATTTGAAAAAAGATATTTCAACACAATCTGCTATGGTAAAATACTATTGTTCAGAGTCACTAGACAAAATTGCAGATATGGCTGTTCAAATACATGGTGGAATGGGATACTCTAAAGAGTTACCAGTTGAAAGATTTTATAGAGATAGCCGAATTAATAGAATTTTTGAAGGTACAAACGAAATTCAGTTAGGAATAATTGCAAGAGATTCATTAAAGAAAAACGGAAAAATATTTAAGAAATAAATAGGGAGAATAAATGAAACCTTTTACATTTACGGACGACAATTTTGATGCAGAAGCTCTAAAATCTGATTTACCGGTTGTAGTAGATTTTTGGGCTATATGGTGCGGTCCATGCAGAATGATTGCCCCAATAATAGAAGAGTTAGCCAATACATACGAAGGAAAAGTAAAAGTTGGTAAATTGGATGTAGATACTAATCCAAATACAGCTGTGAAATATGGTGTTCGTAGCATTCCAACAGTATTATTTTTTAAGAATGGGCAAGTTGTTGATATGATTATTGGTGCACAATCTCGTTCTGCCTTTGAACAAAAATTAAAAAACCTGTTGTAAAATAATAATTTAACGAGTTACAAAGCCAATTCGTTATATAATGAATTGGCTTTTTTTATTTTATGTTATAATTTTTTACCAAAATAATAAATATTTATGCAAAAAAATAATTTTTTTATGCATTTTTATGTAAAATTGTTGTATATTTGTAGTCGCTAATTAATAAAATATATATTATTTTCTTAAAAATAGGAATTAAAAATTGAAAAAGGGGGGATAGTTTATTGTAATAAATAAGGGGGAAATTTAATGTTTTAAAAAAAAAATATTGACAAAAAACTAATAAAATTATTATTTTAGCATATTAAATTGGTAAAATAGCCAAAAAAATATTGAGTAATAAAATTTGTTACTTGACTTAAAAAAATAAAAATATTATTTTGACAGGTAATTATTAAAATTAATAACAATTTCTTAATATTAAGACGTTTTAATAAGGAAAAAGTTTTAATTAAATTAATTAACTAACAACATCTAACAAAAAGGGAGTAAACATGTTCAAAAAATGTTTTACTTTAGTAGTAGCAATCGTAATGTTGCCTTTAATGTTAAATGCACAGGTAGATAAAAAAGCATCTGTAGTATTTGACAATGGGCAATCGATTGAATCGACAAATTCTAATTCACAAAATTACGTGCCACAAACAGCAGCAAATTATGTATTTGTTGATGATATGGCAAACACTTACGGCCCAGCAATTGGTTCTTTAAACCCATTGGCATATGATCCTTGGGCAAATGTAGTAGCAGTATTACATAGAGGAAGAACCACTTATGCATTAGGCTCTGGTGAATTATGGTGGAACACATCAACAGATGAAGGCACCACATGGGTAAGAAGTACAACATCTGTACAAAATGGTAACGTACCAAACAATGCACGCTATCCATCAATGGCATTATATAATCCAAATCGCAGTACAGCAGTTGCAGATGTTCAAGCATTATTTAGCTGGCCACAATTAACGCCAAGCGCTTTTGGATATTTAGGCTATGGTATTTCTACAAACTTAAGTGCTAGTGATTTTGCAGCAGAAGATCAAGGACCACCAGCCTATAGTTCTCAGGTTCCTTGCTGGACAGGCGATGGTACCCCATGGTTCTTCTGGGAAAGCGATAATCAAGATAATGCAAGCATGAGATTATTTAGAACAAGCGATTGGAGTTCAATTGAAGTTATAGACCCTCCACAGTGGAATGACGCTGTATTTGGCAGTAATGGAAACATTACTTTAGGCGGTGTTTCTTTCAATGGTGTTCAATACTATGGAGCAATAGGATCTTTTGACCCAGCAGTATTGCCAGGTGCATGGGTTGGAACAGGTGGTTGGGGAATTGGTTATTCTAAATCAACCGATAATGGTGCAACCTGGTCAGACTTTAAAACAGTTGACTGGTCAGCAATTCCTACTACAGCAAGATTCCAAAGATTATGGGATTACATTAAAGGTGATGGAAATACAATAAGCGTACAAGGCGATATTAACGTAGATAAAAATGGTTATGTACACTTAGTAACTGGTTTAACCGATACAACCGGTGCTGGTGGAGAATTTGGATATAATGCATTAGTTGAATTTTTTGAAACAGCTAATGGTTGGGATGCAAAAATCATTGCCGAAGGCGATATGTTATTAGATTCCACATTCACACAGCAAGATGGTCCTGGTCTTGGACAAATGGGGTATTCTGTTTATTTAGCTACAGATAAGAACCGTGAAGTATTTGCTGTTCAATACGTTACAACACAAACAAAAGGCAGCAACTATTGCGATATCTTTATGCAATCCCGTACATTAAATGGTAACTGGTCTGCCCCAATGAACTTAACACAGACCGAAAACTTAAATGAAAACGGTTCTCACTTAGCTCCTTATTTAGGTGGAGAAAATGGAAATTACTATGCTTATAGCATGTATTTCTACGAAGCTGGTCAAACAGGTCCAGTAGTTAACCCAGCAGCAGTGACAAACATTTACGTTGCAAAAGTTCCTTTAACAATTACTGATGTTAAAGACGAAATAAGTGCTAACTACAACTTTACATTAGAACAAAACTATCCAAATCCATTCAACCCAACTACAACAATTAAATTCTCAGTTCCAGAAACAGGAATGGTAAGCTTAAAAGTTTACGACGTATTGGGTAATGAAGTAGCAACATTAGTAAACGGAACAATGACCGCTGGTCAACATTCTGTTAACTTTAATGCAGCTGGTTTAGCAAGCGGAATGTATATTTACAAAATGCAAGCTGGGAACTTCCAAAGTGTAAAGAAAATGATGTTAATGAAATAAATTGACATGAATTTATTCAGGGTTCTCTTTGCAAAAAGAGAACCCTATTTTTGTTAATAAATCTTAAATTATTCCATTTGAAAAAATATTTTAACAAGATAATTTTCTCTTTAATAACCGGAGTTGCTATGAAAAAGTTAAGTACTTTTTCACTTATTTTATTCATGATAACGATTTTAACCGGAAGCTTATCAGCTCAATCCGGTACCGGTAAATTGGCAGGTAAAATATTGGACGCGGATACAAATGAACCTTTGCCAGGTGCAAATGTAATGTTGATGAACACATCGCAGGGTGCCGCAACAGATATGAACGGAAATTACTTTATATTGAACATAGTTCCTGGAACTTATGATGTACAGATAAGTTTTGTGGGCTATGGAACAAAAATAGTAAAAGACGTTCGTATAGTAGCCGGTATTACATACGAGCTTAATCAAAAATTAAGCGCCGGTTTATCTATGGATGAAATAGTGGTTACAGACAAAAGATTTTTTGAAGAAAAATCCACTAATACTGTAAAAGTTATCGATTCAAAACAAATTCAAAAATTACCTGTAAAAGGTGTATCAAATTTAGCATCATTACAGGCAGGTGTTGTAATTAGAGAAGGTAGCGGTGGTGCAGATGGAAATGCAACAATTAACGTACGTGGTGGTCGTGGTGGCGAAGTTTTATATATAGTAGATGGTGTGCCACAGAACGATGCATATTCTGGCGCTAACAATGCTCAAGTTAGTAATGCTGCAATCGACCAGCTTTCATTCCAAATAGGTGGTTACGAAGCAAAATATGGTCAAGCACAGTCTGGTATTATTAACGTTACAACAAAATCTGGATCTCCTACTTATAATGTTTTTGGGGATGTATTAACATCTTCATTTACAGATGATTATGGTTATAACCTATATACAGCCACAATCGATGGTCCAATTATTCCAGGTAATAAAAATCATACTTTCTTCTTTTCTGGTGAACGTGGCTGGTTTTTAGATAGTGACCCTCACGCAGTTAATTTGGTTATTCCAACAGTAGGAATTAACAGAAGTACATTACCAAATAATAGTTCAAATGTATGGCGCTTTACAGGTAAAACAGTTCATAATTTTGATCCATTTACTTTAAGACTAAGTGCCAATGTTAACACTAGAGAAGCTCGTACGTATATCCATACTTATGCAAAAAATAATAGCGAGCATAATCCATTAACAAAACAAGAGAATTATTCATACTCTGCAAGATTAAGCCATAATATATCTTCAAATTCGTTTTGGAATTTAAACATAGGTTATAAATTGTATAAAAACGAATCTGGTGATGGTGTGTGGTTTGATAATATAGAAGCATATGGAGATACAACATATAATGCTCCGTACTTAAGAATTCAAGGTAGCCGTGTAACATTAGATAGAGTTCAATTATTTTACGGTAAAGGACGTGTATCTAATTCTTACACAAAGACCCGTAACTCTACTTTAAATGTAGATTTAGATTTCACATCACAGATTGAAAACCACTTAGTAGAATTAGGTGGTGGTTTGCAATACAACACATTACGTATTTACAGCTTGGCACCAGTAGTTGTTGCATTAGATAATACTACAAAATCTTTGGAAGAAAGAATAGCAATACAAAATCCTTTCTATTTTGGATGGGATATTACTGGCAAAAGCACATCTGATGAAGATGCATACACTGTATTTGGCGATCGCAAATATTTAACAAAAGCAAAACCAAAACATCCTGTAGTAGTATATGCTTACTTACAAGATAGATTTGAGTTGAGCGACTTAGTATTAAATTTAGGTGTTCGTTTTGACTATTTTGATAGTAAAGAGCAAATATTAAGAAATGAACAATTACCATATGCATATGGTGATCCTAATGAATTTGATCCTGCAGATTTTGTTACTAAAGACCCAGAATTCTTTATTTCGCCACGTATTGGATTAGGATTCCCTGTTACTGCTTCTACAGTATTCCATGCGCAATATGGTAAATTTATACAACCACCAACATTGCAAGATGTTGTTACCTCTATTAATAGTTTAAGTAGTTTAATTAAAGATGATAATTTTGGTGTAAATACTGGACACGTTAATAGTGAAGAAACAACACAATATGAAATAGGTTTTAGACAAGTTTTAGGAGATAATGTTGGTGCATTAAATATCACTGCATTTTATAAAAACACAAAAGGTTTAATTAATAACGAGACAGTATTTTTCCGAAGACAAGAAGGTGGACAGGTATCAAGATACTATAGACCATACAACTCTGACTTTGGAACAATTAAAGGATTAGCTTTCTCGTTAACTTTAAGCAGATTGAGTTATTTTTCAGTTAACTTAGATTATACATACAGTTTAGCAGAAGGAACTGGTTCATCAACAAGTTCATCTGTAATAGCTGCATTCAGAAACCCAAATGGTGAAACACCAAAAGTTATTGCTCCGTTAGACTTTGACCAAAGACATACTGGCGTTATTAACTTAAGTTTCTATGCACCGGAAGGAGAATTGGGTGTATTAGAAAATACTTCGGTAAACGCTATCTTTTCATTTAATAGCGGTAGGCCATACACACCAGTATTGTCTCAAGATTTAACACCAGGTGCAAGTTCAAACTGGGGTGATAATAAAGGATATGTTAACTCTACATATGGACCAGGCTCAAATCGTATCGATTTAAGAGTTGAAAAAGAATTTAAGATTGGAGATAATATTAGGATAGCTCCTTACGTATGGATTGAAAACTTATTAGATGCCGATAACGTAGTAAACGTATATCGTTCAACAGGAAGTGCAAATACATCTGGGTATTTATTAACAGATGAAGGAAGAAAGAAAGCACAGACTGGTGGACCAGATTATGTATCGGATTATAAAGCATTAGAGCAAGACCCGACTAATTACGGTATCCCTAGATTAATAAAATTAGGGTTAAAAGTTAATTTTTCTAATTTAAGCTTATAATTCAGAAATTCAAAGAAGAAATTAACGGCGGAAAAATGAAAACGACTAAAATGAAATTATTAACAAAGTTAGTCTTATTATCCTTCGTTTTAAGTTTAGTTACTTTAGGATGGAAAAGTGACGTACAAACAGGCGGAGGTAAAAGATTATATAAACCTAACGAAGTTGGGGAATTTACGATATTTAATATCAATAATCTTCGTATTCCCTTAGACAACAAAGGTATTATAGCGGATGTTGACCCTGGCGATGGAATTGGAAAGGGTGGAACGTTTGCTAATATTGTATTCGTATTTTCGGGTGGGTTCTTCCTCTCTGGCTATGATAATAATACGATGTGGGGTAATGGTGTAATGTCTGCTTCCCGTATTCAAGATTATCAGCCAGGTCCAGTAGGAAGCAATCAATTCGATTCTAAAAACAAAGTATATGTAGTAAAAATACAAGATAGAGCATTTGGAGACAGTTGGCAAGAATGGAAAGATGCAGTTGCTATTGGTGCAGATTTTTATGATGGCGATGGCGATGGTGTTTACAATCCAGTTGACTTAAACAGTAATGGTGCCTGGGATCCAAATGAAGATAGACCAGATTTAATTGGTGACTGGACAGCATGGACGGTATTTAATGATGGTGTTCCAGCAGCACTAAGAAGATTTACAGCTGTTAGTCCAAAAGGCATAGAAGTACATCAAACAGTTTTTGGATTTGCATCTAAAGGTGTTGTTGGAAATATGATGTTTGTACGCTACAGACTTGTAAACAAGGGGACTGTAAACGACAAATTAACAAATGTATATTTTTCAGCAGTAGTTGACCCAGACTTAGGTGATTATTCTGATGACTTAGTTGGTTGCGATACTACACTTTCTGCTGGGTATGTATACAATGATGGTGATGACGCTTCTTATGGAGCTGCTCCTCCCGCATTTTTAATGGACTTTTTCCAAGGTCCAGTGGTTTATAAACCTGGTTACTCATTTACAGATGTAGATGGTGATGGAGTTTACACAGAAGGAGTTGATACCCCATTAAAAACTGCTTATAACGTAGGCGGTAGAATAAAAGGTATTAAAGAGTTCAAAGGTGCATATAATTTACCTTTAACATCGTTTACACAGTATATGCAATCTCACCCAACTCATGGTGACCCAAATACACACTTAGAATTAAGGAACTACATGATTGGTGGTCGCGGTAAAAATGGTGACTCACTTTATGTTAGTACATGGACATTTGGAAATGGTGCTACATTAGGACCAGACACAGCCAAAATACCAGCAAGATTTATGTATTCTGGAGACCCATATACACGTAAAGGTTGGTTAAATACATCACCAATTGACCAAAGACAGATGTCTAATACAGGTCCTTTTACATTAGAAAAAGACAAACCAGTTGATATTTATGTAGTTTATGTATTAGGACGTGGTGACAATGCTACACATAGTGTATTTGTTGCAAAACAGTATGACCAAATTGCACAATTAGTATTTGATAACAATTTCCCTTCTCCACCACCTCCACCAACTTTGGAGTATAAAGTTACTACAGGTGATGGATTTATTGATATCGATTTTCCAACAGCTCCATTTATAAAATATAGAGAAATAGATAATGTTTTGGATATTGACCGTAAATTCCAAGGCTTTTATGTAAATATGTATTTAACAAATGTAAAAGCAAAATCTATTGCTTCTGTTAAAAATGAAGCTGAAGTTGCTAGCTTTGCATTAAATAACATAATACATGATATTTATGTAAAAGAAAGTAATGGTGGAATTAATTTAGTAAGAAAACGTCCAGAATTTTTATTAGACTCTTCAAAATATGCAGATCCTACTCAGGGAAGAATTAAAGTAAGAGTTACAGAAGATCCATTTACAGGTGGTCCATTAATTAAGGGTAAACCATATTACTTTGTAATTGGAAATTATACATTAAACCACCGTGTTATTGTTAATAAAGCAACAAACAAATATGGTGGTGTAGGTGATTATTTAGATCCAACAAATGGTGCCTTAGAATCATTTGAAACTGGCATTATTACTGTTGATTATGGAAAAGATATGTATAATCCATCTATTAACGGTGAAGATGGAACAAAAGTATCTGGTGCCTCAAATGGTGCAGTATCTTACTTAGTAGTTGATAAAACTAAATTAACAGGTAATACATACGCAGTAGAATTCTTTAAAGATAAATCTGTTGAAGCTACAAAACATGAAATGTTTTATAAACTTAAAAATAAAACTACAGGCGTAACTTTAGCAGATAGCCAAAAAATTTATAACTATGATTTTACAGATTATAGTGGAAAAGTATATGATGGTTTTGTGTTAAAAGTAAAACCAAATACTATAACACTTAATACACAAGCAAAATATCAAGCAGGCTATACACCAAAAACAAATGTATGGTTTACAGATTTTGCATCAACATTCTATACAGGTGTATACTATCAAGGTACAGATTTACCTACCGAAGAAAATGTAATTCATCCATCATGGCCAGCAGCAAAATCAACTATTATAAAAGTTGATGATTTAAGAAGAGTTGAATTACGTTTTACCGGAAATGGTAAAGCATATAGATACTTGAATGGATTTGTTGGTTCTGCATTAGCAAGAAAAACTACTTGGGTATATGCAGGTGGTGTAACTGCGGCAGATACCGCTGGTAGAGGTGGAATTGGTAAATTTGGTGAAGGATTTGTATCTGTTCCATTTGAAGCCTGGTTAGTAGATGAACGTTTTAATGAAAACAAACAATTAGCAGTTGGATTTATTGAACGTTCTACAATTGAAAAAGGAAATCCAGATGGTATTTGGGATCCAGGTACAAACGTATCTAATAGTAGAGAAGTAATAGTAATCTTTAATATGCCATACGATCCAACTGGAAGCCAAAAAGTATTAACAGGTGGCGATTTTGGTGGTACAACAGTATGGGCAGATATTATAAAAGGATATACTATACCTGCTGCCGATGTTACAACAACACCGGAAGAAAAAGCAATAGCAAAATCACCATGGTTTAATGCAATGTATGTTGTATCATTCCAAAGAAAAGACGCAACATCATTTTATAATATTGGTGATAAGCTAGAAATAAGTATTGCAAATTACCCATACTCGTCTAAAGATGTATTTGAATTTAATACAAATGCAGGCGGATTATTAACAAAAGAACAACAGCAGGAAATATTTGATAAAGTAAATGTATTCCCAAATCCGTTGTTTGCATATAACATAGCAACATCTTATGATGCTACCAAAACACCGGACGATCCATTTGTAACATTTACAAACTTACCGGAACAGGTAACAATTAAAATCTTTACGTTGTCTGGTTCATTAGTAAGAACATTAACAGAAACAGATAAACAAGGCGGAGTAACATCTCCATTCTTACAATGGGATTTGAAGAACGAAAAAGGTTTAAGAGTTGCATCCGGAATGTATTTAGCAATAGTATCTTCTCAGCAATTCGGCGAAAAGGTATTAAAACTTGCTATTATTCAACCACAAAAACAATTGAAGAGATATTAACGGGAAGGCGGAAAACGCTTTCCCTATAATAAAATTTTATAGGGAGAATAAAAATGAAAAAGTTGTTAACGGTTATCCTTATTCTTATAAGCATTACTGTATCCTATGCAGGCGATGTTTCCAGAAAAGGTACAACTGGTGCTGATCAATTATTAATACCTGTTGGTGCAAGAAGCATTGCTACAAGTGGAGCTTTTGTATCTAATACATTAGGAGCAGAAGCAATATATTACAATCCTGCAGGATTAGACCCAGCAGGTAAAAGCGAAGCGATGTTTTCTTATATGAAATTTATTGGTGATATCAATGTTTCATATTTTGCCGCAGTTGCTAATTTAGGTTCTTTAGGAAGTTTCGGATTCTCTTTTAAATCTTTAGATTTTGGAGATATAGATGTTACAACTAACCAAGAGCCTGACGGAACTGGAAGTACTTTTTCACCTGATTATTACGTATTAGGTTTATCATATTCAAAAATAATAACTGACCGCGTATCTGCAGGTGCAAACTTTAAGTTAATTCATGAAGGTATTATGAATACTTCTGCAAATGGTTTTGCAGTTGATGTTGGTGTTCAATACAGATTTAACCCTAATTTTACTTTAGGTGTTGCTGTAATGAACGTTGGAACAAATATGCGCTACACTGGACCAGATTTACAAACAAAAACCAATATTCCCGGTTCAAATCCATCAAGTCCAACAGCAGCATATGAACCTGTAACTGAAGAATTTGAAATTCCAGCTTACTTTTTATTAAGTGCAGCCTATAAATTTGACTTAAACGTTGAAAACAGCGTATTAGTAGGTGCAACATTTAGAAGTAATAATGCGTTGGAAGATCAATTTAATTTAGGTGCAGAGTATTCGTTTGGAAATATGTTTTTTGTACGTGCCGGATATGATTTGCTTTTGCAGAATGCAAGTGAATATATTTATGGTATTTCTGCCGGTGCAGGTATAAATTATGTTATGGCAGGCAATTTAGGATTTACTTTAGATTACGGATTTAGAACGGTTAAAGATTTCCCAGATCCTAACCATGTATTTACTGTAAAATTGGCTTTCCAATAATTTAATTTTATATTAAATTTACAGGCACCTATTACATATTTTTGTAATAGGTGCTTTTTTTTAAAATTGAGGTTACTTTATGAAAAAGATTATCTTTATTTTATTTTTTATTTCTCAAGTAAATTTTTCACAATCTAAATTGAATTTTGATTTTGATTATGGTCGATTTCAGTATGATTCTAATAATGTTTTTTTAGAGATTTATTATAATATTAACCAAAATAGTATTGCACATTTAATTAAATCTGATTCTATTTTTATTGGTGCAATTGTTAATATTAACGTAGTTAATTTGTTAGATAATTCTGAAATTATTAATAATACTTATAAAGTAGAAAATTCTTTTCCAAAAATAGATACTATTCAAAATCAAAATTTAATTGGTAAAATAAATTATCTTATAGCAAAGGGTAAATATAAGATAAAATTAACTGTGTATGATGAATATAACGAAAAAAATAAAAAAGAGATAATAGATAGTTTAATAATTTCACCATTTAGTAGCAGCAATTTTATGTTAAGCGATATACAATTAGCAACAAACATAAAACAAGAAGGGGCAAATAAAGATTCTTATTTTTATAAAAACAGTTACGAAATTACACCAAATCCAATTGCTATTTATGGAGAAAATACCCCCGTTTTATTTTATTATAACGAGCTTTATAATGTAGCAGATAATGCTTCGCTTGTGCTCGAAAGATTAATTATAGATAGCTATGGAAGAATTGTTAATAAAAAAGTTAAAGGCATAAACTCTAAAAATCAATCGATTGTAGAAGTTGGTCATGTAAACTTGATGAAATATCCATCTGGTATATATAATTTAGTTTTAAATTTAATTGATACAAGTAAATCTATTGGATTAACTAGTAGTAAAAAGTTTTATTTAGTAAACAAAAACGTTGTAGATACATCAAAATATAAAATTGATGGGATTGATGTTGCAAGTAGTGAATTTGGGGGGATGGAAGTTGACGAGTTAGATCTTATGTTTGGTTATTGTAAATATATTGCAAGTGAACAGGAAAAGTCCCAATATGATAAACTAGAAAATGTGGCAGCCAAACGTGAATTTATGTTCAATTTTTGGAAAAAAAGAGATCCTACCCCTGAAACTCCATTTAATGAATATAAAAACGATTACATGAAACGTGTGGAATACGCAAGGGTAAAGTTTACAGAGTTCCAAAAGCATGGGGCATTAACCGATAGAGGTAGGGTTTATTTAATTTATGGTGAACCAGATGAAATTGATTTTAGACATAACCAAATAGATACTAAACCGTATCAAGTTTGGTATTATAACTCAATTGAAGGTGGAGTAGAATTTATATTTGCAGATTTAAGCGGTTACTCTCAGTTTCAATTAATTCACTCCACTAAGCGAGGTGAAATAAGAGATGATAATTATATGAATAGAATTAAACAAGCTAAAGATTATTAAAATATAAAATTCATTTAAAGTTTATGTTATGAAAAAATTATTAATACTTACATATTTATTCAGTTCATTTACAATTTTTGCACAAAAGTTAAATTTTGAATTTGACTACGCACAATTTGCTTATGATTCTACATCTAATTATATCGAGTTTTATTTTTCTTTTGACCAAAACAATTTAACAATTCAAAATGTAGATGGAAAAAAAATAACAACTGGTAAAATTTTAGTTCAAATAAAAGATTCTGTTAATAATTATGTAGTTAACAAAGAATTTAAGCTATCTAGCAATTATGATGAATTAGAAGAAAGTAAATTACTTGTAACAAAAATGGCTTTTGCCTTTAAACCAGGGGTTTATACTGCAATAATTAAAGGGAAAGATGATATAGATACAAACAAAAGTAGAACAATAACCGAAGTTATAAAAGTAAAGCCATTTATTACTAGTGAAATTAGAGTTAGTGATATAGAGCTTGCAAGAAATATTAAAACAGAAAATGTTAATCCAAATTCTGTTTTCTATAAAAATACTATAGAAGTTTTCCCTAATCCAGCGATTATATACACGGTAAGTTCGCCAGTAATGTATTATTATGCAGAGCTTTATAATTTAAATTCTAAAGATAGTGTTGGTAATTTAACATTAATTAGATATTTGTATAATAGCAAAGGTAAAGAATTAAATAAAAAAATAAAATTGGTAAGCAAAAGTAAAAGTTCAATTATTGATGTGGGATTGTTTAATATGATAAAATATCCTACGGATACATATAATTTGGTATTGGCATTAATTGATAGTGCTAACAATAAAGTGGTTTATTCTAATAAAAGATATTTTTATTACAATCCAAATTATAAGGATACGACACAAAATGTAGCAACGCAAGAAGGATATTTAAGTAGTGAGTTTGCAGTATATACAGAAGAGGAATGTGATGATATTTTCGATAAATCTAGGTATATAGCAACAAGTAGGGAAATAGAGCAATATAAGAAGTTAGATTCTGTTAGTTCAAAGCGAGATTTTTTGTATAGGTTTTGGAAAGTAAGAGATTTAGAACCTGAAACAGCAAAATTTGAGTTTAAGGATAAATATTTTGAGAGAGTAGATTATTGCAATATAAAATTTGGTACATTTAATAAAAAGGGATATAAAACAGATAGAGGACGTGTATATTTATTATATGGCGAGCCAGACCAGATAGATATGTATCCTAACGAAACAAATATGAAACCCTATGAAGTATGGTATTATAATACTATAGAAGGAGGAGTATTATTTATATTTGGTGATTTAACAGGATATAATGATTACGAATTGCTATCATCTACTAAGCGAGGTGAAATTAGAGACGATAACTGGCGCAGAAGATTAACCACAAATTGATATGTCTTTAGATAAAAATAAATTAGAATATTATGTTTTTTTATTTTTTGTTTGGTTTATAAAAAAAATTGGAACCAAAAGGATAAGATATTTAGCAAAGTTTTTAGCAATATTATTTTATTATGTACTAAGAATTAGGCGCAAGGTAGTAATTAAAAATCTTATTAAAGCCTTTCCATTTTATGATAGCAAAAAAATAAAGCAAATAGCATTTAATAATTATTATAGTGCCGCATTAACATTTCTTGAAGCAATGAATATTCCAAATTTAACGGAAGAAGAATTAAAAGAAATGGTTAATATACATAATGTAGAAGTTTTAACAGAAGCGATTAATGCAAACAAAGGAGTGTTTTTATTAACTGCACATTTTGGTAATTGGGAAATTTCTGCGGCAAGTGCGGCAGCACAAATTAAAATACCTTTTTATGTTTTAGCAAAGCCGCAAAGGAATAAATATGTTTCCGATTGGATGGATAGCATGCGTTCTAAATTTGGGAATAAAGTAATTACTTTAGGAACAAATGTTAAAGAAATATATAAAGTTATATTAAATAAAGGAATTGTAGGGGTTGTTGGAGACCAAAGGGGACCAAAGGAAGGCGGAGTGAGAGTTGACTTTTTTGGGCAAAGCACTTCTACATATCCTGGTACAGCTGCTATTTCATTAAAATTAAAAGCTAAAATTATAGTTGCAATCACCTATCGAAGACCTGACTATAAATATGACTGTGTTTTGGAAGAAATAGAATTGCCAGAAAACATTACAGATACAAATGAGGCAATTAAAGAGATTAACCAACGTTATATGAGTATTTTAGAAAAGTTTATTAATCTATACCCAGAGCAGTGGTTTTGGATGCACAACATATGGAAATATTAAATAATAAAATTTTGGTTATTCAGACTGCATTTATTGGAGATGCTGTTTTAACCCTTCCATTAATTGAGCAAATTTGCATAAAGTATAATAATCCTATAATTCATGTTTTAGCAATTCCTAATACACAAGAAATTTTTAATAACTCGCCATATGTTAATAAAGTTATTGTTTATGATAAACGAAACAAAGATAAAGGTATATGGGGAATAATAAAATTAAGTAAATTGTTAAAAAAAGAAAACTATACATTAATTATTTCCCCACATAGGTCGTTTAGAACATCGATTTTAGTAATGTTAACAAACGTAAAAAATAGTATTGGGTTTGATAATGCTTCGTTTAATTATGTTTATAAAAAAATAGTTAAATATAACAAAAATGAACATGAAGTTTTAAGAAATTTAAGACTAATAGATTTTAACCCGAACGAGGAAAATTGGCGAATAATACCAAAGCAAAGTGTTAGTAAAGAAGTTAAAGAAAAGGTGAATAATTTTTTATTAGAACATCAAATAAAAAATTTTATATGTATTGCACCAGGTAGTGTTTGGCAAACTAAAATGTATCCATTAGAATATTATATAGAAATTGCTAAACATTTTGCAAAAAAAGGTTATAAAGTTATTATATTAGGTAGCAAAAGCGAACAAGAACTATGTAGCAAATTTATTAGTAAAGAAAACGAAAATATTATAAATAGTGCAGGTGTGTTTAGTATACCAGAAGTAATTGAACTAATTGGTAAAAGCAGTTTGTTAATTTGCAATGATAGTGCCCCAACGCATTTTGGAATGATTAATGATGTAAAAGTTTTAACTGTGTATTGTTCTACAGTTGCAGAGTTTGGATTTTATCCTTATAATAGTAAAAGCAAATATTTAAGTTATGATAATTTAACGTGTAAACCGTGCGGAATACATGGACATAAAGAGTGTCCAATAAAAACATTTGATTGTGGGTATAAATTATTACCAAGCATAATTATAAAACAAGCCGAAGAATTAATAGATGCTATTTAAATTAAAAAAAATTACTTGGAAAGAGATTAAAGCAGCAGCAATTTATGTAACACCTCATTTGCCGATGTTACAGGTTAAAAGATATAAATTTTCACTTCTATCCGCCTATTTGTGGGTAACGTTATTTGTATTTATAAATTGGTTTTTGCTATTAATAATATTGGCTGTTACCCCACTTAAAGAGTATGTTTTTGCAATAGATAATGAAGCTTTATACGAGCAAGCAAGCAAAATTGATTTATTAGAAAAAAAAGTAAGATTTTTGAGAAATGAATTAGAGCACATAGTTGATTCTGAAACTAAACTAAAATATAATTTAATACTTGGTGGTGTGGATACCATATTAGTAAATGATAAAAAATTGGAAAAGGATAAAATAATAGATAGCTTAAAAAAAGAGATAAAGACAAAAAAGATAAAAGAGGGGAATGTATTAAGTACATTATGGGAATTAATTAATTGGTTTGGATACAATCAGAGCGAATATCCGATATTTATAGCACCAACAAATGGAGTAGTAATAAATGAATTTAATCCAAATGCAGGGCATATGGGTATAGATTATGGAGTTAAAAGTGGAACACCTGTTTTTGCAGTTAGTGGTGGATTGATTATTTTTTCTGGATTTACAAGCGACGATGGGAATGTTATTATAATTCAACATGGAAATAATTACATAAGCATATATAAACATTTATCTGTATTAATTAAAAAGCAACGCGATAAAGTAGAAATAGGTGAAACAATAGCTTTAAGCGGTAATAGTGGTTATAATACAACCGGTTCACATTTGCATTTAGAAATTTGGTATGAAGGAAAACCAATAGATCCCCAAAAAGTAGTAGTAAATAAATAGGAGAAGATGATGTCATTTAAGAAAGAGCATCCATTAGAACATGACGTATCTATTTTAAGCGAGGTTACAGTTATTGATGGAAATTTTTTTACTAAAGGTAATTTACGAATTGATGGAAAGATTAATGGTGATGTAAAAAGTGAGGGGAATATTACAACGGGCGAGCATAGTGAAATTAATGGTAATATTACTGCTAAGAATATAACTATTTGTGGTAAAGTAAAAGGTAATTTGACCAGTCAAGAAACTATATTAATACAAAAAACCGCTAGTTTAGAGGGTGATTTAGTTTCAAAGGTGTTAATAATTCAAGAAGGGGCTGTTTTTAATGGTAGTAGCAAAATGGTTAATGGTAATTAATTAATGCAAAAAAAGATTAAAGAGATTGATGCAGGTTTTAAGAAAGTTGGACCATATTTAGGATTAGGTACTCAACTATCTGCTACTATTGTGTTAATGTTTTTTTTAGGTTATTACTTGGATAAGAAATTTAATCTTTTCCCTATATTAAGTATTGTACTTGGATTATTTGGTGGATTTGCGGGAATATATAATTTTATAAAAACAGTATTGGAATTAAATAAAAAGAATAAAAATGATAAAAACTAATAAATTTTTAAAATCTTTTTTGATAACGCTATTAGTAGTGTTTGTTTTGCTTTGGCTTTTAGGTTTAATTAGCAAGGGCACATTTTATGTTTTTGCAATTTCATATGTATTAAACTTATTAAACACTGTGGTAGCAGTTAAGTTATTCGATAGGTCTATAAAAGGGACTAATAAGTTGTTTTTAATAAATGTTTTAGGAGGAATGGGTTTACGTATATTATTTTTATTAATTTGTATTTTCTTAGTAATAAAACTCTTGAATATTGATAAATATATTTTTATCTTTACATTCTTTATAATATATTTTATTTTACTAATATTTGAAATAGTTTATTATAATTTGAAACTAAAAATTAAGAAAATAAATGTTGATAACTGAAACTAAGGCAGTAACCGATACACTACAGCATGTTGTAAAAGATACAACAAGTAAAGCACAAGATACGGGATGGATACTTCATCACATATTAGATGGTAAACAGTTAGATTTTTCACCATTTTCTATGATTCCTTTACCTCATATACATTTATTTGGAATTGATTTATCAATTACTCGGCATTTAGTTTTTATGTGGATTGCTGCAATAATAATGATAATTGTATTAAGAAAAGTAGCAATGTCATATAAAAAATCTTATGTGCCAAAAGGATTAAATAATGCGGTAGAGACATTAATTTTATTTGTAAGAGATGAAATAGTAAAACCAAATATTGGTAAAGGATACGAAAAGTTTTTGCCATATTTGTTAACAGTATTCTTTTTTATTTTTGTTTGTAACTTTTTGGGTTTAATACCGTATGGAGCAACTGCAACAAGCAATATATCTGTTACAGCAACATTAGCATTATTTACGTTTTTTGTTACACAAATTGGTGGTATTATAAAAAACGGATTTTTTGGATATTTTAAGGGGTTAATACCTCATGGAATACCATTTTGGTTATTGCCCATAATGGTGGTAGTGGAATTATTAGGATTATTTACAAAGCCGTTTGCATTGGCAATACGTCTTTTTGCTAATATGACGGCGGGTCATATAGTAATATATGCATTATTAGGATTAATATTTATTTTACATACATATATAGTCGCACCGGTATCTGTAGCGTTTGCGTTGTTTATATTCTTTTTAGAAATACTTGTAGCAGTGTTACAAGCGTATATATTTACAATGTTATCATCGCTATTTATCGGAATGGCAGTACATCAAGAACATTAAAAAATAATTAATTATAAACGGAGGAAATAAATGGATTTTGCATATTTAGCAGCAGGATTTGGAGCAGCATTAACAGTTATTGGTGGTGCTTTTGGTATTGGTAAATTAGCAAGCAGTGCAATGGAAGCTAGTGGAAGACAACCAGAAGCAGCTGGAGACATAAGAACTTCTATGATTATTGCTGCAGCTCTTATAGAAGGTATATCCTTGTTTGCATTGGTTATTTGCATCCTTTTAGCATTAAAATAATAATTTAACATTTAAGGCAAACACATGGCAGGAAAAGTATATCTTGCATTATTGCTAAGCGGAGGCGAAGCGCCCGGAAGCCCATTAGATGTTAATCCAGGCTTAATTATATGGACAACTGTAACATTTATTTTGTTACTGTTAGTATTAAAAAAAGTTGCTTGGAAACCTATATTAGAAAGTCTTTCTGCAAGAGAAAACTCGATTGCAGAGGCTTTACAAAAGGCTGAAACGGCAAGAAAAGAAGCCGAAGAGATAATAGCAAATAATAAAGCAAATTTGGCTAAGTTTGAAGAAGAAGCAAAAACAATAATATCTGAAGCGCGTGCTTATGCAGAAAAGTTAAAAACAGAAACTGAAGAGAAAAGCAAAGCAGAAGCTAAAAGATTAATTGATGAAGCTAAACAAGAAATTGAACGAAAGCAACAAGAAGCATTTAATTTACTAAAAGCTAAAGTTGCAGAAATTGCTGTAGATGCGGCTGAAAAAATTCTTAAAGCAAACTTAGACAAAGAAAAAAATACCCAATTAGTAAACAGATATATCGACGAATTATCGAATAATTAATTATGAGTGATTTTAACGTTTCTTCTAGATATGCAAATGCGCTTTTAGCTGTAGCTACAGAGTCAAATCTATTTGATGAAATTTCAAAAGATGTAGATTTTGTTTTAGTAACTTTACTTCAGGTAAGAGAGTTAAAAGTAGCATTGCAAAGTCCCGTGCTTAAATTAGAAAAGAAGTTACAGATTTTAGAAGCAGTATTTAAAGAAAAGGTTAACCCTAAAACTTTAGAATTTTTAAAATTTGTACTTAAAAAAAATCGTGAAACATTATTAATACCAATTTTAAAACGGTATTGTAGTTTGCGAGATAATAAGCAAGGGATAGCAAAAATAGATTTAAAAGTTGCGTTTGAAATATCTGAAGAGTTAAAATTAAAATTAAACAAAAGATTGGAAGATATTACCAAAAAGAAAGTGTTTTTAGATGTTAAAAAAGATGAATCTATTATAGGTGGTTTTATAGCAAAGCACGAAGATACGGTATATGATGCAAGTGTAAAACATAGCTTAGAGCTACTAAAAGATCATTTTATAAAAGGAAATATCGGAATTAACTAAAATACAATCGGGAATAAAAAATGGCAGAAGTAAGACCTGACGAAGTAACCGAGATATTACGTAAACAATTATCAGGCTTCGAAAACGAAATAGATATATATGAAGTGGGTACCGTATTACAGGTTGGAGACGGAATTGCCCGAGTTTACGGCTTAAGCAAGGTAATGGCAACCGAACTAGTAGAATTTCCAAATGGTGTAACCGGAATGGTATTAAATTTGGAAGAAGATAGTGTTGGTTGCGTTTTATTTGGTGAAAGCACTTTAATAAAAGAAGGCGACCAAGTAAAACGAACTGGACGCGTTGCATCCTTTCCAGTAGGTAAGGGAATTGTTGGAAGAGTTGTAAATCCCTTAGGAGAGCCGTTAGATGGAAAAGGACCAATTGAATTTGAAAAATATATGCCAATTGAAAGAAAGGCATTAGGTGTAATGGCACGACAACCTGTAAAAGAGCCACTACAAACAGGTATTACCGCAATAGATGCAATGATACCTATTGGACGTGGACAAAGAGAATTAATTATTGGCGATAGACAGACAGGTAAAACTGCTATAGCAGTAGATGCTATTATTAACCAAAAATATACTCACACGCCAGAAGCAAAAAAATATGGTATTAATCCTGTTTACTGTATTTATGTAGCTGTTGGACAGAAGAATAGTACAATAGCCCAAGTAATGGCAAAATTAGAAGAGCATGGAGCTATGGAATATACAACCATAGTATCGGCTCCGGCTAGCTCTCCAGCGCCGCTACAGTATATTGCTCCTTACGCAGGCGCAACAATTGGCGAGTATTTTAGAGATAACGGTCAACATGCTTTAGTTGTGTATGATGATTTAAGCAAGCAAGCAGTTGCTTATAGAGAATTATCTTTATTATTACGTAGACCACCGGGACGCGAAGCATACCCTGGTGACGTATTTTATTTACATAGCCGTTTATTAGAGCGTGCAAGTAAATTAAGCGATGAATTAGGTGGTGGTAGTTTAACAGCTTTACCTATTATTGAAACTCAACAAGGTGACGTTTCTGCTTATATTCCTACAAACGTAATTTCTATTACAGATGGTCAGATATACTTAGAGCCAAACTTATTTAATAGTGGTGTTCGCCCTGCTATTAACGTAGGTATAAGCGTTAGCCGTGTTGGTGGAAATGCACAAATTAAAGCTATGAAAAAAGTTGCTGGGTCACTTAAAATAGATTTAGCACAATATAGAGAGTTAGAAGCTTTTGCAAAGTTTGGTAGCGATTTGGATAAAGCTACTCAAAGAACTTTAGCAAAGGGTGCCCGTTTAATGGAAATATTAAAACAAGGGCAGTACACTCCTGTTCCTGTAGAAAAACAAGTGTTAAGCGTTTTTGTAAGTACAAACGACTTTTTAGAAACTATACCAGTTAAAGACGTTAAACGTTTTGAAGCAGAATATTTAGAATATGTAGAAACTAAATACCCAGAGATACTTGAAGAAATTAGAAGAGAGAAAGCATTATCAGACGGATTAATCGAAAATATTAAGAAATCTGTTACAGAGTTTTTAACCAAGTTTAAAACAAGTGAATAGAAATAGAACCTTATGGCTACATTACGCGACATAAAACGTAGAATTATTGGTGTTACAAATACACAACAAATAACCAAAGCGATGAAAATGGTAGCTGCTGCAAGGCTACGCAGAGCTCAGGAAAATGTAATTAATGCACGCCCTTACGCTAGAAAAATTGATGAAGTAATTGATAACTTAATATCTGCAGAAAGTAATTACAGTCATCCTTTTTTCGAAGTTCGTGAAGTTAAAAATGTGGCATTAGTAGTTGTAACATCAGATAGAGGAATGTGCGGTAGCTTTAATATGAATGTTATTAGAATTGCCGAAGACTTGATAAAAACTGAATTAAATGAAATTAATAAAAGCGGTAATTTAACATTATACTGTATTGGTAAAAAAGGTACAGAGTATTTTGTTAAAAATGGTTATAATGTAAATAAAGATTTTTCGGATTTATTCACTAAGCTAAATTTTCAATCTGCAGTAAAATTTATTAACGAGCTAAAAAGTAAATATATTGAAGGTAAAATTGATAAAGTATATGTTGCATATAACGAATTTAAATCTGTTATGCAACAAAAATTAAAGTTAGAAGAGTTTTTACCATTAAAACGTTCTGGTAATACAGAAAGTAGAGTTACTACAGAGTATATTTACGAACCAAGTAAATCCGACATAATTGATTCACTAATTCCACGTGCATTAAATGCCAAGATGTATAAGATATTATTAGAATCTTATGCTGCGGAATTAGGAGCAAGAATGACAGCAATGGATATGGCAACCGAGAATGCAAAAGAAATAATAAGAACATTACGTATTACTTACAATAAAGCACGTCAGGCTGCAATTACCAAAGAGATATCTGAAATAGTAACCGGCGCAAATGCATTAAAAGAAAGCTAATTAATTGTTGATATTTTGATTAAAATTTGTTATATTTGCAAGCTTGCAATATGTTTGAAGACTTAACACAGAAAATAGAAAAAGTACTAAAGAAAGTAACCGGACAGGGAAGACTTTCGGAAAGTAATATAGCGGATACTCTTAGAGAGATTCGCGTTGTTCTTTTAGATGCTGATGTAAACTATAAGGTTGCCAAAAAGTTTATAGATGACGTTAAAGAAAAAGCGCTAGGTAAAGAAGTAATTACTTCGGTAACACCCGGTCAGTTAATAACAAAAATAATATATGATGAATTAACTGAATTAATGGGTGGACGCAATAGCGAGCTTACGGTAAATCCGAGTGGATTAACAGTAATTTTGCTTGTTGGATTACAAGGTAGTGGTAAAACTACATTTGCGGGTAAATTAGCAAAATACTTAAAAGATAAAAATCGCAAAGTACTTTTGACCGCTGCAGATATATACCGACCAGCAGCTATTGACCAATTGAAATTACTTGGTGAAAAATTAAATGTACCAGTTTTTTCAATTGATGGTTTAAAAGATGCCGTTAAAATAGCAGAAGATAGCATAAAATATGCTAAAGAAAACGGATTAGATACCGTAATAATAGATACAGCAGGGCGCTTACATGTAGACGAAACATTAATGGAAGAAGTAGGTAATATAAAGAAAAAAGTAAACCCTACTGAAACATTATTTGTAGTAGATAGCATGACTGGTCAAGATGCGGTTAACTCTGCCAAAGCATTTCACGATAGAGTAGATTATGATGGCATAGTATTAACCAAATTAGATGGAGATACAAGAGGCGGTTGTGCGTTATCTATAAAAGCAGTGGTAGATAGACCTATTAAATTTATCAGTTTGGGTGAAAAATTAGATACGATCGAGATATTTCATCCAGACAGAATGGCTTCTAGAATATTGGGGCGTGGTGATATAATTTCTTTAGTGGAAAAAGCCCAAGCTCAGTTTGACCAAAACGAAGCCGAAGATTTGCAGAAAAAAATGTTAGAGAACAAATTTGACTTTAACGATTTTTTAAAGCAAATTAAAATGATAAAAAAGATGGGGTCTATAAAGTCTTTATTATCTATGATACCAGGACTTGGAAGTGCAATAAAAGATACAGAAATAGATGATAAAGAGTTAGTAAAGGTTGAAGCAATAATTCAATCTATGACTAAAGAGGAGAGAAAAAATCCTAAAATACTAAACGGCAGCCGAAGAAAAAGAATAGCCTTAGGAAGTGGAAATACAATACAAGATGTAAACAGGCTGGTTAAACAGTTTGATGAGATGAAAAATATGATGAGAATGTTCCAGTCTAAAGGCGGTGCGCAACTGCTTAGTGGTGGAACAATAAATAAAAATAAAAGTAAAAACAAAAAGAAGAAAAAAAAGAAAAGATAATTTAATAATTACTTGGAGGTAATAGTAATTTGGCAGTAAAGCTAAGATTAAGAAGAATGGGTAAAAAGAGACAACCATTATATAAAGTGGTTGCAGCAGATTCGAGAAGCCCAAGAGATGGTAAATTTATAGAAGCATTGGGAAACTATAACCCAAGAACCGAACCACTAACTGTTGAAATAAATGCAAAAAAAGCTATTGAGTGGTTAGAAAAAGGTGCTCAACCAACAGATACCGTTAGAACACTTTTATCTAAATTAGGAATATTATACCAATTTGAACTAAAAAAACAAGGCTTATCTGAAGAAGAAATAGCTAAGAAAGTGGAAGAGTGGAAATCAGCTAATCCATTAAAAGTAAAAGAACCTGTTAAAAAAGAAGCAAAAGTTGAAAATAATGAGGAAGTAAAAGGTGCTGCTTCCGAAGAAGTACAAAATTAATTTTTGTACAAATAACTGTGCACCATGCTAATTTAATTAAGGTATTCTTATGAAAGAATTTGTAGAATTTATTGCGAAACATTTGGTAGACTCACCGGAAAACGTATCAGTTGTAGATGAATATCCGGATGAAAAAACTATTGAGTTAACCCTTAAAGTTGGTCCAGATGATGTTGGTAAAGTTATTGGTAAACAAGGTAAAACCGCACAAGCAATGCGTGTTTTATTAACTGCCGTAGCTGCCAAAGAAGGTAAAAGATCAATTTTAAAGGTTTTAGATTAATTAATTTAAGTTGGCAGATAATACAGATTTCTTTCTAATTGCCGAAGCATTCGCTCTTTCTAAATATGAAGGTTATATTACTATAAAATCATATTCGGACTACCCGGATAGATTTTTTGACCTGAAGAGTGTTTATATTGATGTTTTCGGACAATTTAAAGAATTTCTTATTGAAGATGTTTTACTTTCAAAAAACGTAATTAACGTAAAATTCGTTAATTTTAATACAAGCGAAGAAGTACGTTTTTTGATTGGTAAGGAGATATTTGTTAAACCCGGGTTTGAAATAAAACTTGGGGAAGATGAGTATTTTATTCATGACCTAATTGGTAGCAGAGTTTTTAAAAATGGTGTGTTCTTTGGAATAATTGAAGATGTTATTTGCTTACCTGCAAATGATGTTTATGTTGTTAAAGATACTAACAATAACGAGGTTTTAATTCCTGCGGTTAAAGATTTTATAAAATCTTTTAACCCGAAAGATAAAATTATGGAAATAACAGAAAACTTGTACTTTGAGGATGAGAATGAGGATTGATATTATTTCTGCGGTTCCAGATTTGCTTAAAAGTCCTTTAGAGACAAGTATTATAAAACGAGCTGTTGATAAAAAGAAAGTTGAGATATATGTTCATAATTTGCGAGATTATACACACGATAAACATAAACAAATAGATGATAAACCTTTTGCAGGTGGACCGGGAATGCTATTAAAGCCGGAACCTTTTTTTGAATGTATTGAGAAGTTAAAATCTGAAAGAGAATATGAACATATAATTTTTACTACACCAGCAGGTGTTAGGTATAATCAAAAAATAGCAAATAAATTTTCATTAGCAAATAACATTATAGTAATAGCGGGGCATTATAAAGGAATTGATGATAGAGTGCGAGAAGCCTTTGCAACAGATGAAATATCAATTGGTGATTTTGTTCTTAGCGGTGGAGAACTTTTAGCATTAGTAATTGTAGATTCTGTTGTAAGGTTAATACCTGGTGTGCTAAATGATAGTGAAAGTGCGTTGAATGACTCATTTATGGATGGAGAAATAATAGAAGCACCATATTACACACGCCCTGCAGAGTATAGAGGAATGAAAGTGCCAGAGGTTTTACTTTCTGGTAACGAAAAACTTATAAAAGAATGGAAAAATGAGCAATCGCTTATTTTGACTGAAAAGTGGAAAAACAAAAATAGATTGGAGTAAATAATGGACTTAATTAAAGAAATTGTAGCGGAACAACAAAAATCAGATTACCCGGCATTTAAACCCGGAGATAGAATTAGAGTTCACGTTAGAGTAATTGAAGGTGATAAAGAAAGAATACAGCCTTTTGAAGGTGATGTAATAGCAATTCGTGGTGCTGGTGCTTCTAAAACATTTACTGTTAGAAAAATTGCAAGTGGTGTTGGTGTAGAAAGAATTTTCCCTTTTAATACTCCTAAAATTGCTAAAATTGAAGTAATACGTGAAGGAAAAGTACGCAGAGCAAAACTTTATTACTTACGTGGATTATCTGGTAAAGCTGCTCGCATTAAAGACAAAAATCTTAAATAATAGTACTAACTAATATATTAATTTTTAAGCCGCTTATGCGGCTTTTTATTTTAAAGTATGATAAACATTTTATTACCTAATCTTATTTATGCCAAGATATTTGCAAAACTTATTCCCGATAAATTTGCTGCAAATATTAAATATAAACAAGCTTCGTTACTAAGCAAGGACTTAGCTAATGAAAGTGCAGATATTGCATTAATTCCTTCGTTTGATTTGCTATCACATCCAAATTTTTTTATTTCGGAAAGGTATGGTATATCTTGTGATGGTTTATTAAGCACTGCTAATGTTTTTTATAACTCTAATAATAAAGAAATAGAAACTTTTCACTTATTTGGTGATGTAACTTCTAATGAAGTACTTTTGCCAAAAGTGCTTTTTTTAGAAAAACTATCTAAAAAAGTTAATGTAACACTTTCTAGTACTGCTCCTATTTTAGGAGAAAAGGATTTTATTATAGTTGGTGACCTTAATTTTAGCGAAGAATATTTTAATAAGGGTGTAAGCTTTGCTGAAGATGTTACAGAACTAATAAATTTTCCATATGTTAATTATGTTTTAGCTGCAAAAGATGAAAATTTATTGAAAGAGTTTACAGAAGCTATTGAAGATAAAGATACTGATATAGAATTAATTTTAGAAGCTACGTTAGATGAATTACAATTATCTAATAATATTAAAACTTTTATAATAGATAACTTTTTTTCTTTATATTTTGAAATTACAGAAAGTGAACGTTTTGGTTTAGAAGAGATGTTGAAATTACCATATTATAATGGACTTGTTGATGATATGGTAGAATTAAATTTTGTTTAATAAAAAAGCCCGATTGCTCGGGCTTTTTTTGTTAATTAAAGTTTTACGTGAAGTACCGAAAGCACATTCGGGTTATGCTCAATAACCTTTAACATTTCTTCAGTAGCAGGGGTTTTTAATACCAACGAGCAGCAAGCTACTAATCTGTCATCAAAAATTATATTTTGCATTTCTTCAATATTAATATCCCCTTGCTTTAATACGTCTAAAACAGAAGCCAAAACGCCTGGTTTATCGTAATGCTTAACAGTTAATTGATAAGGATTTTCTGCAGGTTTAGCAGCATTAACCCAATGTAAAACAGTTCCAGTATTTTTGTAAGTTAATAATATTTTAACTGTTTCTTCTGCTACAGCATTTTGTGCTTGCTCTGTAGAAGCGCCAATATGGTGCGTTACGTATACATTTGGTAACCCCTGAAGTTTAGAGCTAACAGCCCCGGCTTTTCCTTCTGGTTCTCCATTAAAAACGTCTAAGCCAACTTTTAGGTTCTTTTCTTTAATAGCTTCAATTAATGCATCTTCATCAATCACTTCTGCACGACTTGTATTAATTAAAATAGCTCCCGGTTTTAATAAACCAAGTAGATTTTTGTTAAACATTCCTTTTGTAGAGGCATTAGCAGGTAAGTGTAAAGAAATAATATCAGCTTTAGGTAGTACTTCTTCTAAATTATCAAATGGGGTTACATTTTCATCTGTAATAGGAATTACATCTTTTGCATAAACTTTAATACCAAAAGATAAAGCACGTTTAGCTAATTCTTTTCCAATATTTCCATAGCCAATAATTGCAAGTGTTTTACCGGCTAAACCTTCTGCTTTAGAGTATTTATCTTTGTTCCAAACTCCATTATTAAAATCAATTACATTATCTGGTATTTTTCTATCCAAAGCAATAATTAAACCCATAGCAAGTTCAGCAACCGCAATTGAGTTTTTGCCCGGACAATTTGCCACATAAACGCCTTTTTTGTTAGCAGCTTTTACGTCTATGTTGTTAAAACCAGCGCCAGCACGAACAACTAAATTAAGTGTGTTAGAGTTCATAATAGCATCTGCATTAACTTTAGTAGAGCGAACTACAATAGTATCTACTTGATTAGAATATTTTGGGATATCATTTTCACCTAACTTAGGTTCATAAATTACTTCGATATCATTTTCCTTAAGCTTATTGATATAAAACTCTGGGAATTTGTCTGCAATTAAAACTTTCATGTTAACCTCGTTAATAGTTATAAATTAAGCATAGGGATATTAATATTGAATTTTTTAGCATTATTAATAGCACGTTCATAACCGGCATCAGCATGTCTAATAATACCCATGCCAGGGTCATAGGTCAAAACGCGTTGCAATCTTGCTTCAGCTTCTTTCGAGCCATCTGCAACAACAACCATGCCTGCGTGTATAGATTTACCAATACCAACGCCGCCCCCATGGTGAACGCTAACCCAACTAGCACCTCCAATGGCATTAAGTAATGCATTAAGGATGGGCCAATCTGCAATAGCATCGCTGCCATCAATCATTCCTTCTGTTTCTCTATAAGGAGAAGCAACAGAGCCGCAATCTAAATGGTCTCTTCCAATAACAATAGGAGCTTTAACTTTACCTTCTGCAACAAGTTTATTAAAAATTAATCCCATTTTAGCTCTATCGCCATAACCAAGCCAGCAAATTCTAGCAGGTAAACCTTGAAAACTTACTTTTTCCTTAGCCATAGTAATCCAACGGGCTAAAGCTTTATCTTGGGGGAAAGTATCTAAAACAGCTTGGTCTGTAACATAAATATCGTTTGGGTCTCCAGAAAGGGCAGCCCAACGGAAAGGACCTTTACCATCGCAGAATAGCGGACGGATATACTCGGGCACAAAACCGGGTATATCGAAAGCATTTTCAACTCCGTTTTCTTTAGCTTCACCGCGTATATTATTGCCATAATCAAAAGTAATTGCACCTAATTTTTGCATTTCTAACATTGCTTTAAGGTGCACAACAATTGTTTCTTTAGCTTTTTTAATGTAAGTTTCTGGGTCAGTTTTTCTTAAATTGAAAGCTTCTTCTAAGGTGTACCCCATAGGCACATAACCGTTAAGTGTATCGTGAGCGCTTGTTTGGTCTGTAAGTACATCGGGAATTATTCCGCGCCTTAAAATTTCGGGTAAAACTTCTCCTGCATTACCAATTAAACCAACGGAAATAGCTTGCTTATTAGCTTTAGCTTTAAGTACAATATCTAAAGCTTCGTCTAAATTATCAGTCATTAAATCAATATACTTAGTATCAAGTCTTTTTTGAATTCGAGTTTTATCAACATCGATACCTAAAAAAGCAGCGCCATTCATAGTTGCGGCAAGAGGTTGAGCGCCACCCATACCACCTAATCCGGCGGTAAGTAAAAATTTACCTGATAAAGTTCCATCAAAGTGCTGCCTTGCACACTCTGCAAAAGTTTCATAAGTACCTTGTAAAATACCTTGAGTACCAATATAAATCCAGCTGCCAGCTGTCATTTGTCCATACATAGTAAGTCCTAAAGCATCAAGGCGCCTAAACTCATCCCAAGTTGCCCAGTCGGGCACTAACATAGAGTTGGCGATAATAACTTTTGGAGCATCGGTATGGGTTTTAAATACGCCTACAGGTTTACCAGATTGAATTAGCAACGTTTCATCATTATTTAATTGTTTTAAGGTTTTAATAATTGCTTCAAAGCTTTCTTTATTACGAGCAGCTTTTCCGTAACCACCATAAACAATTAATTCTTCTGGTTTTTCTGCCACTTCAGCGTCTAAGTTATTCATTAACATTCTAAGTGCGGCTTCTTGTATCCAGCCTTTACAACTAAGTTCTGTGCCACGTGGGGCTTTAATTGTTTTTAAGTCCATAGTTATTCTTCAAAATGTTTTAAAAGTGATTTGTAGTTTATAAGCAATGGTTTATAAATCCATCTTTTAAAGAACCAACTTTTTTTAATCTGTTCTTCTAAATGTTTTACATTAGCAGTTAAAGTGTTTTTAAGTCTATCTATTTCTGCTTTAGTAAGTTTAACATTTTCGGAATTAGTTCTTAATTTTTCTGCAATAGATTCAAAGTATTTTAATTCTACAGCATATTTAGGGTCTGCTTGAAGTTGTTTAATAGATTGATTACAAATTGTTAATAAAATTTTAGTCTCATTTTTATCGAAATTAAAAAAGTAATTTTTGAAAAGAGGTTTAGCCATAATATTACACCTTTAATGATAACAATTTTTCTCTAATTTTTTGAAAACCGGGTTTAATTACATTGTAAATGTAATGAAGTCTTTCTTTATGTGGTAAGAAAGACGATTTCATAGCATTAATATTAAGCTTTTCAATATCATCAAAGTTCACATCAAAATATTTACTTGCAATAAGATATTCATCGGTTAAAGTAGTGTTACTCATAAGTCTATCGTCTGTATTAAGGAATACTCTAAATCCTTGTTTAAAGAAATGGATAAACGGATGGTTTTCTAATTTATCTATGGCACCAGTATGAACGTTGCTAAGCAAGCAAATTTCTAAAGGAACTCGTTTATCTAAAATATATTGAGCTAAAGGACCTAAAGCAACAACATTTTTATCTTTATCAAGAACAAAGTCTTCTATTAAACGAGTAGCGTGTCCAATTCTATGTGCGCCACAAATTTGAATAGCTTGCCAAATAGATTCTTTACCAAAAGCTTCTCCAGCATGAATGGTAATATTAAAATTTTCTCTTTTGATAAAGGAAAAAGCTTCTATATGTTTTTTAGGAGGGTAGCCACCTTCTTCACCGGCAAGGTCGAAACCAACTACACCCTGATTTCTATAATTAACGGCAAGTTCAGCAATTTCTAAAGTGTTTTGCATATTACGCATGCCGCATAAAATTAAGCCATAGCCAACACCAAAATCTTTTTTGCCACGCTCTAAACCAGTTAAAACGGCGTTAATAACGTCATCGTAATACATGTTTTTATTTGTATGAAAAACGGGTGCAAAACGAGTTTCTACATAGCAAACGCCATCTTTGTGCATGTCTTCAATCATTTCGTAAGCAACTCTTTCTAAAGCTTCTTTAGTAGACATAACTGCGCAAGTATGTTCAAAACCTTGAAGATACTCTACGAGATTTCCTTTGTTTGCACCTCTAAAAAACCATTCTGCAAGTTCTCCAGCATCACTAGTTGGAAGCTTTTTATACTTTTGTTCTTTAGCTAAGTCAATAATAGTTTGTGGGCGCAATCCACCATCTAAATGGTCATGAAGTTGTACTTTTGGAACGGCATTAATTATTTCTTTAGTATTCATAATATTTTCCTCTTTTAAGTTTAAAAATATCTCTTTAATTTCATAAAAGCAATATAATTAAAAACTTTAAATAGATTTTTTGATTTGAAATTAGGCTAATTATTAATTTAACTAACTTATTAAAAAATAATAATTTATGGCAATTAGGATAAGTATTGCATATTTATAAATTTAGTTGAATATATCCCTATTAATTTAATATAAAAATGATTTGAAAATTTATTAATTGCAATTAAGTGTTAACTTTAATAAGTTAGTAAGTTAAAAAATAATCTATTGATATGAGAAAATTATTATATACAGTAATGTTATCTATTATATTTTGGGGGTTTAGTTGTTCATCGGATAATGTAAATGCAGCTAAAAGATACATAGAAACAAAAAATTTTAATAAGGCAGAGGAATATTTACAAAAAGAAATAGAAATGAACCCTTATGCAGATGAAGGGTATTATTTATTAGGTTATTTAAGGGCAGAAGAAGGGAAGTATAAAGAGATGGAAGAAATGTTTAATAAATCTTTACAAATAAGTAATAGATTTGAGAAAAAAATAGAGGAAGCAAGAAAATTTTATAGCTTAAAAGAAATTAAAAAATAAGATAATTTATATATAAAATAATAACTTGCTAAATTTAAAATAAATAATTATTTTTCTTTACTTAATTTATTTTTATTTAAAATTGGAGAACAGATGAATCGTTTTATTATTAGCTTTTTAGGCGCTTTAACCATAATGTTATTTGTTGCAGCAAAATGCAACCCACCTAAAATTGAAAGCGCATTAGTAGCAATGCAAAGACAAGATTATGTTGAAGCTGAAAAGAAATTAGAAGAACATTTAAAGCAAGACCCAAATAATGAATATGCTTACTTTTTATTAGGTGAAGTTTATAGAAGTAAGGGTGATGTTGAAAAGATGGTAGAAAACTATAACAAATCCCTTAAATTAGGAAATACCTATGAAAAAGAAATAAAAGTTAACAAGTTAGTTACTTGGGGAAACAAGTTTAATGAAGCTGTAAATAATTACTACAATCGTGGTATAAAAATAGCAAGCCCAGATACCGCAAAAATGTATTTTAAGAAAGCTGCAGATATTTTAAAATTAGCTATCATATGTGAACCTGATAGTGCGGCAACATATGATGTATTATCTGCTGCATTAATGAATGCGGGTGAATATGATGAAGCAACAATAGTATTAGAAACACAAAGAAAAATTAACCCAGATGCTGCAACTTATGTACGTTTAGGTAATTTATATATGCGTAAAGCTAGTGAAAGCATGTATAACTTTGATAATACCAAGAATAAAAAAGATAGCTTAGAAGCTATGGAATATTATAATAAAACAGTTGAAGTTTTAGAAGAAGGGAAAGCAAAATATCCTAATGAAGGTGATATATTTACTTTATTAGCAGATGCCTATATTAAATCTAATCGTGAAAAAGAAGCAATGAGTAGTGTTGCTGAGCTTGTTGCAAAAGATCCTGCTAACAAATACTATAGATTTACATACGGAATTTTATTATTACGCGCTGGTGAGATGGAAAAATCTGTAAATGAATTAAAGGCAGCAATAGAATTTGATCCAGAATTTAAGGAAGCTATTTATTACTTAGCACGTGCTTACGTAAACTGGGGTGTTGTAATTAGAGAACAAGCAGAAGCTGAAGGTAAACAAGACCAATCTTACACTGAAAAATTCAAATTAGCATTACCATACTTAGAAAAAACTGGTGAACTATCCCCAGATGATGCAGAAGTTTGGGAGCTTTTAGGTAAAGTTTATGCAAACTTAGGAATGGCAGAAGAAAGTAAAAAAGCTTTTGAAAAAGCTGATTTATTAAGATAAAAAACATTAAATTTAATTTACTGCCCACAATTTATTTATTTAAGTTGTGGGCATTTTTATTAGGAGGATATATGAAAAATGATAACGAAATGAAACCACAGCAAATAAATATCGAGTTAGGAGAAAAAGAGGCAGAAGGAATTTACTCTAATTTAGCAATTATTACCCACTCGGGGGCAGAGTTTGTTATAGATTTTACCCGAATAGTACCGGGAGTGCCAAAGGCAAAGGTGCATGCAAGAATTATTACAACGCCACAGCATGCAAAAATGTTAATGATGGCACTTAAAGATAATATTGAAAAGTATGAAGCGCGATTTGGTGAAATAAAAATAGATATGCCTCAAAATCCTTATCCTGGTTTTATGGGAAACCCCAACGATATAAAAGTAAATTAATAAATCTATAAAAGCCGCAAAAAAATAAGCGGCTTTTTAATTAAAATAATTTCCTCTCAATAAATTTTATTAATCCTCTATTGTTTTTTAATAAAATTTATTAAATTTACTTTTTAAAGTGAAAGAGAAAAAGATTTGTTTAAAAGTTTTTTACTACAAATTATAATAACTTTATTTGTTGCTATAGAAATTAATTTAGCACAAATAGTATCATTTCGTCATTTAACGGTAGATGATGGACTGCCGCAAAATTCGGTTGAAACAATACTACAAGATAAAAAAGGTTTTATATGGGTAGGAAGTGAAGCAGGTGTTAGCAAATACGATGGTGTAGATTTTAAAAATTTTACCAAAGAAAGTGGTTTATCGGATAATCACATACGCAAGATTTTTGAAGATAGCAAAGGTATAATATGGTTAGCAACAAACTATGGTATATCTTTATACAAAAACAACAAAATAACAAAATATTTTAGCGATAATGATAAAGGAATAAGCAGAATATACGATATAACAGAAGATAAGCAAGGGAATGTTTATTTTGTTAGCGGTGCAAATGGTTTAATAAAATATGACAGAAAAAATTTTTACTTTATTAGCAAAAAAGATGGATTAATTACAGATTCCCTTAAAAGCTGTCTAAGTGATAGCAAGGGGAATTTATGGATAGGTACGATGGGTAAAGGATTAATAAAAATATCCAATAATAAATATTTTAATTATACCAAAAAAGATGGAATATCGGGAGACTCTGTTTTATTTATATATGAAGATAGAAATAATACTTTATGGTTGGGTACAAATAATGGTGTTACATTATTAAAAGAGAATAATTTTATAAATATAAATAAAAAATATGGTTTGCAAAATCAAAAAATTAATTATATAACAGAAGATTACAAAGGTACTATTTGGATATGTACATCAAATAATGGCATTTTTGCAATAGAAGAAAATAATTACGAGCATTATACAAAAAAGAATGGGTTATCATCGGATAATATACTATGTGCTTGGGAAGATACAAGAGGTGATTTATGGTTTGGTACAAGAGATGGTGGAATTAGTAAATTACCTATAGAAAAATTTAAGATTTATAATAAACAAAGTGGTTTGCCACAAGAAAATGTGTTTTCTATATATAAGGATAACAACAACGATTTATGGTTTGGGCATAGCAGTTATGGAATAACAAAAGTAACAAAAGCAGGCATAAAAACACTAAATGTTACCAATGGTGCAATACCAAGCAATGATGTGCCAAGAATTATGGGTGATAGAGATGGGAATATTTGGATTGCAACATTTAATGGTGTATTAAAAATTGGTGAAAATAAAAAAGAACATTTTACTACTAAAAACGGGTTAATTAGTGATATAGTAATTTCATTACTAGAAGACTCTAAGGATAAAATATGGTTTGGCTGCCAAGGAGGAGTAGCTTTTTATGATAGGAAATACAATAAGATTTTTAGCAGTGAGGAAATAAAAAATGCTTTTGGTGATGTATGGGTTAATTATATTTTTGAAGATATAAGTGGAAATTTTTGGTTTGCTACAGATGCTGTAGGAGTTTTAAAGTATGATGGAAGAAAAATAATAAAATATAATACAGATAATGGGTTTCCTTCCAATATAGTAAATCATATTACACAAGATAGACAAAATAATATTTGGTTTGCTACAGAAGATGGATTAGTTAAGTTTGATGGTAAAAATTTAACATTATTTACTACAAAAGATGGTTTGCCAAGTAACAATTGTTATTTTGTATTAGAAAAAGGAAATTTTATATACATAGGCACAAATCAAGGTTTTGTTAAATTTAATTATCTTAATTTTGATAAATTAAAAAAGGATGCATTTAAGACTTATACCAGCAAAGATGGATTAGCAAGTAGTGAAATGAATTTTGGTGCTGTTTTTGTTGATAAAGAGGATAATATTTATTTAGGAACTCAAAAGGGAGTAACATATTTTAACTTAAATGACCAACCATTTTTTAATCCTTCTCCAATCTATATAAATAATCTTAGAATAATAGAGGAAGAAAAAGTTGAAAATATAGAGCCAAAAGGAGAAAGGGAATTTTCTTATAAACAGAATAATTTACGTTTTGATTTTATAGCAGTTGGATTTACATCTAGGGATAAATTTTTATATAAACATCGTTTATTGGGTTTGGAAAGTAATTGGGTAGAAAGCAATGAACCTTATGCGCAATACCCATATTTACCGCCAGGGAAATATACTTTTGAAGTAATTTGCCGCAATGCGGATGGAGTTTGGAATGAAAATGCAGCAAGGTTTACATTCGAAATTAATCCTCCTATTTACTTAACATGGTGGGCTATAACTATTTTTATTATTTTAGGCACTACATCGTTATATGGGTTTTATTTAATGAAAACTGAGCAAGTTAAAAAGCGAAATATTGTGCTTGCAAATATGGTAAAAGAAAGGACTAAAGATTTAGAGTTAGAGAAAGATAAATCTGATGAATTATTGCTAAATATTTTGCCCGTTACACTTGTAGAAGAATTAAAAACACATGGCGCTGTAATGCCAAGAGAGTATAAAAATGCAACAATTTTATTTACAGATTTTAAATCTTTTACGTTTACAGCATCTATATTACCACCAGAAAAGTTAGTTGACGAGTTAAATGATATATTTTTAGGTTTTGATAAGATATCAGATTTTTACGGATTAGAGAAGCTAAAGACTATTGGGGATAGTTATATGGTTGCGGGTGGTTTACCAAATGAAAGTGACGACCATGCAATAAGAGTAGTAATAGCAGCATTAAAGATGCAAGAATTTATTGAAGAGAGGAATAAAAAAGAAGCGATAAAGTGGGAAATGCGAGCAGGAATACACAGCGGACAAGTGGTTGCGGGTGTGGTTGGAACTAAAAAATTTACTTACGATATTTGGGGTGATACTGTAAATATTGCAAGCAGAATGGAAAGCAGTGGGGAACCGGGGAAAGTTAATATTTCTGCTTTTACATATATGCTAGTAAAAGATTACTTTATTTGTGAATATCGTGGAAAAGTTGATGCTAAGGGGAAAGGTAAGATGGATATGTATTTTGTTACTGGGTTTAAGGATAATGTAAAAATTTTATATGATGTTGAGCAAAAATTTTGTTAGTGCAATTAAATAGTGATACAAATCATTTGTTAATGTGATTTATAATACAAAGATAATTTATATCTATTGACATTTAATTTTAATTGATTAGATTTGCAAGTGAGTTTAATTAACTAAGGGAGTATAACATGAAAACACTATTTACATTGCTGACAATAATGATAATGACCGTTTCTGTTTTTGCCACAGAGTATACGGTTTCGTACCAGATAAATGTTACAGACCCTTGCACGGGTAACATTTACACTTTGCAAAGTCAATCCGGTTCATTTATGACAGGGACCAGTTTTACAGTAGGTGCTACTACTTTACCAGCCAATTTGGCTAATTGGCAAAACTTATATGATGCTTTAGTTGGCAGCGAGTTTGGTATTGAAAGCGGCGCATTAAATGAAAACATTACAATAGGAATTAACTTGTTAGATTTTAATTGTGCAGTGCAAAATCAATACTTGAACCCAGACTTATTTATGTTTTTAGGAATTTCTGTAATTACTGAAAGTGGTCAGGTTACACCTATAAACGAGTTTTTCCATTTTAATCCGGGGAAACGAGCTTATATTAAAATACCCCGTAGCAATGCGTTAAATGCACTTTTTGCTACATTAAATTTAAGTTATAACAACATTGCATTTGGTTATTATGTAGCTGGTTTATACACATCTGCTGGATTATCATTTGAGGTTACTGCAACACACGTGAATTTATATTTAACTCACTTTTCAAAATTTGGTGGTGGACGTGGCTCGATAGTTAGTGTTGAAGAAGAATTAATTTCAGGAGTTCCTACAGGATTTGATTTATCACAAAACTATCCAAATCCATTTAACCCTACTACAAAAATAAAATATTCTATTACAGAAAATGGTATAGTTTCTTTACGTGTTTATAATATAAATGGTGAAGAAGTAACAAATTTAGTGGATACTTATAAAACCCCAGGTGTTTATGAAGTTACATTTAATGCAGCAAGCTTGCCAAGTGGTGTATATTTTTATAGGTTAACACAAAATAATAAAACTATAACCAAAAAAATGTCCTTAATTAAATAATTTTATTGCTTTTAAATTCAAAAATAATTAATATAAGACCGTATATTATATACGGTCTTTTTTATATTATCAATAAATATAGAGGTGGATATGCAAAAAATAAATACCAAAATTATTTTGTTTTTTATTCTCTCTCTGGCATTTATTACGGGTTGTTTTGATTCTCCAAAAGAACCGGTAATGCCAAAGTGGGATAGCGAGTTAAATATTCCTCTTGTTAATAAGCAGTTAGCATTAACCGAAATAATTGACACTCGTAACAATCCAAATATCGGAATTAATCCTGCTGAAGATAGCTTGTATTTTATTTATGTAAGCGATTTGGAAACAAAAGCAAGGGTAACAGATAGTATTAAGTTAAATGTTAATAATAACCCAGATACTCTTAACTTAAGTGGCACAGCAAGCAATGGACAGGTAAAAAGTTCCATTATTTACAATCCAGATAAATCATATCATTTACAAAAGGCAGACTTTAAATCCGGATCATTTTTAATTACACTTTCAAATGCGTCTAACATTCCAATTAATTACGAGTTAATTTTACCAGGATTTAAGAAAAAAACAGATGGAAGTGCGCTTAAGGTTTCAGGTTCTGTTAATTCAAGTAGTAATAAAAATATCGAGATACAATTAAAAGACTACAATTATGAAGAATTGCAAATAGTAGCAGGACTAAATGACCTTACCGAACCATATACATTCCAAGCAGGACCAGGATTTTACTTTGTAGGAATTGCGAGCGCAAGTGGAGCTTTTGACATAAAATTTGTTTCACAAATTAAATCGGGTACAATTGCAATTAATAGCATGGAAGGACAAATAAAACGAACAAAACTTCCATTTACTATTCAACAATTTAGTACTGGTTTTGGTAAAGAAATTACAAACTTTAAAGATGCTATTGACTTTGAAAATATTACTGTAAATGTAAGAGAAACAATTTATGGTAAGATGCAAAATATAAGAATTGTAATAGATTCTTTATTATTAACAGGATATGACCAAAGACCAAACGGTACACTTTTTGACCCATTAGCAATGACATTTGGTGGTAAAAGTTATTTAAGAGATTCATTTGCGGTTGGACAGACTTATACAAAAGTATTTGATAAAACGAATTCTAATATTTCACCATTTTTATTACATTTGCCAAGAGTTATAAAAATGGGAAGCAGCTTTACAATAGCGCCCATACCGGGTACAAATCAAATAATAGCAGATTCAGACTCGTTTAAGATAATTACAAATATTAACGCTCCGTTATATTTAAGAAGTAAGGACGCTATGTATAAAGATACAGTATTAATTGAAATTAGTGATAATAATAGGAAAGAGATAAGAAAATCTAATAATGCAAGTTTAACATTAGAAATTGAAAATTACATTCCGTTAGGAATGACGGGAATAGCAAGATTTGTTGATGCAAATTATAGACCTTTGTTTAATGTCCACACAGAAACAGGTGCAACTAGTGTAGACGTTCCACCGGCTGGAGTTAATGCAAATGGTTTTGCAAATAGTCCAGGCGTTTCTAAAATAAAGCTTGCTTTAACAACCCAAGAAATAGATTTATTTAGTCAAGCAAAGTATGTTATTGCAGAAGTGCATATACGCTCTACTAATTCTACCTCTACTACTTTTGGGCCGTACGTAAAAGTAAGAGCTAAAGATTTTATTAAGTACAAGTTGTACGGATCAGTTAACTATACGGTTAATTCAGATAAGTAAGGAGGAGAATAATATGAAAAAAATAAATATAATATTAGCATTATTTTTTATAAGTTCATTTATATATGGACAAGGTGGTTCTTTTGGAATATTAGACCCTGTATCTGCTGGTATGGGGAACACTTACACAGTACACTCCAGGGGTATTTATGCAATTGGGCATAACCCAGCTAATTTAGCTTTTAATGATAGGAATAAGACTGTTGAGGTAAATACAGTATTTCCAATACCAAGTATTACTTTTCTTGGTGGCACAGATTTTATATCAATTAATGAATATAATTACTTTTTTGGCGGTGTAGAAGAGGATGGGAAAACGGTTGGTAGATATTTAACACCAGATGATAAAACAAGACTTAAAAATTTGTTTGCAAATGGTGGAACAATTTTATCAGATTTTTCACTTGATTATTTAAGCGCGGTAGTTTACTTAAATCCTAAAATTGGTACAGTTGCATTTAAGATGAGTGATAATTTTGGGTTATTTGTTCATTTACCGGCGCAATTATCCAATTTTGCTTTAGAGGGGAACCCATTAGGTAGCATGTATAATTTTGGTGATGCAAGCATAGACGGACAATATTTAAGGACATACTCTTTTAGTTATGCAAGGGAAATTCCAGAAATTCCACAAAAGATATTTAAGAAAGTATCAGCCGGTATAACACTTAATTTTATATCTGGTTATGCTATGATAAAATCTGATAGAATAAGAACAACATTCGAAACGTTGGAAAACGGTACATTAGTAGCAAAAGGAGATAATTTAGTTTATTCTGCATTTTCACCTGATCTTGGTGTTAAATATGATTTTGATTCTTTAGATGCCAAAAGTAACATGGGTGCATTTCCAGAACCAGCAGGTAGTGGATTTGGACTTGATTTAGGTTTTGCAGCTCAATTAGATGATTTATGGTCATTTGGTTTATCTATTACAGGAATAGGTAGCATGACTTGGGATAAAAATGTAGCAGAATATTCATCTGATGTAGCTATGGTAATAGATGATTTAACAGACCAAGCTGTAAGAGATAGTTTAGCTGATTTATTAACTGGAAAAGGTAAAAGAGTTGGAAGTTATGATACAGATTTACCAACTGCATTGCATTTAGGAGTTACGTATCAATTAGATAAAGCGCCATTTATTAAATCGTTCCCTGGTACTTTATTAATTGCATTAGATTATAATCAAGGTTTAAATAATGTAGCTAGAAATAGTAAAATTGCACGTTGGTCTTTAGGTTTTGAGTGGAGACCATTTAGAATATGGCCAATACGTACTGGTTTTTCATTCGGAGGTAAAGACAAAAATCCATCTTGGTCATTTGGTACAGGTTTAGATTTTAATTTATTTGAATTTAGTTTTGCTGCATATAATTTTGGTAGCTTAATGAAAGCCAACGATGCAACAAAAGTTTCTATTGCTTTAGGAACACGTTGGAGATTTTAATTTGTAGAACTTAAAAGGCTCCTAAAAGGAGCCTTTTTTTTATTGGTTAAATGCTTTTTTAATCAATTCTTCTTGAGTAAATAAAAAGTGTTTAGAGCTTCCACTTGCAGGGCTAGGGCTTTCTTTACGTCCAACATAACTAATATTTTGATTATTATTTAATAGCTTTAAGAAACGCGGGAATAAGAAATTCCACGCACCCATGTTTTCTGGTTCTTCCTGTACCCATATAAAATTAGAAACATTGGAATATTTATTAAAGATTTCTTGTAATTCGATTTGTGGAAATGGATAATATTGTTCTAATCTAACAATTGCAGTATTGGTAATGTTATTAGTTTCTTTATACTTTAATAAGTCGTAATAAACTTTACCGCTTGTAATTAAAACTCTATTAATATCATTAACATTATTAACAGAATTATCATCAAGAATAGGATGAAAAGTTCCTTCAGTAAAATCTTTAGTAACGCTTCTAGCAGCTGGTAACCTTAATAAACTTTTTGGAGTAAATACTACTAAAGGTTTTTCCTCTTTTTTAATCATTTGCTTTCTTAGAAGATGAAAGTACTGTGCAGGAGTAGTAGGGTTAGCAACAGTCATGTTGTTTTCTGCACACAAAATTAAAAATCTTTCAATTCTTGCGCTGCTATGTTCTGGTCCTTGTCCTTCTTGTCCGTGTGGTAATAGCAAAACTAAGTTTGTTGGTAAATCCCATTTAGTTTTACTACTAGTTATAAAGTTATCGATAATAACTTGAGCACCATTAGCAAAGTCACCAAACTGAGCTTCCCACAAAACTAAAGTAAGTGGATCTGCAATGCTATAACCATATTCAAAACCTAATACAGCATTTTCTGAAAGGAGGCTATCTAAAGCTTCAATTGAGTTACCCGACTGAGTTAAATATTTATGTGGTAAAATTTCTTCACCGGTATTATAATCTGTCAAAATTAAGTGCCTTTGGGAAAAAGTACCGCGAGCGCTATCTTGACCACTTAAGCGAACAGAAAAGCCGTCTTTAAGTAATGATCCAAAAGCTAGTGATTCTGCAAATGCCCAATCAATAAAACTTCTACCAGTTAAAAATTCTTTCATTTTATCCAAGTGCTTTTTTAATTTTGGATTAATGGTAAAGTTTTCTGGTAAGTTAGTTATTACTTTAACAATATCTGATAAAACAGAAAAAGGGACAGCAGTTTTATCTGGATAATTAAAAGAATTAATAAAATCTTGGCTAATAGCAAGAGGTCTATCTACAGAAAAGCCATTAGTAATATCTTTTGTATGGTTTAAAGATTCCTCTAATCTGTTAAGAATTTGATTATCAATTAGTTTTGTATCTTCTACAGAAATAACCTTTTCAGAAATTAATTTATCAGAATATATCTTTTTAACAGAAGGGTGAGCTTTAATAGTTTTATACATAATAGGTTGTGTAAATACTGGGTCATCACCTTCGTTATGTCCATGTCTTCTATATCCAATAATATCAACAACTACATCTTTAAGAAACATTTGCCTATATTCGAAAGCGAGTTTAATAGTAAATAAGGCAGCTTCTGGGTCATCTCCGTTAACGTGAAAAATAGGAGCTTGAATCATTTTAGCTACATCGGTAGCATAAATTGAGGAGCGCCCTTCTTCAGGTGTTGTGGTAAAACCGATTTGGTTATTAATAATAATATGAATTGTTCCGCCAGTTGCATAACCTTTTAATTGGGATAAATTAAGAGTTTCTGCAACAATACCTTGACCTGCAAAAGCTGCATCACCATGAATAAGCAAAGGTAAATACTTACCACTGTTTAAGTCTCCACTTCGTCTAAGTTTAGCTCTTGTAATACCTTCTACAACTGGGTTAACAAATTCTAAATGGCTTGGGTTAGCTGCAAGTGAAACATTTATAACTTTATCGTTAGCGGTGGTGTAAGTGCCAAAAGCACCAAGGTGATATTTAACATCGCCTGTTCCTTGTGGACTTTCGGGGTCTAAGTTATCCTCAAATTCGTTAAAGATTTTTTCTAGTGGTTTGCCAATTATATTTGCAAGTACGTTAAGTCTTCCGCGGTGTGCCATTCCAATTATAACTTCTTTAACTTCGTTATCAGCTGCATTAGTTAAAAGATAATCTATTACTGGAATAACAGTTTCGGTTCCTTCTAAAGAAAACCTTTTGTGTCCAATAAATTTGGTATGCAAAAAGTGTTCAAAAAGTTCAGCTTCAGAAAGTTTTATAAGTAATCTTATTTTTTCATCTACTAAAAGTTTAGGTTTGCTTTGTGTTGGTTCAATCTTATTTTGTATCCAAGCTTTTTCAGTTGGATTTTGGATATGCATGTATTCAAAGCCAATTTTTTCGCAGTATGTTTGATGAAGAAGTTCTAATGTGTGTCTTAAAGTGTCTGTTTCAGAACCAAAGATATTATCTGTTAAAAAGTATCGGTCATAATCCCAAATTGTAAAACCATAAAACTCTGGATCTAATTCATCTGTATAACGAGGTGTAAATTTAAGAGGATTTAAATCTGCTATTAAATGTCCTCGCACTCTAAAAGCATTTATTAATTGAAAAAACCTAACTTGTTTTTCTATACGTTCTTTATCTCTAACATTTTTGTAAGCTTCACTTAAACTATCAATCCCCCAGCTAACTGGTTTGCGCGGAATATCTAAATCCTTAAAAATTTCTTCATAAAAGTTATCTTTACCCATAAGCAGATTATCAAGTTCTCGTAAAAATTCCCCACTTTCTGCGCCTTGAATAATTCTATGGTCATAAGTATTTGTAACAGTTAAAACTTTGCCAATACCAAATGCTGCAAGTTGAGAGTAATCCATCGCTTTAAATTCAGATGGGTAATCGATTGCACCTAGCGCTAAAATACACCCTTGCCCCGTCATCAAACGAGGGGATGAAGATACTGTACCCAATCCGCCCGGGTTAGTTATAGAAATAGTAGTATTTTGAAAATCAGATGGCTCTAGTTTGCCATTTCTTGCTTTTTCTACTAATAAGTTATATTCTTTGGCAAATTGTTTAAAGTTTAATAATTGAGCTTTTTTAATATTTGGAACAATTAAAGCACGAGAACCATCTTTTTTAACAATATCAACTGCAATACCCAAGTTAATATCGTTCTTTTTTATTAAAGAAGGTTTATTATTAACAAAGCTAAAAGAATTATTTAGATGGGGATACTTTATAATTGCTTTTACAACGGCAAAAGCAATTATATGGGTAAACGAAAGTTTTGGAAAATTAATAAACTTTAAATGATTATTTATTAAAATTCTATTTTCTTCCAATAGTTTAACTGGTATAGTTCTTAAGCTAACAGCCGTAGGAATGGTTAAACTATTATTCATATTTTCTATTAATTTTGCAGCAGAGCCAGAGATTGGAATAACATTATCATCACTACTAATTGCGTAGTTTTGTTGAAGTTCTTGTTTTGTAGTAACTAAAACGGTATCCGGCATAGGTTTAACTTCTTTTTTAGTTAATTTATCAAAATAAGTTTTCCAATAGTCCGAAACGTTATTTCTATCTAATAAATATTTTTCTAATAATTCTGATACAAAATCGAAATTGTATCCAAAATGTTCAAACAAAATGTCGTTGTATTGAGATATATTTATATTTTCCATATTTTTACTATTATTTTTTTAACTATTTATTTAACAATTTTTTAACTTAATTAATTCAAAATAAAATGGAAATTAGAGAATTAAAAGAAGAAGAAATAGGGAATTTTTTTGAATTGGTGAAATTCCTTGATTATGAGACGGTAAATAGAGCATATGAACCAGGGGAAAGAAAGGATAATTTAGATAAATTTAGTTTAGAGATAAAAGAAAAGCTTAAAAAGGGGGATATAATAATAATTGCCAAAGAAAAGGAAGAATTAGTTGGATACATAGAAGGTGAACGAGGTAAATTTAAGAGGAATAAGCATGTAATACATTTTAATATTGCAGTAAAACTAAGCTATTCTGGAAAAGGTTTAGGCGGCAGGTTAATTAGCAAGTTAGAAGAAGAAAGTTTTTTTAGAGGTATAGAACGCATAGAGCTAACAGTATTTTGTGACAATATTAATGCATTAAAACTATATAAAAAAATGGGTTATACAATTGAGGGGACAAAAATCAATTCATTTAAAATAGATGGTAAACCTAAAAATGAGTTTTTAATGGCAAAATCATTAAAAAGGTACTAAACTAAAAGCATAAAATTTCGATAATGAAAGTGAAAAGTTCCATTTAAAAGAAAGAAAAATGTAACAAAATAGTTAATAAATTTTAATTAAACGGTGATATGATGTTAACCGTAAACACAAAAATTAGCACGGATGCTTATAACCCAAACTTAAATCCATATACTCAAAAATCGCAAGAATTGAGCGATAAAGAGAAAGCCGAGTTAGAGCGCCTAAAAGAAAGAGATAAAGAAGTAAAGCAACATGAAGAAGCTCATAAACGAGCAGCAGGAACGCTATTATCGGTTGGTCCAACATACGAGTATACTGTAGGACCTGATGGTAAAAAGTATGCAGTTTCGGGGGACGTTCAAATAGATATAGCAGAAGTAAAAGGAAATCCTGAAGCGACAATAAAAAAAGCGCAGCAGATTAGGCGTGCAGCTTTGGCTCCAGAAAATCCATCTCCTCAAGATAAAAGAATTGCTGCAAAAGCAACAGAAATGGAATTAAAAGCTCAAAGAGAGCTTAATGAAAGTAAACTAAATAAAAATTCTGATAAAAGTGATCAAACGGCAGAATTACAAACATCTGCCGAGTTAAGTTCTGATGTTAAAGATATAATAACTTATGATTCCAAAGGGAACGTTGTAACAGAAGCGGATTTAAACGCCTCTGATGTAGATATAACTGTTTAATCTTTTTCTACAGTTCGTTTAAATATAGTATCAACATTATTTAACATAGCAGAGTAACTAAAAATATTATCCAATTCTTCTGCTGTCAAAACTTCTGTTAATCTGTCATCTTTGGATAATTCATCTTTAAAGTTTTTATTTTTATCCTGCCATACTTTCATAGCGTTTCGTTGAACTACTTCGTAAGCTTCTTCTCTGGTTAAGCCTTTTTCTACTAAAAGTAATAATAATTTTTGCGAAAATAACAATCCGCGTGTAATATTTAAGTTGTTAATCATGTTATCAGGATAAACAAGAAGGTTTTCTATAAGTTTATTAGCTAAACTAAACATATAGTTTAAGGCAATAGTACTATCGGGAATAATTACTCTTTCAACAGATGAATGAGAAATATCTCGTTCATGCCATAAAGCTACGTTTTCAATAGCAGCCATAGCATTAGATCTTAAAATTCGGGCTAATCCAACAATACGCTCGCTAACTATAGGATTGCGCTTATGGGGCATTGCAGAGGAACCTTTTTGGCCTTTAGAAAAGAATTCTTCAGCTTCGTAAACCTCAGTTCTTTGCAAATGTCTTATTTCTACAGCAATTTTTTCTAAAGTGGCACCAATAATTGCTAAGGTGCTCATAAATTCTGCATGTCTATCTCTTTGTAAAACTTGAGTGGAAACGGGAGCAGGTTTTAAACCTAAATTAGCGCATACGTAAGCTTCTACTTCTGGGCTAAGATGTTCGAAAGTTCCAACTGCACCTGAAATTTTACCGTAAGAAATAGTGTCTATAGCATTTTTAAGTCTAATAATATTACGCTTTGTTTCTTCGTACCAATTAGCTAATTTAAGTCCAAATGTTGTAGGTTCCGCATGTATTCCGTGTGTACGTCCAACGCAAATATAATTTTTGCACTCAAAAGCTTTTTGTTTAAGTATTTCTTTAAATTTATGTAAATCTTGTAACAACAATTCACCGGCAGATTTCATTTGGAAAGAAAGCGCAGTATCTAATACATCAGATGAAGTCATACCATAGTGAATATGCCTAGATGGATAACCAACGTACTCTGCAACATTTGTTAAAAAAGCAATAACGTCATGTTTAGTAGTTTCTTCAATTTCTAAAATTCTTTGTACGTTAAAGTTAGCTTTTTCTTTAATAGTGTTTAAATCTTCTAATGGGATAAAACCTAAATTATAGCGCGCTTCACAAGCTAAGATTTCAATTTTAAGCCAAGTAGAGTACTTAAACTCGTCTGACCAAATTTTGCCCATTTCGGGAAGTGTGTAACGTTCAATCATTTTTTCTTTTCCAAAGTCATTTTTTTTATAATTTCTTCATTATTTCTTAAAATCCTTATGTTTACAACATCACCGGTTTGAAACTCGTATAAAACACCAATTAAAGAACTATCATCATTAATTCTCATATCATCAATTGAATAAATAATATCCCCCACTTGAATACCAGCTTTAGCTGCAGGAGAACCTTTAGCCACATAAGTAACAATTACACCTCTTGTGCTAGAAAGGTTATAATATTTAGCAATATCGTTATCAATTAATTGTATTTTTAAGCCAGTCCAAAAATCTCTATCAACAACACCTTTAGTTTTAAGCAAATTAACAATTTTTTTAATCTTGTTAACGGGTATTGCAAAACCAACACCAACACTACCACCAGTATTTCCGGGTGTATAAATAAGGGTATTCATGCCTATTAATTCCCCTAAACTGTTAACTAGCGGTCCGCCACTATTTCCACTATTAATTGCAGCGTCAGTTTGTATCATATTAACATAATATCTATTGTCAACAGCATTAAGGTTCATTCCTGTTGAGCTAATTACACCAACCGTTACAGAAGGTTTATCGTTTATATTGAATAGACCAAAAGGGTTACCCAAAGCTATAACCCATTCACCAATCATAAGGTCATCGGAATTGCCAAATTTAATATAAGGTAAATTTTCTGCGTCAATTTTTAATAAGCAAATATCACTAATAGGGTCTGTTCCAATAATTTTAGCGTTATAATGTGCACCGTTAGTCATTGTAACTGTTATTTCTGTACCATTGCCAGCCACGTGGTCGTTAGTAACAATATATCCATCTGGAGAGATAAGGTAACCAGAGCCTAACCCTTGAATTTTTCTATTATAAACTCTATCTCCAAAAAAATAACGCATAATAGGGTCGTTAAAAAAAGCATCACGATACTGTCTAATTTCTGTTACATTAATTCCAACTACAGCTGGGCTAACATCCTTAACAGTATTAGTTATAATTGTATTTCTACTATTGCTAATGGCATAATTATTAAAAATTAATAAACTATCTTTTTTTGTTTGAGCTGTTAAATTTATTAAAGAAATTGCTAAAAATAGAGCGGTAAAGAAAATTTTAGTTTTGTACATCATTTACCTCGTTTTTGGCAGATTTATTAAAATAAAGTTTTATTGTTTCATGGTGCTTAATGAGAATGATAAACATAATTGAAGTAATATAAATACTAAAATAAATTGAATTACCTAAAGTGAAAATACTTGGGTAGGTAAATGCGGAAATAGTTTTAATAGAAGAAAAAGAAAGAATAGAAGTTAAAAATGAAGCGGATATATTGGCAAAATGAATATTACGTTTATATATATAAATAATAAGCCATAAAACAACCCAAATAACAAACACAGCTGGTGCAATAGTTATAAGGGAACCGGCAGCAGTAGCTAAACCTCTTCCACCTTTAAACTTTAAAAAAACAGAAAAACAATGTCCAATAACTGAAAAAAGCGAAGTGTTTAGTAATAATAGAAGGTTATCATCAACTAGATGTTTAACTATAAAAATTGGAATTAATCCTTTAACAAAATCAGCTAAAAGAACTAAAAAACCTATTAATTTAGAGTTAGTAACCTCAAATGAATTAAGTGCTCCAGGATTTCCGCTACCGCTATTTAGAATATTTGTGTTGTGGGAATTTTTAACAATTAAATAAGCGGAAGGGATTGATCCAAAGGAATAGCCCAATAAAATTGATAATAAATATTCCATATTTTAATTATTTTTATATACAATTTAAGAAAAATTAAGCTTAAAACATAAGATTTAATATAAGTTTAATTGATTTAACTTTTTTAGTAAAAAAAAGTTTCTAAGTAAACGATTAAGACAATTATTTTTATTAAAATAATAATTTTTTCTTTGCTATATTTGTTAAGATTTAATAACTTTATAAGTTATAATTGGTGTTTTTATCTAAAATACCAAATTTTTATAATAAAATGGAGAAAAAATGATAGATTTTGTTGGCAAATTTAACGTAATACCTTCGTTACCCAAAGCATTGGAGCCATTAAGAGAGATTGTGTATAATTTATATTGGACTTGGAATCAAGATGCGATAAAGTTATTTAGAAGAATGGATAGAAAATTATGGGAAGATACTCATCATAATCCTGTTTTAATGTTAGGTAAGATAAGTCAAGAAAGGTTGGAAGAATTAGCCAAAGATGATGGTTTTATTTCTCACATGAATAGAATTTATGTTCAATTAAATGTTTATTTGCAAGAGCTTACTTGGTATCAAAAAAATGTTAATTCCAACGATAAGCCTTATATTGCTTACTTTAGTGCAGAGTTTGGACTTACCGAATGTTTACAAATTTATAGTGGTGGTTTAGGGGTATTATCAGGGGATCATTTAAAATCCGCTAGTGATTTAGGCATACCTTTAATAGGCGTAGGATTATGCTATAAAGAAGGATATTTCCAACAATATTTAACAGCAGATGGTTGGCAACAAGAGAGATACGAATTAACCGATTTTTACAACGAACCAATGAAGTTAGTTTTAGATGAAGAAGGGAATGCTATTAAATTAGCATTAAAATTTCCTGGTAGAGATGTATATTTTCAGATTTGGCGCATTGATGTTGGACGTGTTCCATTATATTTGTTAGATACTAACTTAGATGAAAATAATCCTGATGATAGACTAATTACCAGAACATTATATGGTGGTAATAACGAAACACGAATTCAGCAAGAAATTTTATTAGGTATTGGTGGAATTAGAGCGTTAAATGCTCTGGGAATTCATCCAATAGTATGCCATATGAACGAAGGGCATAGTGCATTTATGGCATTAGAAAAAATAAGATTATTAATTGAAGAGAAAAATTTAAGCTTTAATGAAGCCAAAGAAATTGGTTTTTACTCTAATGTATTTACAACGCATACTCCAGTACCAGCAGGAATAGATGTTTTCCCAAATGAACTTATAGAGAAGTACTTTGGGGAATATTATAGAACAAAACTAAGAATTAGCGATAAAGAGTTTTATAGATTAGGAACAATAATTAAAGATAAAGAGCCAGCTAATTTTAACATGGCGCATTTAGCTATGAATATGAGTGGCTTTGTTAATGGTGTAAGTAAATTGCATGGAAAAGTATCTAAAAAGATGTGGGTTGCTGGATTTAAGGATATCCCATTTGATGAAATTCCGATTGATTATGTAACTAATGGAATTCATATTAGGACCCATTTATCTAACGATATGCACGAATTATTATACCGATATATTGGGGATAAGTTTTTGCAAAATCCTACAGATCCAGAAGATTGGGAAAGAGTAGATGAAATACCGGATGAAGAATTATGGCGCACACACGAAAGAAGAAGAGAAAGATTAGTAGCATTTGCTAGAGCTAGATTGCGTCAACAAATTATGATGAGAGGTGGCTCTAAGAGTGATATTGAAATTGCAAAAGAAGTTTTAAATGCCAGTGCACTTACAATTGGTTTTGCAAGAAGATTTGCAACTTACAAACGCGGAACCCTTATAACAAGAGATTTAGACAGGTTAGCAGATATTTTATGTAATAAGGATTATCCAGTTCAATTAATTATTGCAGGAAAAGCGCATCCAAAGGATGATGAAGGAAAGAGGTTAATTCAAGAACTTATAGCAGTAGCAAAAGAAGAGCATTTAAGAAAGAAGATTGTGTTTTTAGAAAATTATGATATGAATATTGCAAGATATATGGTAGAAGGATGCGATGTTTGGTTAAATAATCCACGTAGACCTTTAGAAGCAAGTGGTACAAGTGGTATGAAATGCATTGCAAATGGTGGATTAAACTTTAGTGTGCTTGATGGATGGTGGGATGAAGGATATAACCCAGAGTGGGGTTGGAAGATTGGAAGCGGTGAAGAATATGATAATTTGGATTACCAAGATGAAGTGGAAAGTAGGTTAATTTATGAAACTTTAGAAAAAGAGATTATTCCCACCTTTTATAATAGAGGTGAAGATAAATTACCGCGTAAATGGATAGCAATGATGAAAGCATCTATGAAAAACTTAGGACCGGTATTTAATACTACAAGAATGGTAAGTGAATATGCCCATAAGTTTTACTTTAAGGCAAATGAAAAATGGAAATACTTAATGGCAGATGATATGAAAAATGCCAAAGAATTTACAATATGGAAACAGAAATTAAATGAAAATTGGAGTAGATTAAGAATTTTTGATATTAAGCAGGAAGGAATGACAAAAGAGATAGAGGTGGGGAATAAATATTCTGTTTCTGCTAAGGTAGATTTAGGAGATTTGACCCCTAAGGATGTTGAAGTTCAAATATACTATGGCAAAGTAGATGACCAAAATAAACCATATGCAAATAGTTATGTTAACATGGTTAATAAAGGTGCTAGTAATGGAGATAATGTATATGAATATCGTGGTGAAATACCTTGTGCAACAACGGGTAATTTTGGCTTTACAATAAGAATTCTACCTAAACATCCAATATTAATTAATCCTTTTGAATTGGGGCTGATTAAATGGGTTTAGTATAAATTAAGGACTGCTATGCTGTTAGAAACTGTTGACGTTAAACGTAACGATGTATTAATATTTTCTTACAATATTTTTGATTTACAAGAAAATTTTAGAATTATATTTAAGAAAGATAAGATTAAAAGACCATATAAAATCTCTTATGAAGAGGTTTGCGACTTTATTAGTGAACAATCCGCAAAAAACATTATTGTTTATAGGTTACTGACTAATATTTCTAATTTAGATGTTTTCGGTACAAAGTATGGTTATTTTTTGCGTACCAAAAATGGATTAGAACTAATTTATTTTGATCCTATATATGCATTTAAAGATTTAACAAACTTAAATATTAATTTAAGCGACCCAAAATTTAGATTTAAGATGCAACAAGTAGGTTTTACAACTTTACATGGTTCAGTGGTGGAATCTGAATACAGAGAGATTTTTGCTTGGGATATGCGAGCACAAGAAGCACAAAACCAGAATGATAAAGTTTTTGCTGATGCAATATTTATGTTTGATAGTAGTTATCAAAGCGATGGTAAAGACTTTTCAATTCAAGATAGGGAAAGAATAAACAGAGAACAAGACAGTAAAATTTTTGTTGATAATTTGAGAGAAGAAATTAAGTTTAGGGATACGGATACAAGCATTAAAAAGCCGGGTATTCATGAAACTGAGTTAGACGAAAAGGAATTAAAAAAAGAATTACTGAAACGTGCATTAGGAATTAATACATCAACTAGTAAAAAAGAACCTGAAAAAAACTTCTCTTCGTTTTTGGATAAGTACCGAAAAGAAGTATCCACAGTTAACGAAAACGCCGAAAACTATAATGGCATTTTTGATGAAAGTTCGGGTAAAAAGTTTAGAGATGAATCTGTTATATTAAGATTTACAAGTGAAAAAAATTAAAATATAAGAGGGAACATGGAACTATTAAAAAAAATTGAAAACAAAACGGCAAAAATAGGAATAGTTGGACTTGGTTATGTTGGTTTGCCACTTGGGTTAGAATTTGCAGAAAAAGAATTTTTTGTTTTAGGATTTGATATTGACGATACAAAAATTCCTGTATTAAATAGTGGTAACAGCTATATAAAGCATATTAAGGCAGAAAGGATTAAAAACTCTGTTGATAATAAAAAGTTTGAAGCTACAAGCGATTTTAGCCGTTTGCCAGAAGTTGATGCAATTATTATAGCAGTTCCTACACCTTTAGATGAGCACCGAGAACCAGATATTAGCTTTATTGAAAATAGCGGTAAAGTTATTGCTAAATATTTGCGTAAAGGTCAAATAGTAGTTTTAGAATCTTCTACATATCCTGGAACAACGGATGAAGTATTATTACCGATGTTTGAAAATGCAGAATTTACGCAAGGTAAAGAAAATGCAACAAAATGGGAAGTTGGCAAAGATTTTTATTTAGCATTTTCACCCGAAAGAGAAGACCCTAATAATCCTAATTTTACAACTGCAACTATTCCAAAAGTAGTTGGTGGAGTAACTGAAAACTGCAGCAAAATTGCAAATGCATTATACGGTGCTGTTATTATAAAAACCGTTCCCGTTACTTCTACAAGGGCAGCAGAAGCTACAAAATTGTTAGAAAATATTTACCGCTCCATTAATATAGCCTTAGTAAACGAGCTTAAAATGGTTTTTGACCGTATGGGGATAGATATTTGGGAAGTTATTGAAGCAGCAAAAACAAAACCGTTTGGATTTAATGCATTTTACCCTGGACCTGGTTTAGGTGGTCATTGCATACCAATAGACCCATTTTATTTAACATGGAAAGCGCGTGAATATGAAATAAATACTAAATTTATTGAGCTTGCTGGTGAAATAAATACTTATCAACCGTATTATGTTGTAGAAAGGACGATGGAATTTTTAAATGAAAAGAAAAAGACTTTGAATGGTTCCAAAGTTTTAATTTTAGGTGCTGCATATAAAAAGAATGTAGATGATATGCGAGAATCGCCATCTCTAAAATTAATTGAAATATTTAGGGAAAAAGGAGCAGAGGTTGATTATAGCGATCCTTACATACCAGTTTTACCAAAAACTCGTAAGTATAAATTTGATATGAATTCTGTTCCACTAACTAAAGAAAATATAGAAAAGTATGATGTAGTTTTACTTAGTACAGACCATGATGACTTTGATTATAAATATATTGCAGAGTGTGCACAACTAATTATAGATACACGCAATGCATTTGGAAAACATGGAATAATAGCTGAAAATATTAAAAAAGCATAGTATGAAAATTAAATCTTTAAAAGTGGCAATTATTGGTTCGGGCAGATGGGGCTTAAACCACGTTAAAACGGCAGTAAGCTTAATTGAAAATAAAAATATATATGTATGCGATACAAATTTAGCTGCTAAAGATAAAATTAAAACTATATCTGAAGAAATTAATTTTACCGAAGATATAAATGAAGTTATTAATAATAGAGAAATTAGCGCCATAATTATTGCTTCTCCAGCAGAAACGCATTATGATATTGCAAAAAAAATGTTGGAAAATAATAAACATGTTTTAGTAGAAAAACCAATAACTTTAAAAAGTGAAGAAGCTATTGAACTTAATGAAATAGCCAATAAAAATAATTTAAAGTTAATGGTGGGGCATGTTTTATTGTATCATCCTGCAATACTTTATATAAAAGAAACTATACAAAAAGGAGAATTGGGTAAATTACAATATATTTATAGTAATCGACTAAATTTAGGTGCAGTACGTAGCGAGGAAAATATACTTTGGAGTTTTGCTCCTCATGATATATCTATTATTCAATTTTTAGTTGAAAATGAACCTATATCAATTACTGCTAGAGGAGAAACATTTTTACAAAAAAATATTGAAGATACAACTATTACTTATTTAAAGTATCCTTATAATATAGCTGCTCATATCTTTGTTAGCTGGTTACATCCATTTAAGGAGCAAAGACTTGTTGTTATAGGTGAAAAAGGAATGTTTGTGTTTGAAGATACACTAAAAACAGAAAAACTAAAATTTTACCATAAAGGGTTTGTTGTTACAGAAAATGGTATAGTAAAATTTGACCAAGATTATGAAGTAATAGATTTACCAAATGTTCAACCATTGGCTGAAGAGCAACTCCATTTTTATAATTGTATAATAAATAATTTTGAACCTAGAACAAATGGAACACATGCAATATCTGTTCAAAAGATACTTGATGAAGCAACTAAAAATTTGAAACAAAATAGAGTGTATTTATGAGTGAAAAAAAATATTATGTAAATGAACATGCCGTTGTTGATGAAGGTGTAGAAATAGGCGAAGGTACCAAAATATGGCATTTTTCACATATTCAAAAAGGAGCAAAAATAGGTAAATATTGTGTATTAGGACAAAATGTAAATGTTGCAAATGATGTTACAATTGGTAATTATGTAAAAATTCAAAATAATGTTTCTGTTTATGAAGGGGTTACTTTAGAAGATTACGTATTTTGTGGTCCAAGTATGGTTTTTACAAATATTTTAGATCCTAGATGCAAATATCCACAAGTTGGAAAACAATATTACATTAAAACCTTAGTAAAAGAAGGTGCATCACTTGGTGCTAATTGTACAATAGTATGTGGTCACACAATAGGTAAAAATGCTTTTGTTGGTGCCGGCTCTGTAGTTACTAAGGACGTACCAGATTTTGCATTAGTGGTTGGCAATCCTGCCCGTATTGTTGGCTGGGTTAGTGAAGCGGGTAAAAAGCTAAAATTTGATGAAAATGGTCTAGCATTTTGCGAAAAATCCAAAAAAAAATATAAATTTGAAAATGGTAAGGTTTACGAAATTGAATAAAATGTATTTAAGGTAAAAGGTTAATTTTATACTTTATCTTTAGCATTAAATGTAAAACATTATAAGAGAAATTATATGATAACAGTTCCATTATTAGACTTAAAAGCGCAATATAGGTCAATTAAAAAAGAGATTGACGAAACTTTAATTAGAGTAGCAGAATCGCAATATTTTATTTTAGGACCAGATGTTGAAAAATTAGAAAAAGATATTTGTGATTATACAGGTGCAAAAAGAGCGATAGGTGTTTCATCGGGCACAGATGCTTTACTTCTTGCATTAATGGCATTAGATATTAAACCGGGTGATGAGGTAATTGTTCCTACTTATAGTTTTTTTGCAACAGCAGGTGTTGTTGCTAGGCTAAATGCAATACCAGTTTTTGTTGATAGTGACCCTATAACTTTTAATATTGACCCTAAACAGGTTGAGTTAGCCATTACAGAAAAAACAAAAGCAATTATTCCAGTGCATTTATATGGTCAAAGTGCAGAAATGGATGAAATAATGGCAATTGCTAAAAAGTATTATCTTTATGTTGTAGAAGATGGCGCACAGGCTATTGGCGTACAATATAAAGATGGCAGACAGGTTGGCACGATTGGGACTATTGGTTGTTTCTCATTTTTCCCAAGTAAAAATTTAGGTGGATTTGGTGATGGTGGTGTTGTTACCACTATGGATGAACAACTTGCAGAAAAGCTAAAAATTATGCGTGTTCATGGTGGGCATCCAAAGTATTATCATAAAATGATTGGTGGTAACTTTAGATTAGATGCCATTCAAGCTGCAGTTTTAAGTGTTAAATTACCCCACTTAAATAATTGGAGTGCTAAGAGAAGAGCCAACGCAGAGTTTTACACAGATTTGTTTATTAAAGCTGGACTTGCAGAAACTTCTGGATTAACCAAATTTGATAAAAATAATAAAATATTGTTGCCTAAAGCTATTTATAAAAATGTTGATGGACTAGTTAATTATCATATTTATAACCAGTTTGTTATTCGTGTAGAGCGACGCGATGAATTAATGGTATACTTAAAGAAAAAGAATATTGGTTGCGAAATTTATTACCCAGTTCCTTTCCATAAGCAAGAGTGCTTTAATTATTTAATGGATAATCCATTTTATAAAAAGATAAATTTTGATAATGCAGATTTTGCTGCTGCTACTTCTTTAGCTTTACCAATTTATCCAGAATTAACAGAAGAACAAATTTGCTATGTGGTTAATTCTATAAAGGAGTTTATTGAGCAATAATTTAATAAGACAAGAGGAATCTTTTCCTTTTGTCTTTTTTATTTTTCATTAATTGCAAGATAAATTTTATAGCTGTGACATATATCAATAGTAAATTTATTAACTGTTTTTTTAATTGAATTATTAAACTATTTTAGTTAAATTTGCATTGCCTTTGAGGAAATATTAAATAAGATATATTATCTTAGATGTTTTTTTGTGACTTATGTGGCGAAGCTGTATTTAAAACATATGTGAGTATTATTTATTGAAAGTATCAATTGTTGGCTGTGGAAACATGGGGCTTACTTATGCAAAATCTTTTATTGCATATAATAAAGTTGTTGCTAGTAAGTTAACTTTAGTTGCTAAAAATAAAGATAGTTTAGAGAGAATAAAAAGTTATGGTTTTATTAATGTAGTTGATACCATTGATGATAAAGTATTAAACTCTCATGTAATTATATTAAGTGTTAAGCCACAAGATTTATCTAGTGTTGCAAAAAAATTATTTGGGAAAATTAATCCAGATACTTTAGTAATTTCCATATTAGCAGGAATTAGATTAGATAGATTAAGCAGTGAGTTAAATCATAATTTAATAGTAAGAGCAATGCCTAATATGCCAGCTCAATTTGGTTTAGGTATTACTTGTTATGTCCCTCATAAAACTGTAAACGTTCATCAAGTTTCTACTGTAGAAAATTTATTAAGCACTACAGGTAGGGTTGTGCTTTTAGATAACGAAGATTTAATTGATGCTGTTACTGCATTAAGTGGTTCTGGACCTGCATATTTTTATTATTTTTTAAATAGTATGATTAATGCAGGGAAACAAATGGGCATAGATGAAGGGCTTGCTGAGCTATTAGTAAAAGAAACGATGCTTGGTGCTTATCATGTATTTAATAATACAAATGCAGATTTAGCAGAGCTTATTTCAAAAGTTGCTTCTAAAGGTGGTACTACAGAAGCTGCTTTAAAGGTTTTAAATAGTAATAATACTAATAATATAATTGAAATGGCTATTTTAGCCGCATTAAATAGAGCCAAAGAACTTTCTAAAGTTTAATAGGCTTTTTTATTTTTATTTGCTTGTTTTTATTATTTTTATTAGATTTAATAATCTGGTAAAAATAATATTGTAAAATGTCTTTTAATTGTTTAATGGGTTCATCCCATGGTCCAAATAAGTTTATGTAACTTATGTGGCGAAGCTGTATACAGACGATTACAATCCCCACTTGTGGCAAAACTTAGCAAATACAATTCTTATTGTAAACCAAATTTTAGGTTATTATCCTTTTGTTTGGTTAATTATTTATTAATCATTTTAATGGGATTATAAATTATTATATTTTGGTTTAACAATGAGATTATCTAAAATTTATATCAAAACAATTAAAGAAGCTACCATAAAATATTTTGGCAGTAATGCTAAAGTGTATTTATTTGGTAGCAGAGTTGATGATACTAAAAAAGGTGGCGATATAGATTTATATATCGAAACTGAATGTGAAGAGGAATTATTAGATAAAAAATTAATGATGTTAAGCTACTTACATAAAAATTTGGGTGAACAAAAAATTGATATAGTTATAAATAATAATACTGATAATTTGTTGATATATCAAGTTGCAAAAGATGAAGGAATTTTGCTTTGAACAAATATGATAATCAGTTTATTACAAATTATAACATTGCTAAGACTCATCTTTTTTGGCTTGAAAAATACTTTGAACAGTTGCAATTAATTTTGCCCATATCTAATAATACTTTTAATAATGAAGAAAATGTTAAACTAATAGATAGTTATCTTTTTAGATTTGCCGCTTTGCAGGATACTATAGGTAGATCTTTATTTAAGTTAAGTTTACAAAAATTAGGGGAAGAGGTATTTGATAAATCGTTTATTGATATTTTTAATAGACTTGAAAAACTTGGAATTATTGTTGATTATGAAAAATGGGATAGTTTAAGAAGTTTACGGAATGAAATATCACATAATTACAGCAGCAGTGTTGAGCAAAATATAGAGCGAATAAATAAAATAATTTCATTAAAAGACGATTTGGCAAATTATTTACATAGTATTGCAAAATATTTTAATCTTAATAATTAAAAATGTTTGAACCATATTATTTGAAAATAGACCCAGAGAAAAGTGCTGCAGTTCAAGAGGAATTAAAAAAGCCTATTTACGGTAAAAAACTTGAGCAAGCGATGAATTTATATTGGTTTGCGTGGAATTTAAAGTTTGCCGCTATTAAACATTTTAATCCAGAATTAACTGATGAAGAAATTACTGAAAAGGTAAAATATATTTTTAGACATGCAACTAATTAATCTTTTTGATGTTTATTTAAATGTTTTGGAAGAAAATAACATTGATTATTGTGTTACAGGGTCAGTTGCTACTATTATTTATGGAGAACCGCGTCTTACAAATGATATTGATTTAGTAATCTCGTTAAGTGAAAATCAAATAGATAATTTTTACACTTATTTCCCTTATGAAAAATATTACATGCCTCCTAAGGAAGTAATAATCGATGAAATAAAAAGGTTCAATAGGGGACACATTAATATTATTGAACATAATTCAGGTTTTAAAGCTGATATTTATTTTGTTGGTAAAGATAATTTACTTGCTTGGGCATTGGAAAACAAAAAGCGTTTTAGTTTTTTAGGTCATGATATATCTGTTGCACCACCTGAATATGTTATTATTAAAAAAATAGAATTTTATCGCGAAGGTGGTTCATCAAAACACTTGACCGATATTAAAGGCGTAATTAAGCACTTTAATGGTAAAATTGATTTTAAATTTATCGAACAAAATTTATTTAAGCTTGGTTTATTAGATATTTGGAAAAACATTAATAAATAAAATTAATAAGTTACCGGCTGTTAGTTAAAAAACTTTAGCGGGGGAGTAGGAGTTAATTAAAAAACATGAAAAAAGCACTTATAACAGGTATAACGGGACAAGACGGAAGTTATCTTTCAGAAATTTTGCTTGAAAAAGGATACGAAGTACATGGAATTATCCGCCGTAGTAGCTCTTTTAATACTGGACGTATAGACCACTTATATAATGATAAAAATTTTAGCGATCGTTTCTTTTTACACTATGGAGATGTTGTTGATACTAGCAACTTAAATAGACTTTTAGAAGAAATTGCGCCCGATGAAATTTATAACCTTGCGGCTCAAAGTCACGTTAAGGTGTCTTTTGAAGTGCCCGATTATACTGCCCAAGTTGATGCATTAGGTACGCTTAGATTTTTAGATGCCATTAGAGAAGTAGGGATTGCAAAAAAAACCAAGTTTTATCAAGCTTCTACTAGCGAGCTTTATGGTAAGGTCCAGGAAATTCCTCAAAAAGAGACTACACCTTTTTATCCTCGCTCTCCTTATGCAGTTGCCAAACTTTATGGTTATTGGATTATTGTTAACTATCGCGAAGCTTACGATCTATTTGCTTGTAACGGAATTCTGTTTAATCATGAATCCCCTCGCCGTGGCGAAACTTTTGTTACCCGTAAAATTACACGTGCTTTAGCAAGAATTTTATACGGTATTGATGATGTTTTAGTGCTTGGTAATTTAGATAGCAAACGCGATTGGGGTTACGCCCCAGAGTATTGCGAAGGCATGTGGCGAATTATGCAACAAGAAAAAGCCGAAGATTTTGTTCTTGCTACTGGCGAGACCCATACAATCCGCGAATTTTGCGAAAAGGCTTTTGCATATACTGGTATTGATATTGAATGGCAGGGTGATAAAGAAAACGAAAAGGGAATTATTGCCAACATAGATAAATCTAAATTATTAGTCGATACTACTAATTTAAAAACTGGTGATATTGTTATTGCTGTATCTCCAAAATATTACCGTCCAACAGAAGTGGATATTTTAATAGGTGATGCTTCCAAAGCCAAAGCCAAACTTGGTTGGGAACCCAAAGTTAAATTTGAAGAGCTTGTTAAAATTATGGTATCTGCCGATGTTGAAAAAGTTGGAAAGAGAGGATTTTAAAGTGAATAGTAAATAGTGAATAGTGAATAGTGAATAGTGAATAGTGAATAGATTAAGAATTTTGGTTAAGGAATATGGCACATCATAAAGATTTAATAGTTTGGCAAGCCAGTGTTGATTTAGTAACTATCATTTATAAATTGTCTAATGAATTCCCAAAAGATGAATTATATGGCTTAACAAGTCAAATTAGAAGAGCGGCAATATCTATCCCATCTAATATCGCTGAAGGGTGTGGAAGAAATCATAACAAAGAATTGATACAGTTTTTATATATTGCATTGGGCTCATTTAGTGAATTGGAAACCCAGATTATTGTAGCTAAAAATATAGGCTATATAAAAGAAATAGATTTTAACCAATTAACTGAAAAACTTGCTGAAGTAGGAAAGCTTTTAGTAGGTTTTATAAATTCCCTAAAAAATAAAAAGTAATCCTAAAACATATTTTTCTATTTACTATTCACTATTCACTGTTCACTATTCACTGTTCACTATTCACAAATAACTAGTAGCTAGTAGCTTGTAACTAAAAAACTATGAAAAAACTATACATTGCCGGGCATACCGGAATGGTTGGTAGCGCCATTTTAAGAAAGTTTACCCAAACTAACAATTATATTATTGTTTATAGAGATTTTAGCGAGCTGGATTTACGTAACCAAGCTGCAGTTAATGCTTTTTTTGAATCTGAAAAACCGGATGTGGTTATTGTTGCTGCTGCTAAAGTTGGTGGCATTTTAGCTAATAATACTTATCGTGCAGAGTTTATTTACGATAACTTAATGATTGAAGCTAACTTAATTCATGCCTCTTATGTTAATGGCGTAGAAAAATTACTTTTTTTGGGTAGTAGCTGTATTTATCCAAAATTAGCTCCTCAGCCTTTAAAAGAAGAATACTTGCTAAGCGGGTATCTCGAACCCACTAACGAGCCTTATGCCATTGCAAAAATTGCTGGAATTAAGTTGTGCGAAAATTATTACAGACAATATGGTTGTAACTTTTACAGCTTAATGCCAACTAATATGTATGGACCAAATGATAATTATAACTTAAATACAAGCCATGTTTTACCGGCATTAATTCGTAAAACGCACGAAGCAAAATTAAATAACGCACCTTATGTGGAAGTATGGGGCACTGGTACCCCTCTTCGGGAATTTATGTATGTTGATGACCTTGCCGATGCTATTTACTACTTGCTGCATAATATTGATGCTAAAGATATATACGAGCAGGGTATAACCCATATAAACGTGGGAACTGGAAAGGATTTAAGTATTGCAGAACTTATGCAAATTGTTATGAAGGTTGTTGGCTATAACGGAGAAATTAAGTTTGATACCACAAAACCTGATGGCACCCCACGCAAACTTATGGACGTTAGTCGTATAAATAGCTTAGGCTGGAAAGCCAAAACCGAATTAGAAGAAGGAATAGCCAAAGCGTATGGGTGGTGGAGAGAGAGAGAAGGGGAAAGAAATAATTAGCATTCAATTATCTAAATTTTTAATATGAAAAGTGAAAAAGAAATATTAGAAGATTTAATTAATAGATATTTACGTTTGGGTTTTGGAAAAATATTAAAAAGTGAGATTGACTTGTTAATGTTTGATGCTATCATCCAAAAATATCTAAATGATAATAAAAAAGTTAGTTTGCTTTCATTAAATCAATTTGACATAAATTCTCTATCACAAAAACTTAAAATATCGGAAAGTAAAGTTAATCTGTATATAGAAGCTCTTTTTTTATATTCAGAAGCGATTGATAATAATGAAGTATTAAAAAATTTGTTAGCATTATTAAAAACGCAAAAACAAAAACCCGAAAGATTGGAAAAAGGGGAGTTTACTATTCAAGTAGTAAATAAGGCACTTAGATGTGCAATAAAAAATTTAATGATTAACAACAATATTCAAGTTGATTATAGTTTTAATAGCGAAATTTTGGTATTTGATATCACAATTTTATTAAGTCTGTTTAACGGGAAACAAAAAGAACTCATTGATTTTTTGAAAAAGAAAAAAAAAGATACAATAGAAATAGAAAAGCTTAATGAACTGTCAGGCATTGAAATAACTAAAGGTAGTGAATTATTCAAAAAAGCAATTGGACAAATTTTAGCTAAATATATTGGAGTTGAAGCTGGATTTATAGATGAAGTATTAGATTATTTTTATGATAAAATTAAATTAAGTAATTAAATAACTTGCAAGCGGTTTTATTAAAAAACTAATACAAAAGTTTAAAACCATCTAAAGAATTAAAACTTAAATAAAAATTTTTATTTTAGCTAGTGCTTAAGAAAAGCATCTTAAAGAAAAATTTTAACAACCGAAGCAAAAAAATGGCTAAAAGCCCATTTCGTATCAAATAATAATGAATGTAAATAATATAAAAAAAAAAATAACAGAAATAATTAAAACGGATTTTATTAAAAACGCATCAACCTTGATGGCAGGTAGTATTTTATCACAAATTATTCCTATATTATTTTCTCCAATTATTGCACGTTTGTATTCCCCAGAAGATTATGCAATCGTTGCTAATTACAATGCAATTACTATATTATTTACTATAGTTGCTACAGGGATGTATAGTAGTGCTTTAATGCTTGACGATAATGATGAAGAAGCAATTAATACGGGAATGGTGGCATGGCTTTTTACATTATTTACAACCTTTACTGTAACGATAGTACTTGGCATCTTCCATACCCAGTTTATAGCTATTTTTAAGATACAACATGTTGGTTTTTGGTTGTATTTTGTGCCACTTACTGTATTGTTTTTCGGTGGGTATCAAATTTTAAATATGTGGAATAATAGGCAAAAAAGATATAAAAGATTATCAATTAATAGAATATTACAAACCATTTTTACAACTGTAATTAGTTTTGTTTTGGGATATGTTGGATTTCATAAAAATGGCTTGTTAATTAGTTTGCTTTTTGGTCAAGCTCTTTCATTTTTTATTCTTTTAGTACAAACGCTAAGTGATGATTGGAAATATTTTAAGTTTGTTGATGTTTATACGATGAAAAAGTTATTTATAAAACATAAATCGTTCCCAATATTTAATATGCCACACGGCTTTTTGGACGGAATAAGAAATAGCGGGATAGTTTTTATTTTATCAATGTTTTATGGCCCCCAAGTCTTAGGCAATTATTCTTTTGCAATGAATGCAATTGATAAACCGTTTCAATTTATTGGTAGCTCATTTGCCCAAGTTTATTATCAAAAAGCTAGCGAGCTATATAGGGAAAATGGTAATTTTAATAAATTTATAATTAAAATTATTAAAACAAGCATATTTTTAGGATTACCCTTTGCTTTAATAATTCTTGTTGCTGGGAAGGCAATTTTTATGTTCGTTTTTGGAAATAAATGGAGTACAGCTGGTATTTATGCACAAGTTTTTGTAGTTTTCCTGTTTTTTCGATTAATAGTAATCTCAATTGGTACTACCCCATATATAGTTAATCAATTAAAAAAGTATTTATTATTGTCAATTATATTCAATCTTTTACCAATCATAGTTTTATATTTATTTTCGTTATATACAGGTAGTTTTTTCGTATCTATTATTTGTTTTTTCTTATGTAGTTTGTTTTTTATATTTTATACATTAAATTGGTTTATTAAGCTAAGTAAATAGATGAAAGCTGTTATTTTAGCCGGTGGGCTTGGTACACGTTTAAGACCTTTTACCGAAGTAATTCCAAAACCCTTGTTACCCATTGGTGAAAAATCGGTATTGGAAATACAGATTGAAAGATTTAAAAAATTTGGATTTGATGAAATCTTTCTAGCTACTAATTATAAATCAAATTATATTGAAAACTTTTTTGGAGACGGTAGTAGGTACGGGGTTAAATTAGAAATAAGTAAAGAAGATATTCCTTTGGGTACAGCAGGACCTCTTTTGTTATTAAAAGATAAGCTGACAGAACCATTTATTGTTATGAACGGTGATATTTTAACATTAATTGACTTTAAAAAATTTTATAACTTTGCAATAAAGCAAAATTCCTTACTAACAATTACGGTTAAAAAAGAAATTACTCCTTTTGCTTTTGGTAATATTTATTTTGAAGGAGATAAAGTTACTGGCATTCAGGAAAAACCAGATATTGTAATGTACATTTTAGCCGGTATATATGTTATGAAACCTGAAATATTTAAATATTTTCCTAAAAATAAATATTTTGGAATGGATACTTTAATGAAAGATATGCTAAAAGAAAATGAATTAATAACAAAATATGATTTAAATGAATATTGGCTTGATATTGGAAGAATTGATGATTTTGAAAAGGCACAAAATGCTTATCAAAATCATTTTAATGGAGAAACACAATGAAAAATGTATTAGTAACCGGTGCTGCTGGTTTTATAGGTTCCCATTTAACGGAGTTTTTAGTTAATAAAGGTTTTAAAGTTAAAGCTTTTGTAAGATACAACTCAAAAAATAATTGGGGTTGGTTAGAAGACATTTATATAAAAAATGAAATTGAAGTAGTAACCGGAGATATAAGAGACTATGATTCGGTTTATAAAGCTTTAAAAGGCTGTAATTTTGTTTTTCATTTGGCAGCTTTAATTGGTATACCTTATTCTTATGTTTCACCAAAAGCATATATTGAAACAAATATTACGGGAACTTATAATATTTTACAAGCAGCAAAAGAGCTTAATACTGAAAAAGTAATGGTTACATCAACTAGCGAGACGTATGGTACTGCACAGTATGTGCCTATTGATGAAAAACATCCAATGGTTGGTCAGTCGCCATATGCAGCTACCAAAATTGCAGCAGACCAACTAGCAATTAGTTATTATCGTTCTTTTAATTTACCGGTTAAAATAGTGCGCCCTTTTAATACTTATGGGCCGCGCCAATCTGCAAGGGCAATTATACCAACAATAATAACTCAAATATTAAACGGAAAAACTGAACTTAACTTAGGTAATTTAACACCCACACGTGATTTAACTTTTGTTAAAGATACATGTAAAGGTTTTTTTGAGATATTTAAAGCAGAAGGGCTATTGGGCGAAATTACTAATATAGGGATGAGTGATGAAATAAGTATTGGTGATTTAGTTAATAAAATAGCTGAGTTATTAAATACTAAAATTACTATAAATAGTGATAACCAAAGAATAAGACCCCGGAATAGCGAAGTTGAAAGATTATTGTGTGATAACAAGAAAATAAAATCTGAAACAAATTGGCAACCAGATTACAACCTTGAAGCAGGATTAACTGAAACAATTGAATGGATAAAAAAGAATTTACAAAATTATAAATCGAATATATATAATGTGTGAGTAATGAGATGGAATATAAAATCCCACTTTTTGATCTAAATTTTGATGCAAAAGAAGAAAACGCAGTCCTTGAAGTTCTTAGAAGCAAATGGATATCAACAGGGCCCAAAACGATTGAGTTTGAAAATAAATTTTCAAATATGCTGGATGTTAAACATGCCATTGCCGTTACTAATTGTACTGTTTCCTTACATTTAGCACTTTTAGTCTCAGGTATTGGAAAGGGAGATGAAGTAATATGTCCCTCATTAACTTTTGTTGCAACAGTTAATGCAATAAGATATGTAGGTGCTATACCTGTTTTTGCTGATATAAAAAGCTTTGAAGATTTAACAATTGATCCAGATGATATTGAGGCAAAAATTACTAATAAAACAAAAGCAATTATTGTTATGCATTATGGTGGTTTTGCCTGCGATATGGAAAAAATTATGCAAATTGCCCAAAAATATAACTTAAAAGTAATAGAAGATGCATGCCATGGTCCTTTATCTGTATATAATGGAATAAAGCTTGGTACAATTGGAGATGTTGGATGTTTTAGCTTTTTCGCAAATAAAAATATTAGCACTGGGGAAGGTGGAATGCTAGTAACAAATAATAGTGAAATTTTTGAAAAGGTCAAATTATTAAGGTCACACGGTATGACATCTTTATCTTTCGAACGTGCAAAAGGTCATACGACTGACTATGATGTTGTTGATTTAGGATTTAACTATAGAATGGACGATATTAGGGCTGCAATTGGCATAGTTCAACTTGATAAAATAAACGAAGATCTTAAAAAGAGAAAAAGTATTAGGGAAGAATATATTAAATATTTAGAAACAGATGATAATATAATTATACCATTTAAAGAATATAAAAATTTTAGCTCTAATTATATTTTCCCTATAATTTTAAGGAATTCTACTGCTACAAATAGAGATTTTATTAGAAATAAATTAGCTCATCATGGAATACAAACTAGCGTACATTATCCACCAGTGCATAAATTCTCAATTTACGAAAAATTTTCAACTAGCTTAAAGAAAACAGAATATGTGGCTGACAATTTAATAACCCTTCCGATGTATGCTACATTGGATCAAAATGCTATTAAATTTATTTGTGAAACTTTATTGGGTCTACTATGATGGAAGATTTGATCATTATTGGTGCAGGTAATCCTGATATTATTAAATTATTGCTTGATATAAATGATGATAAAAAGAAATTTAATATAATAGGAATTTTAGAGAAAGACACTAAGTTAATAGGTGAGTCACTTAATGGGATCCCAATCATTGGTGATGATAGTTACTTAAAAAAAAATAACAATTTAAATGTGGTTTTTAATATTTTAGGGAATTGCCAGATAAGGTATAGCACTTTACAATCATTAATTTCAAAATATAATATATCGAAATTTCCAAATATTATTCATCCTTCTGTTAATATGCGTTTTGTGAATATTGGAATTGGTAATATTATTTACCAAAATTTTACATTCGGTTCAAATGTATATATAAAAAATTTTAATATTTTATATTATGGTTCAACAATCGGGCATGAAACTAAGTTAGGCAGTTTTAATTTGGTTGCCGCTAATTCTTTAATAGGAGCGAGGAATATAATACATGATAGAGTATTTATTAGTAATGGTGTCATTACAAATATTAATTTAGAAATTACTAATGATGTTTTTATTGGTTTAGGTAGTGTTGTTGTAAATTCAATTTTAAAACAAAAAAAAATGTTTGGGTATCCAGCAAAAGAAATGAGGTTCTAATGGAAAAAATATTAAATATAATTAACACGATTTTAGAAAATAAGGATAAAGAACTTTTACAAAATTTAAATGAATCTATATCACTAAGAGATGATCTAGGATTTGATTCTTTAGATTTAGCAGAATTGACAGTTAAAATTGAAAGCGAATTTGGTATTGATGTTTTTGAGGATGGATTAATTGCAACTGTTGGCGAAATTTTAACAAAATTAAAAATAACAAATGAGTAAATTTTATACTGATTCAGAAATAGGCACAGTAACTTATCAAACATTAATCAATGATATAAACAATAACAAGTATTATACTAAGTATTGTTTTCATGGGTCATTTTATCAAATATTTAAAGATATAATTGTTTCAATTTTAGCTCAAAAAGAAATAATTCTTCTTGACAAATATCTTTTTGACGAGTGTAAGTTTAATAATGAAATAATATTTTGTGATTTCCCAAATATAAATGATATTAAAGAACTTCCTCAACTTTTAATAAAGGCTGAAAATTGGACAGTTACTTTATTTACTTCAGGCACAACAGGTGTACCTAAAAAAGTGACACATAGCTTTAATAATATTACACGTAATATCATTATTAAAGAAAAATTTAGTAAAGACGTATGGGGCTATACATATAATCCAACCCATATGGCCGGGTTACAAGTTTTTTTGCAAGCAATTATGAATTTAAACCATATAGTTAAACTTTATAATTATTCCAATGAAATTCAACTTTCATTAATAGAAGAAAATAAGGTAAATAAACTTTCAGGCACACCTACATTTTACAAAATGTTGTTTAATGATAATATTTATTTTTATTTTGTGAAAAATGTTACATTAGGCGGTGAGAAAACAGAACCAAATACTATAGGTATGATTAAAAAAATGTTCCCATATGCTAAGATTAATAACATTTATGCTTCGACAGAAATTGGAACTCTTTTGAGATCAGATACTGATATATTTACAGTTAAAGATGAATTAAAAAATAAGATAAAAATTATTGATAATCAATTATTCGTTTCAGGTGATTATTTAGGTAAAATTAATTCTCAAACTAATAATAATGAATTTTATCCAACTGGAGATATTGTTGAAATTTTAAATATGAATCCACTAACTTTTAAATTTTTAGGTAGAATTAATGAAGTTGTTAATATAGGAGGTAATAAAGTATATCCACAAGAAATTGAGAATATTATTCAAAGTTTTGAGGGGATTAAGTTTTGTAAAGTATATAGTAAGACTAATTCGGTTACAGGTAATATTTTAGTATGTGATATAGTTTTAGTTAATAATTACTGTATTAATGAATATGAAATTAGAAAAAAATTAAGTGAAAAAGTTCCATCATATATGATACCACGCTTATTTAATTTTGTAACTGAACTCGAAATTACCAGGAGTGGAAAAATAAAAAGATGAAAAATATTTTAATAACAGGTATATCCAGGGGTCTAGGGCTTCTCACAGCTAGGACGCTATTGGAAAATAATTATAGAGTATATGGTGTATGCAGAAATATCACAGAAGATTTAAATAAATTAACAAATGCTTTTGATAATCAATTGCAAATTATACAATATGATCTTGAAGATGATTTACACATTAAAGATAAAATTTTTGGTAATATACTATATAAAATACCATTGCATGGTGTAATTAATAATGCTGCTATAGCTTATGATGATTTAATCACTAATATTGACTTAAATATGCTTAATAAATTATTTAAGATAAATGTAATCTCACCAATCATTATCGTTAAATATAGTATTAAAAATATGTTATATCATAAGATCGGGGGTTCATTTGTTCATATTTCAAGCATTAGCGCACATACTGGTTATAAGGGATTGGGAATGTATGCTTCAACAAAAGGTGCTTTAGAAGCCTTTTCTAAAAATTTAGCACGTGAGTGGGGTGAGAAAAAAATAAGATCAAATGCAGTTGTTGTAGGTTTTATGGAAACAGATATGTCAAGTACGTTAACAAAAGAACAAAAAGATAGAATTTATAAAAGAACAGCTTTAAAAGAACCAGTAAATATTAAAAGTGTAGCAAACTTAATTGAATTTTTAATCTCAGATAAATCTAAGTCAATTACAGGGCAAAATATATTTATTGATAGTGGCACAATTTAATATTTTTTATATTTTTGTTTATACCTTATTAAATATTCTTTAAAAATATAAGTGTAATTATATTTTTACTTTTTGTAAATATATTTATTAAAAACATTTATATTATCTATAAATATTATATAAAAATTATTTGAAATATTTAATTAAAAAAGACATATTAAAATATTTTTAAAACATTAAAAATATAATATGCTAATTTAATTATCATTGGAATAAAGTAATAAATGAAAAAAGTTTTAATAATTGGTGATGCAAATAATCAAATTCTGAATGAATATATTATTTCAATTAAAAATATTACTGATGAGTTTATATTTTCTATTTACAATATAAACCATGTAAGTAGGTTAAAAGAAGAATACAAGAAAAATTATAATAAAATATTCCCTTCATATTCCAATCGTTTTTTTACTGAAAAAATAAAATATATAAGAATATTATTTAAACCTCTTTATCAAATAATTAATTTTTATACCATATCCGAAAAATTTGATATTATTCATATTAAACACATTTACCCTTTTTATATATTTATGCTTCCAAAAATGAAAAAAATTGGAAACAAAATAATAGGTACTGTTTGGTCAATGGAATATAAAAGGGGTCTTAATTTTTTCTTTGGTAAGTTAGTAATTCAAAACTTTTACAATAAATTAGATGTAATAACGTTGTCGAATTTAGAAATTAAGAATGAATTAGTTGAAAAATATAACTTAAAAGCTGAAATTTATATATTAAAATATGGCTTAATTAATTTTGAAGAATTAAATAAACTAAATATTAATAGCTCAAATAGCAAAAAAGCAATTGGATTAGATCCTAGTAAAATTACTATTAGTGTTGGTTATAGTGGGAAAGAAATTCATAACCATGAGAAAGTATTAAATAGCTTAATACCAATAAAAGAAGAAATTATTGATAAAATTCAAATTATATTGCCAATGATGTATGGTGGGACTCCTACTTATCAAGAAAAAATTTTTAATAAATATATCAAATATTTTCCAAATACTAAAATTTTTAATACATTTTTAGATAAAGAAGAACTATATCATCTTAGAATTTCGACAGATATTCTGATACAATTATCTGATTTTGATCATTCTTCAGCTTCTGTATTAGAAAGTTTATTATGTGGTGCAATTGTTATAAGTGGTGATTGGTTACCTTATAAAAATTGGGCTGCAGAAGGTTTGAAATTTTTTACAATTAAGGATTTTGGAGAATTAAAGATTGTTTTAATACATTGTGTAAATGAGTTTAATAGATTAAAGGCTGATACTGCTATAAATACAAATGTCTTACAAAAATTTAAATGGTCTGAAGTGATTACTGAGTGGGTGCTATTTTATAATAAAATATTGGTATATTAATTGAAGAGTTTATTAATAATAAATACAGCACAGTTCGGTTATCATATTGATACATATTATTATTGTAAGTATTTAAATACCGAATACGAAATTACTTATGTATGCTGGGACTTTGAAAGACCACGAATCGTTTTACCAAAAATTAATATTATTTATCTATCTAGGAAAAATAATTTACTTTTAAGAAATATTAAGTTAATTATAAATTTAATCAAAATTGTATATGCGAAAAAACCAGATATAGTTTTTTTTGTTTATTTTAGATTATGTTCAATTGTCAAAATAATGCTCTTAAATAGATTTATTTGTGTACTAGACGTAAGAACTGTAACTATAAATAAAAATAAATTTTATAGATTTATTTTTGACAATTTTTTAAGATTTGAACAAATGTTTTTTAAAAATTTAACAGTAATTTCTGAGGAAATTAGAAAATATTTAAAGTTAAAAAAAGATAAATGTTATATTTTACCACTAGGTGCTGATATAATTTCTTCTAAGGATAAGGATTTTTCAAAATTTAATTTAATTTATGTTGGTACCTATTTTTATAGACAGATTGATAAATTTTTGGCTGGTTATGGAAAATTTATTAATAAATATAAAGATATTAATTCAAAAATTTTTCTAATTGGTAATATAGATAAAATTTCTCTAGAAAAGATTAGTAAAGTTATCAAAAAATATAATTTAGACAAAAGAGTTATATGTCCCGGTTATATACATCATAAAAATCTTAAAAGTATTTATGAAGAATGTTCTTTTGGTATTTCATATGTACCAATTACAAGTTATTATAATTTACAACCACCTACAAAAACCTACGAATACTTAATGTCAGGTTTAGCAGTGATTGCAACGGGTACTTATGAGAATAAAAAAATAATCAATGATACAAATGGTTTAATTTTTAATAATGATGATGAAATTGAATACATTTTAGAAAAATTATATTTAAATAGGGGTAAATTTATTTCAAGTAAAATACGAGATACTGTTAAACAATATAGTTGGGTTAATATTATTAAAGATTTTTCAACTTACTTAAATAGGATTAATAATTGCAAACGAATAAAATAAACAAAAAATTAATATTGCTTATTACTTTTATATATGGTTTTTATGGTTATATTTCTGATGTTCTCCCTGAATATTTGATTTTTATAAAAACTTTAGTATCAATTTTTGACATAGTGTTAATTTTTTATGGATTGGGGTTTATCAATAAAAAATATAATAATTATAAGTTTTTTATTTTTTTTAGATTTTTCACCATTATTCTAATAATAATTTCATCTTTCACTTATTTAATTAATTTTGAAAAACTTAGCTTTCTCCATCATTTAAATGGTTTAAGAGAAGTATTTTTATTAATTGCTTTTTTCTACATTTTACAAAATGAATTGGAAAAAGATTACACTGGATTAATAATTTGGTTTAAAAAAATTATTTTAATTCTAATGCTTTTACAAATACCCATAGCTATAAATCAATTTATATTATATGGTACAATTGATTTGGATAGAATAGGTGGCAGTTTTGGAAATGGTGGCAGTGGTGTATTATCACAAATATTATTTTTAAATTTATTTTTAATATATATAATTGACAAAAATTTATTAAAGAAAAATTATAATTTTTTATATCTTTTTCTCTTGTTCCCAACTTTTATAAATGAAACTAAAATATCTTTGATATTTTTATTAATTTACTTTTTATGTGTCTTATTATTGGAAAATAAAGCAACAGGATTTATATATTTAATTATATTTTTAGTTTTAATCACTATCTTTATTAATGTTTATAATATTGTTACAAATTTTAAAGATTTTTGGACAATGTTATCAGTTAATTTCTTAGAAGACTATCTCTTTTCGCAAAATATTTACCAAAGTGATATATCTCGTATAACACGTTTAGAACTGAGTTATCAACTAATTATTTCCAAAGATCTTTTTACTTATCTATTAGGTATTGGTTATGGTATTAATAAAGGAGGAACTGTAATATCTAACATTTCATCTGTTGAATCAATTAAGTATTTAATAAAGGGAAGTCGTATTCTTTTGCAAATTCAATTACTTAAAGGGGGTATTTTGCTTGTTATTGTTTACTTTTTAATTAACTTTTATTATTTAATTTCACAACCACTAAAAATTATTAAAAAAAATTTTTATGTTTTTTTATATTTTAGTCTTTTATTTTTTATTGGATGGTTTTACAACGATGCATTTGGAAGCAATCAATTTTTTATGTTTAATTCAGCATTAATTATTCTTATATTAAGTCAATTTAATATAAAGGACAACGAAATATTAATATTTTGTAAATTATAGTTAAAAAATTAAAAATACATATTAAAATAAATATATCAGTTCTAAAATTTTTTATTAAGAAATATATATAGTTAAAAGTACTAAAAGATTAATATCGAATTATTTGTTATTGTTTTTATTCAGCCCAAAATTGTTTAAATTTAATTTTTATCTACTAATTTCTAATTATTTTTGATATTTTTCGACATTTTTTGTGACTAATTTTGGTTATACAAATATGCATTATATAATTTTAAATTATTCATTTTTTGTATTTATTAGCATTAAAAAATAATTTTACTCAATATTTGTATGTAATTAATTAGAATTTTAATTATAAACTTAATAATAATAATAATTTTACAAAATCAACTTATTAAATTATTTCATTATTATATTAAGTAGTAGTTATATCTTATTACCCTTTTTTTTATATTTCCTTAAAAATCTTTCAATAATGAGTAAAAAAAATATTTTAATAATAGGTCCACTACCACCACCTTTAGGCGGTGTTGCAGTAATGAATCAGTCTGTTCAAAAAATAATGCAGGAAAAATATAATGTAATATCTTTAAATACATCTAAAAACGTAAGAAATGTGGATATATATAAAATAGATTTATTCAGAAGCATAAGACATGGCTTATTAAATTTTTTTAATTTACTTATAATTTTAATTAAATATCAAGTAAATTTGGCTAATATTTTTGTTACTTCTAATTTGGGCTTTGTTAGAGATGCTGTGCTTATATTGTTACTAAAGACTTTCAAAAAAAAGATCATTATTCATTTCCATTCAAAAAAGCAGGGTGAATATTTTTTAAGTGATGAAAAGTTGTTTTTACTAAAATGGATTATGAACCTTTCAAATTGTATTATTTTTTTATCTGAAAATCATAGTTCGTATTTTTTAAATAAAATTAAAATAAAAACAAGATACACAATATTAGAAAATTTTGTCGATTATAGAAATTTTAATTGCCAGGTAGAGGATAAAGTATTTGAGTTTTTGTATGTAGGTAGGTTAAGTAAAAAAAAAGGATTCAAAACTCTTTTGAATTCATTAATCCTATGTAAAAAAAATAATATAGCAATCAAAGTACATATTGTAGGACTATATGAAAATGATGATTTTGAAAATGAATGTAAATCGCTAATTATGAATAATAAATTAAATGATTACTTAATATTTCATGGTTATAAAGATGGTGAAGAAAAGTTTGAATTGTTTAAAAAATTATTGGTATTTGTATTTCCTTCAGAGTTTGAGAATTCTCCATTGGTTTTAAAGGAAGCTATAGCATCTAAAATGATAATAATTGCTAGTAATATTGAAGCGAATGTTTTAATAGGTAATTCATTAAAAAGCTTTATCTTTTTTGAAAACAAAAACGCTATTTCATTATATAATGCCATAAAAAAAATAAAATGTGAAAAAAACATTTTAATGAATAATTTGAAAAATTTTTCTAACATTAAAAAATATGATTTAGATATAGCAAAGAATAAACTATTTGAAATTCATAAATCATTAATTGAATAATTATGTCTTATAGTAATGAATTTACCAAAAAACTATATGATTTTTCTCCATTTTTTGTAAAAAATTTTTTTGCAACATTTTATGGGTTTTTACAAAGATTTGAAAGGTATGGTAAAACTTATAAAAAGTATAAAGAATTTTTGAAAGAAAGCCAATATTGGTCTAATGAAGATTTAATAAGTTACAGAGATGAACAGACTATCAAATTTGTTAATTTTGCAATTGAAAATAATGCATATTATAGGGCATCAAAAGTTTACGAAAAAATTACTAAAATTTCAGATTTAAGAAATTTCCCGATTATTAATAAACAAATAGTACGTAACAATATTAAAAAACTTTTAGATAATAAAATAATTCTGCCTCACAAAATTATGCATACAAGTGGAACTACAGGGGCTTCAATAGTTTTTCCAATTAGTAAATACTGTTTTGAGCGTGAATATGCTTTTAGATGGTTGCATTATAGTTGGGGAGATGTTAGTTTGGACGGTAAAGATAAAGTTGCTGTATGTTCTGGTCATCCTGTTGCTTATAATATGAGAAATAAGCCACCATTTTGGGTATATGATTATGCAGACAATTGGCTTTTTTTTTCATCATATCACATGACAAAAGAAAATTTAAAAAGCTATATTGAAGAGCTTAGAAAATTTAACCCAAAATTATTGCATGGGTATCCATCTTCAATTTATCTATTAGCATTAGCAAATATCAATTTAGTTAAAAATAGAATTCAAATACCAAAAATTTATTGTGCTTCAGAAACATTATTTGATTGGCAAAGAAAAATAATCGCAGATAGTTTTAATGGTCAAGTTTTTAATTGGTACGGTAATACTGAAAATTGCGCAAATATTGTTGAATGCGAAGAAGGTGAGTTACATTTAAAATTTGAACATAGTTACGTAGAAACGCTTAATGGGAAAAATGAAAACGCTATAATTGGCAACGACCTTAAAATGGTATGTACTAGTTTTGGTAATTATTCTTTCCCATTAATAAGATATGAAATAGGGGATATAATATCCATATCCGAACAAAATGGAGCTAAGTGTAAAAGAGGTGGTTTAATTGTTCAAAAAATTGAAGGAAGAAAAGAAGATTATATTATTACAAGTGATGGAAGGTTAGTTGGTCGATTAGATCACTTATTTAAGGATTCAGTTAATGTTGAAGAGGCTCAGATTGTTCAGAACGATTTAAATGAAATTATTTTAAGATTAAAAACAAACGCAAATTATAATAAAAAAGATGAACAAAAAATATTAAGTGAAGCTAGACTTAGATTAGGGGATAATATGAAAATATTATTTGAATATGTTAATTATATTGAACGAACGAAAAATGGGAAATTTAAATTTATAATTTCTAATTTAGATAAAAATAAAATTACATTTTAGGCTTTTATGAAACAACTAACACAGAACTTAAAAACAGGTAAAATGGAAATTTCCGATGTTCCTTTTCCCTTATTACAACCAGGAAATATATTAGTAAAAAATCATTTTTCATTGATAAGTGCCGGTACAGAAGGTAGCAAAGTTGAGACAGCACGTAAAAGTTTAATAGGAAAAGCAAAAGAAAAACCAGAACAGTTAAGACAAGTAATTGAGACATTAAAAAAAGAAGGAATTTTTTCTACTTTTAGACGTGTAATGAATAAATTAGATGCATTAAGTCCCTTAGGGTATTCATGTTCTGGGATTATTATTGACGTAGGTAAAAATGTAACAAACTTTAAAGTTGGAGATAGAGTTGCTTGTGGTGGAACTGATGCAGTACATGGTGAATTTGTATCGGTTCCAGTTAACTTGGCAGTAAAAATTTCCGATAATGTATCTTTTGAAGACGCTGCTTATACAACAGTTGCCGCGATTGCAATGCAAGGTATAAGACAAGCAGATTTAAGTTTAGGAGAAAACTGTGCGATAATCGGTTTGGGCTTAATTGGACAATTAACTACAATTATGTTAAAAGCAAGTGGTGTTAATGTAGTAGGAATTGATATTGATGAACGAATGGTTACGCTTAGTAAAATTTCCGGTGTTGATTTAGCTCTAAATAGTAATGATGAAAAATTGGAACAGAGTATAAAATATTTTACTAATGGTTATGGTGTAGATGCAGTTATTATAACTGCAGGTACAAAAAGTTTAGGACCTATAGAATTAGCAGGGAAAATTGCACGTCATAAAGGTAAAGTAATAATTGTTGGTGCTGTACCAACTGGTTTTAGTAGAGAAAATTATTATAAAAAAGAATTAGAATTAAAAATGTCGATGTCCTATGGGCCGGGTAGATATAATACTAATTATGAAGAAAAAGGATTAGATTATCCATTTGGATATGTTAGATGGACAGAAAATAGAAATATGCAGGCTTTTATAAATTTGTTGCATAAAAATAAAATTTGTATAAAACATTTAACTACACATGTTTTTAATTTTAATAATGCTTTAGATGCATATGAATTAATCGTAACAAAAAAAGAAGAGTATATAGGAATTTTATTAAAATATGATATAAATTCAGAAATTAAAGAAAATATTGTAATTAATAAAAAAATATTTAAATCTAATAAAGCAGTAGTAGGCTTTATTGGAGCTGGTAGTTTTGCGCAAAACTTTTTATTGCCAAATGTTCCAAAAAAATATTTATCAAAAGTTGTTACTTCTACAAGTCACAATTGTAAGAATATTGCACAAAAATACGAATTTGCAATGGCTTGTTCAAGTGTAGATGAGATTACAAAAGATCCCGCTATTAACACTCTTTTTGTTGTAACTAGGCATAACACGCATTTTGAATATGTTATGCAAGGATTACAAGAGAATAAAAATATTTTTGTGGAAAAGCCAATCTGCTTAAAAGAAGAAGAATTAGAACAAATTAAAGATATATATTTAAATAAAAATGTAAGATTAATGGTTGGATATAATAGGCGTTTTGCTCCTTTAATTGAAAAAATAAAAACTAATTTAATCCAAGATCAACCAATAACAATTAATTATCGTATAAATGCTGGCTTTATACCAATGGATCATTGGACTCAGGACCCTATAATAGGAGGGGGAAGAATAATTGGTGAAGTATGTCATTTTATTGATTTATCAATATTTTTAACTAATAGTTTGATTAAAGAATTACATAGCTTTGTTATTGATGATCAAAATGGTTTAAATGATAATGTTGTTATATCATTAAAATTTTATAATAATTCTATTGCTAATATTTCTTACTTTGCAAATGGTTCAAAATTATTACCAAAGGAATATTTAGAATTAAACCAAAATGGTGTTACTTACATTTTGAATGATTTTAAAGAACTTTTTATTTATGGTAAAAATATTAAAAAAATGAAAATGATAAATCAAGATAAAGGGCATAAAAAAGAAATTGAATTATTTATTAATTCAATAAATAATGGTAAAGAAGCCCCAATTAAATTTGAAGAAATTTATAATGGCTCATTAGCAACATTTAAAGTTTTAGAATCTATAAAAACTGGAAAATCAATTAAGATTTAATTTAATGTACAATATTATAAAAAATTTAGAAAATTATATTATAAAAGAAAACTATTTAGGATATGATCCTTACGATTTTTTAACCTCACCCATTTTTAAATTAAGTATATTAAAAAATAAACCAGTTAGATTTTATTCTCAACAATTTTTCAGAAGAATACCAATCAACTTACGACCAATTTTTGGAATTAAAAAAGGATTAAATCCAGTTACTTTAGGTTTATGCATAGAATCATTTGCATATCTAAGTAAAATATATCCAAATGAAAAAGTTAATTATATTAAATTAATTAATAATTGTCTTGAAAAATTATTAAATTTGCAATCAAAAGGTTATTCAGGTGCTTGTTGGGGATATGATTTTGATTGGGAAGCTAGATATACAACAATTAACGCATATATTCCAACAGTGGTAGCAACCGGCATGATTACAAATTCATTATTTGAAGCTTACAAAATAATAAAAGATGAAAAATTGATTGAATTATGTAATAGTTCAACATTGTTCGTATTAAAAGATTTAAATAAATATGAAGATGATAAGGGTGTTTGCTGTTCTTATAGTCCTGTTGATAAACAAAAAGTATTAAATGCAAGTATTAAAGGGGCAAGATTACTTGCGCAAGTTTTTGCAGTTACAAAAGATGAAAAACTAAAAAAAGAAGCTAAAAAAATAATTAATTATGTAGTTAATGTGCAACGAGAGGATGGCTCTTGGCCATATTCAATTGGTGATGCCAGAAGTTGGAGTGATAACTATCACACTGCTTATGTCTTAGATGCAATACAAACATATATAAAATGTACAAATGATACCGAGTATAGTAAATATTTTGAAAAAGGTTTAAAGTATTATATTGAAAATTTTTTTGTTAATAAAACTATACCAAAGTATTATAATAATAAAATATATCCCATAGACTCTACTGCTATAGCACAATCAATAATCACTTTGAGCAAAAATAGATATTTTGATATAGCAGAAAATGTTATTAATTGGGCAATTGAAAATATGTATAGCCATAATGGTTATTTTTATTATCAAAAACATAGACTATTTACGCATAAAACTTCTTACATGCGTTGGTCAAATGCTTGGATGTTTAATGCAATTTCGTATTATTTATTTAAAAAGTTTTAATATGATTATATAATTTAATATTAAATTTATTATTTCTATAAAAATTTATCTTAAATTGTGCATAATTAATAAAATTATTAAGTCTATCAATTTTTTTAGATATTAATTAATACTTTGCATACACAATAAAATAAAATATTGATGAAATGCAAATAATTATTTATTTTTAATAAAATAAATAATTATATTTATTTAAGGAAATAAAATTAAAGTATTAAAAAGTTCGATTTGCTATGATTATAGGAACTATTTAATTTATTTACGTAAATGGATACATATGTACTGGTTTGATATTGATAATACTCCTCATGTTCCTTTATTTACACCAATATTTAAGGAATTAAAAAATCAAAATATAGATTATTTTATAACAGCGCGTGATTTTGCGCAAACAAAAGAACTGCTTAGTTTAAATGGCATCGATTATAAATTGGTTGGTAAACATGCAGGTAAGAATAAAATTAATAAAATTATTAATTTGTTTTTACGTGCTAATCAACTTAATAAAACAATTAAAAATAGGAAAATAGATTTAGCTATTAGTCATGGTTCACGAACACAATTAATTACTGCAAAAAAAAATAATATTAAGTCAATTTTAATGCTGGACTATGAATACACAGAAAATAAAATTTTTAACTTATTTGCAAATAAAATTTTAATGCCTATTTATATTCCAGATAAAAGACTTAAAAACGCTGGGTTCAACTTAAAAAAAATAATCCGATATCATGGATTTAAGGAAGAACTATATCTAAATTATTATATACCAGATTTAACATTTAGAAAAACACTTAATATTCTTGAACAAGAAATATTAGTGATATTTAGACCACCGAGTATGGTGGGTAATTATCATGATCCTAAAAGTGAAGAATTATTAATGGCAGGACTTGAATATTTCAGTAATAATTCAAAAGTAAAATGTATAATAGTAAATCGAACAAATGTTGAAAGAGAATTTATTCAATCAAAAATTGGGCAACGCCAAAATATAATGTTTTTAGATAAACCGGTTATTGGGTTGGATCTACTTTATGCGGCAGATATAGCTATCTCCGGGGGTGGAACCATGAATAGAGAAGCAGCTCTTCTTGGCACCGAGACTTACAGTATTTTTACAGGAAAACGTCCATATCTTGATGAATATTTACAAGATATTGGAAGATTAAAATTTATTGAAAAAGTTTCAGACTTTTCATCTATACAAATTTCTAAAAAAAAGAAAAACCCAATTATTAAAGGGAAAGGAACTTTGATAGAAGAAATTATAGAGATTTTCAAATCGATTAAAAACAACTAATTTACAATTAATTTAATTCTGAGGCAAAAATGAACATACCTTTTCTTGATTTAAAAGTACAGTATCAAAGTATTAAAGACGAAGTACTTCCAGCAATCAACAATGTTTTAGAGAATACTGCATATGTATTAGGTAAGCCGGTACAAGAATTTGAAACGAATTTTGCAAAAGCGCATAATGCTAAATATTGTTATGGAGTAAGTAGTGGAACCGCTGGGAATCATATTGTTTTATGGGCATTAGGTTTGAAACCCGGAGATGAAGTAATTATTCCAGCTAATACTTTTATAGCAACTGCGTGGGGTGCAACTTTATGTGGTGCAACACCTGTGTTTGTAGACTGTCATCCTGAAAGTTATAATATTGATCCAACTAAAGTAGAAGCAGCTATTACGCCAAAAACCAAAGCAATAGTTGCAGTACATTTGTATGGACAGCCAGCAGATATGGACCCATTAAATGAGATTGCTAGAAAACACAACTTAATATTAGTGGAAGATTGTGCACAAGCTCATATTAGCCTTTACAAAGGTAAGCCGGTTGGTTCGCTAGCTACTGCAAGTTCATTTAGTTTTTACCCCGGTAAAAATTTAGGTGCATATGGTGAAGGCGGAGCTGTTATGACGAATGATGAAGAGTTAGCAAAGAAATTTAAAATGATTAGGGACCATGGAGCGGAACAAAAATATTTTCACCAAATTTATGGTCATAATTATAGAATGGAAGGAATACAAGGTGCAGTATTAGGAGTAAAATTAAATCATTTGGAGAAATGGACTGAAGGAAGAAGAAAAAACGCTGAAAAATATAAAGAATTATTGAAAGATGTTGTTGAAATTAAACTACCAATCGAGATGGAATATGCCAAACATGTTTATCATTTATTTGTAATTCAGTTAATTTCAAAAGATATAAATAATAAATCATTAAAGCGTAATGAACTACAAAAGTACTTAAATGAACGAGGAATTTCAACTGGATTACATTACCCAATTCCTTTGCATTTACAACCTTGTTTTGCACATTTAGGATATAAAAAAGGTGATTTCCCCGTAACAGAAGATTTAGCCGAACAAGGGTTAAGTTTACCTATGTATGCTGAGCTTAGCGATGAACAAATAACTTATGTTTGTGAGGAAATAAAAAGATTTTTTGAAAAGAATTAATGAAGCTACCATTTTACAAATATTTTTATGCCGTAATGGATTTTTTAATAGTTTTGTTTTCACAGTTTATTGCGGCAACAATTGTAACATTAGATACCCCCAATAAAAATTTGGGAAATATATTTTACATTTTTGATTTATCATTTCATCCGTACTTAATTTTTACAACTATTAGTATATTTTTTGTATTTATTTTTCAAAATAATAATCTTTACAAATTAAATATTTGCCTATCTTGGTTAAATCAAATTGTAAGATTAATCAAATCAGTTTTTTATGGACTAATATTTTTGATAGTTTTTTCTTATTTTACAAAATCAAGTTTTATACTAGAATCGCGACAATTTACTATTATATTCACATTTAGTTGTGGTTTTCTCTTGTTTTTTTCAAGGGTAATTATTTTAAGAAAAATTATACAAAAACTTTTTAAAGAAAAAATTCTAAAAAAACATATAATAATTATTGGAGGTGGTAAATCAGGTAAATTTCTTGCCACTAAATTATTAATTGAAAATGATCATGGAATTATTATAAATGGATTTTTGGATGACAAATTAAATATTGGAACTGAAATATTACCTAGTTTATATGTATTGGGAAATACTGATGAATTAGAAGATGTTACTTCTAAAATTAAGGTGGATGAAGTAATTATTGCAATAGACAATATTACTTACGAGAAGCTACTAGAAATAATTGATAAATGTCTTAAATTAAAAATTAGGGTTAGTGTAGCTTCGTCATTATTTGATATTATTCCTGAAAAATTAGAAACGGAAAAATATTCTAATATCCCAATTATTGAAATTTCTCCTCGTTTAAATGATGAAATAAATATTAAATTAAAGAGAATATTTGATTTTATTGGTGCGCTATTGGGAATTATTTTGTTATTACCTTTATTTTTAGTTATAGCTATTTTAATCAAATTCAGTTCAAAAGGTCCAGTTTTATATACACATTTTAGAGTTGGTAAAGATGGAAAGCTCTTTAAATTTTATAAGTTTAGAAGTATGACAATAACTAATGAAAATGATGAAGAAAGAAAAAAAATGATGATAGAATTTATGAAAAATGGTAAGACACAAAATGGTAAAGATACTAAAATATTAAATTCTAGTAGAGTTACTAAAATTGGAAGTTTTATTAGAAAAACATCAATTGATGAATTACCACAGTTAATAAATGTATTAAAGGGTGAAATGAGTTTAGTTGGACCTAGACCAGCTTTACCTTATGAATACGAAAATTATGATAATTGGCAAAAGCGAAGAGTTAAAGTTTTGCCTGGATGTACAGGTTTATGGCAAATTTCTGGGCGAAGTAGTGTTAGTTTTAAAGACTCAATTATTTTAGATTTATATTATATTAATAATATGTCTCCTTGGCTTGATTTACAAATAATTCTTAAAACTATTCCAGTAATGATTTTTGCTAAAGGTGGCAAGTAACAACTTATTAGGGAGGTCAATATGAAAGTAGGTGTAATTGGACTTGGTTATTGGGGTCCAAATTTAGTACGTAATTTTTTAAATAATGGTGATGTTGAGGAAGTGTTTGCATGTGATAAAAGTTTGAGTAGATTAAAATTTATTAAAGAACGGTTCCCAAATGTTAAAACCACTGATAATTTTTATGATTTACTTGAATTAAAAAATGATATAAGCTGTATTGCAATTGCAACACCAGTAAATACACATTTTGAAATTGCAAAAACTTGTTTAGAACATGGGAAACATATTTGGGTTGAAAAGCCTTTTACTGCCACTTCAAGTGAAGCAGAAGAGTTAATAAAAATCTCTGAAAAAAATAAATTAAATATTTTTGTTGACCATACTTTTATATATACCGGTGCTGTAAAAAAAATGAAAGAGCTAATTGAAAATGATGAACTCGGTCAGATATTATATTTTGACTCTGTTAGAATTAATTTAGGACTTTTTCAGCATGATGTTAATGTTATTTGGGATCTTGCACCACATGATCTATCTATTATGAAGTATTTAATCCCGAATAATAAAATTGTTGGGGTTACAGCAAATGGTATTGCAAATTATTATGATTTTGAAAATGTTGCGCATTTAGCAATTTATTTCGAAAATAATTGTTTTGCTCATTTTCATACAAATTGGACATCACCAGTCAAAATTAGAAGAATGATAGTTGGTGGTAAGAAAAAAATGTTAGTATTTGATGACATGGAGAATTTTGAAAAAATTAAAGTTTATGATGCCGGAGTAAAAATAGAATCTAGTGAAAAAATTCATGAAGCACTAGTTCAATATCGAATGGGTGATATGTTTAGCCCTAAAGTAATGCAAACCGAAGCATTAAGCCTAGGTGTAAAAGAATTTATTGATTCAACTAATAATGGGCGTAAACCATTAACAAATGCTTATGATGGTTTAGAAGTAGTTAAAATATTAGAGGCAGCTAACAAATCAATTAAAAATAAAGGTCAATTTATCGCAATTTGAGGTGTAAAAATGGAAAAAAAGAACATTAATAATGTAAAACTTGGCGAAAATGTAAAAATTTTCGATTTTACAAATTTATATGGCTGTACAATAGGAGATAATACAAAAGTAGGTGCATTTGTTGAAATACAAAAAAATGCAACAATTGGTAAAAACTGTAAAATTTCATCTCATACGTTTATTTGTGAAGGTGTTCATATTGAAGATAATGTTTTTGTTGGTCACAATGTTACCTTCATTAATGATAAATACCCACGTGCAGCTAATCCTGATGGTAGCCTTCAGACTGAATCTGATTGGATATTAATAGAAACTTTTGTTAAAAAAGGTGCTTCTATTGGTTCCTCCTCTACAATCATGTGTGGAGTTACAATAGGTGAAAATGCTATTGTTGGTGCTGGTTCTGTTGTTACAAAAGATGTACCGGCAAATACAATAGTTGCTGGTGTTCCTGCAAAGGTCTTGAAAGAAATAGTTTAATAAATTATTCAAATTAAGAGGAGCCCTCTTATCGAGGGCTATTTTTTTATGTATAAAAAAAATATATTTCCCATTTTAATATCTTTCTTCCTTTGTTTTCAAATTCACTTTGCTCAATTTTTAGTAAATAAAAATGAAAATTTTACCATATATAATTTTATAAATGACTTAGCGGTTAAAGGATATATTCCTCAGCAAGATTATGTAAATATATTAACTGATATTGAAATTTTTAATTTACTTACAAAAGTAGAAAAGGAAAATTATAACAGTTTAACAACTGTAGAAAAAGATAAAATAAAATACTTTAAAGAACTATATTTTACTTTTAATAAAGATAAAAGCTTTTTACAAAATAATTTAATTGATGGCGTTAAAAATTGGGTTAGTAAAGATGATGTTGCATTTTTTAAGTATAAAGATTCTCTATTTACATTAAAATTTAATCCAATAGTAAAAGTTGGTGTAGCAAAATATAAGGATGAAACGCAAAAATATTTGGGTTGGGGATTTAATACTTACGGTAAGATAGGGAATAACTTTGGCTTTAGGATGGATTTTAGTGATAACTCGTTAGATGCAAAAAACTATCAGCCAAGTCAATCATTCGAAAATACTATAGGTAAAATATACACCCGCGCAACTAAAAACCATTA
>CAZYZX010000006.1:0-196966 GCA_964652025.1 uncultured Melioribacteraceae bacterium
AATCATTCGAAAATACTATAGGTAAAATATACACCCGCGCAACTAAAAACCATTACGAGTTTAGTGAAACAAAAGGTAGTGTAACATATAGTAATAGTTACTTAACCTTAAGCTTAGCAAAAGAAAAATTTACATTAGGGCAAGGTGCAAATGGAAATTTAGTATTATCTGATAGAGCGCCATCATTTCCAGCAATATATTTAAAACTATCCCCAGTCGATTGGTTAAAGTTTTATTACATGCACGGGTGGCTGATTAGCGGTGTAACAGATAGCGGGAAAATATACCAAACTGAAATGGGGCAAAGACGCAGCGAAAAAGAAAAATATTGGGCAATGCATGCATTACAGATAATACCAATTCCACAACTTTCTATTACATTTGGAGAAACAATATTATATAGCGATAGAAGCATTTACGGAGGTTATTTAATTCCGTTTGTGTTTTTCCGCTCAGTAGACCACCAATTTTCTTATGGTAGTGGTGATAGCGGAAACAATGGCAGTTTTTTTGCTGAAATAAGTGGAAACCCAATAAATGGTGTTAATATGTATTTTTCCACTTTTATAGATGAATTTTCGTTAGAAAATTTATTAAAGGGTAAAACAGATAGAAACCAATTAGGTTATACAATTGGAACAAAATTTATTACACCTTATGCAAAAGATTTAAAGATAACATTTGAATACACAAAAATATTACCTTGGGTTTATAGTAATTGGATACCAACGCAAACCTACACAAACTCTAATTATTTAATGGGGCATTATATTGGTCAAAATGCAGACCAGATTTACTTTGCGGCAAATTATTATTTAATGTATAACTTAGAAATTGGAGGAACGTTTAGTTATACACGCAATGGTGGAATAAGCCATATTTATAATCAATACCATGCACCTGGTGAGCCATTTTTATATGGTTTAATAAGAAAGCAAACAGAGCTTGGATTAAATGTAACCTATGAAGTACTTTATGAATTAATAGCAAAATTAAACATTAGATATACAAAAATATCAGATGAGGATACTAAGCGTACACCTAAATTCATGTTAGGTGATAATACCAAAGTAGATTTTACGCTATCTTATGGTTTGTAATAATGCTAAATCCATTTAAACTATTAAAACTTAGTGCAAATGATAGAGTAAACAATTCATTAAGTTATAGATTACGAAAAAAAAGATTTGAAATTTTTTTACAACAAATTAATCCTTCAAAAGATACAAAAATAATTGATATTGGCGGAACAGAAGTTATTTGGAAAGACAACAATTTAGATAAACAAGTAACAATTTTAAACATAAACTTTGGGGATATTGATAAAAATTTTATCTATATTAAAGCAGATGCTTGTAACACAGGCATAAAAAATAAAAGTTATGATGTAGCGTATTCCAATAGTGTTATAGAACATGTTGGAGATTTTGGGCGGCAAAAACAGTTTGCAAACGAAATTAAAAGAATAGCTAAATCCTATTTTATCCAAACACCAAACAAACACTTCCCCCTAGAGCAGCACTTTTTATTCCCGTTTTTTCAATACTTACCTAAAAAACTTAAACTTTTTATTGGTTTAAGATGGAAATACTCTACTGTTTACATTGGTGGAAAAGATTATCTAAAGCACGAAATAGAAAATATTAGACTTTTAACAAAAAATGAATTAAAAGAATTATTCCCCGATGCAATAATAATTAAAGAAAAATTTTTTGGATTTACGAAAAGTTTTATTGTAATTGGGAAATAGAATAAAGCAGACTACAGACTACAGATGATAGACTACAGACTACAGATGATAGATTATAGACGATAGATGAGAGATGATAGATATAATGTGTGTAAAATTTAATTATAATATTGGTAAAGAATTAGTTATTCATAAATAATTGAGAATAATAATGAGCTATAAAGAATTAGCGGTCTGGCAAAAAAGTATTGAATTTACTTATTGAATTTACTGTTGATATCTATAAACTTACTCAAACTTTCCCCAAAGATGAGTTATACGGTATAACTTCACAAATACGCAGTGCAGCTGTTTCCATCCCTTCCAACATCGCTGAAGGGAATGAACGAGATAGCAAAAAAGAATTTAATCAATTTTTACATATAGCTTTAGGTTCTGCTGCCGAACTTAGTACTCAATTATTAATAGCAAAAGAATTGAGTTATATTGAGCAATCAAAATATATCGTAATTGAATCTCGTTTAACTGAAATTCAAAAAATGATACACGGATTGATTAAGACACTTAGAAGATAGACTGCAGACTATAGACTACAGATTATAGATGAAAGATTATAGACGTCAGACGATAAATGATAATAGTAAAAATTTCTTATTTCTTAAGTCTTATATCTAAAGTCTATAGTCTAAATTCTAAATTCTGAAGTCTAATTTTTTTCTTGCATTTAAAATAAAATAATATTAAATTTACAGTCTAAATTTTTAGGGCCTGTAGCTCAGTCGGTTAGAGCATCTGACTCATAATCAGAGGGTCCGCGGTTCGATTCCGTGCAGGCCCACAAAATAAAATCCCGCATTATTGCGGGATTTTTTGTTTTAAACAAAAAAACTCCGATAAAAAATATCGGAGTTAAAATAAAATTAACAACTAACGTTTACCTTTAAATCTTGTACCAGCTTCGTTTAGGTTTTTAATATATTTTTCTGGGTTTTTAGCAAATTTTTCATCGCACCCGGCACAGCAAAATCCCCACAATTTACCATCATAAAAATAAGTTGGTGCATTTTCATCAACAGGATTACCCATTACTGGACAAACCTTATTCCAAGGTTTTTGCTGTTTAACACTATTGTTATTAATATTTTCTACTTTTAAGGTATCAGAATCTTCAACATGGCAACTAGAAGCTTTGGTTGAATCTTGTGCAAAACTTGTAAAATTAAATGTAAATAAAAAGCCGAATATTATTATTAAAGTTTTCAATTTAATTCTCCATTAAAAATTTATAAATTTATTTAATACTTAATCTAATGCCGGCATAAAACTTAATTCCGTCAATTGGTCCATAAATTAAAGAGGAATCGAAATAATTGCCAAAAGGATTTTGCGGGTCAATTATAGGATTAGATTGTTTGTAATTAGTTAAATTTTCCCCACCTAAATAAATTTCAAAGTAATCAATTTTTTTAGTTACTTGAGCATTAATATTAACAAATGATTTAAATGTTTCAGGTCTTCTAAATTCAATAGGATTATCTTTTGTGGATGGAATTCTGCCAGGTCCGTTAAGTAAAAACGAAGCATCAAATAACCAATCTTCATCATCATTAGCATAAGATAAGGTTACAAGAACTTTATACCTGCTTAATAACGGTTTTTCTCTTGCAGTGTTATTAATTAACATTTTAACGTCAGTATATCTATAAGCAGAGCTAATTTGTAAATTATGAAATAATTCATAATTAAGTTCTAGTTGGTAGGTGTTAGAATAAGAATTGCCATTAACTTCATAAAACATAACTTTTCTAACGTCTGTATCTAAATCTACAACAGTTTGTTTTAAAAAATCTATATGATAATAATCAGCAGCTATCATTAAATCTTTATCAGCAATAGTAATATATTGGGTAATGTTAAATCCATAATTAATGGACTCTTCATATTTTGGATTACCAATAATTTCAAATTTACGGGAACTTGGCAAAAAATTAGTGTTATCAGCAATTAAATTAACTGTTCTAAATCCTTTACCAACCGAAGCGCGTAAAGTTGTATTATCGGATAATTCAAATTTTGAGTGAAGACGAGGTGTGAAAAAAGTACCATAAAGATTATGAAAATCCACACGCATACCAGGAACTAACGACAAGCCTGAAGATGGAGAGAAATTATACTCTGCAAAAATACCGGGCACTGATTCGATTTTATTCATGTTAGTGGCATTTAATTTTTCAGAAAGTTTTACATAATTAAAACTACCACCTAAAATAAATTTATGTATTTCATTTTCTGTTTCAGTTTCAAAAATTACTTTAGCAGTAAAAGTATTTTGATTAGCATTATAGATTGTATTGCCATAGTTAGATTTTTGATCGTGAAATTGAGCACTAATTATAGTTCCTAAGCTAGTATATGGTTCATTATTAAAGATATACCCGTTACGTGCGTAAAACATAAAACGATTTGATTTTATATTTATTAAGTATGGGTTTACATGAACATTCATTTGTCCAGCTTCTCTTTTTTCTGATAGATAATGAAATCCGAAATCTGATTCAAAATTTGCATGATTATCATATTTCCATCTGTTAAGAATGTTAATTTGTGATGATTTGGGTATATCGGTAAAGTTATCCCCATTATCATCTTTTTTTGTATTAAAATCTGAGTGGGCTAATACCAAAGTATTTAGGTGTTCAGATAAACTAAGTTTGTAATTAGCGTTTATATCAGTTTTTAAATGCGAACTTTGAAATAAATTAAGATAATATTTTTCCTCATCAGTAGGTTTTTTAAATCCCATGTTTATCTGTCCAGAAATGGATTCATAACCATTAACAACAGAAGCAGAACCTTTGGAAATGCTAATTTCAGAGATCCAAGGACCGGGCACAAAGCCTAAGCCAAAGTTTTTACCTAAACCATTAAAAATTGGTACGTTTTCAAAAAGGATTTGTGAATAAAGACCAGCTAAACCTAACATTTGAATTTGTCTAGAACCAGTTACTGCGTCTTGATACTGAACGTCTACAGTTGCGTTTGTAGTAAAACTTTCCCCAAGGTTACAGCAAGCTGCTTTAACTAATTCTTTGCTTGTTAAAACTTCTGTATGCAAGGGTGCTATATTATCTACAAATTTAGAAAAACGAGTTCCTGTAATTACAATTTCCTTTAATTCTCTGTTTAAGCTTAAAACTACTTCTAATGTGTCATCTTCGCTATTAACTAAAATTTTAACTGGTTTATAACCAATATAGCTAACAACTAAATTTGCGCTCTCTTTATATTTTGGAATGGTAAAAAAGCCCAAATTGTTAGTTGCAACACCAATATTAGTACCTTCCCAATAAACATTGGCACTAGCAAGAGGAATTTTTTTGCCATCATTTTGCTCAAAAACATATCCAGTTAAATTTTGGGCAAATGATAGCGAAGCAAATGAAAATATAAAAGTTAAAAAATATTTATAGTACATCTTCTACCTCATTAAAATTAATAAATAACAAAAAGTCTAAATCAATTTTAACAAGATAAAAGGTCTATTTTAAGCTCGTTCTTTTTAATTATTAGATTTTTACCAAAATCTGTTGGAGGTATAAAAGTTGAAAATTCTAAGATGTAAAAATTATTTTTTATAGGGTCTATTTTAAGAAAATTAACAATTTGAACGGTTATAACTTTATTTAAATCAAAAGATTGAATGGAGTTTAATTGAATATCTGCTTTTGCAATAATTACTTCATCAGCGCAGCAATCAATTTTATTTTTGTAATTATTTTCTGGTAAAGGATTACCACAACAATCAACTTCGTTCAAGTTGTGAGAGCAATCTTGGCATTCACTATAAAAATGAGTGCCGGATTTATCACAAATGTGAATATAGATTGGTATACCTACAGACGAGGTTAAAAAAGTAAAAATAATTAATATTGAGACTAAGCTTTTAATTCTGTTCACATTAAAACTATGTTTTTTGCAAATATAAGATATTTTGTCGTAATTATCAACTTTTTATTAACTTATTTTTAAAATAAAATTTGTTAAAATTAAAAAATATTTAGTAACTTAAATAATATGTATTTTTGAAATTTGGAGTTAGAATGAGAAAATTATTTTTAACACTTATCATAATATTTCAAGCTATTGTTATAAATTCTCAACCACTTAAAGATATTATATCGCCTATAAATGCATATGCAGGTATAGAAGATTCATTAGTTATAGATGATTTATTTTATCACGAAAATTATAACATTAAGATTTTAGAAAATAAAAATATTAAAGCTAAATTAGATTTAAACAAGAGATTGTTATATATATTACCATCAAAAGATTTTAGTGGTGCGGATTTATTGCAATTTGAGTGTAATGGGGATACATATTCTGTTTTAGTAATTGCAAGGGCAAAGTATCCATATACTTTTAAGTTCAAACCAAGCACTGAACCCAAACATATTTCGGTTTTTGGTAACTTTAATGGGTGGAATAGAAGCGATTTGTATCTTAAGAAAGGTGAGGATGGTATTTATTATGGTACTTATAATTTTGATCCGGGAAAGTATGAATATAAATTTTATGTTGATGGGAACGAATATTTAGATCAATTTAATCGCGATTCAATAGCAAATGGTATTGGTGGTTTTAATTCCTTTTTAGTTATTAAAGATAAAGCTGATAACAATTCTTATTTATACATAGATGAACAAAAAAGTAAAAAAGATAAATTGATTTTAACTTTTAATTACTCTAAGGGAGAATTATCTCAAGATATTACGGAAAATGATGTAATTGCTTTATTAGATAATTTTAAGTTAACAGATGAAATAAAAGTGAATAATAATAAAGTAATAGTTAGTTTGGATAAGAGTAAATTAAAAGGGGATAAAAGACTAAGAATATTGATTAATAACCGAAATAAATTAACTAACATACAAACTGTGCTGCTATATGATGGAAAAGTTAGAGATGCAAAGAGTCCATTTTGTTGGTACGATGGGATAATCTATTCTTTGCTAACAGATAGATTTTATAATGGAGATAAAACAAATGATAATCCATTAAAGCATGATTCCTTATTTTTACCTGCTAATTACCAAGGTGGGGATTTTAAAGGTATAATTAAGAAAATAGAAGATGGTTACATAACAAAATTGGGCATAAATGCAATATGGATATCGCCAGTATACGATAATCCAAATGTTCCATATCGAGAGTATCCCGCTCCACATCGTTGGTATAGTGGTTATCATGGGTATTGGCCCATTAGTGATACAAGGGTTGAGGAACATTTTGGTACTATGGATGAGCTTAAACAGCTTGTTAAAACAGCCCACAAACATGGGATAAAAGTTTTATTAGATTTTGTTTCGAATCATACTCATATAGATCATGATAACTTTAAAAATCACCCAGAGTGGTATGGTAAATTGGAATTGCCCGATGGTAGATTAAATTTAAGATTTTGGGATGAATATAGACTAACCACATGGTTTGAGCCATATTTACCTTCTTACGATTACTTGGGCTCTAAAGAAGCTTTAGAACATGTTTCAGAAAATGCAGTTTGGTGGCTTAAAGAAACGGGAGCAGATGGTTTTAGACACGATGCAGTTAAGCATGTACCAAATGAATTTTGGCGGGAATTAACAAAAAAGCTTAAAACAAAGCTTGAACCAGAAAGGGGAATAATGACTTATCAAATTGGAGAAACTTTTGGTTCATATGGTTTAATTAGCTCGTATGTAAATAATGGACAGCTTAGCAGTCAATTTAATTTTAATTTGTTTGATACAACTATTCCGGTTTTTATTGACCCAAAAGTTTCGTTTTCTGTATTGGCAAACGAGTTAAAGCAAACTGAAAGGGTTTATGGGAACCCACACTATATGGGGAATATTATGGATAGCCATGATAAAGTAAGATTTATGAGCTATGCAGATAAAGACATTAGACCAGGTGGTGAAAACTTGGGTGCAGAGCTTGCATGGACAAACCCGCCCGTTGTTGATAATCCGGAAAGTTATAAATATCCTGCTTTATATTATGCATTTATGAATACTATCCCGGGTGTACCAGTAATTTATTATGGTTCAGAATGGGGAATGACTGGGGCAAGTGACCCAGATAATAGAAGAATGATGAAATTTGAAAATGATTTAGATAAATATCAATTAGACTTACTTAACAAAACAAGAAAGATAATTAATATTAGAAAAAATTCCACAGCATTAAAATATGGGGATTTAATACCTGTATTAATAGAACATGACATTTTTGCTTATTTAAGAACAGATTTTAATGAGAAAATACTGGTAGTATTAAATAAAAGTGAGCAAAGTAAAAATATAAATATAAGTTTACCAGAGTTATTAAAATGTAGTAATGGGTTAGATTTATATAGTGGACAAAAATATAAAATTAAAGAAAATAAATTGACAGTTTTATTAAAAGATAAAGAATTTGCAATTATAAAATTAAAATAGATTTGGGTAATTAATATTAATTTATTATTTTATAAATACCAAAAAAAGTCAAGTTAAAAAACTGTTATTAAATCGTTAAATAATTTTTGTATACTTGAAATTAAGTTAAATAGTAAGAATATTTGGAGATGAAAAAATATTTTCTAAATACATATCAATCAACAAATCGGAGAAGAGCATGAGAACTGCTTCTTTATCTTTTTTAACACTTATTTTTGTAGCATTGTTAGGTTTATCTACAGTGCAGGTTTATGCGCAGGGTGTAACTACAGCAGCATTAAATGGTGTGGTTACGGATGAAAACGGAAATGTTTTACCAGCTGCTAATGTTATTGCTGTACACTTACCAACTGGTACACAGTATGGTATAACAACACGTACAGATGGTAAATTCAATTTGTATGGTTTAAGAACAGGTGGACCATATGAAATAACCGTTTCGTTTGTGGGTTATAATTCTAAATCTGTTAACGAAGTTTATTTAGCACTAGGACAAAACTTAAGAATTGATTTTGTGCTAAGTGAAAAAACTTTGCAATTAGGTGAAATTTCTGTTACTGCAGAAAAGAACTCTATTATGAGTGAAAGTCGTACTGGTTCAACACAGAACGTAACTTTAAAACAAATAGAAGAGATCCCAACCGTATCTAGAAGTTTTCAATCTTTTGCAAAATTATCTCCATTATTTTCTGGTACTAACTTACAAGCTGCCGGAAGAAGCAACAGATATAACAATATTCAAATTGATGGTACCCAATATAACGACTTATTCGGTTTAGGTAGCACCGGAACACCGGGTGGACAAACAGGTACTAACCCTATCAGCTTGGATGCTATTCAAGAATTCCAGGTAGTTATTGCGCCTTACGATGTACGCCAAAGTGGTTTTACAGGCGGTGGTATTAATGCTATTACCCGTGGTGGAACAAACAAATATTCTGGATCTGCTTATTTTTATGGAAGAAATGAAAATATGATGGGAAAAAGCCCAAGTGAAGATGCAAAATTAAGAACAAAAATGCCTAAATTTAGTGAATATCAATATGGTTTCCGTGTTGGTGGTCCTATCATTAAAGATAATCTATTTTTCTTTGTTAATGGTGAGTTAACTCAAGATACTCGTCCATCAGAAAACTTATCTTTAACACAAGGTACAAATATTGCTAGAAACACTGCGTTAGCAGATTCTATGCGTAAAATATTAATTTCAAAAGGATTTGATCCTGGTTCTTATGGTTCGTTTGATGTAGAAAGACCTAGTACAAAATTATTTACTCGTTTTGATTACAATTTATCAACTGACCATAAATTGACATTACGTTATAACTTTGTTAATGCATATCAAGATATTTTAGGGAATAGATCATCTTCTAATGCTATGAGCTTTAGTTCTTATGCTTATAGAATTAAAAATAAAACTCATTCTATTGTAGCTCAGTTAAACAGTAACTTTGGTAATAGCATGTCTAACGAATTAATCGTTGGTTTTACATCTATTCGTGATAGAAGAAAAGGTGTAAGTGCTCCATCTCCAGAGTTAAAAGTATTAGAAAATGGTTTATCTATGAGTGCTGGTGTTGACCAATATTCATCTGCAAACGAGTTAGACCAAGACATTTTAGAAATAACAGATAACTTTACATATTTATTAGGTAATCACGTATTTACATTTGGTACTCACAACGAATTCTTTAGCTTCCGTAATTTATTTATTGGTGCATTCCATGGTTATTACGAATTTAAGAATTTAGTTGATTTACAAAATAATAAAATTTCATTTTATTCTCACAAATATTCTAGAACAAGTGATCCAAACCAAGCTGCTGAATTTAATGTAAATCAAATTGGTTTTTACGCACAAGATGAATGGTCTGTAATACCAAGATTAAAATTAACTATTGGTGCACGTGTAGATATTCCGTTTATACCAGAAGCTCCTGCAAAGAATGATTCTGTTTCAAAATATTTACCAAAATATAAAACAGATGATGTACCAAGTGGAAACGTTTTATTTAGCCCAAGAGTTGGTTTTAACTACGATTTATTTGGCGATAGAACAACCCAAGTACGTGGTGGATTTGGATTATTTACAGGTCGTATTCCTTATGTATGGATTTCTAATGCTTATACCAATAGCGGTATGTTATATGCAGAAGTTAGAAATCAATCGGCAACAGTATATCCTGGATTTAGTTTAGATCCATATAAGCAATGGTATCCTGGCGATCCTGGAACAGGAAGTCCAAGAGTTCAATCTGAAATTAACTTAACTGATACAGATTTCAAATTACCTCAAATTTTAAGATATAACTTATCTGTAGACCAACAGTTACCATTTGGTTTTATTGGAACAGTTGAATTTATTTATTCAAAATCTGTTAATGATTTAGTTTACACAAAAGAGAATTTAAAGCCTGTTACATCAGTAGATTTATTTGAAGGTAGAAACATTTGGGGTGGAACTAACACTTATAACAATAACTTCTATGATGTATTAGTATTAAAAAATACAAGCAAAGGTTATTCATATAACTTAAGCTTCCAAGTTCAAAGAAATATGGCAAGAGGACTATCAGTTAATGCTGGTTATGTTTACGGAAAAGCAATGGATTTAAACAGTGTTACTTCATCTCAAGCACGTTCACAAATGCGTTATAACCCAATAGATAACGACCCAAATAACCCAGAATTAACAACCTCTTTATACGAAATTAAACACCGTGTATTTGGTTCAGTTTCTTTTACAGAAGAATTTTTAGCTGGCGCAGCAACTACAATATCTTTGTATTACAATGGTCAAAGTGGTCAACCATATTCGTTTGTAGTTTATGGAGACGTAAACAACGACGGTTTTGATTGGAACGACTTATTCTATATTCCAAAAGATAGAAACGATATTCAGTTAGGTACATTAACTGGTGGTGTTTATACACCTAATAATGCTTGGTTAGATGAATTAGATAAATTCATTAAAAACAATGAATACTTAAACGAAAATCGTGGGAAAATGTCTAAACGTAATGGCGCACGTAATCCTTGGAGAAATATTTTGGATTTAAGAATTGCTCAAGATATTCCAGATTACTTTGGATTTGGCAAATTCCAAATTACATTAGATATTTTGAACGTACTTAACTTAATAGATCCTACAGCTGGATGGGATAGAAGTGTATACAGCACTTATGCACCAGTTAAATACGTTGGTCGCGATAATACAGGACGCGCAGTATATTCATTAAATACCAACTTTGCTAAAGATCCTTATACTGCAGATAATATCAACAGTCGTTGGGCTATGCAATTTGGTATTAGATATTCTTTCTAATTTTAGATTAGAAAATTTATTTTTATTAAAACCTTCGGCAATGCCGAAGGTTTTTTTTATTTTAAATTTTGAATTTTATTAATTATTTTTATATCTTAAATTAATTTTATTAAAAAAGTTATAGTTAAATGGGTACAGATATTATAGAAAAATTAAAGCAAATTAAAATGTTAATAACAGATGTTGATGGTGTATTAACTGATGGGGGATTATATTATACCGAAGAAGGTATGATAATGAAAAAATTTAATGTAAAAGATGGAATGGGCACTTTTTTATTGCGAAATAAAGGAGTTTTGTGTGGAATAATTTCTACTGATGTAAGTCCTGTTATTACTAAACGTGGTGAACGCTTGAAGATGGATTTTACTTATATTGGCATACATGATAAAAAGAGTAAGATGTTGGAACTTTGCGATGAATATGGAATTACACCAGAAGAAGTTGCTTTTATTGGTGATGATGTAAATGATATTAGTATAATAGAAACTGTTGGTTTTTCTGCTGCACCAAGTGATGCAGTAGATAAAATTATTGATATGGTAGATTACATTTGTGTAAGAGAAGGTGGGAAAGGAGCATTTAGAGAAGTTGTAGACTTAATCTTAAAGCATAAATTTGATGAGGAATAAATGTTTAGATATTTTACGTTCTTTATAATTTTAAGTTGTGTATCAATATTTTCGCAATCGAAATTAGAAAAAGTACAAGTTCAAATTGAAAAAGGTAATTTTATGAATGCGCATGAAATGATAGAAAATTTTTTAGAGGATGAAACATTATCTAGTGCAAAAAAGGAAGCATTAAAATTTGAAAATGAAAGGATGGATAGAATAAAAAAAGATTTTACGAAAACTGAGGAAGATGTTTTAAAGATTTTAGAAAAATATTACCCAGGTATTACAGCAAAAGATTTAGAAAAATGGGAAAAGAGTAAAAAATTGGAATTTAAAATTATAAATGGTAAAAAATACTACTTTAACAGAGCTGTAAGTAATTTATTTTTAATAGATGAAGAAGCTAGAAAAGTGCTAGAAAAAGTAGATGGTTACTATATTAACACATTAGACTTGTTTTTAGATAAATATTTACCTAAAGTTGTAGCAAAAGGTAAAAAAAATAGCCTTGTTAATCCTGTTAAGGTAAAATTAAATTATACTTTAGAAGTTAAGCCAAATGTTGTACCAGATGGTGAAATTATCCGCTGTTGGCTACCATATCCAAGAGAAGATAACAGAAGACAAAAAAATGTTAAACTTATAAGTATCAATTCCCCTAATTATGTTATTGCGGGGAATAATAATTTACAGCGAACAATATATTTAGAAAAAGTTGCAGAAAAAGACAAACCTACAATATTTAATGTTAAGTTCGAATTAGAATCTTTTGCTGAATATAACAAAATAGAATTAAACAAAATTAAACCATATGATAAAAATTCTGATGTATACAAAAAGTATACAGCAGAAGTATATCCACATATTTTATTTACAGAAAAAATAAAAGAAATATCCAAAGAAATAGTTGGTGAAGAAACAAATCCTTATTTAATTGCAAAAAAAATATTTACATGGATAGATAAAAATATACCTTGGGCAGGTTCTAGGGAATACTCTACAATTTATAATATACCAGATTATGTTTTAGAAAATAGACATGGAGATTGTGGACAGGTTTCTTTGTTATTTATTACATTATGCCGTTATAATGGTATTCCTGCAAAGTGGCAAAGTGGTTGGATGCTTCACCCAGGCAATGTTAATTTACATGATTGGGCAGAAGTATATTTTGAGGGTTATGGTTGGTTGCCAGTTGACCAATCTGCTGGAATTAGAAAAGTTGATAATGAAAATGTAAAGTATTTTTATTTAGGTGGAACGGATAGTTATAGGCTTATAGTAAACGATGATATTTCATCACCATTGTTTCCAGCTAAGTTATATCCTCGTAGTGAAACTGTGGATTTCCAAAGAGGAGAAGTAGAGTGGCGTGGTGGTAATATTTATTTTGACGAGTGGGATTATCATATGGAAGTTAAATATTCTGAGTAAAGAATGAATAAAGAAAAAGTTACCGTAAAAATAGAACCTAGCGAAATTTCTAGATTTAAGGTGTTTATAGAGTTTTTACAATCCACAATGAAAGATTTGGTTGTTTCTAATTTTAGATACGGACAACTTGGTGGTGAAGCTATTATTTCATTTGAAGTTGATGATAAAAATTATGAGGACTTTGTTCATAAGCTAAATTTAAATCACTTTAAAATAATATCTTTATCTAAAGAAATTAAATCTGATTTTAATAAAATTAGTGATAAATATTATAAAAAAGAAACTTGGAGTAATTTAGATAAAGCTAAAAAAAATGGTACAGAAAAAGTTACTACAACATTTATTGATAATTTAACTAAAGATGGCAAATATGAAGAATTAATAAAGATAATTAAAGATATACGTTATGCGGGGGAATTAGCAAAATATGCAGCTGATAATTTAAACACGGCAATAGCAAATTTAATAAAAAGGTGTACATTAAAAAATAATACTAATAGACAAGATGCAGAAGAAAGAATTAAAACGTTAATTAAAATTGCGGGCGATGATAAGTTGAAAATTTTACAAAAATTTGAATTAATGAACGATGCAGGTAAAAAAGCGATTGAGATTTGCGCTTCTTACAAAGAAATGGTAGATTATTTAATTCAGATTGCAAATAATAATCAAATTCATAATAGCCTAAATATTCTTTCCGCTTTGCAATTTGCTTCTATTGTTTTATTGGAACCAGAAAAATTTGAAATAGAAATTAATAGAGCAGTTAGAAATTTAAATGTAAGATACTTAGATATAGCTTATGATGTTGTAAAAGAATATCTATCTTTAGAACAAAAAGAAAAATTTAATAACTTTATTCAGTTTATAAGGGAAAAAAGAGAAAGTTTATAACTTTACATATTTAGTTCGTTTTTCATCTCTTCAAAAGTTTTTTCTAAATCTGTAGGTACAAAATTAAAAAAGGTATTGGCTTTTTTTGTTATTAATCCAGATTTTAAAGGTCTTAGTGCAAGTTGATTTAAATCCCTTGTTAATATTGGGGTAATTAAATTTTTATCTAGTCTAAAATAATCCGCAATTTTTAACGTAAAATCATATCTACTTAAAAATTCTTTACCGCCAATATTAAATAAACCATAAATTTCATTTTCAATAATTGTTAAAATAGCATTTGCCAAGTCATTAAGGTAAGTTGGGTTATTAATTTGGTCAGTTACAATTTTTATATTTTTATTTTCTTTAATACTATTATAAACCCATTTAACAAAATCATTTCGTCCATACTTTGCGGGTCCATAAAGTACGTTTGTTCTAATAATAGTATATTTTTGTGTATTATTTTTAATTTCGTTTTCGCCTAAAAGTTTCGTTAATCCGTAGTAACCTATTGGGTTAGGTTTGTCGTCTTCTGTATATGGACCGTTTAATCCATCAAAAACATAATCACTAGAAATATGGATTAAGTGAGCATTAATTTTGTTTGCATAATAAGATAAGTATTTTACTCCATTAACGTTTATATTAAATGCGGCTTCTTTTTCAATTTCGCTTTTATCTACATTGGTATAGGCTGCAGTATTAATTATAATTTCTGGTTTTGTGTTTAATATTAGGTCTGATACTAAACTTTCGTTAGAAATATCAAGTTTAATATACATTAAATTTTCTATAAATGATTCATCTTCAAAAGAAGCAGCTAGAACAGTGTAATTTTTATTTAATGCAAACTTTACTAATGTTTGTCCAAGCATTCCATTAGAGCCAATAATTAAAATTCTTTTACTCATTTAATTTTCTAAATTAATTATAAAATTGCTATACTCGCTTAGTGAGGAAAAAATACCCGCATTATAGTTAGCTAACTGTAGCGAATATTCAAAATCTTGCTTGCAAATATAGGAATAAAAAAATATTGAACCAAAAATATCCCCACATCCAACTGTATTTATTGTATTTACTTCATTAGCTTTTAAAGTTATATTTTTTATACCTAAATCAGTTTTGTAATAACCTTCAACTCCTTTATTAGATTTTGTAATTATTAATCCTTTTATACCACTATTAAAAACATCTTCAATTATTTCTTCTTTTTTATCAAATTTAGAAATTGTTAATAATTCTGTCTCGTTTACTTGAACTATATCAAAGCATTTTAAGTATTTTTCTGCTTCGGGTATTTTTCTAAAATTTCTTTTATTATTTTCATCAATTCCACGGGCTAGGGAATGAATATCACAATAAATAATTGCTTTAGTATTTTTACGAATATCTTCTAATGTAGATAGGGATATGTCAAAACCGGTAATCATGTTAATTAATATACCATTAAATTGAGTATAGTTAACATTATGAGGAATAATAAGTGGCTTGGATAAATTTTGGTAACATTCCTCGCGTTCTTTGTGGGGATTAATTAGTAAATGAATAATTGGAATATCTTTAGTTAAAGTAGAATATTGAAGATTAAAATTATTATAAATATTACTTACTAATTTTAAATAATCATCAGTATAATTTGTTAATAAAAATAAGTTCAATAATTTAGGACGTATACTTGATAAACCTAAGGCAGAATAATAAACACCACCCGGTTTATTTAAGCATAAATTATTTTGGTGAATAAAATCTAAGACGGAACTACCAATTAATAATATTTTCATAATATATGAATTTTTATTTATTAATACTTGTTTAAATATAATAAATATTAAAAGAGAACAAAAATGAAAATTGGAATAACATGCTATCCTACATATGGTGGAAGTGGAACAGTTGCAACAGAATTGGGTAAAGAATTAGCAGCTTTAGGACATCAAGTGCATTTTATTAGTAGTGCATTACCATATAGGTTAAAAACATTTGTGGAAAATATATATTTTCACGAAGTTGAAAGTACAACTTATCCATTGTTTGATGGGCAATTATACTCGCTAGCATTAACAAGCAAAATGACAGAAGTGGCTGAATATGAAAAATTAGATTTAATACATGTTCATTATGCTATACCACATGCGGTTAGTGCTTATTTGGCTAAACAAATTTTGAAAAAAAATAATAGAGATATAAAAATAATAACAACTTTACATGGAACAGATATTACTTTAGTAGGGTTAGAACCATCATTTTTACCATTAGTAAAATATAGTATAGAAGAAAGTGACGGTGTTACAGCAGTATCGCGGTTTTTAAAGGAAAAAACATTAACTAATTATCAAATAGAAAAAGAAATAGAAGTAATATATAATTTTATAGATTCAAATGTATTTAAACCTGGTAGGTGTTGTGACTTTAAAAAACATATTGCTCCAAATGGCGAAAAAATATTAGTCCATACTTCTAATTTTAGAACTGTAAAAAGAGTGCAAGATACTATACGGGTTTTTGATATTGTTAGAAAAGAAATTCCAGCTAAACTTTTACTTGTGGGTGATGGACCAGATAGGAGTGATTGTGAAAGGTTAACAAGAGAATTAAATTTACAAACTGATGTTATATTTTTAGGAAAGCAAGAAGGATTAGTAGAAATACTAAGCTCATCGGATTTGTTTTTAATGCCTTCTCAATCAGAAAGTTTTGGACTTGCCGCACTAGAGGCTATGGCTTGTGGTTTACCGGTAATTAGCACATCTGTAGGTGGATTGCCTGAATTAAACGTTCATAACGAAACAGGTTATATTTGCGAAATTGGTGATATTGAAAGGATGGCTAAATACAGTATAGATTTGCTTAAAAACGAGAAAAAATATAATATATTTTCTAAAAACGCAAGAGATAGAGCCGTTAATGTTTTCGATAAAAAGTTTATTGTGCCACAATATATATCTTATTATGAAAAAATTTTAGGTAAGTAAACATTTTTTGAACAAAATCAGTCCGTTATTCGTTTATAACTAAAATTTAGTCAAAAATTTATTAATTATATTTTAGGACTGATAAATGTTCAAACTAATTAAATCTAAAATAAAGTATAAATTTGTAGTAACTTTTATTGCTATAAGTTTAATTCCATTAGTTATAATATCTTTTATAAACATCTATAACTCTAGAGAGAAATTAAAAGAAGAATCATTTAACAAATTAACTTTGGTTAAAGAGCTTAAAAAAGAACAGATTGAAAAATATTTTGATAACATTAATAAGCAAATTTTAACTTTATCAGAAGATAAAATGATTGTTTCTGCAATGAGAGAATTTAACAGTTCTTTTCACAATTATTTATCAGAAAATAAAATTAATGATAATGACTTAAGCAATTTTGCTAATAATGTTAAAAAATATTATCAACAAGAGTTCCTGTTTAGGTTAAATAAAAACTTAGATAGTCCAGATAATATTGATAAATATTGGAGTAACGACCCTTATACAATAGCATTCCAAAATTTATATATTTATCAAAATTCTTATCCAACAGGAGAAAAGCTAAAACTGGATGCAGCAAGTGATGGAAGTACTTACTCTAAAACGCATAGCGTTTATCATCCAATTATAAGAAATTTTTTAGAGAGGTTTGGATTTTATGATATTTTTTTAGTTGATATTAAAACCGGTCATATAGTTTATACTGTTTTCAAAGAAGTAGATTTTAGTACAAGTCTTTTAACAGGTCCTTATAAAAATACAAAAATAGCAGAAGTGTTTAACCAAGCGAGTGAAGCAAACACACATGGGGAAGTATTTTTAAGTGATTTTGATATGTACGCACCATCATATAATGCGCCAGCTGCCTTTATTTCTACACCAATTTACGATGGTAAAGAAAAAATAGGTGTATTAATATTTCAAATGCCAATAGATGAAATTAATAACATTATGTTAAGTGGCAAAAACTGGGAGAATATTGGGTTAGGTAAATCCGGTGAAACTTACTTAGTTGGGGAAGACCTAAAAATGCGAAGTAATTCTCGCTTTTTAATTGAAGATAAAGAGGGTTATTTAGCTGCACTAAAGAAAGCAGGAGTAGCACCCGATGTTTTAAAAAGGATTGAGTCCTTAAACACTTCAATTTTATTTCAGCCATGTGAAACTGAAACAGCTAAAAGAGCCCTTCAAGGAGAAAAAGGCACGGCAATAATTACTGATTATAGGGATGTTAATGTTTTAAGCGCATACATACCATTGAACTTAAAAGGGTTAAAGTGGGGATTATTAGCTGAGATTGATAAGGATGAAGCATTTAAAGCAGCTAATAATTTAACTTATTATAATCTATTAATTGTAATTTTAACTTCAGTTCTTGTATTTATGATGAGCATTAAAGTAGCAAAAATAATTTCTGCGCCAATAATAGAAATTTCCAATGCTGCACAGAAAATTGAACGTGGTGAAGAGGATGTAGTTCTAAAAGTTACGTCAAGTGATGAAATAGGGACTTTAGAAACAGCTTTTAATGCTATGGTTGAAAAATTAAATTTACAAATAAGTTATTTAGATAAAGTGCCAACTCCAATAACAATAGTGGATAAAGATTTTGATATAGTTTATGCTAATAAAAAAGGAGCAGAACTTTTAGGAAAAACAACAAAAGATTTAATGGGTAAAAAGTGTTATGATAACTTTAAAACGGGTATTTGCAATACAGATAGATGTGTAGTTGCTAAAGCAATAAAGGAAAAGAAAGTAACAAGTGATGAATCATCAATGAACATAAATAATAGTGATATACCTATTTTATTAAGTGGAGCCGAAATTAAAAATAAGGCAGGTTTAACACTTGGAGGATTAGAATACATAACAGAAATAACTGAAATAAAAGAGAGAGAAAATTATTTAACAAGAAGCAGTGAAAAATTAATGCAAGCTATGGATAAATTTTCTGAAGGAGATTTAAATGTACAGGTTCAGCCAGAAAAGTTAGATGACCAAATGGGCAAGCTATACAAATTTTTTAATAATTCAGTTTTAAAGATAAAAAATATGATAATGGATGTTAACTTTGCAGTTTCTGATACATTAAATTTAGTGCAAGATTTTTCAAATGCAGTAAATCACTTAGCGCATGGTGCAACTAAGCAAACAGAACAAACAACAGAAATTGCTGGTGCAATAGAAGAGATGTCTAAAACTATTATAGAAACTTCAAAGAACACAGCAAATGTTAGCTTGGAAGCAAAAAAATCTGGCGAGCATGCAAAAGAGGGTGGAGAAGTTGTAAATAGAACAATAGAAGGAATAAATAAAATATCACAAGTAATTCATTCGGCTGTAAATGTTGTGGATAGTTTGGGTAATAGTACCAAAAAAATAGGTGAAATAACAAATGTGATAAATGATATAGCAGATCAAACAAATTTACTTGCATTAAATGCAGCAATAGAAGCAGCGCGAGCTGGTGAGCAAGGAAGAGGCTTTGCTGTTGTTGCTGATGAAGTAAGAAAGTTGGCAGAAAAAACTTCTAAAGCGACTAAAGAAATTTCGATTATGATAAATTCAATTCAATCTGAAGCAAACTTAGCTATTTCATCTATAAAAGAAGGATCAGTAGAAATTGAAAAAGGTGTTGTTTTGGCTAGAGAAGCGGGCAATTCCTTAACAAAAATTATAAATTCTTCATCAAATTTGGTAGATTTAATAAATCAAGTTGCAGCCGCAAGTGAACAGCAATCTGCTGCTAGTGAGCAGATTAGTAAAAGTGTGGAAAATATTAGCGCGATATCACAAGAATTTGCTGGTATATCACAAGAAATTAATAATTATACGAATAATTTAAATAATCTTATGGATAATTTAAGCAGATTGTTGGAAAACTTTAAAGTATCAGAGTCAAAATATCAACATTATCTTAATTAATTTATTAAAATTTAGATAAAAACTTATAATATAAAAACCTTATTGTTTTTGCATAGATTTTAAATTAAATAAATAAAAATTAAGAAATATGCAAAATTACAAATAAGGTTTTTTTTATTTAAATTCAGCTAAAAAAATAATATAAAGATTAATATTAAAAGCGTATAAAACATTTGAATTATTGATTTTGATTAATTATTTTAAAGTATAAATTAATAAAATATAGAGTTGCAATGAGAATAGGTATACCAAAAGAAACTGTATTAGAAGAAAAAAGAGTTGCATTAGCCCCAGCCGGTGTAGATCAACTAGTAAAATCTGGTCATACAGTATTTATAGAAACTGGTGCAGGCTTAGCTAGCCACTTTACAGATGAAGAATATCGTAAAGTAGGGGCAAATATTGTTTACACAGCAGAGGAAGTATTCCAAAGAAGTGAGTTAATTGCAAAGGTTGCACCACTATCGGAAAAAGAAGTAGAGTTAATGCAGGAAGACCAAATTTTGTTTTCCTTTTTAAGATTAACTGCAACGCGTCAAAAAATTATTGATACATTAGTTTCTAAACGTGTTAATGTTATTGGTTATGAATTAATTGAAAAAGAAAATCAGCAACCTGTTTTGCATAGCATGAGTGAAATAGCAGGTCAATTATCGGTATTAATTGCTGAAAGGTATTTATGCAGTGATATACCAAACACGCGGGGTCTATTATTAGGGGGTATAGCAGGTGTTGCTCCTGCTGCAATAGTTATTTTGGGCGCCGGTGTTGTTGGCTTTAATGCTGCAAGAGCTGCTGTTGGCAAAGGTGCACATGTTGTAATCTTAGATACTGATATTACCAAATTAAGGAATATTGAAAGCTATTTTAATAAAGGGGTTACAACTGTTGTTGCAAATCCTTACACAATAGCACGCGGTGTAAAATATGCAGATGTATTAATAGGGGCTATTCAAGTAAAAGGAAGTAAATCTGTAAATATTGTTACAGAGGAAATGGTAAAGACAATGAAACCGGGTTCTGTTATTATTGATGTTTCAATAGACCAAGGAGGCTGTATAGAAACAAGCCACCCCACAACTTTAAGCGACCCGATTTATGTTTTACACGATGTAATACATTATTGTGTGCCAAATATGCCTGCAATGGTTGCTCGCAGCGCAACTTATGGTTTAAATAATTCTTCAATAGAGTATATTCTAAAAATTGCTGATAATGGTTTAACTAATTCATTATTAGAAGATAATGGATTATCTAAAGGCGTTGTTTTGTATAACGGAACATGTACAAACGAACTGCTTGCAGCAACATTTAATTTAGAATATAGAAGACTTCATATATTTTCAACTAATTAAGGTAAAATATGACAGACGAAATAACTAAAATAAAATTTTCAACTTTAGCACCATGGGTAAAAAAATACCAAGAAAAAGTAATCAGTTCTGATGAAGCTGCAAAATTTATAAAATCCGGTGATAAAATTATAATACAACCCGGATGTGCAGCACCAATGGAATTGATAAGAGCAATGGTACGCAGAAAAGACGAATTAGAAAATGTAGAAATTTATCACATTTTAATAGTAGGGGATTTACCTTATTTACAGCCGGGAATGGAAAAACACTTTAAGCACAAAGCTTTTTTTATAGGTGGTAATGCGCGTAAAGCAATAAATGAAGGAAGAGCCGAATTTATACCTATATTTTTATCAGAAGTTACAATGTTATTTAAGCGTGGGGTTATACAAGCAGATGTTGCTTTGGTTAATGTTAGCCCCCCAGATGAACACGGATTTTGTAGCTATGGTATTGATGTTGGAAATATTAAAACACCAGCAGAAAAAGCTAAGCTTGTAATTGCGCAAGTAAATAGAAAAATGCCAAGAGGTTTAGGAAATAGTTTTATTCATATAAATAAGATTGATTATATTGTAGAGCATGACGAAGAATTGATGGAACTGCCACAAGTTGACCCTGATACAACCCCAAATATGTTAGCAGCTTATGATAAAATTGGTGAACATATAGCCGGCTTAATTGACGATGGTAGCACTTTGCAAATGGGGATTGGTGCTATCCCGGATAACGTATTGAAATACTTAAAAAATCATAAAGATTTAGGTGTTCATACAGAAATGTTTTCTGATGGAATGATTGAATTAGTAGAAAGCGGTGTTATTAATGGAGAAAGAAAAACAATCCACCCTGGTAAAATAATAGCTGGTTTTGTTCTAGGAACAAGAAGATCTTATAATTTTTTAGATAATAACCCAATATTTGAATTTCATCCACAGGAGTATGTTAACGATCCATTTGTAGTTGCGCAAAATTATAAAATGACAGCTATAAACTCTGCTATAGAAGTTGATTTAACAGGGCAAGTTTGTAGCGATTCTATAGGGACAAGATTTTTTAGCGGTATAGGTGGTCAAGTAGATTTTGTGAGAGGAGCTGCACGTAGTGAAGGTGGAAAACCAATTATTGCACTTCCTTCTACAACTAAAGATGAAAGCATATCTAGAATTAGTATGATGTTAAAGCCGGGAGCAGGTGTAGTAACTTCTAGAGGAGATGTTCACTATGTAGTAACAGAGTATGGTGTTGCTTATTTATTTGGAAAATCTATAAAAGAAAGAGCGCAAGCATTAATTAATATTGCTCATCCTAAATTTAGAGAAGAATTAAGTAGATACGCTAAAGAAACGTTTAAAATTTAGTATGGTTGCTGTTATTGGTGATATTCACGGTTGCTATTATACACTATTAGAATTGTATAATTTAATAAAAAGGAAATATCCAAAGATAAAAATATTTGCTATTGGTGATCTTGTTGATAGAGGAAAGTATAGTTTTGAGACTGTAAATTTTATACAAAACGAACATATATTATTTACCCCGGGTAATCATGATTATATGTTTGTTTCATATTTTAAGGAGCCGGGCAGTGCATTTGCCCGCTCTTGGATGTTTAATGGTTATGAGGCAACATTAAAATCATATCAAATACATGCAGCACATTTAAATAATCATCTTAAGTTTTTACAATCAGCACCACTTTATTATAATTTGCCCGATTGCTTTATTTCTCATGCAGGTATTTCGTCTATATATAACGAATATCTTACGGGTGATTTTGATAAAAATATGATGTTTTTAGAAAGTATTATTTACGAAGATTATAAATTTGACCATGGTATTTTATGGACAAGGGAAGATTTAGCTAATATAGGTAAGTTGCAAATTGTAGGTCATACAAAATATGATATAGTAACATTTGACCCTATTAGTAATGTGCTTTATATTGATACCGGGGCAAGCATGGGATATAAATTAAGTGCTGTTATTATCAATAAACAAGAAGTTGTTGATATTTTAGATGTAAAAACAAATCCCCTTGATATTGAAGCTTCTATTTATTAATTTTATTTTGCTATTGAATTTATTAATAAAATTAAATAACTTACATTTCTAAATTTGGAGGCTTTATAAGAAGAATTTTTACTCTGTTATAATTAATTGCTTAGGTAGTATTATTAAAACTGTAGTTGGGGAATTAAAAAGTCTTTTTTTTCGAGTAATCTACTTTTTGTTAGTATTTATTTTTGTTTTTGTTTTTGTTGCTTTTAGTACTGAACAAAAAGAAGAAATAAATAAAGACATTTTATTTGATACTTGTATTTTATTAATAAATAATATGCAAGATAATCTTGCACTAACTTCTTCCTCTGGAAACGAAGGAAAAATTGTATTATCTAAAAATGAAAGTTCAGATAATATAAATCATCAAGAAAGCGATTATGGTTTTTATCTTGATTCTATTGTAACAAAAAGTAGAAGAAAATTAATACAAGATTCTATAGCATTAGCAGACTCGTTAAAAAAACTATCTTGGAAAATAGATAGCACAGCTAGGTTAACTTATTTTAGATATAGTAGAAATGACGAGCCAAATCTATTTTTTAGACCAAAAAAGCAATCATCCTTTTTTACTGAACCAAGCACTCAAAAGAAAAGAACGGTTGAATTAGATAGTACCGGGGAATATGTAGTTGTTAAAGAAGAAGTGGGGGGCTTATTAGTAAAACCAGAATTAAGGATACCATTAGAAGAATATGTAAAATTAAGGCAAGAAAGTTTAAATAGAGATTTATGGGAAGATATTGGATATAAATATGAGCTAAAGGAAGGGAAAAAAGATTTAAGCCAATTAATTACAGATATAACAAATATAGATATACCTTTACCCAGCGTTTCTTTTTTAAGCATATTTGGACCTCCAAAAATTAATCTTAAAATAAATGGTGCAGTAGATATACATGGTGCATGGAAAAGTGAAACAACAGAAGGCTTAACAGCAAGTAGACTTGGTAATACAAGGAGTGAGCCAGATTTTAAGCAGACAGTACAGATTGGTGTTAATGGAACGATAGGTGATAAGCTAACGATATCGGCAGATTGGAACACGGAAAGGACTTTTGAATATGAAAATATGCTTAAAATTAAATATACTGGTTATGAAGATGAAATAATACAAAGTGTAGAAGCTGGTAACGTTTCACTTCAAACATCATCTTTAGTTGGTGGTAGTGAAGCTTTGTTTGGATTGAAGGCACAATTAAAATTTGGACCGCTAAGTTTAACGGCACTTGCTTCTCAAAAGAAAGGTGAAGTTCAAGAAATGTCTGTTAGTGGTGGTTCTAAAACAAGCCAGTTTGAAGTTAGAGCATACGAGTATTCTAAAAATCACTTCTTTATTCACCAAGATTATGCCGATACTTCTGAAGCACTTAATATATTTTATAATTATTATGCAAATCCTACTCCTAAAATAAATGAACGTTATACCATTAGACAAATTGAAGTTTGGAAAACTATAACGGGATTGAAACAAAATAATGAAAGAAAAGCAAACGCGTTTATAGATTTGCCCCCTAGAACAAAAACAAGACTTTATGATAATAAGCAATTTAGAGATAGTACAATAGTACAAATACCAGGAGAAACTGAAATTAACAGACGTTTTGTTCTATTAACCGAAAATGTGGACTATACTTACAATGAATATACGGGTTTTATATCATTAAAAACAGGTATTAACGAGTCTGACGCTATAGCGGTTGCTTTTAGATTAGAGGGGAACTCTTCGTCTGCAGATGATGATGAATATTATGGGGAATTTTTATCTGAAACGCAACAAGATACTACTGCTTTGCTTGTATTAAAATTGGTAAAACCTGCAAATTTACAACCTGCATTTAAAAAAGCTTGGAAACTTCAGTTAAAAAATATCTATTCATTAAAAGGTAGAGATATTAAAAAAGAAGGGTTTAAGCTTGATATAAAGTATCAAATAGAAGGTCAAGAACCTGTAAATGAATATAATGGTAAAAAGTTATTAAATGCTTTTGAATTAGATAAAACTGATGTTAACGCAACATCTTCAACGCCCGATGGTTTATTTGATTTTTTCCCAGGTAGAACAATTTTACCTGCAAGTGGAGAAATTATATTTCCAAAACTTCAGCCATTTGGTGGTAATTTGCCAGGTAGTTTGCCAGCAGAGATAAAATATCAATCTGTTTATGATACAACTGATGTTGCAGCAAAAAATGATAGATCTAAAGATAAGTTTATAATTACTGGTGAATACTCCGCCTCTGTATCTTCTACATATAATATTGGATTTAACGTTGTAGAAAATTCTGTTAAAGTATTATTAAATGGAAGAGAGTTATCTAATGGAAGTGATTACTCAGTAGACTACAATACAGGTACAGTAACTATTAGAAATGATGCTGCTTTGGTACCGGGTGCAGATTTAAAGATCACATATGAGCAGAATGACCTATTTTCTTTGGCTTCTAAAACTTTAGTAGGTTTACGCGGTTTATATGAGTTTAGTAAACGTACAAAGTTAGGATTTTCGTTTTTAAATTTAAATCAACAAACTTTAAGTGATAAAGTTAGAATTGGTGAAGAGCCTTTAAATAACTCTATATTTGGGGCAGATTTTGAAACAAGTGCAGATTTGCCATTTATAACAAAAGCATTAGATAAGCTGTTTTCTACAAGTGCAATGTCATCTGTATCGTTTAAGGGTGAGTTTGCTTATATGCAACCAGACCCAAACACTAAAAAAAGCACAATAGCAAGTGATGGCGGTAAAAGTATTGCATATATAGATGATTTTGAAGGCTCTAAGAGAATAATTCCAATCGGTGTTTCTTACACGGCATGGAAAGATCTTTCACCACCAGATAACATTGGACACTTTGGAGCATTACCAAAAAATGAGCTTATGAAATATAAAGCAAAAAGTTTTTGGTTTAATGTTATGCCAAGTGACGTTCGTGTAACAGATATTTGGCCCAATAAAAAAGCTTCTCGTAACGATATGCAGGTTACTGTATTAGATTATGTTTATAGACCTACTGAACGAGGAACCTACAATTATTTGCCAGATTTAACTACACCAAAAAATAATTGGGGTGGTATGATGAAGCTTTTATCTTCTACTGCAAACGATTTAGTAAAAGAAAATATAGAATATTTAGAGTTTTGGGTTAAGGTTTATAATGCGCCTTCTGGTGCTAAATTTTATATAGATTTGGGTAGGATTAGTGAAGATGTAATGCCAAATAATAAATTAGATACTGAAGATAAAAATAATAATGGACTTGTTGACGAAGGAGAAGATACAGGTATTGATGGTGTTTTAGATTTTGCTGAACCAGAGTACTCTGCTAGTAATCCAGACCCAAGCGGTGATAATTTTAACTTTATATATTCATCTGGTAATACAAGGGTAGAGGATTATAAAAATATTAACGGAACGCAAGGTAATGCTCAACTATCTGATAATGGTAGATTGCCTGATACTGAAGATTTAAACAATAATGGTAACCTAGATGTTGTTAGTAGCTATTTTAGGTATGAAATTTCTTTAGATACTAACAGAATTACTAATCCTTTTATTGCGGGCGGTGGTGATAATGCAGGGTGGTATTTGTATAAAGTACCTCTAAAAGATTTTCAGAGCAAGATTAATAATCCAAGTTTTTCTTTAGTAGAGTATATTAGGCTTTGGGTAACAGATGCTGAAAGTGAAGTCCATTTTAGAATTGCAGAGTTTAATTTAGTTGGTAACCAATGGCAAAAGGTATTAAATCCTCCTTATGTAACAGTAGATGACTCAGTATTAACATTATCAACTATAAATATAGAAGATAACCCAGAGTATTACAGTCCACCTGGTGTTGTAAGAGAGCGAGATAAATCTAAAACGGAAGAAGAAGTACTTGCAAACGAACAATCTCTATTATTACGTCTTAAAGACTTAAGAGATGGTGACAAGAGAGAAATAGTAAAGTATTTATATCGCCCATTAAATGTGTTCTTTTATAAAGAAATGAAATTGTTTGTACATGGTGATTTAAATAATAATATTGGTTCAATTTCTCACTATGTAGATAACAATGACTATAGTGGTGAAATATATTTTAGATTTGGTGCAGATACATCTAACTTTTATGAATATAGACAACCTGTAAAAGCGGGCTGGAACGAGATCAGAATAGTATTTAATGATTTAACTGCATTAAAGCAACGTAGAGTGGCAGATACTGCATATATTAGAATACCAGTGCCAGGCGAAGATGGTCATTATTATGGTGTTAAAGGAAATCCATCCTTAAATAGATTGCAATATTTTACAATTGGTATAGTAAATCCAAAAAGTAAAGGGACACCACAGCAAGAGGTTAGTGGTGATGTTTGGGTGAATGAGTTGAGAGTTTTAGACGCAGATAATACACCGGGTTGGGCATATATGGGGTCTAGTTCGTTTAGATTTGCTGATATTTTGAGCATTAATGTTAATGTAAGTAGAACGGATCCAAATTTCCATAAATTATCAGAAAGATTTGGCTCAAGAGAGGATAGAAGAAATTGGGGTGTAATGGCAGATTTAGATGTAATGAAAATTCTACCCGTAAATTTACCAGGTAGTAGCTTGCGATTAAATTATCAAAGAACTGAGTCTTTAATAAATCCGGTTTATTTACCAAATACTGATATAAAGGTTTCTGAAGCTGCCGAACAATTAGAACAAAAAAAGATTGATGAAGGATATTCAAATGATTATGCTAAAAGTGAAGCAGAACGATTAAAAACAGAAGCCCAGACATTAAATGTTTCTGATACTTGGAGTTTATCTAATATTCAAATAAAAATTCCTGTTAATGCTTGGTATGTTAGGGAAACAATAAATAACTTAAATTTATCTTTTAACTTTAATAAATCTTTTAATCGCTCACCTTCTGTTTTAGAGTCTAAAGGGTGGGAGTGGAATGCTTCTGCTAAACATAATTTTAATTTTAGCACAGATAATTTCTTTTATCCTGTTAAATTGCCTTTAATAGGTAGCTTGTTAGAGCTTTTTACGGATTATAGAAATGTTAAAATATATTATAGTCCTCAATCTGTATCAAGTAATTTAACAGCGCGCAGGAATTATAGATTTAATCAAACACGAGTTTTAAATAGTGCTCCAAGCATTAACAGAGACTTTACTAGCAATCGTAATGCAGCTTTTACATGGAAGGTTACAGAAGGTGGATTACTTAATTTAACATTAAGTTACTCTGTAGATATTCAATCTACTTATTCTTATTTATTAACAGATTCTTTAGGTAATGATAGAAGAGATATAGATATATGGAGAGATATTTTTAGGAGCTCGTTATTTGGTAAAGATTTAAATTATAAGCAAAGCACAGATTTTAGATTCAGTCCCAAAATGCCAACTTTATTAAATTTAAATAAATACCTATCTGTAACGGCAGGCTACAGTGCAAGTTATAATTGGGAAAATAGATTAAACCAAAAAGATTTAGGACGAAGTGCAGGCTATGCAAATTCTATATCTACAGGTCTAACCATAAGATGGAAATCTTTATGGGAACCTTTGTTTAAGGAATCTACCGAACAGAGTAATGTTAATTTACCAAATACACAACAACAGAATGTTAGAGGAAAACAGCGGGATTTAGACCAAGAATTAAGGGGAAACACTAATACAAATACCCAAGATAGCACAAAAACAACTCAAGACTCACTAAATACAGTGCCAAAAGAAAGTTCAATAGTAAAAGCGTTGGCATTTTTAAAGTCTGCTGTTAAATATGTGTTAATAGATTATGACCAAATAACAATAAACTTTAAGCAAACAAATTCCAAAAGTGGAAGCGGTATTGCAGGAGAAGGAACTGGATTTAATAACTTTTGGGGTATAAAGCAAAGGTCATATCAAGGACCAAGTCGTGCATTTATGTTAGGTTTTTCTAATGATTTAGGACCTCGTGCTCCAAATGGTAACTTAACAGATAATTTTAGGCAAACAAACTCTATAGATTTAAAAACATCTCGTCCATTATGGGAAGGAGCAACGCTTGATGTAGATTGGAGATTGAATTGGGATATGAGTAAAACCACATCTTTTACTACAGACTCCTTAGGTAATATTAATATTACAAATGTTACATCTAATGGAAAAATAGAAAGGTCGTTTTTCTCTATGCCTCCAACAATGTTTTTATCTGTATTTAAGAGTGGTATAAAACGTGTTAACGAACTTTATGATCCTAATTCAAAAAATCCAAATCAAAGCTTAGCAGATGCTTTTGTACAAGGTTTTGAAAGTTTTTCATTTTTAAGTAAAATTCCAATATTAAATAAAGTTAGTAAGTACATACCACGTCCTAATTGGAGGATTAATTGGAATGGTTTAGAAAAGTATTCTATTTTTAAGAATTTAGCTAAACGTGTTTCATTTAATCATGCATATCAATCATCATATAGTGAAGGGTGGAGAATAAATCCAGATGGATTAAACGAAATTCAATCTCAAAGGGTAATGTATGGTTTTCAGCCATTAGCAGGATTAAATTTTACATTTAATTCATTATGGAATGGTGATTTAACAGCAAGTGCAAAATACTCTACAAAAACATCGTATGACTTAGGTATAAGTACTAAAAATATTACAGAATCATTTCAACGTGATATAAGTATTACAGCAAGCTACAAGAAAAGTGGATTTGAAATTCCATTATTTGGAATAGCATTAAAGAATGATATAGAAGTTTCGTTTTCTTATACAACAGGCAAAACTTCATCTGTTAGATATGATATGCAATACTTTAAGGAAGAAGGTACGCCAACAGATGGTTCCACAAGAACAACAATAGAACCGAGATTGAAATATGTAATGAGCTCTAAAGTAACATTGTCCTTATTCTATCAAAGAATTACGGTAAAGCCGGAAGGAGCAAGTCCAATTCCTGCAACTACAACAAATATTGCTGGTTTAGATATTCACATTTCGATTCAATAAAATAAATGCAACTAATGTTAATTTAAGATTGTCTAACGCTTAAATTATAGAGGAAAAAATGAAAAAGTATAAAATTTTATGGGTAGATGATGAAATAGAGTTACTGCGATCTCATATAATATTTTTGAATGAAAAAGGTTACGAGGTAAATACAGTAACAAATGGTGAAGATGCAATAGAAGAAGTGAAGGAAAATGAATACGATTTGATTTTTTTAGATGAGATGATGCCCGGAATGGGTGGTTTAGAAACATTAGCATCTATTAAAGAAATTAAACCAAACATTCCTGTAGTTATGGTTACCAAAAGTGAAGAAGAATCGTTAATGAATGAAGCTATAGGAAGTAAAATTAGTGACTATCTAATAAAGCCGGTTGTTCCTAGCCAAATTTTATTAGTTTGCAAAAAGTTTTTTGAAGCCACAAAAATTACGGGTGAATATGCGGCAAAAGACTACTTGCAAGATTTTAACGATATCTCTAGAAAACTTTTAATGAATCCTAATTATGAAGAATGGATTGATATATATTTAAAATTAGTAAATTGGGATTTAGAATTAGATGAGCACCCTGGTTTAGACTTTAAACAGACATTATTTGACCAAAAAAGAGAATGTAACCAAGAGTTTAGCAAGTTTGTAGAAAAAAACTATGTTAAATGGGTAAATAAACCAAATGAAGATACACCAATTTTATCCCATCAAATAGTAGAAAAATTTGTTATACCACACTTAAAGGATGCTAAGGGTCCTGTTTTCTTTTTTGTTTTGGATTGTATGCGCATGGATCAATGGCTTGTTATGGAAAAGTACTTAAATCAATTATTTACCATAAAAAAAGATTATTATTTTTCTATTTTACCAACAGCAACATCTTATGCAAGAAATGCTTTGTTTAGTGGTTTGTTTCCTATAGATATAGAAAAATATTACCCAGAGCTATGGCAGGGGAACCAAGACGATGAACGAAGCCAAAACAAGTATGAAAAAGACTTATTACAAATGTTATTAAATAGGAAACGAATAACATTAAATAACGAATTAAAATACTTAAAAGTAATAGACCCAGAAGTAGGCAGGTCTTTTGAACAAAATATTGTTTCCCATACAAAAACGCATTTTATGGCTGTTGTAATTAACTTTTTAGATATGATTGCACATGGGAGAAGTGATAGCGACTTGCTAAAAGAGATAGCACCAGATGAAGCAGCTTATCGTAGTTTAACAGAAAGCTGGTTTAAATATTCCTCGCTTTATGGCACTTTTAAGGCAATAGCTAAAATGAAAAATGCTAAGGTAATATTAACAACAGACCATGGCAGTGTGCGTTGCATGCGTGGTGCAAAAGTGCTTGGTGATAAAGAAGCTTCGACTAATTTACGCTTTAAATTTGGTCGCAACTTAAAAGCAGATGATAAAAATGCTATTTACATTACTCAACCGCAGGATTATAAATTACCAAGACGTGGGGTAACTATAAACTATATTATTGCAAAAGAGGATTATTATTTTGTTTATCCAACTGATTACCACAAGTATTTATCTTATTACAAAGATACTTTTCAACATGGTGGAATTAGCTTAGAAGAAATGATTTTGCCCGTAGTAACAATGGAAAGCAAGGCATGAGTAATGTAATTATAGATAAAATTGTTAGTTCTATAAGTGAAACTGAGGAAATTGCGCGTAATTTTGCAGAGATGGTAAAATGTGGGGATATTATTGCGTTAAATGGAAACTTAGGTGCGGGTAAAACCTTATTTACTAAAGCCTTTTGTTTAAGATATGATATTGATGAAGTTTTTAGTCCAACTTTTTCTATTGTTAACGAGTATTACGGGGATAAAAAGGTTTTTCACTTTGATTTTTATAGATTAAAAGATGTTAATGAATTAGCAGAAATTGGATTTTATGATTATCTAAATGATGAATATGCTGTAACAATAATTGAATGGGCAAGTTTATATAAAGAAATATTGCCAAAAAATCATTACGAAGTAAATATAGAAATTCTAGATGATAACAGACGTAGAATTACCATTAAAAAGTAAAAATAAGCCAATTTTGGCTATTTCAACTTCTGGCAAGTTATGTAGTGTTGCGCTATTAATTAATAATAGTGATTATGTTTCCTATAACTTTAATAAAAGTCAAGTGCATTCCGAAAAACTTTTATCTATGGTTGATACTGTGTTAAAAGATTCTAATATTGCATTAAAAGATTGTTATGGAATAGCAGTTTCAATCGGACCTGGTTCTTTTACAGGGTTAAGAATAGGGCTTTCTGCAGTTAAAGGTTTAGCTTTTGGTGCGGGGCTACCAATTTACCCTATTAGTGAGTTTGATGCAATAGCTATGTTTGCAAAAGACTTTGTTAAAATAAACGATATTTTTAATATTGCAATTAAAGTAAATAGGGATGAAGTTTATTTTAATAGATATATTAAAAGTGAAACTGGTTTTAATAGTTTAACCGAAATAAAAATTATTAGCCTAAATAATTTACAAAATGAAATTAAAGATAGGGAACTATTATTTGGTAATGTTAATTTTAATAACATAATACCTGTTGATGGGATTGACGCTGTTTTTATTGCAAAATATGCTTTATTTTATGGTAAAGAATTATTAACTTTAAACTTTGATTACTTAGAACCTAACTATATTAAAAATTTTACACCGAGGTGTTAGATGAAAAAATTTTATACAATAATAGCAATTATTTTTTTGTTAGTAAATATAACTTACTCTCAAAAAATAGGACCTAAAATAGTACCGGCAGAAAGCGAGTTTAAATTTGGTGATATAGCAGAGGGGATTACAGTAAGTCATAAATTTGTAATTTTTAATAAAGGGGATGAAGTATTAATTATTAAAAATGTTAGGGCTGCATGTGGGTGCACAGCAGTTCAACCAGAAAAAACCGAATTAAAACCGGGTGAATCTACAACAATTTTAGTAGAATTTAATACTATAGGAAGAAATGGTATTCAGAATAAAGCGGTTTATGTAACATCTAACGACCAAGAAACACCCGAGCTTAGATTAACCTTTACAGCCAATGTATTAGAAAAAGAAAATAAAGATAAAGAAGCGTTATTTAATAGACCAATTTTAGAATTGGGTGCTACACAGCATAACTTTGGTAAAGTAAAACAGGGGGAAGTTGTAGAGTTTTCTTTACCATTTCAAAATGCAGGTAAAAAGGATTTGGAGATTAAGGAAATTCAAGAATCTTGCAGTTGCACCGTTACCGATGTAACAAAAAGAACATTAAAACCAGGAGAAAGTGGGAGTATAAAAATTAAATTAGATACAAAAGATAGAGAAGGGAAACTTTCCAGAACAGTAACTTTTGTAACAAACGACCCAATGAATCCAAAGCAAACAATTACATTATTTGTTAATATAGAAAAGTGAGAAAGAACTAATGGGATGGTTTACAAGAAAAACTTCGAATATAGCAGAGGAAAGCGTTAAAAGTGATATTCCAGACGGTCAATGGATAAAATGCGATGACTGTGGGGAAATAATACATAAAAAGCATTTTGAAGCAAATTTAGCTGTATGCACAAAATGTAATAAGCATTTTAGATTTGATAGCAAGGGATATATAAATTTAATTATAGATGAGGGTACTTTTAAGGAATTAGATAAAAAAATGATTTCAGACGATCCATTAGATTTTGTGGATACAAAAAAGTACGCAGAAAGGATAAAAGAAAACATTAAAAAAACTGGTTTAAATGATGCAGTAGTAACAGGTTTAGGAAAGATAAACGATAAAAAAGTTGCTTTTGGCTGCATGGATTTTAAGTTTATTGGTGGTAGCATGGGCTCTGTTGTAGGTGAAAAGATTAGCAGATTAATACTAAAAGCGATATCAGAGAAAGTGCCGGTTGTAATTATATCCCAAAGTGGCGGGGCAAGAATGATGGAAAGTGCGCTTTCTTTAATGCAGATGGCAAAAACAAGTGCTAGGTTATCGCAACTATCAGAGCATGGATTACCATTTATTTCTGTTTTAACAGACCCAACAACTGGTGGAACAACTGCTTCTTTTGCTATGTTAGGTGATGTAATTATTGCAGAACCAAAAGCATTAATTGGATTTGCTGGACCAAGAGTTATTAAACAAACTACAGGCAAAGATTTACCTGAAGGATTTCAAACAGCAGAATTCCTTTTAGAACATGGTTTTGTTGACATGATTGTTAATAGAAAAGACTTAAAGGATACAATATCTAATTTAATTGGATATATGACAAAATAATTTTTTTATGCAGTATTTAAAGAAAAAGAGACGTATTGCTACGTCTCTTTTTTTTATTTATAATTTTTGTTCTTTTTCTATTTGATAAATTGGTTTTATATCAATAGGAAGAGAAGCTAATTTTGCACGAAGTGTTTTCATAGAAGGAGATTCTACACCATATTTATTAACTAATTCTACTGCTGCTTTATAATCTCCTTTAGCTTGAATAGTAAGAATTAACTCTGCCAAACTTTTAACAGCATCGTTAATTTTATCAAAGTTTACGCTTACTTTTTGTGTTTTTTCGTTATAGGTATAAGCACCTTTTTCTAATAAATAATTATAAATAATAGCATTACCGGCACCATGTGCTTCTGAAATTCCAAAGCGAACGGAGCGGAAGATACCTGCTAAAAATGTAGTGTAAATCTCTTTATCAAAACCTTTTGGATAAACACCTTTTTCTATCATCAATATATTGTTAAACATTCCTAAAACATCTGCTTTGCACTCTTCAATTTTGGAATAGGTTTCTTTAAGCTCTTTTTTTACTTCAGTTTTTTTGCCATTTATAGTAATTAAACCTAGTCCTACACCATGAGATATTTCGTGCATTAATGTATGATTGAAAAATCCGTTGAATGTTACATAAGTAATTTCTTTATCATCTAAAACAAGTTTTGCAATAGGAAGTAATAGTTTTTCGAATTTAGCTTCGTGCATATTTTTTAACATAACTTTTTTGCTCCCTTTGGCTTGTCTAACTCGTTCATCATTAGGCAAGTTAAAAGCTAAAGTTTGAACTCCAGATTTATTATCACCAGCACCAAAAACTTCTTGAACCACTAAAATTGGTGACTCGCCACCTCGTTTATAACCTTTATATTCTTTTGCTAAAGGTAAATTTTCCTCAATATAATCTAAATAATTTTTAAATACTTCTAGTTTTTTTGTTTCTTCAGGATCAACTATTGTTAAAAAGCTTTCAAAAGCAGCTTTATAATTAAACATTTCATCTTCGTAAACTTCATAAGGTCCAATTACCACCTCAATTTTATGATCCTTTAAGTCCATCCATGCTAAGTCACTTTCATAGTAATCGTTTGTTAAAAAGGCTTTAGCTCTTAATGTTAAATATTTCTTTAAGGATTCGTTTTCTGCATATTCGGCAGCTTCATTTAAAAGTTTTGCAACTTGCTCAAGTTTCTCTTTATAAGCAATACTATAAGGCACCGCTACCAAATCTTTCCCTTCTCGTTTAACAATTGTAAACTCGCTTGTAAGCTCTTTTTCTTTATTTGGGTTAGCTTTAACGTAATTTTCAAATTCTTCTTTAGTCATATCTACGGGATAGAAATTTGCACCTAAAGGTTTAGTTTCGTTTCCGTAAAATGGTTTGTTGTGGTCTAGTCTATCAAAAGGGCCAAACATAATTTGGAAATACTTATATCTTAATTCATCTAATGGATCTTTCGAGCTTTCTAAAGTTTTTTTGATTTCAAAATTTTTGTAATAAACTTGTTCTAAAAAAATATCATCAATAATTTTAGATGCTTCGTAAAGTTTTTGTAATACAACTTTTTCTTTTTCGGATAGAATGCTTTTGTCGTATCTTACGTTAACTTCTGCAAATTGTGCAACTTTAGCTTTCATACTGTCTAATTCACTTGTATTGTTGTTAGTATTGTTACTTTTACAGCCAATTGTACTAATTATTACCGCAAAAACAATAAAAATAATAAATTGTTTCATAAATCTTTCCTCAAAATTATAATTATTTAATATTATAAAAATAATCATTTGTTAAAAAATATCAATGTAATATTGTATATCTTTTAATATTTTGTGTTTATTAAAATATACAATAAAATAGCAAAATTATTGGGGAAATAATAAAATTTACAATTTATTTAAGCATTTTGTGGTTGGTATGGATATTGAGTGATTATAGATAAAATACCAAGAGGTGTAACATGAAAAAGATATTATTAGTTGTCGTTTTATTCTTCTCTTTAAGTTTAATAACGGAAGGGAAAGTTAATTATAGGGTTGGAGTAACGTTTGGGTACTTTTATTCATCACTAGGGAGTTATGGTGATTGGTATGAAATTTCAAATGGTGTGTATGTTTGGAAACCTTACGGAGTTGCAATTAATTGGCAACCATATAGTGTTGGTAGATGGTTATGGACAAGTGACGGTTGGTATTGGGATAGTTACGAGCCATTTGGTTATATAACATATCATTATGGTAGATGGTTTTATGACGATTATTATGGTTGGGTGTGGTATCCAAGTTATGAATGGGCACCAGCTTGGGTTGAGTGGAGATATGATGATTATTATATAGGTTGGGCTCCTTTACCACCATATGCTATTTTTAGATATAATGTTGGGATTGTTTTTACAATAAGTTGGAATGCTCCATTAAACTATTGGTATTTTGTTAAATACAGACATTTTTATAATGATAATGTTTGGGGTTATGGTATTAGTAACAATTATAAAACTAGAATATATAGAAACACTAAAGTTCGCAACAATTATGTAAATGTTGATGATAGAATTATAAATAATGGATTAAATAAAGAGTATGTTGAAAACAGAACCGGATATAGATTTGCACAAAGAAATATTGTTAATACAGATAATTTAAATGATATTAGAGCAAATGACAGAGAAGTTAAAAGATACATTCCTAAAGAGACTGAACTAAGGCAAAACCAAGAAATTAAAAGAGATAATATTAAAAACTCAATTGGTAAAACTTCTTTACGATTAGATAAGGTGGTTGATGAAAATTACACTATAGATAGAAATGTAGAAAGAAATAGTGAAAAGCCAAACAGAATAAATGAAGAAAGAAAGGATAATACAGTTATTAAAAGAGAAGATAATGTGAAAAGAGAAGTAGAAAGTAAAACAGATTTTGGCAGCAGTAGAGAGCAGATAAATATAGAAAGAAATAAAGAAAATAAACAAGTTGAGCGAAGCAGAAACGAAAATACTACAAGAACAGAAAACAATTATAGAATAAATGATAATAATAGAAGTGAAAGAGAACCAACTAGAGAAAAAACAAGAGATGTTGGAATTAGAAATGAAAACAGAACTAATGTTAATACAGAAAGAGAAAATAGAGGAAATGTAGAAAGAAAAACAAGATAGAAAGATTATTTAAACTAAAAAAGCTCATTACCTAAAAAGTGATGAGCTTTTATTATAAATAGAAAATATAATTAAATTTTGTTTTCTCTAACAAGGTTTGCTAATTCTGCTGTACCGTTTTTAGCAATAGTTCTTAATGCACGAGCAGTTAATTTAACGGTAACAAAACGACCTAATTCTTTAACCCAAATTCTCTTTTTTTGCAAGTTAGGTAAAAATCTACGTTTCGATTTATTGTGTGCATGTGAAATGCTGTGACCGCTTTTGGGTTTAACACCTGTTATTTGACATGTACGGGACATTTCTTCTCCAATTCTAAATATAATAGAAAACAAATTTACAAAAAAATAATTTAAATAAAAAGAAAAAAATAAAAAAAATTTATAAATTAATTAAAAAAACAAAAGCCCACACTAAAAAAGTATGGGCTTTTAAGTGTATAAAAAATTATTGTCTTTTCTTAAGTTCTTTATCTAAATAGAAAAGTCCACCTTTACTATCGCCAATAGCTTTAAACTTATCAATAATTTTAGTTACGGATGATACTTCTTCTACTTGTTCATTTACAAAATAGTTTAAGAAAGCTTCGGTTGCGTAGTCGTTTTCTTCGCGGCTTAACTTAACCAAGTCATTAATCATTTTTGTAATTTTTAATTCGTGCTCTAGCGCAGCTTCAAAAACATCTAAAGGGGATTCCCATTCAAATTTAGGTGTTTCTAATGCTTCTAATTTAACTCTTTTACCAACTTCAACAATATAATTGTAAAATTTCATTCCGTGTCCATATTCTTCCTTGCTTTGTTCTTTCATCCAGTGTGCCATGCCTTCAAATGGAGTGGTTTCTAAATATGCTGCCATAGATAGATATAAATACGATGAAAATAATTCTGCATTTAATTGATTGTTCAAAGCTGCTAACATTTTTTCAGAAATCATTTTTAACCTCACATAATTTAATAATTTATTAACTTAATTATTCAACACAAAAAATAACTAAAAGGTTTCTTGTTATTAAGATTTTTTTTAACTTTAAAGTATAAAAAAAATTTTGTTAAACTAAAATATACGAGAATTATATGGTAAAAAAAATAAAATATGTTATCATTTTTAACTTTATCTTTTTATCGTTAAGTTTTTCTCAAACTGTTTATAAAATTACAGTTTTTGAAGATAAAAACAAAAACCAAATTTTTGATGCAGATGAAAAGCCGTTAGAAGGTGTAAGTGTATCTAATCAATACACTACTGTTAAAACAGATAAAAATGGCAGATGTGAGCTACCATTAAGTGCAAATGATTTTATTTTTGTTGTAAAACCAGCTAATTATCAAGTGCCACTAAATGAATATAACATGCCAATTTTTTACAATAAGTATAATAAAAATTCTAAATATGGATTTGAGTTTAAAGGAGCTATCAAAAACCAATTATATTTCCCGCTATATAAAACCGATTTTGATGAAAGTTTTAGCGCATTAGTTTTAGGTGACCCACAAAGCAGAAATGAAACAGAAATTGCTTATATGAGAGATGACTTTGTAAGTAAGTTTGTTAATACAGAACATAAATTTGCTATATTATTGGGTGATATTTCTTATGATAATAAAACCCTTTATGAACCTATAAATAAATTGTTTTCTAAAATGAATATACCACTTTATTTTGTTGCTGGAAACCATGATTTAGATTACAATGTAGAAAGTGACCGATTATCGTTTGAATCCTTTAAAGAGGTTTACGGACCCGTTTATTATTCTTTTGAGTATGGTGATGCTCATTTTATAGTGTTAGATAATATTAATTATAAAAAGCTAAAAGATGGCAGAAAAGACTATGTTGGCGAGATTGATAAACAACAATTAATTTGGTTAAAAAGCGATTTAGAGAATACTGATAAGAACAAAACGGTGGTTATTAGTATGCATATACCAGTAAATAGTGTGGGTGGTGATTATGACGCAAATAAAATATTAAATAAGGAAGAATTTTTTGATATTTTAGATAGCCGAGATAAAGTTATTCTGCTTTGTGGTCATACACATACACAAGAGCATAATTTTTATTTTACAAAAAGTGGTAAAGAAATTAGGCAATATATATGTGGTGCAGTTTGTGGTAGCTGGTGGAGTGGATTAAAAGATTTTAGAGGGATTCCATTTTCTTTACAATTAGATGGAACCCCACGCGGTTATAATGTTTTGGAATTTAAGGGAGCTAATTATAAACAGATGTATTATCCATTAAATTACTCTAAAGATTACCAAACGAGAGTAAGTGTTAAGAAGGTAAATGATACATTATATTGTTTTGCAAATGTATTTAATGGAAATAAATTTACTAAAGTAACATTTAATTTAGATAGCAAATTAGATTTACAAGGAGAAAACGTAATAATGCCAGATAATTTAGTAGATAATATGATAAAAAATAACCCAACATTGTTTAAGAACTGGATGCATGCAGAAAACACATCACACATTTGGGTTGCAGCTTTACCTAATAATTTAGAAAAAGGATTACATACTTTAGTTGCATCCGTTATAGATGAATACGGCAATAAATTTTATGATACCTTGATTTTTGAGGTGGATTAATGCCTACTGATTATAATCGGGTATCTAAAATTTATGATATACGATATAAAGAAGGAAGTAAATTATTAGGTGTTTTGGAAAAGCTGTTAAGCGTTACAGATAAAGAACTACCCCAAAAAATAATAGAAATTGGTTGTGGTACTGGTTATTGGCTCTCTTTAATTAGTAAAATAAATAAGATATATGGTCTGGATTTATCGTTGGGGATGCTTAACAAAGCAAAATTAAATGGTAACAATAAACTAATTTGTGCAAATGCTAATAAGTTACCTTTAAAAAAAGAAAGATTTGATGTTATTTTTATAATTAATGCTTTGCACCATTTTAATAATCCAAAGGAATTTATATTAAATAGTTTCAATTTATTAGCAACTGGTGGCAAATTTTTAATATTTGCCACAACTACACCCAATGATGGGAAGAACTGGTATATATATAAATACTTTAATGGAGTATTAGAAAAAGATAATAAGCGTTTTTTAGAAATTGATAAGTTAAAGGATTATTTAACATTAGCTGGTTATAAAAATGTAAAAGCTGAATTAGTAGACAAAGTAATAAATAAAAAAATAGGTACAGAAATATTAAGTGACCCTTTTTTAATTAAGGATGCCACATCTCAATTAGCGGATATAACTATTGAAGAATATGAAAAGGGAATTGATTTAATAAAAGAAGATATAAGCCAAAATAAAGAGATAGAATTTAAGACTGAGCTTGAATTTTATGTAATTTATGGTGAAAAGTGAAGTTTTAAAAAGGTTTTAATGGTAATTCAATTGTAATTTTAGTGCCAACTCCAACAGTACTTTCTATGTTAATAACACCTTTATGTTCATCAATAATACGTTTAACAATCCATAACCCAAGTCCAGTGCTAGATTCATCTGCTGTTGGGCGAGCGCTTAATTTAACTCCTTTTACAAAAATTTTCTTTAAATCTTCTTCACTAAAACCTAAGCCTTGGTCTGCAACAGTTATATAAACTTTATTATTAATTTCCTTAATTTCTATAAAAACAGATTTGTTTGGGTTAGAATATTTTATAGAGTTATCTACTAAATTTTCTATTGCATCTTCTATTTTGTCAGGGTCTATAAAAACGTTGGGTAAATTTTCTTGAATGTTTAGCAAAATGCTAATATTTTTCTTTCTGGCTTTATAAATATTTCTAATGTATATTTTCTTTAAAATTTCATCAATTTTTGCTTCTTTAAATTCAAAATTTAAGTTGCTTTCGCTTTCAATAACAATCTTACAAATTTCATTTGTTAATTTAATTAGCCTTTTAGAAAGGGCATTAAGGGCGTCCATAATTTCTTTTTGTTCAGTAAAAGACAAGTCATAAGAATTAAGTAACTCGATTAAATTTTGTATTGTAGCGGTAGGATTTTTTAAATCATGAACATAAATTGCAAAAAATTCTTCGCGCTGTTTTTGTAACTCTAATAATTTAAGTTGCTTTTGGTTTAATCTATCTATTTCTAATTCTAAACTAACATTAATACTTGTTAGTTCGTCACTTTTGTTTTTAAGCTCTTTTATGGTTTCTTGTAACTCAGAAATCTGCTTTTTATAATCTGTAATTTGTTTATTGTACTCAATAAACTTTTGTTCATATTGTTTTTGCTTCTGCAAAAAATCATTTATTTCATTATTAAGCTTACCTTTATTTAACTTTAAAAAGTAAACTATTCCTAAGGCAACTAATAATACAATTATGATAATTAAGAAAAGCATAAAACCAAATAATTTTTAATATTTAAGATAATAAATATCTTGTAAAAAGGAAAAAATTTTTTAAGGATTAGTTCAAAAAAAAATATTAAAAATAATAAAAATAAACGTTTTAGTTATAAACATTAAAATAATTTTTTTATATTTATAAAATTTAATAAATAAATATAGGTAAAGAAATGTACTATATAGGAATGGATGGTGGCGGAACAAAAACAAAATGTGTAGTAACCGATGAAGAAATGAAAGTTTTATATGAAAGCAAAGGAGGAGCCTCTAATTTTTTAATACAGGGAGTTGAAAAGGTATCTAATGAGTTAAGTTCGCTTATAGAAGAAGCTGTTAAAACATTACAAATTAATTACAATGAAATTAGTGGTTTTGTTATTGGAACAACCGGAGCAGGTAGAAGAACAGATGCAGAGCTTTTAGAAAATGGTATTTTGAAAAGTTTTAAGGAAAAAAGCATAGATATTAAAAAAATAAAAGTGGAAAGTGATGCAAGGGTTGCACTAGAAGGAGCATTTGCGGGCAAACCAGGTAGTATTTTAATAGCTGGAACGGGGTCTATTATGTTTGGTAAGGATTCAAATGGTGTTATACATAGAGTTGGTGGTTTTGGTAGATTTTTAGGAGATGAAGGAAGTGGTTACTCCTTAGGTAGAAAGGGTTTAATTGCGCTTTCTAAAAGCTTTGATGGAAGAGGAAGAAATACTTTATTGCGTGAAATAGTTGCCGAAAAATTTAATATTACAGATACTTCTGTTTTGATTACAGAAATTTACAAAAATAATTTTGATATTGCCTCTGTTGCACCCTATGTAATAGAAGCTGCTACAAAGGGAGACCCGATATGCATGGCTATTTTAGAAGAGGAATCTGATGAGTTAGTGTTACATGTAAAAAGTATGTATAATTTATTAAAAGAAGATATAATGAAATTATCTTTAATTGGTGGCACTATTACAACAGATAATTTATATGCTAAGATGTTTAGAAAAAAAGTGGAAGAGTTACAAAAGGTAGAAATAATAGAACCAAAATACGAGCCAGCAATTGGCGCTGCATTAATGGCTAAAAGTTTGTAAAAATTAATTAGGGAATGATAATAATGACAGAAAAAAAAGAAAGAAGTCCTTGGTGGTGGGTCCCTTCGTTGTATTATGCGGAAGGAATACCTTATGTTGTAGTAATGACAGTATCTGTAATTATGTATAAAAGATTGGGCTTATCTAATACAGATATAGCGCTTTATACTAGTTGGTTATATTTGCCATGGGTAATAAAACCCTTGTGGTCTCCTATTGTAGATTTATTAAAAACTAAAAGGTTTTGGATAATAACAATGCAATTAGTGGTTGGTGCAGGATTAGCAGGTGTTGCATTAACTATACCAACTAGTGCATTTTTTCAATATACATTAGCTTTTTTCTGGTTGATTGCTTTTAGCTCTGCCACACATGACATTGCAGCAGATGGATTTTACATGTTAGGGCTTACAGAAAACCAACAAGCATTTTTTGTTGGTATAAGAAGTACCTTTTACCGATTTGCAATGATTACAGGACAGGGTTTACTAATTATTTTAGCCGGCTATTTTGAAGTTAGTACAGGATTACCATCAGAAAAAATTACATTTATTAGCAAGCCAAATGCTAAAATAGAGCAATCTATAGTGTTAGATTCTGTTACAGTTAAACCGCTTGATGGTGAATTAAGGATTATTTCCTCTCAAATATCTGTTCAAGTGCCAATAAATAAAATTTCTAAAGAAGAATTTGATTCAATTAAAACAGAAGTATTAAAGCATAATACAAAATATGGTTTCTATGAATTAGAACAAGCAAGTGTTGCAGCTGCAAAAGATGATGGTGTTTGGAAAAACTATTTTGTTAAACCATTAGAGCATTTTATAAAAAAATATTTTGGACCAACTAAAAAAATAGTTGTTGATAAAAAATATACAGGAAATTATGGAATAATTTATTTTCATTTGTCTAAAAAGCCGGATACAAAAGAAGATATTGTTGTTAATTTTACCCGTGCTGGCGGTGATAAGAGTATAGAATTAATAGAAGGGACAAGATTTGTATTCAATCAAAATAATTGGGATAAGCCTGCATTTGCGCTAATTCAATTAGACCCAAAATTAACTTACGAAACTGAAGCCAGCTTTGAATTTAGCAGTGGTAATATAAAATTAGCTTGGATTATTACATTTTCGGTTTTAGCAATAATGTTTATTTTGTTCTTCATTTATCATAATTTTGTTTTACCATATCCAAAATCTGATGTGCCTGCAAAACGAACCGATGATGGTGTATTAAAAGAATTTTTTAGGACATTTGCTTTGTTCTTTAAAAAGCCAAATATAGGGTTTATACTTACATTTTTGTTAATCTATAGATTGGGTGAATCTCAAATAGTAAAGCTTGCTTCACCATTTTTATTAGATACAAGAGAAGCTGGTGGCTTAGGATTAACAACCGGTCATGTTGGAATTATTTATGGAACATTTGGTATTTTAGCACTAACATTAGGTGGTTTAATAGGTGGTATAGTTGCTTCTAAAAAAGGATTAAAATACTGGATTTGGCCGATGGCTTTAGTAATGAATGTACCTCATATAGCATATGTTTATTTAGCTTATGCAATGCCAGATAACTTTTTTATAATTTCCTTATGTGTAACAATTGAACAATTTGGTTATGGATTTGGTTTTACAGCATACATGCTTTATATGATATATATTAGTGATGGCGAGCATAAAACAGCGCATTATGCAATTACAACTGGCTTTATGGCTCTTGGTATGATGCTGCCGGGGATGATTAGCGGTTGGTTACAGGAGTTGATTGGTTATCAGCATTTCTTTTTATGGGTTCTATTATGCTCAATTCCTTCGATTGTTATAGTTAAATGGATTAAAGTTAAACCGGAATTTGGTAAAAAACAGTAATGTATAAAAGTGTTTTAGTTTTATTTTTGTTATTAATATTTTTTTCATTTGATGGATTTAATCGAAATATGTATAAAAAAGGTATATCATATCCCAGTGTATTTAATTTAACCAGTAGTGATAAAGCATGGATTGAAGCTACTTTAAACGAAATGAGCTTAGAAGAGAAATGTGCACAAATGATTTTTCCCGATGCTAATAGCAAAATGTTTAAGGCTGATACATCGGGAAGAGCAAAACTTGAGTATCTTGTAAAAGAATTAAAAGTTGGCGGAATAGTATTTTTTGAAGGAGATATTTACTCTCAAGCAGCTTTAACTAATTACTTGCAATTATTGGCAGATATACCTTTGTTAATAGCATCAGATTTTGAGCGTGGTTTAGGGATGAGATTAAAAGATGCAGTAGAATATCCATATAATATGGCAATAGCTGCAACAAGAGAACCACGCTTTGCATATTTAATGGGTTACTATACAGCAATAGAAGGAAGAGGAATTGGTGTTCATCAAAATTATGCTCCTGTAGTAGATATTAATCACGATTATCGTAATCCGATTGTAAATATTCGTGCATATTCTGATAACACAGAGCTAATATCTGTTTTTACAGATTCCTTTATTAAAGGAACTAAAGATGGAAATATGTTAACAACAGCAAAGCACTTTCCGGGTCATGGTGCAACATCATTAGATAGCCATAGGGAAATACCAAAAATTGAATTAACAAAAGAGCAGTTTGAAAAAGAGGATTTAGTGCCATTTAAAACTGCTATACGGGATGGCGTTTCTTCTATTATGGTTGGTCATTTAGGTGTTCCAGCATATGAAAGTAATCCAAAATTACCTGCTTCTATATCTAAAAATGTTATTTCTAAACTATTAATTAAAAAATTAGGATTTGGTGGGCTTGTAGTAAGCGATGCTTTGAATATGCACGCAATTACAAAAAACTATGATACAAAAACAGCTACAATTTTATGTGTAGAAGCGGGCACAGACATTTTAATTTATCCTGATGATCCTGTCCTTGCTGTTAATTCCCTTATTGAAGCAGTTAAAGAGGGAAAATTTCCTATATCAAGAATTGAAAACAGTGTTAGAAAAATATTAGCTGCTAAAAGGAGTTTAAAGTTAGATGAAAATCGATTTATTAATCTTAATAAAATTGATTCAATAGTATCACAAAAAGAACCAAGAAGACTTGCTGAAGAGATTGCAAAAAAATCTATTACTTTGGTTAAAGATGATAAAAATATTGTTCCATTAGATTTATCTAAATATAAAAATGTTGTTTGTATAACTTTAAGTGATAGAAAAGCCGAAATGACAGATAAAAACTTATCAACATTTGAAAAAATGGTAAATGATGAGTTTAAGGAAATAAAATTAGAAAGGCTTTCTAGAAAAAGTAAAGATAAGGATTATAATGATGTTTTTAAAGTTGCCCAGAAAGCAGATTATATAATTTTACCAACATTTGTAAATGTTAGGTCTTTTCAAGGAACAGTAGATATTGATAAAAGACATCAAGAATTTATAAATAAATTGATTGGCTTAAATAAGCCAATGGTAGTTTTAAGTTTTGGTAATCCGTATATAATTAATAAATTTGCTAGTGTACCAGCTTATATGACTTCTTACGGTGCTGTTTACTTTTCTCAAAAAGCAATGTTTGATGCCTTATTTGGTAGAGCAATTATTAATGGAAAGCTTCCTATAACCATTCCTGGAACTGATTATAAATTTGGTGATGGGTTAGTTAGATATCCAAAAGAGTTACAAGCACCAGAAAATGGAGTAGACAAAAACTATAACTTTAAGGAAGTAGACTCGTTAATGAATTGGGCAATTAAGGATAGTGTTTTTCCTGGTGCCGTTTTAGTAGTTGGTCATAAAGGTAAAATTATTTATGAAAAAAGTTTTGGTAATTTTACTTACGATAAAAGCAGTCCCAAAATAACAGATTCAACAATATTCGATTTAGCTTCTTTAACAAAAGTTGTTGTAACTACTCCTATAGCAATGCAGCTTGTAAAGCAGGGATTAATAAATTTAGAAGACCCAGTAAATAAATATATACCAACTTTTAAGGGGAACGGTAAAGAAAAAATATTGATTAAAAATTTATTATTGCACAATGCTGGATTACCATCTTATATTGATTTTTATAAAAAATGTAAAACAAAGGACGAGGCATATGGTTTAATTGATAAAGCAGAATTAGACTATGAACCTGGTAAAAAAACAGTTTATAGTGATTTAAGCATGATTATTATGCAACGAATTATAGAAAAAGTGACAGGAACAACTTTAGATAAATATTACAAACAAAATTTAATAGAGCCACTTGGAATGAATAACACAATGTTTAATCCAAGTAAAAAGCTACAACAAAATATTCCTCCAACAGAAATAGACAAAACTTATAGAAAAAAGACAGTGCAAGGCGAAGTTCACGATGAAAATGCTTACTTTTTAGGTGGAGTATCGGGTCATGCGGGATTATTTTCTAATGGGCATGATTTAGCTATTTATGTGCAAATGTTATTAAATGACGGTAAGTTTAATAATAAACAGATATTAGATGCTAAAATAATAGATGATTGGACAAATAGGGAGTTTACTCAATCTGAAAGAGGATATGGTTGGGACGTTAAATATGGCAGTAAACCATCGTGCGGTGTTAAATTTTCTAATAAATCTTTTGGTCATACGGGTTTTACTGGTACAAGTATTTGGGTAGATAAAGAAAGAGAGCTTTTTGTAATATTATTATCTAATAGAACATATCCAACCAGAGATAACAATAAACATATTAGGTTTAGACCATTAATACATACTGCTATTATAGATGCAATTGAAAGCAAGTAAAACTAAATTTCTTTTTTAGTTTTTAAGCGTTCTATTTTACTTATTAAAGTAGTTCTAGGTATATCTAAAAGTTTTGCAGCGGCAGAAATACTGTTGTTGCATTTATTTAAAGCCCAATTAATAATTTCCTCTTCTTTAGCAGTCATAAACTCTTCATAAGTTGGGTAATCTTCTTTAAGATTAACTTGGGTTGTTATATTTGATATATTAAGATTAAGATTTTCTAAAGTGATGCTACCTGTATAAGAAAGTGCAATGATTCTTTGAACAATGTTCTCTAATTCTCTAACGTTTCCTTCCCAGTTATGTTCCATTAAACCTTTATAAATTTCGGGTGTTAAAAGTTTAATTTTATCTAATGCATTATATTTTATAAAAAAGTGTTCAATCAGCTCGGGTATATCTTCTTTTCTTTCTCTTAATGGTGGTAAAATAATGGGTATAATATTTAATCTATAATATAAATCTTTTCGGAATAAATTTTCTTCAACTTTTTTTCTTAAATCCACTTTAGTAGCAGCAATAATTCTAACATCAATATTAATAGGTTCGTTGCTGCCAATTCTATTAATCTGTTTTTCTTGTAGCACGCGTAATAATTTTACTTGCATAGATAAAGGGAAATCATCTATATCATCAATAAAAACGGTTCCTTTGTTAGCTGTTTCAAATAGCCCAATTTTTCTGCTAATTGCACCCGTAAAAGCACCTTTTTCGTAACCAAATAGCTCACTTTCTAAAAGGGACTCTGGAATAGAAGAGCAACTAATAGCAATAAATTTATTTTTACTACGCTCGCCCCAATTATGAATAGCCCGCGCAACAACTTCTTTACCGGTACCGCTTTCCCCTTGAATTAAAACCGTGCTATCGGTTAAAGATAATTGTTTTATTATTTCAATAAGTCTTTGCATTACTTGGCTACTACCAACAATGGTTTTATTTTCTAAAATATTCAATCGTTTTTTTAATATTTCATTTTCTTCAATTACATTTTGCATTTCTCTAATGTTGCGCAAAATAGAAAGGAGTTTTTCCGGAGAAAATGGTTTAGTTAAGTAGTCGTATGCGCCAGATTTTAACGCTTTAACAGCAGTTTCTACAGTTGCAAATGCTGTTATTAAAATAACCTTACACTCTGGGTTGTTTTTAATAATTTTATCTAAAATTTCCAAGCCACTAATTTTAGGTAGTCGTAAATCTGTAATAACGATTGCAGGATTTAACGAATAGTATAGCTCTAATCCTTTTTCTCCATCTTCAGCGGCGTAAACTTCAAAATTTTCCTTAGATAAAATATTAGTTAAGGATACACGCGAAATTTTTTCGTCTTCAATTATTAATAGTTTCATCATAGCTAATTGGTAAAAATACTATAAAAGTTGTTCCCTTATTTACTGTGCTACTAACTGTAATTTTCCCTTTGTGGGATTGAATTATACTTTGGCAAACTGAAAGCCCAAGTCCTGTTCCAGTCCCTAAGTCTTTAGTAGTATAAAAAGGTTCAAAAATTTTAGATAATTTATCTTTTTCTATTCCACATCCTGTATCAGAAATTTCCAAGCAAACATTTTCATCTAAAACGTAAGTATCTATTTTAATTTTGCCGTTATCAGAAATTGCATCTGCAGCATTAAGAAGTAGGTTCATAACCACTTCTTGAAATAAGTGGTATTCTATTTTAGTTTTAGGCAAGTTTGGAAATAGATTAAGCTCTATTTGAATATTTTTAGATTTAAGTCTATAATCAAAAAGAGCACAAACTTTTTCTATAGCGTAATTAATGTTAATTATGCTATCTGTTATAGGTTGTTGCCTGGCAAAACCAAGCAGTTTATTAACAACATTTTCTATATTGTCAATTCCTTCGCTAATTAAATCTAAGTATTCTAAAAATAGTGCTTTATTATCTGGTTCTTGTTTTATTGCATATAAACAGCTTTTAATACCATTTAAAGGGTTATTAACTTGATGAGCAACACCCGATGCTAACCTACCAATAGAAGCAAGTTTTTCTGCTTGATATATTTGTTGATTAGCGTCTTCTAACTTTTTTAAGGATAAATTTAATCTTTTTTGCATTTCATCAAATTTTTTGTATAAAATTCCTATTTCATCGGTACTATCTGTATTTTCAATTTCTTGAAAATTAGAATAATCTACATTTTCTATTAATGTTACAAAATTTTCCAATCTATAAGTTATTTTTTTTACAAAAAAGTTTAGCAAGTAAATAACAACTCCACTAACTAAAATTGTTGCAATAAGTAAAGAGAAAAATAATATTGTCAATTCATCAATAACTGGTTTGGCAGAAAAACCAACTTTTAAATAACCCCAAGAGTGATTTATGCTTTTTATATTAGTATTAGTTTCTATTATCCAATTAAATTTATTTGATTTAAATATCTTTATAAAATCGTTTTCTGGTTTAAATTTAATAATTGATATTTGGGGGTCTGAACTAATTTTGTTGTTCAATAAATATCTATTAGCAATAACTACACCTTCTTCATCATAAATTGTAACATATTTAACGCCATCAATATTTTTAATAAAATTATCTAAGTAGCTTTGTAAAATGTTTTCTTTAACAAAAACAGAGTTTGATTCAAAAATCATGGCATCGGTTAAAGTAACTACAAAAGTAGAAGAAATAGCTTTAGCCGTTTTTACTTCCTTTTGAATAATTACTTCTCGAAATTGCAATAATAATAATACGGAAATAAGTAACATTAAGAATATTATTAATATTCCGACGTAAACAGTAATTTTAGTTTTTAAACTATTTTTAAAAATCATCTTAATTTTTTAATAAATCTTTAATAATATTATAGTCTTTATCATCTGCTTTAGTAAAGCCAAAAACAAATTCGTTATCCCAACTTTCTGTTATAGTTTTCCTTTCTGGGTTATTTTTGTTAATTTTAAGTAATGCATCTATTAGTTGATTTATAGCCGAGCTATTATTATAGCTTAATGCAATAATTGGTGAAGTTGGTATTGGGTCTGAATAAGCAATAATACGAACATTATTTTTAATAAGGTTTTTTAATAAATATTCCCTTGTTACGCCAAAATTATAATAACCTAAAACCACTTGATTAATTACGCTTTGGTGATGAGGAAAATATTTTATTTCTTTAAGGTCATTTATATTAATATTATTTTTCTTTAAAAACATTTTAGTAAACCAATTAGAAGAATATGATTCTTTAGCAGGAAGAGCAACGGTTTTACCTTTTAATTCTGAAAAGTTGTTAATAACTAAACTATCAACAGAAAAAAGAACAGAACGAGAAAAAGGCATAAAGTTTTCGTTTAACGGTTTTAATATAGGTTTAATATCATATTTTTCTTTAGCTTCTACATAAACAAAAGAACCTACAAAAGCTGCTTCAACTTCTTTATTTAATAGCATATCTATAACTTGGTTATAGTTTTCGCTTATTTTAAGTTGAAAAGTAAAATCTGTATTATTAGATAAATAATCTAATATTGGTTGGTAACCCCTATAAATTACGTTTGGTGGGTAGCGAGAGATAACGCCAACATATACAATTTTTTTACTATTTGACGATGTGGTATCATTATTATTATTTTTAAAATAAATAGTCCTTTCTATATTAACGGTATAGTTAAAAAAAACGAAAGTAAAAAAAACAGCTGCAAAAAAGCCAAATATAGTGTATTTAAGAAATTTTTTGTAATTCATTATAAACTAAAATTATTATTACTTAAATTACTAATAAATTAAATTTAATCAAATAACAAATTATACTATCATATTGGCTAAATGCAAGTTATTTGCAATTAGAAAAATTTTTATTATATTTGAACATGGAAAAATTTTTAAATAAACTAAAAAAATCTGGTTACAAGATTACAGAGAATAGAAAGGCTGTAATAGACTTTTTACTAAAAACAAAAAAGCCCGTATCTTTAAAAGAGATTAGTAAAGGTACGAATAATATGGATTTTACAAGTATTTTTAGGATTATTAATCTATTTATTGAACTAAAAATAGTTAGAAAGGTTTATTTAGGTGAAAAGTCCTTAAGATATGAATTAGAAGAACAAGAATTAGAGCATCACCACTATATTAAATGCACAAAATGTGGATTAATACAAAAAATTAATTATTGTTTAGTAGAAAAAATAGAGAAAGAAACAAATTATAAAATATTAGAACACAACACGGAGTTTTTTGGTATATGTCCAGAATGTTTATTAAAAGAAAGCTAACAGTTTTAAGCAGCATAGTGCTATTATTTGCTTTATTAGTTGGTTGCAGTAAAAATGAGCAAAAACAAACAGATAAAAAATTGAAAGTAACGGTAACTATAGCACCATATGCAGATTTTGTTAAAAAAATTGGAGGTGATAAAGTAGAGGTTAATATTTTAGTACCACCAAATGCAGAACCACATAACTACGAACCGCAACCAGCACAAATAACCGAGTTAGCAAAAAGTGATTTGTACGTTAAAATTGGTGCGGGAATGGGATTTGAAGAAGCTTTTTCTGAAAAGATAAAATCTATTAATAATAAAATAATAGTTATTAATTCAGCAGAAGGTATAAATATTTATAATAACGACCCTCATGTTTGGTTAGGCATTAATGAAGCGAGAATTATTGTAAAAAATATATATAAAGGATTAGTTAAAGAAATGCCAGAAGATAGCGTGTATTTTACTAATAATATGGATAAATTTTTAAACTTATTATTAGTAGAAGAGATGAAGATTAAGGAAGCATTTTCTAAAAGGAAAACTGATTATGTGTTAGTATATCACCCCGCATGGCATTACTTTTTTAATGGTTTTGGAATTACGCAATTGGGAATTGAAAAAAATGGTAAAGAGCCAAATGCCAAAGATTTGCAAGATGTTATTAATTTAGCAAAAAAGAATAACGTAAAGGTTGTTTTTATTGAGCCTCAATTTAATAAGGAAAGTGCAATGGCTGTTGCCAAACAGTTAAACGCAAGTATTGATGTAATTAATAATATACCAACAGATTATATTAAGAATTTAGAAATTGTGCGACGCAAAGTAAGCAAAAGTTTATTATGATTAATGCTATTAGTGTAAATAATGTTTCTGTTAATATAAACAATGTAGAAATACTAAAAAACATTAACATTGATATTGAAGAAAAAGAATTTATAGGTATTATAGGTCCTAATGGTGGCGGAAAAACAACTTTATTAAAAGTTATTTTAGGATTAATAACCCCAGATAAGGGAGAAGTATTAATAAATGGTAAACCTATAAACCAGGCAAGGAATATTTTGGGATACGTACCCCAATTTAATTCATTTGAAAAAGATTATCCTATATCTGTTTATGATGTTGTAAAGTTGGGAACATTAAAAACAGATAAAAAACATATTAATAATAAAATTGATGAAGCTTTAAATTTAGTAGAGATGTATGACTATAAGAATAGGCTAATAAATGAATTAAGTGGTGGTCAAAAGCAAAGGGTGTTAATTGCACGCGCATTAGTTTCATCACCCAAAATATTACTTTTAGATGAACCAACTGCAAGCGTAGATACTAAAAGTGGAAAAAACTTTTATGAATTGCTAAAAGAATTAAATAACGAGATAACAATTGTATTAGTATCCCATGATATTGGAGTACTATCGCAATATGTAAAAAAAATAGCCTGTTTAAATAAAACATTAGTTTACCATAACTCTAAAGAAATATCTGCAGAAATGTTAGAAGAAACCTACCATTGCCCAGTAGATTTAATTGCACATGGTGTACCTCATAGAGTTTTGGGTGAATATAAAAACGAGTAAAATATGCCGGAGTTTTTAAGTTACGATTTTATGCAAAATGCCTTTTTGGCAAGCATATTAGCAAGTATAGCATTTGGAATAGTTGGAAGTTATATCGTAGTAAAACGAATATCTTACATTAGTGGAGGAATAAGCCACACTGCATATGGAGGTATAGGATTAGGCTATTTATTAGGTTTTAGTCCTCTTTTAGGTGCTTTTGGGTTTAGTATTTTAGCAGCAATAATTATTGCTTATTTACGAACTAAAAAGAATAATAATGAAGATACATTAATAAGTATGATGTGGTCGCTTGGTATGGCGTTGGGTATTCTTTTTGTAAGTTTAGCGCCAGGATATGCACCAAATTTAAATACTTATCTTTTCGGTAATATTTTAGTAGTTTCTGGTGATGAAATATTGGCAATGGCTATATTAGATATTTTCATTTTGTTGATTGTTATACCACTTTATGATAAATTTTTAGCAATTACATTTGATGAAGAATTTGCCCGAGTTATAGGTATTAAAGTAGATTTTTATTATTTCATTTTACTATTACTTGTAGCTTTAACAACAGTTATTTTAATTAAATTAGTGGGTATAATTTTAGTAATAGCACTGCTTACAATACCTGGTGTAATAAGTTTGCAATTTGTTAAAAGTTTAAAAAGCATGATGTTATTAAGTGTTTTTATAGGTATTGTGTTAAATATAGCAGGTTTAATAATTTCATATTACTTAAATATATCTAGTGGTGCAACAATTATAATTTTAGCAATTATTGGTTATATTTGTAGTTTAATATTAAAGAATTTTAGTAACAAACTTAAATTAGTTAGATAAATAGAGGTGGTTGTTGATAGAGTGGAATATAAATCCGGAAATAGTACGTATAGGTGCGTTTGCAATACGCTGGTATGGGTTATTATTTGTATTATCTTTTTTAGTTGGAATGGAGATAATGTCCTGGATATTTAGGCAAGAAAAAAAGAATAAAAAAGATTTAGAAGATTTAGCTTGGTACGTTATTTTGGGAACAATTATAGGGGCAAGGTTAGGGCACTGTTTATTTTATAATCCTAGTTACTATTTAAGTAATCCTTTAGAAATTCTTGCAGTTTGGCATGGGGGCTTGGCTTCTCATGGGGCAGCTATAGGAATTTTAATTGCTATTTACATATATACAAAAAAAACAGAAGGTATTAGCTATTTATGGATATTTGATAGATTGGTAATAACTGTTGCTTTGGGAGGAGCTTTTATTAGGATAGGAAATTTAATGAACTCTGAGATATATGGTAAACCAACAAATAGTAATTGGGGATTTATTTTTACAGCAGTTGATGACCTTCCGCGCCATCCAACACAAATTTATGAGGCATTAGCATACTTTATTATTTTTATAATATTATTTTTACTATATAAATACAAAAGAGAACGATTAAAAGAAGGGGAATTGTTTGGTTATTTTTTGATAGGTGTATTTGGATTTAGAATTTTTGTGGAATATTTTAAGGAAAATCAAGAGGCATTTGAATATTCACTACCATTAAATATGGGACAACTGCTAAGTATACCTTTAGTGATATTTGGCTTATATTTAGTAATAAGAAAAGTTACAGATAAAACGGAGAAGAAAAACATAAAGAAAGGTAAGTCGGGGTGATAGGATTTGAACCTACGACCTCTTCGTCCCGAACGAAGCGCGCTACCGGGCTACGCTACACCCCGAAAATAGAAATTTAAAAATAATATATTTTTTTTATTTATTCAAATTAAAATATTTTGCTAAACATAGCAAAAAATTACTAAAATTTTATTATATTATTATTTTTATAATTGAAAATAATAAAAATTAATTCATTATTGTTAAAACCAAACCGGAGAAATAATGCCAGTATTAAAACAATTTAAAACAATACCGGAAATATATGAATACTTAACAAAAGTATTTTATAAAACTACAGAAAAACCGGTATTTAAATTTAAAGAGGATGGCAAAGAATATAGGGACATATCTTATACAGAATTTAAAGATAGCACAGAGCAGTTTGCATGTGGAATGGCAAGCTTAGGGATAAAGAAGGGGGATAAGGTTGCAATAATTTCTGAAAATAGACCGGAGTGGGTTTATAGTGATATGGCAATTTTAGGTTTGGGTGGTATTGATGTCCCTTTATATCCTATTTTAACTGCAGATACAATACAATTTATACTTAATAATAGTGAATCTGTAGCAATAATTGTATCAAATAAATTTCATTTAAATAAAGTATTAAAGATAAGAGATAAGTGCAAAAGTTTAAAGTATATAATAGTAATGAATGAAAAAGATACAACACCAGAGCCTGGGGTGTATTCATTTAAAGAAATAAAATTAAAAGGGAAAGATTTTTTAAGAGAAAATCCAAATTATTTTTATGATAAAATAAAATTAGTAGAAGAAGAAGAGCTTTGTACGATAATATATACATCTGGAACAACGGGTGAACCAAAAGGGGTAATGTTAACACATAAAAATATTATTTCTAATACAGTAGCAGCACATCAAGTTTTTGATATTGGTAAAGAAGACACATTTTTATCGTTTTTACCACTTTGCCATATTTTTGAACGTACTGCAGGTTATTACGTTGCATTAGCAGGTGGTTCTACAATTGCATATGCAGAAAGTATAGAGCGAGTTGCTAACAATTTGCTTGAAATTAAGCCTACTGTTATGACGGCTGTTCCAAGACTATTTGAAAGGATGTATAGTAAAATTACGCGAAATGTAGAAGGCCAATCCCCCACAAAGCAAAAAATATTTAGTTGGGCAGTTGAATTAGGGAAAGAATATGCTTTAGCAAAAAAATCACCACAAGGTGTGCCAATAGCATTAAGTTTAAAGCACAAATTAGCATCTAAATTAGTGTATGGTAAATTACAAGCAAGAACAGGTGGTAATTTAAGGTTTTTTATTTCGGGTGGTGCTCCACTTAGTAGGGATTTAGGTTTATTTTTTGAAGCAATTGGTATTTTAATTTTAGAAGGGTATGGATTAACAGAAAGTTCGCCTGTACTTGCGGTTAATAGACCAGGTGATTATAAATTTGGTACTGTTGGCAAAGCTTTCCCAGGTGTAGAGTTAAAAATAGCGCAAGATGGAGAAATATTAGCTTACGGTCCAAATATTATGAAAGGATATTACAATAACAAGAAAGAGACCGAAGCAGTGCTAAAAGATGGTTGGTTACACACGGGTGATATAGGCGTTTTTGATGCAGAAGGATTTTTACATATAACTGATAGGAAAAAACATTTATTTAAGACTTCGCAAGGCAAGTATATCGCTCCTTCTCCAATAGAAAATATGTTTTTAGCGAGCAAATATATAGACCAGTTTATTTTAATTGGTGATAGAAGAATGTTTTTAAGTGCTTTAATTGTGCCAGATTTTGAAGCATTAAAAGAATATGCAGATGCAAATAGAATACAGTATAATACTGTTGAAGACTTAATTAATATGAAACAAATTTATGATTTAATAGATAAAGATTTAGCTCAATTTCAAAAGAAACTTGCTAATTACGAACGTGTTAGGAAATTTACTTTGTTAGATAAACCGTTTTCGATTGAAGAAGGTACTTTAACACCTTCCTTAAAAGTTAAAAGAAAAGAAATTGAAAGCAGGTATAAAGATTTAATTGAAGAGATGTACAAATCTTTTGAAGATTAAAAAAAGCGGGTAAAACCCGCTTTTTTATTTTAGTAGTTTACAATTTTAAATTTACTTAATGCGCCGTTAGCTCTAATTTCTAATTTATTTTTTGATGTATCGTAAGTAGAATTAATGTAAGAACCATCATCAATTTTTTTGAAATCTTTAAATTCTTTTTTGCTTAAGTCTAAACTTCCATAAACTTTTACGCCTAAAGTAGATGGAACTTTTATAGTTATAGAAGAGACTCCCATATCAATATTTAGTTTAGTATTAAAATTATCACCCAGTTTTATTGTAGTAGATGTAGCGCCAGTATGAACAGATAGGTTTTGTATCTTTAAGTTAGATAGGTCAATATTTCCTTTTGCTGCACCATAGTTTAAGTTAATATCCCAAATTGGATTAGCGTTTAAACTTATAGTTACTTTATTATGGTGTTTTTTGCCAAATGTTATATTATTATCTCCATTATTACTAAAATAAACTTTAGCTAAGCTATCTGTAATGTTTGTAGTTAAACTATAATCTAAAAAATTTCCATAAGCTGTTGCCATAATAAGGGAATCTGTATTAGAATTAATTTCGAAAGCAGTAGCCCCAGTATTTAATTCAAAATAGCTGTATTTGATATCTTGATTATATGGGAAGGAATAACTTGATTGATCTGAATCTGGATAACGAAACTTAAAATCATTATCAAAAAAGCCAAAAAGATTTGCTGCAGTTCCGTAAATTAACAATGCTAAAAAAGCACCAAACGAAGCAGATATAATAGGTTTAACAATTGTATTTTTAGTTAAAACTAATAATCCCCAAAACACTAAAACTATAGGATATAAGGAAGGAATAAAATCCCAATTAGTTATTAAGTTAGTTTTACCGATTAACCAAATAACCCCAAGAGCGAGAAAAAAAGCACTACTAAAAAAATATTTCTTTTTCATAATTCGCTCCAGTATTACTTTTTAATAGAATTATAAAGTAATAAAAGGCCAATAATAATAAAAACAATAGGGATTAAGTCATGGAAATCGAACCAATCAAAAAAGCTTTCAAAAAAGAAAGCAAAGCCAAAAAATACCAAAAGGCCGCCAAAAATTAATCTTCCAACAGAGCTTCTATCCGTAGTAGGTTGGTTAGGTGTAATATTAACCTTATCTGCATTTTCGGCAAAATTTTGTTGATTTGGTTGTTGATGATTTTGTTGTTCAGATTGGTTAGAGCCATCATTATTAGGATTATTAAAATTATTAGGATTATTAAAATTAACATTTGGTCTATTATCATTATCAGCAGGAATTATAATCCACATAACAATATAAACAATTAAGCCAGCGCCATTAAAAATTGTTAAAAGAACAAAAATAATTCTAACAATAACTGGGTCTATGTTTAAGTAATTGCCAAGCCCGGCAGCTACACCAGCAACAATTTTATCCTTAGTAGAACGATACAATTTTTCCTTCATTTTATCACCTTTTGTTTGTTCATATCTTTAGACGATAAGAACAAATAAATGTTTTAAATTTATTGAATAAATTTCATAAAAAATTTAAAATGTTCTGGAATGCTTTTTCGCCAGTAGTCATGTACGTGTGTTCCAGGTGAAAAATTATAAGTTACATTTATATTATTAGCTTTGCAAATTTCTAAAAATTTTAGGTTGGTATTGTATAAAAAATCTTCTGTGCCACAATCTATGTATAAGGTTTTATTTTTACCAACAATATTTTTTAATAAGTAAGTGCAAGAATTCTCTTCCCATACTTTGGAAAAATCTTCTATATTACCAGCAGCACCTTTAATTGTGTTTCGATTTGGGAATGCGGTTAAATCTAATAAACCACTAGTGCTTGCAGCGGTAACAAATAGTTCAGGTCTTTTAAGATAAAAAGAAATTGCACCATGCCCGCCCATACTTAAGCCAGTTATAAATACTAAATTTTTATTAATATTATATTTTTTAATAACAGAGGGCAAAAATACTTCGAAAAAGAAGCTTTCGTATTGATAATTTTCTCTTACGGGACTATTAATATAATAGCTATCAAAAAAGGCATCTGGGCAAGCAATAACAATATTAAGGGAATCAGCATATTTTTGTAAATCTGCTAATTCACTCCATTGCTTGTAATTGCCTGCGTAACCGTGTAACATAATTACTAAAGGTAGTTGTTCTGTTTGCATTTTTTTAGGTGTAAATACATAAGCAGTATCAGGATATGGAATATAGTTCGATTCCAAAATAAATAGGTCTTGTGCGTTAATATTAAGGGCTATAACAAATAAAAAGAATAATATTTTTTTCATAATCATACCGTTTGTAAAAATTTAATAATATCTGTTAGACTATTTAAAGATAAAAGTTTATCTATGTTTTCTTTAGACCCAAGTTTAGTTGCAATTTCTGCAAGTAAATTTAGCTGTAAATCGTTTTCACCATAAGGAGTTATTAAAAATACAAATACTTTAGCAGGTAAGGAATCCAAAGAATCGAAATCTATACCATTTATAGATAACGCAATAGTGATAATAGGTGCAGAAACGGCAAATTTAGCATGTGGTATAGCCAAACCGTTTTGAAGTCCTGTTGAAATAAGTTGTTCTCTTTTAATTACTTCTAAATATAGTTCTTTTTCATTAAGTTTAAACTCGTTAGCAGTAATTTCACATAATTCTTTTAAAAGTTCAGTTTTATTATTTGCATTTGTAAAATAGATAAGATTTTTATTTAATAGGTCAATAAACGAACGATTTCGTAAGAATTTAACAAAATAATTAAGGAAAGGACCGCTAGTAATACTGGTTAATAAAGCCATTATAACAATCGCAACAAAAATTTCTTCGTTAATAACGCCAGCTTCTAAAGCTAAAAGCCCAAGAATAATTTCCATTGAACCACGAGCATTTAAGCCAAAAGCAATAGCCAGTGATTCGTTTTTATTCAATTTAGCAAAATATCTGCTACCAATACCAACGCCAATTATTTTAGCAGCGAAAGCAAAAAATATTATAAAAAGAGTTAAAAAAGGGTTAAAATTATCTATAAAATTAATTTTTAATCCAATCATAACGAAAAATAAGGGGGCAAAAAACCCGGCTGTAAATTGGTGAATAACTTCTCTATGCTCGCTATTAAAATGTTCAGAATTTCCAACAGTAATACCAATAATAAAAGCCCCAAAAATTGAATGAATACCAATAGATTGAGTAAAGAGTGCACCCAACAAACATAAAACAATAGAAAATGCAATAATACCACTTGCATTGGCTATATATTTTGTAATGTATTTAATTAAAGAATTTATAAAAGCTCTACCAATAGTAAGAGCAATTGTAACAAAAATTAAAACACCAGTAACGGTAAATAATATATGCTCTGTACCAGTTTCGTGAACAAACATACTTAAAAGAATAGAAAAGAATATCCAGCCTATAAGGTCATCAACCATGGCAGAAGCAAGGATTAAACTACCGATATTTGATTTAAGTAAATTTAAGTCTAACAAAGTTTTTGCTATAACAGGCAAAGCAGAAATAGAAAGTGCTGTTCCAAAAAACAAACTGAAAACAAGTTTATTTTCAGGATGGAACTTAATAACGGATTCATAGAAAATCCACCCCGAAAGAAAACCTATAATAAAGGGAACAACAATGCCAAACATACTAATAATTGCAGCTTTTCGTCCTTTTTTTATAATTAAAGAAAGTTCTAATTCCATCCCTGCAACAAATAAAAGTAAAATAACGCCAATAGAGCTTAATCCATTTAACGCATAAAAAGCATTTTGAGAAGAATTAAAAATATATTCGTAAGTGTTATTAAAGTATTTGCCTAAAAGGGAAGGTCCTATGATAATACCAGCAATAATTTCCCCAATAACTGCAGGTTGTTTAAGCAATCGGCTAATTTCTCCAAAAATACGCGCAAAAATCAACAAAACAGAAAGTTGAAGTAAAAGAATAACAACATCATGATGACTTAATGCATGCATAAATTTACCGGAAAATTAATAAATTAGATGGCAAATCATCGTATAAATAACTTAACTCATCAGAAACAAATCTATCTAAAATGCTTTTCTTTTTGGCTTTAGAACTAATTACTAAAACATCTGCATCAATTTCTTTAATATATTTAGAAAGATTAAGAGCTACTTTTTCGTAAAAACAATTAATTTCTATTGGTACACTACCTTTAAGATTAATTTCATCAATAAAAATTTTAATTTTTTCTTTTTCTTCTAAAATACATTGTTTAATAATTTCTGTAGATTCTTTAATGTTACCGGAGTCTAAACCAGTTAAAGATAAGCCTGAAATCCATAAATCTTTTATTAAATAAAACTTTTCTGCGTTATCTAAATTAGCAAGTTCGTAAGCAAGTTTTATTGCTTTTTCGCAATCTTGGGTATAGTTAACAAGTGTGCAGAATTTGTTAAAATTTTTTTCAAATTTTTTTTCTACAGAAGCTATAAAAACAGAACATGGGGCTTCGTTCATAATTCTGCGTGCTACAGAACCTATATAAAACTTTACAATATTTTCTTTTTTTAAGGCTCCTGCAACTATAAGGTCTAAATTTTGAGATTTGATTGTTTGCAAAATAAAATCTGCTGGGTCACCAGAACCTTCTATAATTGATATGGTGCTTAAATCGCATTTACTATCTATTAGTGCTTTTTCTAATTTTTCTTTATCAGATTTTTTAGCAGAGGAAGAATGTAAAATAAAAAGTTCTGCCTTATATAATTTTTTTAAATGCAAAGCAACTGCTAAGTTATTTTGCATAGAAGGTGAAAAAGAAAGCGCCAATCCTATTTTTTTTATTGTCATATTTAGTTATAAAATTTTTTATTTAATATAGCATTTTTAAACTTAATTTTAAAGAAAATATTGCTGTATAAATTAGGATTAACATTAAGTTAAAGTAGTAAATAACAAAAAATATAAAAGACAAAAAATAATTTAAAAAGTTTAATTTTTAAAGTTTTTATTAATTATACTTAAATAAATAATGTAAAGCCTATTTAAAAATTAAATAATTTAGGTAAAATAAAAAATAACAAAATAAAATTAAGTAGTTAACTTATTAAATAATAATATTTTAGATAAAATTTATTTGTTTAAATAGTATTAGTTTCTTAATTTAATTAAATAAAAATTAATTTTTAATATAAGAGAGATTTATGAAAATAGCTGTTTGCCAATTAAACTCTATAATTGGAGATTTAGATTATAACAAAAATAAGATAGTGGAGCATTATTTACGAGGAGTTAAAGACGGGGTAGATTTAGTGGTTTGTCCGGAATTATCTTTATGCGGATACCCGCCACAAGATTTAGTAGAAAAAGAAGAATTTAGAGACGCATTAGCAAAATATACTGATGAAATTGCAGAAATAACAGGCAAGGTAGGACTTATATTTGGAACAATAACAGAAGAATTTGATAATGTAGGAACAGGACTTTATAACTCTGCAGTATTATGTTATAATGGCAAAGTACAATTTATACAAAAGAAAACCTTACTACCAAATTATGATGTATTTGATGAAGTTAGATATTTTGAACCGGCAAAAGAAGTTTATGTATATAACTTTAATGGGGTAAAGTTAGGAATATCAATATGCGAAGATATATGGAATGACTCTGATTATTGGAAAAAGCGCAGGTATGAAGTGGATCCGGTGCAAAGATTAGTTGATAAAGGAGCAGAGTTATTAATAAATATATCAGCAAGTCCTTATGCATATGGTAAACGAGAGCAAAGAAGGCAAATGTTATCTGTGCTAACAAAAACTGATAATTTGCCATTAGTATATGCATGTTGTGCAGGTGCACAAACAGATTTGATATTTGATGGCGCAAGCATGTGTTTTGATAGCAATGGGGAACTAAAAAAACTTGGGGCAAAATTTAAAGAAGATTATTTTATTTATGATACAAATGACAACTATGAAACAATTACAAATATAGAAGGTTGTTTTGAAGAAGAAGTGTTAAATGCTTTAATATTAGGAGTAAGAGAATATGCAGAAAAGACAGGCTTTAAAAAAGCTCTGTTAGGATTATCTGGTGGAATTGATAGCGCATTAGTAGCTTATATTGCAGTAAAAGCTTTGGGGAATGAAAATGTACATGTAGTTTTAATGCCAAGCCAGTATAGCAGCAAAGGAAGTATTGATGATTCTTTGAAACTAATTAGTAAATTAAACATCTCATATGATATATTTAGTATTCAACCAGTTTTTGATACTGTATTAGAGGTAATGAAAGAAAAATTTGCAGGTTATGAACCAAATATTGCAGAAGAAAATATCCAATCTAGAACGCGTGGGCTATATCTAATGGCACTATCTAATAAATTTAATTATTTATTATTAACAACGGGAAATAAAAGTGAAATAGCGGTTGGATATGCCACATTATATGGTGATATGTGTGGGGCATTAGCAGTAATTGGTGATGTTTACAAAACGCAAGTATATAAGTTAGCAAATTATATAAACCGAGAAGAAGAAATTATACCAATAGAGATAATTAATAAAGCCCCATCTGCGGAATTGCGTCCAAATCAAACAGACCAAGATTCTTTACCACCATACGAATTATTAGACAAAATAATTACAATGTATTTAGAAGAATATAAAGAATATAACGCAATAGTAAAGGAATTGGGGCATGAAGAAATAGTAAAGAAGACATTAAGAATGGTAGATTTAAACGAGTTTAAGCGCAAACAAGCAGCTCCAGTATTACGTGTTTCCACAAAAGCTTTTGGTTATGGAAGACGTTTTCCTATTGTTTGTGGTTGGAAAAGAAATTATAAAATAAATTGAAAGGTTATTAAAAATGATAAAAAAAATATTTTTTATTTTGATTTTTGTAGGGCTAAATTTAATAAATGCACAATTTAATGTTGATGTTTTAAAGTTACAAACTGCACAAAACTATGACTCGTTACATGCAGGGATGCAGCTTAAAATACAATTTAAGTTAGAGATGGGAGCAGAATGGCATATAAATTCTGTTAAACCTAACGAAGATTTTTTGATCCCCACAAAATTAAGTTTATTGAATGAAAAAGATTTTAAGTTAGTTTCAATTGAATATCCAAAAGCAAAAGAGATAAAATTTAGTTTTTCTGATAAACCAGTTTCGGTATACGAAAATGGTGCTGTTGTTACGGCATTAGTAGAATTATCTAAGGATTTAAAAGAGGGGAATTACACAATTCCTTTTAATTTTGAATATCAAGCATGCAATAATGCATCTTGCATGCCACCAAGTGAGGTGAAAAGTGATGTAAAAATTACTGTAGTTAAAGAAGCTATTAAATTAAATGAGAAAAAGTTACAAGAAACAACTTTAGAAGATATAAAGAAAGCAAATGAAGGAAATGTAGCACAATCAGTTAGCAATAGTGATGATGATTCTTTAGCAAATAAATTAGAAAAGAGCGGGCTATTAATTAGTTTGTTAATAGTATTTTTAGGTGGATTAGCGCTTAATTTAACACCTTGTGTTTATCCATTAATACCAATAACGGTTGGCTATTTTGGTGGACAAAGCGAAGGTAAAACAAGCAGGTTATTTTTATTAGGAGTTTTATATGTATTGGGTATGGCATTAACCTACTCTGTAGTTGGAGTAGTAACATCGTTAAGTGGTGCAGTATTTGGTACGTTAATGCAAAATCCTATAGTAATAATAGTTATAGCATTAATATTATTAACTTTGGCGCTAAGTATGTTTGGGGTATATGAATTTAAGTTACCCGATAGTTGGGTAATGAAAGCTGGAGGTGCACAATCTGGTTTATTTGGGGCATTTTTTATGGGATTAACTATGGGAATAGTTGCTGCACCATGTATAGGTCCATTTGTTTTAGGGCTTGTTACTGTAGTTGGTGCTAAAGGTGACCCCGTTTATGGCTTTTTAATGTTTTTCTTTTTGGCTTTAGGGTTAGGTACACCTTATTTAATATTAGCATTGTTTAGTGGTAAAATTAAAAATTTACCACGTGCTGGCTTATGGATGGAAGCTGTAAAACATATATTTGGTTTTATAATGGTTGGTATGGCTATATACTTTTTACTTCCACTGTTGCCAGAAGTTTTAAAGACCTATTTGTTGCCTGTTTTTATGATAGTAAGTGCAATATATATTATGTTTATAGATAAATCTGCAAAGGATGTTAAAGGTTTTTCTTTATTTAAGTATGTTTTTTCTGTTATCATAATAGCATTAGCAGTTTACTTAATAATTCCAAGTAAGGCAGAAAAACCAAATTGGAATGTTTTTGATGAGGTAGCATATCAAAATTCATTAACTAATAATGAAAAAATTGTAGTCGATTTTTATGCGGATTGGTGTATCCCTTGTAAAGAATTAGATAAATTAACCTTTAGTGACGAAAAAGTATTAGAAGAATTTAAGAATTTTAAGCTTTATAAAGTAGATATGACACAAACGTTATCTGAAGCGAATGAAAATTTACGCAAAAAATTTAATATAATAGGCATGCCTACAGTATTAATAATAAATAGTAAAGGAGAAGAAGTTAAAAGGATAACAGGATTTGTAAATGCAGAAGAATTTTTAAGCTATTTAAAACTGGCAAAATAGGTTAAATTACATTGAAATATGTAAAAAAAATATTATTTTAGTAAATCTAAATTCATAATAAATAAAAAAACAAACGAGTTGAGTATTATGGCACAAGAGAAAGAAATATTTGAGTTAACTGAAGTAACGGTACGCTTTGCAGGTGATAGTGGAGACGGTATGCAGTTAACAGGTTCACAATTTAGCGATTCAACCGCCATATTTGGAAATGATTTAAACACATTGCCAGATTATCCTGCAGAGATTAGAGCCCCTGCGGGCACAACATATGGAGTAAGTGGATTCCAATTACATTTTAGTTCACAAGAAACTTATACACCGGGCGATAACCCAGATATTTTAGTAGCAATGAATCCAGCTGCATTAAAGGTTAATTTAAAGGATTTGAAGCCGGGTGCAACAATAATAATTAATTCTGATGCTTTTGATTCTAAGAATTTGCAATTAGCGGGATATAAAGAAAATCCTTTAGAAAACGATTCATTATCAAATTATCGAACTTATATAGTTCCAATAACAACATTAACATCAAATGCATTAAAAGAATTAGATTTAGGATTAAAAGAAGTAGTAAGATGCAAAAACTTTTTTGCGTTAGGTTTAATGTATTGGTTATTTAGCAGACCATTAGATAATACTTTAGATTGGATTAGGACAAAGTTTGCCAAGAAACCAGAGTTAGCAAAAGCAAATGAATTAGCATTGAAAGCTGGATATAACTATGGTGAACATAACGAGATATTTACCACAAGATTTGAGATAAAACCAGCACAGTTGCCAAGTGGTATATATAGAAACGTATCTGGAAACGAAGCTACAGCATTAGGATTTGTTGCAGCATCATTATTAGCAGATTTGCCATTATATTTAGGTTCATATCCAATTACCCCTGCAAGTGAAATTATGCAATATTTAAGTGCATATAAAAACTATGGAGTAAAGACAGTACAAGCAGAAGATGAAATAGCGGGTATAGCAAGCGCAATAGGAGCAGCTTATGGTGGTAATTTAGCAATAACAACAACAAGCGGACCTGGTTTAGCATTAAAAACAGAGGCAATGGGCTTAGCTGTTATGACAGAACTTCCATTAGTAATTGTTGACGTACAGCGTGGTGGGCCAAGCACAGGATTGCCAACTAAGACCGAGCAAGCTGATTTATTGCAAGCAATATTTGGTAGAAATGGCGAGTCTCCTATTCCAGTGTTAGCAGCATCAAGCCCAAGCGATTGTTTTTATACAGCAATAGAAGCAAGTAGAATTGCACTAAAATATATGACGCCTGTTCTTATGTTAACAGATGGTTACATTGCTAATGGAGCAGAGCCTTGGAAATTACCCGAGGTTGAAGAATTACCAAAAATAAAAGTTCAATTTAGAACAGATCCCGAAGGATTTATGCCTTATATGAGAGACGAAAATTTAGCTCGTCCTTGGGCAATTCCAGGTACTCCGGGTCTTGAACATAGAATTGGTGGTTTGGAAAAAGCTAATATAACTGGAACTGTAAGCTACGACCCAGATAATCATGATTTAATGTGTAAACTTCGCGATAAAAAGGTGAAAGGAATACAAAAAGATATTCCGAATATAGAAGTAAAAGGGGATGAAGATGCAGATATTTTGGTAGTTGGTTGGGGAGGTACTTATGGAGCAATAAGTGAAGCTGTAAGAAGAGTTAGAATGAGCGGAACAAAAGTTGCACAAGTACACTTAAAACATCTTAATCCTTTCCCAGCAAATTTAGGAGAAGTGTTAAATAAATATAAATATATATTAATTCCAGAAATAAACTTAGGGCAGCTTGCAAAAGTAATTAAAAGTGAATACTCAGTTAAAGTTATTCAATTTAATTTAATGCGCGGTTTACCATTTAAAGCATATGATATAGAAAATAAAATTCGCGAGATACTTGGAGGCGAAAATGGAAAATAATGTAAAAATAGATGCACCAGAAATTAAATATACAGCTAAAGATTTTTCATCTGGTATTGATGTTAGATGGTGTCCAGGCTGTGGGGATTATTCTGTATTAGCACAAGTACAAAGAACATTCCCCGATATAGGTGTAAAAAAAGAAAATATAGTGTGGGTTGCAGGCATTGGGTGCTCTAGCCGCTTTCCTTATTATATGGGTACATATGGGTTCCACACAATACATGGAAGAGCTACAGCAATAGCAACAGGATTAAAGGTTGCAAGGCCAGAGCTTAGTGTTTGGGTTGCAACGGGTGATGGTGATTTAATGAGTATAGGTGGCAATCATTTTATTCATGCTTGCAGAAAGAACGTTGATTTAAAGGTACTTATGTTTAATAATAGAATTTATGGATTAACAAAAGGACAATACTCGCCTACAAGTGAAAAAGGGAAAGTAACAAAAAGTACTCCTTATGGTTCCGTAGATTATCCATTTAATCCAATGTCTTTAGCATTAGGAAGTGAAGCTACTTTTGTTGCTAAAACATTAGATAGAGATATTAAACATATGCAAGAGATGATTAAAAAAGCTGCTGCACATAAAGGGTTAGCTTTTATTGAAATATACCAGAATTGTGTAATTTTTAATGATGGTGCTTTTGAAAAATTTACTGATAAAGAAACAAAAGCAGATAATGTTGTTGTTTTAGAGCATGGTAAACCATTAGTTTTTGGTAAAAATAATGATAAAGCTATTAAGTTAGATGGATTTACACCAAAAATAATAGATTTAAATGACCCAAATAATTCTATTAATGACGCATGGGTGCATGATGAATTTGATCCAAATCCAATTCGTGCATTTATTTTAGCTCATTTACCGGATTATGAAGGATTTCCTACTCCAATTGGAGTGTATCGTAATATTCGTAAAGAAACTTATGATGAAGCTGTTAACAGACAAATTGAGCAAGTTACATCTAAAAAAGGAAAAGGTGATTTGAAATCGCTTATATATAACGCAAATACTTGGGAAGTATAATTTATTCCCCTCGTTTAACGAGGGGATTTTTTTATTTAGCAAAAGGGGACTATGATAAATTTTACTAAATTAAAAGACTTAGTAATTAAAAATAATAGTTTTATATTAACTTGTCACGTAAATCCAGATGCTGATGCATTAGGAAGTGAACTTGCATTTTATTATGTTTTACAAAAGTTAAATAAAAATGTTAGAATAATTAACTATAGTAAAACACCAGAAAATTTAATTTTTCTTGATAAAGATAATTTAATTGAAGTTTATGATAAAACAATACATGATGCTATAATACTAAATAGCGATGCTGTAATATTTTTAGATATGAACGCTATTAGCCGAACTAAAACCATGTCTGAAGTTTTTAATAAATTTGATAAAGTTAAAATTGTTGTAGATCACCACGAGTATCCAGAAGATATTACGGAAAATATAATATCGTTAACCGATAGATGTGCGACGGGTGAAATTATTTATGAATTTATAACTGAAACAAAAGTTTGTGATATAGATTACAAAATTGCATATGCATTATATGCTGCAATAATGACCGATACAGGTTCTTTTAGGTATGATAGAACAACTGCCAAAACCCATAAAATTGCAGCAGAATTTTTAGAGCTTGGTGTAGATCCTAACGAAATGTATACAGAGATATATGAAAAGAGTAGCTTTGGTAGAATTAAGTTATTAGGATTAATGCTTTCTGAATTGCAATTAAATTGCACTAAAGAGATATGTTATTTTGTAATTTCCTATAAGTTATTAAAAGAGTTTGATGTTGAAGAATCTGAAATTGATGGTTTTGTAAATAATACATTAACAATTAAAGGGGTTAAAGTAGGCTTACTATTTTTAGAATTAGTAGATGGTTTTAAGGTAAGTTTAAGAAGTAGAGGTAAAATTCCAATTAATTTAGTTGCCAAAAATTATGGTGGTGGTGGGCACTTAAACGCTGCAGGAATTAGAATGATAAATAAAAAAATTGAGGATTATTTACCATTAATAATTAAAGATACTGAAGAAATTATACAAAAGAGTGGAGAATAATATGTTTAATATTTCATTTAAAGCAATTAACCCAGATTTTAATTTTGAAAAAGAATCTATTAATGTACAATTTTTTGTAGTGAATAATAATTTAGAAAAGAATATTGAAGATTATTTTATTAAAAACAGTATAAAGGTAAATTCGGTTACTCATAAAAAATTGCAAGAAAAAGATAATTTTAATGAAGTAAAAATACAATGTTTTGATGATAATCCTTATTTAACAGTAATAAAGAAAATAAAAAAAGATAAAAAATTTAACAACGACTTTTTTAGGAATTATTGCGCTGGATTAATTAAAGATATTAAAAATGAGCCTGTAAAAGCATTATTTATTAATATCCCAGATTTTAACGAATATAAAGAATATTTTGATGATGAAATAACATATTATCAATCTTTTGTAGAAGGTGTATTATTAGGTAATTATGAATTTGATAAATACAAAAGCGACAAAAAAGCACCCAAAAATTTAAAGGTTTATTTAGTAAGCGAAAATAAAGATTTATTAAATGAAGCTATAAGAGTTGGTGAAAATGTAATGCAAGGTGTTTATTATACAAGATATTTAGTAAATGAAATACCTGATGTATTAACCCCATCTGCAATGGCAAACAGTGCAAAGGAAGAATTGACAAAATTAGGGATAAAAGTAAAGGTAGTTGATTACGAACAATTAAAGAAGCAGGGAATGAATGGGATTGTAGCAGTTGGAAAGGCAAGTTCAAATCCTCCGTTAATGATGATTTTAGAATATAAACCAAAAGAAAAAGCGAAAGCAAAAATTGGATTGGTTGGCAAAGGTGTTACATATGATGCTGGTGGTTTATCGCTTAAAACAACAGAAGGTATGGTAGAAATGAAAGCAGATATGGCAGGTGCTGGTGTTGTGTTAGGAGTTTTTAAAGCAGTAGCATTAGAAAAATTACCAATTCATTTAATAGGAGTTATACCTGCAGTAGAAAATGTAATTAGTGGAAATGCATACAAACCAAGTGATATAATTGTAAGTGCGTCTGGAAAAACAATAGAGGTAGGCAATACAGATGCGGAAGGAAGAATAATATTATCTGATGCACTGTATTATGCTTGCAAGCAGAAACCGGATTATTTAATAGATTTTGCCACATTAACAGGTGCTTGTGTGGTTGCATTAGGAGAGTTTACAGCAGGTTTATTTGCAAACGATGATAACCATGCAAATAATTTATTAAATGCTGCAAAAGCTGTTGGTGAAAGGCTTTGGCAGTTACCAATGTGGGATGAGTATAATACATTAATTGAAAGTAAGCTTGCCGACGTTAAAAATATTGGTGGTAAATGGGGTGGTGCTATAACAGCTGCAAAGTTTTTAGAGCATTTTGTTGATGAAAATGTTAGTTGGGCACATTTAGATATTGCCGGACCTTCAATAGCCTATAAATTAAATAGTTATTCAGATGGTTATAATACAGGTTATGGTGTAAGATTAACAGTTAAATATCTTAAAAATTTATCTAACAAAGATTAATTGGAATTTTTTTAATAGTACCTTTGTTTTTAATTAAAAACGGAGGTACTATGTCTTATCATTTTTCTAAAATTGTTAATTTACCTTTTGAACTTGCTGAAGAAAAAACAAAAACTGAGCTAAAAAAATTGGGCTTAGGAATAGTTTCTGAAATAGATGTTAAAAACACATTTAAAGAAAAATTAAACAAGGATTTTAGAAATTATAAAATACTTGGTGCATGCAACCCAGCTATGGCTTACGAAGCTTTACAAGTAGAAAGAAATTTAGGTGTTATGTTGCCTTGCACTATTGTTCTTCAACAGTATGATGATAATAATGTTGAAATATCTTTTATTGATCCTGTAACATATATGACTAATGTAGATAACGAAAAGATTAAAAGTTTTTCCTACGAGATTGAAAAAATACTAAAACAAGCCTTTGATAATATAAATTAAAATTATTGACCTATAAATTAATACATAATAATAAAAATTATTATGATAGTATAATAGTTTTTATTAATTTAAGTGTTATTTTTTAAGGAATGATACAAATGATTTATAGGTCGATATTATTTTTATTATTTTGTAGTAGTTTATTAATTAATGCTCAAGTTCGCTTTGATGCTAATTTTGAAAGTGGTAACCTAAATACAGTATCAACAACAGATTCTATTACGTATACAGTTACAACTAAACAAGATATTGGGGGCAGATGGTTTTATTTTAGGATTAGTGGCGTTAAAAACAGATTTATTAAAGTTAAAGTAACAAATAGCGATGTTAAGCGCGCTATGTATAGTTATGATAACAAGAACTTTAAAAGGTTTACTATTGCAGAGTCTCCACAAACAAATGTGTTCCAAAAAACTTACGAACAAGATACAGTTTATGTTGCATATTACACACCCTATACAATAACCAAACTTAACGAAAAAATTAATTTATGGACACAAAATCCAGAGTGTACTTTAAATGTTATTGGTTTAACAAATAATGGATTACCGATAAAAGAATTAATTATTACAGATCCATTTATCCCCACAGCAGAAAAGCAAATTGTGTGGATACATGCACGCACCCATCCGGGTGAAACTCCATCATCACATCATTTTGAAGGTTTAGTAAATAGATTATTAGAAAATGATGATTATGCAAGTTATTTAAGAAAAAAAATAGAGTTCCATTTAGTACCAACAACAAATCCAGATGGGGTGTTTTATGGAAGGAGCAGAACAAATTTTAATGGTGTGGATTTAGAATCGAATTGGAATAAACCGGATGACCAAACTTCTAAAGAGGTGTTATTGCTAAAATCTAGAATGCGGGAAGTGTGTTCGTCTAAAGTTATAAACGTAGCATTAAATTTGCACTCTATTGCTAGCCCATTTTGTACGTTTTATGTACATACGGCATCATCTACAAGCAATTATTTTTATAGAAGACAATATCAACTTGCATATTTGAATACAAGCAATAACGATTATTTTCCGCAAACAGATATAAGTGAATCTAATTTAAGTTTAGTATATCCAGAAGGTTGGTTATGGGCAAATTATGGTGAAACGCCGGTTGCATTAACTTACGAAACACCTTATGATTATTATTCAACAGGTGAAGAAGTTACTAACGACAATTTATATGAGTTGGGGTATAAAACTTTATATGCAGTAGCAGATTTTTTAGAAATTAGCCATCCAAAATATCAAATATTGGACAATAAAAATGCGCAAATAATAGGTAATTGGGATATTAAAAATAATGGGACAAAATTTTATAGTGATAATTATTGTTCCACAACAGCCGGTTTTGGGTTAAATAAAGTAATTTATACTAGTGATATTTTGCCAAGCGGGGAATATGCATTATTTGGTTGGTGGCAAGATGATATAAATAATGCAACCAATACAAGATTTGCGGTAATAAATAATGGTGAGGAAATTATAATAGAAAGGTCCCAAAAAGAAAATGGGGGTAATTGGAATTATTTAACGGATATTAAAATACCAAGTGCAAGGCAAATACAAATTATAGTTGATGATTATGCAAATGGAAATGTATTATCGGATGCATTTAAGATAGTTTATAAAGGTGAAATAAGCAGTGTAAAAAGTATAATAGAACCAGATTTTACATTGTATCAAAATTATCCAAATCCATTTAATCCATCCACAACAATAAAATTTACTTTACAAAACACTACTCAAGTTACATTAAGAATATATAATATATTAGGTGAAATAATAACAACATTAGTTGATGAAAGATTAAGTAAAGGTACCCATGAATTTGTATTTGATGCAAGTAAATATGGTAATTTAAACAGTGGGGTATATTATTATCAATTAATAACAGAAAAGTCTGTTTACACAAAAGGAATGGTATTAGTTAAGTAAGTTAATTTTTAGACCGAGCAATATTTATAATAGCAGCAAATAAAAAAACAAAGTTAGCAAACCAAGCTGTAAGAATTGGGTCCATAACTCCATTTTTACCAAATGCTTGGCTAATTTTCATAAAAACAAGGTAAATAAAAGTAATTAATAGATTAATTCCAAATTGAAGTGCCACACCACCGCGTCTTTTATTGGAAGAAAGAGGCAACCCAAAAAGCACAACAATAATACTACTAAAAGCAAATGCTATACGAGAGTGGTAATCTATTAAAGTTCTAGTATTATCGTTCCCTGCCTTTTGTTCATCCATAGCTTGTTTATATAGTTCTGGTAAAGTCATTTCTTCTGGCTTACGTTGCTTTTTTATAACATCTTCTGGTACAAAATTTAAGTAACTAATTTCTTTTGATTCAAATTTTTGCAAATTTTCTCTGTCATTATAAAAAACTCTAAAAGTACCATCTTTTAATATCCAAACCTTTTTATTAAAGTCATATATCATACGTATGGCATCAATTCTCGAGGTCATTTTGGTTATATCATTCTTATCAAACTCTTGAATGCTTACGCGATGAGCAATGTTATTTACAACGTCAAAAAAAGTTATTGAAACAATTCTGGAGTTAGTATCTTGGAAATAAATATTATTACCAGCACGAAAAACGTTTTTATTCATAAAATTTTGTTCAATATAAGTTAGGTGTTTATTAGCATAGGGGACTACAAAACCACCAAAATAAATAGATAATAAAGAAATAAAAATAGAGGTAATAATAAAAGGTAACATAAACCTAAATTGGCTAACACCGGCAGAGCGAATTGCAGTAAGCTCGTTTAAGTTAGCAAGTTTACCCGCAGTAAAAAGTGCGCTTAGTAAAACAGCAACAGGGGTCATTAATCTTAAAATTTCGGGTATAAAAACAAAGTAATATTGTAAAATAATAAAATTAGGTACATTTTGGTCTATAAAGTCATCTAACTTTTCCATTAGGTCAATTAGCACAAAAAGTAAAGTAAAAGCTAAAAGTCCAAATAAAATTGTTTGCACAAATTGTTTAGTTAGGTATTTATCAAGTATTTTCATCTTCGTTTTGTTGTTTCCAAGATTTAGGAATAAGTTTAGTTATAAAGTCAAATTTAATTTCAATTCTTTCTTTAGCAGCTTTATAAGTGATAAAAAGGCCAAAAGCGCCAAGTACAAAATTAGCTGCCCACATACCCCAGAAGGGTGATAATAAGTCCCTATCTGCAAGTTTTTCTCCACCAATTAAAAAAGCCCAATAAATTAAGAAAAATACTAAGCTAACACCAGCAGCAACACCAAAGCCACCTTTTCTTAACATAGTACCAAGTGGTGCGCCAATTAAAATAAAAACAATACAAGCAAAAGGGATAGAATATTTTTTATGAATTTCTACCCAATATGCATTCATGTTAATTCTATTATACTCAATTTGACGCGTATTTACTGTAATACTGCTTTGAACAGATTTAATTCTGTCTTCAATTCTAAAATAAATACCGCGCAAATTTACAGAAGAAAATTTAATTTTATTATAAGCGTAAATAGAATCGTTTTTAAAGGCTCTGTTAATTCTTTCGTTTAGTTCTTTAAAGTAGTTATTTTCTATTAATTGTAAACTATCAACAATAGTAATCATTTCTGCAGCGCCCATTTCTCTTTCACCTCTAGATAAGTCGTTTGTAGATTTTTGAAAAGAGAATTGGGAAGCATCCATAGCTATTTTATGTTTAGTAAACTTAAGCTTACGATAAGGGACAAAATTAGCAACTTCTGATTCATGAATTTCGCCATTTTCTAAGTCAAGCATAAGTTTTTCTTTATCTGCCGTAAAGTAAATTTTACCTTTTTTAGCAGTAACAATGTTTATTTTACTTGGTGATGAATAATCGTAAATTGTTAGGTTAGCAAGCTCGCCTGTTTTTATATTAATTTCTCTAGCCAAAATTGCAAAGTTTTGAACTTCTTGGCTAAAAATTCCTGGTACTAAAGAAAGCGTTGGTTTTTTACGCGAGATGTCATTTCCTAAAACACGGGCTGCGTGGTTTGCATTTGGGTATACGTGATTATTAAATTGCACCAATAAATAAGCTATAATAATGCTAGCAAATATTGGGGGTAGCATCATTTTATATAAACTTACGCCGGAAGCTTTCATTATAGCAATTTCGTTATTTTGTGCCATACTTCCAAAAGCCATTAAAGTTGCAATTAATACTGCCATAGGCACAACAAGAACAACCATCCAAGCTAAATTATACACAATAAGCTGAATAATTACCCAAGTTTCTAACCCTTTACCAATTAATCTATCTGCAAATTTCATTAAAAATTGCAACAAAAATACAGCTATTAATGTAACATTGGCAAATATAAATGGTGCTGTGTGATTTCGTAAAATGTATCTGTAAATTATCATTTAAAAAATTATTTTTATTATACAAATTTAATTATTTTTATTTAATTAATAATATACTTTTATTACTTAAAACTTTTATTAAAAAATGTTTGTTAAATTTGTATAAGTAAAAATAAAATAATAAATTTAAAAATTTGAATTATTTAATTAAGAGGAATAGAATTGGAAAAAGTATTAAATTATATTGAAGAGAATAAAGAAAGATTTTTAAATGAATTATTAGATTATTTAAGAATTCCAAGTGTAAGTACATCAGAAGAATATAAGGATAGCGTTATAAAGTGTGCGCATTATTTAGAAAGCGAGTTAAAGAAAATTGGAGTACCAAAGACAGAAATTTTTGAGACAAAAGGACATCCAATAGTATATGGAGAACTAATAGTAGATAAGAGTTTACCCACAGTATTAATATATGGGCATTATGACGTTCAACCAGCAGATCCATTAGATTTGTGGGATTCTCCTCCATTTGAACCTGTAATTAAAGATGGGAAAATATATGCAAGAGGAGCGAACGATAATAAAGGACAAAATTTTGTACATATAAAAGCAGTTGAAAGTTATATAAAAACTAATGGGAACCCGCCAGTAAACATAAAGTTTGTTTTAGAAGGTGAAGAGGAAATAGGAAGTACAAATTTGTATTCGTTTATAAAAGAAAAATCAAGTTTATTAAAATGTGACGCAATACTAATTAGTGATACAAGTTTATATGCTGATGATATACCAACAATAAATTATGGCTTACGCGGTTTATGCTATATGGAAGTTGAAGTAACAGGTGCAGATAGGGATTTACACAGCGGATCTTTTGGGGGTGCAATACCAAATCCAATTAACGAGTTAGCAAAAATAATAGCTAAATTACACGATAAAAATGGACGTATTACCATCCCAAAGTTTTACAAAGATGTATTAAAGCTTACGAAAGCTGAAAAGGAAAATATTAAAAACTTAAATTTTGATGATAAGAAATTTTGCAAAGAGTATAATGTAAAAGAATTAACAGGTGAAAAAGGCTATTTAACTTTAGAAAAACTTTGGACGCGTCCAACATTAGATTGTAATGGTATTTATGGTGGATATATTGGAGAAGGAGCAAAAACGGTACTTCCTTCCAAGGCAACAGCCAAAATTAGTATGAGACTTGTTCCAAATCAAAATCCGAAAAAAATAGCAAAAGAATTTAAAAAATACATTTTAAGTTTAGCGCCAAAAAGTGTAAAAGTTAAAGTAACAGAAATGCATGGCGGTTTTCCTATTGTTATACCAATTGATAATCCAGCAATAGTTGCAGCAGCAAAAGCAACACAAAAAGCTTTTGGTAAAAAAACAGTATTTACTCGCGAGGGTGGTTCAATACCAATTGTTGTTGAATTTGTTAAAACATTAAAAGCTCCAACTATTTTAATGGGGCTTGGATTGGATACAGATAATATTCACTCCCCAAATGAACACTTTTTAATTAAAAACTTTAACTATGGATTGTATAGTTCGGTATACTTTTTAGATGAATTTTCTAAAATTAAAACTGGAAAATAATAAAAAAAATTACTCTAATTAGTATGTAACCAATTTTAGGGGTTGCAATGAAACTTAAATTAATAGTTTTAACATTATTTTTAGCTTTTTTAATAATAAGCTGTGGTAGTGATGAAAAAGACAGTGGTAGCGGAGATGCTACAACAAGTGCTGAAAAGGAAAGCTCTATTAGAAGTTATAACCTAAGTCAAGAGCAAAAGTTAGCTGGCAATAGAACGCCTTGTGATACACTATCGCTAAAGGAATTTATATTAAATAAATATCCCGCAGGCACTTATTTAGTGGATTTTGATAGAACATATACAACTAACGTACCAAAAGCAGCAGTTGTTTATTATAAAACGCAAAACAAAACTTATATTTTTGGAGTAGTTGCAAAATCTAAACCTGGGGAAAGATATATAGAAACAAAAAATGTTACAGGATATTCATCTTCGTTTATAAATTTAGATAGTACAAAATTAGGCACAGCATTTTTCTGGTTAACGTTATTTGAATGTAACTCTGATGGCAGCTTTAATGTAATTTGGGAAAGTGAAGTGCCAATACACGGGGGATTTAATAAAATAACATTAAATAATTGGCGTCCTAAAAACTGCATGTATATTTCTCTTAATTATATGGATGGCATAATTAGTGGAAATAGGAATTATAATTTCTTTTTAGTAAATGGTTTATTAAATCCTCCACATTTATTAGAAACATATGAAGGGTTGACCCATAAAAGAACTATGGCAAATATTAATAATGATAAATATCCAGATTATTACGAATATAGATTTACTGAAGGTGATGTTATAAAAATTATTGATAGTATTCCATTTTTATGGGATTCAACAAAGCGGCTTTATATTAGTCCAGTTAACAAAAGATGGTTTAGGCATTATTAATAATTAAGGATTACATTAATGATAAATTTGGAAACGATAGCTGAAAAGTTTGAAAATATTGTAACTGAAGGTGAAATAATAAAAAGCTTTGATAGAGTAAAGGATGAATATTTAACCCTTAAAATGGGAGTTGGTGTTAGAGTATGTAACAATTATTCAGTTCTTAAATTAAAGGGGAATGATGTTTTAGATTATATAAATAGAATTTCTACAAATTATGTATTAAATTTAAATGTTTTTGAACATAAAAATACAATTTTTACAAACGAAAAAGGAAGAATTATAGATCGTACAACTTTAATAAGATTAGAAGACAGTAATTTACTTGTTGGTGGATATTTCCCAGAAAAAAAATTGCTTGCTTGGTTTGAAAGATATATTATTACGGAAGATATTCAGGTAGAAGATTATAAAGACAAAGTAGTTTTTCTGGAATTAATAGGGGGTCAAGCTTTTTCGTTTTTATCTTTAATGATAGATGAAAAAATTGATGAATTAAAAGAAAATAATGTTTTGAAGTGTGAAGTTGATGATATAAGGTTTATATTTCTAAAACCAAAGGAAGTAAATGGATTTAATAAATATTGGTTAATATTTGAAAATAATAGTTTTGAAGAAGTATTAGAATTGTTGCAAAATCATCAAAGTTTTTACGATTTAAGGTTAGTTGGAGAAGTTGCTTATAATATATACCGAGTAGAAAATGGGATACCAATTGCGCCATATGAAATAATACACAGGGTAAACCCACATGAAGTAAGGTTACTAGATGAAGTAGATTTTAAGAAGGGTTGTTATATTGGTCAAGAAGTAATAGCCAGATTAGATACTTATGATAAGGTGCAAAGATATATGATGGGGATATTGTTTGAAGAAGGCGATAAGTTAATAAATGTAAGTGAAGGTATAGTTTTATATAATGATGAAAAAAAAGAGGTAGGTTTTGTAACAAGTGTTGTAAAATCTGCATTATATGAAAAATATGCGGGATTAGGGTTTATTAAAAAAGATTATATGGAACTTGGTAGCGTTTACGATGTTTATATAAATGAAGAGAAAGTTACAAAAGCTATAATTACGGAGATACCGATAAAGTATGAAAATATATACAAAAACCGGAGATAAAGGGGAAACATCATTATTTGGTGGTCAGCGAGTATGGAAAGACGATTTAAGAATAGAATCTTATGGAACAGTAGACGAATTAAATAGTTTAATAGGATTAACATTAAGCGAGCCATGCTACGATGATATAAAAGAAGTGTTGCTAAGAATACAAAATAACTTATTTGTTTTAGGAGCAGATTTAGCGACACCAGAAGATAAAAAAATAAGGATAGATAGGATTGGAGTAGATTTAATAGAAGAATCTGAACGAGATATAGATTATTTTAGTGCCAGGATACCAGAACTTAAAGAGTTTATATTACCGGGAGGAACAAAAGTAGCATCTTTGTTGCATATGTGCAGAACGGTGTGTAGAAGAGCAGAAAGAAATGTTATAACATTAAATAAAAATGTTTCAATAAATCAAAATATTTTAGTATATTTGAATAGACTTTCTGATTTATTTTTTGTGATGGCAAGGTTTGACAACTACGTCAACGGTACCTCCGATATAAAATGGAAAAAATAATATTGGGGGTGAAATTGGTTTCGACGGGGTTAATAGATCTTTGAAATGCGTACCGTGATCCCGAAGTCACGTTAAACATCGGAAAAAAAAGAAAAGACGAATATAATTTCGCATTAGCAGCCTAATTTAATTTAGGTAGCCGTTTGTAACTACATCGTGCATCGTGTTTTTACAAGCGTCGTTTTAGGTGCAATAGTCAAATAGATAGCTTGGTTCTGTTTGATGAAACTCCTACAAGCTAGCCCGCGTAAACTCTGTCTATCGAGGTTACAATGGCGAAACACAAAAGATAGACTACGTACGTAGTATTTCATTGGTGTATAATTTCGGACGCGGGTTCGACTCCCGCCACCTCCACCAAAATTTTAGATTAGGTAAATTAGAGCAATATTTATCCATTATTAAGAATTATAATTTTTCAAGAACTCTTCTATTCTATTTGGGTCTAATTCGTTTTCCCAATAGCCCTCTTTTTTAAAGTAACTTCCAATAATAAACGCATCACAATAAGGTTTAAATTGCTTTATATTATTAGCTGTTATTCCACTACCGGCTAAAACGGGAATTGAGACAGAATTTTTAACTGCTTTAATTTCTTCTAAATTAGGTTCTTTACCGGTTGCGCTACCAGTAATAATTACTCCATCACTTAAAAAGAATTGAGCAGCTTTAGCCGTTTCGGCAATATCTATATCGTTAGTTATGGCATGGCTGCTGTGCTTTTTTTTTATATCTGTAAAAACTTTAATATTTTCTGCATTAATATGCTTTCTATATCTTAAAATTTCTCCTGCATCAGAGTTAAATGTGCCTTCATCTGCTATATGGCTAAATACAAAGCCTTCTGCGCGTATAAAATCTGCACCAGCAGCGTATGCGGCAGCAATAGCATCTTTGTTTGCGCCTGCTAATATTTGTATTCCAGTAGGTACTTTGTATTTTTGCTTTAATTCGTAAAGAATAATACTAAGAAGTGAAGTAATTTCTGGACCAACTTTTCTATTTAAGTAAGGTGTATCGTGCATGTTTTCAATCATTAAAATTGGGATATGAAACTTTAAATATAATTCTGCTTCGTCTAAAGCTTTTTGAATAATTGGTTTTACACTACCTTTAAATTTAGGGGTGCCGGGTAATGCATCCACATGTATCATAGCAATTATTGGCTTGTTAAATGAAAACATTTCCATATAGTATTTTATTAAAATTATAAAAAGTTTATTATTTTAATAATAAATATAATTTATTGTACAATTAAATGCTTATAGAATAATAAATAAATTTTGGTTTAATTTTTGTTATATAAATAAAAAAAATAAAAAAATAAAGGTGAATATGATATTATTATATTTAGTTTTAATAATTTTAGGTATTGTAATGAATATTGAAGGTAGCGGATTTTTAAAGCGTAGTGGAAAGACAATTGTAGATGGAAATGGTAATGAAGTAATGTTACGAGGGATTGGAATAGGTGGTTACTTAGTTCCAGAAGGATATATGCTTCAAACTACATCATTTGCAAACGCTGCTTGGCAATTTAGGCAAAAAATTAAAGATTTAATTGGTGAAGAAAAAACGGATCAGTTTTTTAAGTTATATCGTAAAAACTTTGTTACAAAAAAGGATGTAGAACAAATTAAAGCGTGGGGATTTAATTCAATTAGATTACCAATGCATTACAATCTGATGACGCCACAAGATCAACCATTTGTTTACACAGAAGAAGGTTTTGCTATAATAGATAGTTTATTAAGTTGGTGTAAAGAATATCAGATATATTTAATATTAGACTTGCACGCTGCGCCGGGAGGTCAAAGTAAAGATAATATTGCAGATTATAACCCTGCTTATCCATGCTTGTGGGAAGATAATGTAGCTAAACTAAGAACAATTTATTTATGGCAAACAATAGCTGCAAGGTATGCTAACGAACAATGGATAGGTGGCTATGACCTATTAAACGAACCTGTTTATGATTTTGGTTCTCAAGGGAATTTACCTTTAAGAGAGCTTTATATGCAAATTACCCAAGCTATACGTTCGGTGGATCAAAATCATTTAATAATTGTTGAAGGTAATTGGTATGCAACAAATTTTAATGATTTAGCCCCTGCATGGGATGAAAATATGGCTTATAGTTTTCATAAATATTGGAATAACACTGATTATAATTCAATTGGCTATTTAATTAACTTACGTAATCAGACAAATTGTCCTTTATGGTTGGGTGAATCGGGTGAAAATTCTAATCAATGGTTTACAGACTGTATAAAACTTGTAGAAACAAATAATATTGGTTGGGCATGGTGGACTTTGAAGAAGATTGAGGGTATAAATAGTATGATGTATGTAAAAAAGCCCGCAGAGTATGATTATTTACTTAGATATTGGAATGGAACAGCACCAAAGCCAACGGTAGATTATGCTGTTAATGCGCTTAATAAGTTAGCAGAAAATTTAAAAATTGAAAATTGTATATTAAACAACGGCGTAATTGATGCCATGTTTAGACAAACCACCACAACCCAAACAATTCCATTTACATTAAATTACATACCGGGTAAAGTTTTTGCTGTAAATTATGATATGGGGCAAAATAATTATGCATATAAAGATAATGATTATCAAAATACGGGTAATAATGGTGTATGGAATAGTGGTTATCAATTTAGAAATGATGGTGTAGATATTGAAAAATGTAATGATGCAATAACAAATGGATATAGTGTTGGGTGGATTAACACTGGGGAATATTTAAATTATACAATATACGTTCAACAAAGTGGAATTTATAAACTTACATTTAGAATTGCATGTAACAATGCTGGCGGGAAAATATTAATGCGCTTAGACGGTCAAAATTTAGGTAGTTTAATTGATGTACCTGTTACTGGAGGTTGGACAAGTTGGGCTAATGTAGTTGTAAATAATATTAGTTTGCCTTCGGGCACTCACACTTTAAATTTAATGTTTTTTAATGGTGGTTTTAATATAAACTATATTGATTTTGAATTAATAACTGTAGATGTTGAAGAAAATGAGAATAAAAGTGTAAGTGAATTTAAATTAAATCAAAACTTTCCCAATCCATTTAATCCAACAACAACAGTTAGTTTTAATTCTACGGTACAAGGTGAAGCTGCGTTAAAGATATATAGTAGTATAGGGGAGTTATTGAAAGTTATTAATTTAGGTAACATAGAATCTGGTTATTATGAACATGAAATAAACTTAGAAAATTATTCATCTGGGGTATATTTTTATAGTTTAGAAATAGTTGGAGAAAATAAGGTTTATAGAGATATAAAAAAGATGAGTTTAATTAAATAAAATAAGGGTAAAAGTCTTTTTAACTAAAGACTTTTGCCTGCAAGTTTAATAATTTCTGTTAAAGTTTCTTTAAGCTCTTTAATCTGGTTTTCTAGTAGCAAAATTTGATAAGATTCGCTAAGTTTAGTCCCAGATAGTAGCCAATTAATATCACAACCTAATTCTAATAGTTTACTTAAAATTTTGCAACCGGGTTCACGCTTTCCAGTAGTATATTGATTTAATTGTTGAGGGGAAATTTCCAAAGCTTGGGCTAACTCTTTTAAAGTGGAATATTTTTGTTTTGCAAAAATTTTTATTCTTTCGCCTAAAATTTTTTGGTACTCTACATCTTGAAATAAGTTAGAATCAATATTTTCATCTCTAAAAATTGATAAATTGGCTTGATAATCCTCAATAATTTTTAGTACTTTGGAGGCAAAGGGGTCAGTAATTAATGAAGGATTAGATAAAATATGATTAAGAGAAGTTAAAGATGTACCAAGTTTATCTGCAATATATTTGGGGTTAACTCCAGAAGCAATGATAGTATTAATTAATTCGTGTTTCTTTTTCATAATAACATAAAAAAACCGGGTTCAATTATGAACCCGGTTAAAATAAAATAATTTGGATTATTTAATTAACATCATTTTCTTAGAAATAACCTCTGAACCAGCTTGTAACCTATAAATATAAGTACCACTAGCTAAGTTAGAAGCGTCGAAGTTAAAGCTATAAGTTCCAGCATTAAGAGTTTCACCGTTAACAATAACAGCAACTTCTTGACCAAGAACGTTATAAATTCTTAAATCTACATTAGAAGCTTGAGGTAATCCAAATCTAATAGTAGTAGTTGGGTTAAATGGGTTAGGATAATTTTGGTCTACAAAGAACTGAGTTGGAATTACAGAGCTGTAATTTTGTTCATCAACACCAACAACTAAATTTGTAAAGCCAACGGTTTTAGCTTTAGTGAAAGCTTGACCAACAGTATTAAGTAAACCTTGATAATTATCACCAACAGCAATAGCAAAAGAAACCCAAGCTGTATCGTTAACGTTAAGGTTACCTACATAGCTACCAATCCAGCATCTGTAGTCACCCATTGTAGTAGGTTGTACGTTATCTTTTGTAGTAATATAAGTAAAGCCATCTGTACGAATGGTTGAAGAGCTGCCGCCGACTTTAGCTTTATAACCAGAAGCACCATTTAATGCAACTAAGCCATAATAATATGGTTTAGTATTATCATATTGGTAAACAAAATGTCTTGTTTCATCGTATCCAGCTTTGTTGCTTGCATAATTATTTGCATCTATATCCCAATCTGCAAAAATACCTGCGTATAAATCATTAACTGTAGCAGAAGTTTTATTAACAAAACCATATCTTATAATAACATAGTTTTCACCGGTCTTTGAATAAGACTTTTGAATAACGTGTAATCCATATGGAGTTGGTGCTTTACTATCAGTTATCACGCAAGATGATATCTGGTTAAAGTTTGCATCTGATGTGAACCCACTGCCAAAAGTTCCGGTAACATTTTCTAAATCACCAATAACATAGCTACCGACTGAACCATTAATTTTAGCAACAGATTGAGTACCAAAAACTAGACCACCGGTATACATACCGTTTTGACCTTTGTAAACAACACCAGTACCAACAGAGTTAAAACTAGCATCTGTATAAGCACCAATAGCACCCATGTTGAAAATACCAGCTTGTAAATCACCAGTATTATGAACTAGTTCAAGAGTATCTTCTTGAGCATTTAAGTTATTAGTAAATGTTACTGTAAATGTATCTACAGATGAAACTAAGGTAGCTTCTGCACCTTTAACTCTAACTGTCCATTTAAATGTTATATCTGGATTAGCACCCATTAACTGTAAAACTTTAGCAGCAGTTAAGTTATAAGTTGTATCAGTTAAAGCAGTAGAAGTAATTAAGTTAGGAAGAGCTAAGAACTGATAGATTAAGTTATCGTTGTTAAAATCTAATGCTTTACGCCATTTTACAGTAAATGACCCATTAGCATTAGTTACAGGAACAACAGCATTGTTAGCTGGTTCTAACAAATTAAAATAAGGTGATGGAGGAGCTGGAACATTAGAGGTAATATCTGCATACCAGCTTGGGGTTATTTGATAACCATCGTTATGTACGGTTGTAGATGATGTATATTGAGTTGCTACACCCTTTACAGTAATTGGGAATGTAGGAGCTTGATTATCATCCAAGTCTGTATCTTTATCAACACGTAAAACGATTTTGTTAAATCCGTCCCAAATTTGCATGTTAGCATCTGCGTTAGCTGCTGGCCATGCAGGAGATCCAGGTGCTAAACCTACACCTTTAATTTGAATGTAACGACCTTCGTATTGTTCTGGGTTAGCTAAATATTGTTTAATTGTTAAATCAATAGGATCTACTGGGTTGCCACCATCTAAAAAGATTACATCATTAGCAACATTAGTTAAAGTTAATTGAGCAGTACCACGGAAATATTCTAATTTCCCAGTAACAAGTAATCTATCTCCTTTTTGGAAAACAGGACCGCCACCAGTTTCGCTACCTTTTGTAATGTTAATACCACCAGTAGCATCTTGAATGTAGTAGCTAAATCTATTTGCAGAAGCAGTAAAGTTAACAGAGTTAACAACACCTAACACTGTAAATGTTTGACCAACATTATCAGGTTGGAAATCACCATTAGCATCTACTTTAACTGTAGCAATTGGGGTTGCATTTCCAACAGGTACATAGTTAAGTATAATTAAAGGAGTAGCAGAACCGTAAGAACTTGAGTAAAGAACTTCTTTATCTGCATCAGCATTTAAGTTTGATATACTAATTATTGCCCATCTGTTACCTGTTAAAGGATAGCCACTATCAATCATTTTAACAGTGTAGTTACCTGGGTTAGTAATATCACCACTTTGATATTCTAATTTGTAGATACCAGCATCAGGAACACCATCTCTTGTACCAAAAACTATATCTAATTTACCATTACCATCAACATCACCCATATCAGAAGAGTAAATTCTTCCACCAGTTTGTAAGTCATTAAGTTGATAAGTTTTTAATGTATCTGCATCTTTTCTTAATAAGTAAACGTGGTTATCAGAAGCTGAATAAAAACTACCAACTAAAATTTCTTTTTGCCCATCGTTATCTAAATCTACAACTTGAGCAGAAAGCCAAGAACCACCAGGTGAAGCGTTAACTTGTTTTGGCATAGCTGTCCAAACGCCGTTAACTCTTTTAATTGTGGAAATTGTACCATTTTGTGAGAATAAATAAATAGTGTTATCTAAAATAGCTAAGTCGTAAATTGTAGATGCGTCAATATTAGTCATACCTAAACCAGAAGCTTCCATAGTCCAAACTTCGCTACCATCGCCATTATCTGGAATGTTGCTAACAGAGATAATACCAAATCTTTCTCCAGCAACACGGCTGCAGAAAACAATTTCTTTTTGGTTATCTTCGTCAATATCAGTTAAGAACCAACGAATAGGTCTTAAATTGTAACCATCTTGATTAACCATGCTCCATCTAGCATTTGGTTTATATGTACCATCACCATTATCAACACCCATAATATCGCTACCATCACCTTTCTCTTCGTATACAACGATACGGGAAGGATTTTGGTTAACAGTGCCAGATAAATTATTTACAGGTCCCCAAATAATTTCCATTTTACCATCATTATCCCAATCGCCATATGTTAATGCAGGCCAAGTGTTTTGTTTTTCTACGCCAGGTAAAACAGTAGACCAAACAAGTTCCCAAGTACCATTATTTAATTCATATTTGTAAATTCTTGGAATAACTTCGTCTGGTGTATCTGCTACGTTATTGTTAACTGCATAGATTTCAATTTTGCCGTCACCATCAAAATCAACACCAGAAACAACGTTACCAAATCCACCAACTTCAATTGCAGGTGGGGGAATAATTGCGCTTCTTACGTACAAATCTTGGGCTAAAATAGCTGAAGATAGTAGCAAGACTAAAATAATTGAGTTAAAAAGTCTGTTAGACTTCATTATACCTCCATATAATGTTAATAATAAGTTGTTAATTAAATCTTTCAAAATCATAAATCAATTTAGCAAAAAATAAGCATAAGTTTCAATTAAAAATGAATAAAATAATCAAAATTTATTTAAGTAAAGTCATCTTTTTAGAAATGGATTTATTTCCATTAGATAGCTTGTAAATGTAGTTACCGGAAGCAAGATTTGAAGCATCAAAAGTGTATTTATAAGTACCTTTAGAAAGTTGTGCATTATTAATTAAACTAGCAACTAATTCACCAGTAATAGAATAAATATCTAAATTAACAAAAGAATCTTCAGTTAACGAGAACTTAATAGTTGTAGTGGGGTTGAATGGATTAGGATAATTTTGAGAAAGAGTAAAATCTGTTGGGATAATATTATCTAATTTTTCTACATCAGTAATTGTTAAAGGAATAACTGGGAAAGTACCTTCATATTGCCATTTTTCAACAGTCCAACCAAAGTAGGATTGTGAATACATAAAATTGTTTTGGTCAAACTCTACATTGTAGTTAGAAGTATAACCGCTTGCATTACCAGGTGTTGTACCCCCGGTACGATTTTGGTAAGAACCGGTCATATCAAAATTCCATTGAGCAACGTCTATAGTCCCCAAAATTTCTCCTGTATTGGGGTTAAGGGCGTGTATATTACTCATTTGGTACCCGACACCAGTTTGGAAATTAGGAGCAGAAGCAACAAAGAGAATGTTTTTATCTTTTAAGAATTTTAAACCCCATGGTCCACCTCTAACAGTATCGCCAGTAGAAGCAATTTTATAATCATCTATAACGCAATTAAATGATGGATGTAAAGTATATCCAGTTTGAGGGTTTCCAACAAAACAATATATTTTTTTAGTTGTGTAATTGCTAACATAAATTACTTGAGCGGAAGGGTCAACAGCAATACCTCTAATACTGCCTGGTTCGGGCATAGTTAAAGTATGTAGTGGATTTGCAGGTAATCCAATACCCCAAGAAGGTTCGTTAGCAATGCTTTCATAAATAAGAACTTTACCAACAGTAGTTGCATTTGGTGTTTGGCTTACGTAAACTCTACCAGCATCGTCAACATCAATTGCCCAAAGATAATCTGAACCTGTAGCCATTCTAGCTGGGTAAGAATAAACGGAATCTGGACCATATTCAAAAACTAAAATATTATGGTCTACGTCATTATTAGCAACATAAATTAAATTCCCTTTAGCTTGCAAAGCGTTAGGGTCATTTAGCTCTACTTGGTCAAACATGTTATACCAAAAAGTGTGTAAATTTGCTGCAGCAGAACCGTAGGGGTAGGTCCCCATTCTACCATGTGAAGAATCCGCATCTTTATAACCTACAAGATAATATGAGGATTTAGAAGCACGGCTAACTAAAGCTACAAAATTATTTTCAGAAACAACACCAACATCAATTACAGGATAACCAGCACCATTCGTTTCTTCATCCCAAGTGGCATATAAACATTTCCAAGCACCAGTTAATGGCTGAGCACTTAAACTGTTACTTAGCAAAAGAGACATTGCAAAAATCAAAACAACATAGTAAAAATATTTCATTTTCTTCCTCCGATTAATTTAGGTTATTATATTTAAAATAGGAATAATTTACATAAAAAGTCAACATTTATTTAAATAATTTTATAAATATGCAACTATTTATAAAGCAAAATTAATTTTTATTTTTAATAATTTATTTATTAATTTGTGATATGAAAATTGGAATAAATATAAAAGATTATAAAAAAATATTAAAGCTTGCATTACCGGCAATTGCGGGTTTATCTACACAAATGATAGTAAGTTTGGTGGATACGGCAATGGTGGGGCGATTAGATAATGCAACATATTCACTTGCGGCAATGGGGCTTGGTGTGCTTGCAACTTGGGCAATAGTTAGTTTTTTTTCTAGCTTAGCTACAGGAACACATGTTCTAATTGCACAAAATAATGGTGCAAAAGATTACCAAAATTGTGGGAAAGTTTTTGATACATCGGTAATATTTAGTTTTTTTGTGGGTATAGTTGTTTCTTTAATATTTGTTACATCTTCTTATGCAATTGCTAATTTTTTTGCTGCAGATTATACAGTTGGCAAATTAGCTGGGGAATATTTGTTTTATCGTTTTTTGGGTGTCCCATTTTTTTTAATAACTGTTTCTTTTAGAGGCTTTTTTTTTGGTGTGGGAAATACTAAAATATTTATGATTTCCGGTATTTTAGTAAATTTACTAAATATAATTTTTAATTATATTTTTATTTATGGTGCTTTTGGAATTCCCGCAATGGGTTTAGCAGGTGCTGGATTAGGTAGTACAATTGCCACTTTTTGTGATGTATTGTTTTATTTATCTGTTGCGTTTTATGCAGGTTTTAGAGCTAATTATAACTTATTTAAAAATTTTAGAATTAATAGAAATATATTAAAAGAAATATTAAAGATTGCGTTACCTGTATCATTTCAAAATATATTTATTTTAATTGGTTTTTTAAGTTTTATAGCTATAACAGGATTAATTGGAACAGCAGAACAAGCAGCAAGTCAATTAGTCATTTCTTCGCTTTATGTATCTATTATGCCCTGTTGGGGTTTTGGTATAGCTGCACAAACATTGGTTGCAACAGAAATTGGGAATAATAATATAAAAGGTGCTAAATACTATGGGAATGAAACAAGTAAATTAGCATTAATGTATACTATTATAGTTGGCTTAATATTTACACTAATACCAGATCAATTTTTGCTAATAATTACTACAGATAGAAGTTTAATTCAAACTGCAATTCCTGCCTTAAAAATTGCGGGATTTGGTCAGATATTTTATGCTGTTGGTGTCGTTTTATCTAATGGATTGCAATCGAATGGGAATTCACTTTTTGTAATGGTTGTGGAAGTAATAATGAACTGCTTAGTATTTGTACCAGCTGGGTATTATTTTGGTGTTCATTTGCAATATGGTTTGAAAGGGGCGTGGGCAACATTACCTGTTTATGTAATAATCTATTCTTTATCAATATTTATTAAATTTAATTATGGTGATTGGTCTAAAGCCAATAAAGTTAAGTAATTTCTACACGTTTAGCATAAAAAATTATTAATAAGTAAATTATACCAGTAATAACAAAAGGAAATCTAAAACCAATAAAACTAGCAATAATACCACCAAAAGCTAATCCTAACGAATTGCCTAAAATTTGGAAACTGCTACCAATACTTAAAATACCACCTTTATTCGATTGAGGTGAAAAATTACTCATTAAAGCAAACATAATTGGGGCAAGCCCGCCAAATCCAAAACCAATTAATATACCAATCGGATATAATAAAAAATAATTATAAACAATAGAATAGAGTGGGTAAGTTAATCCTGTAATAATAGCTGCATAAATTATAACTTTTTTGTGTCCAATTTTTGTGCTAAGTTTTCCCCACCAAGGTGGGCTAAAACTATTAGTTACACCAACAATAGCATAAACAGTTCCAGCAATGGTTGCAAAGTATATACTATTAACATTAAATTCTTCAAAATATAAAACAAAGATAGGGCGAACTAAAGCAAAGCCAAAGGCAGCTAAAAAAATCATAAAAGATGTATATAAAAGTCGTTTATCATTAATAACAAACTTTAAGTTGTCTTTAACAGATTCATGATTAGCAGATTTATCTACTTTATTAATTTCTTTAACAAAAGCGATAAAGAAAAATGCGGTTACAAATAAAAGAGCAGATACAATAAAAAATACTTCACGGTAGCCAAAAATATCTGCTAAAATACCGCCAATTAAAGGACCGAATATATTACCGGAAGCAATAGCAGTTTGCAATATACCAAGTGCATAAGCATTTTTTTCTTTAGGGGTATTAGCTGCAACAAGTGCTAAAGCAGCGGGCACAAATCCACTTAAAAATCCCTGTAACAAGCGTGTTATAAATAATTGGTAAACATTTAAACTTAAACCAACAAATAATTGAGCAATAGCAAGACCTAAAATTGCTCTTACGGTTATTAGTTTTCTGCCATATTTATCTCCCATCATTCCCCATAGTGGTGTAATAAAAAAAGATGCAATAAAAGGTCCGGCAAAAACTAAACCACTCCAAAATGAAATTTCGGAAGAAGATTTTACCCCAAGTTCTCTAATAAAGAGAGGTAAAAAAGGGACAACTGCGCTCATCCCAACCATTCCCAAAAATTGACTAATCCAAATAAAAACCAGATTTTTTTCCCAATACTCTAATCTTCTCACTATAAACGTCAAATAATAATAATTTAATGTGTGTTAAAATAACATTAATAAAGGTAAAAATAAATATTAAAATTGGGTAATAAAAAAGGAGCCTAAGAATAATCTATTGGCTCCTATTTCACTAATTGAGGGGTAAGTTATTAAGGTTGTTTTACATTTTAGCGTTTACAAATAAACCTAATAAATCTTCGCCATTATCATAAAGCTTTTGTAGCATGTTTTCAAAGTCTTCTTTTGTTGCAGTTCCATTTTCATGTTTTTGCATAAAAGATGTAAAGATATCTGCGGAATTTTGATTAATAAAATTAGGTAATGATCCTTTAGGAGGAATATTTAACATTCTTGGTGGTTCTGGCAAATTAAACCCAGCATTTATTAAAATATCCCCAAGCTCTTTATTTGGACCGATCCCTAATTTTTTTATTTCGTTATGCATTTGATTATATAATTCCTCTGTCATGTTTTTGGGGTCGTATTTTGTTATTATTTCATTAACGCTCTTTTTTTGCTCTTCTGTTAATGCATTTTGAAAATTAAAAAAGGAATTGTTAGATAATAAATTTGATGAAATTGAGTTAATCATAAGGCTTACCTTAAATTATTATTTCTATAGTATTAGACAAAATTTTAAGATTTTGGTTTAAATTTTAGAATATTTAGAAATAAATTTAGACATTATGTTGCATTTTATAAAAAAAATATTATTTTAGAACAGAAAAAATTAATAAACCTTACAATGAAAAAATATTCGGTATTATTACATCATCGTCATCATCATGTGGATAAAATCCAGGCGCCGGATATTTTAAATAAAAAGAGATAAAAATTAATTAATATAATTATAAACAAAACCCCGGCGCTTGTCGGGGTTTTTTAGTTTTAAAAGGAGAAAATATGCCAAATGGGAATTTAAAGTTAGCTATTCAAAAAAAAGGAAGGTTAACAGAAAAGAGCTTACAATTATTAAGAAATTGTGATTTTGATATAGAAGATTACAATGATAGGTTAATAGTAAGCGCAAAGAATTTTGAGCTCGATTTACTTTTTTTAAGGGATGATGATATTCCAGAATATGTTAGTGATGGTGTTGCGAATATTGGAATAGTTGGAGAAGACGTAATTTATGAAAAAGAAGCAAATGTAGAAATTGTACGTAAATTGGGTTTTGGTAGGTGTAAATTAGCAATTGCATATCCAGAGGGGCTCAAAATTGAAAAGCCTACTGATATTGAAGGGAAGAAAATCGCAACATCTTATCCAGTATTATTAAGTAAATATTTAGTTAATAATAATATTAAAGCAAAAATTGTAGAAATAAGTGGATCAGTTGAAATAGCACCATCATTAGGTGTGGCAGATTTAATTTGTGATATTGTTAGTACAGGTAATACCTTAAGAGTAAATAAGCTTAAAAAAGCATTTGATATATTTTCTGGTGAGACTGCTTTAATAGTTAATAAAGATATTTATAAGGATTCTAAAAAAGAGGAATTATTAAATGATTTATTAAACAGAATAGATAGTGCATTAATAGCAAAGCGTTCCAAATACTTAATGATGAATGCTCCCGAAAGTTCTGTGGAAGAAATAAAAAATATTATACCAGCCTTAAAAAGTCCAACTATTATGCCACTGGCAGAAAAAGGAATGGTAGCAATACATGCAGTAATTCCGACCGAAATGTTTTGGAAAATAAATAAAGAATTAAAGAACGCCGGTGCATCCGGAATATTATTATTACCAATAGAGAATATGATACCATGAAAATATATGAACTTAAAAAAATAGGCGAAAAAAATATAGGTGATATTTTATTAAGGAATACAAAACCTATATTAGAATTATTTCCACTTGTATCAGAGGTTTTTGAAAAAGTTAAAGCAGAAGGAGACAAAGCGTTAACATTTTATGCAAAAAAATTTGATAATACAGAGCGAACAGAGATAAAGGTAAGTGAAGAAGAGATAAATGAAGCAGCAATAAAAGTTGATAAAAGTTTTAAACAAGCTGTTGATGATGCCTATAAAAATATATTAAAGTACCATTATAAACAAAAAGGGAAAGGATACAGAATAAAAATTGCAAACGGTATATATTGTGGACGCAAGCCTGTTGCAATAGAAAATGTTGGCTTATATATACCGGGTGGAAATGCTGTGTTAATATCCACGCTATTAATGCTTGCAATACCAGCAAAAATTGCAGGTTGTAAAAGAATTGTAGTGTCATCGCCAATTAAAATTAAAATATCACCAGAATTAGCTTATACAGCTAAAATTTGTGAAATAAATGAATTATATTCACTTGGTGGTGTTGCTGCTATAGCAATGTTTGGATTGGGAACAGAAAGTATAAAAAAAGTTGATAAAATATTTGGACCGGGTAATCAATATGTAACCAGTGCAAAAATGCTTTTACCAATTTTAGGTTCCAATACAATGATTGATATGCCTGCAGGACCTAGCGAAGTTATGGTTATAGCGGATAGATATGCAAAGCCGGAATTTGTTGCAGCAGATTTGCTTTCTCAAGCTGAGCATGGTTACGATAGCCAAGCTATTTTATTAACAGATGATTTAGATTTTGCAAAATTAGTTATAGAGGAAACCCAAAAACAATTGCTTTTATTACCTAGGAAAGATTATGCTAAAAAAAGTTTAGAGGGATCTTTTTGCATTGTTACTAATAATTTAGCAGAAGCAGTTAGAATAAGTAATGAATATGCACCTGAACATTTAATTATAAATACTAAAGTAAATAAAAGATTATTTAATAAAGTAACAAATGCGGGAAGCGTATTTTTAGGTGCTTATGCTTGTGAAAGTGCAGGAGATTATGCAAGTGGAACTAATCACTCGTTACCAACATCTGGTTTTGCCAAAGCAACTGGAGGTGTTGGTGTAGAAATGTTTATGAAAAATATTTCTTACCAAACTATATCCAAACAAGGAATTAGTAAAATTGCAAAAACTATTATTAAACTTGCTGAAAGTGAAGGACTTGAAGCACACGCAAATGCTGTTAAAGTGAGGTTAAAATAATGGATTTAACAAAATTAGTTAGAGAAAATATTTTACAGTTAAAGCCTTATACATCTGCACGTAGTACAAATTTAAGTGGTATTTTGTTAGATGCAAACGAGAATGCTTTTGGTAGTATTGTTGGGGATTTAAATTTAGAATTAAATAGATATCCAGACCCAAATCAAACTGTTTTAAGGAAAAAATTAGCAGATTTTTTAGCGATTAATTATGAAAATTTATTCTTTGGCGTTGGTAGTGATGAAATTATAGATTTATTGTTGAAGATTTTTTGCTACCCTAATAAAGATAATGTTATTATATGTGAGCCAACTTATGGTATGTATAAAGTTGCTTGCAACATTAATGATGTAGGGATAAAGCAAGTTTTACTTAATAAAAATTTTGATATTGATTTTGAAGAAATTATTAAAGCTAAAGATGAAAACACAAAAATGCTTTTTCTATGTTCACCAAATAATCCTACTGGTAATTTATTAAACTATAATACTATAGAACAAATAGCGAAGTTAAAAGATATTATAATAGTTATTGATGAAGCTTATATAGATTTTTCGAATAAAAATGATTCTTTAAGCTTACTTAATAAGTATAGTAATATTATATTTTTACGAACATTTTCTAAAGCGTGGGGTTTGGCTGGTGCAAGGTGTGGATATGCTGTAGCTGATAAACAAATTATTGAATTACTATTTAAGGTTAAAGCACCTTACAGTATTAATAAACTTACAGAAAGTATAATATTACAAGCTTTAGATAAAATAAATAATTATTATAAAATAATAGAAATAATTAAAAATGAAAGAGAATATTTATATAATGAATTGTGCAAAATAAATAAAGTAATAAAGGTTTATAACTCTGAAAGTAATTTTATTTTGTTTAAGGTAGAAAATCCAAAAGAGGTTTATAAAAAGTTAGCACAAAAAAATATTATAATAAGAGATAGAAGCACCCAAGTTAATTTAGAGGGTTGTTTGCGTGTTTCTGTTGGAACTAGTGAACAAAATAAATTATTTATTAGTACATTAAAGGAATTATTATGAATATTTTTATTGATGAATTAATATTAAATTTAGAAGCGAGCAATTGCAACAATGTAATTTGTTTAGTAAAAGAGCTTTATAAAAAAGGGATAAAAATATTAACCAACTTAGAAAATATTCCTTATGTTATGAGGAAAGTATATCAATCAGAGGGGATTAATTTAATTGATGGTGAAACTGCTGATTATAAAATTATTTTATCTGCTGAAAAGAAGTATACTTTACTAAATAATTATTACGAAACATTAGAAGATGCTTTAAAGAGTATTAATGAATTTAATAGAATTGCAGAAGTAACCCGAAATACTAAAGAAACAAAGATTTATGTTAAAGTTAATTTAGATGGAAGCGGTAAAAGTGATATTAATACTGGAATAGGTTTTTTTGACCATATGCTAAATCAAATTGCGAGGCATGGAAATATAGACCTTACTATAAATGCAAAAGGAGATTTAGAAGTAGATAATCATCATACTGTTGAAGATACAGGACTTGCACTTGGTGAAACAATACTTAAAGCATTAGGAAATAAAATTGGAATAAAAAGATATGGCTTTTTACTACCAATGGATGATAGTATTGCTAAAGTGGCAATTGATTTAGGTGGTAGAGCATATTTAAATTTTAAGTGTAAATTTAAAAATTCAGTTGTGGGTAAATTTCCAACAGAATTAACAGAAGAATTCTTTAAGTCGCTTGCTGCCGGCTTACAAGCAAATATTTATATTAAATGTAAAGGTAAAAATGACCATCACAAAATTGAAAGTATTTTTAAGGCTTTTGCAAAGGCATTAAATGAAGCACTAAGGTTTGATGAGCGTGCAGCAAATATATTACCAACTACAAAAGGTGTTTTATGATTGGGATTATAGACTATGGAAGTGGAAATATTAAATCTATTATTAATGTGATTGATCAAATGAAGATTAATTATACTTTATCTAATAACATAAAAGAATTATCAACTTGCAATAAGATTTTATTACCTGGTGTTGGAGAGGCAAATTATGCAATGAATAAGCTTAAGGAGTTAAATTTAGTTGATTTTATTAAAAATTTAAAAACTCCATTATTAGGTATATGTTTAGGATTACAATTATTAACTGACAGCAGTGAAGAAGGCGAGACAGAATGCTTAGGAATAATTAATGTTAAAACTGTTAAATTTAATGATAAAAATTTAATTATTCCTCATATGGGGTGGAATGATATAAAAATAATTAGTGAAAACAGATTATTAAAAGGCGTTAATAGTGGTAGCGATTTTTATTTTGCTAATTCATATTATGCGCCTATTAATAAATATACAATTGCGGTAACAAATTATGGAGTAGATTTTTCTGTAGTAATAAATAAAGATAATTTTTGGGGAGTGCAATTTCATCCTGAAAAATCGGGAAAAAATGGAATAAAAATATTGGAGAATTTTTTTAGCTTATGAAAGTGATACCAGCAATAGATATTTACGAAGGTAAAGTAGTTCGTTTAACAAAAGGGGATTTTGATAAACGAATGGAATATTTAGGAACACCTTTAGATTATGCAATAATTTATGAAGATGCAGGTTTTAATAAAATACATATTGTAGATTTAGCTGCCTCTGTAACAGGAGCGCTGAATATTGTAAAAACTATTGAAATTATTAAATCCAAAACAAAATTAAACTTGCAAGTAGGTGGTGGCATAAAAAATTTAGCTGTTGCTGAACTATTAATTAATTGTGGTGTAGATTTTTTAATTATTGGTTCAATTTCTATAACTAATAAAGAGGAATTGAATAAGATACTTAAAAAAATACCAAGTGATAAAATTATAATTGCTGCAGATTTTGAAGATGAAAAAATAGCAATAAAAGGATGGCAAGAATTAAGTAATATAACAATTGAAGAACATATTAATTATTGCCAAAATTTAAATTTAAAATCAATTTTATGTACGGATATATCCAAAGATGGAATGCTAAAAGGACCAAGTATTGAAGTATATAAAAAATTATTAAATAAATTTCCAAATATAAATTTAATTGCTTCGGGTGGAATAACTACAGTTCAAGATTTAGAGGAATTAAAAAATATTGGGATAAAAGAAGCAGTAGTTGGCAAAGCTATTTACGAAAATAAAATAAAAATAGAGGAGTTAAAACGATTTGCTTAAAAAAAGAATAATTCCATGTTTAGATGTAAAAGATGGGAAAGTTGTAAAAGGTACTAATTTTATAAATTTAAGAGATGCGGGTGATGCTGTAGAATTAGCAAAAAAGTACTATGAAGATAGTGCAGATGAGTTAGTTTTTTTAGATATTACCGCAACAGAAGAAAGAAGAAAAACAATAATTAAACTTGCGGAAGAAGTGGGGAAAGTAATTCGTATACCTTATACAATAGGTGGTGGAATAAGTACTTTACAGGATATAGAAAATTTACTGATGGCGGGAGCGGATAAAGTATCGCTAAATAGCGCGATTGTAAAAAATCCAAAATTGATAACTGAAGCTGCAAAGCGATTTGGCAGTCAAGCAGTGGTGGCAGCAATTGATGTTAAAAAAGAGGGGGAAAGTTATTATGTATACATAAAAGGGGGCAAAGAAAAAACAAATATAGAAGCTTTTGAGTGGTATAAAAGAGTTGTTGAGCTTGGTGCTGGAGAAATTTTGTTAACTTCTATGGATAAAGATGGTACCAAAGATGGTTATGATTTAAATTTATTAAAAAGTGTAACAAGCTTAGTAAATGTTCCTATTATTGCAAGTGGAGGTGCGGGTAAACAAGAAGATTTTTATAATGCTTTTGTAAAAACTAACGTTACTGCTTGTTTAGCTGCTGGGTTATTTCATTTTGATATTTTAAAAATTAGTGACTTAAAAATATACTTAAAAGAAAAAGGAATAGAGGTTAGATTATGAATTTAGAAATTTTAAATTTTGAAAAAATGAGTGGATTAATACCAGCTATAATTATAGATGTTTTTACAAATTTAGTGTTGATGTTAGGATTTATGAATGAAGAAGCTTTAGATATAACAAATAAAACGGGAAAAGTTACTTTTTATAGTAGAACAAAAAACAAAATTTGGACAAAGGGAGAAACCTCTGGAAATTTTTTAATTGTAAAAAAAATAGTTACAGATTGTGATAATGACACATTACTAATTTATGCAGAACCCAAAGGGAATATTTGCCACACGGGTAATTACAGCTGCTTTGGTTTAAGCAATAATAAATTTTATTTTTTAGATTATTTATTTAATTTAATTAAAGAAAGAAAAGAGAAATTACCAGAAAACTCCTATACAACAAAACTTTTTTTGAAAGGCGAAAACAGAATTATACAAAAAGTTGGAGAAGAAGCAATAGAAACGGTTATTGCTGCAAAAAATAATGACAAAGAAGAATTAATAAATGAAACAAGCGATTTGATATATCATTTATTTGTAATGCTAGTAGAAAAAGGAATAGAATTAAATGATATAGCTAATAGATTATATGAACGTCATCAAAAATAGATTATTTTATTAATTCTTTTTGGTAATTCCCCATTCCTACTTGGTACATTGTTAAGTATGCTAATTTAGTTATTTTAAAATATAAATCACGATTTAAAGTTTCTGGTTTATCACTTGGTAAGTGTAAATGTTTATAGCTATTTGTAGTTACAAAGTATAAAGTAGGAATTCCTTTTTGATGGAAAGGAGAAGCATCTGCTCCACCACCACCCCAAGTTTGGTTAATAGTTAAATTATCAGTTTTGCTATCAATATTTTTAGCTAAATCCCATAAAATTGGGCTAGTTTTTCCACTGCCTAATTGAATACTATCCCCATAGCCGACACAATCCATGTTTAACATAGCAACTGTTTTATCTAATGGAAATAAAGGATTATTTACGTAAAAATCTGCACCTTGCAAACCGCTTTCTTCGTTAGAAAATAAAATAAAAATTAATGTTCTTTTGGGTTTAATGCCAGATAAACTAAATGCTTTTGAAACTTCTAAAACTGCAGCGCTACCACTTGCGTTATCGTTTGCACCAGGGAAGTATAAAGTATCGCCTTGTTTGCCAACATGGTCTAAATGTGCACCTAAAACAATATATTCATCCTTTAGTTTTTCATCTGTTCCGGGAATGTAGCCAATTATGTTAACTGTTTCCTTTTCTTTTTGATACTTAGCATTAACAATTACATTAGCAAATTTTTTTAGATTTACTGAAAAAGGTTTTTTTAATGAATCAATTTTAGTTTGTAATTCTTTAAGCGTAAAGCCAGAGCCAACAAAAAAGTCATTAGCAACTGGTAAATCTATATGTAATTCTGGAAAATTTTCGTTTTGTTCTCCACTTCCACTAATTACGCTACCAATTGGTTTTTGAGGTTCAGGATCGTTGGGGAAAGATACAAAAAGAATTGCTTTTGCACCGTGATTAAATGCAATTGCTGCTTTTTCTCGTGGATTTCCATTAATAAATTTGCCAGCTTCTAAACTCCATTTAGGATGATATTTAAATACCATTACAATTTTATCTTTTACATCAACACCTTCGTAGTCATCATATCCTAGTTCGGGTTGACTAATGCCATATCCACAAAAGACCACTTGAGCAGTAACATTACCGCTACCAGTAAAGCCTCTAAAAACAAAATCTTTGCCTAATTTATATTCTTTGGACTTTTCATTATCGATTAATTTTAACAAAATTGGTTCTTTAATTTCGTTATATTCTACATAAAATTTTTGAAAATATGAATTATTATTAGCAGGTAAAATACCATATTTTTTAAACCAATTAGCTGCATATTCAGCTGCTAAAAAATATCCTGGGCTAGCAGCCATTCTCCCTTCTAATGTTGGAGAAGCAAAATAGCTTACTGTATTAATTAGGGAATTAATATCTATATTATTTACGCCATTTATTTGGTTTTTTTCTTGAGCTATCAAATTTATTAAAATAATAAATAATAAACTAAAAGTAAATTTAAAAAATTTTGCCATGTTATATCTGAAAATTTATTTATTAATGAAGCAAAAATAAAAAAATTAGTTAATTAAAAAAACTACTTAAAGTATCCATATTATTTGTTGGTAAGTGGCAATTGCCATTTTTACAAATAAAAATATATGCATCATCTTTATAACTTTGGTAGTTTACCAAAGAGTTATTTAGTTTTATATATTGTTCAAAATTATTTTTGTTAATGTACATTAAAGTAAAAGGGGTATTAATGTTTTTATTTACATACGATAAAAATTCTTTTGCTTTAATTGGATTATTATTTTCTAAAATTATTACTTCTGTGTAACCTTTATTAAATTTGGCAAATGCATTTATAATCATGCTAAGAGAGCGAGTGTAATTTAATAAGTTTTTATCGTAACACTTTAATATCTTTTCAAAATAATCGTAATATTTATTATCACCTGTAAGTGAATAAAGCTCTATTAAATTTAAAGCAGCAACAGAATTAGCAGAAGGAATAGCATTATCAAATAATTGTTTACTGCGGGAAATTAATTTTTGTCCATCAACTGGAGAGAAATAGAAACCAAAATTATCCTCATCCCAATATTTTTGAATAAAAGAATCATTTAACTTAATAGCAAACTCTAAGTATTCAATTTTATGTGAAGCCTTAAAGAGTGAAAGTAAGGCACGAATTAAAAAAGCATAGTCATCTGCTGTAGAATCTAAACCAGCTTCGCCATCAATATATCTATGTAATAGCGTGTAGTTTTCTAATAATAAATGTTCTTTAATAAAATTAAAAGTACTTTCTGATAATTTAATTAAATCCTCATCTTCAAAAATTATAGATGCTTCTGATAAAGCCCAAATTATTAACGAGTTCCAATCAGTTAATATTTTTTTATCTATTATTGGATGAACTCTTGTTTTTCTAATTTCGTAAAGCTTATGTAAATAGGGGGCAAATTTTTTGGAAAGCTCTGCATTATAGTTTGTAATGTGTAGTATATTCTTTCCCGTTTTTTCTTTAGTGCTTTCTTCTTTGTAGTTCCCATCTGGATAAATGTTGTAGTAATTGCAAAATTCATCAAAATGATTATTTGGTATAATATTCTTTAATTCATCATAGCTCCAAACGTAAAATTTCCCTTCTTCATTTTCGCTATCGGCATCAATAGCAGAGTAAAATGCATTTTCAGTAGAAAGCAGTTCTTGTTGTAAGAATTTTATTATTTCGTAAGCAGTATTTTTATAAAAAATGTTTTTAGTAATTTTATAAGTTTTAGAATAAGCAATTAATAATCCAGCTTGGTCGTAAAGCATTTTTTCAAAGTGTGGTAAAAGCCAAAACTTATCTGTAGAGTATCTATGGAAACCGAAACCCACTTGGTCAAAAATTCCTCCTAAGCGCATATTAAATAAAGATTTTTCTACCATATCTAAGGCAGTGTTAGAATTATAAAACAATGCATAATCTAATAGGAAGAGGAAATTTTGAGGTGTGGGAAATTTAGGTGCATTACCAAAGCCACCATAGTTTTTATCAAAAAAATTTAATAAAGAGTTATATAGACTATGAACGGTTTTTTCACTAAAATTTATTTGTTCGCTTTTGGGGTTATTAAAATTTATAGATTCTGCAATAGAGTTTATGCTTAAATTAATTTTATCTGGTTCGTTTAGCCAAATTTGGTTAATTCTTTTTAACAATGTAAGAAAACCAATTCTCCCGTATCTATCTTCTGGGGGGAAATAAGTATTAACAAAAAAAGGTTTTTGAGAGTAATCCATAAATACAGTAAGAGGCCAACCGCCAGAGCCATTAATCATTTGGCAAGCATGCATGTAAATATTATCAATTTCGGGATATTCTTCTCTATCTAATTTAATAGAAATAAAATGTTCATTCAAATAATCTGCGATTATTTCGTTTTCAAAAGACTCGTGAGCCATAACATGGCACCAATGACAAGTGGAATAACCAATTGATAAGAAAATTGGTTTGTTTTGTTTTTTAGCAATCTCAAATGCTTCGCCACCCCATGCGTACCAATTAACAGGATTATAAGCGTGTTGTAAAAGGTAAGGGCTTTTTTCGTGGATTAATCTATTTGGTGTTTTGTGTTTATTCATTTTAAGCTCTTTTTAGTTATTAACTATTTTGATAAAAAAAATGTTCATTAAGGTTAAAAAAAAATAAAAAGTGGGCACAAAATTAAAAAAAGGATGTTAAAGAAAAAGAATAAGTAAATAGTGTTAAAATTTTGCAAATCTTGACATTTTAATCACTTTACTTTATTTTGGTAAGTTAATTTTAAATTTTAAGAGAAAAAGTTTTGAAAAAGTATTTAACCGAAAAATCAATAGAAGAAATAGAAAAGGTTAAAGAAAAAGGGAATATTCCAACTCACATAGCCATAATAATGGATGGAAATGGGAGATGGGCTAAGCAGCGTGGATTACCTCGTGTTGCTGGTCATAAAAAGGGTGTAGAAGTAGTAAGAGAGATTGTTGAAACGTGTGCACAATTTGGTGTTCAATATCTTACCTTATATACATTTTCTACCGAAAATTGGAAAAGACCACAAGACGAAGTTACAACGTTAATGCGATTAATAGTTAGAAGCTTACATAGCGAAACTGATTCCTTACATGAAAATAATATAAGACTTACTGCTATTGGTGAATTAAATTTATTACCAAATATAGTGCAAAAAGAACTTAGAGAAAGTATAAAAAAAACAAGCAAAAATACAAGGATGACATTAAACCTTGCACTTAGTTATAGTGGAAGGACAGAATTAAAACAGGCAATAATAGATATTGCTAAAAGTGTAGAAGAAGGGAAATTAAAAAGTGAAGATATTAATGAAGAATTAATATCTAATTTTTTGTATACAAAAGATATGCCTGACCCAGACTTAATGATACGCAGTGGTGGGGAAATGAGGGTTAGTAATTTTTTGTTATGGCAAATTGCATATGCAGAAATATTTGTTACAAAAACATTATGGCCCGATTTTAATTATAAAAGTTTAATAGAAGCAATACAAGATTATCAACTAAGAGAGCGAAGATTTGGACTTGTTAGTGAACAAATTTCAAAAAATAATAAGAACATTAATGCAAAAAAGAATATTTTACAAGCTACCGACATTTAGTTTTATATTGTTGTTATTTATATCAACAACGATTTTTTCTCAAGGGAGAGAACATTATCAAATTTTAGGTATCAGTGTAGAAGGGAACAAAAACACAGATGCAGCTATAATTATTGCAAATAGTGGATTAAAGGTAAATGACGAAATTAACATACCCGGAGACGAAACTGTTAATGCCATAAAAAGATTATGGAATTTAAACATTTTTTCTGATGTTTCGATTGAGGTTGCAAAACAAATAAATGACGGTGTGTTTCTTGTTATAAAAGTTACTGAATATCCGCGATTAGCTGATAAAGTATATATAGTAGGGAATGATGAGGTAGATGAGGATGAAATAAATGCTAAAATCAATTTAGTTAAAGGTCAAACTTTAAAGAAACAAGAAATTTTTAGAGTAAGAAAAAAAATATTAGACCTTTATGCTAAAGAAGGTTTTTTAAATGCTGAAGTAACCCCAGTACAATATAAGTTTTTAAAAGCCGATACGCTTAAAAAAGCAATAAAAGTAACTTGGGAAGATTTAACAAATAGCAAAAATACATTCGAAACTGATTACGAATATGACCAAAACAGCAAAACGGATGTTCTTGGTAAGATGAAAGAACGCATTTTGCTTGTTTATGATATAAATGAAGGTGAGGTTGTTAAAGTTAATGAAATAAGATTTGTTGGGAATAAAGCTTTTACAAGTAGTAAACTTAAAGGTGAATTTGAAGAGACCAACGAAGCAGTATGGTGGAAGTTTTGGCGCTCTGGCAAGTTTAATAAAGACGAATATAAAAAAGATAAAGAACTGCTAGAAAAGTTTTACAAAAAGAATGGATTTAGGGATTTTGAAATTCTTAAAGATACTTTGATATTATTGCCAAACAAAAAGCGTGTTGATATAGAAATTACAGTAAATGAGGGGCAACAATACAAAATTAAGGATATTATTTGGCAAGGAAATACAGTTTATTCTGATGAAGTTTTAACAGAAAGACTTGATATTGCCAAAGGTGATGTTTATGATTTTGAAAAATTTCAAAAGAACTTATATTTTAACGATAAACAAACAGACGTTTCTTCGTTGTATCAAGATAATGGCTATTTAGGATTTAATTTAGAACTTAAAGAAGAAAAGGTTGCAGCAGACTCGTTAAATATAATTATCAAAATTAATGAAAATAACAGGTTTAAGATAAATAAAGTAGAAATAACCGGAAATACAAAAACCATGGATAAAGTTATTAGACGTGAGCTTTTTGTACTACCGGGTGATTATTTTAGCAGAAATAATATTTTTAGAAGTATACAACAATTAGCCAATTTACAATATTTTAATGTTGAAAAATTATATCAAGAGGGAATTGATTACAGACCTACTTCTGATAGTACAGTTAATTTAATATTAAAGGTTGAAGAAAAATCCAGCGATTATTTAAATGCCTCTGTAGGATATAGTGGAAGTTATGGATTTAGTGGTGCATTAGGTGTTACATTAACCAACTTTTCTGCAGAAGCTCCATTTCAAATGGGTGCGGGTCAAATATTAAATTTTAATTGGCAATTTGGTGTTGGTAATTATTTTAGAACATTTACACTTGGTTTTACTGAACCATGGTTTATGGATACACCAACGTTAGTTGGATTTGAGGTATTTGATACAAGGCAAAAATATATTTACGATTTAAGGCAATCGGGTGGTTCTATTAAAGTTGGTAGGCGGTTAACTTGGCCCGATAATTATTTTTATGTATTAGGTACATTTAAGTTCCAATATAATGATGTAATTGATGGGCGTGGTTACTATAATGAAGGATTAACACGCCAATATACAGTAGGCTTAGGTATTTCTCGTTCGGATATTGATAACCCAATTTTCCCATCTAGAGGTTCTAAGTTTTCCTTAAATGGTGAAGTTTCTGGCGGTTTATTACTACCAGGTGATGTAGATTACTATAAATTAGAATTTTCGACAGATTGGTACAGAAGGTTATTTAATACTAATCGTGTAACATTATATACAGGTATAGATTTAGGATACTTAAATGAAATAGTGCCTGGCACATCAATTCAACCATTTGAATTTTTCTTTATGGGTGGTAATGGATTAATAATAGCCACAACCCCATTACGCGGATATGAAGATAGAACAGTAGGACCAATTAACTCTGACGGTAATATAATTGGTGGACGGTTAAAAGCAAAATACACATTAGAATTACGTGGTGCATTAGCTTTAGAACCAATACCAATTTATTTATTAGCTTTTGCAGAGGCTGGTAATACATTTAAAAATGCTTCAGATTTTGATTTTTATGATTTAAAAAGATCTGTTGGCTTTGGTGCAAGATTATTGATAAATCCAATTGGCTTAATAGGGTTTGACTTTGGATATGGATTTGATAGAAAATCAGTTGACGGTCGAAATCCTGAGTGGTTATTCCACTTCCAATTTGGAAAAGGTTTTTAATAAATTATATAATAAATTAAGTGAGGTAAATGTGAAAAAACTATTAATAGTAATGTTCTTTTTAGTGTCTGTTTCTATGTTATTTGCTCAAACAACAGAAACAGTTAAAGTTCAAAAAACAGGGTACGTAGATACTGATGCAATCTTAGCACAATATTCATTAGCTATTAAGGCAAAAAGTGATTTAGAAGCTATTGCTTCCGCATATAGAAAAGCTTTAGATAGTATGTATGTTTCATTACAAAATGATTATAGTGATATTCAGAAAAAATTAAATACAATGAAAGATGCTCAAAAACAAGAAGCACAACAAAAATTAATTCAAAAAGAACAAGATATAAGAAATTTTCAAGAAGCTAAGTTTGGTAATAATGGAGAAATAGCAAAAAAGCAAGAAGAACTTTTTGCGCCAATAAATCAAAAGATTCGTGAGGCAATAGAAAAAGTTGCAAAAGATTTAGGTTACACTTTTGTATTTAATAAAGCTGGTGAAGTAATTTTATTATATGGTGAACCAGAATATGATATTACCTTTAAGGTGCTTGATGTTTTAAAGACTATGAAATAAAAGGTAAAAGATGAAAATAAAAATCATATTAACTTTTTTAATTTTATTTGTTGCAATTTCTGCAAATGGACAGCTTAAAATTGGATTTGTGGATAGTGATACAATTTTAAAGAAGATGCCCGATGCTGTTGATGCAAAAACAAAATTGGATGCAACAATAGCAGAATGGAACGAAGAGTTGAGAAAGCTTGAGCAACAATTAAAAGATAAAAAAGAGGATTTTGAAAAAAGAAAATTAATAATGAGTGAACAAACCCGAACAGATTACGAAAAAGAGATAATAAATTTAGATAAGCAAATTGTAGAATATAAACAGAAAAAATTTGGAGTAAATGGCGAGCTTTTTAAGAAACAAGAAGAGTTGATGAAACCTGTTCAAAATAGAATTTTTAATGCAATTCAAGAAGTTGCAAAAGAAAAAGAGCTAGATCTTATTTTTGATAGAAGTGGGGATATTATTTTTCTTTTTGCAAAACCCGAATATGATTTAACCAATATAGTTTTAGAAAAATTAAAATAAAATAAATATGGAAATTACGTTAAAAGAAGCCGCCTTGTTAACAGGCGGCGTTTTATTTGGTAACGAAGAGGAAACTTTTTGTAATGTTGCTAAATTAGAAGAAGCAACCGAAAAAGATATCTCGTTTTTATACTTACCCCAGTATGAAAAATATTTATCTACAACAAAAGCAAAAGTTATTTTAGTTAAGCCAGATTTGGAAAGAAAAAGAGAAGATTTAAATTATATTGTTGTTCCAAATCCTAATTTAGCTTTAAATTTAATTATCAATACATATTTTAAGCCCGAATTTAATTTAAGTGGTATTGATAAAACTGCTTATTGTGGCAATGATGTAATTCTTGGAGAAAATGTTGCACTTGGCAAAAATGTTGTAGTTGAGAGTGGCGCAAAAATTGGTAAAAATAGTAAGATTTATCATAACACAGTTATAATGGCAAATGTAATAATAGGGAGTGATTGTTTAATTTTTCCAAATGTTACAATTAGAGAAAATTGTGTAATTGGAGATAGAGTAATAATCCATAGTGGAACAGTAATAGGTTCTGATGGTTTTGGTTACTCTCAAGATACGGATGGGAATTATATAAAAATTCCACAAATAGGTAATGTGGTAATAGAAGATGATGTTGAAATAGGGAGCAATGTATCTGTAGATAGAGCTGCATTTGGTTCAACTAAAATAAAAAAGGGGTGCAAAATAGATAATTTAGTGCAAATTGCACATAACGTTGTGGTTGGAGAAAACACAGTTATGTCTGCACAAACAGGTATAGCGGGCAGCACAAAAATTGGTAAAAATTGTGTTTTTGCAGGCCAAGTTGGTATAGTAGGGCACAGTGAGATTACAGATAATGTGTTTGTAGGTGCACAAAGTGGTGTGTCTAAATCCATAACTAAACCGGGTACATATTTTGGTTCACCGGCAAAAGAAATAAAGACCACGTTAAAGTTAGAATCTCACATAAGAAATTTACCGGGATATGCTGATAGAATAAAACAGCTTGAAAATAAAATTACGGAACTGGAAAATAAAATAAATTTAAACAAAAAAACGGAGAATTAATAGATGTTAGAAATGCAGCGTACTATTGCTAAAGAAGTTACACTATCTGGATATGGCTTACATACTGGTACAAGTTGCACAATGAAATTTAAGCCTGCACCAGTAAACTATGGCGTTAGATTTTTACGTGTGGATTTAGGTGGTACTGTAGAAATTCCAGCAAATGCAGATTATGTTGTAGATATTTCTCGCGGAACAACCTTAGGAATAGCAGATGTAAGAGTGCATACTGTAGAGCATGTGCTTGCTGCAGTGCACGGTTTACAAATAGATAATTTAATAATTGAAATGGATGGAATTGAGCCGCCAATTGGTGATGGAAGTGCATTACCATTTGTAAAAAAACTACAAGAAGCTGGTTTTGTAGAACAAAATGCACCAAAAGATTATATTATAATTGATGATACTGTAATGTATCACGATGAAGAAAATCATGTAGATATTGTTGCATTACCATTAGATGGATATAGATTAACGGTAATGGTGGATTACCAAAATCCAGCTTTAGGAAGCCAGCATAGCGGGTTATTTAGTTTAGATGAATTTGTAACAGAATTTGCTCCTGCTAGAACATTCTGCTTTTTAAGTGAAGTTGAAAAACTTGCTGATGCGGGATTAATAAAAGGGGGTAACTTAGATAATGCCGTAGTGATAGTAGACCGTGACGTTAAACAAGCTGAATTAGAAGAATTAAGAAAAAAGCTTGGTTTAGTTGGAGAAATGACAGTTGGTGCTACAGGTTATTTAAATGATAAAACTATAAGATTTAAGAATGAACCTGTTAGACACAAATTATTGGATTTGATGGGAGATTTGGCATTAATAGGATACCCAATTAAAGCACAAATTTTAGCTGCAAGGCCGGGTCATAAATCTAATGTAGAATTTGCAAAAAAAATCCGTAAGTTATTCCAGCAAAAGAAGTTAGAGAAAAAATATCAACACGTAAAAAAAGAAGGCGTTGTATTTGATACAGTAGCAATTCAAAAAATATTGCCACATAGATATCCATTTTTGTTAGTTGATAAAATTATACACTTAGAGCTTGATAAAAAGATTGTTGGTGTAAAATCTGTTACAATGAATGAACTCTTTTTCCAAGGTCACTTTCCAGGAAGGCCAATAATGCCAGGTGTGTTAATTGTAGAGGCGTTAGCACAAACGGGAGGCATATTATTGCTAAATGCTATTCCAGAGCCGGAGAAAAAACTTGTATTATTTATGAAAATTAGTGATGTTAAATTTAGAAAACAAGTAGTACCAGGTGACCAATTAATTTTAGAAGCTGAATTAGTTTCTAAAAGAATGAATACGGTAACCATAAAAGGTAAAGCCTATGTTGATAATAATTTAGTAACAGAAGCTGAATTAATGGCAGCAATTGTAGATAGAGAAGAAACTACTAAATAGGTGATAAAAATATGACAAAAATCCATCCTACCGCAATTGTTCACCCTGATGCTAAATTAGGGGAAGATGTTGAAATAGGACCTTATGCAATAGTAGAAGGCGATGTAGAAATTGGAGACGGAACAATAATTAGTAGCCATGCATGCATTTATAATGGTGCGCGCATAGGTAAAAATGTAAAAATTTTTCAAGCTGCATCAATAGCAAATGTGCCACAAGATTTAAAGTATAATAACGAAAAAACCTATTTTTATATAGACGATAATACGGTAATAAGAGAATATGTTACATGCCACAGAGGAACAGCCGAGACGGGATTTTCTAAAATTGGGAAAAACTGTTTACTTATGGCTTATAGCCATGTTGCGCACGATACAACTGTTGGAGATAATTGTATATTAGCAAATGCAGTTCAGTTAGCAGGGCATGTTACTATTGAAGATTGGGTAATTATAGGTGGAGTTACACCGGTGCACCAATTTTGCAAAATTGGCAAACATGCTATGATTGGAGGAGGTTTCCGTGTTACTGTAGATATTCCTCCTTTTGTAATGGCAGCAGGAGAGCCAATTAAATATAATGGACTTAATTTAATTGGATTAAAGAGACGCGGATTTTCTGCAGAGAAAATTCAAGACATTAAAAATGTTTATTATATCATGTATTTATCCAAGCTAAGCTATTCTCAAGCAAAACTTAAGGTAAAGGAAGAATTAGGGGATAATTGGGCAGCCAAAGAAATATTATCGTTTTTTGAAAATAGCACAAGAGCAGGATTTAGAGCATGAAATGGAATTTTATAAATACCGGTGAAAACACCGGTGTTTATAATATGAATTATGATTTAAGTTTAGTAGAAAACTGTAAATCTGATGAGGCATATTTTAGAATTTACAGATGGCTTCCTTATTGCATTTCTTTAGGTTACAGTCAAAATATAGAAGAAATAAATAAACACAAAGCAAAAGAAGATAATATTGATATTGTTAGGCGCCCAACCGGAGGCAGGGCAATTTTACATGCTGAAGAAATAACTTACAGTGTTGTTATTCCAATATCAGAAAATTTTACTGCTCGCTCTGTGTATTCTAAAGTATCTAAGGCATTAATTAAAGGTTTAATTAAATATAATCCTGTTTTTGTTGATGCAGAACTAGAAAATGTTCAACCTAATTTTTCTAACCTTTATAAAAAGCCAGAAGGGATGGTTTGTTTTGCAAGCACTGCTAAAAGTGAAGTTAAATTTAAGGGGAAAAAAATTATAGGTAGCGCTCAAAGGAAAATGGGGAATTATTTGTTACAGCATGGCTCTATTTTATGTGGTAGTTATCATCGTAATTTAATAGATTACTTAAATAACTTAACAGAGTATAATTATAAGCAAATTAAAAATGAATTTTTTTCTAGAACTACAGAAATTGAAACTGTAACCAATGAAAAAACAAATTATGATTATTTAACTACCTGCTTGGTTAAAGGTTTTGAAGAAGAATGGGAAATTAAATTTTAAATTACAAACTTTTGCTACTAAAATGATAAAATTTTTATACATTATATTGATTTGTGTTTTATCTGTTACAGATATTTTTGGTAATTTACCCGTTGATATAAAGAAATATATTAATGGGGCAGTTATAAATGCAATTGCAAAAAATAAGACTGATTTGTGGATTGCAACTGAAGGAAGTGGACTTTATAAATATTCTTTAGAAAAAGACGAGTGGGAACACTTTTCTACATCTGAGGGGAATTTAGCATACGATTTTTTCTTTAGCATAGAGGCAACAGATGAATTTGTTTTTGCTGGTTCATCTGATGGTTTATTCATTTATGATATAAAAAGAAATCAATGGACAAGAAGAAAATTTGGTGTTGGTGGCCAATTAAGCAACTGGATTAGAGATATTACTTACGATAGATATAATAACGTTATTTGGATTGGTCGATTTATGTATCTTACTAAGTATGAAATTGCATCTAGAAAGTTTACAGATTATGATTTAACAGTTGATAATGTAGCTAAAACTAACTCTATTAAAGCAATAAGTGTAGAAGATAAAAACACAGTATGGTTTGGCACCGAAGCCGGTTTATTTAGATATAATAAAAATTTAGATTTAAAGAGTGAAGGTGCGTTACAGTTTTTTGATAATAGATTGAATTATTTTAATGGACGTGGTGAGGAAGTATCTGTAGCAAAAATTTTAACTGAAAGAAATTTTGTTTGGATAGGCTTAGATGAATTTATTACTCCCGATAGACCAAATTTTAATTTGGGTGGGCTTTTTAGGTATGACCAACGCAATAGTTGGCTAAGATTTGATACCGAGACCGGATTAAGGGGTAATGGAGTATCTGCATTAGCAAGAACCGGTAACTTTATATGGGTAGCATTATATCAGTTTAGTAAAGATAATAAAGAGCAATATGGTAGAGGTGTTGCACTAATTAATAGGTTAGATAATAAAATAATTACAATATCAGAAGAACAGATACCAGCTAACGTAACAAGTTTTTGCTTTGATGGACAAAATATGTGGATTGGAACAAAAAGCGGATTATATAAAATATTAATTACAAATGAATTATCAAACTGGAGATTAAAAAAATAATGCATAAGTTTAATTTAACTAGATTAGAAGAATTAAAAAAGAGCTTTAAGAATAAAAAGATTGCTGTAATAGGGGATATGATGTTGGATTGCTATTTTTGGGGGGATGTGAAGCGTATTTCACCCGAAGCACCAGTGCCCGTTTTAGAATTAGATAACGAGTTTTATAGATTTGGTGGGGCTGCAAATGTTGCCCTTAATATTGCAAAACTTGGGTCAATCCCAATTCCAATTGGTATAGTTGGTAATGATAGTAATAAAGAGATTTTTAAGGAGTTGTTGCATCAATCTGGCATTAATAGTAAGGGTATAATTGTAGATGATACAAGACCAACAACTATAAAAACAAGAGTAATAGCAGGAACGCAACATATAGTTAGGATTGATAGGGAAAGCAAGAAATATATAGCTAAAGAAACAGAAGAAAAAATATTAAATTTTTTTAGTGATGAAATTGTAAATTTAGATGGTGTAATAATAGAGGACTATAACAAAGGGGTACTAACAAATAATTTAATTAAGGAAATTATAAAAATAGCAAATGATAAAAACAAAATAATTACAGTAGACCCAAAGTTTAATAATTTTTTTGAGTATAAAGATGTTACAGTTTTTAAGCCAAATAGAAAAGAAGCCATAGATGCAACGGGAATGCCAATAAGCAATAAAGACGAATTATTAAATGTAGGTTATTTTTTATTAGATAAGTTGAATGCTAAATATATTTTAATTACATTAGGGGAAGGTGGAAGTATACTTTTTGAAAAAGGGAAAGAACCAAAACAAACGCCAACAAAAGCAAGAAAGGTGAGAGATGTTTCTGGTGCAGGTGATACGGTTATTTCTACCTTAACAGTTGCTTTAGTAGCAGGAGCAGAAATTTACGAAGCTGCTTATTTAGCTAATTATGCAGGCGGGTTAGTTTGTGAAGAAGTTGGAATAGTACCTATTGAATTAGATAAATTATTCGAAACAGTTAAAGCGGATATTTTATGAGCAATAATATTTTAACCAAAGAAGAAATGTTAAAAATAAGGTTGGAATTAAAGAAAGAAGGTAAAAAAATAGTTTTTACAAATGGATGTTTTGATATATTACATGCGGGGCACGTAGATTACTTAAATAAAGCAAAAGCTGCTGGCGATGTTTTAGTTGTAGGGCTAAATTCAGATTCTTCTATAAAGCGTATTAAAGGAGAATTAAGACCAGTTGTTAAACAAGATGAAAGAGCATTTATTTTAAGTAATCTTAAAGCTGTTGATTATGTAGTGTTTTTTGATGAAGACACTCCCGCTGAGATAATAGATTACTTAATACCCGATGTATTAGTAAAAGGAGCAGATTGGGCTATTGATAAAATTGTTGGACGTGAGACAGTAGAAAAAAATGGTGGCGTTGTTAAAACTATTAATTTTGTTACAAATCAATCTACTACGAATATAATTCAAACAATTTTAGATAGATTTAAAAATTGAGTAAAATAAAAGCAAGTGCCGAGAGCTCGGTTTTTAGAAAAGTAATAAACATTTTTATCCTTTTTTTTATAGGGTTATCGATACTTTTGCTTTTACTTTTTGGGTTTACTCAAACAAAAACTTTTAGAAACTTATTAAAAGAACAAGTTATTTTAGCAGTTAATGACGCTTTATATGGAAAATTATCCATTGGGTCTATTGAAGGTTCTATTTTAACTTCTGTTAAATTAAACGATGTTAGTTTAACTTTATATGGCGATACTTTAGCCTCTATTAGCAAATTAAATCTTAGATTTAATCCTATTCAATTGTTATTTGATAGGATAGATGTAAAAACTTTTGAAATTTATAACCCAAGAATTTTTTTAAGGCAAGACTCGTTAAATGTTTGGAATATAGAAAAATTAGTTAAACCGACCGAAGAAGATACCACAACTTCTCAATTCCCTTTTTCAATTCAAGTTAATAATTTATTAATCTCTAATTTGTATTTTGAACGTAAGTCGTTTGAAAATAGAAATAACAATGAAAAATTAGATAGTTTTAATTTTGATGATTTTATTGTTAATGATTTTAATTTTAACGCAAATACATTTATTAACATTAGTGATAATGAATATTTTTTAGAGTTAAAAGAATTTAATTTTAATTCTAATTTGAATTATTTTAATTTAAATGGCTTTAAAGGTATTGTTGGCATTACAGATAAGAAAATAGTTGTAAATGGTTTTAATATCCAAACAGATAGCAGTAATGTTAAGTTTGATATAAAGGTTGATAATTTTAATTTATTCGCAGAAAATTTTGAAGCATCATTAAATGAAGCAGACTTTACAATTAATTTAGACGCTAATTATTTTGATTTTAAAGATGTAAAAACATTTATTCCAGAATTTGATTTACTTTTTGGTAAAATTGAATTGAATTTAGGAATATCTGGTAAAATAAATGACTTGGATTGTAATAAATTAAATTTCAATTATCTTAATACAAAAATTGTTGCAAATGGAAATATTAAAAATCTTTTAGATATTAACAGGATTTATGTAGATTTTAATGTTACCAATTCTAATATATCTGAAAGTGATATTACAAAGTTATTGCCAAAATTTAACATACCAAATTACGATAATTTAAATTTTCAAAAATTAGATATAAAATATGTAGGCAGTACAGAAAAGGTTGCTATTCAGTTAAAATCTAACATAAATAATGGATTTTTAGAGCTTAAAACCGATTTCGATTTTACATCTCCTAAACCCTTGTATCAAATTCAGTTTAAAACTAATAACTTAGATATTGAACCATTTGCAAAAATTAATACTGCGCTAAATTTATCGGGTAATGTACAAGGAAGTGGTATTAGTTTAGAAGAGCTTTCGGCTTCTTTAATGGTTAAGGGGCATGAAACTAATTATATTAATGGGTTTAAAGTTGATACATTGGATTTATTTGTTGCTGGAAATGAAAAAAAGATTAATGCTAATTTATCGGGCTATTTAAACAATGCGAAATTGTTATTTAATGGTGATTTAAACTTTACTGAAAAGGAAAATCCAAGTTATAATTTTGGTTTAGATATTAATGATTTTAATATTGCAAAATTTATAAAAGACTCTACACAAACAAATAATAGCAATATTAACTTAAAATTAAATGTTAGCGGTAAAAGTTTTGATTTAGACTCACTAATTGGTAAGATTAATTTACATTTAGATGAATCGGAATTTAAAGATAAAATGTTAATGCCAGCAGATTTTACTCTTAGTGTAGATAGAACCGATTCCATTAGAAATGTTAGTTTATTAAGTGATGTTGCAGATTTCAGTTTTAAGGGGAATTATTCCTTAAAGCATGCTGTAAATATATTAGGCTATCAAGCAGAAACGATTGTTAATTTAATACAAGATAAAATTGATGAAATAAACCCAATTGGTAAAACCAGTCTTAATAAACGTATAACTGAAAAGGATACAATACCAGATTTTATAAAAAATAAGTTGAAAGTAGATTTTATATTTAAGTTTAATGATTTTGAATTAATTTCTAATCTTATTGGTGCAGAAAAGTTAGATATATTAGGAAGTGGACGGGGAACAATATATAATGATTCATCAAATTTTTCTATTACAACTAATTTAGATTTAGATTATTTTGTAAATTATATAAAAGGGGAAATTATATATATATCTGGAACAAATGTAAATATAAAATTTAATCGAGATAATCAAGTTTTATTATTTGATAACTTGTTTGGCAGTGTGTATCTTAACAATAAGAGAATTTATGCCGGCAGTGAGATAAAAAATTTTACTGCTGATATGATATTTAATCAAAGTAAATTGATATTTAATACTAATGCTGCTATAAATGGAATAATTAATGCTGATTTAAGTGGAAAATTGCTAATGAACAAGGAAGTTCAGAATATAGTTATCGAAGATGTTTCTTTTAAATATGTAGATGAAATATGGTCTAATAATGACGATATATTAATTGATTTAGGAAATGATTATTTGAGGATAAAAGATTTAGTAATTAATGATGGCAAAACAGAACTTAATTGCAAAGGAACTCTTAAATCGAATGGGGATTTAGATCTCGATTTTAATATCTTAAATATCGATGGTGAAATATTTTCAAAATATTTTTTAGGATATTTTGATAAAAAATTAAATACAGATTTTGACTTAGAATGTAGCGTACATGGTAATTTAGAAAATCCAATAATTAATGCTACAATAAATGGTAACGAGCTAAGTTATGATACCAAAAAACTTGGTAATTTAGTTAGCAATTTTGAATATAAAGATAATAATTTTTTATTCGATTTAAGATTTTTTGAGAATAATGGTGGCTTTTTGCCTACGTTAAGTTTTTCGGGCAATTTTCCAATATATTTAGGTACAAAGGAAGTAAAAAGCCGTATATTAGATGATAAACCGCTGAGTATAAAATTTAATGCAAACAAATTTAATCTTAATACTATTGGTAATTTATTACCATTTATTGTAATTAAAAATGGATTATTAAAAAGTAATGCGGAAATTTCTGGAACTTTTAACTCTGTTAAATATAGTGGAGAAATTTTATTAAATGAAGGTCTTTTTACGTTAAAAAATAATAATTTAGACTATAGTGCAGATATGGCATTAAAACTGGGTGAAAAAGGAATAGAAATAGCCGATTGTAATATAAGTAATTATGGGGGTGTGAATAAAAAGGGGAATATTAAAATTAAGGGGGATATATTATTAAATAATTTTAATTTAGATAAAGTTGTAGCCAAATTAGATGGCAATTTAAGTGTGCTATCATTTGCGTCTAAAACTGTATTGCCAATTTTTTATGGGGATTTATTTATATCTTCAATAGGTGAGTGGACTTTTGTTTATCAAAACAATAAAGCAGTATTTTTAGGGAATATTGGATTAGAAGAAACCAATTTAGTTTTTTCTCCACAGCAAAACACATACACAACTATAAATAACAATTTTAATTATAAGTTTATAGTAGATAGCACCAAAATAGATAAAGAAGAAGAAAAGTTTAACAAATTGTTCGCAGCTGGAAAATCAAATAATCAATGGCAATTAAAAAAAGCTGAGGGTAGTGGATTAGAATACTCAGTTAGAGTAAAAACATTAAAAGATGCGAAACTTGTGTTTATATTATCAGAAGCAACAAATCAAAAATTAACAGTAGAATCTGTTGGTGATATAAACTATGAATATAAAAATGGCGAAATAAGAGCACAAGGAGAGTTTAAGTTATTAACGGGTTCTAAATTAGAATTTATTAAAACATTTGATGCAAAAGGCTCGATTAGGTTTGAAAGTAACGTAACTAATCCCTACTTAGATATTATAGCAACATATAAAGGAACACATACGGCAACTAATGGAACAGTTGAAGATGTTTTAGTTAAACTTGTATTAGAAGGAACGGTGGAAGATTTAGGGAAGAATTTGGCAGCTAATCCGGAAAACATTTCTGTTTATGTTGGCGCAAAAAATATAGAAAGTGGAACACCAGATAATCAATTAGGACCTGCCGATGCATTTTCGTTTGTAGTATTAGGTAAATTTGTAAAAGATTTAACTGCTTTAGACCAAACAGTTATTGCAGCGCAAACGGATATGCTGCTTGGTTCAGTATTAAGCAGTGTAGCAAGCTCGTTATTTGGTGATGCAATTAATAATATTTCTTTAGACCAAAGTATGGGTTATACAAAATTTAGTGTTTCTGGTAGATTTAGTAATTTTAAATATAGTATTGGAGGAACAACGGATATTTTTAAGGATGTAACTGGGGCAAATTTAATGATTGAATATTTATTCAATCCAGATTTTAGTATTAGATTAGAAAGAAAAGAACCTGTTGTACAAACATTTGGTTCAGAAGATAAAATTAATGAATTAGGATTAAAATATAGGTTCCAATTTTAATGAAAAAAAGAATAATAGCATTTTTTAGCAAAAATCCCAACAAATTATTTAAAGTAAATGAAATTGCAGATGAATTAGGAATAAATGAATTTTATGAATATAATGAATTGAGGGAAATAATAAACAGATTATCTAAAGAGGGTTTGTTAACAAGGCAAGGGAAAAAATTTATGTACGTATTAGATAATAAGCCAATAATTGGAGTTTTTGAAGCTAGTAGAGGCACATACGGTTTTGTAAGAACTGATAATAATTTTTATTCAGATATTTATATAAGTGCGGACAATATTAATGGTGCATTAAATGGTGATATTGTAGAAGTATTAATAACTAAAAAAGCCAAGAGAAAAAGTGCAGAAGGAGAAATAATAAAAATTATTAAACGGGCTAAAGAAAACTATATTGGAATTATAACAAAAGAAAGAGAAGTTTATTTTGTTCAAGTGGAACATGACGGTGTAAAGAAAGATATACATATTAAGAAATCTTCGTTAAATGGGGCTAAAAAGGGGGATAAGGTAATTATTGATATATTTAGCGATCCAAAGGAATTAAATAAACTTCACGCAAAAGTAATAGAAGTTTTAGGTGCTAAAGATGAATATGATACAGAACTTGCCACTATTTCTTATGAACTTGGTTTACCTTATAAATTTCCAAAAGAAGTTTTATTAGAAGCAGAAAATATTAGTGAAAAAATTACAGAAGAGGAATTAAAAGAACGTTTGGACTATAGGAATAAAAATGTATTTACTATAGATCCTGAAGATGCAAAAGATTTTGATGATGCGCTATCGATTGAAATATTACCAAATGGTAATTATTCGGTCGGTATTCATATAGCAGATGTATCTTATTACGTAAAAACGGGTGGTAATATTTTTAATGAAGCTTTAAGACGTGGAACAAGTATATACTTTGTGGGTAAGGTAATTCCAATGCTCCCGGAAAGATTATCTAATAAAATATGCTCATTAGTTCCTAACGAGGATAGATTAACATACTCTGTTATAGTAGAAATAACTGAAACAGGTAAAATTATAGATTATGTAATAGAAAAATCTGTAATTAAAAGTAAGCGTAGATTTACATATGAAGAAGTTCAGAATATTTTGGATACGGGTAAAGGTGATTTTGCTGATGACTTGATTAAACTAAATAAAATAGCAAGAATATTAAGAAAGAAGCGAGAGAAAAAGGGGAGTATAAATTTCCATAGTGCAGAAGTAAAGTTTGTTTTGGATGAAAATAATAAGCCGCTTTCAATAATTCCCAAAAAAATAATGGAAAGCAACGAGCTAGTAGAAGATTTTATGTTATTAGCTAATCAAATAGTAGCCAAACACGTTAATAATAAAAAAGTTCATTACGATTTTATTTACCGAGTTCACGATAAACCAGATGAAGAAAAGATTAAGGAATTTGCAAGATTTGTTAAATCTTTTGGTTTTTCGTTTGATGTTAGTATGGCAGTTACACCTAAGCAATTCCAGAAATTGCTTGATGAAATAAAAGGGAGTGATGCAGAAAATATTATTAATGATATGGCAATACGTTCTATGGCAAAAGCTATTTACACTACAGAAAATATTGGTCATTATGGATTAGCTTTTACTTATTATACACATTTTACTTCACCAATTAGAAGATTTCCTGATTTAATTGTTCATAAACTAATTTATAATTATACTAAATCTTTACCCAAAGAATTTCCATTAAATAAATTGGAAGAATTTGCAGATATTTCTTCTGATAGAGAACGAGCAGCACAAAATGCGGAAAGGATATCGGTTAAAATAAAGCAAATGGAATTTATGGAAGCTAAAATTGGGGATGAATTTGATGCAATAATTACAAACATTACTAATTTTGGTATGTTTATAGAATTAAAAGATATTTTGGTTGATGGATTAGTACATTTAAAGGATCTGACCGATGATTATTATAATTACGATGAAAAGAACTTTATAATGGTGGGTAAAAAAAATAAGAAAAAATATAAACTTGGTGATAAAATAAAGGTTCAATTAATTAGAATTAATAAAGAAAGGAGGGAACTGAATTTTATCCTTTCAAGTTAAATAATTTATATTTAATATAATATAGTTTATTGAGGAATTTTATGAAATACATAAAGTATTTTAAGTTACTTATTATTATTTTTTTCCTATATATAAATATTTATCCCCAGTTTGGACAAAACAAAGTGCAATATAAATCTTATAATTGGCATTATATACAAACAGTTCATTTTGATATATATTTTGACCTTAAATCTCCGGAGATTGCGGAATTTACTGCTCATATAGCAGAAAGGGCATTGGATGATTTACAAACTAGGCTTAAGTATAAAATTAACAATAGGATACCAATAATAATATACAATAGTCATAACGATTTTCAAGAGACTAATACTACTGATGAATATTTAAGCAATGGAGTTGGAGGTTTTACAGAGCCGTTTAAAAATAGAGTTGTATTACCATTCGAAGGGTCTTACGATAAATTTAGGCATGTAATTCATCACGAGCTTGTTCATGCTTTTATGATGGATATGTTATATGGTGGTACTGTTCAAAATATTATTTCAAGAGGGATTACTTTACAGCTGCCACTTTGGTATATGGAAGGAATGGCAGAATATATGAGTAGTAATTGGGAAACAAACAGTGATATGTTTATAACTGATGGAATAATAAACGAATCTTTGCCAGATATTCCGATGTTAAATGGATATTATGCATATCGTGGTGGTCAATCTTTAATGTATTATATTGCTACAAAATATGGTGATGAAAAGATTGCTGAAATATTAGAAAAAACAAAAGGTTTAGGAAGTGTTGAAGAGGGAATAAAAGCATCTATTGGCTTAAATTTAGAAGAATTAAATGAAAATTGGAAAAAGTTTTTAAAGAAAGAATATTGGCCACAAATAGATAAAAGAACCGATCCAGATGACTTTGCAAAACGTTTAACAAATAATAAGAAAGATGGAGGATTTTATAATACAAGTCCTGCTATTTCACCACAAGGGGATAAAATAGCATTTATTACAGATAGAGACATTTTTCTTAATATATATATAATGAGTGCTTACGATGGGAAAATATTAAAGCGTATTGTTGAAAGCGGTAGAACGAATGATTATGAGGAATTAAATGTTTTGTTTCCATCTTTAACGTGGTCACCAGATAATGTACATATAGCATTATCTGTAAAATATAAAGGTTACGATATTATTCAAGTAATAGATACTGATAAAGAAGAGGCTAAACAACTTCCATTTAAGTTAGAAAAAATTGAAAGCGTAAGTTGGAGCCCTGACGGTGAAAAAATACTGTTTATTGGTGCAGATAATAAACAATCTGATTTGTATTTATATAATTTCAAGAATAATCAATTAATTAATCTTACAAATGACATATTTACAGAGACTGATATATCTTGGTCTAATGATAGTAAAAGTATATTTTTTAGTAGTAACAGAGGTAAATATGTTAGCAAAGAATTAATACCAAAAGATTTTGAAATATATAATCATAATTTTAGGCAATTTGACTTATACCAATTAAATTTAAGTGATAATAAAATTATACGAATTACTGATTGGGAACTTAGTAACGAGCAATCGCCAATAGTAAACAATAATAATACAGAGCTAATATTTGTTTCTGATAAAAATGGAATTGATAATTTATACAAAATAGATATTAGTAAAATTAACGATAGTACAGGAAGTTATGTTGGAAACAAAGTATATCCAATAACTAATTCAATTGCAGGAATAAATCAGTTATCGGCTACAGCAGATAAAAAGAAATTAGTATTTACTTCTTTATATAAAACTGGATATAATATATTTTTATTGAACCATCCATTTGACTTAGAAAAAGTTGCTGATGAACTTGAGTATACTAAGTTTATGCAAAAGTTAGTTAATGAAAGCAAAGGTCTAACTACACGTGAAATGAAAGATACAATTAATATTTCTAAGCCAAAAAAAATAGGAGTATTAGCAGATTCTGTAAAAATTATATCTGATAAAGAGAAGCAAAATACAGAGCCTGAAATTTTTAGTGGTAGTTTAATAAAAGAAAAAGACTCGTTGACTGTATCTAAAGAAGATGAATATAAGAATTACATATTTGGTGGAGATACTTTTGTAACAGACTCTACAAAAATAGATAGTTCTAAAATTAATTTATTTACCCAAAAATTAGATGAAAATGGTAATTATTTAGTAAATCGATACAAAGTTAATTTTTCACCCGATTTGATTTACGCTAATGCTGGGTATAGTTCTTTGTATGGTTTATTGGGTACAACAGTTCTATCATTTAGCGATATGCTTGGAAATCATAGATTAATAGGTGTAACTTCGTTAAATGTTGATTTAAAGAATAGTGATTATGGATTAGCCTATTATTATTTAGCAAAGAGGATGAATTTTGGTATAGAAGGATTTCATACGGCAAGGTTTGTATATTTAGCGCGTCCATTTGGTAGTGAATTATATAGATTTAGAAACTATGGTGCCGTTCTTTCTGTAAGTTATCCTTTAAGTAGATTTTATAGAATAGAAGGGAGTTTTAGTGTTCTAAATGTAAGTAGTGAGAATTTAGATGATTTTACAATTCCAAAAGAACAAGCATTGTTTTTAATTCCTTCTATAGGTTTTGTGCACGATAACACGTTATGGGGTTATTACTCTCCAATACAAGGTAATAGAACGAGCATAACGTTATTTGGTAATCCTGGGGCAGATAATAAACGAAAATCATTTTATTCTGTTGTATGGGATTATAGGGAGTATTTTAGATTTTGGTATGATAACTCTTTTGTAATAAGATTATCTGGTGGATATAGTGGTGGAGCAAACCCACAAAGATTTTTTATTGGTGGTACAGAAAATTGGATAAATCGTCAATTTAGCACTCAAGAAGTGCCAATAAATAATGCTAGCGATTTTGCATTTTTAACACCGGCATTACCACTACGTGGATATAATTATGCTGAGCAAATAGGCACAAAATATAGCTTACTAAACTTAGAGCTTAGGATGCCCTTGATTAGATATTTAGTAACAGGTCCGTTACCAATATTATTTCAAAATATTTTGGGTGGTGCTTTTGTTGATATTGGAAGTGCTTGGAGCGATAATAAGACACTTAAATTTTTCGAAAAAAATGAAAATAATAATACGGTTACAAAAGATTTGTTAATTGGTACCGGTTATGGAATAAGACTTAATTTTATATTATTATGGCGTATAGATTGTGCATGGGCTTTTGACGGTCAACATTTTTCACGTCCAAGATATTACCTTTCTATGGGATTAGATTTTTAGTATCGAAGAGGGAAACCCTCTTCGATTTATTTATTATTCCTCTTTTTTTTATTAATTATTTTTATTAATTTTAATAAATATTTTAAGTAAATTAAATATGAATTTTTTAATTCGTTTTTTTAAAAAAGGGGAAATTAATAGGTTATTAAAGGAAGGTAATTCTTTATTAGAGCAAAAAGAATATGAAAGTTCTTTAGCATTATATAATAAAGTATTAACTTACGATAATAAAAATTTATGTGCTTTGTACGGTAGTGCAAAGTGTTATTATTATATTAAAGATTATAACAAAGCCCAAACCTTGTTTTTAGAGGTTGAAAAAAATCCACAAAACACTTTTTTTGAAAGTTATTACTATTTATATCAAATTGAGATAAATTTAGGTAAAGAAGAAAGTGCTATATACTATTTAACAAAATACATAGATAAAGGGAAAAATAAGGCATTAGCTTATAAGTTAAGGGCAGAATTAAACTTTAAAAAACAAAAATATTATGATGTTATAGATGATTGTGAAAAATCTTTAAGTATCTTGCCCGATGATTTAGATGTATTTAAATTAATGATTAAAAGCAGAATTTATACAGAACAGTTAAAAAAAGCCTTAATAGATGTAAATAAAGCATTAGAAAACAAAGGAAATAGCCCAGATTTATTAACAATACGTAGTTATTTAAGGTATTTAAATAGAAATTATTCTGATGCATTAAATGATGTAAAACTTGCAATATCATTAAATAATGTTTATTCAGAGGCATATTACACTTTAGCTTTAATACAAAAAAAAGTTAATCAACAAAGCGAAGCATTAAATAATCTAACAACATCAATTGAGCTTAATGATAGTTACCCTGAAGCTTATATTGAAAGAGCAGAGCTTTATGCAGAACTTGATAAACCGGATGAAGCATTAGAAGATTATAAACAAGTGTTAAAATATTACCCAAATAATCCAATTTACCATTGTAAATGTGGTAGTATGCAACTAAAACTTTATGATTTTGGTGCTGCAAAAGAACATTTTGAAAAAGCAATAGAGTTAGATCCAACAAATGTTAATTATTATTATAATTTAAGTAAAGCGCTAAATGGATTAAAGAAATACAAGGAACAGTTAAAAGTTTTATTAAAAGCTTTAGAAATTAATCCACAGCACGAGGATTGTTTATTGGATTTGGGAATATTGTATTACAGCGGTAAAGAATACCAAAACGCTTTAAAGACACTTGATAAATTAATATCTATAAATTCCGAAAATAGAAGGGGTTATTATTACAGGGCAAAGGTTAAGGAACAATTGGCAGATAATTATGGGGCAAATTCTGATTATACAATTGCGTTATTAGATCAAACATTTGTTGATGCATGGGTAGATAGAGCAAAGTTAAAAATATCTAGACAAGACTATCATGGCGGTGTGTTAGATTTATCTAAAGCAATTGCATTAAGACCTATGAACGGAACATTTTATTTGATGAGGGGTAAAGCACAAGTTAAGTTAGAAAAGTTAGCTGAAGCTTTAGATGATTTTACAAAAGCTATAGAGATATTACCAGCAAATGTGGAAGCTTACTATTTTAGAGGTTTTATTAATTACGATTTAAGGCGCTTTAAGGAAGCATTAAATGATTGGCAAAAAGCTATTTCACTAAAGCCGGAATTGATTGATAAATTATCTGATAAGATTGAAAAAACAAAACTTAAGATAGGTGTTTAATTATTTACCTTTAGTTGGTATTTTGGGGCTAAAAAAATCATCTTCATCTTCGTCAGTATAGCGATTTAGTATATCATCACTTTTATTTTTATCAATTTTTTCATTTTTATTTTCTTTAATAGTAAAGCCACTAACTGGTCTACTATAAGATTTTGTGCTTAGGTCTTCTTCATCATTCGTTGTGTTTAGAACTTGAAAACGACTAGATTTATTAGATTCTTTCTTTCGCTCGTCTTCTCTGCTATCCTTAGAACGAGATTGAATATTGTTTTTAGATGTATGTTTATCTTTATTTGATTTACGTTCTTGTTCTTCTTTACGTTTCTTTTCTTTTTGTCGTTCTTTTTGATTTGCTTTTTCTTTTTGTCGTTCTTTTAATTTTTCTTGCTCTTTTTGTCTAATTTCTTCTAAAGATAAAGGTTTTGAAGTATCCTGATCTTTAGATTTTTCATTGGTATTAGTTTTACTTGCTGTTTTTATTGCTAATTTTGGGGTTGCTGGTTTTTCTTCTGTTTTTTGATAAGGTTCAAGTTCACCGCTTTTTTTCTTTTTAATTTTAAAGCTAATATAGGATACAGTCAAAATGATTATCATTAAGACAACAAAAAATTGTAATGTGGTAAATATTGCGTCCTTTAATTCCATTTAGCTTTAAGATTTTTAATTTACAATTATAATAAAATTATTTAATAATTGCTATTATATTAAAATTAATTTTTAATATTTTTGATTTTAGCTACAGCAATTCTTATTTGATAAACAGATAAATTATTTACTATTTTTTTTAATTCTTTAATTTCTGTTAATCCAGAGTTATATAAATTTTTTACTTTGTCAAAATCTTTATCATCAATTATTAGGTTTATATCTGTATCGGGTTCGTATTCTAAAATACTTTCTATTTGTAAAGCAATAATAGATTCATGTGTTTTCAATAAATCTGCTATTTTACCTAAATTATACCCTTTTTTAAGTAATTTATATGTGCTTAATATATTTTTAGGTAAATTTATATTTAAGCTATTAGAATTAGTTTCTATGTGTTTATCTTGGATAAAATTTTTAATTGCATTTATAAAATCATTACCAACCTTATTGAACATAATTTTATTAAAGCCATTTATATTAAGCAGTTGTTCGGGAGAAGTAGGTTTAATTATAGATATTTCTCTAAGTACGTTATCTGGGCAAACAAGACTTGCTGTTTGTGAATATTTTGCAGCAGCATCTTTTCTAATTTGTCTTAGAATATTATAAAGCTCTACATTTAGTTCGTAGTTTTCTGGTTCTTGATTAATATTATTAGAGTTCACATCAGTAAATTTAGTAAAAAGGTCTGTTCCTAAATCAGTTAGGACTAATAAACCATTAACATTTTTTACTAATTTTTTATCTATAAGAGAAGATAAACTACTTTCTATTTCATTTTTAGAGAAGTGCCTACAAGAACCAAAAGTTGATAGGTTTTTAAATCTATCGGATTTTGTATTTCCTGTTAAAACAGAATAAAGATTTCTAATTCTAATTCTTTGTAAAGACTCATGAATTGTTGTTAAAATATTTTCTTCTACAAAATCAGTAGATGCAAATCTATTATTGTAATTTATATTACAATTATCACATTTACCACATTTAAAATTATTATTTGTTTGACCAAAATAATTTAGTATAAAACTAAATCTACATTTATCGGTGTAAACGTAGTTTACCATTTCATTAATTTTATTTAGAGCTTCATTTTTTTGAGCTTCAATTTCAGAAAAGTCCAATTGTAATAGTTTAGTATCAAGTCTGGGTTGCTCTAAAAATACTAATGGATTAAGTACGGGAGGGATATACTCAATAATTCCAAATGAATTTAATTTTTGTAAACTATCTTCAATGTCTTCTATTTTAATGTTGTATTTTGAAGCTAAAATCGAAAGGTCGATTTTTTGCAGATTATTAAACAATTTATTCCCAAATTCTCTTAGTAAAAGTAAAATTGTATCCTTTAGTTTATTGTTAGCAATTTTATCTACATATATGCGTAAATTATCTAAGTTAAATAAAAATTTAACTAAGTGTTTTGTTTGATATTGATTATATAATCTTAAATACTTAGCTTTAACTAAAATATTTATAATTGAATAAATTAAGTTAGAACTAAAATCTGCCGAGTTTAATATTTTATAAAAGTTTTTATCTAAAGGAATGCCCGAATCCGGTTTATTACCTAATGCAACTTTACCATAATTACAAATAGCGTTATAAACGGCAGCAATTTGTTCTTTAGTAGGGAAAGAGTTAAGTTGAATGAATTCTACAGTTTCACGCTCGTTTTTTTCAAATAACAAATAAATATAAGAGTTTAGCCCATCTCTGCCGGCACGCCCAATTTCTTGGTAATAATTTTCAATAGAAGATGAAATATTATAATGAATAACTAATCTTACGTTATTTTTATCAATACCCATTCCAAATGCAGTGGTAGCGCAAATAACATCTATATTTCCTTTAATAAAATCGTCTTGTATAACTTTTCTAATATTATTATCTAAGCCTGCGTGGTAAAACTCTGCTTTAATTCCATTAAACTTAAGGAATTGAGTTATCTCTTCAACATTTTTTCTTGTTGCAGCGTAAATAATAGCTGTTCCATCATGTTTTTTAATAAGTTCTAAAGTTTTATATTTTTTTTGATTAGTACGGATTACATTAAGTATAAGGTTAGGTCGTTCAAATCCAGAAATAAAGATTTTAGGATTATTAAGCCCTAGTTGGGTAATAATATCCTCTCTTACTTTAGGGGTTGCAGTAGCAGTAAATGCTGCTACGCTTTTAAAGGGCAAATATTCTTTAAATTCTTTTATTTTTTTATAATTAGGTCTAAAATTATTTCCCCATTCACTAATGCAATGAGCTTCATCTACAAATAAATATTCTAAATTAAGCTTAGAAATTCTTTCAACAAATAGCGAGTTTTCTAATCGTTCTGGTGCTAAATATAACAGTTTAATAATACCTGAATATATATCATTAAAAGTTTTTTCTATTTCCTTATATTCTAAAGTGCTATTAATAAAAGCAGCAACAGTGGTATTTTTATTTAATGCATCAACTTGATCTTTCATTAAAGCAATAAGAGGAGAAATTACAATAGATAATCCACTTTTACATAAAGCGGGAACCTGAAAGCATAAAGATTTACCGGCACCAGTGGGCAAAATAGCTAAAACATCTTGGTTTTGTAAAATTGTAGTAATAATTTCTTCTTGGTTATTTCTAAAACTATCGAAGCCAAAAAAATTTTTTAATATATCAAAATGGGTCATAATAAAATAAATTAATGTATTTAAAAATAATAAACTATATGATAATTTTTTATTTTAAAAATTCTCAAATATAATATTTTTATTAATTATGATAATATTATTAAAAGTATAAGATTGTAACTTATTAAAAAATAATAAAATAATAATGGTACAATTATTGATTAAAAATAAAAAAATGTTTATATTTTAAGACAAAAATATCTTAAATTTTAATAAAGGTAAAAAATGGCTGATGAAAAAATAGTAGTAGCAAAGTTAGAAGACTTGCTAATGGAAAAAAAGCAACCAGAAGAAAGTGAAAGAATTGAAAAAGTTGCAATAGTTGGTGCAGGAGTAATGGGGCAGGGGATTGCGCAAACAATTTCTGCAGCAGGAGTGGATGTTTTAATAATTGAAAAGGATGAGCATGGAATTGAAAGGGCAAAAGAAGGATTAAAGGTTACGATGGAACGCGAAATTGCTAGATGGGCGATGACAAAAAGTGAAATGAAATCTATATTAAGTAGGATGACTTGGTCTACGGATGTTGAAGATGTAAAAGATTGTGATATTATTATCGAAGCAGTTGAGGAAAATTTAGAATTAAAACGTAGTTTATTTAAAAGATTTGATGAAATAGCAAAAGAAGAGACAATTTTTGTATCTAATACGTCTACATTAAGTTTATCTAAAATTGCAGAAATTACAAACAGGCAAGATAGAGTAATCGGGATGCATTTTCTAAATCCGGTTCCAAAAGTTGCATTGGTGGAATTGATACGAACAATTGAGACTAGTGATAAAACGATAGAAATAGCAAAGCATTTTGCCCAAAAAATTGGTAAAACAGCTGTAGAAGTATATGAATATCCTGGTTATGTAACAACAAGAGCAATAGTTCCATTATTAAATGAAGCAATGCATATATTGTTAGAAGGATTGGCAAGTGCAAAAGATATTGATACAGCATTAAAACTTGGTTATAATTTTCAAACCGGTCCATTAGAAATGGCAGATGCGATGGGATTAGATGAAGTGTTAACATGGATGGAACAATTATGGGCTGTATTAGGTGAACCAAGATATAGACCATGCCCAATATTAAGAAAGTTAGTTCGTGAGAAAAAACTTGGCAAGAAAACGGGTGAAGGATTTTACAAATATGACCATAATGGTAAAATAATATCTTAATTATTTATTATGAGGAAAAAATGAAAATTTTAGTATTAAATTGCGGAAGTTCATCAATAAAATATCAATTAATAGATACAGAAAACGAAATTGTAATGGCAAAAGGGTTAGTAGAACGTATTGGAATGAGCAGTGCTGTTTTAACTCACACCCCACATGGTAAAGAAAAAGTTAGAATAGTTGGTGAAATATTAGACCATACAATAGCTATTGAATATGTAATTGCAGTTTTAATGAGCCCTACACATGGTGTATTAAAAGATAAAAGCGAAATTGATGCTGTAGGTCATAGAGTAGTACATGGTGGAGAAACTTTTAGTGGTTCTGTTTTAATTACAGATAGAGTAGTAAAGGCATTAGTAGATAATATAGAATTAGCTCCACTTCATAACCCACCAAATATTAAAGGTATAGAAGCAGCCAAAGCACATTTACCAAATACTCCACAGTGCGGTGTTTTTGACACTTCATTCCATAGCACAATGCCCGAACATGCATATTTGTATGGTATACCTTATGAATTATATAAGCGTTATAAAATAAGAAAATATGGATTTCATGGTACATCGCATCGCTATGTTGCACAAAAGGCAGCATTAATGTTAGGTAAACCAATAGAAGAATTAAAACTAATAACAGCACACTTAGGTAATGGTAGTAGTATGGCAGCAATAGATGGTGGAAAATCTATTGATACCACAATGGGATTTACACCACTTGAAGGTTTAATAATGGGCACACGTTGTGGTGATATGGATCCTTCTGTAATTTTATATATAATGAGTAAAGAAGGATTAAATATGAGTGAAGCAAACACTTTAATGAACAAGCATAGCGGACTAATAGGTTTAAGTGGTGATAGTAGTGATATGCGAGAAATTGAAAGCGGAGTTATGGAAGGTGATAAACGTGCAAAACGAGCTTTTGATGCATTTACATATAGAATTAAAAAATATGTAGGTTCTTATATAGCTGCTCTTGGTGGTTGCGATGCTTTAGTATTTACAGGTGGTATTGGGGAAAATTCTCCAATGGTACGTAATGCGGTTTGCAGCAATATGGAGTTTTTAGGTATTAAATTAGACCAAGAAAAGAACCTAAATGTAAAAGGTGAATGTGCTGTTTCTGCAGATGATAGTAAGGTTAAAGTGCTAAGAATACCTACAAATGAAGAGCTTGTTATTGCTTTAGATACAGAGAAAATAGTGAAAGAACAACTTTTAACTAATGGTAACTAAGGTTGAAAGTTTTTAAGAATTTTGTTATATTTAAAATCTTAAATCCCGCTTTTAAGTGCGGGATTTTTGTTTTATTATGGAGTTAAAAAATGAGTTTTAGTTACGACCAGCTACTATTGGTATTTATCCCTTTATTTGTTTCTATAGATATAATAGGAACAAGCCCTATATTTTTAGGTTTTACACAAGGTATTAGCGATAAGCATAAAAAAACATTAATAATTCAAGCACTACTTACAGCATTTATTGTTGCTTTAATTTTTTTATTTTCTGGTAAAGTAATATTAAGGTTTTTAGGAATAACTATTAATGATTTTAGAATAGCTGGTGGTTTAATACTTTTAATTTTAAGTATCAATGATATTTTAAGTTCATCTGAAACAAGGCGAAATCCAGGTACGCATATTGGAGTAGTTCCATTAGGTATTCCTTTAATTATGGGACCAGCTGCTTTAACTACCATATTAATTTTAGGAGATAAACACGGAATTCCTTTAACATTATTTTCAATTACTGCTAATTTCATTATAATATTTATTGTTTTAACAAATGTTAAGTTAATTACAAAAGTAATAGGAGAAGGTGGAGCAAAAGCCTTTGCAAAAGTTGCATCTTTGTTGCTTTCTGCTTATGCAATAATGATGATTAGAGAGGGAATTATATTAGCAATAAAGGAGTTTAAATGAACTTAGAATTAAAAAATAAAAATGTATTAATAACAGCTGCAAGTAAAGGAATAGGTTTTGCAATTGCAAAACTTTTTGCATTTGAGGGGAGCAATATTGTTATTTGTTCATCAAATAGCCAAAATGTAACAGCTGCAGTTAACCAATTAATAGAAATTACAGGTAATAAAAATATATATGGAACTGTATGTAATTTAAACAGTAATGAAGATATTAATTATTTATTTAGTTTTGCTAAAGAAAAATTAAAAAATATTGATATTTTAGTTAATAATTGTGGTGGACCGACACCAGGCTTTTTTGAAAATTTAACTGAAGACGATTGGGATACGTCATATAATCAAGTGCTAAAAAGTGCTACAAGGCTTACTAAACTTGTTATCTCTAACATGAAAGAGCAAAATTTTGGACGCATTATAAATATTACTTCAATTTCTGTAAAACAACCTGTAGATAATTTATTGTTATCTAATACATTTAGAAGTGCGCTTACAGCTTTTGCAAAAACAATTAGTAATGAATTAGCACCATATAACATAACTGTTAATAACGTAGCACCAGGTTATACGTTAACAGAAAGATTTAAACAATTACTTAAATTAAGGGCAGAAAGGGCGGGAATATCTTATGAAGAAGCTGTAAATAGTATGAGCAAAGAGATACCCGCAAAAAGGTTTGCAAACCCAGATGAAATAGCAAATTTAGTTATATTTTTAGCATCCCCTGCAGCAGCTTATATAACGGGTTCTACTATTAATGTTGATGGTGGATATACTAAATCTACTTACTAATGGCAATTTATGAAGTATGAAATTGAGATAAGTGTAAAGCCCGAAGATATTAGTAATTATGAACTTCATAAAATATTAGCAGCAGAAAAACTAAAGGTTAGAAAAGAGGACATAAGCGGTTTTATTCTTATAAAAAGGTCAATAGATAGTCGTAAAAAACCAGTTTATAAGCTTAGGTATTTAACCTATCTTAATCAAAATCCAGAACCACTTTTTGAAGAAACAAAGTTTAAAATAGCAGATAACAGCAAAAAGGTAATTATTATTGGTTCCGGTCCTGCGGGGTTATTTGCTGCGTTAAGATTATTAGAAGAGGGGATTAAACCTATTATTTTAGAAAGAGGAAAGGATGTTAGAGAAAGGAGGCGCGATTTAAGGAATATACAACAATTTAATATTGTAAACGAAAACTCTAATTATTGTTTTGGAGAAGGTGGAGCGGGTACTTATAGCGATGGGAAACTATACACACGTAGCGATAAGCGAGGAAATGTTAAAAAAGTTTTAAATTTATTAGTGCAGCATGGTGCAAAGCAAGATATTTTAATTGACTCTCATCCGCATATAGGCTCTAATAAATTACCTAAGATCATAGAAAATATTAGAAATACTATACTTAACCATGGCGGAGAAATTTATTTTAACAGTAAGGCTACAGATTTTATTATAAAAAATAATAAAATATATGGAGTAATTTTTAATAATAATAGGGAAATACTATCGGAGCACGTAATTTTGGCAACGGGTCACTCTGCTAATGATATTTATGAATTATGCTTTAAACATAAAATATTATTATCAGAAAAAGATTATGCAATTGGTGTTAGAATAGAACATCCACAATCTTTAATTGATAGCATACAATACAAATGTGATATTAGAAGTGAATATTTGCCAGCTGCAAGCTATAGTTTGGTAACAAATGTAGATAATATAGGTGTTTTTTCGTTTTGTATGTGCCCAGGTGGCATTATTATTCCAGCTTCTACAAAACAGAATGAAATTGTGTTAAATGGAATGTCTGTTAGTAGACGCGATTCACCTTTTGCAAATAGTGGATTTGTAACATCTGTAAGTAAAATAGACTTTAAAAAGGAAGGATTTAATGGATTAAACGCGGGGCTACTTTTCCGTAGCAAGGTAGAAAAAAAAGCCAATGTTATATCGGAGCACACCCAAAAAGCTCCAGCACAAAGGATTACAGATTTTATTAACAAAAAAGTATCACAAGATTTACCTAAAAGCTCTTATATACCAGGGTTAATAGCAGCAGATTTGTTTGAAGTGCTACCAAATGGAGTAGCAAATAGATTAAGACAAGGTTTACTTAACTTAAAAAAGACAATGCCTAGGTTTATAACTTCAGAAGCGATTATGCTTGCTCCAGAAACTAGAACTTCTGCGCCATTAAGAATTTTACGAAACGAATTATTTATGAGCCCAAGTGTGTATGGGTTATATCCTGTAGGAGAGGGAGCAGGCTATGCAGGTGGTATTGTTTCTGCTGCAATTGATGGACAAAATTGTGCAAATAAGATTATTGGTTTATTTAATTTATAAGGTTTATAAATTAAAAAGCCCCATTAAGGGGCTTAAGTTTTATTCTATAACTTTATAAATTGAATCTAATACAGTTCCATCAACCCATTTAACTATTGCTACAACTGTATTTTTATCTAATTTAGGTTTATCTGTTGGTAAACCACAAATTTCATCTACTTCTTTCTTTATTTCTTTTAAGGACTTAAATGGTAATTTGGAATTCTTAACAGCTTCAATTAAATCTTTACGATTAGGATTAATTGCAATTCCACGTTCAGTAACAATAACATCAATAAGCTCACCTGGTCCACAAAGGGTAGTAACTTCATCTACTATAACAGGAATTCTATCCCTAAAGGAAGGAATAGCTAAAATAGTGCATTTAGAAAACAAACAATTTTGCCAGCCACCAATACCATGTAATAGGTAGCCATCGCTATGAGTAACTACATTAGCATTAAAGTTTAGGTCAACTTCTGTAGCACCTAAAACAACGGCATCTACAATAGAAGCAAAATTACCTTTGCCATGATAATTATAGCTAGTAAAAGGACTTGTATTAACATGGTTAGGATTATCTCTCATAGAGCGGACACCGTCTAAATCGAAAGTTTGACCATCTAAAATGTAATCTGTTAAGCCTTCTTCTAACATTTCCACTAAATACTTATTGCTACCACCACGTATAAACCTAGCTTTAATTCCTTTAGTTTTCATTTTTTCTTTAAGAAAAATAGCAAATGCTAAGCTTGTTCCACCTGCTCCTGCTTGAAATGAAAAGCCATCTTTCATTATTCCAGCATCTTCAATAAACTGTGCTACATACTCAGCAATAAGTAATCTATCTGGACTTTTAGTAACTTCGGTAGTTCCGGATACAATTTTAGAGCTATCACCAAGAGAATCAACTTTAACAACAAAATCTACATTATTACCTTGAATTTGCCAAGGGTAGCAAGGGAAAGGTACAAGGTTATCTGTAACAACAATAACATTATCAGCATATTCGCTATCAACCAAAGCAAAACCAATAAGTCCACTTGCAGAAGGACCAGTTACACCATTAGCATTGCCAAAAGGATCAGCAGTTGGAGCAGCAATAACCGCAATATCAATATGTACCTCGCCATCTTGTACAGCTTGATATCTGCCACCATGTGACCTAAGAACGCCTGTTCCCGCCATTTTACCAACACTAGTAAATTTACCTAAAGGTCCGTTCATGCTCCCTTCTATATGATGAATAGTGCCATCTTCTAGATAAGGGATTAAGTGTTCATGACAAGGAAAACTAGCGCTAGGGAACCAACGAATATTTTTGATACCTAATTCTTTAATAACATCAAAAAGATAATTTGTTAAAGCATCTCCATTACGTAAGTGATGATGAGTGGAAATGGTCATGCCGTCTTTAATTCCAGCTTTTAATAAAGCCTCTTTAAGGCTTGCTACAACCTTATTACCATCGGCAGGGTAATCTGCACAAGATTTAATTGGTGGTTTAGCTTTTGTGCCATTTGGTTTATATTTTCCAATTCCCATGTAAGGAATTTGTTTAGTTCCATTTACTATATCAGGTATTAAACGACCAGCTGTATTTTTAATCATTTTCATAAGTTATCCATAGTTATTTAAACTAAATTATAGCATCTCTTCCCAGTTATTTGGTAATAAATCATTTTTAATTGCTATTTTAATTGTGTTTAATGCGCGCTTAACAACAGGCGGATCAATCATTTTACTTCCTAAGGAAACAACACCAATCCCATTTTTTTCAGCTTCCTTAAATGCTAAATAAATCTTTTTAGCCTTATCAATTTCGGATTGAGCAGGAGCAAAAGCTTCGTGAACAACTTTTACTTGACGAGGATGTATGCAACCTTTACCTTCAAAGCCTAATGCTTTAGCTTCTATCACGCTCTTTCTTAATCCTTCCATATCACTAACATCAGAAAAAACTGTATCAATAGCCTGCACACCAGCGGCTTTTGCAGCATTAACCACAGCAGTTCGAGCATAAAAGCTTTCGGTTCCTTCTAAAGTTCGTTGCACGCCTAAATCTGCTGTGTAGTCTTCTAAGCCCATAGCTAATGCACATACTTGGCTGCTTGCAGAAGCTATTTGATAAGCATTTATTACACCTAAAGCACTTTCTATAATTGGCATTAGCCAAATATCATTTTTAACTTTGTGCTGCTTTTTCAATTTTAATATTTCTTTATCAACTGCAACAACTTGCTCCGCACTTTCACACTTAGGTATTAATATACAGTTTACATTATTAGGCACTACAAACTTCAAATCATCTAAACCGTTCGGAATTTGATTAATCCTAACCATCCTTTCAGAGGAGTAAAAATCCACTGAACGAAGAGCATTCCGAACTAATAATTGAGCTGCATCTTTTTCAGAGGGTGCAACGCTGTCTTCTAAATCTAAGATAATCCCATCGGGAGCATGCAACCCAGCATTAATAAAAAATTTTGGTTCATTGCCAGGTAGATATAAACGACTTCTTCTAAATTCATCTTTGGCAGTTTTTCGAAAAGACTTTTTAGATATTGGGAGCAAGTAATCTTTTGTTATATCTGGAGCAAGCCTTTTTACTGCACACTCAAACCTTGCTGCAATAATAAATGGCAGTGCTCCACTATCTTCAATATTAATTTCAGCGTGCTCCAAATTAAAAAATTTACACATATCTATTATCAAATTTCTAATAGCTGTACCGTAAAGTACTTTAACTTTACTATTAAGATTTATATTTATACCACCGGACTTTTTTAACGATAGTTCTATAAAACAATCGCTTCTAACATCTTTCCCTTTTTTACCAGCAGAAGCTGTTACAAATTCTGATAACATTTTTCGCTCATCAAATAATTAAACAATTAAGTTATTCATAAATTCTTTAGCACTGTAATTTTCACAATTAAATATCATTTCTTTAATAGTTTGCTGTTTTTCTTTAGATAAAAGGTTAGCTGATAAAGCGTTAAATTTATTTTCTAAATCTTCCATCGTCATTGGCTCTCTTGGGTCACCTTTTGGGTACTCAAGATATTCAGAGTATTCATTTCCATCTACTGTTTTAATAGTAACTTTAGAAGGTTGCTTAGCCGGAAACATTTTTTCAAATTCCACAGAAGCTTCCCCCTTTATTTTCATAATTACTTCTCTAATTCTTGGGTCTTTTAATTTTTCTTCGGAAAATGATTGAGTTGTTATTTTTCTATCAACAATTGCTGCTGCAATACAATATGGTAACGAGTGGTCTGCAGTTTCTCTGCTTTCTGGGTGATACTTATGTGGGTCAAATAAAATATCGCAAGCTCTTGCAATTGTTGTAATGGTAACAGAATCAATTTGATCGTAAGAGATATTATTTTTATTTATAACTTTTAATGTTGCTGTAATATGAGTATGAGTTAATGCTTCAGTTGGGAAAGCTTTCATACTGCATTCAAGAATTTTATAATTTTTGCCTAAGTTACCAATTAGTTTATCAACATCCCAACCAAGTGTATGGTTGTTAACAGTAACGTTTTTAACGGATTGAGTTGATACATCCCAACCCAAAAAAGTATCCATAAAACCTTCTTTCCCTTCAAAAACTGCTTCAGTTCCTGTGTATCCTTTTTTAGCCATTAAAGCAGCAAAAACACCGGTTTGAACAGCCATTGGGTCAACAGTGTTTTTCATCATAGTAAGTTTACCGGCAGTTGGGCAGCCAATAGTATGGTTATGGCAGCCATTAATTCCTATAGCGTTTACCATTTGATCTACAGTTAATCCTAAAAGTTTACCAGCAACAATTGGTGAAACAAATTGAGTAAGTGTTGCATGGTGCCATTTGCGCTCTCTAACGCCTGGAGTAGCAAATTCGCATAATCTTTGTTCAAACTCGTATGCTAATACAATAGCTGTTATAACTTCTTTCATGTTTAAATTTTCTTTTTCTGCAACAGATAAAGCGGCTGGGATAATATCCGATGGGTGAGATGGGTCTTCTTTCCAATAAATATCGTTAAAATCTAATGCACGTATAGCTAAAGAATTAACAAGGGTTGCATTAACAGCGGGCAGCTTATCCCCAAAGCCAATAAGTGTTGCTTCTTCCTTACCTCCCATTTCTAAAAAGATATCTCGAATAATATTAACATCTTTTGTGTTGTAAGCACCATAAGCACATCCAATAGAATCGTATAAGTATCGTTTTACTTCGTGGATTACATTTTCCGGTAAATCTTCGTATTTCAAATTAACAGCAAATTCTGCTATTTGTCTTGAGATTGATTTTTCCATATCCTATCCATTTTTATGTTAAAGAATTATTTAAATTAATTAATTTAGTAATAATTCCCAATAAAAAAAGATTATAAATTATAAAAAGATAAATTAAATAAAAAAAAGGAAATGATTAGGATATGTTTTGTTTTAATTTTAGTAGTTCTAATTCTAAATTTTTTTTCTCAGTTATATCGTGTCCATTACCAATAATTTCTATAACATTACCATGAATATCAACAATAGCTTTATCGTACCAGCCAATCCATTTCCAGCCATCAACAGTTAATGCGCGTTGCTCTAAATAGCAAGTATAAGGGGGCGAGTATAGTTTTTGCATTTCTTTAAGTGTGGCATCTCTATCTTCTGGGTGAACTAATGGAATAAATTTTTTACCTAAAAGTTCACTCTCACTTTTACCAAATAATTTACAATAAGAAGGAGAAACAAATAAAAATTCACCATTTTTATTTACTTTAACTAATAAATCCGTTTGGTTTTCAACCAAAAGTCTATATTTTTCTTCGCTTTCTTGTATTTTTTTATTTGCTTCGTAAATATCAGAAATATCGCGTAAAATACCGCCAATTCCTATTTCATTTTCAGAAAGAGATACAGAGAATTTTTGAACTTCGAACATTTTTTCGTTAATTGATTCGTATCCGCTATAAATATTATTATTGGTTAAAATTTCTTGGTCTGATTTATAAAATTTATTTGCCAAATATTCAGGAAAAAGTTCAAAATCGCTACGACCAATAACTTCTTGTTCTTTAAAGTCTAAAAGTTTTTCAAAAGCGGAATTAATCATTAAATATCTATAATTTCTATCTTTCAAGAACATAATATCTCGGGTAGAATTAAGGAGTTTTCTATATCTTTCCTCGCTACTATATACTGCTAATTGCCATTTTCTTAGTTCTGTAATATCTTCAAAAGTTACAAAAACTTCTTGTGGCTTACCGTTTTTATCAATATGATGTGGTATAGAGCTAACTAATAACCAAACAGTTGAATCTTTTTGAGGGTTATGAATACCCATTAAAATTCCAAATAATGGCTTGCCAGTTCTTAAAGTATACATGGCGGGGTGTTCTTCTACCTTAAAGCTAGTTCCATCTTCATGAATGGCTCTCCATTCATGATTTGCTGAAGTTCTACCTAATAATTGTTCTTTAGATAAACCTAAAATTCTTAATGCGGCAGGGTTAGCATCTATAATTTCTCCATTTTTATTTTGATAGACTACTCCCTGCGCCATTTCATTAAATAATTCTAAAAATTTATCCTTGTTATCTTCAAATCTATCTAATATCTCTTTTATTTCGTTTATATTTTGTAAAGTACCTTTAATTATCTGTTTATCTTCTACTTCGTAAGTTTTCCAGCAATTTTTAAAATATGTAGGATTAGGTAAATTAATAAGGTACTCTGTACAACCTTCCAAAATACCATTATTTATCTTTTCTTTAATTTTAAGGAAATTTATAATTTCTAAAAAAGTTGTATTTGTAGTTGAAATAAGGTTAGAAATAAAATTATTTTGATAGAGTAAATTACCAGATAAATCCAAGCAATAAATTCCAAATGGAATATTATCTATAAACTGTTCGCATAAATTTTCATTAATGCTCATTTTAAAGTAATAAATATTAGTAAGTTATCAAAATAGCAAAAACTATAACTAAAAGCAAATAAATAATATTAGCTAAGATATAAATTTTATATTAAAGAAAAATGTTTATTTTTGCATAGCATAATTAAGTATAAAATAAATCTAAAAATTTGGTAAAAAATGTGGATAATTTTTGCATTATTAAATCCCTTAAGTGAAGCGATAAGAAGCCTAATAAGTAAAAGAACAAGTGAAAAAGTTGACCCATATATTATTGCTTGGTTTAATTATTTGTTGCCTTTTACTCTTTTTGTGCCTGGTATATTTTTTATAGAGCTAAAATTTAACTATAATTTTTGGCAAGCGGTAATAATAAGTGGATTAATTAATCTTACTGCTACAATCTTTTATAATAAAGCTTTAGCTTACGGTAATATATCTTCTGTAATGCCAATGTTAAGTTTTACACCACTATTTATGTTAGTAACTTCACCAATTTTAATAGGAGAGTTTCCTAACATATATGGGTTAACAGGAATTGTTTTAATAGTTTTAGGGTCATATCTGTTAAATTTTAATTCAATAAAAAATGGATTTTTAGAACCTTTCAAATCTTTAATAAAAAATAAAGGCACAAAATATATGTTATTTGTAGCTTTTATATGGAGTATTTCTGCAAATTTTGATAAAATATCTATTAAAAGTTCGTCAGTTTATCAACACTTAATTTTTATAAACATAATTGTGTTTAGTTTAATGACCTTATTACTTATATTTCAAAAGCGTTTTAATTTTAGTGTTATAAAAGAAAATAAGACAAATCTTTTTGCAATTAGTGGTTTAGCGGTTAGCTCGTTTATTTTTCACATGGTTGCGCTTTCTTTAACGTTGGTAGCATATGTAATAGCATTAAAAAGATTAAGTGGCTTAATTTCTGTATTTTTTGGATATTATTTTTTAAAGGAGAAAAAAATTAAGGAAAAACTTTTAGGTGCAACTATAATGTTTATTGGAGTTGTTTTAATAGTTTTATCTTAAGATGTTAAACTTTAAATTAATATTTTGAGTTATTTATAAAAACAAGAAAAAAAGGGAAATTTATGGATAAAAATTATGATATTGCAATCTTAGGTGGAGGCCCAGGTGGGTATGTTGCCGCAATTAGGTCTGCGCAATTAGGTTTTAAAACTGTTGTTATTGATAAAGATAATTTAGGCGGTATTTGCTTAAATTGGGGCTGTATTCCTACAAAATCTTTATTAAAAAATGCAGAGCACTATGATAACTTAAAGAACCATGCAGAAGATTTTGGACTTAAGGTGGAAGGATTAAGTTTTGATTTTTCTAAGATAATTAAAAGAAGCCGCGAAATATCTGAAAAGATAAGTAGAAATGTAGAGATGTTAATTAAAAAGAATAAAGTTGATAGATTACGCGGATTTGGAAAATTTATTGATAAAAGTAAATTAGAAGTAACTTTAGAAAATGGTAATAAAGAAATTGTAACAGCAAAAAATATAATTATTGCAACAGGAGCAAGACCAAGAACTTTACCCAATATACCAATTGATAGAAAAAACATTATTACCAGTAGCGAAGCTATGACTTTAGAAAGCATGCTAAAAGATTTAATTGTTATTGGTGCGGGAGCTATTGGAGTAGAGTTTGCATATTTTTATTCTGTTTTAGGTACTAAAGTTACTATTATTGAGATGTTAGATCAAATTTTGCCAATTGAAGATAAAGAAATTAGTGAGGCATTGGCAAAAAGTTTTAAGAAGCGAGGAATACAGATTTATACGAGTACTAAAGTTGTAAAAGCGGAAGTTGAAGATAATTATGTTAAAGTAACTATAGAAAAAGATGGTAAAGTTGAAGAACTTAAGGCAGAAAAAGTATTAAGTGCAATTGGAGTAGTTGGGAATATTGAAAATATAGGACTTGAAGAGATTGGGGTAGAAACTTATAAAAATTCAATAGTGGTAAATAGAGAAGATTACTCTACAAATGTTAACGGGATTTATGCAATAGGAGACGTAATTGGTGCCCCATGGTTAGCCCACGTTGCAAGTGCAGAAGGTATTACGTGTGTTGAAAAAATAAAAGGATTACACACACCAAAAGTTGACTATGGCAGTATACCAGGTTGTACATATTGCCAGCCACAAGTTGCAAGCATTGGTTTAACAGAACAAAAGGCTAAAGAAAAAGGGTATGAAATTAAAGTAGGTAAGTTTCCATTTATGGCAAGTGGAAAAGCTTTTGCTATAGGGGAACGCGATGGATTTGTAAAGTTAATTTTTGACGCAAAATATGGCGAGCTTTTAGGTGCGCACATTATTGGCTCGGAAGCTACTGAAATGATAGCTGAATTGGGTTTAGCTAAAACTTTAGAAGCTACACCAGAAACGATTATTAAAACAATCCATGCACATCCAACATTATCAGAATCAATTATGGAAGCAGCAGCAAATGCACTCGGTGAATCAATCCACATCTAAAAATTTAGATTACTGTGATTTAGGTTTAATTGATTACGCTAAAGCATGGGATTTGCAAAAATTAGTTTTTGAAAAAAGGGTTAATAATACTATTAATGATACTTTTTTCATGTTAGAGCATCCTAACACTTACACTTTAGGAAAAACTGCTGATAAAGGAAATTTAATAGGTGATGAAAGTTTTTTGAATGATAAAGGAATTTCTGTTTTTGAAATTGATAGAGGTGGTGATATTACATATCATGGACCAGGGCAAATTGTAGGTTATCCAATAATTGATTTAAAGAATTGGAAGCAAGATGCTCATCTTTATTTAAGAACTTTAGAAGAAACTATTATAAAAGTCTGCAATAATTATGGTTTAGAGGCAACAAGAAAAGAAAAATATACAGGTGTTTGGATAGGCGAACGCAAAATTTGTGCAATTGGCGTAAAAATTAGTAGATGGGTTACTATGCACGGCTTTGCATTTAATATTAATACCAATTTAGAATTATTCAATGGCATAATTCCATGTGGAATTAAAGATAAAGAAGTTACATCACTTGAAAAAGAATTAGGTAAAAAAATTGAAGTACAAGAAGTTAAAGATAAAATATTAACTGAATTTAAAGAACAATTTAATTATCAAAAAGTAACAACACAAAATTCGTCCGAATATTTAAATTTACTAAAGGGGTAACATGGAAAAAGCTACAAAAGTAAAAAAAGAAAGTAAAGAAAATAGACCAACAGGGAAAATAGACAGTTTTGGAGGCTTAACCAAAAACGAGCTAATGAATGCCTTAACATTAATGTATTTAGCAAGGCAAATAGATCACAAAATAATGAATTTGATAAAACAGGGAAAAGCCTTTTTTCATATAGCAGGAGCAGGTCACGAAGCAACACAAATAGCATTTGGCTTAAATTTAACTGCAAAAAAAGATTGGGGATTTCCGTATTATAGGGATATGGCGTTTATGCTTGCATTAGGAACAAAACCTGAAGAAGTATTTTTGCAAGCATTAGCAAAGGAAACCGACTTAATGACTGGAGGAAGGCAGATGCCTTGCCACTGGGGAAGTAAAGAGTTAAATGTTCCAACACAATCTAGCCCAACAGGAACACAATTTTTACAAGCAGTAGGGGCAGCATTAGCAGCAAGAAAAAAAGGAAGTGATGCGGTTGTATACGTTAGTAGTGGTGAAGGTACAACAAGCCAAGGTGAGTTTCACGAAGCAGTTAATTGGGCTGCTAGAGAAAAATTACCCGTCATTTTTGTTATTCAAAATAATAAATGGGCTATATCTGTTCCTGTTCAAAACCAAACTGCCGGCAAAAATGCTTCCGTTTTAGAAATGATGAAAGGATATGATAACTTGTTAAGACTATCTGTTGATGGAACAGATTTTTTAGCTGTTAATGCTGTTGCTAATAGTGCGATTAAATATGCAAGACAAGGGAAAGGTCCAGTTTTGGTAGAAGCAAACGTTGTTAGGTTATTTTCCCATAGTTCTTCCGATGATCAAAAGAAATATAGAGATGAAAAATCTTTACAAGAAGATTTACAAAGAGATCCAATAAATCAATTTGCTAATTTATTAATTAAAAAAGGAATTCTTACAGAGCTTGCATTTGAAGAATTAAAAAATGAGGTAAATAGAAGAGTAAACGAAGCTGCGGACTGGGCATTAAAAGAACCTGAACCAAAGCCTGAGACAGCAGAATTATTTGTTTTTGATGAAAGTGGGAAAAAGGACAGATTGATTTATGAAAAAAATGAAAATGAAGGGAAACCAATAGTTCTTGTAGATGCTATTAACCATGCATTACACGAAGAAATGGAGTTTAACGATAAAATTTATGTTTTTGGTGAAGATGTTGCAGATGGGAAAGGGGGAGTTTTTACAAGTACAAAGGGACTTTCTACAAAGTTTGGAAATGATAGAGTATTTAATTCACCTTTAGCAGAAGCAAGTATTGTTGGTGTGGCAACCGGAATGGCTTTAGCTGGACTAAAACCGTGCGTCGAAATTCAATTTGGGGATTATATTTATCCGGCATTTATGCAAATTAGAGATGAGCTAACAATGTATAGATATCGCTCTAATAATCTTTTTGAAGCGCCCGTTGTTATAAGAGTCGCAGTTGGTGGTTACATTCATGGTGGTTTGTATCATAGTCAAAATATCGAAGGTTTTTTTGCTCATATGCCCGGATTATATATTGTTTATCCAAGCAATGCAGCAGACGCAAAAGGGTTGCTTAAAACAGCGCTAAGGTTAAATGATCCGGTATTGTTTTTAGAACACAAAGGACTTTATAGGCAAAGTTATGCAGTTTCTCCTGAACCAGATAAGGATTACTTAATTCCATTTGGTAAAGCTAATATTGTTAAAAAAGGAGAAGATCTAACAGTTATTACTTATGGTGCAATGGTTCATGAAACAAACTTTGCAATGAAAAAATTAGAGGAAGAAGGCTATAGTATAGAATTAATTGATATAAGAACTATTATACCTCTTGATACTGAGACGATTATAAATTCTGTTAAAAAGACAGGTAAAGCAATAGTTATACATGAAGATACACTTACAGCTGGATTTGGTGCAGAAATAGCAGCAAGAATAGCAGATCTTGCTTTTGAATATTTAGATGGACCAGTTAAAAGAATAGCTGCCAAAGATACACCAATACCATATCATCCAAATTTGGAAAATGTTGTTTTGCCAAATCGAGAAAGAGTTTATAAAGAATTAAAAAATTTATTAAATTACTAATCTATTTTAGGAGTTTGTGCAATGAAAGTTGAAATAGTTATGCCCAAAATGGGTGAAAGTATTAGTGAAGGTACTTTAATAAAATGGCACAAAAAACAGGGTGACTTAGTTAAAAAAGATGAGATTATTTTTGAGATAAGTACAGATAAAGTTGATACAGAAATACCAAGTCCAGAAAGTGGTATATTAACAGAAATTAAAGTATTAGAACAAGAAACGGTTGAAGTAGGTACAGTTGTTGCAATAATAGAAACAGAGCAAAGCAAAACAGAAGAGATTAAAGAATTAGTACCAGAAGTACCGTCTACATCTCAGGTTGGTGGAGAGGTTATAGATATTCCTATGCCAAAGATGGGTGAATCTGTTATGGAAGGAACGATTGTTAAATGGCATAAAAAAGTTGGTGATGCTGTTAAACGTGATGAAATAATTTTTGAAATTAGCACCGATAAAGTAGATACCGAAGTTCCATCTCCAGCTGAGGGGGTATTATCTGAAATATTGTTTAAAGAAAATGATGTTGTACCGGTTGGTGTAACAGTGGCTAAAATTACCTCTACAACGGGAATTGTTAAAACACCAGTTTCTAAACCAGTTGAACCTGCAGTTAAAAAGCAAGAACCACCAAAAGTGGAAACAGCAGCAGAACCGGTTAAAATTAGTATTCAAAAGCCAGAAGATTCTAATCAATTCTTCTCTCCATTGGTATTAAATATTGCTGCTAAAGAAGGTATTTCATTAAATGAATTACAGCAAATTAAAGGCACGGGAATAAATAACCGAGTGACGAAGAACGATGTTCTAAATTATATAAAAGATAAAAAAGAAAATAAACCTGTAACTGCAAAGGTTGAAGAAAAGCCAGTTAAGCAAGAAGTAACAGCAACCAAAATTGATTTTGATTTTTCTAAAGTTGAAACTGAAGTTATACCAATGAATAACATTCGTCAAAAGATTATGAACCATATGGTTTATAGTCGCGATACTTCTGTTCATGTAAGTGCTGTAATTGAAGTGGATATGCAAAAAATCCATAATTATATTCAAAAAAATAAAGAATTATTATTGCAAAAAGAGGGTATTAAATTAACTTATATGCCTTTTATTGCATATGCAACTATAAAAGCATTAAGAGAATTTCCATTAGTTAATTCATCAATAAACAATAATGATATTATTATTAAGAAAAATATTAACTTAGGTATTGCTGTTGCTGTAGAACCTAATGGTTTAATTGTACCAAATATAAAAAATGCAGATGAAAAGAATATTAAAGGTTTGGCAAAAAGTATATTAGAACTAAGCAACAAAGCCAGAAATAAAGGACTTACACCTGATGACGTTGCGGGTGGAACATTTACAATTACAAATTATGGTGTGTTTGGTTCACTTTTTGGAACTCCAATTATTAATCAGCCCGAAGTTGCAATTTTGGGGGTTGGTGCCGTTGTTAAAAAGCCAGTTGTTGTAGAGCTTGATGGCATGGATACAATAGCAATTAAACCAATGATGTATTTATCTTTAAGCCATGACCATAGATTAATTGACGGTATGCTTGGAGGAAGATTCTTAAAATATATTAAAGATACTTTAGAAAATTTTGATACAACAAATGTTTAATAAAATATAAAGGTAAAAAAATTGATTATTAATCAACATCAACAGAAATTTAAGGAAGAAGTAGAAAAAACTATTGAGTTGGGTAAACGCCCGGATTGGTTAAAAGTAAAACTACCAACAGGGCAAAATTATAAAGATGTTTATCATTTAATGCGCAGTAGTAAACTAAATACTGTTTGCGAAGAGGCAAAATGCCCTAATATTGGTGAGTGCTGGAACGCTAGAACCGCAACTTTTATGATTTTAGGTGATACTTGCACCCGCAGTTGCGGATTTTGTAATATTAAAGTTGGCTTACCAAACGAGTTAGATCTTGATGAACCAAGAAGAGTTGCAGAATCTGTTGTTCAGTTAAATTTACGTCATGTAGTTATAACATCTGTAAATAGAGATGAACTTAAGGATGGTGGTTCTTCTATTTTTGCAGAAACAATTAGGTTAATAAGAGAAAAAATGCCCAATTGCACTATTGAAATATTAATCCCAGATTTTAAGGGTGATGAACAGGCATTTAATATTATTATGCAAAATCCGCCAGATATCCTTAACCATAATTTAGAAACTGTTAAATCTTTATATCATGCAGTTAGGCCACAAGCTAAATACGAGCGCAGTTTAGAATTAATTAGATGGTTTAAGGAAAGAGGCTTGCGTACAAAAAGCGGAATTATGGTTGGAATTGGAGAAACTTATGACCAAGTTATAGAGCTTATGCACGATTTACGCGAATATGGATGTGATATTTTAACTATTGGTCAATATTTGCAACCAACAAAAAATCATTTACCTGTGCAAAGATATGTAACTTTAGACGAGTTTGCTAAATATAAAGAAGAAGGTTTAAAAATGGGATTTTTAGCTGTGGAATCTTCTCCTTTAGTGCGTAGCTCGTACCATGCGGATAAGCACGCAAGAATTTAACATTAAAAGACGCTTTTTATAGCGTCTTTTTTTTATTATATTTAAGATATATTAATCTTTTTATATTGGTGTAGTATGAAGAAATTTAAAATCGGTGTTACGGGAGGCATTGGCACAGGTAAAAGCATTTTTTGCAATGTGGCTAAAGCTAAAGGGTACCCTGTAATTATTGCAGATGAAGTTGCAAAAAACCTTTTACGTGAAGATGAAGAAATAAAGCAAAATATTATAAAAGAGTTTGGTAACGAGGCTTATATTAATAACTTACCTAACAATAAGTTTTTAGCAGATAATGTATTTAGTAATCCAGAAAAGCTTGTTAAAATTAATAGCATTATTCATCCAAAAACTTTAGAAATTATTGATAAATTGATGAAAGATTATCTTAAAACAAATAATATGGTTTTTGTTGAAAGTGCAATTATTGTGGAAATTGGAATTGAAGAGATGTTTGATTATGTTGTTTTGATAACAGCAAATAAAGAAAAAAGAATTGAAAGGGTAAAAAAAAGAAGTAATTTAAGTGATGAAGAGATTGAAAAAAGAATTAATAGCCAACTACCAGATGAAACAAAAAAACAATTTGCAGATTTTACAATAGATAATAATGGAACCGAAGAACAATTTACTAAAAAATGCGAATTTATAATAGACTTAATAGGTAAGTTGTAGGGGGAATAAAACATATTTAATAAAAATTAAAAAGGGGTAAAAATGGGAAGTGGAATTTTTGCGCAATTTGATCAAAAAGACTTAAATAATATTGCTGCTAGGGGAATTTTAGAAAAATTAAAGGAAACAAGACAAAAGATTGGGTTTAAAGAAACAGCTAGGAGATTAATTTGGGAACTAATACAAAATGCAAAGGATAATGCATATGTTTGTAAATTAAATGGAAGTACTAATGTAAAAATAAGAATTAAACTTATAAATAATAAATTTATTTTTGAACATGATAATGGATATTTTACAAATGATAATATAAGAGCAATAATTAGAAGAAATTCTTCGGATGACAAAGATAGTGAATTGAAAAAGGTGAAAGATAATGTAACGGGAAAGTTTGGTACAGGTTTTATGACTACTCACTTACTATCTGAAAAAGTTACTATAAAAGGATTATTTCAACATGAAAGCTCATTTAAATCTTTTGAATTTGAGCTAGATCGTACTGGGCAGACTAAAGAAGAAATAATAATTGGTATTAACAAAGCCTTTGAACAAGTAGAAGAATGTATTAAAAAACATAATGATAATTCCGTAAATTTAGCTAACTACAATACATCATTTATCTATGAATTAAATGAAGAAGGAATTGAAGTTGCTAAATTAGGATTAGAAGAAATCAAGAATAATATAGGAATAGTTTTATTAAATATACCTTCTATTAGTAATTTAGAAATAATTGAAAATGAAAAAACTTATAAATACTTTATAAAGATAATTGATAATTATGAAATTAATAAATTTAAGTTATTTAAACTATTTTTAAATGATTCAACTTTAAATAATTACTTATGGGCTGATAAACTTAAATTTAGTATTACTATTCCAATTGATTTTGATAAGAATTGTTTTCTTATTAAACAAATTGATGAAAATACACCTAGATTGTTTTTGGATTTTCCACTAATTGGAACTGAAATATTGAAACTTCCATTCATAATAAATAGCACTTATTTTGAACCAATTGAAACAAGGGATGGAGTGAGTTTAACAAATAGCTATGATAGGATTACAGCAAAAAACAAAGAGTTAATAATAAATGCTAAAAATTTATATTTAAGTATTGTGGAATATCTGACACATAAGAATAATTGGTATAATTTATATAACTTGGCACGAATTGGAGAACCAGATAATAAAAAATGGTTAGATAATTATTGGTATAAAAATAATATTATAAATGATATTATAAAAAAAATTACTGAACTACCCATTGTTGAAACTATTAAAGGAAAGCAAGCTATTGAAAAAGACGGTGCATATGTAGATTTTATTAGATACAAAGATGAAAATAAAAGAAAAAACTTATACAATATTTGTAAAAATTTCAATTATTATATATTACCTATATATGAACACCTAAAATATTGGGATGAAATATTATGGACTAAAAAATATGACTTAAATTTAGAAACCTTAGTTAGTTTCTTGAATAAAATAGAATGTATTGATAACTTAAAGAAGAACATTTCCTCTGATGTGAATGAATATGTTTTATTAGACAATATATATAATTTTGTCTATGAACAAGAAGCAAAATTTAATTATACTATATATGTCAATCAACTCGGTGAGTTTTGCGATTTGTCTAAATTATATATTCCTGAAGATTTAGACGATACTTTAATTGATATTGCCGAAGAATTAGGAATAGATGTTAGAAAAAAATTATTAAATAAAAATATTACTAGAATCAAAGATTTGAAAAAAATGGATATGGAATATTTGACTAATCAAATAGAAAGAAAAATTTTACATATTTGGAAGACAAATGAAAGAGTAAATCATAAAGAAATAATGATGAATTTATTTTATTGGATTAGAAATAATGAACAAAAAGCAAAAGAACTTTTTACCAATATTTATCCACAACATTTTTTATTAATAGATGATGAACAATTATTTAATAAAGTTACAAAAGCAGATGCTTTAGATACTTATCTTAAAATTAATAAATTAACTTATGATGATTTTGAAAAACTAATTAAAGATAACAAGAAACAAACTAAACAAAATAAGAAAATAAATGTAAATACCAATATTAATGATGAAAATAAAATTGAAAATACTATAACTGATTCAAAAAATCAAAACAAAGATGCAATTAAAGAATATGAAGAGAAATTTTCCAAATTTGAAGAAATACCAGATAAAAAATTTTTGGAAAATGAACAACAGTTTAATAAGCAATTTTTTATAAAAAACGATGTTATTAGTTTTGAGGATAAATTGTATGAAATAATAGAATCCCTAAATTCTAAATGGAAAGGATATATATATCATTTTACACATGTAGAGAATGCTAAAAATATTATTGCTAGTAAAAAATTATTAGCAAGAAATTACACTAAATTTGTTGACTCAGCAGGCAAGGGTTATATTCAAACAACTGAAAATATTGTGAAGGATTATGTTAGATTTTATTTTAGACCATTAACACCGACGCAATATTATAATGAAGGATTAGGTAGATTAACAAAAAATCAAGATCTTCCTCAATGTCCTGTGCCAGTTTTTTTTAAGTTTAATTTAAAGGAAGTATTAAAAAAATATATGCGCAAGTGCTACATAAGTAATGGAAATTTAAGGCATTATCCAGCTGTTCAATTTGGTAACGATAGTGAAATACTAAAAAAATTTAATTTTGAAAATTTGTATGCTGAATTTGGCAATTGTGAAATAAATGAATTTTTAGTTGCTTCTCAACAAGAATTTATTATTCAAAGAGAATTCGATTTTTCAGATATTAAAGATTATAGTATTATTTGTAGAAATGAAAGTGATAAAGAAACGTTAATGGCTTTACTAAAAGAAGATGATATAGATATTAAAAAAATTATAATAGATGAAGATTTTTATTATAATTATAATAGATTTGTAAACATTGATTTGGATAATAGCAGTTTAAATATAGAATTTGCACAAGTATACGAAGATGAACATTTACATATTGTTATTAATAATAATAATCAAAATTTAATAATTCAAACAACAAATTCTTTAAATATATCTCATGATGGATTAAATTTTCATTATGAAATATATTATATTAGTCCCTATAAACAAAAATGGTTAGTATTTAAAAATGACATTAAAAATAATTAAAGGTAATATATTTACTTCAAATGCCCAAACACTTGTTAATCCTGTTAATACTGTAGGTGTAATGGGTGCTGGCTTAGCATTAGAATTTAGATTACGATATCCAGACATGTTCGAAATTTATAAAGAACTTTGTTATAATAGACAAATTGATATTGGCAAATGTTGGTTATATAAAACTGATAAAAAATGGATATTGAACTTTCCTACAAAAAAACATTGGAAAGATGATTCTAAATTAGAATTTATTACAAAAGGGCTTGAATGGTTTTTGAAGAATTATAAAGTTAATAATATTCAATCTATTGCGTTTCCAGTTTTAGGGGCTAATTTAGGCAATCTTTCAGAAGAGATTGTTCTGGATATTATGCAAAAATATTTATTTCAATGTAACCTTGACATTGAAATTTATAAATATGATCCGAATGCTGAAGATGATATGATTCCATATATAAAGCAAAATCTTAGGAATAAAACTATAAATGAATTTTTATTTATTACTCAGATAAAAACAAAAAATGGTAAAGCTTTATATGAAATGTTGATAAATAATAAAGTTAAAAATTTAGCAGATTTATTAAATCAAAAGGGAATTGGTGAAATTACAGTACAAAAATTAATTAATTCTTTTTTTTAAATTTTATTTGTAGATTTTGTAAAAAATAATTATATGTGCTTTGAGTTTAACGTTTTATGCTAGATGTTACATCTGGCTTAGTTATCATGCAATACAAAAATATACCAATATTTGCTGTCCTATTAGTGTTGGGATTAAACGCAGCAACAAAGCGCAGGTCCATTAAAATTTAACTGCTGGACAATGCTTGGATAAACTTAAAGCCTCATTTGTATGAGGCGTTTTTTTTTCGAGAAAAAAATGAATGATAGATACCTTAAAATTGACAATTTTATAATTCCAACTAGTTTATATCAAGAATTTATTAATAATGAAACATTTGAAAATTTAAAGTATTATTCCTCATCGATAATGAAAATAATAAATTCTACAATAAAAGAATTTATTTTTTAATAGTATTGAAAAAACAAAGGTACCTTCAGAAATAATTAAAAAAAAATATACTTTCCAAAAATATCATTACTTTGGTTATGTAAATTCTGTTATAGTAATTAATAAAAATTATTACTTTAAATTAAAAGAAACTAAATATTTTAAGAATACATCCCTAAACCTTTCTTATTATTATAATGATGAACTTAAAAAAGACCCTAATTTATTAATAAAACTAATAAACGCAGTATTTCCTATTAATTTTATTGATGTAGATATTTTATCATTACAGATATTTTTTTATGTAACAAATTTATTCATAATAAATTTTATAAAAAATGGGTTAATTGAAAAAAAGATAGTTAGTCAATCCGATATAACTCATAATAAATATACTGAGATCTTAGGTCAAAAAGTGTTTATTGTACACCATATAAAAATAAAAAACTGTACGCTTTTGTTATACAATGAAAATATAAATTTTGTAAATTCTAGAGAGTCTGCATATTTTTATGAGTGTATTACAAATCATGTACCTTATTTTATTATACCTCAATTATTAATTACTTATAGATTAAAAAATGCTAATTTTAAGCTATATCATAAAATTTTAATTAAAGCAAATAATAAATTAAGGGAGGTGCATGCTCCTCAGAAAACTTTAAAACAAGCACAAAGAATATCTTTGTTTTTTTTGAATCATACTGGCAAAAACATTACAAAGCTAAACAATTTGCCTATATTTCAGGGAGTTCAACGTTAAAGTGTGTTCAATCTCATTGACTTACAGAAAATAAATACTTATATAAAACTGATATTAGTAATTTTTTTGATAATATATCTGATATTGAAATATTTGATAATGTACCTTATTTAAGTAGTTTAAAAGATAAATTTCGAGAAGATTTTTTATATTCATTAAGAGAAAATAGTCAATCAGGTATTTACCAGGGGGCACCTTTAAGTGGTATTATTAGTAATTATGTGTTATATAATCCTCTTATTGAGTTATCAAATTTTTTAAATAAAATTTATGCAGCTTACAAGTTTTTTGTAACTGCATATGCTGATGATATAATTATAAGTTCCGAGAAAAAAATTAATAAAAGTTTATTGACAAATTTATTAATTCATTTTCTTAGGCAAAGAAATAAGAATTATAAACTTAAAAAAGAAAAAACATTTACTTTCACAAAAGGAAACAGGCATATTTTAGGGATTAATTTCAATTCTCCCAAATCTACTTGTTATTTGACAAAACCTAAAAAATACAAAAAAGAAGTATATTTTAGACCGTTAATAGAAAAATATTTACATTGTAAAATTAACAAAAGAATTCTAAATCAATTTGTTGTTGGCAAATTAAATGAGTGCTTGCGATATGAGATTTATAATTTTTATAATTCAAAAATTATTGATAACAATATAAAGTTTTATCCACTTCATCGATATATATTTAAATTTAGTAATTATAATTTGTTAAAAAATGTTGGATTAAGGTTTATTGATAAAGAAAAATTTAAGTTTTAATTGTTTATTCTATTAACTATCTAATTTATTGAAATATTATTTCCCCGCAATAGCTTCTTTAAACCATGTGGTGATTAATGTGGGGCGAGTAATGGCACTACCAACTACTATTGCATAGGCACCACAATCCATAATTTTTTTTGCCATTTCGGGGGTATTAATTCTGCCTTCTGCAAAAACAGGAGTATTAATTGCGTTTACAAGTTTCTTAACAAGCTCATAATCGGGTTCGTTAGTTTTTAAGTGGCTTGTATAGGGTGTGTAGCCGCTTAAAGTAGTGCTAATGCAATCTGCGCCAGCATCTGCGCAAGCTACACCTTCTTTAAAGGTGGAGATATCTGCCATTACTAAAACATTGTAACGTTTTTTTACTTCTTTAATAAATTCGCTACCTGTAATGCCTTCTCTTAATCTATTAGTGCCATCAATGGCTATAATATGGGTATTTATTTTTAGTAATTCTTCAACTTCATTAAAGCTGCCTGTAATTCTTACTGTTCCATCATCAAACTTATTTTTTATTAATCCAATAACCGGAACATTTACATTTTTAATTATTTCCTCAGTTTTGGCAACTCCTTCGCTACGTATTGCAGCAGCACCACCTTTTACGGCAGCAATTGCAAACATTGTTACACCAGCTGGGCTATTAAACGGACTGTCGCCTTCTGCTTGGCAGCTAACTATTAATTTATGCTTTAATTGTTTTATAATTTCGCTCATATTATTTTTTGTAGTTTATTAATAAAATTAATACTCTCTTGTAAAATATTACTATGGTGAGAAATATTTATCTCTTGTAAAGGATTAAACAAAAAAGAATTTGATTTTACAGTGGGGATTAAATAAGTAGATAGCGGTAAAAGCTCAATTCTATAATTTTTTTCGGTTAATAATTTTGTTAGGTTATTAACAAGTTCGTGGGAATTAATTTCAACTTGCAATATATCATCAAAATTTATTTCATATGCACAAAAATATCTACCATTAGAAATTTGATGCACAAAGATTGGACTTAAAATTTTATTTAAATCTGTTGGTGTACACTCTTCCTTTAAAGTTAAAAAATAAATACCTTTATTATAAAAAATATTCCCATGTAGATATTCTAAATATAAATTATCGCTACAATCAAAAATTTTATCAGCATATACAGTTAACATCCCATCTTTACCAATAAGGTTAATCTTATTTTTTATAATAGAAACAGGGGATACATGGAATAATGGTTGTATGTTATGGCTAACAAGAATATCTTGTAAAGCAAATTTTAATTTTTCTGGATTGATAATTTTTTTTTCTGGTGCATTACTTTTAAAAAAAATATCATTAAACTCGGCTAAATCAATATAATCTATGTTTTGTAATAATACTAAATTTTCTGTAATAGCACCGCCTAAAAAACCATATTTATTAATTAATAATACACTATAATTTTTTTTTGCTAAATAAGCTGCAGTAAGCACTCCTTTTACAGAGCCACCAAAAATTGCATAATCAAAAACTTTATTACCAAAAATTTCCATGTTAATCCTTTTTTGCAGAAATTAAAATTATATTTTCATCATCTGTAACTTTTGTTAATTCGTTATCTAAAAGAGCTAAAATTTGGGTTTGGTTAATTAGACCGCTATAGTCTAAAATTCGAGGACCTATTAGAACAAAAATATCGGGCAGTAGGGCGCCTGCATCACCAAAAGTAGTAAGTTTTTCTATAACATCCACTACTAAATTTTTTAATTCCTTTTTATTTGTTAAGTAAGCAAAAGCATTATTTAGTTGTAGTCTAATTGTTCCTTCCTTATCTATAACCCTAATTTTATTAATTTCGTCTTTTATTAATCCCCACAAAATATTTTTTGTTTGTTTATAAGTAAAACAATAAATATGGTTAGTAAAACCGGTTAATCTTACATCTACGCGATTAGCCTTAAGTGACAATGCAGCAATATCAATTAATTTTTCTACGGGTAGAATAGAAGAGGAAACATCTTTAGTGCGTAGCTCGCTATTACCCATAGCCGTAGCAATAACTTTATTATTTTTGCTATCAATTTCAACAGTAACTTCTATACTATCAGGCACTGCACCCATTTCTACAACAGAATTATAAGCTTCTTTTTGTAACGCCAAAATATCTGCTTCAGTAGGTTTTAATATGCTTTTTTCAATTGAATCTCTAATCATTCCCAATGCTGCACCAATTGCAGAAATTACTTCTGTATTTTCAGCAATTTTATGATTAAAACCTAAATAATTTGCAGTAAAAGGAACAATAGCAGAGGCTCCACCACCTCCACCTAAAAATTCTATTAAATCTTTATCAAGCTTATATTCTCTAATAAGTTGTTTAATAATTGGGGCAATTTTATCTGCAGAAATTTTTAAGATTTTATTTGCCAAATTTTTTGGGTCAATATTTAATTTTTTGGCTAATGTATTAATACAGTTATTAACAGATTGCATATTAGCAGCACCATGCCCAACTTCTTTAACTAAGTTTAGAAAGTAAGAAGCTTCAGTTGGTGTAATTGTGCAATTGCTATTTTTAGTTTTAATAGCTAAATAATCCTCAGGGTCACCTTTTTTAGGTTGAATTAATTGTATATCAAAATCTAAAAATTCATTAGAATTATTGTTATAAGCAACATACTCTAAATTAGCAATATGAGCACTACGAGGACCGACATCAATAAAATCGTTATTTTTAATTCTTGGAACGCTACCGCCGGCAATACCAATAGTTCTAACGTCAAGAGTGCGCAAAAATAAACGATTACCTGCAATTTGAGCAGTTTTAATTTGTGGTTTGCCATTTTTAATAACAGAAATATCTGTAGAAGTGCCACCAACTTCTAAAAAGATAGCATCGCTAACTTTTGCGTACATCATAGCAGCCGAAACACCAGCAGCCGGACCGCTTAGCATTGTTAAAATAGGGCGTTTGCGCATTTCGTCAATACTCATAATACCGCCATCGCTACGCATAACCATAAGGGGTGCATTAATACCGCTTTTTCTAATAGCTTCTTCAGTTAGGTTAGCGGTGCTAAGCATTTTGGGCATCATGCAAGCGTTTAATATTGCGGTTCTGGTTCTTACGCGTAAACCATAAAGGCGACTTATTTTGCTAGCTGCTGTAGAAAGTAATCCTAATTTTTCTGCAATTGCAACAACAAACTCTTCATTTTGTGGATTATCAATTCCAAATGCTTCTGAGGCAACAATAACTTCTGCACCTCTCTCTAAAAGCAAATTAATTTTATTTGTTACTAATTCTTCTGTAAGGGTTTGTTTTGTATCAATAAATTCATACTCAACGGGTAAAGTTTTATTTGGGGCAAGCAAAATATTATTTAAGTTAGTTTCTTTAATAACTCTGCTTTTTTCAAAACCTTTACCCATGCCAATAATACCAGTTTTAGCAACATCACCTTCTAATAAAGCGTTTGTTGCTTGTGTGGTACTGTGGGCAATTAACTTTACTTCATCGGGAAGTATTTTACACTCCTCAATAAGTTTAAGCATACTTTCCACAACACCTTTTGCAACACCTTCTGCTGCATTGTGGGTAGTAGGCACGCAAGCTTTACCAACAATAGAAAAATCTGCTATATTAATAGCAACTGCATGTGTAAAAGTACCACCAACATCTATACCTATTTTAATTTTCCTATTCAAGTTAAAATCTCCACTAATATTACATAAAATAAAAAGCAGCTGCAATTAACCCAGCTATTGCAATAATCCAAGTGTAAGGTAAAGTATTCCAAAGCACTTTTTGCACATCTACGCGCATTTCGTTAGCAAGCCACACGTTATGCGTATTAGTTGGGTCGCTTATACCTTGAATCTGTCCAACAGAAAGTAATAAACCCATAATTGCGGCAGGATTTAATCCACTTGCTAAAAAAACAGCTGCAATGCCATAGCCCATTCCCCACACATTTAACGGACCTCTATAAAGTGCCAAGGGGGCAGCAATACTGAAATAAATAACATATTGGAACGCATTTTTAGGGACAATAAACTCTAACAAAGGTTTTAATAATTTTAGAACGGGCCAATTCCCTTGATAATTAGATGGACCCATAATTGCAACAAGTAACATTCCAATGCCAAACATTAAAACAACTGCAGGCATTACAACGCCACCACCTTCAAAAATAGAACGAATGAATAAATTTAATCTATTTTTTTTGTAAGTACTTAAAAATGCATAAATCAATCCAACAATAAAAGCAGCAATAAAATCGAAAGAAAACATCATTATTAGTAATAGAGGAATAATTGGAATAAAATAACTGCACCAATGGACGTCTGTTTGGTTTTCGTTTTTACCAGTAATTGCTCTATAAAATGCAATAATAAAAAGTAAAATTAAAAGAATAGCAACTAAATAAAATAACAATGTTTTTATATTATTAAATATTTGAAAAATAAATTGTTTAATATTTAATGGAAGTAAAAAATTAAATGTGTAAGTTAAAAGTCCAATAAAAACAATAAATAAAATAGAATAAAGGGCAATTTTTTTTAATTTAATTTCAGCACCATCGCGATAAAGTTGAATAGTAATGTAAAAAACAGCGGTAATAAAAGCTAAAAAGAAAATAACTAAAGCAAAAGATAAAATTTGCTGTTGGGAAAGTTTCATAACATCTTTGTAAACTGCCCAATTACCAACGTTTAAAGTACCACCAATACTAAGACCAAACAGAAAAATTCCTACAATTGTTAATTGACCAATACCAACGCTTGCCATAATAGGTAAAACAATAGTAGCAACCATAATAATGGCACCTAAACCACCAAGTGTAGAAAATAATAAAATAATTAGCATAAGCATAATAACAGCAATTAGCCAAGGATTATCTCCGCTTAGCTCTGCACCTTTTTTTATAAAACTTTCTGCAACACCCGTTTTTTGTAAAATTACGCTAATCATACTACCAAACATTGCAATAGTATAAGCACCATGAAGTTTTAAGGTTCCTTCACCAATAACATATTTCATAATATCACTAAAACTAACACCAGCAATAGAAGGCAAAATAAAAGCTAATAAAGGAAGAGCTAAAATTGCGGGTATTTTACGTAAAAACATCAAAAAAGCGATTACTAAAAAAACTAATACAATAAATAAAGTTTGTAATATTTCCATAAAATTTCTTATTTTATACAAAAAAAATAATTTAATTTATAAAGTTAATAAAATTTATTTTTTTTACTAAAAAATTTATAAATTAATAAAGATATTGTAATTAATTAATTTTTGAGGTAAGAATGTTAAACTATGTGTGGTTAGGATTATTATTATTAGGAATAGGTGTTGCCTTAGGAACGGATATTTTAGAGCAAAATCAAAACAAGTACAAAAATGGACAAGAATTAGCAGTAACTACTATATTTAATGAGAAATTAGACTTAAAAAGTACCAAAACTTATGATTTAGTAATTAAGTTAAGTAGAAAAGATTTTAATAAGTTTTATAATACTTTAGAAACAAGAGATATTGAGCAAAAGGCTAAAGTAACAATGGACCCTAAGAAAGGGAAAAATGTACTTTTTATAAAGGCAGATGATAAAACCCCAGCTTTATGGAGTGAGATGGCAAAAATATCGGGCAAAGAAGATGATTTACTTGGTAGTATAAAATTTGGTAATTTTTTGGATAGTGTTACTGTAAGTGCCAAAATAAAGTGGGAAGAAATATCCTTTGCAAAGATGAAGGAAGTTACAAGCAGTGCACTAAACTATGCAGCAACTGCTGTAAACATTGCATTAGGTTTAATTGGCATAATGGCGCTATGGTTGGGAATAATGAAGATTGCTGAAGAGGCGGGCTTAATAAAAATAATTGCAAGAGTTGTTAGACCAATTACAAAACGATTATTTCCTGATGTACCAACAGACCATCCTGCTATGGGGTCTATGATAATGAACATTTCTGCAAATATGTTAGGATTAGGTAATGCTGCAACGCCATTTGGGTTAAAAGCTATGGAGGAATTAAATAAGCTAAACCCGGATAAAGATACTGCAAGCAATGCAATGTGTACATTTTTAGCTATAAATACAGCGGGCTTAACTATAATACCCGCACAAGCTATTGCAGTGCGAGCAGCATCTGGAAGTAGTGACCCAGCATTAATAATTGGTACTACAATATTTGGTGCTTTTAGTGCATTTGTTTTTGGTGTTACTAGTGCAAAAATAATGGAAAAATTTTCTGGTGGAAAAGGGGAGTTATCAAGTTGGTTTAAGTCCAACATTAAATTTTTTGGAATATCAATTTTAGTTATTGCTTTAATAATATTTTTAGGTGTTAGTGGGCTTCTTAAAAATCTTACATCTTTTATTTCTTTAGAAACATTTAAATCTGTTGTTACGGTTGTTTCAACACTTGCAATTCCGTTTATTATTTTATCTTTTGTTAGTTATGGTGCATTTAAAAAAGTTAAGATTTATGAAACATTTATAGATGGTGCAAAAGAAGGTTTTAATGTTGCGGTTAGAATAATTCCTTACTTAGTAGCTATGTTAGTAGCAATAGGAATATTTAGAGCGGGTGGAGCAATGGACTTTTTAACAATGTTATTGCAACCGGTAACGGGTTTAATTGGTATGCCTGCCGAAGCATTACCAATGGCATTAATGAGACCTTTATCTGGTAGTGGTTCCTTAGGTATAATGGCAGAAATTATGAAAGTACACGGTCCAGATTCTTTTATTGGTATTCTTGCTTCTACATTATACGGTAGTAGTGAAACAACATTTTATGTAATTGCAGTTTATTTTGGTTCGGTAAATATCCGCAAAACAAGACATGCTTTGGCTGCGGGGCTTTTTGCAGATTTAGGTGGTTTACTTGCAGCAGTATTTATTGTTAGATTATTATTTGGAACATTATGAGAGTATTTATAACAAGAGAAATACCAGAAATAGCGGTTGAGCTTTTGATTAAAAAAGGCTTAGAAGTAGATGTATTTACTAAAAATCGCTCTATAAACAAGGATGAATTAATTAAATTTGCCAAAGATGCTGATGGTTTAATTACATTGCTTTCTGATAAAATAGATAAAGAAATTATTGACCAATTGCCAAATTGTAAAGTAATTGCAAATTATGCCGTTGGTTATAATAATATTGATATAAAATATGCCAAAACAAAAAAAATTATAGTAACCAATACCCCCGATGTTTTAACTAACAGTACTGCAGATTTGGCGGTTGCTTTAGTTTTAGCATGTGCAAGGAACTTTGTTGAGGGGGAAAGAATGGTTAGGCGTGGCAAATTTAAGGGTTGGGCACCTAAACTGTTACTTGGTGTTGAATTGTATGACAAAACAGTTGGAATAATTGGTGCTGGAAGAATTGGAATAGAAACGGCAAAACGATTAAAGGCTTTTGGTACTAAAATTATTTATTACAGTAGAAAACGAAAAAAAGATTTTGAACTTGAAACTAATGCAAAAAAAGTTGATTTAGAAACTTTACTTAGAACCTCAGATATAATATCTTTACACGTACCTTTAACAGAAGAAACAAATAATTTATTATCTAAGGAAAAATTAGAATTATTAAAGCCAAATGCCATATTAATAAATACCGCGCGTGGCGAGGTAATAGATGAAGAGTATTTAATAGAGATGTTGCAGAATAATAGAATATTTGCAGCAGGCTTTGATGTATACCAAAATGAGCCAAATGTTAATAAAAAGCTATTAAAACTTAATAATGCTGTATTATTACCACATCTTGGAAGTGCAACAATAGAAGCAAGAAATAAGATGGCAGAATTGGCTGCAAAAAATGTAATAGGAGTGCTTTTAGAAAAAAAAGCTTTAACGCCTGTTAAATAAATTTTTTTGATTTTAAAGAAAAATATGTTATTTTAATCAGAGTAAAAAAAACTTTTTAGACCCTAAAGTATTATTTAAAATTTGTAAGTTAATAAAATAAAAAAACTTTAAGCTGAACAATCATTAATTTTTTATATTATATATGTTTACAGAATTTAGCAAAATATTTGCCTACATTGCACTATCGGCAGCATTTGTAATAATAGCATTATTATTTGCAAAATTAATAAGACCACACCGCCCAACAAACGAAAAATTAACGACATATGAATGTGGAGAAAATCCAGAAGGAATAAGTTGGATAAAGTTTAACATTAGGTTTTACGTAATAGCATTGATATTTTTAATATTTGACGTAGAGGTCGTTTTATTATTTCCTTGGGCATTAGCTTATAAAGAGTATGGAATATTTGGGTTTTTAGTAGGAATAATATTTTTAGTTATTTTAGGTTTGGGTATAGTATACGAGTGGAAAAAGGGCGATTTAGAGTGGGATAGACCAGAGGTTAAACCACCATTTTTAGAAGATTTAAAAAATTATACACAAAAAAGAATAAACAAATAGAAGAAAGCCGACTATGGGATTATTGGATCGCGAATTTTTAGACGATAATATAATAGTAACTAGAACAGAAGATTTATTAAATTGGGCTAGGTTATCGTCTTTATGGCAATTGGGTTTTGGTTTAGCATGTTGTGCAATAGAAATGATGGCAACAAGTGCATCACATTACGATTTTGACCGTTTTGGAGTAATCCCTCGAGCTTCTCCCAGACAGGCTGATATAATTATTATATCGGGTACTGTAACACTTAAAATGGCTTTAAGAATAAAAAGATTATATGAGCAAATGCCAGACCCTAAATATATTATAAGCATGGGAAGCTGTGCAACAAGTGGTGGACCGTATTGGGAACATGGTTATCATGTGCTTAAGGGGATTGATAGAGTAATTCCTGTTGATGTTTACGTTCCTGGTTGCCCACCTAGGCCAGAAGCACTTTTAGAAGGTTTATTAAAACTTCAAGAAAAAATTAGGACTGAAACTTTAAGGAAAAAAGCCTAATGAAAACAATAGAAGAAATTTATAATTTAATTAAAGAAAATTATCCACATTTTGAGATTGTACTTAATACAGAATTTCCAACAGATAATTATTTGTTAGTAAAATCTGAAAATTTGCCGGAGCTTGCATTATTTTTGCGCGATAATGAAGAAACATTGTTCGATTCCTTAATGAATTTAAGCGGCGTAGATGATGCAAATGGGGAAAAGATTAAAGAAGAAGATGGAAGCGAAACTATAAAAGGTGGAACGTTATCTGTTTATTATCATTTGTATTCTATAAAATTAAGACATAAATTAACATTAAGAGTAAGTACAAATAGAGAAAATCCGGAAATAGAATCTGTTAGTTCAATTTGGTTAACGGCAGATTGGCACGAGCGCGAAGCATACGATATGTATGGAATAAAATTTCTAAATCATCCCGATTTAAGAAGGATTCTAATGCCTTATGATTGGGATGGGTATCCATTAAGAAAAGATTACAAGAACCCTGAATTTTATCAAGGTATGAAGGTACCTTATTAATTATAGTTGAAAAGATTATGGCATTAAAAACCGAAAACATGGTATTAAATATGGGTCCCCAACACCCATCAACACATGGGGTGCTAAGGTTAGAAGTTGAACTGGATGGGGAATTAGTAGTTAATGTAAAACCACATATAGGGTATTTGCATCGTTGTTTTGAAAAACATTGCGAAGCTTTAACGTATCCTCAAATTGTACCTTATACAGATAGAATGGATTATTTAGCTTCCATGTATAATAATTTTGGTTATGCAGTAGCTGTTGAAAGACTTGCTAAAATAGAAGTCCCAGAGCGTGTTGAATATATTAGAGTAATAATGGGAGAGTTACAAAGAATAGCCAGTCATTTAGTAGCATTGGGTACATATGGAATTGATATAGGAGCATTTACTCCTTTCTTATATTTGTTTAGGGATAGGGAGTATATTTTATCTTTATTTGAAAAGACCTGCGGTGCAAGGCTTTTATATAATTACATTTGGGTAGGTGGATTATCGCACGATCTACATCCCGATTTTGTAAGAGAGACAAGAGAATTTATAAAAAGATTTAGACCAACAATAGTAGAATTAAATGATTTGCTATCTTACAACAAAATATTTGTTGAAAGAACTGCTAATGTTGGGGTATTGCCATTAGAAACAGCTATAAATTGTGGTGCAACGGGACCGATTTTAAGAGCAAGTGGATTAAAGTTTGATTTGCGTAAAGATGATCCTTATTCTGTATATCACAAATTTGAATTTGATATACCTACAGGAAAAGGATTAATGGGAACAGTTGGCGATAGCTGGGATAGGTATTATGTGCGAGTTCAAGAAATGGAACAAAGTTTAAACATTATTGAGCAAGCTTTGGATGGTTTACCTGAAGGTGACGTTAAAGCTGCAATTCCCAAAAAGGTAAAAGTACCAAAAGGACAAATTTACAGTAGAGTAGAAAATCCAAAGGGAGAATTAGGTTACTTTATAATTAGTGATGGTAAAGATGTTCCATTTAGAGTTAAAGTTAGACCACCTTCATTTGTAAATTTATCGTTTTTAGGTGAGCTTTGTAAAGGTCATTTAGTTGCAGATGTTATAGCAATTCTTGGAAGCATAGATATAGTTTTAGGAGAAATTGACAGATAATGTACGAAACAATAACAAATTTGTTAGGAAATGAAATTATCGCTTATAGTATAACGGCATTATTACCGCTATTACTATTCATATTACCATTTGCAATAGTTGCAGTGTACTTGGAGCGTAAAATTTCTGGTCATATGCAAGACCGTTTAGGACCAATGAGAGTAGGTTACCATGGTATTTTGCAAACGGTTGCGGATATATTAAAGCTTATTCAAAAAGAAGATATTACGGCAGCCGGTAACGATAAAGTGCTATTTAATATGGCGCCTGTTTTAGTTTTCGCCGGGTCTTATGCTGTTTTTGCTGCAATTCCATTTACTTCTGTTTATATTGGTACTAACACAGAGTTAGGGCTTTTTTATATAATTGCTGTTTCTGGGTTAGTTGTGGCAGGAATTTTAATGGCTGGTTGGTCATCTAATAATAAGTACTCTTTACTTGGTGCAATGCGTTCTGTTGCACAAATTATTAGTTATGAAATACCAACTGCTTTGGTAATTTTAACAGTGGTTATGTTAACGGGCACATTAAATTTAAATACCTTAACAAATATACAAACTTCTTATTTTTGGAATTGGTACATATTAGGTGGCCCTGGTTTTGGATTAGAAAAGTTTTTATTAATTCCTTTTATGATTGTAGCTTTTATTATAATTTTTACTAGTACCTTAGCAGAAGTTAACCGTACACCTTTTGATATACCCGAAGCTGAAAGTGAACTTGTTGCAGGTTTCCATACAGAGTATAGTGGTATGAAGTTTGCGATGTTCTTTTTAGCAGAGTATGCAAACATGTTTGCTGTATCTGCAATAATAGTATCAATATTTTTTGGTGGATATCATTCACCATTTGGATACTTAGGAAATACCTTAGGATTTTCTTGGTTAGTTCCTATTGAGCAAGTTTTTTGGTTTATTACAAAAGGAATGATTTTTATTTTTGTGCAAATGTGGTTACGTTGGACTTTACCACGCTTGCGAGTTGACCAACTTATGACATTATGTTGGAAGTATCTTATTCCTTATGCATTTGTTAATTTAATTATTGTAGGATTAATTAACTTATTAAAATAATATGAAAAAATATTTATTAGATACATATACCGCATTAAAGACGGTTTTAATTGGAATGAAAATAACATTCCGACATTTATTTATACCAGCAGTAACAATTCAGTATCCAGATGAAAAGCCCGCATTGCCGGAAAGAGCGCGTAATAGGCTTTATGTTAACATGGATGATTGCATTGGATGCGATCAGTGTGCACGCGCTTGTCCTGTAAGTTGCATTACAATAGAAACGGTAAAAGCATTACCAACAGAAAACTTAGGAACAACATCACAGGGTAAAAAGAAGCTTTTATGGGTTACTAAGTTTGATATAGATATTTCAAAATGTTGTTTCTGCTCGCTATGTGTTTATCCTTGTCCAACAGAGTGTATTAAGATGACCGATGTTTATGAATATAGTGAATACGATAGAACAAATTTAATATATAATTTTTCTACACTAACAGCAGAAGAAGCTGCTGAAAAGAAAGCAAATTTTGAAAAAATGCAAGCAGAAAAAGCTGCTGCAAAAGTAGTTAAACCAACTGAAAACAAGGAATAATTTTAATTATTATGAATTTATTTAACATCTTTTTTTATTTGTTTGCTGCAATAACTGTTGTTTCCGCAATTTTTGTGGTATCTGTTAAAAATGTAGTGCACTCCGCATTTTATTTATTGTTTACATTTTTTGGCGTTGCAGGTATTTATGTATTACTTGGTGCGGATTTTTTAGCGGTAACACAGGTGATGGTTTACATAGGAGGTATTTTAATACTTTTGTTATTTGGTGTTATGCTAACTAATAAAATAACAAATGTGGAAATTAAATCTGGCACTGTAAATATATTACCAGCAATTGCAGTAGTTGGAGTTTTATTAGGTGCATTAGTAGCTGTTGTATTGAACACAAATTGGAAAGAGGGAGCTAAATCAGTTCCGCAAACAACGGTATTTTCTTTAGGGGAAATACTAATAAAAGATTATGTGTTAATATTTGAATTGTTAGCAATTCTTTTATTAGTTGCATTAATTGGCGCTACTTCTATTGCAAGAACGAACAATACAAAACAGGAGGAAGCGTAATATGGCAAATGTAGGATTAGACCATTTTTTAATTGTAGCAGCCATTTTATTTTCTTTAGGTTTATATGCAGTTGTTACAAGAAAGAATGCTATTATGGTATTAATGGGAGTTGAATTAATACTTAATGCTGCAAATATTAATTTTGTTGCTTTTTCTAAATATGGTATTGGTGGTTTAAGTGGGCAAGTGGCAGCACTTTTTATAATAGTTTTAGCAGCAGCAGAAGCTACAGTTGCTCTTGCAATTGTACTAAATATATATAAATTATTTACAAATGTAAATGTAGACGAAATTGACAAACTAAAAGAATAAAAAATATGTCGGAATCTTTTATAGTTTTATTAGCTTTAATTACATTGTTTTTACCTTTATTAGGTTTTACAAAAGTTATATTATTAGGTAAAAAATTTCCAAAAATTTATTATTTGGAACTGTTTTTAATTACGGTTTCCTTTATTTTATCAATAGTTATAGCTTATACAAAATTAGCCTTTTTTGTTAATAAAGATATTGTTGCCAGCTTTAATTGGATGAATATTGGCTTTATTGGCAAAGGTGCAAATCAATTTGTAGAGTTAGGTATTAAAATAGATAATTTAGCTGCTATTATGTTAATAGTAGTTAATTTAATAAGTATGTTAGTGCATTATTACTCTGTAGAATATATGCACGGCGATAAAAAATATACCAGATATTTTGCTTATTTGGGTATATTTACTTTTTCTATGTTGGGTATAGTATTAACCCATAACTTTTTAATGATGTATATATTTTGGGAATTAGTAGGTTTATCATCATATTTATTAATAGGTTTTTGGTTCGAAAAGGATTCCGCCGCAGATGCAAGCAAAAAGGCATTTTTAGTAAATCGTGTTGGGGATATCGGAATGTTTTTAGGCATTTTGATATTATTTTTCACATACCACACATTTACGTTCGATACAATTTATAGTGAAATATCCAAAGGAGTTATTCCATTTAATAGTGGATTTTGGTTAACTGTAACAGGAATACTTTTATTTATGGGTGCAGTTGGTAAAAGTGCGCAATTTCCGTTACACGTTTGGTTACCAGATGCTATGGAAGGTCCTACACCAGTTAGTGCATTAATACACGCCGCAACAATGGTTGCAGCCGGTGTTTATTTGGTTGCAAGAATTTTTGTAATGTTAACCGCTGATGCAATGTTAGTTATAGCTGTAGTTGGTGCATTTACATCGTTTTTAGCTGCAACTATTGCATTAACACAAAATGATATTAAAAAAGTATTAGCATACTCTACAGTAAGTCAATTAGGATATATGGTTATGGCTATGGGAGTAGGCGCTTATGCATTTGCGTTTTTCCATTTAGTTACTCATGCTTTTTTTAAGGCTTGTTTATTTTTGGGTAGTGGTTCTGTAATACATGCAATGCATCACGAGCAAGATATACAAAAAATGGGTGGATTGCGTAAAAAGATGCCCGTTACATATTACACATTTTTAATTTCAACTCTTGCAATTAGTGGTATTCCGTTAACATCTGGATTTTTAAGTAAAGACGGTATACTGGCAGGAACTTGGGCTTTTGGTAATCTAACCGGACATTGGTTAATTCCAATTGCTGGTTTTGGCGTTGCAATGTTAACAGCATTTTATATGTTTAGGCTAGTTATTTTAACTTTCCATGGTGAACCAAGAGATCATCACAAATATGAACATGCTCACGAATCACCAAAATTAATGATTGTTCCATTAATTATATTAGCTGGTTTATCAATATTTATTTGGTATACACCAAATCCGATTGGTGCAGACCAAGGTTGGTTTTTATCAAAGTGGGTAAAAACTCCAGCAACAGTAACACCAGAAGCAACTCGTTTTGAATTTATGAAAGCTACAGAACACGTTGGCAATTCAAGCCACAGTTTAGTGCATAGTGAAATGTACACAGAAGCAATGCACCACGCACATTATCCTGCAATGTTTTTATCATTATTTGTTGCTGGTATAGGAATATTATTTGCATTTTTATTTTATCAATGGAAAAAATTGGATGCTGATAAATTAGCTAATAACATTAAACCACTTTATTTATTTAGTTTGAATAAATGGTATATAGACGAGCTTTATAATGGTGTTATTGTAAAAGGGCTTTTATTATTTAGTAATGGCATGGCGTGGTTTGATGCTAAAATAATAGATGGAATTGTTAATGGTTCGGCTACAATAACAAGATGGTTATCATCTGCAAGCAAATTTTTTGATACCTACGTTGTTGATGGATTAGTAAATTTTACAGCCTTGCTTAGTGGATTAATTGGGTTATTTATTCGTAAAGCTCAAACAGGTAAGGTTCAAACATATATTGTAATTGTTGTTTTTTCGCTAATAGTATTATTATTAATTTTATAAAATGTTTTGTTAATTAATTAAAATAGGCATAAAATAATTATGGAAGGATTTCCGATTTTAACACTTATTACATTTCTTCCCGTTCTTGGGATGCTATTTATTTTAATGATACCTAAAGAGTCTAAAACTCAAATAAAGGTTGTATCTTTAGTAATGGTAGCATTGCAATTAATACTTTCTTTTATTATGCTATCAAAGTTTAATTACAATGCCGCAGGAATTAATGACCTTAAGAGTTTTCAATTTGTAGAAAAGTTTAAATGGATTGAAATATCGGGCGTTAGTTGGCTTGGTAAAGTAAAAGTAGATTACTTTTTAGGTGTAGATGGTTTAAGTATGCCCATGGTATTACTTACCGCAATTGTGTCTTTTATAGCTTTAATCTCGTCCTGGAAAATAGATAAAAACGTTAAGGGCTATTTTGCATTATTCCTTTTATTAGATACCGGAATGATGGGTGTATTTGTTGCATTGGATTTCTTCCTTTTCTATATCTTTTGGGAATTAATGCTTCTTCCAATGTACTTTTTAATTGGTATTTGGGGAGGTCCAAGAAAAGAATATGCAGCAATAAAATTCTTTATTTACACTTTGCTTGGTAGTGTATTTATTCTTTTAGTGATGATAGGATTATATTTTAGCACTACAGAAGTACTACCCGATGGTACAAAGATATTTACGTTTAACTTAATAAATATGATGGATAAAGCAAATTATACTGCTAATGGAATTTTATCCCCATTAAATCCACATAATTTAAGATTTATAGCATATGTTGCTTTATTTGCAGGTTTTGCGATAAAAATACCAATGTTTCCATTCCACACTTGGTTGCCCGATGCACACGTAGAAGCTCCTACACCAATAAGCGTTATATTAGCAGGCGTTCTATTAAAAATGGGTACTTATGGTATTTTAAGGATAAGTTATCCTATATTTCCAGAAATAACAAAACAATTAATGTGGTATATAGCATTATTTGGTGCAATTAATATAATATATGGTGCATTATGTGCAATGGCGCAAAAAGACTTTAAGAAACTTATCGCTTATTCTTCTGTTTCTCACATGGGGTATGTTTTATTAGGTATGGCATCACTTTCATCAGTTGGTATTTCTGGTGCAGTATTCCAGATGTTTAACCATGGTACAATTACGGCAATGTTATTCCTTATTGTTGGTGTTATTTATGATAGAGCACACACAAGAGGTATTTACGATTTTGGCGGACTTGCAACACAATTACCAGTATATACGGGCTTTGTAACAGTAGCATTTTTTGCTGCAATAGGTTTACCAGGTATGAGTGGTTTTATTAGTGAAGCATTTGTATTTATTGGTGCTTTTGGTGTTGGTACAACAAGGATATTAGGTATTATTTCTACTCTTGGTATTGTATTAGGTGCTGGTTATATGCTTTGGACTTTGCAAAGAATATTTTTTGGAAAACTAAACGAAAAATGGGCAGATTTAACGGATTTAGATGCAAGAGAATATATTATGTTAATTCCTTTGGCAATTATTATTATTTTCTTGGGTGTTTATCCATCTGCAATGTTAAATATTATGAATACATCCGTAAACGTTCTAACTAAGTTAGTTAACGGTGTTCAATTTTAATTATAAGATTATTAACTATTAAAATATTATGGAAATAAATAGTTTTTTAGTATCGTTAGAGTATATTAAACCGGAATTGATTATCTCGATTCTGTTTTTTGTGGTTATTTTATTCGATTTGTTTTATTCTGATAATGTAATTATACCCTATGTTTCTTTAATTGGTGTATTAATTAGCTTAGCTTATGTTGTTACATATTTTCATGTAAAAGAACCAGCGTTTTTTATCAGTAGCAAATCTCCTTTACTTGGTATAGACCCTATTGGTGCCTTTTTCAAAATAGTAATTTTGCTTTCTACTTTGTTTGTATTGATATTTACTATCTTATCTGATGAAGTTGAAAAACTTAAAGTTAGGAAAGGGGAATTTTATACTCTTGTTATTGGAATGACACTTGGCATGATGTTTTTGGTATCTGCTGTTGATTTTATAATGATATTTGTTGCAGTGGAATTAATGTCGTTAGCATCTTATGCACTGGCTGGATTTATAAGATTACGCGATAGAAGTGGTGAAGCAGGATTAAAATATGTAATTTATGGCTCTGTATCATCCGGAATAATGCTTTTTGGTATTTCTTTACTTTATGGTATAACAGGAAGTACTAATTTAATTGAGATAAATAATCACCTTGCAATTAATACAAACGAACTAAATTATCTAACACTTGCATTATCTTTAATAATGATTTTTGTTGGTATAGGATTTAAGATATCTGCTGTTCCATTCCATTTTTGGACACCAGATGTTTACGAAGGAGCACCTATTACAATTACATCTTATTTATCTGTTGCAAGCAAAGCAGCAGGATTTATGTTTTTAATTCGTTTTATATTCACAGGTTTTGTTAATGGTACTATAAAGATTGGATATTGGAATGTTTTACCAGTTTTTGATTGGCAAACATTTTTAATTATTATTGGTATTTCTACGATGACTGTGGGTAATTTTTCTGCACTATGGCAAGATAATTTAAAACGAATGTTGGCTTACTCTAGCATAGCACATGCGGGTTACATGTTAACTGGTATAGCAGTTTTATCAAATCAAGGTTTGCTTGCTGTAATGATTTACCTATTTGTGTATATGTTTATGAATTTAGGCGCATTTTTAGTAGTTATGCTGTTTGCAGATAAGTTAAAATCTGAAAATATTGATGATTTTAAGGGAGTTGGACACACATCTCCATTTTTAGCATTTGCATTATCAATATTTTTAATTGCACTTACAGGGTTGCCACCAACAGCAGGTTTTATTACAAAACTTTATCTATTTTTTGCTTTAATTGATGCAAAATTAATTTTTGTAGCTTTTATAGCGTTACTAAATACGGTTGTATCTCTATATTATTATATTCGTGTATTAAAGCATATGTATTTATCTAAGCCAAGTGAAAACACACCTAAGGTTATCATGCCATTTTCGGTTAATTTACTTTTAGTTATTTTAATGTTCCCAGTGCTTTTATTTGGTATCTATTTCACACCTCTCTTAAATTTTGCAAAAGCATGCTTTTCGTTTATCGGCAATTAATTTTGCCGATAAACGTTTTTCTTTCCTATATATTTTTTTTTGAATTTTATTTTTTAATTATTTGTTATTCCAAAAAAAAGGAGTTGTTATGGATTATGTAAATGATTTAATGGAAAATAAGTTGGTCTTCTTTAATTTTATGAAAGAGAAATATCCTTTCTTTTATAACTCTAATATATTTTTTAGAGATATTCAATATGCTATTAAATATTACTATTTAAGTAGGGGAATTAAAATTACATATCCGCAGGCTGAAGAAATATGTAATAATTTTGTGGAAAAATTGGTAGCAAATGGAGAATTAACAAAAGTGGACAATAAGTCCTTTAAAGTGAACTTTAAAGCGGAGGTTTCTGTTTTAGAAGAAAACTAAAAAGGTTCTAAAATGGAAAACTTAGTAGAAAACGATATAAAAGTAAGTGAAAGGGCAGCCAAAGAAATAAAACAGTTAATGGAAGAAAACTCCATTGATAGTAGTTTTGGTTTAAGACTAAGCGTAAAAGGGGGCGGTTGCAGCGGGTTAACTTATAAACTTGGTTTTGATGACAAAATAAACGAAATTGATACTGTAATTGAATCGCATGGTGTTAAATTAATAGTAGATGCTAAAAGTTTATTCTATTTAATGGGTTGTGAATTAGACTATAGTGGTGGATTAAATGGCAAAGGATTTATTTTTAATAATCCTAATGCCAAAAAAACTTGTGGTTGTGGCGAGTCGTTTGGGGTATAATATGGAAAGAAGAAAATTTTTAACCGTTTTAGGAACTATAGGGCTATTTTCTATAGTTAACAAAGTAGAAGGAATAACAAATAAAATTAATAAAAATATAGGAAGAAGAACAATGACACAATTTGAACAAGGCAAATTACCTTATGCGTTTAATGCATTAGAACCATATATTGATGCAATGACAATGGAAATACATTACACAAAACATCATGCTGCTTATACAGCAAACTTTAATAAAGCTATTGAAGGAGCAGAGTTTGATGGAAAGACTGAATTTGAAATATTTGCAAACGTATCTAAATATCCAGCAGCTGTAAGAAACAATGGTGGCGGATGGTTTAATCACAATTTATTTTGGCAAATTATGGGACCAAACAAAGGTGGAGTTCCAACAAATGAAGTTGGTAAAGCTATTGACGAGCAATTTGGTTCATTTGATAAATTTAAAGAAGTATTTAATAATGCAGCTGCAACAAGATTTGGTAGTGGTTGGGCTTGGTTATTAGTTTCTGATGGAAAATTAGTTGTTACATCTACACCAAACCAAGATAATCCTTATATGGATGTTGTTGATGTTAAAGGTACTCCAGTATTAGCCCTTGATGTTTGGGAACATGCATATTACTTAAAGTATCAAAACAGACGTCCAGAATATATTAATAATTTTTGGAATGTAGTTAATTGGGATGAAGTAAATAAATTATATTTAAGCGCAAAATAAAGAATAACTAACACCTTAATTTACAAAACCCCGATATTTTATCGGGGTTTTATATTTTAAATTATTATTTAATTAATAACATTTTTTTTGTAATCTTTAAATTATTTGATTTTAGTGAGTAAAAATAAATACCAGAAGATAAGTTTTGTGCATTAAAAGTAATAGAATAGCTTCCACTAGATAAATAAGAATTAATAAGTGTAGCTATTTCTTTACCTAATAAATCATAAACAATAAGAGTAATATTATCGGGTTTATTAATAACAAAGTCTATTTTTGTAGAAGGATTAAAAGGATTTGGGTAATTTTGTTCTAAGCCAAAGTTTGAAATAGCTAAATCATCATTAAAGTAAGGATCTGCAACATCTGTTACACCACCCATAAATGTTTTATAAATTTTACTAGTTGTATTGCTACCACAAATAAATCCAGATAACTTATCTGTAAAAAGCAATCCATTCATGCCGCCTAATGGATCTATTTTAATAGAGTTCCAACTAATACCACCATCTACTGATTTAGCCACATAAGATGCTCCATCATTTTGATTATCGTAAAGAACATAACCATTTAATGAATCTGTAAAAACTATTTGTTTTATATTATAAGAAGAAGACCCAAAAACAACAGACCAATTTGTATCAGCATTTTCTGTAAATCTTAAAAAGCCAAAGGAGCCACCAATAAAACCGCGATTTTTGTTTAAATAGTATAAAGCTTGATAACTATCCCAAGGCGCGTTAGAAGTTTTCCACGTATTACCATTATCGTACGAGGTTAAAATTTTACCTTGTTCGCCAACAATCTTTAAAGTACCATCATTTAGTATTTGTATTTGTTTTAAAAAAGCAGAAGTGCCGGAAGATGATGCACTCCATGAAAAACCATAATTTGTGGTTTTTAAGATAGTTCCGTTATTGCCAATAACAAAGCCAGTTGAATCATTAATAAATGTAATATCTGTAAAACCAGCACTAACACCTCCATCATAAAGGGTTTGCCAATTAAGACCAGCGTTATTAGTTTTAGCTATAACTCCTAAATAATCGCAAATATAACCAACTGAATCTGAAGTAAAGTGAACACCAGTTAATAGTGCGGCACCAGAAACAGGTAGTTTACCCCAGTTTAAACCTGCATCCTCAGTTTTTAATATAGTTGCTTGATATCCCACAGCATAACCAATTTTATAGGATGGGAATGACAAATCTTGTAATACATTATTAGAATTAACTGTAATAGGTACCCAAGCATTGAATGCTTCGCGGGCTAAATACCTAAAACAACTACCATTTATACCAACAGAAAATGCATAGTATTTATCGAAAAATTGTACATTGCTTTGTACTTCATTAAATTCATGCTTTTCTTCCACACTTATTCCTTCATTATAAGTTTCATAAACCTTATTATTAGTAATAATAAAAGTTAAATTTGGAGAAACAGATTTTAATTTTAAAACTTGTTGGTTGTTTAATTTTGGGTCTACATTTAATTTTATCCAAGTCTCACCATCATCTGTTGATTTTAAAATAATACCAATGCCGGTAGCAAATAAGACGTTATTATCTTTAAATACATGAAAAAGACTTTCTGTAATATTTGTAGTTTTTAAAGACCAATTATTCCCACCATCAATTGATTTTGCAATTTTTCCATTGCTACCAACCATAAAACCAACGTTATTATCAGTAAAATACAGGTCATAATAATAACTATTTAAATTAGTTTGGTTCTCAATCCAAGTTTCACCGCCATCAATAGATAACAATATATTTCCGTTAGATTTAAGAACAATAATTTTTTGAGTATTAATAATACTTAAAGAAACGAGAGAATTACTGTATGAATAGAATTTTCGAAACCAAGTTTTACCTTTATCTGTAGATTTATAAATTGAACATAATCCTGTATTTGCCTCTTGATTAGTAATGATAAATCCAGTGGTTCCTAAAAATTTTACATCAACCAAAGAAGTAACAGTTGGAAGTTGTATATTTTGCCAATTAAAGCCACCATCATCAGTTCTTAAAACATTGCCACTATCACCAACGGCAATAATATTGGCTGGTGATATTAATGAAACAGAATTAAATTTAATAGTAGTAGATGAAGTAATACTACTCCAAATACCAGTTTGTGCATTAATTAAATTAAAACATAACAAAAAATAAAATAGATAGGTAATTTTTTTCATAACTCCTCAAATTTTAAAGTGTTAAAACAACTATAACTAAATAATTTAGATTATCCTAATTTAATTTAAATAGATTGTTATTAATCACAGTTTAAAGGATTTATTAAGCTAAATTGAACTAATTAAAAAAGAGAATAAAATTGATAAATTTATATTTACATATTTTGGAATGGTTTAATAAAATTAAGCCATAAAATTTCTGCTGCGTTTTTGCCATTAATGTTAGTGTTTAAAAAACCTTCTCGATTATTAAATTTGCCCATTGAAGATATGTTAAGAAAAATATGCTCGGTGTTATCATCAACAGTAACCCATAGTGTAAATTTGTTATCTGTAGCTATATCAATGTAATTATCGCTGTAGCAAATGCTTTTATAAGCAGTAAAAGCGGTAAATTTATCTCTTAGCCAAATTTTGCATTTACATTTTAATTCGTCTTTATAAAATACTTTGCATGCAAATTTATTATCTGTGCCTTCAATAAAACTTATTTCTACATTTGGAACTTTGGATTTTAGTACATTTAACCCAACTTTAAAGTATTTTTTTATCTCTAAAAAAGTTGTTTCGATAAGATTATTTTTTTGTTCTTCTGTAAAAACAGTTTTAATTTTGGGTATTGGTATTTCTTCTAATAAAGCATTATGAGGAATGTTATCTATATTAAAATCGTAAGAAAATTCCAATTGTTCAATATTGTTAGACCAATCAAGTTTATATAACTCTAACGAGCCAAAGTTTTTTGGTAAAGCAATAAGTCCTAATGGAATTGCATTATAAAGAGTTGGTTTATCTTCAAATAAAAAGTCATAAAATTTTTTAGAAATATAAACTGAATTTTCTTCTGCAACGGGTTCAATTCGGGCAGCAGTATCTACACCGAAACCAAAAACATCGGTAATTATATCGCTATCTTGCTTAATATTAATTTTTGCTAAATGGACGCCAATTCTTACAGAAATATTTTGGCTAAATCCAAGTTTTAACCAATCTGTAAACTTAATATTATCTCTAATTTTAAGAGCAATATCAGCTAAATCTGAGTGGTCAAAAGAACAGATTAAAGCACCATCACCTAAACCTTTATAAAAAAAATGGTTAGTTTCGTTAAGCAAATTAGCTTTAAAGTACTCAAATTTTTCTGTAATTATAGCTTTAAGCTTATCATCTTTAACTTTGGTAGAGTTTACCAAATCTGCAAATAAAATAGATGCGATAACAGATTTAATTTTCATAAAATAACAAATATAATTACTTTTAAGATATATAAAATTTTTATATAAAAAAATGATTTATATCAAAAAATATTCAAAAAAAAAGATAAAAATATATTAAAATATTATTTAGAATTTTTGAAAATTATACAAATAATCTTATTTTAGTAAAATAAAAACAATTAAATAATATTATTAAAAATTAAAACATAAACCAAAATATGGAGGAATTTTAATGGGATGGCTTTCGGAAAGCTTGAACTCTTCAATTGGTAAAAAAATAATTATGGCACTTACCGGAATATTTTTAATATTGTTTTTAACGGTGCACTTGCTTGGTAATTTAGCATTATTTGCTAATGATGGTGGGGTATCGTTTAACAATTATGCAGCATTTTTACGGAAGATGAAATTTACGGTAATTTTGGAAGTAGGTTTAGGGTTAATCTTTTTATTCCATATCTTAAATGGTATTAGGTTATGGATAGAGAATAAAAAAGCCAGACCGGTTAATTATAAAATAAAAGGGATGCGTGAAAATACCAATATTTTTAGCAGAACTATGATAATAACCGGAAGCGTTGTTTTTATATTTTTGGTAATACACCTAAAAGGCTTTTTTGTAGACCATACGCTTTTAGGTAAAGGAAGCAGCTTGTTTGATATGGTTAAAGAAGCTTTTAGTAATCCAATTCTTTCCTGGTTTTATGTGGTTGCAGTTGGAATTTTAGCATTTCACTTGAATCATGGGTTCCAAAGTGCTTTCCAAACATTTGGGTGGAATAATAAGAAATACACACCCTTTATAAAAGCATTAGGGGCTATTTACTCAATAATAGTAGGTGTTGGTTTTGCATCTATGCCAATATATTTTTTATTTTTTTACGGAGGTAAATAATGGTAAACTTAAATTCTAAAATACCTGCCGGCAAATTAGAAGAGAAGTGGTCGAATTACAAGCAGAATATGAAGTTAATAAATCCGGCAAATAAAAGGAAATATGAGATAATAGTTGTCGGAACAGGTTTAGCAGGAGCATCTGCAGCAGCAACTTTAGGAGAATTAGGTTATAATGTTACTGTAATAACATTTCACGATAGCCCCAGACGTGCACATAGCATAGCAGCACAAGGTGGTATAAATGCTGCCAAAAATTATCAAAATGATGGTGACTCTGTTTATCGCTTATTTTATGATACAATAAAAGGGGGCGATTTTAGAGCTCGCGAAGCTAATGTTTATCGTTTAGCAGAAGTAAGCAATAATATAATTGATCAATGCGTTGCACAAGGCGTTCCATTTGCGCGTGAATATGGTGGTTTATTAGATAACCGTTCTTTTGGTGGTGCGCAGGTAAGCAGAACTTTTTACGCAAAAGGACAGACTGGACAGCAATTGTTATTAGGTGCTTATAGTGCTTTAAGTAGACAAGTTAAGCTTGGTAAAGTAAAGCTTTATACAAGACGCGAAATGTTAGATTTAGTTGTAGAAGATGGTGTTGCAAAAGGTGTGGTTGCAAGAAATCTAATAACTGGTGAAATAGAAAAATATAGCGGTCATGCAGTAATATTAGCAACGGGTGGCTACTCTAACGTATTTTTCCTTTCAACAAATGCTATGAATTGCAATGCAACAGCAATATGGCGTGCCCATAAACAAGGAGCTTTGTTTGCTAATCCATGCTATACTCAAATTCATCCAACATGTTTACCGATACATGGGGAAAGTCAATCTAAATTAACATTAATGAGCGAAAGCTTGCGTAATGATGGTAGAATTTGGGTTTCTAAAATAAAAGGTGATAAGCGCAAGCCAAATGATATCCCAGAAGAGGAAAGAGATTATTACTTAGAAAGAAAGTATCCATCGTTTGGAAATCTATCCCCACGCGATATTTCTTCAAGAAGTGCTAAAGAAGTATGCGATGAAGGAAGAGGTGCCGAAGGTGGAGATGCAGTTTACTTAGATTTTTCTGATGCTATTAAACGTTTAGGTAAAGCTGCAATAGAAGAAAAATATGGAAATTTATTTGAAATTTACGAAGTTATTACTGGAGATAATCCATACGAAACACCAATGAAAATTTACCCCGCACCACACTACACAATGGGTGGTTTATGGGTAGATTACGAATTAATGAGTAATATACAAGGTTTATTTGTACTTGGAGAGGCTAATTTTAGTGACCATGGTGCAAATAGGCTTGGTGCAAGTGCATTAATGCAAGGCTTGGCAGATGGATACTTTATTATTCCTTATACATTAGCTAATTATTTAGCAACCGCAAAACCAAGCAAAGCTGATGTTAATTCTGCTAGTTTTAATAAAGTTGTAGAAAATAACCAAGAGATGATTAAAAAATTACTAAGCATTAATGGAAACCGAACAGTAGATGAAATACATAAACAGCTTGGCAGAATAATGTGGAATAAAGTAGGAATGGCGCGAAGTGAAGCTGGACTTAAAGAAGCTATTGAAGAGATTAAACAATTAAGACATGAATTTTGGACAAATGTAAAAGTTGTTGGAAGTGATAAAGACTTAAACCAAACCTTAGAGCGAGCAGGAAGAGTTGCAGACTACTTAGAGCTTGGCGAATTAATGGCATTAGATGCTTTGAACAGAAATGAGAGCTGTGGTGGTCATTTTAGAGTTGAGTATCAAACGGAAGAGGGGGAAGCTAAAAGAAATGATGATGAATATGCTTATGTAGCGGCATGGGAATTTAACGATTTAGGCAATTGGACTTTGCACAAAGAGCCGTTAAATTACGAATTTGTAAAATTAGCTACCAGGAGTTACAAATAATGAGTGAACATAAATTAAATTTAACGTTAAAAGTTTGGCGTCAAAAATCTGCTTTAGATAAAGGATATTTTGAAGAGTTTAAGGTTAAAGTAAGCCCAGACGCCTCGTTTTTGGAGATGCTTGATGAATTAAATGATGGCTTGGAAAGACAGGGTAAAGAGCCAATTGCATTTGAAAGTGATTGCCGCGAAGGTATTTGCGGTACTTGTGGATTAGTAATTAATGGACATCCGCACGGTCCACTACCAAGAATTGCTACTTGCCAATTGCATATGCGTAACTTTAAGGATGGGGATACTATTTATGTTGAACCATTTAGAGCTAAGGCATTCCCAATTATTAAGGATTTAGTAGTTGATAGAAGTGCTTTTGATAAAATTATACAAGCAGGTGGGTATATTTCTGTTAATACGGGTGGAGTTCCCGATGCTAATGCTATTCCTATTCCAAAAGAGAAAGCGGCAGAGGCATTTGATGCTGCTGCTTGCATTGGTTGTGGTGCGTGTGTAGCTGCTTGCAAAAATGCAAGTGCTATGCTTTTTGTAAGTGCTAAAGTTTCTCAATTTGCTTTGCTTCCGCAAGGGGAACCAGAGCGTTACGAACGCGTTAGCAATATGGTTAAAGTTATGGATGAGCTTGGCTTTGGTAGCTGCACTAATACTTATGCTTGCGAAGCTGAATGCCCCAAAGGTATTTCTATTAAAAATATTGCAAGACTTAATAGAGAATTTGTTAAGGCTAAATTTTTCAATTAATTTTTATTGAATTTATTTTTTAAGGAGATACAAAAAGTGCATGCTTTTTGTTATCTCCTTTTTTTATTTTTATTAGATTTTTTAGAATTCTTTAATCCAAATTAAAATCTTATATTTGTAGTTTAAATTGTTTAATTTAATCTAATTAAAATATGTTTAACAACGAAATTAAATTTATTATCGATTACTCTACTAATAAAGTTAAAAGTTTAGAATCTAAAGCAACTTTAGCGGAGTTGATTAAATCTGGGTTGCACCCAGCAATTATTAAGTATATTAGCGCTCAAATTAGTTTAATGATTGAAAACGATAGGCAAAAGTTGCTTAAAGAATCGTCTTTTGATTATAATACTAAATCTATTAATAATTATTTTTCCTTAATTACAAAAGAAATTAAAAAGAATTATAAAATTGATTTAAACACAGTTAATAAAGCTATAAATATTGCTGTAAATTTACACTTTAATCATTTATTAAGACCAAAGTTTACAATTACTAAGCTTTTATTTAATAAAGATAACGTAAAAAATACTAATGAAATAAAATTACTATTAAGTCACTTTTATTATTACGATTACTTTATAAATTTAATTATAAAATACTTAGATAAAAAGCACCCGGATTATCTAACAACTCAGGAGTTTACAGAACTTTACGATAAGATAGATAGATTATTACTAGAAACATATCCAAGTTACGTTTTAGAAAGCAATATTAACGGAACTTGTGACTTTTTTAACATTGGTGATGTTAATAAAAATAAAATGCATTTAAGCGCATTTGAGCTATTTTTAGGCGAGAAGAACTTAACAGAGTATATTATTTTCTTAAAAGAAAATTTTGGTGATGATTTAAAGCTAAAAATTGATAAAAATGAACTATTAAATTTTATTAAGGAAAATCCTATTGATTTTGTTAAAGAAAAAATTAAACAAAAATTGGAATCAAAAGAAATTGAAGAAATAATTCCAGATAATTTACAAATAAAAAAAGATGAAGTAAAAAAAGATGAAGAAATAAAAGAAGAGACAAAAGAGGAACTAACAGATAGAGAAGAAAATGTTGTTGCAAAAAATGAAGAAGAAATTAAAGAAGAAGTAAAAGTTGAGGAAGAACCTACAACAGAAGTACAAGATAATAGTAGTGAGGAATTAATAAATAGTAAAGAAGAAGATAATAAAATAAATGTAGAAGAAGAATTAATTGAGGATAATAAACAACAAGATGAAATTGTTGAAGATGAAGAAGAAGATATTATAGAAAATGAAGAGGAAAATAAAGCTGATGATGTGAATTTAATTAATGAAGACGAATTAGATAAAGATGAAATTTTAGAAATGTTAAATGATGAACTACACAATGATACTATAGGAAATGTAGAAGAAGAGATTATTTTAGAAAAGAAAGAAGAAGTAATTTTTGAAGAAAGTGAAGAGAATGATGCTAATTTAGAGGATGTTAAGTTAGAAACAAGTGAAACTGAACAAAAAGAGTTAGATGAAAGCATAAAATTTGAAGAGATTAAAATAGAATTTAATGATGCTGATATTAAAGATGAAAAAATAGATGAAGAAGAAGTAAATGATGATACAGAAGAGGAAATAATAGAAAGTGCAATAGATTTTGAAAACTTAATGAATGAGAAAGACATAACAAAAATTATTAAGAATATTTTTAATGATGATTATGAAGAATTTGCAGATCATATAGAAAAAATGGGACAGCTAAAAAATATAGATGAAGTTATAATCTATATAAATACATATTGCAATAATATTGGTATTTCTGAAAATAAAAAGGAAATAGTTTTATTAAAAAAATTGATTACGCACCATTATAAAAGGTAAAAATGTTTATAGATTATGTAGAAATAAAAGTTAAGGCAGGTAAAGGTGGCGATGGAGCTGTTGCCTTTAGAAGAGAAAAATATGTGCCAAAAGGAGGTCCATCGGGTGGAAATGGTGGACGTGGTGGGAATATTTACATAGAAACGGATAATAATTTATTAACTTTATTAGATTTTAAATACAACTTTAAATTTATTGCTCAAGATGGAGCACCTGGTGGAACATCCTTAAAAGATGGAAAAAGTGGTGATGATATTATTATAAAAGTACCTGTTGGTACAATTGTTAAAGATGCAAATACAAACGAAATTTTATTTGATTTAGACGAAATAGGAAAACGAGTTTTGGTTGCTGCAGGTGGAAGGGGTGGAAAGGGAAATAGTAACTTTGCTACTCCAACCAATCAAACACCAAGATACGCAGAAAAAGGAACGCTAGGTGAAGAGCGAAACATCGTTTTAGAATTAAAATTACTTGCTGATGTTGCTTTAGTAGGATTTCCTAATGCGGGTAAATCTACTTTAATTAGCGTTATTAGTGCTGCTAAACCAAAAATTGCAGATTATCCTTTTACTACTTTAACACCTAATCTTGGTATTGTTAAATATAAGGATTTTAATTCCTTTGTAGTTGCAGATATACCTGGCTTAATTGAAGGTGCACACCTTGGTAAAGGTTTAGGAATACAGTTTTTAAAGCATATTGAAAGGACTAAAATTTTATTAATAATGTTAGATGCTTTTAGTGAAGATTACCAAAAGGATTATGATATTTTAATTAACGAGCTTAAAAGTTACAATAAAGAACTTAGTAAGCGTAAAAAAATAGTTGTTTTTACTAAAGCAGACGTTTATACTGAAGAGGAGCTTGCAGAAGTTAAAAAACGAAAGGTGAAAGGTTACAGAGGTAAACCTTTAGTTATATCTTCGGTTAGTGGTTATGGAATAGCAGAACTGTTGGATACTTTATGGGAAAATCTTACCAAGCTATAACAAAAAGATTATTTTATATATTACCTAGTGTAATTATTCTTTCTTTTGTGGTAATTATATTTGCTGTTTTATTTGGAAGCTATAAAATAGAAATTAAAGATGTATTTAGTTACATACTAAATACATTGCCCAAAGATAGTGAAATTAGCACAATATTAGATATTCGGTTTGCACGGGTTATTTTGGCATTTTGTGTTGGTGCTGGTTTAAGTGTAACAGGGGCAGTTTTTCAAGCTATTTTAATTAATCCACTTGCAGAGCCATATATTTTAGGAGTTAGTAGTGGTGGAACTTTTGGCGCAATTTTGGCAATATTTTTAGGTTTATCCTTTGCAATGGTTACTTTTTTTGCCTCGGCTGGTTCTATTTTAATTATTGTTTTAGTTTTTATTTTGGCAAGACGTTATGGAGAGCTTGAGCCCAATACTTTATTATTAACAGGTATAATGATAAGCGCTTTTTTTAGTGCGTTAATTCTATTGCTTATCACCTTATTGAATGATAGTTTAAGAACAGCAGTATTTTGGATGATTGGCAACTTAGCTAATGCAGACCCTAAAGCAATTTTTGTAATTTTACCAGCTACATTTATTTTGTCTTTTATTTTGTTTTTATTTTCACAAAAATATAATTTAATTGCATTAGGAAACGAGCATGCAATTAGTTTAGGAGTAAATACAAAATTAATTAAAACTATTAGTTATTTTGCTGCCAGTTTATTAATTGGTTTTATTGTTTCTGTAAGTGGAATAATTGGATTTGTTGGCTTAATTATTCCTCATATAACACGCATGTTATTTGGTAACGATAACCGTATTGTATTGCCAGTATCTTTTTTTATTGGGGGAATTTATTTAATAATAGCAGATACTATAGCCCGCACATTACTTTTGCCAAGTGAAATACCAGTTGGCGCTATAACGGCTTTAGCTGGTGCACCGGTATTTATTTACTTAATACGCAAAAAAGGCATTTAGTTTTATTTCTTTTCTTTAGTTCTCATCTTTTTAAATTTATATGGTTTTTAATTAAAAAAATGCATAAGATTTCACTTTTTATAAAATTTTAACAAAAAATAAATATTGCTCATATTGACAAATTTAAAATTATTATTTATTATGCAATAAAAATTATTATTTATATAATTATTAAAAAAAGTATAATTATGAAATTTTATTTTAGAGAAAAAGAGATAGAGCACTTTGATAAGGTAGATAACCTTACAAAAGATAGAACCGCATTGACGGTTTTGTATGGCAATCGCAAAGTTGGGAAAACGGAATTTATAAAGGAATTTTTATCTAAAAGAAAAGGAATTTATTTAAGTATTAGTACCAATAATAGTAAGCAGCAGCTTGCAGATATTACTACTTATTTAAAGTCTATTCATACACTAAATACATTTATCCCCACATTTACTAGTTTTACTGAATTGTTGGAATTCTTTTTTTATTTAGCTAAAGAGGAAAGATTTTATTTAGCAATTGATGAAATCCAAAATTTTGAGATTATTGAAAAAGGTTTTGCATTTGAATTCAAAAACCTTTTAGAAAAATATAGTAAAAATAGCAAACTGTTTATTACTTTAATTACATTTAATTTACACACAATAAATCAAATCTTTAACAGCAAAGATGCACCCTTATATGAAGTTGCTGATGCTTTAATTAAAATTCACCCTTTTAATCTTCAAAATGTTATTGCAATTTATAAAGATAATAACTCTTTACTAAGTATTAATGAAATTATAAAAGTTTATTTGGTATTTGGCGGTTTACCAAAGTTTTATTACTTAATTGATGTTTATAAACTTTGGAATTCTGATTTAAATGAAGTTTTAAAGTCTTTAGTAATAGAAGATTATGCACCTTTAGGAATTACTTACAAAGAAACAATCCTTACAGATTTTACAAGAATCAATAAAACTTATCTATCAATATTACAAGCAATAGCATTAGGTAAAAGAACTATTTCTGAAATTTCTGAAAGTGTAAATATGCCGGCAACTACTGTTATGAAGTATCTTATTGAATTAAACGGAAACAAAAACATTACTACAAGAAAATTACCAATACACTTGCCCGATAAATCTGCTGAAAAGTTTGGTAAATATTTTATTAATAGTTTTTTTGATAACTTTTGGTTTAGATTTGTGCACCCCAACCAAATTTATTTTGAGCTTAGAGATAAAGAGAATATTTTAGAAATGCTTAAGCTTAATATAATTGAATACTTATTCGAACGAGCTTATTCACTTCTTAAAGAGTTTTTTGTTTATAATTTAAATAGTTCATTAATTAATGAGTATTTCCCTTATAAAATTACAGAGTTTGGACCTATTTGGAATCGAAAAGCCTCAATAGATTTAGCTCTTGTTTCTAGTCATGAAAAAAAACTTTTACTTATACAAGTGTTAAATAAAGATACTTTAGAAGAGAGGAATAATTTTTTAAAGCTAATTAAGGAAATAAGGAATATTTATGAGGGATATAAAATAAAATTAATGATTTTAAGCAGGTCTTTATTAAGTAAAGATGAACTGCAGAAAATTGATACCCCAGATATAGTGAACTTGGAAATTAGAGAATTTTTGAGAAAGATTGAGATAGAAGAGGAAAGTTTATTAGAAGATTATCACTATAAAAGTGAAAAAACTGTTGCTTAGGGGGGAATGAATATGCAAGCAATTTATAATATTATTAAAGAATTTGAAGAATATAAGCTACTAAATATAATTTATCCAATATTAAAAAGAAGTATTGATATTATCACATCTTTGTTTTTACTGTTGTTGTTTTTACCATTATTATTAGTATTTGCTATAATTATATTTGTACAAACTAAATCTAATCCAATTTATGTACAAAAACGTGGTTTAACACTTAACAAATATACTTTTAATATTTATAAACTAAGGACTTTATATCCAAATAAGGTAAATCCTACTAATGCTAATAAAAACATATTAATTCAATCCAATTATGCAAATAGTGTAATACCAATTGGTTCCTTTTTAAGGCGTACAGGTATTGATGAAATACCACAGTTAATCAACGTGCTTTTAGGAGATATGAGCTTAATTGGTCCTCGTCCACTATCTATACATGATTTAAAAATTATTAAAAATTACATGCCAAGTTTATATGCACGCAGAGATGCGCTAAATGTTAAACCAGGAATTAGTGGTTATTGGCAAATTTTTGGTTATAGAGAAAAAGGACCAGAAAACTTAATTGAATGTGATGAATATTACCAAAATAATAAATCTTTTTTATTAGACATTTTTTTAATGGTAATGACTTTACCTCTTATGGTTTTTGCAAGGCATACAGATGCAATTATTAGAAAATAAAATAAATAATTAATAACAAATTAGGAGAGCCCTAACATGGACAAAAAACAGTATATCCACCCCAAGGATTGGACAATTGAATGCGGCGATTATTTAAGCCAGTGTGACGACTACGAAGTACAACATCAAAAGTTGTTAAAAAAAGACAAAATTTACAGACTTACACTTAAATGGGTTGCTAGTGCGTTTGCTTTTACTGTGTTTATGATAATTTTAACGATGGTTTCTAAACTTTAACGAGGTGTGTAAGATGAAAAGGTTGTTTACAATAACAGTAATTTTATTATTTAGCTGGGGTGCAAATTTTATTTATGGGCAAGCTTTAAGTGGAACATACTATATAGGTAGTGCAGGTACAAGACCGGGTGGAGGTGACCCAGATTATGCTACACTTAAAGCAGCATGTGATGATTTAAACGCAAAAGGTGTGGGTGGACCGTGTATATTCTATTTTTGTGAGTCTAAAAATTATGTTGAACCAAATGATGTTTGGTTAGGACCAACAGGAACAAGTGCAACAAATACAATAACATTTAAACCATATACAGCTGTAACATGTAGTTTATCATTTACTAAAACAACATTATTGGGAGGAACAGGGGCTATTGAAGGTAGTTTTGTAATAGGTTCACCTACAGGAGTGAATACTAATTTGGTATCTACAAATTACGTTACTTTTGATGGCTCTAATACTACTAATGGAAGCAGTCAAGATTTAACTGTAATTGGTCCAACAACATCAGAAACAAAATCAATTATTAGAGTTTTTGGTAATAATAATAATCTAACTTTTAAAAATTTAAAGATAATTAATAATAGTACATCTGCTTCATCAACAGCTCCAATTAATGTTACAAATTATAATAATGGTACTACGAACTATACACCAGATTATATTTTTGTTCAAAACAATGTTTTAAATTCTGTATCTGGAAATGGAGCACAAGGTGTTGTATTTTCAAATTCTGGTACGCCAACAGTTGGCTGCACTAATATAGAGGTAAGTAATAATATAATTACCCATCGTGGCACAAGAGGAATAATGCTAAATTATGTTAATGATGCCAATATATTTGGAAATAGTATAAGTGCAAATATGCAACTTGCTAGTGCTGCAGGTGCTGGTATTTGGTTATCAACTGGAACTTCTGCGGCAGGAACATTTAATATATACTATAATAAATTTTCAGCTTTAGCATTCTTAAATAATACAGCGGGTGTAAGTAATGGGTATATAGCCATTGATAATCAATTTTCTTCTCCAAAAATTGTTAATATTTTTAATAACTTTATAACAGGTTTTGTAACAACAGGTGCAGTTTCAAATTCTAAAATATATGGGATAAGACATACTGGAGGCAGCACCAGTTATATTTATAATAATACAATTGTTATAAATGATATGGTAAATATGACAAACTTTGGTAGCTCTTTTATAGCTGGAATTGCATTTGCAACAGCAGCAAATCCTGAAGCCAGCCCATCGGGAAAATGCTATTTAAAGAATAATATTATAATTTCAAATGAAACTACAATGCCAACTTGGGGGATAAGAAGAGTTGGTACTGGAGGCAATTTTTATAGTAATTACAATAATATTTATGTATCTAGCCCCACAACATCAAATGTTGGTTACTTAAATGATGCCAATAAAAATACATTAGCAGATTGGCAGGGGACGCCAATAGCGAGGGATACAAATTCAGTATCTAAAGCGGTAAATTTTGTATCAACAACAGATTTGCATCTATCGGGAGCATCAATAGGTGATAATGATTTAACCGGAACAGTATTAGCAGCAGTAACAACAGATATAGATGGAGAAACAAGAGATGCATTATTCCCATATATGGGTGCAGATGAAAATTTAACAACCCCATTACACTCGTTAACGCCGCGCACAGTACCAATGACAGCAGGAATAAATAATGCAACAGCATTTGGAAGTAAAGGTGTTTTAGGCACAGATGGCAGTGCTACTTTTTATGCGCATTGGGATGCTAACTATTTATATTTAGGATGGAGTGGGGGAAAGACAAATTATTCATCAGACCTATACTATGCGGCAATAGATACAGACCCTGATGGTGCAAATGGAACAGATAATGAAGTATATGGCGTAAGCTTTTTAACTGGTGCACCTAATTTAGATTATTATATTGTGTATGAAAATAATTCTAGTTTTTATGGTATACCTGCTACAGAAGGCAATGCAATAGAAATTTATAATGTGCAATCTGGTAATTGGAGTTGGGTAAGTAGAACAGGAGGCAATGATGGAACAAATTCTCGAGTAGATTTTCAAGATGGTGGTGGAGAAGTTAGATTAAGAGTACCATGGAGCACGTTAAACTTTACCCCAGGAACCGGTACAAAATTAGGTATTGTTATGTGGAATAATAACAGTAATGCAAATTATATGTGGGCAAGAGTTCCAACAAACAACCCTGTAAATGGAGCAACACCAAAAGTTTTAGAAAAAATGTTTGTATATAACAATACAGGTAATGGTGTAGATTTAAGCACAGAAGGAATATTAACAGCACTACCGGTAGAGTTAACAACATTCACCGCAAGTTATAAAGATAAGTTAGTAACGCTATCATGGCAAACGGCAACGGAAATAAATTCCTATTCATTTGAGGTAGAAAGAAGTGAAGATAATACAAATTGGATAAAAATTGGTAGTGTAAATGCAGCAGGCAATAGCAATAAGGTAAATAATTACGAGTATTTTGATAACATAAATAAAGAAGGGAAATATTACTACAGACTAAAGCAAATAGATTTGGATGGAAGTTATAAATATTCTAATATAGTAGAGGTAAATGCAGTAATGCCAATACAATATAGTTTATCACAAAATTATCCAAATCCATTTAATCCAAGCACAAAAATAAATTTTGCAATACCAACAAATGCAAAAGTAACATTAAATGTGTATGGCATAACAGGAGAATTAGTAAAAACATTAGTAGATGAAGAATTAGCAGCAGGAAACTATGTAATAGATTTTGATGCAAGTGGACTTGCCAGTGGGACATATTTTTATAGGATTATAGCAAACGATTTTGTGCAGACAAGGAAGATGTTGTTGATTAAATAAAATAAAATAAAAGTAAAATGATGAATTAAGAAGAAGGGGTCCAATAAATTAATTGGACCCTTTTTTTAATAAATTAACAGTTCTATTATCTAATTTACCATTAAAATACTTATCTAAAACTTGTTTAAACACCTCAGGCGCGTTATCTACTAAGCTAAAAAGAGTCATGCAGGATTTAAGTTTTTTGTCATCTGGGCTGCCAAAAATATCAAACGCAGAAAGGTTATTGTGTTTTAGTAATTCATTAGAAATTTCGATAAGACGTTTACCTAAAATAGGATGATTTAGGAATTCTGTAGCTTCTTTAATATCTTTTATTGCGTAATATTGGGAAGTTGAACTAAATCCTAAACCTGCTAATTGGGGAAAAATAAACCACATCCAATGGGATACTTTTTTACCGTTTTTAATTTCGTTTAGTGCTGTTAAAAAAGTATTTTCTTGTGCAATAATAAATCTTTCCATATTTTACCATGCTTTTTAATTAAATAATAACTAAATATGAAATATAACATAAAAAATAAATTAAGTAAAGTTTATTGGAATTTACAAAGCAAAATATGGGATAATTACAACACGGAAACGGAATATGAAAAAGAGATAAAAGAGATTGTTAAAATAATAAAAGAATATGTAAAAAAGGAAGGATTAAGTTTATTAGATGTAGGCTGTGCGACGGGTAATTTTTCTATCGAATTTGCAAAATGTGGTTTTAATGTTTTGGGGGTGGATTTATCTAATAAAATGATTGAAAAAGCTAATAGTAAAATTAAAAATACACCAAATGTTAAATTTATTAATAGCAACATTTCGAAAATAACCAAAATGAAAAATATAAAGTTTGATGTTATTTTTGTAAGTCACGTAATGCATTTAATATCAAAAACCTACCAAGATTTAATAGATTTATTAAATGATAATGGAATATTTGTAATAGTAGAAAAGAATAAAAAAATTGGTAAAAATGTTAAACACAAATCGATAATTAAAAATATATTAGAAATTATAATAAAAAAAATATTATATAAAATTTATTATAATAAAATAGGTAAAAGTAATTATCTGGATATATTGAGCAGTAAGGGTTTAATAATGGCTTTTGAAGCCTACACAGATAACAATAAAATAACAATACTAAAGTTTAAATAAAATTAACTTGACTTTAAACATAGACTAAAATATATTTCGTTAATTAACGAAATGATTTTAGTAATATGGAAGAAAAAGTAAAAGTATTTAAGGCGTTATCTGATGTAAACAGATTAAGAATATTAAAAATATTGCAAGAAAAATCGCTTTGTGTATGTGAAATTAAAGAAGTTTTAAAGCTTGCAAACTCAACAGTCTCACAACATTTATCAATATTAAAAGAAGTAGGTTTTATTGTAGAAAGCAAAGATGGCAAATGGGTAAATTATAAAATTAATTCAAATCCAAGTAATCCAATGGTAGCATCAATAATTGCAATGTTAATATATTGGTTAAAGGATGAACCAATAATTGCTAAAGATTTAGAAATAATTAATTCTGTTGATAGAAATATAATATGTAGCAAATAAACAAATAATTAAAGAGGAATAATAATGAAGAAAAATATATTAATACTATGCACAGGAAACAGCTGCCGCAGTCAAATGGCAGAAGCATTTTTGAAATCATTTGATAGCGAATTAACGGTATATAGTGCGGGTACAAATCCAGCGGAAAGGGTAAATCCATATACAGTAAAAGCGATGGCAGAGCTTGGTATAGATATATCCAATAACAAACCAAAAAATGTAGATATTTTTTTAGATGAATCTTTTGATTATGTTATAACTGTGTGTGATAATGCTAAAGAAACATGCCCTGTATTTTTAGGCAAAGTTGGGGAAAGATTACACATTGGTTTTGAAGACCCAGCAGAAGCAACCGGAACAGATGAAGAAATATTAGCAGTGCACAAAAGAATAAGAGATTTAATTAAAAAAGATTTTTACGATTTTTATTTAAGTATTAAAAATAAACAATAAAAAATATTAGAAATTTAGGAGTATAAAAAATGAACGTTATTAAAATATTAGGTGGTGGTTGTGCCAATTGTGAAAAATTAGAAGAAATGGCAAAAGAGATATGCAAAGAAAATGGCATTGAAGCAGAATTTGTTAAGGTGAAAGAATATCAAGATATTTTAAGTTATGGTGTAATGGTAACACCTGGTTTGGTTCTAAATGAAAAAGTGCTACATAGTGGAAAATTACCAACAAAAGATAGGTTACAAAGATTAATAATGGAAGAATTGGGTAATAATTAATAAAAAACTTATGACAAATAATATAAAAAAATTATCATTTTTAGATAAGTACCTAACACTATGGATATTTTTGGCAATGGTAATTGGTGTACTCTCTGGATATTTATTCCCATCTGTTCCAAACTATTGGAATTCGTTTAATAAAGGAACAACCAATGTGCCAATTGCAATTGGATTAATATTGATGATGTATCCACCGTTAGCAAAGGTTAGATATGAGGAATTACCGGATGTTTTTAGGAATATTAAAGTATTAGTATTATCGTTAATTCAAAATTGGATTATCGGTCCAATCTTAATGTTTTTGCTTGCAGTATTATTTTTACATAACTACCCGGAATATATGGCAGGCTTAATAATGATAGGTTTGGCAAGGTGCATAGCAATGGTTATTGTGTGGAATGAACTTGCTAAAGGTGATACAGAATATGCCGCTGGATTAGTAGCATTTAATTCAATTTTTCAAATATTATTTTTTTCAGTTTACGCTTATTTTTTTATGACTTTTTTACCCAGTGCAATTGGATTAAGCTCGTTTAAAGTTAATATTACTATTTCCCAAATTGCAGAAAGTGTTTTTATATATTTAGGAATTCCTTTTTTAAGTGGTATGGTAACCCGCTATATATTACTTAAATTTAAAACTAAAGAATGGTATGACAAAGTATTTATTCCCAAAATATCACCAATTACATTAATTGCGCTTTTGTTTACAATTATTGTAATGTTTAGCTTAAAAGGAGAGTATATTGTAAAAATTCCAACCGATGTTATTAGGATTGCTATACCTTTAGTTCTTTATTTTGTAATTATGTTTTTGGTATCGTTTTATTTAGGTAAAAAAGTTGGAGCGGATTACTCTAAAACAGCAACGTTATCTTTTACTGCAGCAAGTAATAATTTTGAGCTTGCAATTGCAGTTGCTATAGCCGTTTTTGGCATAAATAGTGGGGAAGCATTTGCGGCTGTTATTGGTCCTTTAGTAGAAGTGCCTGTTTTAATTTCGTTGGTTAATGTTTCCTTAAAATTACAAAAAAAATATTTTGGGGATAAAGTTGATTCTACTAAAATAAATGCTGATAATATTTGTATTAAATAAAAATGAAATTAAGATGATAAAATGGATAAATTAAAATTTAAAACTTATTATATATTTTTATTACTACCATTATGGTTAATTATTTACTATAATTTAACCAATATAACAAACTTTATTGTATATGATGTTTTTAAAAGTACAAAAGGCACCCATTTTACAGATACAATATGGTTTTTTATTTTTGAAGTACCAAAAGTATTTTTGCTTTTGGTGCTTATTGTATTTGGAGTGGGCATAATTAGAAGCTATTTTTCTCCTGAAAGAACAAGAGAATTATTAGGGGGCAAAAGGCTATTTATTGGTAATATTTTAGCAAGTTTTTTAGGAGTAGTAACTCCATTTTGTAGTTGTTCTGCAATTCCACTATTTTTAGGGTTTGTAGAAAGTGGCGTTCCATTAGGTGTAACATTTTCCTTTTTAATTGCAGCACCAATGATTAACGAAGTTGCATTAGTGCTACTGTTTGGGTTATTTGGCTGGCAAACGGCATTATTATATATGTCTACAGGTTTATTATTAGCTATAATATCTGGTTTTATAATTGGAAATCTTAAACTAGAAAAATATGTTGAGCCGTGGGTTTATGAAGTTAAAGTTGGAAAAGCTGATACTGCAACTCAGAAAATTAGTTTTAACGATAGAATAGAATATGGAATAAACGCAGTTAAAGAAATTGTGGGTAAAGTTTGGTTATATATCATAATTGGTATAGGGGTTGGGGCAGGTATACATGGGTATGTTCCAGAAAACTTTATGGCAGGTTTGATGGGCAAAAGTGCTTGGTGGTCTGTTCCTATTGCTGTTTTGTTTGGAGTTCCAATGTACTCTAACGCTGCAGGTATTATTCCAATAGTTCAAGCATTGCTTGGCAAAGGTGCAGCGCTTGGAACAGTTTTAGCTTTTATGATGAGTGTTATAGGGCTTTCTTTACCAGAAACTATTATTTTAAAGAAAGTGCTTAAAATTGAACTAATTTTTGTTTTTGTTGGTGTTGTTGCTTTTGGAATAATTTTAATTGGCTATGTTTTTAATTTAGTGTATTAACTTTTTTTATTGAGTGAAAATATGTTAAATGTAAAAGTTTTAGGGACAGGTTGTAAAAAATGTATTAATTTAGAAAATACTGTAAATGAAATTATTAAAGAAAATAATATTAATGCTTATGTTGAAAAAGTTAGTGATTTTATGGAAATAATGAAATATGGAATACTTGCCACACCGGGTTTGGTTATTAACGAAAAAATTGTTTGATTTGGCATAGTACCATCTAAAGATAAAATACTTGCCTGGTTAAAAGAGGGGAAATAATTATAAACACCAATATTTATGTTACCTATAATTAAATCTAATTTTTACCACACAACTTTTAATAATTGAAACTGATACCATTTAGTTAATGCTAAGTATGGAAAAATTTTTGTCATCTCATATAGTGGTTGTGTATCATCCCACTTTTTCATGTCATCTGGGTAGTTCATTTGTCCTGCTATATCTTTTAATGCATCGTTAAGTATGTCATAATGATCCTAAAGTATTTCAGTTATATCTGCTCTTTCGTTTACATTTTCTTTTAGTGTATTATCAAGTAATTCTTCGTTTTTAAGTATTGTTAATACAAATTCCTCAAATCTCTTTTCTTTAGCACTTTTCTTTTTCATTTGTACCTCCTTTGTTGTGTATATATTTAATTACTAATTAAATTATTACCAATTATCAAACAAAATAAAAAATAACAACAATAAATGCAAGTTTCTTATTGTGTTAGGGGAGCTTTAATTAAAATATTTTGGTTAATTTTTTTTAGTTCACCTCTCTTTGTAAGTTTTATTAAGCACTCTTTACAATATTTTAATTATTAGATTAAAGCTGCAAAACCAACTCACCCTCGTTCCCTCTCTTAAAAAGAGAGGGATGACGCAATTAATGCATTTATAATTTTTTTCATAAAACAGGGATTGCTAAAAGCTGGTTCCCCTCTCTTCGTAAGAGAGGGGTTAGGGGTGAGTTATCTATTCAGACGATAGACTTCAGACTACAGACGATAGATTAAAGATTATAGACTAAAGACTACAGATTATAGAAAACAGATTATAGATTATAAAGGATAGATTAAAACGGTAACTGTTTACTTAAGAATAATATACGTCTAAATCTTTTCTTATAAACATAAAGAACTAACATCTATTATCTAAAGTCTACCAACTATATTAGTTGAAAGTCTCAATCCTTTCAGAGCAAGGAGGAAAATATAAAGAGAAAATAGTACTAGATATCGTGCCTTAAATTACGATATGGACGGCCATGGGTCTCAATCCTTTCAGAGCAAGGAGGAAAATATAAAGAGATAGCAAATAACAAATGGCAAATAAATTATTATGAATTGTCTCAATCCTTTCAGAGCAAGGAGGAAAATATAAAGAGAAAATAGTACTAGATA
>CAZYZX010000006.1:197066-197154 GCA_964652025.1 uncultured Melioribacteraceae bacterium
TCGTGCCTTAAATTACGATATGGACGGCAATGGGTCTCAATCCTTTCAGAGCAAGGAGGAAAATATAAAGATCAGCTGGCAAAGATCT
>CAZYZX010000007.1:0-179315 GCA_964652025.1 uncultured Melioribacteraceae bacterium
CATTGTATATCATACGACCTTTATATTTTCCTCCTTGCTCTGAAAGGATTGAGACTTGTAGAAAATTGTGATAAGTGAATATCTGGTTCGATAGACTTTATATTTTCCTCCTTGCTCTGAAAGGATTGAGACACCAAGAGATTTACAGCTTTTTCAATCTCATAAATTGTGCTAAATTTTGAGATCTTTATATTTTCCTCCTTGCTCTGAAAGGATTGAGACAAGAAAAATAAATTTTCGTCTAGCTTGTTTCTAAACGAAAATGGTCTTTATATTTTCCTCCTTGCTCTGAAAGGATTGAGACACTTGATTTTTGATTCTGTAATTTCTTTTATCACTTGTAGAACTAGTTCTTTATATTTTCCTCCTTGCTCTGAAAGGATTGAGACCTTTGGTTTTTTGGTGACTAGTGACTTGTGAATAGAAATTAGTAGATAGTAGCTAGTATCTGTTAACAAGTAGCTATTGACTATCCTTATAATATTAATTGGGAAACTCACCCCTAACCCCTCTCTTAGGAAGAGAGGGGACCCGGCATTTGGCAGTTCGTACTTAAATAAAAATTGTAAATGCATAAATAGCGTCATCCCTCCCTTTATAAGAGAGGGACCGAGGGTGAGTTGTTTTAATTATATAGATTAGATTAGTAGTTTTAGGAGGATAGTAACTGGTAGAATAAGATTGTGCAAAAACAGATAACTCACCCCTAACCCCTCTCTTAGTAAGAGAGGGGAACCGGCATTTGGCAATTCGTACTTTAAAAAAATTGTAAATGCATAAATAGCGTCATCCCTCTCTTTATAAGAGAGGGACCGAGGGTGAGTTGTTTTTAATCGTATATTGATTAGATTAGTAGTTTTAGGAGGATAGTAACTGGTAGAATAAGATTTGTGCAAAAACAGGAAACTCACCCATAACCCCTCTCTTAGGAAGAGAGGGGAATTGGATTGTTATGGCTTGTTTGCTTAATTTTGGCTTAGCGTCATCCCTCTCTTTATAAGAGAGGGACCGAGGGTGAGTTGTTTTAATTATATAGATTAGATTAGTAGTTTTAGAAAGAAACTGGTAACAAAAAACTTGTTAATCATCACTATTTACTAGTAACTAGTAGCTGGTAACTAGTAACTAATCACTATTCACCATTCACTGCTCACTAATAAACTCGTCACTCGTAACTAGTAGCTAGTAACTATTCACAAAACCTAATTTTGGTTTAAAATAAAAAAGTCCCTACATAATGCAGGGACTTTTTTTTGTATAAAAAAAAGAAATTATTTATCGTTTAAAGCTGCAACGCCGGGTAAAACTTTACCTTCTAAAAATTCTAAGGAAGCGCCACCACCAGTAGAAACGTGAGTAACTTTATCTTCAACGCCGGCCTTTTTAATAGCGCTAGCGCTATCGCCACCACCAATAATGGTAATAGCACCTTTTTCTGTAGCTTCAACCAAAGCCAAAGCAATTGCATTAGTACCTTTAGCAAAGTTATCCATTTCGAAAACGCCCATTGGACCGTTCCATAAAATAGTGTTGCTTTCTAAAATAACTTTTTTAAAAGCTTCAATAGTAGCAGGACCAATATCTAACCCCATTTTATCAGCGGGAATTTGGTCAATTGGCACAACTTCGGAAGGTGAATCGTTGTTAAATTCTTTAGCAACAACAACATCTTTAGGTAACATAAAATTAACGCCAGATTTAGGTACGTTTTCTAAAATTTCTTTAGCTAAGTCAACTTTTTCAGCTTCAAGTAAAGAAGTTCCAACTTCGTAACCTAAAGCTTTATAAAAGGTGTAAGCCATTCCACCGCCAATAATAAGGTTATCAACTTTAGAAGCTAAGTTGTTAATAACATCAATTTTGCCAGAAATTTTAGCACCACCTAAAATAGCAGTAAAAGGACGTTTAGGATTAGCAACAGCATTACCTAAGTAGTCTAATTCTTTTTTCATTAAGTAACCACTAACGCAAGTGGAAATAAATTTAGTAACACCTTCTGTAGAGGCATGCGCACGGTGAGCGCTACCAAAAGCATCGTTAACGTAAACATCGCCAAGCTCTGCAAGTTTAGCAGCAAAAGCAGGGTCATTTTTTTCTTCTTCAGCGTAAAATCTTAAATTTTCTAACAAGCAAACTTCGCCATCATTAAGGCTATTAACCAAAGCTTTAACTTCATCACCAATGCAATCGTTAGCCATTTTAACTTCAAAGCCAAGTAATTCGCTTAAGCGTTTAGCGGCAGGCTTAAGGCTATATTTTGGGTTAGGTGCACCTTTTGGTCTGCCTAAGTGGCTCATTAAAATAGCTTTACCACCTTCGGAAATAATTTTTTTAATAGTAGGTAAAGCAGATGTAATTCTAATATCATCTGTAATGTTAAGGTTTTCATCTAAAGGTACGTTAAAATCTACGCGTACCAAAACTCTTTTACCTTTAAGATCAATATCATCAATCATTTTTTTATTCATATCATTCCTCCAAAAAGTTTAATTTTAAAAAAAAGACGCAAGGTAATCCTGCGTCTTTATAATAAACTAAATCCAGAAAAATCCAAATTATTTAGCAACTTTTTCAATTAAGTCAACTACTCTGCAAGAGTAACCCCATTCGTTATCGTACCAAGCAACAACTTTAACTAAGTTGCCGTTAACCATAGTAGATTGAGCATCAAAAATGCTTGAAGCAGGATTACCAACGATATCAGAAGAAACAATAGGATCTTCTGTATATTCTAAAATACCTTTCATAGTAGTTTCAGCAGCTTCTTTCATAGCAGCGTTAACTTCTTCAATGGTAACTTCTTTCTTTAAGATAGCAACAAAATCAGTAATAGAGCCATCAGGGGTAGGAACGCGAAGAGAGAAGCCATCTAATTTACCTTTTAATTCAGGAATAACTTTACCAACAGTTTTAGCAGCGCCAGTAGTAGTAGGAATAATATTAGTAGCAGCAGCGCGAGCTCTTCTTAAATCGCTGTGAGGTAAATCTAAAACTCTTTGGTCGTTAGTGTAAGAGTGAACGGTAGTCATAAAGCCTTTTTCTAAGCCAAATTTATCGTTAAGCACTTTAACCACAGGAGCTAAGCAGTTAGTAGTGCAAGAAGCATTAGAAATAACTTTTTCATCACCGGTTAATTTTTCATCATTAACGCCTAAAACAATGGTAGCATCAACATCACCTTTAGCAGGCACAGTTAAAATAACTTTTTTAGCGCCATTATTAATGTGTTTCATGCAAGCTTCTTGAGAGCGGAAAATACCAGTAGCTTCTACAACAATTTCTGCACCAAGTTCAGCCCATTTTAAGTTAGCAGGATCTTTTTCTGCAGTAATTTTTATTCTTTGACCGTTAACAATAATGCAATCACCATCAACACTAACTTCGCCTTTAAATTTTCCGTGAACAGAATCATATTTAAGAAGGTGAGCTAAGGTTTTGGCATCGGTTAAATCATTAATACCAACAAATTCGATATTACCAAGTTCTAATCCTCTTCTAAAAACAAGACGACCGATTCTACCGAAACCGTTAATTCCAACTTTAATTGGCATATTTTCCTCCGTTTATAAGTAGTTTTTAATTAAGCATACAAATTTACGAATAAAATTACACTTAAACAAGAAAAGCGGATTAAATTTAGGTTAATAAATGTTTTAAAAAAAATGTACTTGTAATTTAAAGAAAAATTTTGTATTAATGTGATTTTAATCACAAAGTTTTTTAACTAATAGAGGTTGCTATGTCATCTTCATTAGAGTTTTTAAAGTACGTACCAATATTTTCAGAACTTCCTGATAGTACAATAGAAACCATAAGCCATGCTGGTAGCAAAAGATTTTATAAGAAAGATAGTGTAGTATTGTTAGAAGAGGATGCTGGTTCTGCCTTGTTTATAATAGTGGAAGGGAAGGTAAAAGTAAGTAGAACAAGTGCAGATGGACGAGAGGTGATTTTATCTATATTAACAGATTCTGATTTTTTTGGGGAGATGGCATTATTAGATGGACAAGCACGCTCTGCAACAGTAACAGCAATAGAAGACACTGAGCTTTTTATTATCCAAAGAAATCAATTTTTAGATTTATTGCAAGAACATCCAGAAATAGCTATATCCCTATTGCAAGAACTAACAGGACGCTTAAGACAAGCTGATATTAAAATTAAGGCACTTTCGTTAAAAGATGCAGAAGGAAAAGTGGCAACTGTAATTTTACAATTAGCAGATGATTTAGGAAAAATTAAAAATGGTGTTGTAGAAATTGAAAAATTACCACTACAACAAGATTTAGCTAACATGGCGGGCACTTCTAGAGAAACGATTAGTAGAACACTGCATGCATTTGCTAAAAAAGAATTAATAGAAATGGAGGGTTCTAAACTAAGAATATTAGATTATGCTAAATTTAAGGAGCTATACGTATAATAATTTTTACTTTTTATGAACCTTATTGCAGATTTGCACTTACATACATATTTTAGCGATGGCTATTTATCTCCTGCTGATGTGATAGAAAAAATTGCTTTAAAAGGAATAAAAGTAGCAAGCATAACAGATCATGACTCTATTGATGGAATAGCTGAAGCTAAACTGAAAGCTAAACAATATAATATAGAGATAATAAATGGAATTGAGCTAAGTGCAGAAATTGACCAAAAAGAGGTGCATTTATTAGGCTATTTTTTTAATTGTGAAAATAAAAACTTAAAAAACTACATAGATTATTTTAAAGAAAATAGATTAGAAAGAGCAAATAAAATTATAGCTAAGTTAAATTATTTAGGTATAGATATTACAATTGAACAAGTTTTAAAGGGTGCAAAGCATACAGCAATAGGAAGACCCCATATAGCAAAAACAATGGTTGCATTAGGAATTGTAAGTAACTATAACGAAGCATTTGAAAAATACTTAAAAGAGAACGGTCCCGCATATATAAAGAAAAATCATATTTCTGTTAAGGAAGCTCTTAAAATAATTTGGGAAGCGGGTGGCATTGTAGTTTTGGCTCATCCTATTAATATTTCCGATAAGTGTTTATTTTCTATGATAAATTTGGGTATCGATGGCTTAGAGACAGTACATCCATCTATAAGCAAGGAATTATCTATTAATTTACGCGGGATTGTAAATAATTATTTTTTATTAGAAACAGGCGGGTCAGATTTCCATGGTGGGGATAAAAATGACGATGATAATATTGGGGCTTATTCTATTCCAGTAAGATTAGTTGATACAATGAGAAGAATATTATATTAAATAAATTAAAAGGGAAATGAAAATGAAAGTAATTGAAGGTAATTTATTAGCAAAGGATATAAAATTTGCAATAATAGTAAGTAGATTTAATGATTTTATAAGTCAAAAACTGTTAGAGGGTGCATTAGATTGTTTAAGAAGACACGAGGCACAAGATGAACATATAACAGTTGTTAAAGTGCCGGGTGCATTCGAAATTCCTGTTGCTGCAGAAAAATTAGCAGAAAGCAAAAAGTATGATGCTTTAATTTGCGTAGGTGCAGTAATACGTGGTAGTACACCACATTTTGATTATGTTGCATCAGAAGTATCTAAAGGGATTGCGAATACATCGTTAAAGCATAAGTTACCAATTTCGTTTGGTGTTTTAACTACAGATACTATTGAGCAAGCTATTGAAAGAGCCGGAACTAAAGCGGGCAACAAAGGCTGGGATGCTTCATTAACTGCTATTGAAATGGTAAATTTGTTTAAAGAATTATAATCCTTTCTTGTTTTTATCTTATCAATAATTAAAAAGGTGCTTAATGCACCTTTTTTAATGCAATAATCACTATAAAAAATAAGCAATTTGTGATTTAAAGCAAAGAGTGTATTGTTAATGAAAAATTAACTTGTTTCTTCATTTTTGGAGTGTAAATTTACAATACAAAAATCTTAAATTAATGCATTAAAAATCTCATTATGATACATTTTGAAATTTTATTAAAAATTTGGGACAAAAATTGTAAAAAAATGCAAAATTTTTTAAGGTTAAATTCTGGCACGGTAATTGAAAAAAACATCAATAAAGTTATAAAAAATTAAGGTAAAAATTATGAATTTAATTCCAATAGTATATAATAGCTTGTTGATTTTTTCGGGTTTATTTTTAGTAATTCTGTTTCTTTCCTATATTTCAAGCAAATTTAAACGTTCTGAAGCAGAAAATATTAAAACGCCAAATATTTATCCAAATGAATACATTAATTACAAAAAACCAATGTATACAAATTTGAACACTTCTAATTATGTAAATAATACGGACGAATATAAAGAAGTGCGACCACAATATGTAAGTAATAACAATAACAGTAATAATGCACAACACCATTACGAAAATACTAACAAGAGATTTAGAAGATACAATACTAAATCTTTTGAAAATTATGATGAAGGTTATACTTTTAGTAAAATATATTATGGTAACTCTAAAGAAAATTACAATAGTAACTCTGTTTTAAGCCACTATGCAGAGTTTTAGTAATTAAAAGAATTTTTAATTAATCCTCACTTTAATATTTAAGTGGGGATTTTTTATTTTAAATAAATTTTAATAATTTATTATATTTGTAAAATAAACAAAATTTTTAATATAGAAAAGCTAACATGATGGAGACTAAATGAGACGAATATTTATAACATTTATTTTGATATTAAGCTTAGCAAGTTTTGTTAAGGGACAAGTATATAAAGGAATACATCAGTTAGATAAATTAACATATGGAAGTAATTATGAAGAAGGGAAAACAGATGATAATTTTATAGATAATGAAATTATACCACTTAAATTAAATAAGGAAAAAGGATTAAATAAAGCTGTATTTGGTTATTTACCATATTGGGAATATACAAATGGGGCGCAATACACGCTAAAATATGATTTGCTAACACATATAGCCTTATTCGATTTTGCTGCATCAACAACAGGGTCGTTAACTAACCCAAGTGGTTGGCCGTGGACAAGTTTAATTAACACGGCACACAGCAAAGGGGTAAAAGTAATAATGTGTGTTACAAATTTTGATGGGGCAGAAATACACACTATATTAAATAGTGCAACGGTAAAGCAAACATTAATACAAAATATAGCAGCTAAAATACAAACGTATAATTTAGATGGTGTAAATATAGATTTTGAAGGTTTGCAAACCGCAGATAGAGGGACAGTAATAAATACATTTATGAGTGAATTAACAAATTATATACATACAAATTTGCCAGGTAAAGAGGTATCTTTTGCAGGACCCGCAGTAAATTGGAGCGGTTGGAATTTTAGCGGATTAGCAAATAGTTGCGATTACATTTTTATAATGGGGTATGATTTTTTTGGCAGTTGGAGCACTACAAGTGGACCGAGTGCACCGCTTGTTGGAGGTTCTTATAATATAACTAATACTGTAGTTAGCCAATATGGAGCAGTTGTTAATACAATGCCAGATAAATTAATTTTAGGTGTACCATATTTTGGCACCCATTTTATAACAGAAACAGAAAATCCGGGTTCAACGGTAACAAGTTATGTCAACTCTCCAAGGTTTTCTTCAGCATATCCAGCATCCCAAACATATGGTTATTTATGGAATACAACTTATAAAGTGCCTTGGTATAAGTATTTAGAAAGTAACAAGTGGCATCAAGTGTGGTTTGATGACGATAGTAGCTTAGCGCTAAAATATGATTTAGCAATAACTAAAAACTTAAAAGGTGTTGGAATGTGGGCGCTAAATTACGATAATGGCAGGGTGGAACTTTGGAACTTGATTAAACGAAAATTTTCATCTAACACACAACCAATACCAGCAACACCAGTTTGGGCACACGTAATTAGTGGTAATAAATCTATTACAATTAGAACAGAACTACCAGAATATGCAACAGCAATTAGAGTTTATTTAAGCACCGATGGAGTTAATTTTAACGATAGTTTAAGAACATTAACCAATGAATTAACTATAACGGGATTAGAAAATAATAAGACATATTATGTTAAATTAAAGGCTTTTAATGGCACGGGATATTCTGATTTTACAGAAACTTTTGGAACTATACCAAAAGAATATGGCAGCTCGATTTTGGTGGTTAATGGTTTTGATAGACAGATTGGAAACGATAATAAACGCAATTATATTACAGCTTATTTAAATGCAATAATAGAACGTAATATTGGTTTTACTGTGGATTGTGCAAATAACGAAGCATTTTATTTAGATAAAATTAATAAAAATTATGTGGGAATGATTTGGATATTGGGAGAAGAAAGCACTGCAGATGAAACTTTTAACCAATACGAAATAACAAAACTTAAAACATACTTAGAAAGCGGTAGCTCGTTTTTTGTAAGTGGAAGTGAAATAGGTTGGGATATAGGACGTCCGGGATACTCCACACCAACCGAAATGGATTTTTACAATAACTATTTGATGGCAACCTATGTTGCAGATGCACCAAATAATTCTCCATCTACTTATTATAGTGTTACGCCTTATGTAGAAGGATTTTTTAGTTATCAGCAACCATTTAGTTTTGATGATGGAACGCATGGAAATTATAATACAGAGTATCCGGATGCAATACGCCCAAACGGCAGCGCAAAATACTTGGCTACTTATACTGGTTTAGATAATGTTACTTATGGTGGCGCCGGTGTGTGGAATGCAGCTTTTTATAGGGTTGGATATTTAGCTTTTCCGTTGGAAACTGTTTACCCTAAAGAAGTGAGAAATCTTTTAATTGAAGATATTCTTAGATTTTTAAATTTCATTGATGACGTGCAAGATGAAAATAACAACCAACTTACTTTTCAATTAAATCAAAATTATCCAAATCCATTTAATCCACAAACGCAAATATCATATAGTTTAAAGGAAAACGGATTTGTAAACCTTACTGTATATGACGTTTTAGGTAAAGAAGTAGCTGTTTTGGTTAATGATTATCAAAATGCAGGTAGCTATAAGGTATCTTTTAATGGCAATAATTTATCTTCCGGCATATATTTTGCAAAATTAACTTGTGGTAGTTTTAATAAAACAATTAAAATGAGTTTAATTAAATAGATTAAACGTTAAAGTAAAATAATTTTAAAAAAATAATTATTATTTTTAAAATTATCTTATTAAATTAGTGTTTTGCAAAAATGTTCTGTTTTTGGCACTTTAATTGTTAAGTGTTAAATAAACAGTAAGAGTAAATATGCGATTAATAAAATTTATAATTGTAATAGCACTAATAGTTTTAACAGGATGTAGCTTAAGTGGTGAAAACGAAAGCAAGCCAAATACCCCCACAACAAGTGGTAAGGCTTATTCACCAACACCAGCCCATAACTCCACAAATCTTCCAAATGCTATGATTTTTAGTTGGAAGTGTGATAGTTATTCCTCGTTTGATGTTTACTTAAGTAAAACAAATCCACCTAAAGAGTTATATGTTCAAAATATAACAACACCAAATGTAACCGTAGTTGGGTTAGATTACGAGACGAGATATTATTGGCAAGTTGTTACAAAATTAAGTAATGGAACTACACAAGAAAGTGATATATGGAGTTTTGTAACAAAATATAACGATAATACAAGTGGTTATATGTTAGTAAAGCATAGTTTACAAACAGAATTGCCATGTTTTGTAAAAATAATGTTCCAAGTGTTAGATTTATCTGGAAATGGAGTTGATAATTTAACTACTGCAAACTTTACTTTGTATGAAAATGATATGCCAATATCTCAAAATGAATCATCGATGATAGTTAGGAAAAAGGAAGAAAACCCATATAAATTAAAAACGGTTTTAATGTTAGATAATAGCCAAAGTTTACAGAATAATTTAGGGGAGCTTAAGGCGGCAGCATTAAATTTAGTTAGTAGCAAAATGCCACAACAGGAATTTGCAATTTATAAGTTTTCTGAAAAACCAGTTTTAGTACAAGATTTTACAGATGATTTAGGAAAGTTAGTAAGTGCAATAAACTCAATAGAATTAGGCTATCCTACAACTAATTTTTATGGAGCAGTAATAGAAGGCGCTAGCCGATGGACTGATATGTTTACGGCAAATCAGATTGTACAAGGCGCAATGATTGTATTTACCGATGGTAAAGATACACAAGGTTCATCTACACTTAACCAAGCACTTGCGGCAACAGGTGGTAAACGCGTTTATACCGTTGGATTGGGTACAGATATAGACCCAGTTGTGTTGCAAAGGATTGGTAACAGTGGCTTTTATTCATCTTATAATGTTTCAGAGCTAACTTCTAAGTTTTTAGAAATTCAGCTTAATTTGCAAAAATACGCTAATAGCTTTTATACTTTAGAGTATATGAGCCCAAAACGTGGAAACTTTGTTCATACATTAAGGCTTGTTGTTAATAATAATCCTTATACAGGTACTAATTCCTATATTTTTGGTACTTTTAATAGTAATGGGTTTTATTCAATTTATCCGGGTTTATATATTAATCCAAGTGCACAGTATCCAAGCGGTGTAGATACGGTAGAGGTAATTAGAAACAACTCTGAAACTGTTAAAGCTGTAACATACTTAGCAAACAATTTACCAAGTTACCAATGGGGAATATCTAACACAGTAGATTTTGAAATTGCTGTAGATAATGGGGATAATTCTTTATGCACAATAACAGCCAAAGGGAATGTTGGCACAGTTGCTAAGGTAACAGTTCAAGATAAGGCAAATGCATTAGTAAGACAATTTTATGTAAAAATTAGGTAAAAATAATGACAACAGAAGATGTAAAATATATAGCAAAATTGGCAAATTTACGTTTTGAAGAATCTGAGTTAGAAAGCTTTACCCATAAGTTTAATGAAATATTAGCCTATGTTGAAAAGTTAAATGAAATAGATACAAGTGAAATAGAACCATTAGAGTATCCAATAGATAACAAAAACGTTTTTAGAGAAGATGAACAAAAGCAATCGATAAGCAGGGATGAAGCGCTAAAGAACGCACCCGAAACAGATAACGAATATTTTTTGGTTCCTAAGGTAATAAAACAGTAAGGAGATAAATTGATATTAGGAGTAATTCCAGCACGGTTTGGTAGTAGCAGGCTTTTGGGAAAACCTTTGGCAAATATAGGCGGTAAGCCGATGATTCAACATACATACGAAAGTGCTTTTGAGGCAAAGCTTTTGGATAAAATAATAATTGCGGTTGATGATGAAAAGGTTTTTCAAGTTGTATCATCTTTTACAAATGATGTTATAATGACGCCAAAAGATATACAAACGGGAAGTGATAGAATAGCTTATGTAGTTAAAAATATGCCCGATGCAGATATTATTGTTAATATACAAGGGGATGAGCCATTTATAAAAGGTGCAATGATTGATGAAGCTATAGAACCATTATTATTTGATAGAAGTGTAGATGTTGCAACATTAGCCAAAAAAATTACAAGTGTAGATGAATTAAAAGCTCCTTCTATTCCAAAAGTTGTGTTCGATTATCACAACTTTGCTTTGTATTTTTCGCGCTCTCCAATTCCTTATGTTAGGGATGCAAAAAATTTTCAAGAGAGATTAACAATGGGGAATGTTTATAAACATATTGGTTTATATGTTTATAAAAGGGAAGCACTTTTACGCTTTACAGAATTGCCCCAAACAGATTTAGAAAAGATGGAAAAGTTAGAGCAATTGAGAATGTTAGAAAATGGGATGAGGATAAAAATAGTAGAGACAAATTACGAAAGTATATCTGTAGATACACCCGCAGATTTGGAAAGGGTGAGAAAATATTATGAACATTTATTTATTAATAAATAGGACCGAAAAGAAATGATTAGACCTGAAAAATTAGATATCGGATTTTTAGATACGCCGATAAAGATGTACAAATTTCATGATAAGGAATTTTATGTTAAGCATGATGATTTAACTGGTAGCTTACTATCTGGAAACAAGATAAGAAAATTAGATTATTTATTGTATCAAGCAAAGCAAGAAGGAATTGAGATTATTATTACATGTGGGGCTGTTCAATCTAACCATTGCCGGGCTACAGTAGTTGCAGCCTCTATGTTAGGTATTAAAACAAAGCTATATTTACGCGGTGAAGAGCCAAATGAAATTGAAGGGAATTTATTTATTGATAAAGTGTTTAATGCAGACATTACTTATATTACAGATGAAGAGTATAAAAACGTAAACACTTTAATGGAGCAAAAGAAAGCTGAGCTTGCAAAAGCAGGTTTTAAGGCTATGGTTATTCCTTCCGGGGCATCTAATAGTTTAGGAATTTGGGGTTACATTAATTTTATTGATGAAATTAAAGATTTTATAATTGAAAATAATATTACCGGTATAATTTCTGCTGCTGGTAGTGGCGGAACTTCTGCAGGAATTTTATTAGGCGCAGCTATTAATAAGTTACCCTTAAAGGTTTACGCTGTTAATGTGCTTGATGCTAAAGACGTTATGAAGGAAACTATTATTAATTTAGTTTTAAGGTGTAAAGAAGATTATAAAATAGAAACTAGTGTAGATTTTAATAATCTTGTAGTTTTAGATGGCTATAGCGAAGAAGGCTACACAAATATATCCCCAGAAAAGATTAAGATGATTAAAGATTTTAGTGAAAATAGTGGGGTATTATTTGACCCAGCTTATACTGGTAAAGCATTTTATGCTTTTGTTAAAAACTTTTTAGATAAAGACACAGACGAAAAAGTATTGCTACTGCATAGTGGCGGTTTACTTGGTGTTTTTGCTAAAAAAGAAGATTATTTACAAAAATAATTTTTAATATGGGGATTATTAAAGAATTAATATTTTTTTAATTTTCCCCATAATGCTTTTAATCTTTCCTTAATTGATTTCTCATTTCCGTTTTCAGAAGGATAATAATATTGTATATTTTTTAATTCAGGTGGTAAATAATTTTCGTTTACAAAATTACCGGGATAGTTGTGAGGATATTTGTATCCATCTCCATACCCGCTTTGTTTCATAAAATTAGTTGGTGCGTTACGTAAATGCAAAGGAACGGGGTAATTTGGTAAAGTACGATTATCTTCTAAAGCTTTATCTATAGCAACGTAAGACGCATTGCTTTTAGGTGCAGAAGCTAAGTAAGTTGCGCACTGCGCTAAAATAATTCTACACTCGGGCATGCCAATTTTTTCTACAGCAGAATAAGTAGAAACAGCTAAAAGCAAAGCATTAGGAGAAGCGTTACCAATATCTTCTGATGCAAAAACTATCATTCTACGTGCAATAAATAATGGGTCTTCGCCTCCTTCAATCATTCTTGCAAGCCAGTAGATTGCTGCATCGGGGTCGCTACCCCGCATACTTTTTATAAATGCACTTATTACGTTGTAGTGTTCTTCACCACTTTTATCATAAAAAGCGTTTTTATGTTGTATTATATTTTCTATTTCTTCTTTATTAATATTTATTACATCGTTATTTATTTGGTGCAAAACTGCAGCTTCTACTATATTAAGTAATATTCTTGCATCACCACCAGCGCAATAAAATAAAAAATCTTTATCTTTAATATTTATTTTAATAGTCTTTAAAAATTCGTCTTCTGTTAAAGCATTTATTAATATTTTATCTAAGGTATCGTTTGTTAAAGGTTTTAGGGTGTAAGTGGCAGCGCGGCTACGCAAAGCGGGTATAACTTCTATTGATGGATTTTCGGTTGTAGAGCCAATAAAAATTACTTCGCCCGTTTCTACTGCGGAAAGTAATGCATCTTGTTGGTTTTTGTTTAATCGATGTAATTCGTCAATAAATAAAATTGTTTTTTTATTGTATTCTTTATTAGTTTTACCAATTTCAATAATATTTCTAATATCTTTAACACCACTAGATATAGCGTTAATTGTATAAAAATCGGAATTAGTTGATTCTGAAATTAGTTTTGCAAGGGTTGTTTTACCAGTGCCGGGGGGTCCCCAAAGTATAAAACTGAAAGGTGTATTATTTTCAATCATGTTTCTAATAGGCTTGCCTAAACCAGTAAGATGTTCTTGTCCATAGTATTTGTCAATAGTTTTGGGGCGCATCCTTTCTGCTAAGGGGGTAATTGGCAAAACCATTTTATTCAGTTTCCTTAATTATAATTACTTTTTCACCCTTCTTTTTGAAGTTATATTTTTCTCTTGCAGTTTTTTCTATTTTAAAGTTACTTTTATTTAATGAATCTATTTCTGCTTCATAATTTTTTACTTTAACTTTTGCGCTGTCAATTTGGCTTCTTGTGTTTTCTATTTCTGTTTTTATTTGCCAGTATTTAATTAATCCATTTTCACCAAAAAATAGCAAACTAATAACAACAGCTAATAAAATACCAAGTAGAATGTAGTTTTTATATTTCTTAATTTTCATTCAAACTATGCTTTATAATTAAATCAATTAAGTTATTAAAGTTAATTCCAACAGCATTAGCAGTCATTGGTAGTAAACTATGTGATGTCATTCCGGGTAAAGTGTTAACTTCTAAGCAATAAGGGGTATAGTTTTTATCAAGCCTAAAATCTACACGAGCATAAGAAGTGCACCCAACTGCTTTATAAGCTTTTAGTGCCTCGTTTTGTAATGTAGATAGAACTGTTTCTGGAAAAGGTGCAGGAACAATATAATCACTCATTCCATCAGAATATTTACATTCGTAATCGTACAACTCTTTTTTTGGTTTTATTTCTAATGGTGGTAATGTTCTTTCTCCAATAATTCCAACGGTCAATTCGTATCCTTCTATAAATGCCTCCACTAAAACTTTTTTAGAGTATTTAAATGCTAAATCTAAAGCATCTTTAACTTGGTTAGAATTTAAACAAACGCTTAATCCAATTGTAGAACCTTGGTCGTTTGGTTTAATTATGCAAGGATAAAAAATTTGTTCTTCAATTGCTTGTAATATTTTTTGTAAATCATAATTACCAAAAGTGACGGGGAGCCATTCGGGTGTTATAACATCAAAGTGTTTGAATAAAGCTTTTGCTGCACATTTATCCATTGCTAATGCACTAGTTAAAACACCACTACCAGTATATTTTAAATTTTTCATTTCCATTAATGATTGCACAGTTCCATCTTCTCCAAATTTACCATGCAAACCATTAAAAACTAAATCTGTATTATTAAAAACAGGTAAAGTAAATGCCTTTATATAATTTTCTTGGCTAATTTCAAAAATATCATCATCAATAAAAAAGTCATCTGGATTAGTTGGTTGGTTAAGACCATAAGCAGGGTCTACTAAATTAACATTGTAACCTAATTCCAATAGTGCTTTATATATGTTTTTAGAAGAGGATTTAGAGATTAATCTTTCAGTGGAAATTCCGCCAACCAATAAAGTAATAGTAATATTTTGCATATAAAAACTCTTATTTATCCATCCTATGTTTAGGATTTATTTTAATATTATATGTTGATTCTGAAATTTGATAAAGTTCTTTGAGTTTTTTAGTGGGGATAATATTTTCTTGCCCCATGCTGCGCACAACAGCTAATATTTTAGCAGTATGTTCTAATTTTTCTAATTTATAATATGCATCATCAAGCGAAGTACCAAAACTAATAGCGCCATGATTTTCTAATAACAACACCCAAGCATAGTCAATAAATGGTTTCATAGATTCTGCTAATTCTTTGGTAGACGGAGTAGCATATTTAGTTAAATGAACTTTACCCAAGTTTAAAACAACTTCTGGAAAAACAGGAGTTGTAAAATCTTCACCCATAGCAGCAAAAGCAGTTGCGTAAACAGGGTGAGCATGTATAACAGCTTTAACATCGGGTCTGTTGTCGTATGCAAATTTATGTAGTTTAAACTCTGTGGATACTTTACCGTTTCCTTCAATTAAATTACCATCGTTATCAACAATTAGTAAGTCGTCTTCCGTTAAACGACCTTTACATTTAGCAGAAGGTGTAATTAAAATTTTGTTGTTATCAATTTTTACTGAAACATTGCCATCAAATGCTGTTACAAATTCTTTATTATATAATTGATGACAAAAATAAATAAAATCGCTTTTTAAAGACATGATTCTTCCAATTTTTCCATTATAACCATATTTAGATAACCATCGTAACCGGTAATGGCGGGTTGTTGGTTATTAAAAAAAGAATTAGAAACAGATTTAAGCAAATAAAATTGTTTATTAGCTCTTGTTCTAAAAGCTTTTTTAGATTCACCAGCTAAATCTATTGTTAGTTTAGAAGGTTTACCGCGCTTACCAATAATACCTTCTATTGCAATTGAGCCTTTATGTCCTAAAATTTCAATTCTGTTAAAAGCTTTTGGAGTGTTAAAGCTTACGTTAAACTGCCCATATCCACTTTTTTCGAATTTAACAATGCCTGCCGCAAAATCTTCCACTTGGGATTTATAAATAATATTATCCATAAAACCTTTAACGTCTAAAATATTGCCGCCAAAAAATAATAAAAGGTCAATCATGTGTGTGCCAATATCTCTTAGAGCACCACCGCCGCTAAGCTCCTTTACAAATCTAAAGTTATCATCTGGAATGTATTCTGTATTATAGTTTACAGAAACGCTAATAATTTTACCCAATAAATTTTTATCTATTAATTCTTTAGCTTTTTGCACCAGAGGATGAAAGCGATTTACATAATTAACAGCTAAAAAAACATTATTTTTTTTGCAAGTCTCATACATTTCTAATGCTTGACTTGAAGTAATAGCTAAAGGTTTTTCGCATAAGATATGTTTACCGGCTTTGGCAGCTTCTATAACTTGCCAGTAGTGGTTTGCATTAATACTGCCAATATATAATGCATCAAAATCTTGTTTTAAAAATTCTGTGTAGTTATCATAAGCTAAAGGAACAGAAAATTTATTTGCAATATATTTAGCTCTATCTAAAGTGCTGCTGTAAATAGCTGATACTTTATTTCTCCTAATTTTAAGTAATTCTGGCAATAAAGAAGTTTCAGTAAATTTACCGCAACCCGCAATACCCCAACACAATTTTTTAATAATGTTAACGGGTAAATGTAACCTTTCGTTTAGTTTCATTTTAACCTTTAAATTAAATTTTTAACTTTGCCATTAATTTCTTAATAGGTAAAGAAGATTGCATAATATAAAAATGAATTGCCGGTACATTATGATTTAGCAAGTCTTCCACCTGTTTAAGTGCCCATTCAACACCAATATCTATTGTGTGTTCTGGTTTATTAGTCAAAATATTATCTGCTAGTTCTTTAGGTATATCGATAAAAAAGTTTTTAGGTAAAGAATTTACGTGTTTTTGAGAAGTTAAGATTTTTAAGCCGGGGATAATAGGAACAGTAATACCAGCCTTTCTGCATTTATCAACATAATCGTAATATTTATTATTATCAAAAAACATTTGAGTAACGATATAATCAGCGCCTGCATCAATTTTGGCTTTTGTGTGTAAAATATCAATATCTAAATTAGGTGCTTCATAGTGTTTTTCGGGATATCCAGAGACGCCAATGCAAAAATCGGTTGGTTCAGCGTCTAAAAGCGAGTCCTCTAAATATTTGCCATTATTCATGGCTTTTATTTGTTGCACTAAATCAATAGCTCGCGCATTAACACTTCTACCAAATTTAACAGGTTTATTAAATGCAGAGTCGTCGCCTTTAATAGCTAAAACATTATCAATTTGTAAATAGCGCAACTCTATTAAAAAGTCTTCTGTTTCTTCTCTCGTAAAACCTTGGCAAATTACATGTGGTACAGCATCAACATTATATTTGTTTTGAATTAATGCGCATATTCCTAAAGTGCCGGGGCGTTTGCGTTTAATTTTTGCAATAAAACCACCATTTGGCGTTTCTTCATATATAACTTCTGCTGCATGGCTTGTAATATCTATAAATGGGGGATTGTATTGAATAATATCATCTAAAAGTGATAGTAGTTGCTTTAAGTTACCCCCTCTTTTTGGCGGAATTATTTCGAAACTTATTAAAGGATTACGCGCTTTATCTAAATGTTCTATTACTTTCATTTATACCCAAATTTTTAATTATACAAATTTAATAATAAATTTCCATTTTAGTAATTTTATTTATCATTTTTAAAAGTTATAACATCATTTGTTAGTTTCATAATTTTATTTAAATCTGTATTAATTTTAATATATTTTCCTTTTAACCAGTATTCAGTTAAGTTTTTGTAATTTTTATTAAAAGGATGACCAGAGTTTCCAGTTGGTAAAACAACATAAATATTATCTTTATCTGCAAAATCGTAAATATAACGCATACTTGGACCAAGATTATTTGCATATGGTTTATTAAAGTTATATTCACCATTATTTATTGTTGTGCCATCTCCACCAATTGGGAAAGGACCGATATTAAAAAATTTATCTACAAAAACAGATTTACCGCTAAAGTTATGTTTAAAAGTAACCGTATGTATCTTTCCCCACTGCCAAAGTTTTATATCTTTGCCATTAAAAAACTCAAGCTCTGTTAATGCGTCAGATAAACTTTTTCTTAATATATCATCTCTTGTTTCTATTTTTTCTGTTTTTACATTATCAAACCAAGTGGAGTTGGGTTGCTGTAAAAGTCTTTGCATTACGCGGTAAGGAACATTTGCTACAAATCTATATTCGTTTAAATAAGTTTTCCCCATTTCATCTTCAAAAGTATTTTCTATTAGTTTTTGTAAAAATACTGCGTAAATAGTAGGTGTTTGGGAATCTTTGTAAAAATTAAAGTCCCATTTTTTGAACAATTTTAATGTAAGTTCTAAATTTTTATTTTTAATTTCAGCATATTTAAATGCATCTAAAACAAATGGGATAATTTTAGAAGCATAGTCAGAATAATAATCATATTGGTAAATCATAAAATCATTAACAGAGTGCTTTTGTTTACTACTAAGTAAAAAATTAATTCTGTTAATTCTAGAGTCTGGTTCCCATAAATTAGTAATGTGATAACTAAATTTAGGGTCTACTTTATTATTAGCAGTAGCAATAAAACCGGTTTGTGGATTATAAAAAGATGGCATAGCATCAAACGGAACAAATCCTTTCCAATCGCTTTCATCTGTGGTGCCATCGAAAACAAACGAAGTTGAGTTATTATTGCGAATTGGAATTCTAGCACCACAAACATAGCCAATATTTCCATTAATATCTGCATAAACAAAATTTTGACCAGGTGTATAAAAATATCGTAAGGCTTCCTTAAATTGTGCAAAATTTGTGGCTTTGTTTAGTTTAAGGAAAGAGGTAAGTTCGTCGCCATCGTTTTCTAAAGCTACCCAACGCATACTTAAAATACTATTCTTACGATATTTATTTGGGTAAATTTTATTAAATAAATGAATATCGGAAATAATTGGTCCACGGTGTGTACTTTTTACAGTAAAAGTAATATTAGCTCCATCTTTAACATATATGGTATCCTTTTTAGTTTTAAGTGGAAGCCATTTACCATTTAATAGATAATTAGACCCAAGCGAGTCTAATGTTTCAGCATAAAAATCTGCGTCATCGGTCATAACGTTGGTAACTGCCCAACTAATATAATCGTTTTTACCAATAACTATGGCGGGCAGCCCCGGCAATGTAAAACCTGCTAAATTGTTATTGCCAGATTTAATAACAGCAAGGTACCAACGCGATGGAGCTTGAAAAGATAAATGTGGGTCGTTTGCAATTATTGGTTTGCCACTTTCGCTGTGGTTACCATTAATTACCCAGTTGTTGGACCCAATATGTGTTCCTTCAAATCCTATAAACTTTCTAAAACTTTTATCAACTACAACTAAATCGTTTTGAGTGTTATCATAATATTTTGCAATAGTGTTAATTATATAAGTTTGGTTTTGGTCGCCAGAAGGTAAAATTTCCATTGCCTTTTCTTTACCAAATTTATTTATTAAGTGAGAAAAAGCAAAATCTGTCCACCAACTAATATTTAGTTCCCATGCAAGCATCTTTGCTACGTAAAGGCTATGCTCGGGTTTCCATTTATTGGGTACGTAATTAAGTAAAGAAAACTCAATAGGTAAAGCATTTTTGTTATTTTCTATATAATAGTTTACGCCATTTGCATAAGCGTTAAGGATTTTTAAAGTATTTTGGTCTAATCGCTCTAATTTTTGTTTAGCAACGTCTTTTAAGCCAAGTGTTAAAAACATTTTATCATAAGGAACAGTGCTTTTGCCAAATACTTCGCTCAATCTACCAGAAGCGGCACGTCTAATCACATCCATTTGAAATAATCGCTCTTGCGCATGTGCATAACCTAATGCAAAAGCAGCATCATAATCGTTTTGTGCATCAATATAAGCAACACCTAATGAATCCCTAAATATTTTTGTTTCGTTAGCAATTTTATTGGTAGTTATAGTCACTTTATAGTTGGGTAATGATTGATTGACCAAAATATAGGAAAATATGGCAAATGCTGTTACAACTAAAAAAATTGTAATAAATGCAGCTATCGTTATTTTTTTTGATGTTCTCATTTTTACTTTTTTATTAAAATTTAACTTATAAAAATAACTAAATATTATGAAATATTATAAATTTATATTAAATTTATGTTTTAATTCAATAATCTAAAGGTAAAAGGATGGAAGTTTTAACTATTATTTTAATGATTATTTTAATTGTATTGTTAATTTTAATTTATGCAAAATTTAGTGGTGTATTGCAAAGGTTAGATACAATACAAAATGAAACACGCAGAACCTATGAAAATATGGTTAATTTATTAAGTACAGAAAACTCTAAGATAAGAACAGAGACAGAGAAAGCATACAGTAATTTAAGAATTGAGTTGGGTAATCAGCTAAATAATTTTGGTAATTTAAGTAGTTCTAACATTAGGCAAATAACAGAAGTATTAAAAGAGCAGTTAGCTTTATTTTCAAATCAACTAAAAACTTTAACTGATAATTTTAATACGAGATTAAGCGAACTTACCATAAAAATAGAAAATAACCTAAAGAATATTCAAGAAAGTAATGAGAAAAAACTTGATGAAATGCGAATAACAGTTGATGAAAAGTTGCACAGCACATTAGAAAAGAGATTGAGTGAGTCCTTTTCTGTTGTAAGTTCACGTTTAGAGCAAGTGCATAAAGGATTAGGGGAGATGCAAACATTAGCTTCTGGTGTTGGGGATTTGAAGAAAGTTTTAACCAACGTTAAAAACAGAGGTGTTTGGGGGGAAATGCAATTGAAATCATTACTAGAACAAGTGTTTGCTCCAGAGCAATACGCAGAAAATGTTGTTGTAAAAAGTGGTAGTAGAGAAAATGTTGAATTTGCTATTAAACTACCGGGTAAAGGCGATAAAACAGATGAAGTTGTTTATTTACCAATAGATTCTAAGTTCCCATTAGAAGATTACCAAAATCTTGTTTTTGCACAAGAAAAAGGGGATTTAGATTTAATAAATGAATATAAAAAAGCATTAATTAACAGGATAAGAAGTGAAGCGGACTCGATTTCTAAAAAATATATTAATCCACCTGTAACAACAGATTTTGCAGTTCTGTTTTTACCGCTTGAAAGTTTATTTGCAGAGGTCTTAAGTGTACCCGGTTTATATGACTCTTTACAACAAAATCAAAAAGTAGTTATTACTGGTCCAACAACACTATATGCGTTCTTAGGCAGTTTACAGATGGGATTTAAAACATTAGCAATACAAAAACGAAGCAGCGAGGTGTGGAATTTATTAGGTGCAATTAAAACAGAATTTACTAAATTTGGAACTTTATTAGAAAAAACACAACAAAAATTAGATAGCGCAAGCAAAGAAATTGATGCTGCACAAAAACAAAGCAAAAAAATTGAAAAGAAATTAGGTAGTGTAGATTCATTGCCCGCACCTGAAGAGGTTAAATTACTTTTAGGGGATGAATAACTTAAAAGAACTTATTATTAATTTATAGTGTTCCTTACTAAAAACGAAAGGAAAAAATGAATATAAAATTAAAAATTGTGGATATTATTGAAGAGACTGAAAGCACAAAATCTTTTATTTTAGAAGATATTGAAAGAAAAATAAATAGCTTTATAGCAGGGCAATATTTAACATTAAATATTAATTTTAATGGAGAATTAATTAAAAGAAGTTATTCTGTTTCTTCTACTCCAGATTTACTACCTTTATTAAGAATAACAATTAAACAAAATTATGTTAATCCAGCTTATACATCGTTTTGTGAAACACTTAGTATTGGTATAATACTAAATGCAGAGCCAATTGAGGGCTATTTTTACATTACAGAAAAACCAAATATTAATAACTATATATTTTATGCTGCTGGTAGCGGTATAACGCCAATTATTACTATTATTAAAGATATTTTAAGAAAACGTGAAGATGTTAATGTTCAATTATACTATCAAAATAGAAATGAAGAATCTATAATTTTTTATGACGAGTTAAATAACTTAGCAAAAAAGTATGCTAATTTTAACATGCAGTGCTATTTTAGTCGTCCATTAGATATTACAAAACATATACCACAAAGGATAAATCCCGAAATAATAACAAAACTATTGGTCAAAAATAAAATTATTGTAAATAGCAGTGAAATATTTGTATGCGGTCCAAATAATTTTATAGATATGATATTTGGCATTTATAAGGAATTAGGAGTTAGTGAAAAGCAGCTTTTTAGAGAGATATATATAAAAAAAAAGGTTAAGAAAGAGGAAATTTTAATAAAAAGTTAATATTAAATAAAAAAATAATAAAATTTCTTGCATAGTAAAAAAAATATTATTATTTTAGAAATCTAATTTTTGTTCTTTATAGAAAAAACGAGAAAAAAATATTTGCAAAATTAAATAAAAGTAGCTATATTTGAAACTCGTAAAAAAACTGCCGGGGTGGCGGAATAGGTAGACGCACAGGACTTAAAATCCTGTGGGTGGTTACACCCGTGCCGGTTCGAGTCCGGCCCTCGGTACTTAAAAAAAAGAGCTAAAGAGAACCTCGGGTTCTTAGCTCAGCTGGTTAGAGCGTCTGTTTGACGTACAGAAGGCCAGAGGTTCGAATCCTCTAGAACCCACTATAATCGGAGTTTGCTCCGTTTTTTTTTATATAAAGGTAAACATGGAAAAAATTAAAGTAAAATTTCCCGATAATACCGTTAAAGAATTTGATAGTGGGGTTACCGCATACGAAATTTCCAAGTCGATATCCCCCAGATTAGCTGAAGAAGCTTTAGTTGCCAAAGTAAACGGTAAATTGGTAGACTTAAACGCAAGCATAAATAATGATTGCGATCTTCAAATATTAACCTTTGATGACCCAGAAGGTAAAGAGACCTATTGGCACTCTACAAGCCATTTAATGGCACATGCTATAACCAAATTATACCCAGAAGCAAAATTTGGTGTTGGTCCTGCAATAGAAAACGGTTTTTATTACGATTTTGATATAAATACTCGTTTAACTGATGAAGATTTAGTTGCCATTGAAAATAAGATGGCTGAATTATCTAAAGAAAATCATCCATTTTGTAGAAAAGAATTAACTAAAGCAGAAGCTCGTAAGTTTTTTGAAGAGAAAAATGACGAGTATAAGTTAGAGTTAATTGATGGATTGAACGAAGCAGAAACTGCAATTAGCATTTATGAAGAAGGTGACTTTACAGACTTATGCCGCGGTCCTCATTTGCCCGGTGCCGGTAAAATAAAATTCTTTAAATTGCTTAGTGTTTCTGGCAGTTATTGGCGCGGTGATGAAAAGAATAAAAGAATGCAACGCATTTATGGCATTTCTTTTCCAAAGAAAAAAATGCTTGATGACTATTTGCACTTTTTAGAAGAAGCTAAAAAGCGTGACCATAGAAAATTAGGTAAACAATTAGATCTATTTAGCATACATGATGAAGCTGGTGCGGGATTAGTTTATTGGCATCCAAAAGGTGCCAGAATTAGACATGAAATAGAGAAATTTTGGAAAGAAGCACACTTTGAAAATGGGTATGAGTTAGTTTACTCTCCTCACGTTGGTAAAAGTTGGCTTTGGGAAACAAGTGGTCATCTTGTTAACTATAAAGATAATATGTATGCTCCAATTACAATTGATGACCAAGATTATTACATAAAACCGATGAACTGCCCTTTCCATATAATGATGTATAAAACGGAAATACGCTCTTATAGAGATTTACCATTGCGTTGGGCAGAGCTTGGAACGGTATACCGCTATGAAAAAAGCGGTGTATTGCATGGGTTATTGCGCGTTCGTGGGTTTACACAAGATGATGCGCATATATTCTGCACTCAAGAGCAAATAGAAGATGAAATAATAGAAGTTATTCGATTTTCACTTTATATGTGGCGTTCTTTTGGCTTCGAAAACTTAAAGTTTTATGTTGCAACACGTCCAGAAAAAGCTGTTGGTGATGACGCACTTTGGGAAAAAGCAACAAATAGCTTAATTAACGCTTTACATCGAGAGAACTTAGAGTATGAATTAGACGAAGGTGGTGGAGCCTTTTACGGACCTAAAATAGATATTAAAATTAAAGATGCAATAAATCGCGAGTGGCAAATGAGCACGATTCAATTCGATTTTAACTTGCCAGAGCGCTTTGATATGCATTACGTAGGTGAAGATGGTAAAGAACATCGTCCATTTATGGTTCATAGGGCTTTACTTGGGTCTTTAGAAAGATTTTTTGGAGTATTATTAGAACATCATGGTGGAGCTTTTCCTTTATGGCTTGCACCTGTTCAAGCAGTAGTTGTTCCAATATCCCAAAATTACTTTGGATATGCTGAAAAAGTAGAAGAAGAGCTAAAGAAAGCCGGTTTACGAGTTACTTTAGATAGAAGAAACGAAAAAATTGGCTATAAAATTAGAGATTGGGAAACTAAAAAAGTTCCTTACATGTTTATTTTAGGCGAAAAAGAAGAAACAAATAATGTTGTATCTGTAAGGAAGCACAAAGAAGGTGATAAAGGCAGTATGCCACTAAGTGAAGTTATAAGTGAAATGAAATATAAAATAGAAAACAAATTAAATAACAATTAGAGAGGTAGTAAATTAGTCAAGAATACCGAGTAAACAATGAAATTAAGTCCCCACAAGTTCGCTTAATAGATAGCGATGGAACACAATTAGGGATAGTAACAATACGAGAAGCATTAGAGAAAGCGGAAGCAAAACATTTAGATTTAGTAGAGATAGCTCCGCAAGCGCAACCACCGGTTTGCAAAATAATAGATTTTGGTAAGTTTACGTACGAGCTGCAGAAGAAAGAGAAAATGCAGAAGAAAAAGCAGCATGTAACGGTATTAAAAGAAATAAGGTTGCACCCTAATACAGATACACATGATTTTAAGTTTAAGGCAAGACATGCTATGGGATTTTTAGAAGATGGTGATAAAGTAAAAGTATCTGTAGTATTTAAGGGAAGAGAGTTAGCATATACAGAACATGGCGAAGAATTATTAAAAGAATTTATAGAAGAAGTAAAAGATTATGGTAAAGTGGAGCAAGAGATAAAATTTGAAGGCAGAACAATGCATATGATTTTAGCTCCACAAAAAACAAAAAAGAAAAAATAGAGGTTATTAAATGCCAAAAATGAAAAGCAACAGAGGAGCCGCCAAGACATTTAAGTTAACCGGTTCCGGTAAGGTAAAAAGGCACAAAGCATATTGTGCGCACATACTTACAAAAAAGACTACGAAGAGAAAAAGAAACTTACGTAAGTCTACTTTAGTTAGCGACGCAGATGTTCGCAGAGTAAAAATAATGATTCAATAATTAACAATTAAAGGAAGTTAAACAATGCCTAGATCAAAAAACAAAGTAGCATCCAAACAAAGAAGGAAGAAGCTACTAAAGATGGCGAAGGGCTACTGGGGCGCCCGTAGCAACGTACTTACCGTTGCCAAGCACCATGTGGAAAAAGCATTACTACATGCTTACAGAGATAGAAAAACTAAAAAACGTTTATTTAGACAGCTTTGGATTGTTAGAATTAATGCTGCCGCAAGAGAAAACGGTACAACTTATAGCAGATTAATTGATGCTATGAACAAAAAAGGTTTAGAAATTAACCGTAAGGTTCTTGCTAACTTAGCAACTGAAAATCCTAATGCATTTGCAGATATAGTAAAATTTGTAATGAACTAATTTTATTTACCCCTAAGCGGCGCAATAATTCTTACATTTTGTTCGTTTAGGGGTATATTTATTTTAAATATCTTTTACGAGATAACAATGCGAGAGAAAATATTACAAGCAGAAAAAGACTTTTATGATGAGCTTAATAAGGTAACCGATCTTAAGGACTTAGAGGAATTAAGGATAAAATTTTTAAGCAGAAAAGGAATAATTTCTCAGTTATTCGAAGAGTTTAAATCGGTATCTGGAGAAGTTAAGCGCGATGTAGGGAAGATATTAAATTCATTAAAAAATAATTGCAACATAAGTTTTGAAGAGCTAAAAGCTAAGCTTGAGGCTAAGGAAGTTTCTGGCGGTCCTAAAATAGATTTAACTTTGCCAGAGTATGAAAAAGAATATGGCAGCCCGCATATTCTTATACAAACCTTAAACGAAATTAAGGGAATTTTTAAAAATCTTGGTTTTTCTGTTTATGAAGGACCAGAATTGGAATCTGATTATAACAATTTTGAAGCATTAAACTTTCCGGATGACCACCCGGCAAGAGATATGCAAGATACATTTTTTATTAATAATAAATTTTTATTACGAACACATACATCACCAGTACAAATTAGATTAATGCAAAGCAAAAAACCACCTTTACGCGCAATTATGCCGGGTAAGGTGTATCGCAACGAAGCTGTAAGCGCTAAAAGTTATTGTTTGTTCCATCAAGTAGAAGGTTTATACGTAGATAAAGATGTAACTTTTAGTGAGCTTAAAGCTACTTTAGTTTATTTTGCTAAGCAGTTATACGGTCAAGATTTAGTATATAGATTTCGTCCAAGCTTTTTCCCGTTTACAGAGCCAAGTGCAGAAATGGATATTTGGTGGCAACCAAAAGGGAAGGAGGGACGTTGGTTAGAAATTTTAGGTTGTGGAATGGTAGACCCTAACGTTTTGCGTAATGTTGGTATAGACCCAGAAGAATATACCGGTTATGCATTTGGAATGGGTGTTGAAAGAATGACATTAAGAAAATATGGTATTTCTGATATTAGAACACTATTTGATAACGATCTTCGCTTTTTAAAGCAATTTTAATTTAGGAGATTACAAGTTGAAAGTTTCGCTAAATTGGTTAAATGAATACGTAGATATAAAAAACATACCAGCTTCTGAAATAGCCGAAAAGCTTTCTAAATGCGGCTTAGAAGTTGAAGAAATGGTAAATAATTACGAAAAGTATAACAATATAGTAGTTGGATACGTTAAGGAAAGTAGTAAGCATCCAAATGCAGATAAGTTAAGTGTTTGCCTTGTTACGGATGGTAAAGATGATTATAAAGTTGTGTGTGGTGCGCCAAATGTAAAAGCTGGTCAAAAGGTTCCTTTTGCCAAATTGGGTGCGATTATTCCTAAAGGTAATTTTGAAATTAAAAAAGCTAAAATACGTGGTGAAGAATCTTTTGGAATGATTTGCGCAGAAGACGAATTAGATTTAAGCGATGACCACAGCGGAATAATGGTTTTACCAGAAAATTTAGAAGTAGGTGCTAATTTTGCAGAAGCGATGGGAATTGCAGATGTGGAATTGGAGATTTCTATTACACCAAACAGAAGCGATGCTTTAAGTCACTTTGGCGTAGCAAGGGATTTAGCTGCTTTATATAATTTGGAATTTAAGAGACCTGAATTTGAACTACCAAAAGTTGATAAAAAAACATCAGATGTTGCCAAAGTTTATATTGAAGATGCTGATTTATGCCCAAGATACGTTGCTAAAGTTGTAGAAGGGGTTACTATTAAAGAATCTCCAGAGTGGTTAAAGCAAAGATTAAAAGCTGTTGGCTTAAGACCAATAAACAACGTTGTGGATGTTACAAATTTTATTTTATATGAAATTGGTCAACCACTTCACGCATTCGATTTGGACATGTTAAGTGAAAAGACAATTATTGTTAAACGCGCCGGAAACATACAAAAAATTACAACATTAGATAGTAAAGAACGAAACTTAACACCAGATGACTTATTAATATGCGATAAAGAAAAGCCTGTTGCAGTTGCTGGTGTTATGGGTGGCGAGAATAGCGAAGTTACAGCTAAAACCACAAATATATTAATAGAAAGTGCATATTTTAACCCTTCATCTATTAGAAAAACAAGCAAAAGACTTGGTTTATCTAGCGATTCATCTTATAGATTTGAGCGCGGTTGCGACCCAAACATTACCCGCTATGCTGCAGAGCGTGCCGCTTATTTAATTCAACTTGTTGCTGGTGGCACTATTTTAGATGGTGTAATTGATGTTTATCCTAAAGTAATTGAGCCAAAAACTACTTTTTTACGTTATAATAGACTTAATAAAATTTTAGGTTTTGATATTCCAAAAGAAAAAGCGGAGCTAATTTTAATTAAATTAGGTTTTGTTATTACAGAAAAGACAGAAGAAAAAATGATGGTAACAATTCCTACTTTTAGACCTGATGTTGAACGCGAAATAGATTTAATAGAAGAAGTAGCACGAATTTTTGGATATGATAATATACCCGAAGTTGATAAAATAAGCATTTTATTAGATGAAAAAGTAGACCAATCTGCTTTTAACGATAATTTGCGTACATTAATGTGTGGAATGGGATTTTACGAAATTGTTACAAATAGTTTATTAAACGAAAAAGTAGCAAATAGTTTTGGTAAACCAATAAAAATGTTTAATCCTTTAAGTTCAGAAATGTCTCATTTGCGTCCTACATTAATTCCTGGTGGATTAGTAACAGTAGCAAATAATTTAAAGGTTAGGCAGAAAAATTTAAAACTTTTTGAAATAGGTCATGTGTTTGAAAGGTTGCACGATGGCGAGCTAAATGATTTTAGTGATTTTACAGAATATGATAAAATAAATTTATTGCTAACTGGTAAAAGCAAAGAGTCTGTTTGGTACGAAAAAGATAAATTTTTTGATTTTTATGACCTAAAAGGGTATGTAAAACAAATATTTCTAAAATTTTCACTTGATATTTTCAAAAATGATTTGTATTATTTTACTAACGAATTATTTTGGGAATATGGATTTAAAGTAGAGATAGATGGAAAAGTTTTAGGAATAGGTGGAAAGCTTAAAAAAGAAATATTGCAGATGTTTGAAATAGATCAAGATGTGTATAACTTTGAGATAAATCTAGATTTTATAAAAAATATAAAAGTAAAAGAAAGAAATTTTAAGGAATTAAATAAATATCCATCGGTTTATAGAGATTTTGCATTTGTACTAGATAAAAATATTGAATATATTACAGTTATAAAAACAATCCAAAAAGGAAGTTCGAAACTTTTAAAGGATGTAAAATTGTTTGATATATTTGAGAGTGATAGTTTAGGAAAAGATAAAAGAAGTTTAGCGTTTCAGTTAGAGTATTTAGCAGAAGAAAGGACACTAACAGAGGAAGAAGTAGAAAAAGACTTTTGGAATGCAATAGAATATGTTAAAAAAGAATTAAATGCTGAGTTAAGAGGAAAGTAAATTGTCTGAATCGACAAAATTTGAAACTTTTTTTGATGAATTAAGTGCTTTAGAAAAACAAGTTTATTTACTAAAGCGCAAGCATGACGAGCTTAAAAAATATAAAGAAGATAATAAGCAACGTATTGCAGAATTAGAAAAAGAGAACAAACTTTTAAAGTTAAGAGTAGAAGAGTTAGAGGAAAAACTAAAAAGTGGAAATTTTGTTGATGGAAGATATTTAGAAGATTTATTTAGTGGATTTGAAGAAAAAGAAAAGTTTAAAAAACGAATAGATGAATTAATACAGAAAGTGGACGACCACTTAAGTTCTTAGAAAATAATGTAAGTACGTGGTTCGGAAAAAATGACTAATAAGAAAAAGCTTAAAGTAAATATATTTGGAAAAGAATACGCTTTATTAGTAGAAAATGAAGAAATAGCGTTGGAATTAACTAAATATGTAAATAATATATTTGAAGAAACACAAAGAGATTTGTCTGATCAACCTAGAGAAACGATAGCAGTAATAGCTGCGTTGAATATAGCGTACGAATTGTTCGTTGAAAAAAATGAGTACAGAGAGTTCAAGGTACAGGCAATTGACCGAATAAAAAAGATTAAGCTTCTTCTTACCGAGTCAAATAATTCCGAAACCTCGTAAAAATTTTAGCCGTACCGTCGAAGTACTAAATAAAGAACTGTTAATATAAAAACCATAGGGTTTTTGACTTGCGGTGCGTTTACAGGCCAGCTCCCTTATAGGGTTTGCCTTAGTGGCAACTTGGAAGTAAAAAGCATCGGGCAAATTCCCACACTGTGTGGATCGGGTTCTTTTATGATGTACTATCGCACGGCACGGCATTAATTACTTTTACGGAGGAAAAATGGAAATATTGACGATAATAATTATTTTAGTTGTTGCAGTTGTTTTTTTAGGCATTGGATGGTTATTAGGTTCAAAAATAGGGCCTAATAATATAAAAGCTGCTGAAGAGCGTGCTAAACAAATTATTGAAGATGCTGAAAAAGAAGCTAAAAACATTAAAAAAGAAAAACTTTTAGAAGTTAAAGACGAATGGTTAAAGAAAAAGCAAGAATTTGATAATGATGTAAATCAAAGGAAGCAAAAGTTAGCTACTTTAGAACGTCAAGTTGAGAAAAAAGAAGAAGATGTTTTAAAGAAAGCAGAGTCTTTAGCTCAGAAAGAAAAGGAATATCAAAAGCTTGAAGCTGAAATCAAAAAACGTTCTGATGAATTAGACCAAAAGCAAACAATTTTAGACCAAAAAATTAAAGAACAAACCGAAAAGCTTGAAAAAATAGCTGGTTTAACTGCAGAGGATGCCAAAAAAATGTTAATTGATAGTATGATTAACAAGGCAAAATCTGAAGCAGCCCAACAGTTAAAAGAAATTAGAGACAACTATAAATTAGACGCTAAAAAGGAAGCGCAGAAGATAATTGTTCAAGCTATTCAAAGAACTGCTGTAGACCACTCTGTAGAATCTACAGTTTCGGTTGTTCAAATACAAAATGATGAAATGAAGGGAAGAATAATTGGTAGAGAAGGACGTAATATTCGTGCTTTTGAAGCCGCAACCGGAGTTGATGTTATTGTAGATGACACTCCAGAAGCTGTTATTCTTTCTGCTTTTGACCAATTTAGAAGAGAAATTGCTAGAATATCTTTAGAAAGACTTATTGCAGATGGTAGAATACACCCTGCGCGCATTGAAGAAGTTGTTCAAAAAGTACAAAGCGAGCTTGAAGAAGAAATCCAAAGAGAAGGTGAAAACACTTTAATTCAACTTGGTTTGCATGGCATGCACCCAGAGTTGGTTAAATACGTTGGTAAGATGAAATATCGTAGTAGTTATGGTCAAAATCTTTTACAGCACAGTATAGAGGTTGCATATTTAACAGGAGTTTTAGCTAGTGAAGTTGGTTTAGACCCAGTAATTGCTAAAAAAGCCGGTTTATTGCACGATATTGGTAAAACTTTAGATAAAGCTGTGGAAGGTCCTCACGCACTGCTTGGTTATGAATTGTGTAAGAAATATAAAGAGCATCCAATAGTTGTTAACGCAGTTGGTAGCCACCACGAAGATATAGAAATGGAACACCCAATTGCTGCATTAGTTCAAGCTGCAGATGCTATTAGTGGTGCAAGACCGGGCGCAAGACGTGAACCTCTTGAAAGTTACGTTAAACGTTTGGAAAACTTAGAAAACTTAGCTCAATCTTTTGAAGGTGTTGCTAAAACTTATGCAATACAAGCAGGTAGAGAAATTAGAGTGGTTGTTGAACCTGATAAAATTGATGATGCTGTAGCAGATCAGTTGGCTTATGATATAGCTCAAAAAATTCAGGAAGAAATGGAATATCCTGGACAAATTAAAGTTACTGTTATTAGAGAAGTTAGAAAAATTAGTTATGCTAAGTAATTTTTATTAAAATTCTAATAAATTAAATCCCCGATTATTAGGTCGGGGATTTTTTTTATCTTAACTTATTAAAATTAAATAAATAGTTACATCATTATAATAAAAAAATAATCCCCATCAATTAGATGGGGATTATTGTAAATATATACTATTAAAAAGCAATTATTTAATAAGCATCATTTTCTTAATACTGCTAAAATTACCAGCTTCCATTTTATAGTAATAAATTCCACTGCTTAAATTACTTGCATTAAAGTTTACTTGATGATAGCCAGCTACAAGCTCTTGATTAATTAGTTCTGCAACAATTTGTCCTAATGTGTTAAATACTTTAATATTAACATAAGATTTAATAGGCAATGTGAAATTTATTGTTGTACTTGGGTTAAATGGGTTAGGATAATTTTGGGATAGACTAAAATTAGTTGGTGTTAATTCTACTTCTATAGTTTTAGAATAGTGAACAGTTCCATCAAAATCAAGCTGTTTTAATCTATAACTAACAATATTGTTATTAGCGTTATTAATAATATCTGCAAAAAAGTAGTTTTGTTTTTCTGTTGTAGTTCCTTTTCCTTTAATAAACCCAATTTTATCCCAATTATTGTTTAGGTTGCGCTCAATTTCAAATCCGCTATTGTTTGTTTCTGTTGCAGTAGACCAAGTTAAATTAACAATGTTATTATTAATACTTGCATTAAAACTAACTAATTCAACAGGAATCATATTACCAACTGTTAATTTTACAGGGATTAGCTTTACAGGTTGATTTGGGTCGTTAGATTTAATTTTAAGGTCTAATGAATATAAACCGTCTTCAAGTCCATTTGTGTTTATATTTAAATTTATTTTAGCGCTAACGCCATTATAAATAGTTGCTGCAATATTATTCATAAACAACCATTCAGGTTCTGCACTAATTTTAACAGCTAAATTAGGTTTAACATAGTTTGCATCTTTAACAATTTGTAAACCAACAGTACCAGTAGCATTTTCAATTCCAACTGTAGCAGAGTTTAATGTTGTGGTGCAATCGTTATAATAGAACATAATTTTACCACTTGAGTAAAGAACTACTTGGAAGTTTAAGGTGCCAGTTCCGGAGTATTTACTCCAATTATAATATTGTACTATAAATTTATTTCCTTCGGTTTTATAAAATACTTTACCAGTTGTTTTGCCATCTAAATCGTCCCAGAAAGGAGCTATATAATTATTTGGTGCAGCACTATTTGGAATAGCAGCATTAGTAAAAGAGCTACCACTTGGCAAAATAAAGGTTAAAAATCCATTAGAGCTAACATAAACGGTAGAATAAATATTACCATAAAACTTAAAATTCATACCCATGTTAATAGTGGTATAACCTTCATCTTTGGCAGAGTATGTACTAGTTGCAATCCAATTAGTAGCTTCGGTACCTGTAGTAGAGATATCGTTCCACTCGTAAGCAGGTCCATTTTGTGCGTCGCTATCAATCCATTTATAACCAAAGCTATCTGGTCCGCCACTTCCTTTAATACTTATACCGCCCGTTTCTAATGGGTTCTCTTTGCTTTCTTCTACTTTGTTATTATTAATTACAGGAGTAATTTTTAATGAAACTGATTTATTTGGGAAAGTAGAGTTAGCAGTTTCTACAGTAAATGTTAAAGTAGAAGGATTAGTTGAGGAGTTGGAAATAATTAAAGAGTCATTTTTTACAATGCCTGAAAGCAGATTATAAGCAAAACTATCTGGCGTACATGTTAAATAAGGGGCACTAAGTGTTGTTCCACTTGCAACGTTAGACATTAAAGAAATATTACCCCAAATATCGCGTGATTTTATAGCAAAATAATAAGTAGTATTAAAATTTAAGTTATTAAATGTGTAAGATTTAGGAGAGCCAAAAACATCACCTTCGCCAGAAAGTAAAATTGATTGGGCATTAGCAAAATCATTATCGTTATTAATTGGGCTTGTAGAGAAGCGTAAATCGTAACCCATTACGCCACCAATAGAAGAATCTGATGGAGCAGACCAAGTAACAAGAATTTCGCTACTAGTTGGGTTTAATACATTAAGATCTGTAATAGTAGTTGGTGGTGTAGTATCTGGGAAAAGCCCAAAAGTTAGTTTGGTCATTGGGTCTCCAAAAATGTGGAATTGTTCCATCATTTTTAATCCTTCGCCCGTACTGCCGCCATTAACATCCATTCCATACATTAAACCGCTAAAGCAAACTCCACCCACAGTCATTTTTTGTCTTGTGGTTAACAATTCCATTGCGTGATATTGCATATCGCAAGGCGGCACCCAACTAGCGTTAGTGGTAGAACCATAAACTGCTATAGCGCCTTTAGGATTATTTAAATCACCTGCACGTAACCAAGCTTCTTCCATACATTCTGTTAAAGTAAAATTACCATTTAAGCAAGCAACGTCAAAAACGAAAGGATTTTTATATCCATTGCTTAAAGAGTTAATTAATGTAGTGCTATAACCTGTAGTACCCCAAGAAGTACCAGAGCCGTGACCAATATAGTTTATTACACTTCTACCTTCATTTAAATTTGTTGTTACTGTGGTGCTAGAAGCGCCTGGGTCGTAAACTTGGTCTACGCTTGTAAAATGCATGTTATTTAAAAACATTGTACGCAATAAATTTGCACGTTGCCAATCGGTTGGGGTGCCTTCATCGCTTGCAACTCCCATTCCTTTTAAGTACCAACCAGCATTAGCACCTGTAAAAGGTTCATCTTCATATTTTCTTATTTTTTCAAAAATATAGGCTAAGTTAGCAGCGGATTTTGGAGAAATGCGTCCAATAAAAGCATCTGGGTAAGCATCGTTACCAGCTAATTTAACATAGCATGGGTCGCTTGGGGCAGATTCGTAATTACCAAGTAAATAAGGAATTTCTGCGGCTTCTCCAACTAAAATTATGTATGTTACACTGCCATCACTATTATAAAGGTTTTGTATATAAGATTTTATTGCATTTGCTCCACTTCCTGTTTCGGTTGGATACTTTGCCTTTATTGTTGGAATTCCTTTACTAATTTTCCAATTGTAAAATGTATTTACTTCGTTTTCGTAATTTTGATAATAGATAATTAATAATTTACCCGGCTCTGGAATAAAATTATATTTAATGCCTTTATTTCCATAATTAGCAAATAAAGTTGAATAAATATCGTCATATTCCTTAGTAATTCCTTTAAAGGGTTCTGTTCTAATTAAAGGGTTTTCTGCTTTTTCGTTTTCGTTATTAATTACGTCTACAACTAAACGAGTGCAAATTTTAAGTTCTTTGCTAACTGGATTATACTGAATTGGATTAAATTGCATTGTAACTCCCCTTAAATCTCTTACAATATAGGGAGTGCTAAGACTAAAATTACTTGCTGGATAAAATTCGTTTTGGTTATAAATATTAGCAAAAACATATGGTACATTTTGTGGGTCAATATCTCTTGTAAAATTACCTTTAGAGGGGGCTATATTACCTAATTTTTGTGTTACATATTCTACATCAATTATGCGATAAGATACTCCTTTATCATCAGAAACTATAACGCTTTTTCTTAAAATAGGTAATTCGGGGGCTCCTTTTTCTAATAGTTGATGCGCATTTGGTGCGGATATTTTAATATAGTCTTTTCCATTAATATTAATTTTTTCATAATCAAAGGAATTAAATAAAAATTCCACACGTGTTCCACTATTATCAGTAGAAATTAAGTTTAATGTTACTCCAGGTTTTCCGTCTTTTAAATTAACGGTTTCTGCATTTAAATAATAAGTATTTAGTAATAATAAAAATAAAATTAATAATTTTAATAAGTAGTTATTTTTCATAAAACAATCCAAATAATTAAAAAATATAACTTAAAATAAAAATATTTTAGGATATTTTTATGTTATTTTTAAAGAAAATAGTGATAATAATATTGATTTAGAAAAAAAAATCTATTAGTATATTACTAAACATTAAATCGATTAAATTTAGGGGCTATAAACTTTAATCAAAAAAACATAGAAGTTGAAATAGATAATATTAGTACATATCAATTAAGTCAAAATTATCCAAATCCATTTAATAGCAGTACATTAATTAGTTATTCAATTCCCAAAGAAAGCCAAGTTACATTAAAAATATATGACATATTAGGGAAAGAAATTATAACTTTGGTTAACGAAAAACAGGAAAGAGGAGTATATAATATAAATTTTGACGCTAGCAAATTAAGCAGTGGCACATATTATTATACTATAGAAACAGGGGAGTTTAAAGATACTAAAAAACTAATATATGTTAAATAAAAAATAACGGGCTTAAAGCCCGTTATTTTTATAAATAAAATTATTTTAAGAAATTTAATACGGCGTTATTAAACTCGTTAAATTTTTCGTATTGGGCAAAGTGACCGCATTCTGGTATCATAACAAGGGTGCTATTTTTAATTTTTTCGTGCCCAATTTTAGCAATATCAACCGTTTTACCACCATGCAAATATGGGTTAGGGATAAGGTTATCATTTTCTCCAAAAATTATTAAAGTAGGAATATTAATTCTATCAATAAGATTAATAACAGGTTGATCTACCATCCCATGAACGCTTTTAGCCACTGTATAGCAATATTTATCAAAATCTTTAGCATCTCTTAAAGCAATTCTATCGGTAATCATAAATTCAGCGTCATCTGGAAGGTTATAGAAATTAGAAATTAAATTAGCTCTAATAGTTTGCACTGGGGTAAGTTTAACAGCATTAACAGTCATAACATCTCTAAACCATTGTTTTTCGCCTTCGTTAAAGGCTTCAAACCCAGCAGGGTCAACTAAAATAAGGTTTTTAACTAAATTAGGATATTTTAATGCAAATACCATAGAAATTTGCCCACCCATGCTATGACCCGCAAGAGTTACATTTTTAAGTTGTAATTTATTAATAAATTCTGCAACAATATCTGCGTAAAATTCCATAGTACCGGGGTGAAGTTCTTTGCTACTTTTACCGTAGCCGGGCAAATCTATAGCAATGCAACGGTATTTTTTAGATAATTCGGGAATATTTTTATCCCAAGCACGTAAATAACTGCCTAATCCGTGAATAAAGAGAATAGTTTTATCACCGGTTCCTTCGTCAATGTAAGCAATCTTAGCTTCTTTTAATTGAGCATATTTAACCGGGAAAGGATATTTAAGATCTTCAAATTCCATTTTTGTTAAATCCTTATAAGGTGAACAAGCAACTAATAAAAGAACCGATAATACTAAAAAAGAAAATTTATACATATTAAAACTCTCTGCAAATTGTTAGTAAATTAAAAAAGTAACCATTTATAAACTAAAAACATAGTATAAGGGTTACTAGGTTTTTTAGTTAAACCGCCATTAACAGCAGCGCTTTTATAAAAATCACCCAGCCATAAATAAGCAGCATGCAACTCTAAATTCATATAAACGGCAGGTTGGTAACTAATCATTGCATTTAATTCGGTTCCCATATCATTTTTACCCTCATATGGCTTAACAAGGCTAACAGCATAACCGGCACCAACTTTAGCTTTTAATTTATTAGGAATAATAGCTTTGTTAAAATTAATTGTTCCACCAAATTGACCTAATCCAATGTTAGAAAGGTCGCTAATGGCAGCAACAAATCTATTAACAACATTACCATGTGGGTAAAGTAAATAAGCCCCATTGCTAACAAAAATAGCACCGGGCGAGCCCCATTGGTTACCAGTTAAAACGCCGCTAAAAGTGCCGTCTTTAAGTCCGTTATCATCTCCAGTTGCAAATAAAAGGTCAACATTTACGTTATCATCTACAGTTTGACCATATTTATACCCAGCACGCAAATTAGCAGCAATTCCCATAATATCACATGCTTTAGTATATCCACCAACAATTGCAGTATCTACTTTACCAAAATTTGCATTTACAAATCCGCTTAAAGACCATCTACCCAAAGTAAACTCTGGATTATAAGCACCAAATGTTCCAAGCCAAAAGATATCTGCTTTATATGTGCTGCTACCTAAAGGAAAGCGGTAAACACCATTATAAGCATTAAGAGAACTATTTAGTCCTTGTCCTAAAATATTAACTCCACCTTCTCCGTTACTTCTATCATACATATAATATAAGCTAACGCCTTGCCTCCAACTTGGGGTTATATCTTTTTCATACATTAATTCCCAAAGGGCAACATCATCATTTTGGTTAACGTTATTTTCGTATAATTGGTAATAACCACCTTTAATTCTATCATAATCCCAATCATATCTTGCAGAAATTCCAACTGCATCACTACCCCAGTAAGCAAGTCTATAACCGGTATACATCATAGTATTAGCAAAAGTGCGGTAAGGATTATAAGGGGTATCGAATAGACGTTGTAAACCTAAATTAATGGTAAAGTTTTTAAAAGGAATAAATTCAAGCTCTACATTTTGGGTTTGGATGTTAACTTGGTCTGCAGAAAAAGCGGAACCAAAATTACCACCAGTACCATAAGAAGCATCGCCCCAAGTCCAGTCAATTTCAAAGGACATGCGCAATATTGCTTTACCATCTAAAAGTTTTGGTTGATAAATAATAAAAGGGATAATTCTTTGTTCAAAGTAAAAAGAGCTTTGACCTGTAGAAGTTGTATTATTACCAAAAAGGCGTCCAACGGTTTGACCTTTTAACAAATCATTGGTTGCATAAATATTATTAGCTACCGCCTGATTAATAAAATATGCTAAAAACTGAAATTCTGTTACAGGTTTGCCTGGTACTTTGTCTTTATCAAAATCCCATTGCTCGTTTTGTGCACTAGTGTAATTATAAAAAATAAACGAGAAAAAAAATAAGCTAATTAAAAATTTTTTCATGGCAGTAATTAGTTTTGTTAGTGTTATAATAAATTAAAAAATAATCCCCTTTAAAAATAAAGGGGATTATTTTGGTAAAAATTAAATATTAGTTAACTCTTACGTATTTTTGAACATTTAAAGTACCTAAAATACCACCACCAGTGCTACCAAAGCCACCTGTTACAGTTGGAGGAGCAACACCAATAGCAGGTGAAGTTTGAACAACTTCATAAGTCATTTGGTCTGGTTCTGGTGTTGTGTTTACTTCATAAATTCCTTCTGCTGTTAAAGCAGCTGGTGTTTGTTGGTTAACAACTATTTTATGAATTGTTCCTGTTGCGCTTTTTGTTAATTGGTAAGTACCGGTTAATGTTGTAGAAACGTTGTTACTATCTACTTGAACAACTGTATAGGTGTTGTTATCGTTAAAAGTAGCAGTAATTTTTTTAATTTTAAATGGAGCACCTCTTAATAATGGGGCAATATTAGTACCTTCAGAAACCCATTTTCCTACTATAGGATCTTTTGGAGTTTGGTTGTTTGTTGAGTTGTCATCGTCTTTGCAGCCAAAAAATGATACTGCTAAAACAAATAGTAGAGCAAATAAAAGACCTTTTTTCATGGTATACCTCTTTTTTTGGTTAATGATTATTTGTTGGTTAAACTTATTAATTTTTTCCTATCAATTTTTCCAGCTTCGTTTTTAGGTAATTCATTTATTATTTCAAAATACTTAGGAATTTTATATTTTGCAAGTTTACCTTTACAAAATTCTAATAATTCATTAGGGGAAATTATTAAACCTTTATTTAGAACAACAAAAGCTTTGCCAACTTCTCCCCATTTTTCATCAGGAACACCTATAACGGCTACTTCTTTTATTGCGGGATTAGTTAACAAAAATGCCTCAATTTCTGCTGGGTAAACATTTTCGCCACCGCTTATAAACATGTTCTTTTTTCTATCTACTACATAGTAATATCCTTCATCATCGCGTAGCATCATATCGCCCGTGTGGAAATAACCATCTGTAATAGATTTTTTTGTTTCTTCTTCTTTTCTCCAGTAACCGGGTGTAACAATAGGTGCTTTAATCCAAAGTTCGCCAATTTCGTTGTTACCGCACTCTGTGCCATCTTCTTTTACCAATTTAACATCTAAAAAGAAGTTTGGAAAACCGATAGAGCCTTTTTTCCTAATTGCATCTTTTTGGTGTAGGGAGTAACAATTTGGTCCTACCTCTGTTAAACCGTAGCCTTGTCTAATAAAAATTCCTTTATTATGCCAAATATTAATTAAAGGAATTGGCATAGGAGCACCGCCAACAATTGCATATCTAACAGATGATAAATCTACAACATTAAAAAGTGGTGAGTCACTCATCATTTGCAACATTGTAGGAACGCCAAAAAGAATAGTGGTCTTTTCCTTTTCCATCAGTTTTAGAATTAAATCTGCATCAAACTTTTGTAATAAAGTATGGGATGCACCATGGAAAAGAAATGGAGTAAATAGAACATTCCACCCTCCGGTATGGAAAAATGGGGCGTAGCTTTGGGTGTGGTCATTAGAAGTAATGTCAAGGCGTAAGCCAGTATTAACAGCATTCCAAAAAAGCATTCTGTGGTTTATAATTGCACCTTTAGATAAACCCGTTGTTCCAGCAGTATATAAAATCATTACAGGGTCTTCTATATCAATATCTGCTATAAAATTATTTTCCTCACCATCTACATTATATAAAATATCTGTAACTAAAGTCATTTCTTTAATTAAACTAATTTTAGCAAGGCTTTGTAAGTTTTTTATTTCCTCGCTATATTCTTTTTCATATAAAAATAGTGTAGGTTCCGCATCATTAATTAAAATATCTAACTCACGAGGTGTAAGCCTAAAATTTAATGGGACTAAAATAATACCAGTTTTTACGCAAGCAGTAAAAAGTAAAACATACTCTGCGCTATTTTTAGAATAGACACAAATTCTATCGCCTTTTTTAAGATTTAGCTTTTCAGTTAAGGTTAAAGCTAAGTAATTAGACTTTTTATTAAAAGAATAATAGTTCCAAACAGTATCTTTTTCATGGTCACGTAAAAACATTTTATCTGGATTATAAACAGCCCACTTTTTTAACCAATCAGTTTCTTGTTTATACATTTTTTCCTCTCTTAAGGATTAAATAAAGAACTATAGAAACAACAACAGAAACAATAATAGCTGCAGAAGCTGCAACACCAGGGTTTTCTCCGGTTGCAACCGAAAATGGTATTTTAATTTTACCATAATACATTGTAAAATGCACAATAATAGCAGAAACAGAGCCAGCAATAACAGCTATTTTATTTACATTTTTTAAGAACATACCAAATAAAATTGGTACAAATGCAGCAGAAAAGTAAGCATAAACTCCATTTTGTGCAAAAATACCAACGCTAAGTTTTGGGTTTATCAATTGTTGATAAGATGATATAATTGTAATTATTGCCATAATTACAATAACAACTCTATTTACCAAAATGTTATTAAAATTAGCTTTAGCTGTAAAAATATCCCAAATAGGTTTAATTAAATCTTGCGTAATTGTTGTAGATACAGATTGAATTAAGCCTTCTAAAGTTGAGATACCCGCAGAAATTAAACCCAAAATTAAAATTAAAGTAACATAAACAGGAAATTTTACAACAACGAAAGTAGGAATAACAGAATCTAAGGATATTGGTTTTCCGTTAAAAGTTAAATCTGGAAAAGTAAGGCGTGCAAAAAGTCCAGTTATAACAACTAAAAAGAAAAGCATTTGAATAATAGTACCGGAAACCAAGTATTTATTAACGTCTTTGTTATCTTTAAGCAAAAGGCTTTTAGTAATAATATGTGGTTGGCAAACAATAGCAATACCAATAATTGCTTGCGAGATAAAGATTTCGTAAAAATCCCTAAATAAAAAGCTTTTATTATTATAAAGTTTAGTTAAATTTGGGTCAATTTTATAAAGCTCGCCAAAAAAAGCACCTAAACCGCCAGAAAGCTTATCATAACCTGAAGTTAACAAAATAACGGCAACAACAATCATAATAATTGCTTGTATTGTGTTAGTATAAACCATGCTATTAGCGCCGCCAAACATCATATAACCAAAAACAAAAATTACAAAAACAATTAAAACGTTAAGCTCTGGTAAACTTAATGCATTGGCAAGTACTTTGGTAATACCAACAGCAATTAAAACAATAAATGTTAAAAGTAAAACAGCAAGCATAGCAAAAAAGAAAGCATAGCCTTTGCTATTATACTTAGTTCCCATCCATTGTGCTAAAGTTAAAGCCTTTACGGATTGACCATGTGTTCTAAACTTTTTAGTTAAAAATATTAGAGAAAGCAGCGCAGCCAAAGGTAAAACAAAAGCGAAAGAAATAACTGCGCTAATTCCATAATATGCAATAAATCCAGGATTAATAATAAAAGTAGCTGCACTTGTCATAGATGCAGCTAAAGAAAGACCAACTGAAAAAGGAGAAAAATTAATATTTCCAACTGCATAATCAGAAATATTTTTAATTTTTAATGCACCGCGAATAACAAAAAACAGAATAAAAGCGGCGTAAAAAATTAATAAAATCCATGTATAAAAAACTAAATTATCATTGTTGGTCATAAATTCACCTAATTACCAAATAAAAGCAGCAGCTGCAAAAGCTAAACCACCACCGCTTCCCATAAAAATTAATTTATCGCCAATATTAAGTTTCCCTTTTTCGTAAGCGTCGTTAAGTGCCATTGGAATACAAGCGGAACCAGTATAAGCGTATTTTTCCATTATTGCATGGGCACGTTCACGCGGTACGTTTAGTCTATCCATAGTTTCCCAAATACCGTTAATGTTAATTTGTGTCATAAAATAGTGGTTAAAGTCTATTACAGGAATTTTTGTACGTTCGGAAAGTTCTGTAATCATTTTAGACCACATTACAGGGTTAATTTCCTTAGGAAATTTTCTAACAAACTTAAGTAAATGGTCTTTGTTTTCTAAAACTTCTTTAGTAATAGGTTTATTAGTTCCACCGGCATAAATCCCCATCCAACTATTATAAACACCTTCTGTATGTAACGAGCTAGCTAAAAATCCGCGATTTTCATCTTCTGTAGCAGAAACCACAACTGCACCCGCACCATCGGCAAAAAGGGTAACGGTTTTTTTATCGTATAGGTCTAAGTATTTACTCATAGCATAAGCGCCAATAACAAGAATATTATTATAACGGCTATCTGCAATAATAAATTTAGAAGCTACATCAAGAGCAGTAACAAAACCAGCACAGGCAGTGTTAAGGTCAAAAGTGCCAGCATTAACGGCATTAAGCCTATATTGAACAACTGAAGCAGTAGATGGGGAGATGAATTCTGGGGTATCTGTAGAGATAATAATTAAATCTAAATCTTCAGCTTTCATATTGGCGCGTTCTAAAGCTTGGTTAGCAGCGTGAACGCATAAATCTGCAGTAGATTCATCCTCTGCACACCAACGTCTTTCTTTAATAGTTAAGTTGGTAACTAACCAAGTGTCTACATCTTCATTAAGAAGGTCGTTAAAAAATTGATTAGGGATAACCCTACTAGGGACGTAAGCCCCAACCGATTTGATAAAAGCATTTCTCATATTAAATCACCAATCCACCATCTACACTTAAAACAGTACCATTAATAAAGCTTGCTTCTTCACTAGCTAAAAATAGATAAGCATTTGCAATATCTTCTGGTTGACCAAGTCTACCGAGTGGTGTTTTTTCTCTCATACCAGCAAGTACATTTTCTGGCATTAATTTAACCATTTCAGTTTCTATAAAGCCAGGTGCAACGGCATTAACGTTAATACCTTTTCTGCCAAGTTCGCGTGCCCAAACTTTAGTCATACCAATTACGCCAGATTTAGTTGCAACGTAGTTAGTTTGTCCAAAATTTCCATAAAGCCCAACAACAGAGGAAGTATTAATAATTTTGCCATATTTTTGTTCAAGCATAAAATCACTAAAAACTTTAGTACAATTGAAAACGCCAGTTAAGTTTACATCAATAACTTGTTGCCATTGTGCAGGGGTCATTTTTTTTAATGTAGCATCTCTTGTAATACCAGCGTTGTTAACAAGGATGTCTACTTTACCAAATTGCTCTAAAACTTTTTTAGCGTTTTCGGCTACTTCATCAAAATTAGCAACATTAACTTTAAAGAAAGCCACATTAGCATTATTTTTTTTAAGTTCGATAACAAGTTCATTACCTTTAACTTCGTCCATATCCCAAATAGCAACAGCAGCACCTTCTTTAGCAAATTTAATAACGGCTGCTTTACCAATACCAGCAGCTCCACCAGTAATTACGGCAACTTTACCTTCTAATCTGTTCATAAATTATTCTCCATTATTTTTTATATTTGAAATTTTTCAAACGTTCCAAACACAAGAAAGCTATTTGCTTTCTTTATTATTTAGTAATTTAAATCTCTCAATAGCCCACTCATCCAAAAAATTTTGAAAATGTTTTTCCATAATTTCATAAAAAAGTTGCATTTCTTTAAGGCGATCTACTAAATACTCTGCACCTTCAGCTTGCTCGGAAACTAACATATTTAGTTGTTTAGCTAATCGAGTGTTAGATTTAATAAGCTCGAAATTATTGCGAAAAGCGTTTTCAAAAATTTCGGGTTGAATTTCGTAAAAATCTTTTCGGCTTGTGGGGTGCCAAACGCGCCTAATTAAATTTTTGTCTCTAAGTCTTCTTGTAATTTGACTTATAGGTCCTTTACTGCGCGCTAAAGTTTTAGAGATTTCATCTAAGGAAAGTGACTCTTTAGTGCAAAGTAAAAGAGCTACTACACTACCCATTAATTTATTTAACCCAAATGCTCGATAAGCATAACCAAAATTTTTTATTATCTCTTTTTTTATTTTTTCATCAACAGGCATAGTTTTAATCGTTTGAAATTTTTGATACGTTCAAAATGTAAAATAAATTCTTTAAAGTCAAGTGGGAATAAAATATTTTTTTAAATACTTTTAGCGCATCTAAAACCAGTCATGCCATTTCTTTTTGTAGGGTTAAACTTAAATCTGTTTGTTGTTCGCAATAAATGGCAATCGTTAAAAAAGCTACCACCGCGTACTACTTTTTCATTACCATTAATTGGTCCGCGGGGATTGTTTTCAATTCTTAAATTATAATATTCTGGGTCATACCAATCGTTAGTCCACTCCCAAACATTACCACTTAAATCATATAGCCCTAAGCAGTTTGGTTTTTTTGTAGCAACAGGCATAATAGATTCGCAATTTTTAATGTACCAAGCAACTTCATCTGGGTTATCGCTTCCACTATAAATAAATTTAGCACATTTAGTTCCTGCTTTTGCTGCAAATTCCCATTCTGCTTCTGTGGGTAATCTTTTGCCAACCCATTTGCAATATTCTACTGCATCGTACCAAGTAACGTTAACAACGGGTAAATTTTCGTTAAATTCCCAATCTGGTTGCACTGGGAACTCTTTACCGGTGCTTTTGCAAAATAAAAAGTAATCTTTAACAGTTACTAAATTTTTATCTAACCAAAAGCTATTAACAAAAACTTTATGTACGGGCATTTCATCCGCTTCACCATCCACACTTCCCATCTCGAATAGCCCACCTTCAACAAAGATCATCCCTCGCTTTTCTTTTAATTCATTTTCTTTATTCAAATTTATTTCCATACAAACCTCAATATTAATTTTTATAATCGAAAAAAAAATTTTAAAAAGCAATACTTTGTAAAAAATAAGTGCGTTTTTTAATAAATTTTATTATTTTTAATTAGTGGTAAATTGTTCCTAATTATATTAGGTATTAAAATGAATAAAAAAACTTTTAGTTTAGATGAAGCTACTATGCAAGAAATTAACAGTTTTGATATTAATAATATCAGAAACGTTATTCTTGAAATGAGCTCGATTGATGACAGAATAGATTATTTAGAAAATTGTTTAGTAAAGATTAATGATTTGGTTTTTGAAATAAGCCAAGATTTGGAAGAATATTTTTCTGATAATGAGAGTAATGACGAACTAACAAAACAAAATATTGCAGCCGCAAATTACAAACAATTATTGTTAAGAAACTATCGGTTTTTTATTTTAGAAGAAATGATTATTTGGAAAAATGAACAGATTGCAGAGCTTAAACAAATGCTTAATGAAAAATAAAAAAAATCCCTTGCAAAAAATGCAAGGGATTAATTTTATAAAAAAATATTTTAGTTAGTAACCTTCATTGTTTAAAATAACCTTACCTTTAAAGATTCTATATACGTAGATAGTATAACCAATTACAATAGGCATACCAATTAAAGCTAAAATAAGCATAACTGTTAAAGTTGTTTGAGAAGAAGAAGCATTAAAAATGGTTAGGCTATACTCTTTTAAATTTATTCTGCTTGGAGCAATATATGGGAAAAGAGAAAGAGCAGAAGTTAAAAGCATAAGAGCAATAGTAACAGAAGAAGCTGTAAATGCTAAACCGGCTTTTGTTTTGCTAATAGCAAATGGAATGTAAACTATTGCAGCCAAAAGAACAACTACCAAAACGTAAAAAATTGGATTAGAAAGAACTCTTGCAAATAAGTAAGGGGATTCTAAAATTGCAAAAATAGTGGAAACTAAATATAAGAAAACAAAAACGTAATAAGCATTTTTTGCACGATTAAACATAGTAGTTTTTAATTCGCCATCGGTTTTCATAGTCATATATAGAGCGCCGTGCATAACAAACATAAATAAACCGGTAAGCCCAACTAAAAGAGAAAATGGATTAAGCAGTGAAAAGAAATTACCAGTGTAGGTCATATCCTTATCGATAGGTAGCCCACGTAAAACATTACCAAAAGCAACACCATAAAGTAAAGCAGGTAAAAAGCTACCGATAACAAAAGCCCAATCCCAAACTTTTTTAAATTCTGGGTGGTCATAGGAGTGTTTTCTGAATTCGAAAGAAACAGCGCGAGCAATAAGCGCAAAAAGTAATAAAATAAAAGCTAAATAAAAACCACTAAAAACGGTAGCATAAACAGCAGGGAAAGCAGCAAAAATAGCTCCACCACCAGTTAAAAGCCAAACTTCGTTACCATCCCAAACGGGACCAATAGCATTAAGATTAGTACGCTTTTCGTTTTCATCTTTGGCAAAGAAGTGTAAAACACCAACGCCAAGGTCAAAGCCATCTAAAATAGCGTATCCAATTACAAGCACGCCAATTAACAAAAACCAAATTATTTGTAATAGTTCCATTATTTAGCCTCCAAAACTTTTTGGTAATTAGGACCTTTATCAATTTCCTTTTTTAGGAAAAATATTAGGGCAGCGAGCAATAAAAGATCAATAATTGCAAATAAAATTATAGAAAAGAGTACTTCGCCAGGGGCAACATTAAAGGAAATTGCATCTTTTGTCTTCATTAATTTCCAAACAATCCATGGTTGACGTCCAACTTCTGCAGCAATCCACCCTAATTGGCAAGCAATTAAAGGAAGTGGAATAGACCAGAGGAGGATTTTTAATACTTTTTTATTATGGTAAAGCTTATCTTTTCTAAGCAAATAAACAGAAATTGCCATAATGGTTATAAAATACATACCAAGTGCAACCATATTATGGTAAGAAACAAATGTAATAAATAATGGAGGCAAGTTTTCTTTAGGAAATTCATTAATGCCTTTAACTTTAGCATTCATATCACCAAAGGCAAGCCAACTTAAAAGGCCGGGGATTTCAATTTTAGCCTTAAGTTCTGGTGGGTTATCAGTTGGGAAAGCAAAAATAGCTAAAGGAGCACCATCAACAGAAGTATAAAGTCCTTGAGTTGCAGCAAATTTTTCGGGTTGAGTTCTAGCAACTTGTCTGCCATGCTCGTGACCAAAAGGGAAAACTTCTAATAAAGATACAATTAAACCAAAAATAACAGAAACTTTTAAGGATTTTTTCATTAATTCAACATCTTTATTTTTTAAGATTAAATAAGCTGAAACACCAGCCATAAAGAAAGCACCACTAATTAAAGCAGCATCAACGGTGTGGAAATATCTTACAAGTGTGCTTGGATTAAAAACAGCACCCCAAAAATCAGTTAGCTCTGCACGAACAAATTTAGCTAAAGCAGGGTCAGCTAATTTTAACGCTTCGTAAGCTTGCACTGTTAAAGTTTCACCAGTTTTGGTATTTTTTAGAACAAAACCAGCGGGTGTTTGTTGCCAACTATTAGCAACAATAATCCAAAATGCGGATAAAGTAGCACCAAAAGCAACCATAATTGAAGAGAACCAGTGGAAACCTTTGGATACACGATTACGCCCAAATAAAAATACGCCTAAAAATACAGATTCTAAGAAGAAAGCAAAGATACCTTCGGCAGCAAGTGGAGCACCAAAAATATCGCCCACAAATTTAGAGTACTCTGCCCAGTTTGTGCCAAATTGAAATTCCATAACGATACCAGAGGCAACACCAACGCCAAATATAAGTGCAAAAAGTTTACCAAAGAATTTGCCTAATTTTACATAGGCTTCTTCTTTCTTTTTATAGCCTAAACCTTCAATAATAACTATAAGCCAGGCTAAGCCAATTGATAGTGGGGGAAACAAAAAATGAAACCCTACGGTCATAGCGAATTGAATTCGTCCTAATAGTACAGGGTCTAACATATTTACTCCTATTGTTAGTTAAAATTAAAAGTGAACTACTTTACAACTATTTATATTGTTTATTTCTGCTAAAAATTCTAATGATTTAGAACGCAAAAGTTTTCTTACATAATTTTGTGCTTCACTCCAAACAGCATGAACGGAACACCATTTAGTCCTATGGCAAAAATCGGGTTCAAAAAAACATTTATTAAAAAAGATTTTCCCTTCTATGGATTCTATAATTTCCAATAAAGATATCTCTTTAGCCGATTTTGAAAGTTTAATTCCACCGTTTATGCCACGAACAGTTATAATTAAATTAGACTTGGTTAGCTTATTTATAATCTTATGCAAAAAGGGCTTAGGAATTTCTGCAAACTCCGCAACTTCTTTTATTTGAACAAGTTTGTTATCTTCTTTACCTGCTAAATAAAGCATTGCACGAATGGCGTATTCACAAGCTAATGATATTTGCATAATTATTTACAACTTTTTGTACTAATATAATAAATTTTTTTGAAAAGTGGACAAGTTTTATCCACTTTAATAAAAAAATTTTTTTTAAATAAAAATTTATTATATTAAATAAAAGAAAAAAATATATTGATATTGGGAGTAAGGATGAAAAATAAGCTAATAAAAGCTTTGAACCTAAAGTTTGCTGGGCTATTATTTTTTATTTTTCTTTTTTTCATCTTATCTATTCAGTGGATTAATTACTATTCCAAAGTTAAAGAATTACAATTCAAAACTGCTGAGATAAAATTATCTGAAGAGGGTAATGAATTAGCAAATAAAATTTATAGTTTTAAGGAAGATATACTTAAAATTAATAATATCAATTTTAGAAATAAAAAGTTTATAAACGCATTAATTGCTATAGATAACAAAGAAAATAAAGAGTTAGTAAACCTATTTTTAAACAAAATTTATCAGTTAAAATTTGTTAAAGAGATATATTTATTTGACACAAAAAATAAACTTGTTACTGCTGTGCCAACAGACTCGGTTACTCCTTCAAAAGAAATAATAACAAGGGTATTAGCAATTAATAGCGTATTTTCACCAATATTTTTATCTCCTAATTATAGTAATGTAGATAATAGTTATGAGATGAAAATTTTTTTATGTTTAGCAGATTATAAAGACCCGAATAAATTACTTGGTAAAATTGTAATAGTAGTTGATGCAGAACTTTACTTAAACTATTATTTAGAACAAAAATCAAAATACTTTAGAACTGCAGAAAGTTTTATAATATCCGAAAGTGGTGATGAATTAACCTATTTAACAAAGCTAAAAAATGCAAATTATAACACAATTAAAACAGAAGTTATTGGGGATTTGGGAGAAAAAATTAAACTTATTACAAGACATAATAAGCAGACAATTTTATATTATAAAGATTATTTAGGGAAGGATGCAATTAACTTTATTACAAAAATTGATGGATATAACTGGATATTAGCTTATAAAATAGATAAGAGTGAAATTGATGAAAAAGTTACTAAAGAATACTATGGATTTACTTTTTTAATTGTTGTTTTATTATTGATAACAGTACTATTATTATTTTTTATTAAGAAGTTTAATATAAAAACTTTACAAAAGGAGAAAAGCGAATATAAACTATTAGCAACGCGCTTAAGGCAAGGTGAATTAATTGCAAAAGTTGGGAATTGGGAAATTGATTTAACAACAAAAACGGTTTATTCATCACTTGGTGCAAGAGAAATTTATGGTGTTAATAAAGATATTTTATCATTATCAGAAATTAAATCTATTCCATTACCACAATATAGAGAAGCATTAGATAAAGAATTAGAAGGCTTAATTAAATTTAATAAGCCATACGAAATAGAGTTTAAGATAAAAAATCAAAAAACTGGGGAAATAATTGATATTTATTCGGTTGCAAAATTTAATAGGGAAGAAAATAAAATTTATGGCGTTATAAAAGATATAACTGATCAAAATAAAATAAAAAGAGAATTAGAAATTGCAGAAGAGAAATTGCGTTATGCATTAGAATCTAGTAATTATGGTGTTTGGGATTTTGATTTGGAAAGGGGAATTATTTATTGGGATGAAAATAGTTATAAAATTTTAGGATATAGTAAAAACGAAATTGAAATTAGTTTTGAAAAATGGCAAAAAATGTTGCATCCAGATTACTTACGCAGGGTTATGATTGCATATGACAAATTAACAAAAGGACTGATAACAGAATTTGATAATGAATTTTTAGTACAACATAAAAATGGTAATTATATTTGGATAGAAGGGAAAGGCAAAGTTGTAAGAATTGACGAAAATGGGAAGCCTACAAGAATTACTGGTTTATATATAGATATAAATGATAGAAAAACAGCCGAGCTTGAATTAAAGAAAATAGAATGGATGCTAACTAAAAAATTTGTTTTAAGTGAGATTACCAAAGAAAATAGCAATATAATTTTTAAAACAGATAGCAAAGGGTTAATATATAACAATATAGGTTTAGACGTTTTAAAAGAAATTGTTTTTGATTATTTGAATCTATTAGAAACTTCATCTATTATTTTTGAAAGTGATGGAAAGTATGCATTAGGCATATTTATTTCTGATTGGTGTATTAATTTACATGAAAGTACTAAGTTAAAAAGAAATGAATTTACTAAACAGAACTGCACTATTTGTTATTATAACGAATGGGAAATGTGTGGCAAGCAAGCTATATTAAAAAAGGAAAATATTAATTATGAATGCCAAGCAGGAATTAAAAGTTTAGGAGTTCCGATTTTTGTATTTGGAGAAGTAGTAGGTGCAATTTGTACCGCTTTATCTGAAACACCAGCTATGGAAGAGATTATTGACAATGTTGCTATTAATTATGGCGTACCGGCATCTGCACTTAAAAGGTACTCCAACAATTACAATGTTCGTCCGGAGTATATTGTTGGTTTGGCAAAAGAAAGAATAAATAAAGCTGCTAAAATGATAGGTACCTTAGTAGAAAAAAGTATAACACAAAACGAATTATATGCTAATAGAGAGTTATATAAAAGCTTAGTAGAAAGCTCTGATGCAATAATTGTTTTAATAGATACTAATGGATATGTATTATATATTAATAAAATTGCTGCCGCATATTTTAATTCTGAATCGGAAAAATTAATTGCGAGAAAGTATTCAGAAATTTTTGATATTACTACTGTAGATATTCAAAAAGAAATAATAAATTCTGTTATTACTAGAGAAGAAAAACGATTTGACATTACAACATTAGTATTTAATGGTCAAAAAAGACAATTTAGGACAAATTACTATCCAGTAAAAAATAATATGGGTAAAGTTTATGGAGTTTTAATAAATGCATATGATATAACTGATTTAATAGAAGCGGAATCTGAAAAGGAAAAGACGCAAGAAATGTTTAATAGCTTTATGGACTATTTTACGGGAGGCGTTTTTGTTAAGAACAGAAAAGGAATAGTAATTTATGTAAATAAATATTTAAGAGAAGTGTTTGCTGCAGAAAAGTGGATAGGAAAAAATGCAATTGAGTCTTTCCCTGGTGAGATAGGGGAAAAATTATTTATTGATGATATGGAAACTTTTGAAACAGGATATAAAAAGATTACAGAAGCTATTCCTTGTTTAGATGGTAAAAAAAGAATATATGAAACCCACAAATTTGTAATTGAAAGGGAAAATGATGAACCGCTATTAGGTGGTTTAACAATTGATATTACATCTTTAATTGAAGCACAAAAATCTTTAGCAGAAGCAAAAGAACAGCAAGAAAAAATTCTTAATGCAATACCAGATATGATTTTTGAGCTTGATAGCGATTTTAATATTAAGTGGATAAATACATTTGGTAAGAAATATCTAAACAAAGATGTTATAGGTAAAAATATAAATTCATTAGTTGAAGGGATATCTGAACAGATAAAACTTGATAAGAAAAAAGGACGAGTTTATTATACAGAAAGCACGTTGGAAATGGAAGAAGGAACTAAGTTTTTAGGTTGGTGGCTAAAAGCAGAGTTTAATGAAAAAAATGAGATTGATTATGTTATTGCATCTGCTAGAGATATTACAGAAATTAAAGTTTATGAAAATAAGATAATTAAATTAAACAGCGAGTTGGAACAGCGCGTTAAACAAAGGACAGCAGAATTAGAAGCTGCGAATAAAGAATTAGAGGCTTTTACATATTCAGTATCGCACGATTTACGAAGTCCTTTGCGTGCTATTGATGGGTTTTCTAGAATTATAATGGAAGATTATTTACAAGTTTTAGATGATGAAGGTAAAAGGCTATTTAATGTTATTAGATACAATACCAAAAAAATGGATCAGCTTATAACAGATTTATTACAATTATCAAGAATATCGCGTCATCAGCTGGAATTAGATGAAATTGATTTATCGGAATTTATAAAAGAGATATATGAAGAGACAATAGATGAAAATACTAGAGCTAAATTTGTATTTAATTGTAAAGGCTTGATGAATATTAAAGCAGATAAAAAATTATTAAAACAAGTTTGGGTTAATTTAATTTCTAATGCAGTTAAGTATACTTTACCAAAAGGAAATAGGGTTATAGAAATTAAGAATTATGAAGAAGATGACTACATAGTTACGTTTATTAAAGATACAGGTGTTGGATTTAACCAAGATTATAAAGATAAGTTGTTTGGAGTTTTTCAAAGGTTACATAGAAGTGAAGAGAAGGTACAGGCGTAGGTTTAGCAGTTGTTAAAAGGATAGTGGATAAACATGGTGGTAAAGTATGGGCAGAAGGTAAAATGAATGAAGGTGCAATATTTTACGTAGCGTTTCCAAAAATATAATTATAAAAAGGAGATATACTATGACAGAATCAATAGTAGAAATTTTGTTAGTTGAAGATAACCCGAATGATGCAGAACTAACAATAAGGGCTTTAAAGAAAAATAAAATTGCAAATAATATTGTTCATGTAAAAGATGGTGAAGAAGCGTTGCATTTTTTGTTTGGCATAGATGAATATTCTGGAAAAGAAATTAATGGTACTCCAAAGTTAATTTTATTGGATTTAAAATTGCCAAAAGTTAGTGGTATAGAAGTATTACAAAGAATAAAAAATGATGAAAAAACTAAAACCATACCTGTAGTAGTTTTAACTTCATCAAAAGAGGAAAAAGATATAATAAATTCTTATAACTTAGGTGTTAATAGTTATATTGTAAAGCCAGTAGATTTTGATAAATTTATGGAAGCTGTGAAAGAGGTGGGATTATATTGGCTTGTATTAAATCAATTGCCATTAAGTTAAAAATAAAAAAAGCGGGAAAATAATTCCCGCTTTTCGGACATAGGAACAAACTAAAAGTTGAAAACATTAGGCATATTTATCAACAATTGACCCCTTTTTAAGAACACCGTATTCGGTCGAGTCTTGAGGTGTATTCATCTGATTCATCTCTAAAACCATCCGAATTACTTTTTGTGAAGCCGATTCTTTTAAACGTTCATCTTGAACATTAAGGCTCTGTACGGGTTCATTACTTTCGGGTTTTTTCTTAGTAGTCTGTCCCACTAATCCGTAAAATCCTGCATCGGAAATTACTTTACCTATTTCCATACAAGCCTCCGTTTTTTTAGTTGTTCCTATAGGATAGAACTTCCTGTTTTATTATCGAATTTTACAAAAAAAAGTTTAAATTTTTATGATTTTATTATAATATTAATTATATTTTAACAATATTTAGTATTATAAAATAAAATTTTTGCAAGGTTAATATGAAAAAATTATTCTTACTATTTATATTATTTATCTTTAGTATTAGTACTATTTATTCACAAAATTATAAAATAAACAGTAAATTACTAACCGAGCTTAAAGATGATTTAAGCAAAAAGACAAAAATTTGGGTATTTTTTACAGATAAAGGAAACAATTTAGAAAAATATTATTCTAATCCAATAACGGTTGTATCAGAAAAAAGTTTGAAGAGGCGAGCAAAGCTAAATGCCTTTGAAAAGGGAATAGACTTTATGGATTTGCCTGTGAATGCAAATTATATAAATGAGATTAAAAATTTAGGCATTAAAATAAAGCATAAAAGTAGGTGGTTTAATGCTGTTAGTTGTGAAGTTAATTTTTTGGAATTGAGTTTATTAAACAAATTAGATTTTGTAAAACGAATTGACCCAGTAGAAAAGTATCAATCTTTAAGTAAAAAAGAAAAGAGTTTAGTAAGCGAAGGTTTTGTAGAAATCTATCCGAAAGGTACAAATTCTTATAATTATGGAGCTTCTTACACACAGCTGCAACAAATAAACGTTCCTGCTGTGCATGATTTAGGATATAAAGGACAGGGTGTAGTAATTGGCGTTTTAGATGCGGGTTTTAATAATTTGCCGCATGAAGTGTTTGGAAGTATGGATATTATGGCTGCATACGATTTTGTAAATAACGATCCTGATGTTGGTGATGGAAGTGATTTAGGAGAAGGAAGCCATGGAACGCAAACACTATCTACTATTGGAGGATTTAAGGAAGGGAAATTAATTGGTCCAGCTTTTGCTTCAACTTTTATTTTAGCAAAAACAGAAAATACAGAAAGTGAAACACCAATTGAAGAGGATAATTGGATTGCCGCTGTAGAATGGATGGATAGCATTGGTGTAGATGTTACAAGCACATCGCTTGGATATATTACATTTGATCCACCATATACTAGTTACTCTTGGCAAAGTATGAATGGTAATACTTGCAGAATAACAATAGCGGCAGATTTAGCAGTTAAAAAGGGAATAGTTGTTGTAAACTCAGCCGGTAACGAAGGATATAATAGCACACATAATACATTAGGCGCCCCGGCGGATGGTGACAGTGTAATTGCCGTAGGTGCCGTAACTTCTACAGGGCAGCGCTCTAGTTTTAGCAGTGTTGGACCTACAGTAGATGGAAGAATTAAGCCGGATGTTATGGCAATGGGAAGCAGCGTAACAGTTGCAAGTCCTTACAATACTACAGGATACACAACATCAAGTGGAACTTCTTTTAGCGGTCCTTTAGCTGGAGGTGTTGCTGCTTTGGTATTATGCGCAATGCCAAATTTAACACCTATGCAGGTTAGGGATGCTATGCGAAATACAGCATCATTAAGTAATAATCCAAATAATGAATATGGCTGGGGAATATTAAATGCACTTGATGCTGTAAATTACTTTAAAGTTCAAATAGAACATAATCCATTACCCGATACAGAAAATCCTTTTAGGGTGCATAAAGTTGTTGCTTATTTTAACTCTGTTTTGCCATTACTAACTAATAGCTTAAAAGTTTATTATTCAATAAATGATGGTATTAGTTACGATAGCGTTGCTTTTTATTCTACAAATATTCAAAATAAATACGAAGCAATAATTCCTATTAACTTAAATAATGTAACAGTTAAATATTTTATTAAAGCTAAAAACAATAGTAACATTACATCATTACTACCATCTAATGCACCATCAAATACATTTTCGTTTAAAGTTGGTGCAGATAATATTTTACCAATAATAGCACATACACAATTGCCAAATCAAAGTATTTTTGCTTTGCCTATAACAATAGAGGCAAATATAACAGATAATTTAGGAATTAGAAGTGCAAAAGTTAGTTATAAATTAAATGGAGTAGCTAAACCAGATTTTGACTTAATAAAGCAAGCAAATAGTAATATTTATAAAGGGCATTTTCCATTAACGCAAAATGATTTGAATATTGGTGATGTTATAGAGTATAAAATAACAGCAATTGATAGTTCGATTAATAATAACACAAAAACATTACCAGAACAAGGGTATTATAGCTTTTCTATAGTAAATGTTGCAATATATTCATCAGATTTTGAAGCAAATAACGGTGGATTGTTAGGAAATAATGATTGGCAATGGGGAACAACAAATCCTTCATTTCCAGCTGCGCATAGTGGACAGAAATTATGGGCAACAAAATTGAATGACTACTATTCTATTGGACCTCTTTTGTCATCATTAGTAACTCCAGAGATGCAAGTTGTTTCTAATACACCAAGCTTAACGTTTTGGCATTGGTACGAGTTTGAAACCGATTATGATGGAGGAAATGTAAAGCTAAGTAAAAATGGTGGAAGTTATAATCTTATTATTCCAGTTGGAGGATATAATGGAACATTAAGTACAAGCTTTAATAATCCTTTAGGAGGGCAAAGTGCATATACAGGTTCTGCATTTTGGGTAAACGCGGTTTTTGATTTAACAGGGATTGTTGCCCCTGGTGATGTAATAAAAATAAAGTTCGATTTTGGCGCAGATAACGGCATTCAAAAAAGAGGTTGGTATATAGATGATTTATCTTTTACAGGAATAGGAATGCCTTTACCAGTTGAATTATTATCATTTAATGCCCTTGCTAAAGATAATGGCTCTATTGAATTACGTTGGACTACAGCAAGTGAGGAAAATAATGCGGGTTTTGAAATTGAAAGAAGCTTAGATGGCAAAAACTTTGTTAAAATTGGCTTTATTTCTGGGAAAGGAACAACCACAGAAATTAATAATTATTACTTTACAGATGATTTTATTTTTAGTGAAAAACTTTATTATAGGTTAAAACAGATTGATTATTCGGGTATTTTTAGTTATTCTGAAGTAATAACAGTTAATAGTATTATTAATTTAGATTATTCCTTAATGCAAAATTATCCAAATCCATTTAATCCAAGCACAGAGATTGAGTTTAGTTTAAAGGAATTAGGCATGGTTAATCTTTCGGTATATAATATTTTGGGTGAAAAAGTTGCAGAACTTGTTAATAATAATTTAGATAGAGGAAAATATAAAATAACTTTTGATGCTAATAAATATGGGTTAAGTAGCGGTATTTATTTGTTAAAATTTGAAGTTATAGGAAAATACAGTTCAACTAAAAAAATGAATTTAATAAAATGATAAAATTATCTTTATTTATTATGTTTTTTAATAAAATATTTGTATTTTATATGTATATCGATAGATATTATAAGAATTAAAGGTAGGCTATGAAAAAAAATATAATATTATTTATAATAATTATTAGTACAAATTTATTTGCACAAATTGCAGATGTTACACCCGTAAAGACTTTGTTGCTTAATCAAAAAGTAACAAATTTGGGGGATGTAGCAAATATTTACGTAGACGATTTTTTTAATTATTATGTTTTAAGTAAGGATAATAAAAACATAAATATTTTTAATTCAAATGGGGATTTTGTAAAAAAAATACCAGCTGATAACAATTCAAAACTATTTGATACACCTGTTGATTTATGTGTTCAAAAAGATGGGAAAATAGCGGTATTAGATAGAGGAACAAAACGAATAGTAATTTTAAATCAAGATGGGGAAAAACAGCTTGTATTTGGTAATTCTGGAAGCTATTTAGGAAGTTTAGATAACCCTTATAACATAGATTTTGATATATATGGAAATTATTATGTTTATGATAAAGGAAATAAAACAATTATAAAATTTAACAAACAAGGCTTATATCGTGGTGCAATTTCTGCCAAAGATTATGTTGGTTTTGCAGTTGGACTAGATCAGAATATCCATGTTTTGGTTTCGTCAAATCAGGGGTATCAAATTCAAATATATTATCCTAATTTAACTTTAAAAAAACAAATTAATATAAAAGGTTTAACAGATGTTTCTGATTTTACTATAGATAAATTTAATAAATACTATATAGCAGATAGAGAATTATGCTCAGTAATTCAATATGATAGCATGGGAGCAGCTACAGGTATTAAAATAGGAATAAAGGGAAGTAGTGGAAGCGTAGGTACTTTTAGTAAACCAACTTTTATTAGTGTGCAGAGCGAAAATGATAGTAAAGAAAGAGTTTATATTTATGATGAAAAATTTTCATCAATTCAATCTTTTTATGTTAATTATAAAGAGCCACAAATAAAACCCATTATACCAATGGTTAAAATGGATGTGGAATTTATAGGAACTAATAAAGTTGAAGAATACAAATATTTAAGCATTGGTAGTAATGGTGTTTTTTACTATATATTAATGGATAATACATTGCTAGCTAAAAGGGGAAATGAAGAGGTCTTTCGTTTACCTAAAAATTTGCAAAAACAATATAACGTGATACTTTCTGAACCAGTTGCGTTAGCTGAATATAATAATAAAGTGTATATTTTAGATAGTGATGACGATAAAGTAGTAATAGTAGATGCAGACCACGGATTTAACTTATCTCAATTTGGTGAAAATGGTACTAACGAAGGACAGTTAAAAAGTCCTAATGATATTGTTATTGATTCCAAAGGTAAAATATATGTAAGCGATTATAAAAATAATAGAATTAATATTTATAATGAACAAGGGATGTATTTATCCAAAATATCACTGGGTGAAAAAAGACCTGTGAAGCTTGCTATTAGTAAGTCTAATACTTTATATATAGCTGTAGAAGATCAAAAAACTATCTATTTTATGGCAAATGAAAATCTAAGACTGGAAAATCTTATTTTAAATGGTCTTTCACTCGATTATGAAATTGGTACAATAGCTTCTATTGATGAAAATATATTATTAATTTACGATAATTATTATGGTATAATACATGTTTTTGAAAATTACAAAAAAATAGCTGAGTTTATTTCTCGTGGAGAAAGTTTAGCTCAGATGCCAGTTATAAATTTTATGGCTGCTGATAATAGCAATAATAATTTATATGTAAGCAATTTTAAAACAAATTTTCAAAAACAATTTAGGCTATTAATACCCCCTGCAGACCCAAGAGATGTTAAATTAAATGTAACAAATGAAGGAATAGCAGAGCTTTTATGGATTGGTGATAAAAAAAGAGCTTCTAACTATTTAATTTATAGAAAAAAAACAGATGAAAAAGAATACGCATTATATACAAAAACTGATATTGAAAAATTAGTTTTAGATAAGCCATCAGAATTTATATATGAATATGCTGTAATGGCAGAGTCCAAAGATGGTTTGCAAAGTAGATTATCAAATTCTGTTAAAGATGAATTAAGTTATTTGCTATTTTTAAAAGATTATCAACCACAACAAGCAATAAAAAGATTAAATGAATTAAAAGAAATTAATTCCATAGGAATAACAAATAGAATTGGATCTATATACAGGGAATTAATAGAAAAATATAGGGCATCATCTAATTGGGATATGATGATTAATACATTAGCAGAATTAATAAAAGCAAAACCAGACGAAAGTAATACTTATATTGAATTAGCAAATGCATATAAAACAATACTAAGATACTCTGATGGAATAAAAGTATTAAACGAAGCAAAATTAAAATTTACTGATAATTTAAATGTATATTTAAATTTGATAAGGTTAGAATACTTAAATAAAAATTATACTGGTACGATATCTTTGTGTAAAGAGGCATTGGTAAAATTCCCAGATAATGAAAAAATAATGCAAAATTTAGCTGAGGCATATTTAAGTAACAATCAAAAAGAAGATGCTTTACAAGTTTATAAAGATTTAGCATTAAAGACTGGGAAGGAACAATATTTTATTTCTGCTGGAACTATTTTAGTTAACTTAGGGAAAATAGACGAAGCATTAATGGTATATACTCAGGCACAAAATACAGGTAATGCTGGTTCGGAATTGAATGCAGCTTTAGCAGAAGCTTACATAGCTAAAGGTATGAATAGCGATGCAATTTTACAGATAGAAAAATCCATTAATATTGATAAAAATAATCCTAGATATTATTATATTTTAGGACTTGCCCACTCTAATAATAAAAATAAGCCAAATGCTATTACATCTTTTGAAAAAGCGGTTGCATTAGATAGCACACAAGCAGAATATTATTTAGCATTAGGAAAAGATTACGAGATAGTAAATAAAACAGCTCAAGCACAATTAGCTTACGAAAAAGCTTATAAACTTAATTCAACAAATTGGGAGGTTTTATATCGTTTAGGTAAAATTTATTTAGATTTAAAGAAATATGATTTATCTTGTAGATTGCTTACAGATGCCAATAAATTATTACCAGAAAATAAAGAGATTAAAGATTTTTTGGATAAAGCATTAGTAACAAGGGATAAATTTAATGCAAAGCGAGATCCTGTAGAAATTGAAAAAGTAAACTTTAGTCCAATATTTCCATCCCTTTTTAATTTTTATAAAAATAATCAAATTGGTTCCATTACAATTTTTAATACAAAAAATGAACCTTTTGATGATGTTAGAATAGAAGTTGCATCGCCAGAATTGCTTGATGAACCATCTGTAACAGTTGTTCCTTTATTAATACCTATTGATATAAAAGAAGTTTTTATTTATGCAAAACTTAAAGAGGGCATAATAAAAAAATCATCTGAAGGACCAAAAGATTATAATGTAAATATTACAATAACATACAAATATAAAGATAAAGAGCAAAAATTAACGCAAAAAAGTAGTGTAAAAGTATATTCATTAAACTCTATTTCTTGGGAAGATAAAAAACGAATAGCATCGTTTATATCAGCAAATAATGAAAATATTAGAAGTTTTATAACAAGCTCAATAATTTCTAAATTTAGTGATATTCCATTAGAATTTACAAAAGTACCAAAACCAATATTGCAGACGGCAATGATATGGGAATATTTTAGGGCTTTGGGAATAACGTATGTACAAGATCCAAATAGTTCTTATCAAACAGTTAGTGAAAGTAATGTAATAGATTATGTTCAATTTGCAGCGCAAACAATAGATAGAAAAACAGGCGATTGCGATGATTTAGTTACATTAATGTGTACCGCATTAGAAACAATAGGAATAAATACAGCAGTTATTGACGTTACGGGTCATGTTTTTATGGCTTTTGATACAGGTTTAACGCCCGATAAGCTTTTAGAAAGTGGTATTAATGAAAGTATGCTAATTATAAAAAATAATACTATATGGCTTCCATTAGAAACTACTGTTATTGGTAAAAACTCATTTAATGAAAGTTGGGAAGTAGCTGTAAAAAGATATAATGAAACGCTAAAAAGTACCCAAAGATTAGAAATTATTGAGGTTAAGAATGCAATAATTACATATCCTCCTATTATATATTCAAGTGGAACAGTAGGCTCTAATACAGTAATTAATTACCAAGTAGTTGGTGAAAAAATTAGGGAAGATATGGTCAAATTCTTAAACAATACTACACAAAATTTAGAATCGGAGTTATTATCTATTTTGTCAAAATATCCTAAAAATATTCATGTATTAAACAAACTTGGGTTATATTATGCTAGAAATGGGAAGTATCAACAAGCAGAAGTACAGTTTTTAAATGTGCTTGTAGAAAAGAAAACAGATTTAACGGCATTAATTAATTTGGGTAATGTTTATTATCTTCTTAAAAATTTTGATAAAGCAGAATCATATTATTCAAGAGCATTATTGTTAGATGAAAATAATACTGGTCTTTTAGTAAATATGGCAAAATTATATTTAGCAATGGGTAAACAATCTAAAGCAAAGGAACTATTTGCTAAAGCGGAAAAAATAAATCCAGATATTGCTAAACAATATCCAGAAATTTTAAAAAGATTTAATTAGCGGAGGCTAATATGAAAACTAAACTTTTATTCATACTATTTTCTTTATTCGTTTGTTCTGTTTTTATACAAGGGCAAACAGTAGTTGGTAAGGTAAGCTTTTTTTCAGGGGATGTACAAGTTGCTATTGAAGGTACAAACAACTGGGAAAAATTAAAATTAAACTCAAAAATTGCTAGTAATCATATTCTTAAATTAATTGACGACTCGGAATTGGAAATTGTTTGGAATAATGGAGAAACTACAGAATTAAGTGGACCAAAGACTGTGAAAATATCTGAGTTGCTAAAAACTGTAAAAGTGCAAACAGGATTATTAGATAGAGTAAAAAAGAAAGTTGGTATTTTATTAACAGATAATGAAAGTGCAAATGTTAGAGGTGTTGCTGGTGTTAGAAGAAGCGAAGTGAATATTGATGCAAAAGATACTTTATATTGGCAACCATTAAATGAAGTTAATTTTAATGATGGATATACAGCTTTTAAGGATAATAATTTTGAAAAAGCTGCTCAAATATTTGAAGAAGTAGTGGAACAAAATCCTTTAAACCGACAAGCAGAAATAGCAAGAGCTTGCTTAATTACTATTTATACTGAACAAAAAAATACAGATAAAGCAAAAGAACATTATAAAGCATTTATACAAGATTTTCCTAATAGCGAACTTTTACCGGCAATTCAAGAAACTATTAAATGAAAAAAAAAGGCTTTATAGCTTTTATTAAAGTTTATGCCGTAACGGCTATTATTGGTATTTTAATACTTCAATTTCCATTTATTCGCTCGTTTTTGCAGCGTGCGGAATTATTTTTTAATGATTTACATTTTAAAGTTAAAGATTACGATAAGAAAAAAATAGACGACATAATTATTATTGATATTGATGAAAAAAGTATTAATAAACTTGGTCGTTTTTCATCTTGGCCCTTAAAATACTTTGGAGATGTAGTTAGTATTGCTAAACAAAGTGGAGCAAGGTATATAATTTTTGATATTTTTTTTACGGAGCATGATAAACTAAGTAATAAAATTGTAACTTTATATACAAATAAATTAAAAACAAAATTTAAGGTAGATTCTCTTACATTAAATAATATAATATCATCTTTAGATACTGAAGAAGATTTTGCAGACTCTCTTAAAGCAGCGGGGAATGTTACTCTTGCTGCTTTTGATGATTTTAATGTTACAGAATTTAATGAAGTTGATTTACCAATTAATATTACTCAATTTAATAAGAATAGTTTTTCATTCTTACCTAAATTTAAAGAGATTAATTCCCCAACTTTACCAATTACTACATTAGCAGAAAGTGCTTACAAAATAGGTCTTGCGCATATATCACCCGATGATGATGGCACAACAAGGCACTTTGATACATTTTTTATTTATGGTGATAAGCTTTTAATAAATTTTAGCATGCAGTGTATTATAGATGCATTAGCTGTAGATTCTGTTAATTTTGTTCCACAATCTGTAAAATTATTTTCTAAAGGGAAAAATGTTTTAAATATTCCTGTTAATGAAAATGGTCAAACGCCATTAAACTTTTATGGTCCTAAAAAACAGTTTAGATATATTTCTTTTAGTAATGTTCTGCAAAGACGAATACCAGAAGATATATTGAAAAACAAAATTGTTCTTATTGGTAGCTCTGCAATTGGTTTAAGAGATTTAAAGACTATTCCTATTGATGATAATTACCCAGGCACAGAATTGCATGCAACATTTATTAAAAATGCGCTTACAGATAATTTTATTCATAAGGTTTCAAATTATTTTATATACTTAGAATGGTTAGTTTTATTATTAATTTGCATGGCTATTTTTTGGCGCTTAAACATAATTTATAATTTATCTTTATTACCAATAATAATTTTTATAATTTTAATAGTAGCACATGTTTTATTTGAACAATACAACTTATTAATAGCACAAAGTTATTTAATAGTTTCATTATTATTTGGGTTTTTATCTGTACTTATTTATAAATATCAAACAGAATTTAAAGAAAGGCAGAAGATTAAAAAGACATTTGAAAAATATGTAAGCACTGCAATTATAGATGAGATGTTAGAACATCCAGAAAAGTTAAAGCTTGGTGGAGAAGTTAGGAATGTAACGGCATTATTTACTGATATACAAAATTTTACCACAATTTCGGAAAAAATATCCCCATCGGAATTAACAGAATTTTTGAAAAAATATATGACTGAACTTACCCAAATTGTATACGAAAAAGGAGGTATGTTAGATAAATATATTGGAGATGCAATAGTTGCATTATTTGGAGTACCGATAAATTTAGAAAATCACCCTGTTGCTGCTTGCGAATGTGTTCTAATGATGAGAAATCTTTCAAGAAAAATTATTGCAGAGTTTCCAAACGATGCATTTAGGGGAGTGCGCACGAGATTTGGACTTAATACGGGTAATATGATTTGTGGTAATATGGGTAGCGAGCAACTTTTTGATTATACCGGTATAGGGGATAATATGAATCTTGCAGCAAGATTGGAGGGAATAAATAAACTTTATGGCACAGAAATTATTATATCAGAATTTACAAAAAATAAATTAACAGATGATTTTATTGTAAGGGAATTAGATAAAGTTGCTGTTAAAGGTAAGTCTGAAGGTGTTACTATATACGAGCTTATTGATAAAAGAGATAAAATTGATAATTTGGATGTTTTGCTTAATAATATAAGCATATATGAAGATACTATAAAAAAGTATTATGCTGGAAATTGGGAAGAGGCACTTGCTGGTATGAAAAAGTATCTAGAAATTGTACCATCAGATCAAGCTGCACAAACTATATTAAAGCGAATAGAACATTACAAAGTAAATCCGCCAAAAGATTGGGATGGAGTTTGCAAATTAGAAATTAAATAAATTTAAGTTACAAATTTTTTATTCGTCTATCTAAAAAACCTTTAATAACATCGTTTACAAAACCTGGATTTTCTAATGGAGCTAAATGACCAGCTTTTGGTGCAATTGCAAACTCGCTATTTTTAACTTTATCTGCATATAATTTCATATTATCTGGTGGGGTAAGTTTATCGTATGCACCAGCAACAAATAGTGTAGGAATTTCTATTTTTTCTAAAAAAGTTTCAGTATCTGTTCGGCTTAACATTGCAAATAGTGCTCCTTTAACGCCAATTGAGTTTTGCGCTTTAGCTCTATTAAATAAAGTTTTATATATTTCGGGTTTCTCTTTTATTGTTTCTTCCCATAGTGTAGTAGGAATAAAAAACTCTAAATATTTCTCTAAACCATCTACGTTAATCATATTAATGGCATCAGCGCGCTTTAGCTTAGCAATATTATCATCTGCTACTGGTTTAGTATCGCAAAAAATTACGCCACCTAATTTTTCTTGTGATTTTTCTACTGCTCTAAAAGCAATATAACCACCCATAGAAAGCCCACACAAAATGGGTTTTTCTAATTGCAATTCAGTTATTATTGAATACAAATCATTAACGAATGCCTCCATAGTATATTGGCCATCTCCAACGTAACTTTGACCTAAACCTCTGCAATCGTAAGCTATAATATGATAATCGTTTTTTAAAAAATTTATTTGATTTTCCCACATTCTATAATCTAAAGGAAATCCATGTATAAAAATAATAGTTGGATATTGCCTATCACCAAATTCATAAACTGCCAAATTATTAATAATCATTCTCATTTTTATCCCCATTTATAAAACTTTTTAGTAAGTTGCTATGTTAAAATTAATATATTTTAATAAAATTACCAAACAATTAACGTTAAAATAAAATGAAATTTTCTAAAACTTTATTTGAAATTAGAGCAAAACATAGATGTGGTTTACCGCTAAGAAAAGAAGCGCAAAACTTTATTGATGAATTACTAAAATTATTATTTCCTCAATTTTCTGATACTGTTTATTATAGTTATACAGAAATAGAAAGTGAATTAACTTTGCTTAAAAAAAATTTAAAGCATTTATTAAATTCTTTAGCCTTTGAAGAGCAATTGCAAGTAGAAGATGTTGCAGATGCCTTTTTTGATGCTTTACCCACAATTTATAAAAAATTACAACTTGATGCAGAAGCAATATATAAAGGGGATCCCGCAGCATATAGTATTAACGAAGTAATTTTAGCTTATCCTGGATTTTTGGCTATAACAATATATAGAATTGCACATGAGCTATACAAATTAAAGGTGCCAGTTTTACCAAGAATTATAAGCGAATATGCACATCAAAATACGGGAATAGATATACATCCAGGAGCAGAAATTGGGGAATCTTTTTGTATAGACCATGGAACTGGAATAGTAATAGGTGAGACAACAAAAATAGGTAACAACGTAAAAATTTATCAAGGTGTTACATTGGGTGCGCTAAGCGTTGCAAAAAAAATGGCAAATATAAAAAGACATCCCACAATAGAAGATAACGTTGTAATTTATGCACAAGCTGTAATATTAGGAGGAAACACTGTAATTGGTGAAGGATGTATAATAGGAGGTAATGTTTGGATAACAGAAAGCGTTCCACCAAATTCGATTGTTTATAATAGAAGTAAGGTGGGCTTTAAAAATGAAGGCATTAAAGCAGAATTATTAGATTATAATATATAGAGGTGTATATGATTGTAAATAACGTATTGGAATTAGTAGGTAAAACTCCCGTTGTAAAAATAAATAGTTTATTTAATAGCAAACATAATGTATATATGAAGCTTGAAAGGCAAAATCCTGGCGGAAGTATAAAAGATAGAATTGCATTAAATATGATAGAAGAGGCAGAAAAAAGGGGAGAGATAACAAAAGATACGGTAATTATTGAGCCTACTAGTGGAAACACAGGGGTTGGCTTAGCAATGGTTTGCGCAGTAAAGGGATATAAATTAATTTTGGTTATGCCGGAGTCCATGTCTATAGAAAGGCGTAAAATAATGGCTGCATATGGTGCAAGTTTTGCCTTAACACCTCGTGAAAAGGGAATGAAAGGAGCTATTGCAAAGGCAAAAGAGTTATGTGAAGAATACCCAAATAGTTGGATGCCACAACAGTTTGAAAACGATGACAACGTTAATGCACATATAAAATACACAGCTCAAGAAATAATAAATGATTTTCCTAATGGTATAGATTATTTAATTACAGGTGTTGGCACAGGGGGACATATTAGCGGGTGTGCAAAAGTATTAAAGGAAAAATTTCCAAATTTAATGGTGTTTGCTGTCGAACCGGAGCTATCTGCTGTTATTAGTGGTGGGTCACCAAATCCTCATCCTCTACAAGGAATTGGAGCGGGATTTATTCCTAAGAACTTATACACTGAACTTTTAGATGGAGTAATACCTGTTGGAAAAGTAGAAGCATATGAATTTGCTTCCTTATGTGCATCAAAAGAAGGAATTTTGGTAGGAATATCAACAGGTGCAAGCTTGGCAGCTGTTAACAAAAAACTTAATGATATAACAGAAGGGAAAACAATATTAACTTTTAATTACGATACAGGCGAAAGATATTTAAGTGTAGAAGGTCTTTTTTAAATTTTTTCTTGCTTTCTTTTAATTAATAAATTAAATTTATAATATTAAAAGAGAGCGTGCTATGGATTTCCCAAATCTTGAACATCATTATTTAAATAACGAAAGTAAGTACTTATTACCGCAAATAAATTATTACCCTAACGGTAAAATTAAAAGTGAAAGATTTTATACTGATGGTGAAAAATTATTAAAAGAGAAAATTTATAACGAAGATGGGAAATTAGTAGAGATTGTAAATTATTTATCTAATGGATTAAATAAAATATTATACTTTGATAAAGATGATATAGAAAAAAGGAGTGGTTTATCTTTAACATATTACGAAAATGGCAAGGTACAAAGCCAAAAATATTACGTGGAAGGGAAAATACATTGGCAAGAGAAGATTTTTAACGAAGAAGGAAATTTAATAGAGTTTATAAGCTACGATATGGGTGGTAAAAAAGGTCCTTATGTTTTATACGATGATAATGGCAATAAAATAAAAGAATTAAATTATGAGGATAATATCCCAAATGGACCAGCAAAATTTTATTATGCAAATGGTCAATTAAAAGCAGAGTGTATATTTAAAGATGGCAAAAAAAATGGAATAAGCAAAATTTATTACAGCAATGGAGTATTAAAAATTCATGAAAATTTAGTGGATGACGTACGAGAAGGGATAACAACTACTTATTATGAAAGTGGTGGTGTAAAAGAAGAATGGAATTTTAGTAAAGGTGAACCCGAAGGGAAAAGTAAGTTTTACTATAAAAGTGGTGCTTTATATGGAACCAAAAATTATAAAGAGGGTAAAGAAGAAGGATTAACTCAACTATTTTATGAAAATGGTGCTATTAAAGAGGAAATTAATTATAAAGCGGGTAAAAAAAATGGTGTAAACCGATTGTACGATCCGAAAGGAAGATTGGTAAAAGAATTGGTATTTAACGATGGTGTTTTTGAAAAAGAGATTGAAGTTGTTCAAGAACCTGTTAAAGAGGAAACTAAACCAGTCGAAATAAAAAAAGAACATAAAATGACTTTTAAAGAAAAAAGTATTTTAACGTTAAATTACTTATCTGTTTTTTCTTTAATAATTTTCATTATTTATCTAATTTATTTTTATATTTTGGCAAAATTATAAAAAATCCCCGCTTTAATTAAAGCGAGGATTGAGATAGGTTTTAATTAATAAAATTAAAATTATTTAACTTTAAAGTAAATATTAAATAGATTTAGAACTTCTTCCTTAAATTTAAATATGTCGTATTCATTATCTCCAATAATTAATTTAAATTTTCTAGTACCATTAGTGTAAGCAGGTAAGTCATAATTTTCTGGTAATCTAATATGTTCAAAATCGGCACCCTCTTCAAGTTCAGGGTCTTCGATACAAATACAATAAGTAGCCTTAAAAGTTAAAATATCTTTGCAGATTTTGATATTAGGGTCTTTAGAAAGACGTTTAACAAAGCGTGATAACGTTTCGTTTTGCTGAGCATTTTTAAGCCATTCGAGTAAAAAATAAGCAGTGCTTACAAAATTAAAAAATGTGTCACCGCTAACAACCATATCAAGATGCTCGTAATCGCGTACAAGTTTGTCGTACACATTCCTTGGTGTAGTAAATTCATGTTTGAATATCATAGCTCACCTCGTATTTATTTAAAATTAGCATCTTAAATGATGCATTTTTACTCTAAATTACGTCTAACCCAATTTTCTAAACCTTCGGAAACAATCAATTCTTGAGCAGCCTTACCAACAGGGGAAATATAATAATTTTTGTTGTTAAAAGAAATAAAAGAATTAGCAAAATTAATATTAATTAAAGAATTAGTTTTAATTGTTAATTTTTCTGTACCATAATAAGCTTTCAAATCATTAATTAATTCAGGTACTTCTAAAATTAAAAATCCATTATTAAGCGCATTTCTTTTGTATGTTTCGCTAAAAGAGCCTGCAATTACAAGTTGTATTCCTTTATATTTTAAGGCAGTTGCTGCTTGCTCTCTGCTACTACCCGTTCCAAAGTTAAATCCTGCAGCAAGTATATCACCACTTTTAGCAATATTTTTAAATTCTGGGTCATAATTTTCCATAACAACTTCTGCTTGTTGCTGTGGAGTGAAATCATCGTTATAAGTGTATTTGCCAGGGTAAATTCCATCTGTATTTAAGTTATCTTGTGGGCAAAAAATAAATTCCCCTTCAATCGATTCAGGAAAACCATCTATAATTTTAACCTTTTCTGCTTTAACTTCTTTAGGTTTATTTTCAACTATATTTGCTGCTATTTCTACATTATTATAAGCATCATCTCCAGTAATATAACCCTTTAGTGCGCTATAAGCAACAACAGCGGGCGAAGCTAAAAATGCAAAAGCATTTGGTGAACCCATTCTGCCTTTAAAGTTTCTGTTAGTTGCAGAAATTCCCACTTCGTTATCTTCAAGTAATCCAGTTCCTAACCCAATACATGGGCCACAACCTGGCGGTAATTCAATTGCCCCTGCATCTAAGAATACTTGCCATATGCCTGTTTTTACTGCTTTTTCTTTAATTTCGCTACTAGCTGGTGAAACGTAAAACTTAACATGCTCTGCAACTTTTTTATCTTTTAATATTTCTGCTGCATCTAATAAATCTTCGTAACGACTATTTACACAAGAAACTAAATAAGCTTTATCAATTTTTATTTTTTTAGTACTTATTTCACTAACTTTGGTCATTTTTTTTACAGTGTTTGGTCCAGATACATAAGGTTCAATAGTAGATAAATCTATAGTAATTTCTTTTGCATAGTATGCATCTACATCTGGCTGTAAATTTGGTAATTCTTCAATAAGTTTATTGATAGTAAAATCGTTAATTCTTGGATGAATACCATTAGAATTTTTATCGGAGTTTACACCAGCTAAGCCACGTTTTTTTAGGAATTCATTTCTTTCTTTAAGCCAATTTATAGTTACTTCATCAATGGGGAAAAGCCCAACCAAAGCACCCCATTCGGTTGTCATGTTTGCAATAGAAAGTCTTTGATCTATTGTAAGATATTTAACACCTTCACCAGAAAATTCAATTCCAAAATTAAGGACTTCATCATTGTTAAAATAACCACATAAAGCAATAATTAAATCTTTACCTGTAACACCCTTATTAAATTTGTTAAATAAATTAACTTTTGCAATAGGGGGCACTTGCCACCAAGTTAAACCAGTAGCCCAAATAGCAGCAGCATCTGTTCTAACAATAGGAGTGCCAAGGCAACCTAAACCACCATACATATTACTGTGGCTATCAGAAGCAACAGCCATAGTGCCAGGGAAAGCATATCCTTCTTCGCACATTATTTGATGACCTATACCTCTACCGGCAGGGTAAAAGTCTGCGCCCATACTTTTACTAAATTCTTCTATTTTTTTGTATTTTTCTAAATTTTTTTCAGAAGTATCTTGCACATTGTGGTCTAATGTGTGAACTACTTGGTTTGGAAAAGCTAATTTTTTTGCTCCAATACTTTTAAATTTTGGTATAACCGCACCCGTATTATCGTGGGTCATTATATAAGCTGGTTTAATAGAGATAAAACTACCAGCATAAACTTTTTCACCATCATCTAAACCGTAAGCGTATTTTTGAGCTATTTTTTCAACTAAATTTTGTCCCATAAAAACCTCTATAGTTTAATAGTAACTTCAGGTCTAAAAGGGTCAAAGCTAACAAAATCCGCATGATGAACTATGATAGCTTCTACAGTTCGTTTACCTAAATCACCTTCTTTAGAGTGAGCGCCAATAATATGTAAAACCTCTGGAGGCAAATTAAATCTATCTGCTATAGCAATACCACTAAAAGGATGGCGAACAAGTTTGCCTGCTTTAGATGTGGTAAGTTTCCCATCAACTATTTCATACTCAATAAGTTTACCAACGTCTATTAAAATTGCACCCGCAATTAAAATATCCATATCAATTTTAATTTGGTCTTTAAAGTTATTTTGCATTATTTTAGCCATTTCCACTGCTAAATGGACGCAGGTTCTTTTATGGTTCATAAAAGAAATGTTGCAATCCTTAATAAGTAGAGAAAAAGGGATGACTTCTAAATCTTCTGGTGTTAAAGGGCTATTTTCAATAGCATAAATCCAACATTGTAGTACTTTTTCTTTTAGTTCAGAGTCATTAATCCAATTTATTTCTGGCCAAATTTTTAATACTTTCTCTCTCATATATCACCTTAAAAGTAAATAAAAATGTTAATAAAAAGCCCGCAAGTAAGCGGGCAAAAATTATAATTTAGAAATAATAGCGTCAGTCATTTGTTGAGTAGTGCAAGCACCATGTTCAAAAACATCTGGACCGCCTTTAAGTTTAAGCATGTCATAGGTTTTAACTTTACCTTCTTCTATAACTTTAGCAATTGCATTTTTAATCCTTTCAGCAAATTTGTGCTCGCCAATATGGTCTAGCATCATAACAGCAGAAAGAATCATAGCAATAGGGTTAACAATAGAAGGATTTAATTTTTCGTATTTTGGTGCGGAGCCGTGAGTAGGTTCAAAAACAGCAACATCTTCTCCAATATTAGCAGAGCAAGCAAAACCCAGACCACCAACTAAACCAGCAAAGCCATCGCTAATAATATCACCAAACATATTCCCAGCTACAATAACGCCATATATTTCAGGGTTTTTTGTAAGCCACATCATTTGGGCATCAATATTAGTATCCCAAAGTTCAATTTCTGGGTAATCTTTTGCGATAATTTTTGCTTCTTTAAGCATCATACCGCTAGTTTCTCTAATAACATTAGGTTTTTCGCAAATAGTAAGGTTTTTATATCCATATTTGCGGGCATATTCAAAACCTGCTTTAATTATTCTTCTGCAAGCGTTACGGCTAAAAATTCTTGTGCTTACGGCTAAATCTTCGCTAGAAACATCTTTAAAGAAAGCCATTTTAGGATGAGTTTCTAAAGCATCTCTAACAACTTTAGGAGGGTTAGTCCATTCAACACCACTATAAAGTCCTTCTGTATTTTGCCTAAAAATAACAGCATTAACAGGTGGTTCTTCGATAACGTCATTAATACCTTTTCTAATAAAATTTAATGGATTACCTTTAAAGGAAACACAAGGACGGATACAAATATCCAAATTAAAATGTTGACGCATAGCAACAATAGGGCTATAATATACGTATCCTTTCCCTTGTAATTCTGGGGAAAGTTCTTTTGCGGCAGCTTCTTTTGGTTTACTAGTGATTGCACCAAATAATCCAATTTTGTGTTCTTGTAATAAATCAATTGTTCTTTGAGGTAAAGGATTCCCTTCTTTAATCCAAAAATCCCAACCAATATCACCATGAACATAGTTAGCTTTAAAGCCAACGGCATCTAACACTCTAATAGCTTCTGGGGTTACAACTTTTCCTATTCCATCACCAGGCATTGTTACAATAGTTCTCATACGTTATTCCTCTTTAAATTAAGTGTTGTTTTTAATAAATTATTCTACAAAATATTTGTAAAAATATTATTTTGCAAGAAAAATAATTTTATTTTAGTAAAAAAATTACAAAAAATAATTTGCAAAAATCTTAATAATTTGGTAATTTAGATTAAACACTAACAAAAATGAGGTTATATTTATGAGAAAAATCTTTCTACTATTATTAGTAACTATCATGTTAGCGGGATTAAGTAATTTGGTAGCTCAGGAAAAGAGTGGAGTGCAAGAGCAGCCAGATTATTCAATTTATACTAACATATTAGGTACTGAAGATACTGTAATAACAACTTTCCCTTATGTTGAAAGTTTTGATGGTGCAACATTTTTGCCAAATGGATGGACACAATCTAGCCCTACTGGTAAATTATGGGATAGAGTAACATCGGGTACAAACCCCACTACTACACCAAAAGATGGCACCCACATGTTGCGCTATTATTGTTACACTTATTCTTCAGGTTCTAATGCTACATTAGTAACCCCACCATTAACATTTGGTGCCGGTACTTATAGAGTAAAATTCTGGATGTATAGAGATAATGGTTATACTACATATTTAGATAACGTTGAAGTTTTATATAATGATAGCAATAACGTAACGACCGCCACTTCGCTGGGAATAATAAACAGAGCTATTAATCAAGCACCAGTAGTGAGTGCAAATGGTTGGTATGAATATTCATTTGAATTACCAGCAACTACACAAGGTACGGATAGAAGAGTATTCTTTAAAGCGACTAGTAAATATGGTAACAACATATTTGTTGATAAAATTACCATTGAACAAGTAATGAATACTACTGTAGATTGGTGTAATTTACAATGGCCACTTACTCATACAATGCAAGCTGGTAGCAATTTTACAGTTTATGCACAAGCATGGATTAATAATGTGACCAATTTACCAGGCGCTACTCCATTGTTAGAGTGCTACATTGGTGTAAGCAGTACAAATACAGACCCTGCAACATGGACAACTTGGTATCCAGCAACATTTAACGTAGATTCTGGCAACAATGATGAGTTTATGTCCACAATAGGAGCAGATTTACCAGCAGGAACATATTATTATGCAAGTAAATGGATTTATCAAGGTGGACCAGCAAAATATGGTGGTACAAACGGTTTTTGGGATGGCACAACTAGTATATCTGGTGTTTTAACAGTTACACCATTTACTGTTACATCATTTCCATATTCTGAAGGTTTTGAAGGTGCTGTATTTCCACCAACAGGTTGGTTAGTTCAAGATGTTAATGGAGCACCAACATGGACATCTTCTACTGGAGCACCAAGAACAGGTACGAAACATGCACGTTATACATACAGCACAACTAAACCTGGGGACGATTATTTGTTTACCCCAGCAATACAAGTAGAAGCTGGTAAAATGTATTACGTCTCTTATTATTACCGTGCACAATCTGCAACTTATCCTGAAAAGATGAAAGTTGTTTTAGCATCAGACCAAAATAACAATTCAATAATAAGCACATTAGCAGATCATCCGAATATGGTTAATACTGTTTATGAAAATAATGTAGCTTATTTTACTGCCCCAACAAAAGGAACAGTCTATATTGGTTTCCATGCTTATAGTTTGGCAGACAAATACTATATAAACTTAGATGATATAGAAATTGGTAAAGTACCAGATAATGATTTAGCAGTTGTTTCCTTAACTCAATTAAATGCTATTCCAGATCCTTATAAAGGTGAAAATGATACAAAAGGTGTTAAAGAAGAAACACAATTTGATTTTAGTGGAGTAAAAGGCGCTTATTCTGAACGTTCAGCTATATATGAACCAAGATTTAGCGATGGAGATAACACTACAAACTTAGTAACATATATTAATGGAACTCCATTTACTGAAGGGTACACCCCAGTAAATATGCGTGCAATTGTAAAAAATATTGGGTCAAATCCTTTAAGTTACACATTAAATACAGTATTTAATGGTGTGGCAGGAACACCTATTAATCGTCCAGCTTTAGTATTTGGGCAGAATGATACAGTAACCTTTAACCCAACACCAACAGCTCGTGGAACATTCACAACAGAAGTTAATATTACAGCTACTGGTGATACAAATAATGTTAATAATTCATTGCCGTATTTCAGAACATTAGTATATCCTGACCAAATGATTAGGATTAAATATGATAATGGTACAAATACCCCAACAACATATTTAGGTTTTGGTGCCAATAATTTACCATTAACAGCAGTAGTTAAATTTGTTGCACCAGATAATATGAGATTAGCAAACGTAGACGCATTTTACAGAAATGAAGCTAGCACAGCAGATATAACAGTAAAAGTTTACGAAGCAGGAACTGATACAACACCAGGCGCAATAATTTATACAAAAACATTTAACGGTGTAAACTACCTAACAGCCGGTGCAACAGGTTCTTATGTAACATTACCATTAGATAATAATGCACCTACTTTTACAGCAGGAACAACATTTTGGGTAGGTATTACTTTTGATGCAGCTATACAATTCCCAATGGGTGCACATGCCACTTCTCCAACACCTGGGCATAGTTTCTTATCAAGTGATGGAACAACATGGTTCCCAGCAGTAATAGGAACCACAACTTACTCTTGGTTGTTACGTGCAGTAGGTACCCCTTGGACTCCTCCACAGTATACAACATTGTGGGAAAGAAGCCAAGCAACTAACACAATGCCAAGTTGGTTTAGTACAACAAGTTTAGAAAGAGGGTTGGCATACGTAACAGTTCAAGCCCCAGAAAGCTTTTTACACAGATTATATGTAGCTTCTAGAAATGGTGGTAACTTTGTAAAAATTATAAATGCAGATAATGGAAATGACATAGGTGACTTAAATACAACTGGAATCTCTGGTGGTACTTATGCATTAAACGATGTAGAAACATCTTATGATGGTAAAGTATTTACAGCAAATTTAACAACAAATACATCTACATCTCCGTTTAAAGTATATATGTGGGATAATGAATCTGCTGCACCAGTAAATATTATTAGCTATCAAGGTGAGGCAGTAAGATTAGGAGATAAATTTACAGTTGTTGGAAATGTATTTGATAATACAGCAGTAATTTGGGCAGCTTCTGCTACAAGTGGAGCAATGAAAGTATATAAATTTAGTATGAATAATGGTACATTTAGCAGCACACCTGAGGTAATTACTTTAAGTGATAATGCAATAGGAACACCATCAAGTGCTTCAGTTGGTCCATTACCAAATGGTGATTTTTATTGGAAGGCAACGGGATTTGGTGTTAAAAAATACTCTGCAAATGGAACGTTATTAGGAACTATTCCAACTACAGCAGTAGCATCTGGTGGAAATGCAATTAGATATTTAGGATCAGTTGGAAATTATGAGTATATAGTAGTATTCCAGTATGGTAGTGGTAATGAAAGAGCAAGAATAATGAAGGTTGACCCTAACGATATTGCTGCTGCAACAACTTACGATTTGACAAATGTTTTAGGAACAAATTCCAATCCAAATGGCACGGGAGACGTTGCATTTGAATTAAACCCAGATGGAACAGCTCGCATATTTGTTTTATCAACAAATAATGGATTTGGTGCTTATCAAACAGTTACTCCAGTTCCAGTTGAACTTACATCTTTTGTTGCTAATGTAGATAAAGATGTTGTAACATTAAATTGGACAACAGCAACAGAAACAAACACTAAAGAATTTATTATCGAAAGAAAATATGGTAACGATTGGGCAGTAGCTGGCAGAGTTAATGCAAATGGTACTACAACAGAACCAAAAGCTTACGCTTTCAGCGAAAAATTAGATAATACTGGTAAATACAGCTACAGATTAAAAATAGTTGATTTTGACGGTACATACAACTACAGTGCTACAATTATGGTAGAAGTTGGTGTTCCAACAACATTCAGCTTGTCACAAAATTATCCAAACCCATTTAACCCATCAACTAAAATTAACTATACTTTACCAGTTGATAGCAAGGTTACTTTAGAAGTATTTGATATTACTGGTCAAAAGGTAGCAACCTTAATTAACAGTGAAGTTAAAGCTGGTTACTATAGTGTAGATTTTGCAGCTGGAAATTATGGTTTAGCTAGTGGTGTTTATATCTACAGATTATCAGCTTCTTCTTTAACTGATGGTAAAACATTTGTTAATACTAAGAAGATGATGTTATTAAAGTAAAATTGTTTACTTAAAATTTATAAAAACCCCATCTTAGGATGGGGTTTTTTATTTTAAATAAATTAGTTTAATAAAGTTATAAAAAAAAGGCTTTAGTAAAAGTTACTAAAGCCTTTAATAAAAAGAAGTAAATATTAATAGATTAAAAAACGTAATTTTTAGGAATTACAACAATACCAGTTTCGCTAACGGTAAAACGTTGTCTATCAACTTCTGGATCAAAACCAATTTCGGTATGCTCTGGAACTATAACGTTTTTATCGATAATGGTTCTTCTAATTCTACTATGCCTACCAATAGAAACGTTATCCATAATTATTGAATCTACAACATAAGAATAAGAGTTAACTCTTACATTAAAACCAAGGATAGAACGTTCAACAAGACCACCAGAAACAATAGTACCATCGGAAATAAGTGAGTTTAACACACGCCCAACACGTTCCCCTTCGTGGGAAAGAGTTTTAGCTGGTGGATATTGAAGTTGCTTTGTGCGCAGTGGCCAATTAAAATCGTATAAATTAAATTCTGGATTAACACTAATTAAATCCATGCTAGCAGCGTAGTAGCTATCAATAGTCCCCACATCAACCCAGTAAGGGCGTTCTTTTTTGTTTTCATCCTGAAACTTATAAGCAACAACTTCATATCCAGCTTGAATCATATAAGGGATAATGTTTTTACCAAAGTCGTTATTTTCTATACCTTCGCGTTCCATTTGTTTAAGAACGTTGTGTAAAACAGTAACATTAAAAATATAAATTCCCATGTTAACAAAAGATTCACCTGGTCTATCTGGAATTTCTGGAGGAATAGCAGGTTTTTCTAAAAAGGAAGTAACTTTGTACAACTCGTCAATTTCCACAACTCCAAACCTATTTGCCGTATCGGCGGGGACGTTCATGCAGGCAATGGATAAGTCTGCTTTTTTATCTAAGTGATACTGTAACATTTTTAAGTAGTCCATCTTGTAAATGTGGTCACCAGATAATATTAAAGCCCACTTATATTTTGAAGGTTCTAATAAATTTAAGTTTTGGTAAATTGCATTAGCAGTACCTAAATACCAATTATTACTTTCTTTTTGTTGTGGAGGAACAGAATAGATAAATTCTCCGAGTTCTGGGTTAAAAATATTCCATGCTTCGTATAAGTGTTGATTTAAGGAATCTGACTTATACTGAGTTAAAACATAAATTTTTCTTAAACCAGAGTTTAAGCAGTTAGACAAAGCAAAGTCGATAATTCTATATTTGCCGCCAAAAGGAACAGAAGGTTTAGTGCGATATTTTGTTAATGGGAGTAATCTTTCCCCTTGACCTCCTGCCAATATCATTGTTAAAGTATCACGCAATAATGATGAACCTGAAAATTGCATTTCCCCTCGCTAAATTTTTATTATTTTAGTATTTTTCTTTATTAATTTTTTGGTTTTATTAAAAAATAAGTTTTTTAATATTAAATATAAGTATAATGAAAGTCAAGAAAAATTATTATTATTTATTATTTTTTATATTTCTTTTAATCTCTTTTACAATTTTATTCTTTTCTGGTTTCTTTAGTAAGCTAAATAAGGTTGTAAATTTTGTTAAAAATAAACGAAATACTGTTTATATAGTGCAAGACTCTACTTTTAATGTTTATATAAAAGCAAACCAGTATAAAATAGATGTTACTAAGTATACATGTAATTTGGATATATTCCCATATAAGGGAAGTATATCTATGGATATGGTCATAAAGGGGAAAGTTTTAGCAGAAATTGATACTTTAATATTAAATTTCGAAAAAGGTTATAATATTTCTTCAATAAAACTTAATAATAATGATGTTAAGTATATTTATAAAGATAATTATTTAAGTGTAATAAATAAATTTTTTACAGGGGATAGTTTTAATATTTCAATAAAATATTATGGGCAACCAACATTAAAGGGTTTAGGTGCGTTTGTTTTTGATGAATATAAGGGGAATAAATTTATATATACGTTAAATGAACCAATATATGCTTCTTCTTGGTTGCCGTGTAACGATAGACCAGATGATAAAGCTTATTTTGATATTAGTATTTCTTCAGATTCTGTTTTTACTTCTTTAAGCAATGGCAGATTAGTTGATATTAAAACCAATGGAAAAAGAAAAACTTATTATTACCATTCTAACTATCCAATTTCTACTTATTTAATGTGTGTTTATTCTGGTAAGTATTATTATTTTGAAGATTATGTTGTTATTGGTAAAAAAGATACTGTAAGATTACCTTACTACACATTAGAGCAAAATGATTTAGAAAATTTTATTGATTATACCCCAATTAAAAAGGGTATTAAAGTATTTAGTGAACTGTTTGGAACATATCCATTTGTAAAAGATAAGTATGGCAATGCAGAAATTACGTGGTTATATGGGGCAATAGAGCACCAAACTATAACCGGGTTAAGTACCTCTCTAATTAAAGATCCAATTGCAAAACAATCTGTTTTTATACATGAATTAGCGCATAGTTGGTGGGGAAATGCAGTTGGGGTTAAGACTTGGAAAGATATATGGCTTAATGAGGGATTTGCAACTTATAGCGAAGCACTTTATGCAGAAAAAGTGTTTGGCAAAGAGATGTATTTAAGGGTTTTAAAAAGCAAAGATGGAAAGTTTGATGATAATACTTTATATGCACCTAAAGGTAATATGTTTTCTGGTACAATATATAATAAAGGTGCTTGGGTGCTTCATATGTTAAGAAATAAGATTGGAGATAAAAAGTTTTTCGATTTGTTAAAGTATTATTATAATAAATATAATTATAGTAACGCATCTACAAATGATTTTATTGAAGCTGCAGAAAAAATTAGTGGAGAAGAGTTAAAGCAATTTTTTAATAGTTGGGTTTTTAAGGGTACCGGCATAGTTAATATTGAATATAATTACAAAATACAAAATAATGACTTATATCTAAATATTAATTTATCTAAAAATAAGGTGAAATATTTTATAGATTTAGATGTAGAAATTGTATTAAAAGATAGTACTACATTATTAAAAAAAATTAAATTGAGGGGAGAAGACACATTATTAGTTTATAATAATATTAAAAATCTTAAGAATATAAATATAGACCCAAATGATAAACTTCTTAAAAATATATCTCTTTTAAAGTAGTACTTTAAAAATTATAAAAATTATTGTATAATTATTGTTTAATTAATTTTAAATTGTGTGGAAAAGACAGTTTATTTTATATCAGATTTGCACTTAGGATTGCAAGGTTTAGAAAAGGAAAAAGAAAAAGAGCTTAAACTAATAAGCTTTTTGGAATTTATTAACCATAATGGTAATACTTTATTTATCTTAGGGGACTTATTTGATTATTGGTTTGAATATAAATATGTTTTGCAAAAAGGTTATTTTGAAATATTTACAGTTTTAAAAAAAATTACAGATAATGGCGTAAAGGTGTATTATTTAATTGGTAATCATGATTTTTTTCACTATGATTTTTTTGAAAAATATTTAAATGTAAAACTAATTAAAACAGAATACACTTTTAATTATGATAATAAAAAGTTTTTTTTAGGACATGGGGATGGTTTAGTTAAAAAAGATACAGGATATAAGATTTTAAAAAAGATATTAAGGAATAAATTTTTCCAAAAATTATATTATTTAGTTCATCCAGATTTAGGGATATCAATTGCAAGGAAAACGAGCAAAACAAGTAGAGAGTATACCGAATATAAAGACTATGGCGAAACGGACGGTTTATTTGAAACAGCCAAGTTAAAAATTGATGATGGATATGATTTTGTAATTTTTGGTCACTCTCATATGCGTGATAATAAAATGTATAAAAAAGGACAATATATAAATTTAGGAACGTGGCTAAGCAAACCTTGCTACGCTATTTACAAAGATAATAAAATTGAAATTATAGATTGGTAAATAATGGCACAACTAAAAAAAACAAAAAAAACTAACAAATATACAAAGTGGTTTTATATTGTATTTGGTTTAAGTTTTATATTATTTTTAGCGTTTTTAATATATGTTATAAGTGGATTACCACCAGTAGAAGATTTGGAAAATCCCAAACCATTATTAGCAAGTAATGTTTGGAGTTATGATGGTGAATTAATAGGTCAATTTTTTATAGAAAATCGTGTACCTATTAAATATAAAGATATAAACCAAAGTGTAATAAAAGCATTAATTGCCACGGAAGATGTTAAATTTTACAAGCATTGGGGTGTAGATATAGATCGTTTTGTTAAAGCGATGATAAAAACATTGATGGGTAAAAAGCAGGGTGCAAGCACAATTACACAGCAATTAGCAAAAAACCTTTATGGGTTAAAAGATAGTAATGAAAACATATTTGAAACCGTGGTTAGAAAAGTTAGAGAATGGATTACAGCAGTTCAAATAGAAAAGACTTATACCAAGAAAGAAATATTAGAATTATACTTAAATATATCTTATTTTGGTAATAGTGCTTATGGTATACAATCTGCTGCAAAAATTTATTTTAATAAAAATGCAAAAGATTTAACTGTACCGGAAGCAGCAACATTAATTGGATTGTTAAAATCTTCTGTTTATTATGACCCAATAAAACGGGAAAATAATGCATTACAAAGGCGTAACTTAATTTTAACTAGGTTATATGAAGAGGGTTTTATAAGTGAGTTAGAGCTTAAAAATTACAAAGCCATGCGAATAAATATTGATAGACAAAAATTAACTAAAAAATTTAAGAGTGATATAGCACCACACTTTGTAGAGTATGTTAGACAGCAAATGGAAAAATGGGCGGCAGAGCATAATGTAAATCTATACGAAGATGGGTTAAATATCTACACAACTTTAGATTCTAAAATGCAACGAATTGCAAACAGGGCTGTAAATGAGCATTTAAGTACATTTCAACCACAATTTGATAAATATTGGGATTGGAATAAACATCCTGAAATATTAAAGGATGCTGTAATAAGGTATATTAAAGACACAGAAGCTTATAGAAAAGCAAAAAGTGACCAGGAAAAAGAAAAAATATTATTAGAAAAAAGAAATGACCCGAATATTATAGCTAGAGTTAAAGAAGAGAAACAAAAAATTGAAGTAGGTTTTGTTGCAATAGATCCATCCAATGGTCAAATTAGGGCAATGGTTGGTGGTAGAGATACAATAAGAGGTATGGGAATAAATCATGCTGTGCAAATAAAAAGGCAACCGGGCTCATCTTTTAAGCCTATTGTGTATTTAACAGCAATTAATAACGGTTGTTATCCTGCAATGGCTTTACCAAATCAGCCATTTAATTATAAAGGATGGAGTCCGAGTAACTACGAGCATGATGCGGGCGGTTTGCTAACCTTGCGTAATGCGCTTAAATTATCTAAAAATATAATAGCTGCAAGATTAGTAATAGATGGCTTTGCGACAATCGATGACATTATAGATCATGCTAAAAGGTTAGGAATTAAAACTCCATTACAGCATTATCCTTCTATATCTTTAGGAACAAGCGAAGTTTCTCCTGTAGAATTAGTTAATGCATATGCAACTATTGCAAATAAAGGAATTTATAATGAATATATATCCATAGTAAGGATTACGGATAAAGCGGGAGTAGTATTAGAAGATTTTACAAATGTAATAAATCAAGCTATAAGTCCTGAGACCGCATATATTATTACAAGTATGTTACAAACTGCAATTGATAACGGAACAGGCGCCGGGGCACGTGGAACGTATAATTTCAGGCGTCCTGCTGCAGGGAAAACTGGAACGACACAAAATTTTAAAGACGCTTGGTTTATGGGATTTACTCCTCAACTTGCGGCAGGTGTTTGGGTAGGTTTTGATGATAGCCGCATGACTTTTGGCGGTGGTTATGGGCAAGGAGCTCGTGCTGCAATGCCAATTTGGGCTATTTTTATGAGGGAAGTCTACAAAGCTTTCGATTTACCGGTTGCAGATTTTGAAAAACCAGAAGGGGTTGAAGTTGGTGAATTTTGTGCAGATGAATTAGGTGCCAATACTCCTTTAAGTAATGGTATGTGTGGTAATACTTTTTCAGATATTTATGATATAAATAAAAAACCGGGTGAGTTTACTATAAACAGAAATTATAAATATATTAACGAGATGAGCGGATTATAAAATTTTGTTTTAATTTATAAAAAAAACCGATGTTAAACATCGGTTTTTTTATTAATTAAATAGTAGTTAATTTATCTAATTATAGTTTGCTCTCTATCTGGACCAACGGAAATAATAGTATTTTTAAATCCGCAAAATTTTTCAATAAATTCTAAATATTCCTTAGCCTTATTAGGTAAATCATCATAGTTACGAATATTAGAAATATCAGTTTCCCATCCTTCAAAAGATTGATAAATAGGGGTAACTTCGTTCAATATTTCACTAGTAGCGGGGAATGATTTTAATGTTTTGCCATTATGCATATAACCGATACAAACTTTAATTTCGTCTAAATTACTAAGAACATCTAACTTAGTAATTGCGGCTTCTGTAATACCATTAATAAGGCAGGAGTAATTTAATGCAAATAGGTCTAACCAACCGCAGCGTCTCGGTCTACCGGTAGTAGCACCAAACTCTGCACCCCACTTGCGTAAATTTTCGCCTGTATCATCTAAAAGCTCAGTTGGGAAAGGACCATTACCAACACGTGTTGTATAAGCTTTAACAATCCCAATAACTTTATCAATTTTAGTAGGTGGCACACCCGTACCAGTGCAAGCACCACCACTTGTAGGGTTAGATGATGTTACAAATGGATAAGTACCAAAATCCACATCAAGTAAAGCACCTTGTGCACCTTCAAATAAAACAGATTTACCTTCGTTTATTGCGTTATTAAGTAGTAAAGCAGTATCTTTTATATATTCATCAATAGTTTCATCAAAAGAAAGATACTCGCTTACGATTTGTTCAATATCTAAGCCTTTATTGTTATAAACTTTATTTAAGATATCATTCTTTTCTGCAAGGTTGCAGCGTATTTTATTTTCAAGATTTTTTTTGTCAAGTAAGTCTACAATTTTAATTCCTTTTCTAGCGGCTTTATCAATATAACAAGGGCCAATTCCTCTTCCAGTAGTACCTATTTTAGTGGTTCCACTTTCATTAATAGAATCTATTAATTTATGGTAAGGCATAATTAGGTGCGCGTTGTGACTAATAAAAAGGCGCCCTTTAGTATCAATGCCATTATCATTTAAGAATTTAATTTCATCTAAAAGTGCTTTTGGATCTATAACAACGCCATTGCCAATAACGCAAATAACATCGTCTCGTAAAATACCAGAAGGGATTAAGTGCAAAACAAATTTAGTATCACCAATTTTAATTGTATGCCCTGCATTAGCGCCACCTTGGTAACGAGCGACAATCTTATAATTTTCGCTTAAAATGTCTACTATTTTGCCTTTCCCTTCATCACCCCATTGGCTACCAACAAGAATTGCAATACTCATTAATTACTCCAATAAAAAAGCGGAAAGCTTAATGCCTTTCCGCATTGTAAAAAGCTTAATTTAGTTTTCAAAACTTTTAACGGCAGCGTCAACAGATTCGTAATGGTCGAATATTGTTATAAGTTTTGTGATAACTAATAAACTATTAATTTTATCGGTAGCATTAGCAAGTTTTAATTGTCCACCACCATTTTTCATAGTAGTATAAGCTGTTATAAGCATACCAATGCCAGAGCTATTCATAAATTTTACGTCTGAAAGGTCTACAACTATATTTTTTTTCCCCTCATCTAATAATTTATGAACTAGTTCGTTAAATTCTGCTGCTTCTGGTCCACCCATAACGTTCCCTTTAAGCTCTAATACAATAGCATTATACTTTTCTACTATTTTTGTTTTCATGTATACCTCGATTAATAAAGTTATTAATTTTTAACTGTAATATAAAAATAATTATTAAATAAAAAAAAAAAATAATTCAAAAATAAATAATTTGGGGATAAAATTATGAAAAAATTAATAATATTAGTAAATTAATTATTGAACCAAAAATATTTTTGAACGTCTAAATTTATGATTAATGAAGAGTTTCTTCCAAACTTGCAAAGTATTAAAGATAAGAAATCTGATGAAGAGGATTATGATTTAATAAGAAAATTTAACGATGGTGATGATAGGGCTTTTACACTTTTGGTATCTAAACATAAAGAAAAAGTGAGAAACTTGATTTACTTAACGTTAAATGAAAGCGAACCTGTAGATGATATTGCGCAAGATGTATTTGTATCTATATTTTATAATATAAAAGATTTTAGATACGAATCCAAGTTTACCACTTGGCTTTATCGAATTACGGTAAATAAATGCAGGGATTTTTTAAGGAAAAAGAAAGTTAGAAGCATATTTGTAAGTGTGGAAGAAGAAGAATATGGTATTAGTAAAAATTATCAACCCGATAATGAAATAATTAAGTTAGTAAACGAGGCAATACAAAGATTGCCGGAAAAACTTAAAATACCGCTTATTTTGCGAGATATTGATGGCTTAAGTTACAAAGAAATAAGTGATCAATTGGGTTTAGAAATAGGAACTATTAAAAGCCGTATTTTTAGAGCAAGAGAAACATTAAAAATATTTTTGGAACCTTATCAAAATGACCTATATTAAAAATAATAATCTTAACGAAAATAGAGAAAATAAAGTTAAGCAAAAGGTTACAATTCTGGGGCTAATTTTTCTAACTATTGGTTTAATGATCCTCTTTAAAGAGAACTCTCAAAATATTGGAATTATTCCCCAACAAGCGTTTAATTATTATGCAGATAACTTAAAGCCATTATTTGATAAGACTAAAATAACAGAAGAAGATATTTTTAATTTTGCTGTTTATAACAATTTACCAATAGATACTAGGAATGGAAAAGTACTTCAGCTAACTTTACAAGGGAATGATAATGCAGTTATTAATTATAAATCTGCTATAATTAATAGCACAAATAATTATAGTAAATTTGTTTCTACTTTAAATTTAAGTAATAATGAAAAGGAAAAATTAGATAGTATTTTATTATCTTATTCAGATAAAATAAACAAATCTATTTTAATTGATGATAATAATGCCGTTGCAGTAGACCCAAATATTGTTATTTTAAGAGAAGCTTTAGTTTATGATATTAATAACTTTTTAACTAAAAATAATACTATAAAAAGCGTAAAAATTTTTGAGCCAAATAAATTTGATAATTCCGCTATAAATGTTTTTACAAATGTTAAACAAAATATAAATGATAATAAATTAAGAGAATTTATATTTTTTACACCCGATACAGTTATAAATATATCTTACGGAATAAATGGTAACTTAAATAATAAAAATACAAAACCTAAAATTATTATTGAAAATAAAGGTGCTAAAGCAATTATTATAAATGAAAATGATAAATTAGTAGAGGTTAAAATTCCAAATTTGCCCAAAGTTATAAATATAAAAATTCCAAATAACAAAGAAATTACTAATTTAGGTTTGGATTCAGTCATATCTAATAAAATAAATAAAAGTTTAAATTTTAATTATAAAGATATAGATGCAATAGTAAATTCTAATGTTAAAAGAAATATTGAAAATTCTAAAACATGGGCACAGTTTGGGCTAAAGGCAGATTCTTTGGGTAAAAATATTAATATTATTGTTCAAAATGATTCTACTATAGATATGATAAAATTAAGCAAAGAGCTAAAAGAACTAAAAAATGAACTTAAAAAGCTAAAAAAAGCAAAAATGCAAAATAATTTAGATAGGTAATGTTTTGAATAAAGTTGAACAATTTTTTTGGAATTTTGGGAAAAAAATTGAAAATGTTATAATAAGTGTAGTTTTTCTTTTTATCTTTAAAGTAATAGTAAATTTAGAAAGCTCTGTATTTTATTTAGCTTTAAATGAAGTATTAATATTATTTACAATTAGTACAATAACCGTATATTTTTACGATTTATTAAAATATCGAATTACCAATCCTATATCAATTTTAATAAATACTGGAATTTTTAATGCAATAATCTTTTTATTTGGGTCATTAGGTACCAATATTCCAGAAAGCATAATTAACCAAAACGAAAAGAGCATATTTTTTGATTTCATAAGTATTATAATAACATTAATAATAATTTTTGCAATTTCTTATATTTTTGCTGTGTTACGTTCTTTTATTGGGTTGTGGCAAAAGAAAGATACTGGTGGAATGTTTAACATCATGATATACTTTTTTATAGGATATGGGACCTCGTATACACTTTATTACTATACCAAAGATTTTGATTATGTAAAAAATGCTTTTTTAGTTGTTAGTATAATATTAATAATGGTTAACTCGATACGTGTTGCGTGGATTGCTTTTTTAAGAAAAAAACAAAAACTTATAGTATTATGGTTATCAATATTTTTAACGGTTATTTTTATAATTAATTCTACGCTATCTTACGATAGCAATTCTGCTAAAGAGTTAGAAAAATTTTCGCCACTTCTATTAGCTACAATACAAATACTAATGATATTTGGGGCAGTATATTTTGGATTTGTATTTTTTACCACCTTATTTCATATGCCAACAGCAGAGGCATTTGATAGGAAGACACAAGAATTATCCTCTTTAATGGACTTAAATTCATTAATGACACAGGTTTTCGATTTTAAGGAACTTGCAATATCGATAACAGATATAACCAACAAAGTATGTAATGCGGATTCTTCTTGGCTTATAACATATAATAAAGATAGATTAGAAATTAATGCAACGGCAAATATAGATATTGAAGAAGCTAAATTTATAAATAAATTAATTATAGAAAAAGAAATAGAAAAGGTTAAAGATGTTAGTCTTTTAGAAGAAGAGACAATAAAGGGGATTGATACGCAAATTAACTTTAAGAACTTGGCAATATCCCCATTAAAGGTACAAAATAATGTAAAAGGATATTTGGTGGCAGGAAGAAAATCGAGCATATCTTTTGATGATGATGAGAAAAAAGCAATATCATCTTTTGGGGATTACGCCGCAATAGCATTAGAAAACGCAAAGCTATTTAAGGAATCCTTAGAAAAGGAAAGGATGGAAAAGGAATTGGATTTGGCAAGGGAAGTTCAATATAAATTATTACCAATTAACATTCCACAGTTTAATAATTTAGAAATAGCAGCAACGTTTATACCAGCATTTGAAGTAGGTGGGGATTATTACGATTTTTTTAGGATTAATGATAACTTAATGGGATTTATAGTAGCGGATGTTTCGGGTAAAGGGATATCATCTGCTTTTATTATGGCAGAGATAAAAGGAGTATTTCAATCTTTAACGGGGTTACTTACCAAACCATACGATATTTTATGTAAGGCGAATGAAATATTAAGTAAAAGTTTAGATAAAAAGAATTTTATAACCGCAACTTTTGGAACAATAGAATTAGATGCAGGGAAAATAAATATAGTAAGAGGTGGGCATACACCCATTTTATATTGTGATAAGCAAAAAATAGATGTTTTAACGCCAAAAGGAATAGGTTTAGGGCTAGATTCTGGAGAAAAATTTACAAAAAATTTAAAAGAATTGGAATTTTATTTAAAGAATGACGATATTTTGGTACTGTTTAGCGATGGTATTACCGAATCCAAAAATGAAAGATTAGAGGATTATGGTATAAATCGGTTAACAAATGTTATACGTGCTAATTGTAATAATCCAATAGATGAAATAGCAAACAAAATTATGGCTGAAGTTAGTTTGTTTTCACAAGGTTATAAACAGCACGATGATATAACATTAGTAATATTTAAATGGAAATTAACAAATAATCATCGGGAGAAGAATTAATGGCGGAGTTTAACGTAAATGTGCGAGAATCTGGAAATGTAAAAGTTTTAGATTTACATGGCTATTTGGATGCACATACCGCTCCGGAGTTAGAGGCAGCTTTTACAAAATTAATTAATAATAACAATTACAAAGTTGTTGTTAACTTTAATTCCTTAAATTACATTAGCAGTGCCGGCTTAGGTGTTTTTATGGCATATGTTGAAACAATGCGGGAAAATAAAGGTGATATTAAATTTGCCAAAATGAAAGAAGGGGTTTATAATATTTTCGACTTATTAGGTTTTCCTGCATTATACGATTTTTTTGATGAAGAAGATGAAGCAATAAAAAAGTTTGAGCAATCGGATAATATAGAATAGTAAGAGAGTGATAGTGAAAAAAGAATTATCCGTATATAGCACAACTGAAAACCTTAAGAGTATAAGGGAGTTTATTACGACTGAAGCTTTAAATGCAGGATTTAATAAAGAAACTGCAGAAAAAATTACTCTTGCTGTTGATGAGGCATGCACAAATATTATTAAGCATGCATATAAATTTGCGTCCGATGGTATTATAAATATTACAGTTAATAGCAATAAAGATAAATTTATTGTTTCTATTATTGATAATGGATTTAATTTTAACCCTAACGAAGTTCCAGAGCCAAATATAAAAGAGTATCATAAACAAAAAAAGACAGGTGGTTTAGGTATATTTTTAATGAAAAGATTAATGGATGAAGTAATTTATAAAAGTCTAGATGATAATCGCAATCAGGTTGTTTTAGTAAAAAATTTACCTCAATAATAGATTGGTAAAGTATGTCTCTTCGTAATTTAGCCGCTCTTGTAGATTTTAGTAATTTAATTAATTCCGAACCAAATGTTAATTTTATTTTAAATAATCTTCTACTAACCTGTTTTGGAAAGTTTTTAACTTCTAATGGGTTTATATTATTGAATGATGATGATGGACTTGTGAAGCCCGGATTAATTAAAGGTTTTAAAGGAATAGATTTAGAAAGGTTTTATTTTAATGATTTTAGTGATATTATAAATATTATAACTGAGGAAAGTTTTAAGGAAAACCATAAAATTGGAATTGTAGAAAAAATTGAGACGGCAAAATCTGTTATTGGTGTTATAGCACTTGGTAGTAAAATTACAAAAGAGGACTACACAACAGATGATGAAAATTTTTTAAAGACCTTATTAAAAATAACAGCTATTGCGTTAGAAAATTCTAAAAATTTTGAAAAACTGAGTAAGATAAATAGGCATTTAGATTCAAAAATAAATCAATTAAATTCGTTATTCGATTTAAGCAAAGAGTTTAGCACTATTTTAGATGATGTTAGGGTAAATAAACTATTAGTACTTACTTTAATAGGTCAATTAGCAATTACAAAATATGCAATTATTAGTTTAAGAAATAATACAATAACAATTTTAGAAAATAAATTTTTAGATGAAGTAATAAATAAAGAAATTACAATAGATAAATTTAGCAAATTAAGTTTTGCACTAAAAGAGGATGAAATATCGGAAAATTTGGTAAAAATAGGTGTAAAGCTTATTGTTCCAATGAATATTAAAGAAGATACAAAGGGGATAATTTTATTAGGAAAAAGGCACACAACGAATGAATATAGTAAATCTGATATTGAGTTTATAATGTCTGTAGCAGGATTAGCAGCAATATCTATAGAGAATGCATATTTATTTAAGGAAGCTTTAGAAAAACAGAAATATGAAAAAGATTTAGAAATTGCTAGAAATATTCAAAAAAATTTATTACCCCAAAAGTTACCTAAAACAAATTTCTACGATATTTTTGCTTTTTCACAGTCTGCCAAAATGGTAGGTGGTGATTATTATGATGTAGTTAAGTTAGAGACTGGGAATATACTTTTTGCAATAGCGGATGTATCTGGAAAGGGAGTTCAAGCAGCATTATTAATGGCAAATGTTCAAGCATTTTTAAAGGCTATTGTAAAACAGAACATTTCTTTAGATAAGGCGTCTAATCTTATAAATGATTTGATTTCTGAAAACACAACGATGGGAAGTTTTATAACGTTTTTTTGGGGTGTATTAAATAGCAATAAGCCACAAATTGAGTATGTAAATGCTGGTCATAATCCGCCATTATTGATTAGAGATGGCAAAATTATAAAATTAAAAACGGGTGGAATGATATTTGGTGTAATGCAAACTATTATACCTTATGAAAGTGAAACAATTGAATTAGAAAAGGATGATGTTTTAGTATTTTTTACTGATGGTATTACAGAAGCAATGAACAATGAAAATAAGGAATACACTGATGAAAGATTAGAAGAATTTGTTAGTAAAAATTGCAATAAAAGTGCTAAAGAAATTGGTGAAGGTATATTGTGTGATGTAAAACAGTTTGTAGAAGAAGCTGAACAATCTGATGATATAACGTTATTGGTAATAAAGGTTATAAATGAAAAATAAAATAAAAATATTTTATGCAAGAAATCGTAATAAATTTATACTAGCAACAAGTGGTATAATCTCATTAATCTTGTTAGTAAATTTTTATTTTATTTTAGTTTTATTACCTACATCTAATGATGAATGTTTATGGGTAGCCAAAAAGGATGAAAAGGGAATAGAGAGATTTTATTTTGATAAGGTTAAATTTGAAGGAGTAACTTGGAATGCGGGTATAAGGGATGGGGATATTCTTATTAGCATAAACGGAGAAGTTGTAGATAGCCCTATGAATGGGATGAATATTATAAATAAATTAAGTAAGGGAGAAAAGGCTAAGTATGAAATAGAAAGAAATGGGGAAAGATTAATAAAATATGTTGAGATAAAAAAACTTATTAACTACCAAGGTTTAGCTGTTACTGTTTTATCTTTTATTTGGCTAATTGTTGCAACAATGGTTCTTTTAGCAAATAATAAGGGAAAAAGCCAAAAATTATTTTATCAAATTGGTGTTTTTTTCTCTTTTGCTTCATTATACTATATGCTTTGGGGTACCCCTTCGCAAAATCCAACCTATTTTTATCCTTTTTTAAGGGTGGGTTTAGATTTAATTTACACATTTGCAGCTTCTTTTTTACCATTTCTATGGCTTCGTTTTTTTCTAATTTTCCCTTTTGAACATAAATGGAGTTATAAATCTTTTACTAAACGTTTTTTAACATTAACACCTATTATAATTTTTATTTATACTGTTATTTTTAGAATTTTCTTGGTTTATAATCGTGGGATTGCTGTTCCCGAAGTATATCTAAATTTTATAGTATCTCCATTGTATGTAATAAATATATGGGGTTTAATTAGTGGATTGTTTTTATTATTTAGTAATTATAAAAAATTATCTACTAAAAAAGAAAAAGATTCTATTTTTGTAATTCTTTTAGGCTATACTATTGGGGTAGCCACTATTATTTATCTGGTTTTATTTACTGCCAACACAACTTTAGATGTACAGTTTAATAATCCGATTTATTTTACACCAATAATAATGATTGTATTAATTCCTATATCTTTCGGTTTTTCAATTTTTAAGTATTCTTTAATGGATATGACCGATGTATTTAAGAATACAATTCTTTATGGAATAGCATCTGTTAGTTTAGCTGTAACATATTTTTTATTTATATATATAATAGGTTTTACAGTAAGTAGTGCTATAGGAACAAAATATCAGGGGGTTATTGCTGGTATTGTATTTATTATTTTTGCTTTAATCTTTCAATCAAGTAAAGATAAATTGCAAGAATTAATTACGCAAAAATTATACCCAGAGCAATTCGCTTTTCAAAAGGTGTTAATAAAATTTAGTTCTTTAATATACACTATTGTTGGGTTAAAAAGTATTTTGGAATTTACAAATAGAATTTTTAAGGAATCACTTAAAATAAACAAATTTGCAATATTATTACAAAATGCGGAATTTAATAAATACACATATAACATTGGTTACGGAATAAAAGAAGATAATTTAGAGATTACATTTGATAATGAAAAATTAAATAAAAATTTATTGTTAAAAGATAAAATTGGTTCAGAAGCTGTAATAGATAGTCAAGAGTTTAAGGAAATATTTGGAGGAGCGGCAACAAAGTTAGAAGATGAAGGAATATTTACAGTAGTACCTTTGCGGATGCAGAATAAAATATTAGGATTTTTGTTGTTTGGGTTAAAGTATAGTGGCTCTAAATTTAATCAAAAAGATTTAGAATTAATTGTAGTAGCAGCCAATCAAATAGCAATAAGTATAGAAAATGCAAGGCTATATGAGGTAGAATCTGAAAATATAAAGTATCAACAAGAAATAGAAAACGCAAAAAAAATTCAAGAAAGTTTATTACCAAAGTATATTCCGGAAGTTAAGGGTTTAGAGTTTACGGGAATAATGATACCAGCAATGCATATAGGTGGTGATTATTATGATGTTATAAAAGTTAGCGAAACAAAAGTTTTTGCAGTGGTTGGTGATGTTGCAGGCAAAGGATTATCTGCATCGTTTTACATGTCTAAGTTGCAAACAATGATAAAGTTATTTGTAAAAGAGAGTTTATCTCCAAAAGAAATTTTAATAAAAATTAATGAAAATATAAGTAAAGAGATTGATAAGCATTCATTTATTACAGTAATTCTTGCTTTATTTGATACAGAAAATAAAACAGTTACAATTTCTCGTGCAGGGCACCCACCATTAATTAGAATAAAAGAAAATGAACATTATTTATACCAACCAAAAGGAATAGGATTAGGATTAGAAAAAGGGGAATTATTTAAGAAAGGGATTGAGGAAGAAGTAATAAAATATGATAGAGACGAAACGTTTATTTTGTTTTCTGATGGTGTAACAGAAGCTATGAACGAAAAAAACGAGCTATTTGGTATAAACAATTTAATTAAAACCGTAAAAATGCATTCATCAGAGCGTGCAATAAATATCAAAAACGCAATATTAACCTCTATAAAGTTTTTTACAGAAAAAGTTGAAGCAAACGATGATATTGCTATAATTGTAATAAAAACTTTAGATAATTAAATAAAAAATAAAAAACATCTTTTATTTTAATTCCCAAACTTGTAATTTAAAAGGTTAATTATAAAAAATGAGATAATTATATGAATGGGACAAGTGGATTTTATGAAAATTTTGTTAGTATAATTAAAGATGTTAGTGATATTGTTTGGGGATTACCAACTATAATAATGTTAGTAGGCACAGGTATTTGGCTTACAATTAGATTAAAGGGATTACAGTTTACCAAATTATGGCACTCTTTATATTTAGCATTAATAAAACGAAAAGAAGATGATGGGCATGATGGGGATATTTCGCACTTTCAAGCATTAATGACAGCATTATCTGCAACTGTTGGTACTGGTAATATAGCTGGAGTAGCAACAGCAATTGCAGTTGGTGGGCCGGGCGCATTATTTTGGATGTGGATTACTGGATTGGTTGGTATGGTTACAAAATATGCCGAAGCATTACTTGCAGTAAAATTTAGAGTAAAAGATAAAAATGGCAATATGTGCGGTGGACCAATGTATTACATTACACTTGGTTTGGGTTGGAAACCTATGGGTATTATTTTTGCTATATTTGCTTCTATTGCTGCATTTGGTATAGGTAATACAGTACAATCTAATTCAGTTGCACATGCACTTAGTACTTCATTTGGGGTGCCAACATATATAACGGCAATTATTTTAGCAGTTGCAACAGGAGCTGTAATTTTGGGTGGAATTAAATCTATTGGTAGAGTTACAAGTGTTTTGGTGCCAATAATGATTGTTTTTTACATGTTAGGGTCTATGGTTATTATATTTTTACATTTAGATAGATTACCAGAAACTTTTTATTTAATATTTGTTCAAGCGTTTACACCAACTGCGGCAATTGGTGGTTTTGCGGGTGCAGCTGTTTTAGAAACTATTCGCATGGGTGTAGCGCGAGGATTATTTTCTAACGAGAGTGGGCTTGGTAGTTCGCCTATTGCTGCAGCGGCAGCGCAAACCAAAAATCCTGTTAACCAAGCTTTAGTTTCTATGACACAAACTTTTATTGATACTATTGTTGTTTGTACTATGACCGGTTTGGTTATTGTTCTTAGTGGAGAGTGGTTTGATGGAAAAACGGGTGCGGAGTTAACCTCTATAGCTTTTACAAAAGGATTAGGAAGTGTTTTAGGTGAATATATAGTATCTATTGGTTTAGCATTATTTGCTTATTCTACACTTATAGGTTGGTCTTATTATGGTGAAAAGTCGATAGAGTTTTTATTGGGTGAAAAATCAATTACACCATATAGAATATTATTTACAATTTTTGTTGCTATAGGAGCAGTTGTTAATTTAGATTTAGTATGGGGTATTGCAGATATTTTTAACGGTTTAATGGCTATTCCAAATCTTATTGCATTATTATTGTTAACTCCTGTAATAGTAAGTGAAAGTAATAAATATTTAAGATGAAATTTTATTTTATATTAGATATTATTATCAATAGCCAAAATTTTTTGAGCTTAGCAATAATATTTATTATTTTTAAAGTTTAAAATTTATTTAACGAGGAAATAATGTTAATTTATAATACACTTACAAAGCGCAAAGAGGAGTTTAAAACAATAGAACCAGGCAAAGTTAGCATGTATGTATGCGGACCGACTGTGTACGATTATTTTCATATTGGTAATGCGCGCTCTTTTTTAATGAGTGATATTATTAGAAGATATTTAGAATATAAAGGATATGATGTAAAGTTTGTGATGAATCTTACCGATGTTGATGATAAAATTATTAAAAAAGCAAACGAAGAAAAAGTTGATAGCAAAAAAGTAGCAGAAAAATACGCAAATGCATTTTTTGAAGATATAAAGAAATTAAAGGTTAAGCCCGCAACTGTGTATCCAAAGGCAACAGAGCATATTACAGAGATAGTAAATATAATTGAAAAGATTGAAGAAAATGGTTTTGCTTATAATAAAGATGGTAATGTATTTTTTGATGTAACAAAGTTTAAGGAGTATGGTAAATTAAGTGGTAAGAACATAGAAGACTTAATAAGTGGTGCAAGAATTGAGATAAACGAAGAAAAGGAAAATCCTTTAGATTTTGCATTATGGAAAAAAGCTAAAGAAAACGAGCCCTATTGGGAAAGCCCATGGGGAAATGGACGCCCTGGTTGGCATATAGAATGCTCTGCAATGAGTACAAAACATTTAGGAGAAACAATAGACATACACGCGGGTGGTAACGATTTAATTTTTCCTCATCACGAAAATGAAATAGCCCAAAGTGAGTGCGCTTATCATAAAAAGTTTGTTAATTATTGGATTCATTTTGGTTTTTTAAACATAAATGATGAAAAAATGTCTAAATCTTTAGGTAATTTTTTTACAGCGCGAGATATATTAAAATCTTATAGTGCAGAGTCTATTAGGTTATTATTTAGCCAATCGCATTATGCAAGTCCACTTAATTTTAAGTTAGACTTATTGGATGCGGCACAAAAAGGATTGGATAAAATAGCAAATTTAATAGAAAGAACTGATGAGATTATTAATGGCAATTATGAAGAAACCGGCGATAAATTTGATGTAAGTGATTACTACGCACAGTTTGAACAAGCAATGGATGACGATTTTAACACACCTAAAGCTGTGGCAGTTATTTTTGATTTTGTTAGAGACGCAAATAAATTTTTAAGTGAAAATAAGGTGGGTAAAGATAGCGCAAATTTAATTAAAAAATTTATTTTAGATACTGCGGAAAATGTTTTAGGTATTGTACCAAATGTTGATAAAAAAGATAAAACAAGTAACTTAGCTGAAAAACTAATTGAATTATTGATAAAAATTAGGTTAGAGGCAAAACAACAAAAAAACTATGCATTGGCAGATAACATTAGAAAAGAATTAGAGCAGTTAGGTGTAATATTGCAAGATACCAAAACGGGTACAAGCTATAAAATAAACTAAGGTTTGGATGAATAAACCAATTATTTTGGTAGTTATTTTTGCTGTAATATTTATTATATATATTGTATACTATTACTTTTTTAATATTTATGAAACAAAATCTAACTTAAGATTAATTAAAAAAGAGGAAGGGGTAAGCTACTATAAAATAGAATTAACACCATTAAATGCTTTAGGTAAAAAAGTTAGCTTTAGGGAAATAGAATTTGGAATACAAATTGTTGATGGCAATGAAGATGTAATTAGTTTAGACGGAAAAGAAAAGATTATTTGTGTTAAAATTAAAAATAGCAATAAAGTAACATTAAAAATTATTAGTAAATTTAGTTTGGCAGATGAAATATTAACAATAGTTAATTAATAGAGGAAATATGAAAAGATTTTTTGTAGTAATACTTATATTAGTTTATAGTTATAGTTATGCACAAGGAACAGCAGGAACTGATGCAAACTATGAGTATAGGTATTTAATAGATGTTCCAAGCACTGGGATATTAGAAAAAGGTTTTGTTGGTGTTACAACAGATGTAATGCCAATTGGTGTAATTATTACAAAAATAGAAGTTGGTGTTTTCAAGAATTTTAGTTTTGGAATATCTTATGGTGGTGCTAATGTTATAGGGCAAGGCACGATAGATTGGTATAAATTGCCTGGTGTTAATGTAAGATTTAGAGTATTAGATGAAACGGAACAATACCCTGCAATAACTATTGGATTTGACTCGCAAGGTAAAGGGGTATATTATTCATCACAAGGAAGATTTGAAATTAAATCCCCCGGATTTTTTGCCTCTACAAGCAGAAACTTTAAATTTTTAGGATATTTAAATTTAGTAGCATCACTAAATTATTCATTGGAAAGAAAAGATGGAGATAAAGATTTAAATTTTGCATTTGGTGCAGAAAAAACAATTGGCAACCAATTTAGTTTTATTGCAGAATATAACCTTGGTATTAACGACAATAATGGTGGCGCATACGGTAATGGTAGTGGGTATCTAAACATAGGTGGAAGATTTAGCCCTGGTGGTGGATTAACAATTGGTGTTGATTTAAGGAACCTTTCCGATAACAGAAAGTTTAATAGTGGAAAAGCAGATAGAGCGATTTTTATTGAGTACATAAAAGCTATATTTTAATGTAGTTTTTTTTATACACTAATGTATCTTTTTTATTACAAAATTTATTAAACATATTGATTTATATTGGCGTTTTAATAGGTTTTTAAAGGAATGATTTTTGCTTTCAGATTATAAAGTTTTAAGAGGTGTGCCATGAAACGCTATATATTATTTTTGTTAATACCATTATTATTAAGTGGTTGCTATACAAAAGTTGCGGTAAGGGAAACTGAAAGGGAATACCAGTATTACTCCCAAAGTAATTATGATGATAACACTGAATATGATACTGTTTATGTTGATGATAACAGTGAAGCTTATAACGGTTTTGAGAGTAAAATAGTAAATAATTATTACTATTATTCAAGTCCTTATTATGTATCACCATTTTATAGAATTTCTGTTTATCCTTATTACTATGACCCAATATTAGCATGGGATTATTATTGGTATGTAAATACATGGTGGTCTCCAAGAGCGTTTTTTGATGGTTTTTATATAGGTTTTTATTATAGACCATATTACTATGGTTATTGGACTCCATACTATGGCTATTATGATTATGGATATTACTATGGTTATAATAATGGTGGGTATAGTTATTATGGAACACATCCTACAAAAACACGTGATAACGATGGTGGAAGAAGAACAAGGGATAATAATGATAGAACATTTGGCGGCTCTTATGGTAATTCTACCCGAGAAAATACATTTACAGGCAGAGAAATATTAAAAGATAAAGAAAGAGTAAATGTAAGAAACGAGCAAACTAGAGATATTACGGATGATAAAGGAATACCAACTGATAGAATGAGGAATGTTAAAAAGGAAGTAATAATAGATAGAGAAACAAATCAGGTTAAAAAAATTATTGTAAGGGATAACAATAATAATGTGATTAATAGAGAAATAGAGCCTGTAATGGATCAAGAAAGGGATAAAAGAGTAATTGAAAGAAGAGATAATGTTGGCACAAATGACAATGGACGTCAAAAAATAATAATAAGAAGAGAGCAAGAAGATAGAAGAATAATTGAAAGAAAAACAGATAGAAATAATAACACATACGAGCCACCAGTAAAGCAGAATAGGGATGGTGGAGTTAGAGAAGAGAACAGAAAAGAGTATAATCCGCCAGTAAAACAGAATAGAGAAAATCCACCGGTACGAGAATATAGAAATCCAGAGCCACCAAGAAATTATTCGCCACCAGTAAATAACAGTGGAAACAATAACTCTCGCGGTGAAAGCAGACAAAATACAAGAGATAGTGGAACAAGAGAGAGAAGATAAAATGAAGTTTAATATTATTATAATAGGACTATTTTTATTAACACTTGCTGGTTGCTACACAATTTATCAGCATCCAAATGTAGTATATAAAGATGAAAATGGAAGAGTAGATTTAATAGAAGTAACTTATAAAAATAATTGTGCATCTTGCCACAGTGAAAGTGAACTTGAGAAATATAATTATTATGTTAAAAAAGATGTTTATATAGAGTCTGATAAAGATAGTGTAAGCAAAGTAAAATATAATGATATAGCATATTATTATCAGATGCCATGGTGGTACGAAGGCTCATTTTCTGATGTTTATACACCAGTTAGAATAGATAGTGGATTAGATGGTAATTATTATAGTGAACCAATAAGACAACCAAGCGGATATACCCCTCCAATAATATTTACTACACCAACAACCTCTGGCAGTAGTAATAATAGTAATTCTGGAAGTAGCACGCAAACTAAAACGCGTAACAACACTAATGATGGTAAGAAAACAGAATCCAAAGATGATAAGCAAAAAAATAATAACACACGCGATAACGACGGCAGCAGAAATGATGGAAGCGGGAGGAAAAGATGATTAAAAAGCAAATAACTTTAATTATACTTTTTTTAAGTATTAATATTTTTGCGCAAGGATTAAACGATGCTGTTAGACTTGCAGAACCGGGAATAGGGAGTGGAGCAAGAAACTTAGGAATGGGAAATGCTTTTTCTGGTGTAGCTGATGACTTTTCTGCTGTGCTTTATAACCCCGCTGGTTTAGGTTTAATTAAAAGGTTTGAACTTAGTACGGGTTTTGATTTTAACAAGTTAAAAAATACCACTACTTTATTAAATAGCTCAACAGAGTTTTACCAAAATAGTGCTAATTTTTCGCAGTTGGGCTTTGTTTATCCATTACCAACAATTCAAGGTAGCTTAACTTTTGCTGCAGGTTTATCTACTGTTAAAGATTTTAACAAAGTTATAAAATATAGTGCGTTTAATCCTTTAAATACAAGCATGATACAGGACTTGACAAGTAAAAATGATGATATTCCCTTTAACCTTGGCTTAAGCTATCCGGTTTATAATAGCCAAAATCAATATATGTATGATGAAACTTTAATAAATGGAAATTTAAACCAATCTGCGGAAATATTATATAGTGGTAGTATAAGTAAATTTTCTTTTGCGGGTGCTATAGAAGTAGATAGGAACGTTTTTGTTGGTGGAACTTTTAGTGTATTGGGTGGAAAATATGCACAAACAAAAGATTATTATGAAGATGATACAAGAGATTTTTATGGGGCAAATTTTGAAACATATCCGGGTGATGCAACAACTCGTTCGTTTGAGTACTTTAATTTAAAGGATCAAATCGATTGGGAATTATCTGGCTATGGTGGTAGTTTAGGATTTTTATATGTATTTAAGGATTTAGTTAGATTTGGTTTTAATTTAAAATTCCCTGATTTAATAACAATTAAAGAAAAGTATACAGTTGATGCCACTGCAAGATTTGGTAACAAAACTTACTACGCATATAACCAACCTTCTGTTAGTAAAATAGAATATGAAATAATTACCCCATTTGAGTTTGGCAGTGGTGTTTCTTATGTTGGTAATAACTTAATAATTTCCGCACAAGCAACAGTAATAGACTATACTCAAACTAAGTATTCTGATGGGTTAACTGAGATAAAACGTTCTAATAATAATAGTGATATTAAAAATTATTTAAATAGTGTTATAAATTATAATTTCGGAGCCGAGTATAATATACCAAATATCAATTTACGGGTAAGACTTGGTTATATGCAAATGCCTTCTCCTTACAAAAGTGATAAAGACACAAAATTTAATAAAAAATATTACACATTTGGTTTAGGTTATTTATTAGAACAGTCTGTAGCTATTGATGCTGCATATATTTATGGCACATGGCAAGATTATGGATTTGCTTACTCAACAGATCCGGTTGGTTATACGCAAAAGATTAACTATAATAACTTTTTAGTTACAATTGCATATAGATTTTAGTAAATTTAATCTAAGATTTTTTTGATTAATGAATGGAGAAGAAATATTAAAGCAAGAGTAATTAGAATTGAAAGTAAAGATTATTATGTAATAAATGAAGAAAAAAAAATAATAAGATGCTCGTTAAGAGGAAGGTATAAAAAAGAATACGAATTAAAAAAAGATAAGCAGTCTGTTTTAGATATAGTTTGTGTAAATGACCTTGTGGAGTTTGAGGAATCTGCTGAGGGGATAGGGGTAATAAATAACATTTACGAAAGAAAAAATTATTTATCTAGAAAAGCACCAAAAATTAAAGGGGCTTCATACAGAGGGGAAAGATTAGAGCAAATAATTGCAAGCAATATCGATTTATTATTTATAGTTTCCAGTGTAGATTTACCAAAATTTAACAATAAAGTTATAGATAGGTTTTTGGTAATAGCCGAAAGCAGCAATATAAAACCGGTAATTATTATTAATAAAATTGATATTTTTTACGATAAGGAAATAAAATTTTGGGAAAAGTTATATAAAAAAATCGGGTATGAAGTTATAGCAGTTAGTGTAGAAACAGGAAAAAATATTGATAAAATATCTGAACTAATAAAAAATAATACATCAATATTTTGGGGTCAATCTGGTGTAGGCAAGTCATCATTAATTAACAAACTATACCCAAATTTAAATTTAAAAATTGGAAAAGTTAGCGATTATAGCAATAAAGGAAGACACACTACTGTTTCGGTAAACCTTTATATTACCGACGATAATACAAATTTAATTGATACACCGGGCATTAGAGAATTAGACCCATATGGCATTACAAAAGAAGATTTAAGCCATTATTTTATTGAGTTTAATGACTATAGATTAGATTGCAAGTTTAACACATGCACACATAATCACGAACCTGGTTGTGCAGTAGAAAAAGCTGTTAACGAAGGAAAAATTTTTATAGAAAGGTATGAAAGTTACTTAAATTTATTAGATACTATTGAAGATGATATGATTTTTTAAGTTTTCTTACTTTTTCACCTAATTTATCAATAAATTTATGCACAATACTATCAGGTACGCCATCGCTAAATTTAGATTGAAAACGCATATCGCATTGGTCATTTAAATAATCTATAACGTAAAATTCGTTGTCTTCTGCTAAAGCAATTTCTGTTGAAAAGTAATCGATTTGAGATATTGCAGCAATTTTTTTTGTTATAATAATCAATTTATATAAATCGTAATGCTCAATTTCTTCATCAGTAAGTACTTGGTAAATATCCGTTAAATCGTTCCACCAGGCGGGAATAGCTTCTCCAAAAGCCCAAATAACCCTAAACCAAGCGCGTTTTCCATCTAAATATTTGGGATAAATTTTCTTTTGTATTAGATATCTATCATCTGGTAATTTTTTACGTTCTTCTAAAACTTCAAATAGCGAGTTTGCATTAACAATAACGCCTTCTTTGCCACCAGTATAAAATGCTGGTTTTATTACAAAGGGTTTACCCAAAAATTCCCATTCTTTTAAGCTTATTACGGTATCTTGTTTAGATTTTAATGAGGGTAAAATAATTGTAAAAGGTACGTTTATTTTATTGCGTAAAAGCAAATTATGCATTTTAGCTTTATTTATAAAATTAACTATTTTTGAATAAGGATTAATTAAATAAGTTTTCTTTTTAATTAGCAAATTTGTTAATGGTGCAAAATCTTCATCAACATCTCCCGCTCTATCTAAATATGCTATAAAACTAATTTCTTTATTGCTAAGTTTTTCAATAGTTTCTTGTAAATTATATTTCATTATTACATAAGTTGTAAAGCCCGCACTTTGTAATTTATATTCAATTAGGTTTACAAAATCTGTATCAAATTCCCATTCATAAGAAATTGCCAAATCAAAAATCTTAGGTTTATTGCTCATAAGTAAGAAACTATTTTAATATTTAGTTGTTTTAATATTGTTATTAAATAATATAAATTTTATTTTTAAATTTAACTTTATTTTAATTATGAAAAAAATTATAATATCATTTTTAATATCTTTTATTGTTATTGGTTGTGCTGCGAAGGTAGAAAAAGCAGATAGAAAAGCCATTGAAGTAAATACTGCCAATAAAAACGAAGACAATTCAATTAAAAAAAATAATGCTATAAAGCAATATATAGATGGATTAATAAAAAGCGTAAAAGGAAATAGTGCAGCAGCTATTTTAGATTTTCAAGATGCTTTGCAAAATGACCCAAAAGCTGCTATTTATTTCTCAATTGCTAAAGAGTATTATAAGCTTAATAAAATTACTAATGCCATCCAAAACATAAATCAAGCTATAGAAATTGACTCTAACAATACAGATTACTATGTGTTTGCCGGTCAATTATATTCTTTAAGTGGTAATTATGATTACGCAACAGAAGCTTATGAAAATGCAGTTAAACTAGATAGTACTAATTATAAAGCGTTATATGCTTTAGGTGAACTATACTCTTCCAGCAGACCAAACAAGGCATTAAAGATATATGAAAAGGTGTTAGATTTAATCGGTCCAGAGTGGTCTGTTTTGGTAAACATTGCAGAGCTTAATGAGCGGCTTGGAAATATAGATAAAACAATTTCTACAGTTAAAGAGTTGCTAAAGCTAAACCCAAGCAATTTAGAGCTTACCAAACTATTAATAGAAGCATATATTAAAACAAAGCAATATGATAAAGCACTTGAATTAACAGAAGATGCTTTACAATCTTTTCCAGATGATGATAATTTAATAGAGTATAAGGCAAATTGCTTAGTAAAATTAAATAATTGGAAGGAAGGGTTTGACTGGTATAAAAAGCTGCTTAGCAGTAAAGATATTGAATATGATAATAAAATGAGAATTGTTACGGGTTTTATAGATGAATCACAGCGTGATAGTTCACTAATAGGCTATGCCGAAAAATTATTATTATCGTTGGAAAAAGACAGTGTATCTTGGCAATCTAAAGTGTATTTAGCAGAGATATATGCATCCCAAAGAAAAGATGATTTAGCAATAAAGTATTTTGGAGATGCTTGTAACTTAGCACAATGGAATGACCAACTTTGGGTAAGATATGGTGGCTTTTTATTTGATAACAAGAAATATAATGAAGCTATAGAAGAAATGAGTAAAGCTATTAAATTATTCCCCAATAATTATTTAATAAATTTACTTTTAGCATATTCTTATTCACAGTTACAAGATCATAATAATGCAAGCGTATATTTTATGAATTGTTTAAGTTTAAGAGAGAATGATGTTACTATTATAAACGGCTTAGCATTTACAAAATACTCCAATGGAGAAATAGATTCTGCTTTAGTTCTATTAAATAGAGCATTGGAAATTGACCCAAATAATGCACAAGTATATGGAATGATGGGAATGATTTACTCTAAAAAAGAGATGTTTAACGAAAGTGACATAGCCTACGAAAAAGCAATTGCGTTAGATCCTGAAGACCCATTATTATTAAATAATTATGCATATTCTTTATCTGAACGGGGATTGCAGTTAGAAAGGTGTTTAGAAATGGCTACAAAAGCTATTACAAAAGTGCCGGATAACTCCAGCTATTTAGATACTATTGGTTGGGTTTATTATATGTTGAATGATTATGAAAAGGCAAAAGAATTTGTACAAAAAAGTTTAGATATAGAACCAGATAACGCTACAGTTATAGACCACATGGGTGATATTTATTACAAATTGGGCAATAAAGCTAAAGCAAAAGAGTATTGGGAAAAAGCTTATAGTTTAGATAAAACGATTAAAAATTTGGAACAAAAAATTAATAAAGGTGAATTGTGAAATTACTAAAGTTAAATGCTTTATTTTTATTTATTATAGTATTTAATCTATTTTATGGGTGTGCGCCAAGTGTTAAAGAGCTTGAAGAGGAAACTGTTCCTTATGATAGAATGGTAAAAAAATTAGAGGGAAATAGAAGAAAGATTGCAGTTTTTACAGGTAGTGGAATTTTGAATGTTGAGAGTAAAGATTTAACCGCTAAAGGAAATTTTGAAGTTAATATAAAAAAGCCAGATTCTATAAAAATATCAATTTATGGACCATGGGGAATTGACTTAGCACATGCATTAGTTACTAAGCGTAATTTTGTTTTTTATGATGTAATGAATAATATTGTTTATAAAGGAGATATAAGTAAGCCTGTATTAAAGGAAATTTTTAAAGTGGATTTAACCTTTGATGAATTAGTTGACGCATTTGCAGGTGCAGTTAATTTAACCGATAAGTTAAGACTTGACCCAACTGAATATGTTACAAAGGGGGATGATTATATAATGACTTATGCAGATAGCACCAAAAAAGTTAAAAGTGTTTATACAATAAGTCAAAAAAAATTAGAAATAAAACAGTATCAATTTTATAAATTTCCAAATAATTTAGTTTTGCAAAGTACATTTTCAGATTTTAAAACATTTGAAGATGTGCCAATACCGTATAAAATTACATTGGAAAATAAAGCAGAAAAGCAAAAAATATATGTTGAGTATCGTAATATAGCTGTAAATGGTACAATAGACGATATGAATATTAGTATCCCATCTGACGCAGAAATAGTGGAATGGTAGTTAAAAAATATCTAATTTTTGTTTTTCTTTTAGTAGCAAATATTGCAATTGCTCAAGAAAATATATCTAATAAAAGCGAGCAATTAAATAAAATTAGAAGTGAAATAAACGAATTAGAAAAGGAAATTGGCTTAAAAAGTAGGCAAGAAAAGGAATCATTACAATCATTAGAAAAAATTAATAGACAAAATTTGCTGTTATCAAAATTAATAAATGAAATACAATTAGAGGAAAAATTAAAAGAAAGAGAAATAAGTGAGTTAGATTCTATTATTAAAAAGACAGAAGATGAAATAGAAAAGATAAAAAGAATTTATTCTAATTATACAGTATGGATTTATAAAAATAGACAAAATAACTTTTGGAAATTTTTATTAAATGCTAAGTCAATTAATCAAGCAGTAGTTAGGTATAATTATTTTACTTATTTAACAAAAAAGAATAAAGAGAACATAGAAAAGTTAAAAGAAACAAAGCAAGTAGTAGCAAACTTAAAGGAACAAAAGCAAAAAGAAATTGAAGCTAAAGAACAATTATTAAAAGAGAAAGAGAGAGAACAAAAGGTTTTAGCAAGTAAGCAAAAAGAAAAGAAAGCATTATTAACAGAACTTAAAAAAGATAAGAAAAATTTAGAAAGAGAAATAGCAAACAAAAGGAATGCAGAAATAGCAATTAAAAACCTTATAAATAAATTAATAGAAGAAGAAAGAATAAATAAAACTAAAGAAAAAGAAAGAAGGCTAGCGCAAAATAAAGAAGGGAGCAAAGAAAATACTAAACTTAGAAATGAGGAATTAAAAGAGCGCACCTTTACAGAAATAGATTATGATAAGTTTGAAAGTTTTGCTTCATTAAAAGGTAAACTTAATTGGCCAGTTAAAAGTGGAACAATAATAAGAGAATTTGGCGAAAACGTAAACGATAAGTTAAACACGGTAACGCTAAATTATGGAATAGATATAAAAACAAGGGAAAGCGTTCCCGTTTATGCAGTTGCAGAAGGAATAGTAAGTGCAGTGGATTGGATACCCGGTTTTGGTAGTGTTGTAATTATTACCCATAGTAACAATTATCGTACTGTTTATGGGCATGTTGCAGATTTGGCAGTTACAGAAGGGACTAAAGTTAAACGCGGCACAACTATAGGCAGTGTAAACGAAAGTTTAGAAGGAAATATTTTACATTTTGAAATTTGGAATGATAGAAATTATCAAAATCCAGTGGTTTGGTTAAGCCATTAAACTTATATGTTTTTATTTTTATTATTAGAACTTTATTTTTTTATAGTTTGTTGTAAAATATAAATTTGACTTTAAGTATTAATTTAGATAATTTTAAAGATTAAATTATTGGGAAATTTTATGTTACTGGATTATATTCCGATATTTTTAGTTTTAGTAATAGCTGTATTATTTGCTATTTCAACAGTATTTTCATCAAAACTATTTGGTCCATATAGACCAAACAAAGTTAAAACAATGCCTTATGAAAGTGGTAAAGACCCAATTGGTACAACCCGAGAAAGAATTTCTGTTAAGTATTATTTAGTTGCAATGCTTTTTATAATTTTTGATATAGAAGTTATTTATGTTTATCCGTGGGGGGTACAGTTTAGGGAGCTATATAATACTTATGGAATGTTTGCCTTTATGCCAATGTTTTTATTTTTAGTAGTTTTAGAAATTGGATTTTTATATATTTATAAGAAAGGAGGCTTAAATTGGGATTAGAAGCCAAATTACAAACAGATGGATATATAGCGACTAAACTAGATGCAGTAATAGCTTGGGCAAGAAAAAGCTCTGTTTGGCCCATGCCACTTGGTATATCCTGTTGTGCAATTGAAATGATTGCATCTGCTGACCCAAAATTTGATATATCCCGTTTTGGCAGCGAAGTTATGCGTTTTACACCGCGCCAATGCGATTTACTAATTGTTGCAGGAACTGTTACATATAAAATGGCAAAAGTTGTAAGAAGAATATATGACCAGATGCCAGACCCAAAATGGGTTATTGCTATGGGTGTTTGCACAAGTACTGGGGGTATGTACCGTTCTTATTCTGTAGTGCAAGGTATAGACCAGTTTTTACCTGTTGATGTTTATACTGCGGGTTGCCCACCAAGACCTGAGAACTTATTAAATGCATTAATGACTATTCAAGATAAAATTGATAAAACAAAAGCACGCGATTTTCAAGATTTAATATTGAAATAAATTTATGAGTCTAAAAGAAATATTACAAAATAATTTTTCACAAGATGAAACAATAAATAGTTTTGTGGAAGAATACGAAGAGTTTAGAGGTGATCTTTCTGTTTTTGTTAAAAAGGAAGGGATTACCAAAGTTGCCCAATATTTAAGAGATAATGAAAACTTAGGATTTATTGCTTTAAGAGATTTAACTGCAATAGATTGGGCTACAAGAAAAAATAGATTTACAGTTGTTTACAATGTTTATTCATTTAAGTTGAATGAATATGTAAGACTAAAAGTAAAATTAGATGGCGACTATCCAGAGATTGATACAATAACAAGTGTATGGAGTAGTGCCGGTTGGTACGAACGAGAGACCTATGATATGTATGGTATTAAGTTCATCGGTCATCCAGATTTAAGAAGGATGTATATGCCCGAAGAATTTGAATATCATCCACTTAGAAAAGAGTTTCCTGTGATGGGAATTCCTGGTTCACTTCCTTTACCGCAGAAAGGAGATTAAGATGGAAAAATTTACTACAACAAACTTGAATGACGAGCGTTTGCTAAATGCATTGATGGAATCTACTAAAGATTTTGAATTTGATGATGCGTTAGAAAACGAATTAATATTAAATATGGGTCCGCAACACCCGGCAACACACGGTGTGTTAAGAGTATTATTACGTTTAGATGGAGAAAAAGTTATAGGTGCAATGCCAGAGTTAGGATATTTGCATCGTGGCTATGAAAAGATGGCAGAGGAAATGTCCTTTATTGAATATATTCCTCACACAGATAGATTAGACTATACAAGCACAATGTGCAATAACGTTGCATATGTTCTTGCAGTAGAAAAATTGCTTGGGGTGGAGATACCAAAGCGTGCACAATATATAAGAATGCTTGTAGCAGAGTTAAGCAGAATTGCGGGTCACTTGGTTGCAATTGGTACCTTTGCTTTAGACTTAGGTGCCGTTACTATGGTAGAGTGGACTTTTAGAGAAAGAGAATATATTCAGTCTATTTTTGATGAAATAGCAGGTGCAAGATTTACAACCAGTTATACAAGAATTGGTGGTGTTGCAAGTGATGTAAGCGATACTGCTGTTGCAATGATAAAGAAGTTTTTAGAAGGGTTTTATCCAGCTTTGGACGAAATGGCAAAACTATTGCATGGTAACAGAATTTTTATAGAAAGATTAGAGGGTATTGGAATATTACCAAAAGAAACAGCAATAGCTTATGGTGTAACTGGACCAAGTTTGCGTGCTAGTGGTGTTGAGTATGATATAAGACGCGCAAAACCTTATTTACAATATAACGAGATTGATTTTAAGATTCCTACTTATACAGAAGGGGATTGTTTAGCGCGCTATTACATTAGAGGCGATGAAGTTAAAGAAAGCGCTAAAATAATTACCCAAATATTAGATAAAATGCCGCAGGGTGAAATTTTAGCAAATGACCCTAAAAAGGTATTGCCTAAAAAAGCTGAAATATACAGCCGCATGGAAGAACTTATACATGATTTTATGATTATTAACCATGGTGTAAATCCTCCTGTAGGTGATGTTTATTTTTCTGCAGAAAATCCAAAAGGTGAGCTTGGTTTTTATATTGTAAGTAATGGAACGGGACATCCATGGAAGATGAAGATTCGTTCGCCATCTTTCTGTAATTTACAGGTGTTGCCACTTTTATGTAAAGGGCACATGGTAAGCGATGTTGTTGCAATAATAGGAAGTTTAGACCCAGTTATGGGAGAAGCTGATAAATAACTAAGAGGTTTTAAAGAAATGTCTTTTAAGTTTACTGAAGAAAATTTAGCAAGGATTGAAAAAGCAAAAGCAAAGTATCCCACAAATTTAGCTGCGGTAATGGATACCGTATATATAGCTCAAGAGCAAAATGGTTACATTACAGAAGAAGTTATGGAAGAAATAGCCGCAGTTTTAAATATAGATAAAGTACAAGTGTTAAGTGTGGTTACTTTTTACACAATGTATTTTACTAAAAAGATGGGAAAATATCACGTCCAAGTATGTACAAATGTTTCTTGTATGTTACGGGGTGCATATGAAATTTGGGATGCAGTAAAAGAAAAATTAGGCTTAGACCATATGCAAACTTCTGAGGATGGTAAATTTTCATTAGAAGAAGTAGAATGTATGGGTGCATGTGGTTATGCTCCTATGATTGCAATAAATGACCAATTTTACGAGAATTTAACTAAAGAAAAAGTTTTAGAAATTTTGGATGCTTGCAAATGACAGAGAAAATAGTAATACCCGATATACCTAACTTACACAAATTAGAAGTTTATTTAGAAAATGGCGGTTATAATGCTGCTAAAAAAGCATTTGGAATGAGTCCGGACGATATTATAGATACAGTAAAAAAATCTGGCTTACGCGGACGCGGAGGAGCCGCTTTTTCGACTGGGCTTAAATGGTCTTTTATGCCAAAAACTGCTAAAGTAAAATACTTAGCCATTAATGGAGATGAAAGCGAACCGGGTTCGTTTAAGGATCGTCAAATTTTTGAATATAACCCTCATCAACTTATAGAGGGTATTATTATTTCCTGCTATGCAATTGGTGCGCAAAAAGCATATTTATATATACGTGGTGAATACCACAAATGGATTAATTTAATGCATGTTGCTTTAGCCGATGCATATGAAAATGGGTTTGTTGGGGAAAAGATGCGCGAAAAATATGGTACCGATTTTTATTGTGATATATATATACATAAAGGTGCTGGTGCTTATATTTGTGGGGAAGAATCGTCTTTAATGAATTCTATTGAAGGATATCGTGGATATCCAAGGGTAAAACCTCCATTCCCTGCGCAAAAAGGTTTATGGGGTATGCCAACAACAATTAATAACGTAGAAACTATAACCAATGTGCCAAAAATAATAGAAAAAGGTTGGGAATGGTTTTCATCTATTGGTGCGCAAAAGCATCCGGGTACATTGCTTTTTGGAATAAGTGGACACGTAAATAAACCAGGTGTTTACGAGCTGCCAACAGGTATTTTATTAACAGAGCTTATTTATGATGTTGCGGGTGGTGTACCGGGTAATAAAAAGGTTAAATGTGTTATACCGGGTGGTAGCAGTATGCCACCATTACGTGGTGATAGTTTAGAAGGTGTTAGGATGGATGCAGAGTCCCTTAAAGCAGTTGGTTCTGCTATAGGAACTGGTGGTGTTATGGTGATGGATGAAGATACAGATTTAGTAAAAGTATTAATTAGAATTGCTAAGTTTTATCATCATGAAAGTTGTGGACAGTGTACACCATGCAGAGAAGGGACCGGTTGGATGCTAAAGACACTTAAACGAATAGGCGATGGTAAAGGTACATCGGCAGATTTGGATTTATTAATTAGTGTTGCTAATAACATAGAAGGTAATACTGTTTGTGCTTTAGGTGATGCTGCTGCTTGGCCTGTTAAATTCTTTATTCAACGTTTTAGGGATGAATTTGAAAAAGCGGTTAATAAAGAAGTGCAATTACCTGTTGTTAATAAAGTACATAGTATGCGCAGAACGAAATTCCCTTTAAGTGATATTAAACTTTAGTATCCAAAATTTTTATAACTATTAGTGTCATATCATCGTGTTGTTTTGCTTTACCGCAAAACTTACTTATTTCTTTTTCTATTAAGTCTAATAGTTCTGTAGCGGTGCTATAACTGTATTTATTAATTATTTCTATAATTCTATCAAGTCCAAACTCTTCTTTTTTAGTATTTTCTGCTTCACTAACACCATCGGTAAATAATATAAAATAATCACCATTATCAAAATTAAATGATACTTCGTTAATAGTTTTGGTAAAAATTTCGCCTCTTTCAAGTCCTAATGCAATTCCACTTGGTTTTAAGAAAGTAGCATTTTTGTTTGCATTTTTATAAATAATAGGAGTATGCCCAGCGCGAGCAAAAGTAAATTTTTTATTATGCATATCAAAGAGGGCAAAAATCATGCTTATAAAATTACCTCTTTCGGCATTTTCAAAAAACATAGAGTTTAAATCCTTTAGTAACGCAGCAGGCTTTACACTAAAGCGAGCAGTAGCTTTTAAAAAACCTTTTGTTAAAGTCATATAAAAAGCAGCTTTAGTTCCTTTGCCGGAAACATCACCAATAGCAATACCGTAAGTTTGGTTGGGGAATTTAATAAAGTCGTAATAATCACCACCAACTTCGTAAGCGGGAATACACTTAGCTGCAATATCTAACCCTTCAAAATTTGGGTCATTTTGTGGTAAAAAAGACCTTTGCACTTCTCTTGCTATAGCAAGCTCGCTTTGCATTCTTTGTCTTTCGGAAATATATTTTTGAAATTTTGGAGTGATCTTGGCTAAATCTTCTATGTATGTTTTACTATATAAAGCAATAAGTGCAAATAATAATAAGGCTACATAAAAAATTATAATATAAATAATAAAATTTTCTGGTAGTAATAGAAACCAAAAAATAAAAATATTAGCAAAAAATAAAAGGAGGGTAATAAATAAAGTTAATACATCGTATTTGTAAAAAACTAAAAATAAAGTTATGCCAATAATAAATTGTGGAATAAAACTTATTAAGAAAGGAGATGTGTTAACATTGCTAGTTAAGGTCCATATTATTGATACTAATAAAATTACGATATATTTACTTTTAATGCGTTCTTTAAGTATGCTACCTAAATAAAGGAACACAATTAAAAATGGGAATAAAATTATATTAACAGATTTTGCAAAGGGTAATATTACAAATAAAATATTACTATTAAGTGTTAGTTCTTCCTTAAATAAAATAAAAGAAAAAGTGGTTATATTTTTAAGCAAATAAATTACTACAAAATAAATTGCTGTTAAAACAAAGCTAAAGGAAAAGCCCCTTAGTATTGCTTTACCAATTTTTTTATGCAATAAATAGCCATTGATAATTAAGTCTAAAGAAAAAAGTTTTTCGTTCCATATTTCTCTAAGGTAAGACTCTGCCACTGCTGATACTAATAAATAACCACCAAATGAAAATATGAACGCTAAAGTAATTGGAAAAAGGAAATCCCAACTTGTAGAAATTCTACCATAACCAAGATTAATAACAACAAATAAAGCGCCAAATAAACCAATAAATATAGAGTTTTTAAAGCCAATTTCGTAAGCTCTGTAACGCTTAAATGCGCTAATAACTAACCCAATAACTATAATTAAATAAACAAAAAAGCTTAATAATTCCCCAATTGCAGAGTGTTTTTTATCATTAGAATCTACTTTATTTGAACGTAGATAAAATTTTGTTATATAATTTCCGGCAATGTTAACTATAACATTAATTGTATCTTTTAACTGAGGATTAAAAAACTTGCCTTGGAAATGATAATTACTTTTCTCTTCTTTTTGATTATCTACAATTACATTACTATTAAAACCTTTATTAGAAAGAGATACACTAAATTGTTTTTTTGTTGAAGTATTATTAATAGTAAAATTAGTATCTAAATTATTAACGTTAAATTTAGTATAGTGGTTAAGAAAATTTGTTGCTTTATTTATTGCTACATCATAGGCAATAGGATTAGTTTTTAAGGTATCATCTAAATTAAGTTCATATTCAATTAAGCTGCCATCTAAGGTGAAAGAAAGCTGTATTTGACTCCATAACGCTTTAAGTACTTTTTCTTTATCGCCAGATATTATATCATTAAAAATATTATTTCTATCTACATTTACACTATAAAAATAAGCGGGAATATTGGTTTTAATAGAATCTGGTAAATTAGAATAATATGTATTATTTATTGGATAATCTAAAAACTTTGGATTGGATTTTATACTTACAATAATTAAATCTTCTTTTACATTAAAACCTTGATTTTTTAAAAGATTTTTAGCTAATGTTTTAATGCTATCGGGCGTAACTTTATAAACAACATCACTATAAGGATTAGCTTTTTTGTTTAATAGTAAAATAATAAAAATAGAAATTAATAAAATAAGGCTAGATGCTAAAATTATTTTTGAATTCTTTTTCATAAATAAATTTTTTATGGTTTAGACGTATCTATCTAGCTTAAAGTTTTCACCTAAGTAAAGTTTTCTAACTTCTGTATCTTCGGCTAAAATTTCTGCAGTTCCTTCCTTAAAAATTTGTCCATTAATTAAAATGTAAGCTCTATCCACAATGCTTAAAGTTTCGTGAACGTTGTGGTCTGTAATTAAAATACCAATGCCCTTATGTTTAAGGTTATGAACAATTTTCATAATATCTTCAACAGCAATTGGGTCAACCCCCGCAAAAGGTTCATCTAAAAGAATAAATTTTGGTTTAGAGGCAAGAGCGCGGGCAATTTCGGTACGTCTTCTTTCACCACCACTTAATTGGTACCCAAGATTTTTACGGATGTGACTAATGCTAAGCTCGTTTAACAATCGTTCTAATTCAGATTTTCTTTCTTCTTTAGTGTATTTCATTAATTCCAGAACTGCCATTATATTATCCTCTACGCTTAAACGTCTAAAAATAGATGCTTCTTGCGGTAAGTAGCCTATTCCTTTTTTAGCGCGTTTATACATAGGTTCTTTAGTAATATCAATATCATTTAGGAATACTTTCCCGCTATCGGGAGAAATCATCCCCACAGTCATGTAAAAGGTGGTGGTTTTGCCGGCACCATTAGGACCTAATAGTCCAACAACTTCTCCTTGTTTAACAGATACTGATACTTTATTTACAACAGCACGTTTTTTGTAAACTTTTACTAAATTTTCACTTCGTAGTGTATATAAATCCATACTAATAATTATTTTTTAATCGTTTGTAAAATAAGTCTTTTTCTGGTTTATTTCCTAATATTTTAAATGTTGGCAGTGTAAAATCTTTTTCTTTACCTAAAATTAATTTTTCTGGGTGATACTCGCTAATAGCCTGATTATATAGTTTTACTTCGTTTATTTTTTTATCTTCAAAATATATGGTCGCGCTATTTGCAGATGATTTAATAAGTCCTTTTGCGGTGCTATCTTCAAAGGTGTAATAAATGCTTAAAACTTTACCAATAATTACAGTTTTTGTAATTGTTGTATCATTAAAATACATTTTAATTTTATCGCCAGAAACTTGATTAAATCTAAAATCGTAATTTTTAACTTTAGAAATTAGCAAAGCTTTATTGTTTATTTCTGCGTAGTCTAATGCATTATTTTTAATAAATACAAAAATAGTATCTCCAGTAGCTTGGTTTTCTTCGTACCAAATTATTGGTTGGGGGCTGTCATCGTTTAATTTATATGTAAATAATTTATTTTGGTTTTTATAGTAATAACTTAAATCGTTAATTGATGCAAAGCCTGTTCGATAAACTTTAACGCTATCCCGTGCAATAAATGTTGTTTCGGTGCTATCTTTAAAACTTTCTAAAACTTTGCACATTAAAAATAGGGTGTCTAATGTGCCATTTTTTGCGGTATCAATTTGCATTAAAAATGGTGAATCGGTAATTTTTGTGTAACCACTATCTGCATAGTTTTCTAAGTAATTGCCTAAAATAAAAGCGGAATTATTTTTATTGGTTAAAATTATATTTTTAAATGCCAACGATGTTTTAGTATTACGGTAGTGGATTAAACTATCTGCATAAATAATGTTGGCAGTATCTCTAATTTCTACTGCACCAACAGCTACAGCTTGGTTTGTGTTGTGGTAATAAGTAAGTTTATCGCTATTTAGCTTATTAAATTTATCAAAAAGATTTACACTATTATAAAAGTAAGCGCGTTTTTCGTTAAAGTAATAATAGCCATTAATAGCATTTAATGTTATGTGAGTATCATTTAAGCTAATGCCACTATTGGAAAACGCAATCCTGTTATTTCCATCATAATATCCCATTGGGGTTTTAATTGTAACAGTATCTTGAGTAACAACAACATCACCAATTAACTGCGCTTCGTTTTTATCTATATTTTGAATTGCATGCTTGCAAGTAATTTTAACGTCACCTTGCGTAATAATAACGTTTCCAATTACTTCGCGCATTTTTACGCCATCTATAGTTCTACCAACTAAACTATCCCCAATAACAACAACGGGTAAATTTTTATTTTGGGCAAAAATAAAGCTATAAAACAAAAGTAGTAAAATTATATATTTATTCATTATTATTGCCCGAAAAAACTGTAGAGTAAGTTATATTGTAAATTGTGTAATTCTTTAAAGATTGGTCACTTTCGAATCCATAACCTTTAATATTTTCTTTATCGCTAGTAAGTTCAACAAATTTATCGCTTGTTATCTTTCTATCGCTATTTCGCCACATAAGTTCTTCGGTTTTTAATGTAACTCCACTATCGTTAACAGCAACTACATGATTATATGCGTACATGTTTTTAGTAACGTCATCCACTTTGCCATATTTGCTTGTTAAAGTAGTAGTTTTAACTTCTTGTTTATCAAAAAACTCTATTTTAACCCCCTCAAGCAAAGTAACTTTCGGCTCATCATACATTTTTAGGTGGTCTGCATATAGTATAGCTTTAAGTTTTCCATCTTCTGAAAAATAGACTTTAGAATTAAAACTTTCTTGTATAGGAATATTTTTAGAAGTAATACTTTCGGTTTTTGGTTTAACTTTTTCTTCGGTGCAAAAATTTAGCAAAAGCAAAAGTAAAACTAAAATCTTAAGATATTTCATCTTGTTTGCAATCCTAATTTAACCAAATCGTGAAGGTGAACAATACCAATTGGGTAATTATCGTTATCGATAACAATTAAAGAAGTAATATTAAACTTTTCCATTTGCTGTAAAGCAAAAGAGGCAAGATACTCACTACTAATAGTTTTAGGATTTTTGGACATTATATCTTTTGCTTTCAGATTTTCGATGGAGGAAGTTTTTTCTAATAAGCGGCGCAAGTCACCATCTGTAATAACACCAGTTAATTTATTTTGGCTATCCACAACGGCAGTTGTACCAAGTCGCTTGCTTGTAATAACAATAATAGTATCTTTAAGGGAAGTTTCTTCATTAACAATAGGAACATCTTTACCGGTATACATAATTTCTGAAATACGCAAGGAAAGACGTTTACCAAGTGAGCCGGCAGGGTGAAGCAGGGCGAAATCTTCTGCGGTAAAGCCGCGCATTTCTAAAAGAACAATTGCAAGCGCATCACCCATAACTAAAGCGGCGGTTGTAGAAGCAGTTGGTGCTAAGTCGTATGGGCATGCTTCTTCTTTAACGCCACAATCTAAAACTATGTCACATTCTTTAGCAATTTTACTATTTGGATTGCCTGTCATCATAATTAAAGGAACACCAATCCTTTTAAATAGGGGAACAAGGTTAAAAAGCTCTTCAGTATAACCACTTTTAGAAATTAAAATCACGATATCATCTTTGCGAACCATGCCTAAATCGCCATGTGTGGCATCTGTTGGGTGCATGTAAATTGCTGCGGTGCCGGTGCTATTCATAGTGGCAACTATTTTGCGCGCAATTAATCCACTTTTACCCATACCCGTAAAAACAACGCGTCCTTTAGATTTATAAATCAATTTAACAGCTTTAGCAAATTCTTCATCAACGCGAGGCACAAGTTCTAAAATTGCGTCACCTTCTATTTTTATTACTTTTTTACCAATTTCTACAAGTTCTTTATTAGTGTATTTCATACTTTAATTTTTTTGTTTAACAATATCATCAATTTTTTTAACATCAATAAGTAAACTTTCTAAGTTATCTAATTTAAGTTGGCTAGCGGCATCGCTAAGTGCCTTTTCTGGATTTGGATGCACTTCTAAGAATAAAGCATCTATACCAACTGCGGCAGCGGCTTTAGCTAAATATGGGATGTAAATTGGGTTGCCGCCTGTAACGTTTCCACTGCTTGGCATTTGAACAGAGTGTGTGGCATCCATAACAACTGGATAACCAAGCGAGCGCATTATCACTAACGAGCGCATGTCTACTACTAAATTATGGTAACCAAAAGTTGTTCCTCTTTCTGTTAACATAATTTTTTTATTGCCTGTAGATTCTATTTTTTCTGCTGCATGTTTCATATCTTCTGGGGCTAAAAACTGTCCCTTTTTAACGTTAACTGCTTTATTTGTTTTTCCTGCTGCAAGTAAAAGCTCGGTTTGCCTACATAAAAAAGCGGGGATTTGTAAAATATCTGCAACTTCTGCTGCCATATTTATTTCTTCTACAGAGTGAACATCTGTAACTACAGGAACGTTAAACTCTTTTTTAACATTAGCTAAAATTTGTAAAGCTTCTTCATCACCTAAACCAATAAAAGAGTTTAGGCTAGTTCGATTAGCTTTTTTATAACTTGATTTGAAAATAAAGGGGATGTTTAATTTGTTAGTAATATTTTTAATTTTTTCGGCTGTAAAAAATGTTATATCTTTATTTTCAACCACACATGGTCCAGCCAACAAAACAAAAGGGTTATTATTTCCAATAGTAAAAGAATTAAAGGTAATCAAAAAAGTATCCTCTTTTAAAAAATGGGGTCTATAACTTCGTTTCTTTCTTTACGTTTAAAAGTTTTGCCAAAGTGTTTAAATGCAAGTTCAGTAGCTTCTCGCCCGCGTGGTGTGCGCATAATAAACCCTTGCTGAATTAAGAACGGTTCGTAAACTTCTTCTATAGTGCCGGGGTCTTCGTTAACAGATACGCTAAGGTTATTTAAGCCGACTGGACCGCCGTTGAATTTTTCTATAATAGTTAAAATTATATCTTTATCCATTTCATCTAAACCAAAATCATCAACATCTAAAGCAAGTAAAGCTTTTTTAGCGATGGATAAATCTATAACGTTTTTATTTTCATAATCCGCAAAATCTCTAGTTCTTTTAAGTAAGCGGTTAGCAATTCTTGGTGTGCCGCGGCTACGTTTAGCAATTTCGTAAGCGGCGTCTTCATCTATTTTAATGCCCAATATTTTGGCAGAGCGTTTAACTATATTTTGTAAAATATCTGCAGTGTAGTAATCTAAACGTACTTTAATACCAAACCTATCTCGTAAAGGGGCAGTTAATAAACCTGCGCGTGTAGTTGCCCCAGCTAAAGTAAAATGGGGTAGTTTAATTTGAACGCTGCGCGCATTTGGTCCGGTATCTATCATAATATCAATTTTAAAATCTTCCATAGCGGAGTATAAATATTCTTCCACTAAAGGAGAAAGCCGATGGATTTCATCAATAAAAAGGACGGAATTTTCTTCCATATTAGTAAGTAAACCGGCTAAATCTCCCGGTTTTTCTAATACAGGACCGCTTGTAATTTTAATAGACGTTTCCATCTCGTGGGCAATAATATTAGCAAGTGTGGTTTTACCTAAGCCCGGTGGTCCAGTAAGCAGCACATGGTCTAAGCCTTCGCCACGTTTTTTGGCTGCTCCAATAAACACTTTAAAGTTTTCTATTATTTTTTGTTGCCCTAAAAACTCGTCAAATCTATAAGGTCGTAAAGCGTTATCAAGCTTTTTCTCTTCTTCTTTGGGGTAAGGGTTAGTCGCTTCCGATTTTCTCATAGATTTAACTTAGTTATCGTTTTATTACATATTTTAACTTGGAATTTAGCTTTACCATTACTACCATGGCTATAATCATTGCAATTGCAGAAATTAATGCTAATTCCGAGCTAAGGTTTGTTCCTAATATTTTTTCAAATCCTGGGAAGTAAGCAAAACCATATAAAAGTAATAAATGGGCAACATAAATTAATAAGGTGTTTGCGCCTAAAAGCTTTATAATTTGTGGGCAATAATTCATCTTCTTTTCTATAATAGTTGCAACGCCATAAAGAGCAATTACAACACCTAAACGTAATGCAACAAGTTTAATAATTTCCACCCAATAAAGGTCTTCAATTAAACCATGTACGCTTAATTGGCTAATTATTACAGATAGCGAAACGAAAAGTGTTCCATAAAATACTAAGTTATAACTAAATACTTTAGATTTAACCAACTCTTTATTTTGAGCAATAAAGCTACCTAAAAGAGCACCAGATAAAACATAACCAGCCCAAGGGAATAATGGGAAAAGCGAACCAAATTTATCTGAAAAATAGTTACGGATAACTAAAGGTAAGCTGTTTACGCTTTCTGATGTAAGCACGGTAGGAGCTAATAAGAAAAAGAACAAAGCACCGCTTAAAAATACTATATTGTCAGAAATCTTAAATTTTTCTGCAATGATGCTTAAAATTATAACAAATAGTAATCCAAAACCAATTAAATGTAATGCGTCTACTGTATAAAAAGTAAGCCACTGACCAAAGGATATGTCGGAAATGTTTAATAAATGTGTAAAAGGGAAACGGAGCAAGTAACCTAAAAATAATAGTAAACCAACTCTTTTTAAACCTTTTACTATTCTTGGGTTTTGCCAAAATGGTGCATTAGCACTACGTAATAAATAAGTAAATGCTAAGCCAGATGTAAACATAAATATTGGTGCCGTAAAACCACGTATTGTATGCCAAATATAAAAGAACCCAGAGTCCAAAGTTCTATATTCTGGGCTTAATAATGCGTTAATTGTGTGACCTTGAACCATTTGCAACACTGCAAAAGCTCTCATAAGGTCTATAAATATTAATCTTTCTTTTTTTGCTTCCACTTTTTTATAACTACTAATTAAAAAAAATTTAACTAACTAAAATACAATTTTTTTTACAAAATTTAAACAATTTTAATAAATAAAATGTTTTTATTTCATTAATTATTATCGAATTTTTTTGTTTAATAATTAGTGCAAAAATTTAGTTTATTTTATTATAAGTTATGTAATAAACATTACTTAAAAATAAAACAGATAAAAAAATAAGAATTAATATTTGATTTTTTTTGTTTAGTTAGTTATAATTAAAAGTTTAAACTTTTTATACTAACCAAATATGGAAAACAGCGAAAAAATAATAATACGCGGAGCGCGTGAACACAACTTAAAAAATATAGATTTAGAAATTCCACGGGATACATTTACAGTAATAACAGGCTTATCGGGAAGTGGAAAATCCACACTTGCATTTGATACAATATATGCAGAAGGGCAAAGGCGATATATAGAATCGCTATCGCCATATGCGCGCCAGTTTTTAAATTTAATGGAAAAGCCGGAAGTAGATTTAATAGAAGGATTAAGCCCAGCAATATCGATTGAGCAAAAATCTACATCGCATAATCCACGCTCTACAGTGGGAACAGTAACCGAAATTTACGATTTTATGCGCTTGCTTTATAGCAAAGTTGGTACTGTGCACTGCTACCAATGCGGTAGACCAGTTGAAAAACAGAGCACTGATGAAATTATTGATAACATTTTAACCAAGTTTAATAATAAAAAAATAATTGTGCTTGCGCCCTTAATTAAGGGAAGAAAAGGACACTATGAAGAGCTATTTAACACGCTTTATAAAGAAGGTTTTACTAAAGTTAGAGTAGATGGTGAAATACAAGAAATATCAGACGATATGAAGCTAAGCAGATATCAAAAACATGATATTGAGCTTGTAGTAGATAGAATTAGCGTTAAAGAGAATGCTATTATTAGAGTAAGAGAAAGTGTAGAAATTGCATTAAATAGAGGTGAAGGTTATTGCATAATTAATAGTGAAGGTGAAGATTTTGTTTATAGCAAAATATTTGCATGCCATTACTGTAACATAGGTTTTGAAGAGCTTTCTCCAAATTCATTTTCTTTTAACTCTGCTTATGGTGCATGCACAGCTTGCGATGGCTTAGGAGAAAAGAAGGAAATTGATTTAGATTTAGTTATACCAGATGCTGAAAAAAGTATTGCAGAAGGTGGGATTGTTCCTTTAGGTGAAAAGCGGGATATGTATTTTTATAATCAGTTAGAAGCAGTAGCAAAGCAATTAGGTTTTTCACTCTATCAAAAAATTAATACAATACCAAAAGAGTTTTTAGATATTGTGCTATATGGAAGTAAAAAAGCTACAAAAATAAAGTATACATTTGCAAGTGGTGTAACAACTAATCTTTCCTTAAGCTTTAGGGGAGTTTTTAATTATATTTGGGATCAATACAACCATACAAGCAGCGATAGCTTAAGGGAAAAAGCAGAAAGTTTTATGTCTACAAAAAAGTGCTCTGTTTGCAATGGAGAGCGCTTAAAAAAAGAGCCACTTGCTGTTAAAATTAATAACTTAAACATTAGCCAGGTTTCTGCTTTATCAATTAATAAAGCAAAGGAATTTTTTGATAATTTAGAATTTACGGGGAATAATAAAATAATAGCACGTCCAATATTAAAAGAAATTAGAGAGAGGCTAGAGTTTTTACTTAATGTTGGATTAGATTATTTAACGCTTGATAGAAGTGCCAAAACTTTAAGTGGTGGCGAAGCTCAAAGAATTAGGCTAGCTACACAAATAGGAACACAATTAGCCGGTGTTTTATATGTTTTGGATGAACCAAGCATTGGATTGCACCAAAGCGATAACGATAAGCTGATTAATTCCCTTAAAAATTTGCGGGATTTAGGGAACACAATTTTAGTTGTAGAGCATGATAGGGAAACTATAGAAAGCAGTGACTATATTATAGACCTTGGACCGCGTGCGGGCGAGCATGGTGGTAAAGTAATTTTTAGCGGTTATAAGGATAATTTATATAACGATAAACCAAAAGATAGCTTAACTTATAGTTATTTAATTGATAAACTAAATATACCTATACCAAAAGAAAGGCGAAAACCGAAGGGGGAATATTTAACCATTTATGGTGCTAAGGGAAATAATTTAAAGAATATTGCTGTATCGTTTCCACTCGGTACATTTATATGTGTAACTGGTGTAAGTGGAAGCGGAAAATCTACTTTAGTTAATGAAACTTTAGTTAGAATATTAAAAAAACACGTTTATGGAACGATGGATATTCCATTACCTTACGAAAAAGTTGAAGGGTTGGAATATATAGATAAGGTTATAGAAATAGACCAATCACCTATAGGCAGAACTCCACGCTCTAACCCTGCAACTTATACGGGATTATTTACGCATATAAGAGACCTATTTGCACAGTTACCGGAAAGCAAAGTGCGCGGCTATGGACCGGGTAGATTTAGCTTTAATGTTTCTGGTGGTAGGTGTGAAACTTGCCAAGGCGATGGCTTAATGAAAATTGAAATGAATTTTTTACCTAACGTTTACGTAAAGTGCGAAACTTGTGGAGGCAAAAGATATAACAACGAAACTTTAGAAGTTATTTACAAAGGTAAAAATATAAGCGAAGTGCTTGATATGACAGTTAGCGAAGCACTAGAATTTTTTGAAGATTTGCCAAGAATTAAGCGAAAAATTGAGGCTATTAATGATGTTGGTTTAGGTTATATAAAATTGGGGCAACAAGCTACTACACTATCCGGTGGAGAAGCACAAAGGGTTAAACTTGCCACAGAACTTAGCAAAATAAGCACAGGTAAAACAGTTTATATTTTGGATGAACCTACTACAGGTTTACACTTTGAGGATGTTAAAATTCTTATGGATGTGCTTAATAAACTTGTGGATAAAGGGAACACTGTTATAGTTGTAGAGCATAATTTGGACGTAATTAAAATAGCAGATTATATTATAGATTTAGGTCCTAAAGGGGGAGAAAATGGGGGTGAAGTGATTGCTACTGGAACACCTGAAGAAATTTTACAAAATGCAAAAAGCATTACGGGTGTTTACTTGGCAAAAGAGTTCAATAGAATTAAAGAAAACTTAGAAGGAGAGATAAATGAAAAACAGTGTTGAAGAATTTAGATTATATCGAAAAGAGATGAATGATAAAATCTTAAATTCTGGATTTTTAGATTTTAAGAAATTTTTTGCATTAGATAATAAGGCTTATTTAGAAGGCGCACTACCTGTTAAAATGAAAGAGTTAATGGGTTTGGTTGCATCTATGGTTTTAAGGTGCAATGATTGTATTTTATACCATTTAGATAGGTGCGTTGCAGAAGGTACGACAAGGCAAGAATTTTATGAAGCATTTAACATAGCACTTATTGTGGGTGGTTCTATTGTTATTCCACATTTAAGGTATGCTATGGAAAAATTAGATGAACTTTATAACGAAATTGAGAAGAAAGATGAGTAAAATTATTATTGTTCCAAAAGAAATAGTTACTGTTAACAAAAAAGATGAAATTTTAAGAAATTACGCTGTAGAAATAGTAGATAATATTATAACCAATATTTACCCAACTAAAGATATTAAGCCCGAAGATAACAAATATGTTGTTAACTACAATAATTTAACTTTAATACCGGGATTTGTTCAAACGCATATACATTTATGCCAAACGATGTTTAGGGGACTTGCTGATGACTTAGAGCTTTTAGATTGGCTTGGCAAAAAGATATTTTTATTTGAAAATGCACATAATTATGATTCTTTAATATATAGTGCAATGCTTGGAATTTACGAGCTACAAACAAGCGGTACAACAACTTTGCTGGATATGGGGACGCTTAACCATATGGAAGCAGTTTTTGAAGAGATGATTAGTAGCGGTATGCGAGGATTTTCTGGCAAGTGTATGATTGATGAAAATGATTTAGTCCCCAAATTTAAGGAGACTAAAGAAAGAAGTTTAAGCTATAGTATGCAACTTGCTAAGGAATATCACAATACAAAAACTGATAGAGTAAAATATGCTTATGCACCCCGTTTTGCTCTTTCCTGCAGTTATGATTTGCTTAAAGAAACAGCAGAATTAGTTAGCGAGCTGCCTGGTTCGTTGTATCACACGCATTCATCAGAAAATAAGGATGAAATTGCTGCTGTTAGAAAAAAATATGGAAAAGAAAATGTTGATTTTTTTAATAGTATAGGTGCACTTAACGATAAAACAGTTCTAGCGCACTGCATCCACTTAAACGAAAGTGAAACCGAAATGCTTAAGGAAACTAATACACGTGTTGCACATTGCCCTTCTTCTAACTTAAAGCTTGGTAGTGGTATTGCTAATATTCCTTATTACTTAAGCAAAGGAATTAGTGTTAGCTTAGGTGCAGATGGTGCCCCATGTAACAATAATTTAAGCGCTTTTACAGAAATGCGTTTGGCTGCTTTAATTCAAAAACCAATACATGGCAGTACTGTAATGGATGCTAAAACAACGTTAAAACTTGCAACTATAGAAGGAGCTAAAGCTTTGCATCTTGAGAATGAAATCGGTTCAGTTGAAGTTGGTAAAAAGGCAGACCTTGTGCTTTTAGATTTAAACATGCCAGATAAAGCTTTGCTTGATAACGATGAAAATATATATAGTAATATTGTTTATGCAAGTGGTAAGGAAACCGTTAAGCACGTATTAATTGATGGCAGATATGTTGTTAAAGATGGTAATTCCTTAGTTTATGATAAAGACGAATTGTTTGCTAATGCAAAAGTTATGTTAAACGAACTGTTAAATAGGATTTAATTTCTATGAAAAAGAAGATTATTTTTGCTACTAATAATAAAGGAAAATATAAAGAGGTTAGTGATATTTTTTTTGATTATGAAGTGGATTACTTAGGTAATTACCCAGATTTTCCAGAGATTATTGAGGATGGTGAAACTTACGAAGATAACGCAAAAATTAAAGCTTTTGCTGTTTACCAAAGGTTTAAAATGCCAGTTATTGCAGATGATAGCGGATTAGGTGTTGAACAACTTAATGGTAAACCTGGTGTTTATAGTGCAAGATATGCGGGAGAAAACTGCACTTACGATGACAACAACAACAAGTTGCTTAATGAACTTGAAAGTTACCCACAACCACACAAAGCTGCTTTTTACTGCTGCGCAGTTTATTATGATGGCACTAATTACATTAGCGTTTTAGGCGAACTTAATGGGGAAATTGTAAAAACAAAAACCGGAGCAAATGGTTTTGGTTATGACCCAATTTTTAAGCCAAATGGCTTTAACACAACTTTAGCTGAATTAACCACTGATGAAAAAAATAAAATTAGCCACAGAGGAAAAGCTTTTAAATTGTTAAAAGAAAAGTTGCAAAGTTTAAAATAATTTTGTAAATTAAAAGTTAATGTAAACTTAACAATTATTTTAAATGTTGTTAAGTTTTTTTTATTTATTTTTTGTAAACGTTTTAATTAATTTAATTATAGGTAAGTTATGAAAAAAATAGTTTTACTTTTTGTAATAATGTTGGTTGCTAAATTTGGCTTAGCACAACCTTTGTTTAGTGATAATTTTGACTATTCCTTAGATTCAAAATTGACTGATAATGGATGGACTGCTCATAGTGGTAGTGGCACAAACCCAGTTAAAGTTGTTGAAGGGTTAACATATAGTGGATATGCTGGAAGTAATATAGGTAATGCGGCTAAAGTTGATAATTTGGGGGGGGAAGATGTAAATAGAGGTTTTAACGTTGTTTCGGGTACGGGTAAAACGGTTTATTATTCTTTTTTAATTAAAGTAACAGACGGGGCTTCATCCAAAACCGGCGATTATGTCATTCACATAGGAAATCGAAATTCACCAACAAATTTTACCAGTTTTGCAGCGCGTTTATTTGTAAGAATTGTATCTGATAAAGTTAATTTTGGTGTGTCCAATAATAGCACAGGTACTTATTCATCGACAAATTTTAACAAAAATCAAGTTTATTTGTGTATGCTTAAATATGTAATAGATTCTCAAGTTAAATTATGGGTTGATACTGCTGGCGTTCCTTCCAGTGAAATTGATGCAGGAACACCATTGTTGACAGTTAATAATTCAGGTAGTCTTTCTCAAATAAATGCAATTGGCTTAAGGCAAGGTAGTAGTACAACTTCAGTTCAGTGCGTCATAGATGGAATTAGAATCGATACTTCTTGGAGTAATGCACCTCTCCCCGTAGAGTTAACGATGTTTACGGCAAAATATTTGAATAGTGGTGTTATATTAAATTGGCAAACTGCAACAGAAATTAACAACAATAAGTTTGTTATAGAGCGTAGCATAAACGAAGGGGAATATGAAGCAATAGCAGAAGTGCCAGGCTATGGAAATAGCAACAGCATAAAAGACTATACATATACAGATAAGCAAACAAAATTAAAGGGTAACTATTGCTACCGCTTAAAACAAGTGGATAATGATGGAACATATAAGTATAGCCAAGTAGTAAACGTAACGGTTGGAAATTTAGATAATTACGAATTAGCACAGAATTATCCAAATCCATTTAACCCTACAACAAATATTAATTTTACAATGCCTAAAGCAGGTAGTGTAAAAATAACACTGTTTAATTCACTTGGAGAAGAGGTTCAAACTATATTTAATGGCGTAAAAGAAGCAGGATTCCATACAGTGCAATTTAATGCAAGCGGTTTACCAAGTGGCATTTATTTTTACCAAATGACAAGTGAAGGCTTTACCCAAACCAAAAAGATGATTATTGCTAAGTAATTAGAAATATAACTTTTATTTTATCTAAAATCCCCATTAATAAATAATGGGGATTTTTTTTTGCATTATAAAAAACAAATAATTTATTTGTAAAACGAGAAAAATAATATTATATTTGTAATCAGAATTTAAATTCTGATTTAAAAAAATAAAAGGAAATGATATGAGCGAAATAATTAATAATAGCAAACAGCGAATAGCTGAATTAAAAGAACTAATGAAAGCAATAAACCAGGGTAAAGATGTAGAAGAGCTAAAGCAAAAGTTAGCTAAACTAATGGGGAGCATACCTTATGGAGAGGTAGTGCAGGCAGAGCAAGAATTAATAGAGGAAGGAATAAAAGCAGAAGAGATACTAAAATATTGTGATTTACACAGCCAAGCACTACGCGGAAACTTAGATTTAAGTGGGGCTAAAGTTGCACCAGCAGGGCACCCTGTAGATACATTTTTAAGAGAAAACAGTTTAATATTAATAGAAATAAATAAATTAGAAGACCTGTTTTTACAAGTAGAAAAGAAAGAAAATAACGAAAAAGTGGATGATATATTATTAAAAATAAAGCAGATATTTAATAATCTTTCTGATATAGATAAACATTATGTAAGAAAAGAAAATTTGGTATTTCCTTATTTAGAAAAATACGAAATAACTGGTCCGCCAATAGTAATGTGGGGCAAGCATGACGAAATAAGAAAGTTTATGAAATCTGTATTTTTGTTATTTGCCCAAGTACAAAGTGCAACAGCAGAAGAGCTAAAAGGATACATTGCAATAATATTAAAACCAACAATAGAAGCAATAAAGGAGATGATATTTAAAGAAGAAAAAATATTATTCCCAATGTGTATGGATACACTAAACGAAATAGAGTGGTACGAAATATATAAGCAGAGTGATGAAATAGGTTACACAATAGAAGCCCCAAAAGATAAATGGAAACCAGCAGATATTGTAGAAGAAACAAACACGCAAAGCGAGAGTGGGAAAATAAAATTATCTACAGGAACATTTACCGTAAAAGAATTAGAAACATTATTAAATACGTTACCAATAGATATAACATTTGTAGATAAAGATGATAAAGTTAGATATTTTTCACAAGGAAAAGAGAGGATATTTGATAGAAATAAAGCAATATTGGGTAGGCAGGTGCAATTTTGCCATCCACCAAGCAGTGTACATGTAGTAAATAAGATATTAGATGATTTTAAATCTGGTGCGCAGGATAGTGCAATATTTTGGATTAATTTTGGCGGTAAATATGTACATATAGCATATTATGCAATGCGAGATGAAGAAGGTAATTACATTGGCACTTTAGAAGTAACACAAGACATAGCCGGGTATAAAGCAATAGAAGGAGAAAGAAGAATACTTAGTTATGATAAAACTAACAATAATGGAGTAAAATAATGGCACACGTAAATTTAGATATAGTACCAGAAAGTACATTAGATGTAGTTTTAGCAAGATTTCCTATAATTGAAGATAAATTAATTCAGCTTGTACCAGCACTATCTGTATTAAAAAATAATATTGTTAGAGAAAATATTGCAAAAGTAACTACATTACAGCAAGCTGCAAAAATTGCAAATATTCCGTTAGGTGATTTTATAAATACATTACGTAAAGAAGCTGGTTTAGATTTATTAAACGTAAATAGTAACGAAGAATTAACACCAAGTTGGTTAGATGAAAGCAAAATTGTTATAACATATGATGCAAGAGAAGATTTAGCAAAAGGAATACACCCAGCAACAAGAGTATTAACAGAATCTGTTAATTTAAATGTTGGGGAAATATTTCTGTTAATAACAAGTTTTGTGCCTGGTCCATTAATGGCGCGAGCAGAAGCTTTAGGGTTAAAAGCATTTAATAAAATTTTAGAGCATAATAAATATGCAACATATTTTTGCAAGCCATGCGAATTAGAAGATATACCAGAAAATAAATTAAAAGGTGGTTGTTAAAACACTGTTTTATTTTGGTTTAGGCTTTAAAATTAAAAATCCTCATTTAAGTGCTAAATGAGGATTTTTTTATAAAATTAAAATTACACTAACTAAGTTAAAATAACCTGTAAAAATTACTTCATAAGGGTCATTTTTTTAGTTTGAACAAAGTTATCAGCTTCAAGTCTATAAAAATAAATACCGCTTGGCAAATCGGAGCCATCAAACTCTACAAAATGAGTACCAGCATCTAACTTTCCGCTATAAATAGTAGTAACCAACTGACCGAGCATATTAAAAACAGATAAATTTATGTTAGACTCCTTAGGTAATTTAAATTGTATTTTAGTAACCGGGTTAAAAGGGTTAGGGTAATTTTGCTCTAATAAAAAGTTATTAGGAATAATTGCATCGTTAAGTTTAGTAACAACGGGTTTATTTTGGTTAGCGGATTGGTCACCCGATTTTGGAATTTTGCCATTATAACCAAAAACGTTGTTGGATGTATTTTGAGCAATAATAGTAATAGTTAAAATAATAAATATAGTTAGTAATTTTTTCATCTATATCCAAAAATCCTATTTTGTTATTTAATTAGACGCATTTTTTTAGTAAATTGTTTCACAAAATTTTTAATTTTTTGTAAACATATCAAAAATTGTGCCTAAAACAGTAATTTAAAAATATGTAAAAAATTGTAAAAAATTAAGGGAAATATAATAAAATTGGAAAAAATTATCAAAATTTGGAAAAGTGAATTAAAAAATAAGAAATTTAAATTATCATTTTTATTAACATTAATTATCATTTCTATAGTATTATTTTTAGTAACTCAATATTTAGCATATAACGAAACAAGGGAAGGTTATACGCTAAAAGATCCTATATTAAGCTTATTTAAGCCAATAGATGTTACATGGGTAACATTTATAGTAATGTACTCTGCGCTACCAATAGGGATAATATCCTTATTAAACCAACCAAAAAGATTAACGTTAGCAATGCAAACGTATATAATAATGATAAGTATGCGCGTAACAAGTATGTTTTTGCTACCGTTAAATCCACCGCAAACAATATTAATATTGCAAGATCCTTTTATTGCCTTTTTTAGTACAGGAAAAACATTTACAAAAGATCTATTTTTTAGTGGTCACACAGCAACAATGTTTTTAATATATTTATGTGTAACAAACAGAATAGTAAAAAATATATTACTTGTTTTTACAATAAGCATTGGTGTGTTGGTTTTAGTACAGCATGTACACTATACAATAGATGTATTTGCCGCTCCATTTTTTACTTATGTAGCATATTTGGGTGCAAAAAAAATAAACGAAAAATATAGTAACTAAATGGAATTTTATTTTAATATATTTTGTTAAAAAGTATATTAAAAAGTCCGATTATTATGATATTAGAATCACACTATTTACATTACTTATCTGCATTATTAGATGGGAACAAAGAAGAATGCACCCGAATAGTAATAACACTATTAGAAAGTGGTGTACCCGTAAAAGAAATATACACAGACATAATAAAACGGTCTATGTATAGGATTGGGCAATTATGGGAAAATGACCGAACAAGCATAGCAAGAGAGCACCAAGCAACTAAAATTACAGAAACGATAATAAGTTTAATTTATCCGTATATATTACGAGTACCAAAAATAGATAAAAAGGTAATAGTAACATGCACAGATAAAGAATTCCACGAATTAGGTGCAAGAATAGTTTCTGATATTTTTGAGTTGAATGGCTGGCACAGCATATTTTTAGGAGCAAACACACCAAAAGAAGAATTAGTAAGACTTATAGAGGAAGAGAAGCCCGATTTAGTAGCATTATCACTAAACTTTTATATAAATATAGTAAGATTAATAAAAGAAGTAGAATTAATAAACGAGCGATTTCCAGATTTACCAATAATAGTAGGCGGGCAAGGTTTAAGCGAAGGGAAGCACGAAATATTAGATAAATTTGCAAATGTTAAATATATATCTTGTTTAGACACATTAGAAGAATATATTAAAAATAACTCTTAAACTTAACTAAAAATTTCCTTTAAATCTTAAAATTTATTTAGTATATTACTAAGCTAATTAGTTTTAATAATTATAAAAATGCAAGCTAAAAACTTGCAAGAGGAAATTTTTATGAAGCGTTTTTATTATTTAATAGTTTTTAATTTTATTATAATAAGTGCATTATTTGGGCAAGCGGGTACATACTACGATGCACTTGATGTAAACAGTCCAAATTTTGTTAATGATTTAAAAGCGAGAATAAGGTCCCCCTATACAAAAATATCTTACGACCAATTTGACGAAACGAATATAGCAAATTTTGCATCTATAAATAATGGTAATGGAACGAGATCGGTATTTTGTGTATATAGCAATTACGAGTATATTTATAGTGGTACATTTACATGGGGCACAATGAGCCGCGAGCATACATTTTGCCATAGTTGGATGCCAACATACCCAAGCGAAAGCACAGATGAATATGCAGACCAATATCATTTATACCCAACGCATCAAAATAACGCAAATGGTAGAAGAAGTAATCATCCTTTAGGAGATGTTGTTACTGTAACTTACCAATTTATGGAAGGGAAATTAGGTAAAAACAGTTTAAACGAAATTGTTTATGAACCAAGAGCAGAACATAAAGGAGATGCTGCGCGCGCAATTTTATATATGAGTTTAAAGTATGATGGAATAAATGGAAATACTTGGAACTTTAATTGGTTAAATAATACAAGGTTGCCATCTATAAGTGAAGCACCACAGCGCTTAGAGCAATTAATTGCATGGCATAAACAAGACCCACCAAGTAAGCACGAAATTGAGAGAACAAATTATGTGCAATCTATTCAAAAAAATAGAAATCCATTAATAGATCATCCAGAGTATATAAAATATATTGATTTTAATACGTTAACAAAATTAAATCCAGTTTTTGCAGCAGAACCAACAAACTATCCAACTAACTTAAATGCAGCAATTAATGGCACATCTATAACTTTATCTTGGGTTAATTCCACAGGCACAAAAACGCCAACCGGCTATTTTATTATAGCATATGATAAAGATGATTACTTTTTACCAATAGATGGCGAAGTATACCCACAAGATCCGGTATTATACGATGGAAAAGCAGCAGTGTATGTGTCTTATCCACAAAGTAGCTTTACTTTTACAAATTTAATAGAAAATAATAAATATTACTTTACAGTTTTTCCATATGGTGGTGCGGGTGATTCTATAAATTATAAAATAAATGGTACATTACCGCGTGTTTTAGCCGTTCAAGCATTACCAGTGGAGTTAACATCATTTAGTGCAGTTGCAAATGGAAACAAAGTTATGTTAAATTGGATAACTGCAAGCGAAGAAAACAACAGTGGTTTTGATATTGAAAAAAGAAGCTATGATGACGTAAACAATTGGGATAAGATTGGTTTTGTATCAGGTGCAGGAACTACAACTTTAGTAAATCAATACTATTTTGTAGAAGAAACCAGCAAAGCAGGCAAATATGTTTATAGACTAAAACAATTAGATTATGATGGTAGCTTTACATACTCTAAAGAGATTTTAGTTGAAGTAAGCAACCCAAATAATTATGCGCTAGAGCAAAACTATCCAAATCCATTTAATCCGTCTACAAATATTAGTTTTACAATGCCTCACAGTTCTAAAGTAAAATTAGTTGTATTTAACTCGTTAGGAGAAGAAATAGCAACATTAATAAATGGGGAATTAGAAGCTGGGTATCATACGGTACAATTTAACGCAAATGGATTAACAAGTGGCATTTATTTTTATCAATTAATTAGTGATGGATTTAGCCAAACCAAAAAGATGATATTAACAAAATAATAAAATTTAAATAGTCTAATTAAAAATCCCTATTCTTTAACAAGGATGGGGATTTTTTTTAATTGATAATGCATAAAAAAATAATGAAAAAATAAGAAAAATGTTTTAGAATAATAATAAAATTGCTATTTTGTAAAAATGAAAAGTGATTTTATTTAAAAACAGGAAAGCGAATGGAAAGTTACGGATTTTGGTCTTTATTACCCCCGGCATTGGCAATTATATTAGCAATTAGAACAAAGCAAGTATTTATTTCGTTGTTATTAGGAATTTGGGTTGGTTGGTTGATATTAAGTGGAGGAAATCCATTACTTGGTACATTTAACACTGTACAGGCATTAGTAGACGTTTTTAAGGATGCAGGGAATACACGAACGATAATGTTTAGTTGTTTAGTTGGTGCATTAATAGTATTTGTGCAAAAAAGTGGTGGAACAGAAGGATTTATAAGTGTTGTGCATAATTTTTTAAAGAATTTAGAGAAAAAACGTTCTTTAAATAGTCGTGTGTTAGTTCAATTAATGGCGATGTTTACGGGATTAATAGTATTTGTAGAAACAAGTATAAATATATTAACAGTCGGCTCAATATATAGACCAATCTTTGATGATTTGAAAATACCGCGAGAAAAGATGGCGTATATAGCACATTCAATGTCTCCAACCACATGTGTATTAATACCGTTAAATGCGTGGGGTGCATATATAATGGGATTATTAGCAGCACAAGGTTTTAGTAATCCGTTTCAAGTGTTAGTAAGTGCATTTCCGTTTAATTTTTATCCAATGATAGCTATAGGTTTAATAGCATTTTTTATACTATCCAAAAAAGATTTTGGACCGATGAAAAAAGCTGAAGATAGGACACGCTTAACCGGAAAATTAATGAATGACGATGCAAAGCCGTTAATAAGCACAGATGCATTAGCAGCCACACGAAAAGAAGGAGTTGCACCACGCGCATTTAATATGCTTATTCCGATTGCAATAATGGTGCTAATGATGCCTGTAATGTTAATTGTAACTGGGTATCCAAATGTAAAGAATGTGGAAAGTATGGCGTGGTATCAAGTGGCAGCAACAGCAATTGGGCTTGGTAGTGGCAGCACAAGCGTGTTAATTTCTGTTTTAACTTCTATTATTGTAAGTATAATACTTTATAAAGTGCAAAATATTTTTAAGTTTCAAGAGTCTATTGATATAGTAATAAGTGGTATTTCCGCATTAATACCTTTAGCAATGCTGATGATGCTTGCATTTGCAATAGGAACAGTGTGCAAAGAGCTTAAAACAGGAATATATATAGCAGAGTTAACAAAATCTTGGTTAACGCCAAGTTTAGTGCCGGTAATAATATTTATAGTTGGTTGCGTAGTTGCATTTGCAACAGGAACAAGTTGGGGAACTTTTGCGATAATGATTCCAATAGGTGTTCCGATGGCAACAACATTAGGTGCAAGTGTACCATTAACAATAGCAGCTGCTTTAGGTGGTGGAGTATTTGGTGATAACTGTTCGCCAATAAGCGATACAACACTTATTACAAGTATGGCTTGCGGTTCCGATTTGATTGATCACGTAAGAACGCAATTACCTTATGCAATTTTAGCGGGAATAATTACAGCAATTTTATATATAATATTAGGCTTTGCAATGTAATATGAAAAAACTAAAAATAAACATACTTATTTTTTTATTAATTGTATTAAATGTTACCATAAAAGCCGATGACCCACCACATTTACCAGTAGAGTTGCTTTACTTTAAAGCAGATGTTTATGGTAGTATAGTTTTATTAAGGTGGGGAACAGCAACCGAGCTTAATAATTATGGCTTTTTTGTTGAACGTGCTACAGATGAAGGTTTTACAACATTTGAATCTTTAGGCTTTGTAGAAGGACATGGAACTTCTTATGTACAGTGGCATTATTCGTTTGAAGATACAACGATTACACAATCTGGCACGTATTATTATAGATTAAACCAAATGGATTTAGATGGGCATACAAAATATTCGTTTGTTTTATCTGTGGATGTTACAATTACAAGTGTTGATGATAATAAATTAATAAATATAAATTATTACTTAAGTCAAAATTATCCCAATCCATTTAACCCATCTACAAAGATAGATTTTTATATTAATAAAAGTGCAGATGTGGTTTTAGATATTTACGACTTATTGGGGAATAAAATAAAAACAATAGTTAACCAATATTTGGCTAAGGGGAATTATACAATAAATGTTGATATGGGGGAATTTACATCTGGGGTATATTTTTATAAATTAAATGTAGATGGTAATAATTATATAAAAAAAATGGTTTTACAAAAGTAAAATCAAGTGATTTAAATTACAATCAATAGCAACGATTAAAAAATATTGTACAAAATAAATCAAATTGTCTTATTTTTGTAAATTAATTTATAAATATATTGGAGTAATAATGAAAAAAACTTTTGCCGTTATCTTCTTATTAACAAGCGTGCTAATTAATGCACAGTTTAGCAGCAATTTAAAGCCAAACGAAGGTTTAATGCAGGGTGGATTTGGACTAAACTGGGTAGATGGTCAACCATTTTATTCGTTTAGAATTACACCGGAATTTGGTTTTGCAAATTTTGGAGTTGGTTTGGATTTAAATTTAGCTGTTGATAGCAAAGGTAATTTTAGAAAAGAAAATTATAATGAGTTTACAGATTATTTAAGCATTATAAGATACGCACGATATGGACATAAACATGACCCAATTTATGTTAAAGTTGGTGCATTAGATTATACAACATTAGGACACGGAAGTATAATGTATATGTATAACAATTCACCAACATTTGACGCTAGAAAAATTGGTGCTCAATTTGATATGGATTTTAACGAGTTTGGATTTGAATCTGTATATGGCAATTTTGCACAAGCTGGCGTATTTGGTTTACGTGGATATGTTAGACCACTAAAGCTTACAAGTGCAAAATCTATACCCGTTATAAGTAATTTAGAAGTTGGTGTTTCGTTTGTAACAGACTTTGATAAAAATGCAGGCGTTATTGCGGGAACGATTGACTCGTTAACAGGTAAATTTAAATCCTTAAAAGATGAAGGAAGCGTAAATATAATTGGTTTTGATTTAGGTTTACCGATTATTAGAACTGATATGTTGAATTTAGAAGTTTATTATGATTTTGTAAAGATTATGGATTTTGGTTCTGGTTCAACAGCAGGAATAAAAGCAGAATTAAGTGGCTTAGGTTTAGTAACATTAGGTGCAAAATTAGAACGTAGATTTAATGGAGATGAATTTATACCATCTTACTTTAATGCATTATATGAAACAGAGAGATTTAATTATGACCACGCAACGGGACAAGTTAGAAGCAAAGTTGCAATCTTAAAAGGATTAAAATCATCTGCTGGTAATGGCTTTTTTGGTGAGTTAGAAGCAAATGTTGTGGATTTATTTAGAGTAGTTGGCAGTTATGAAAGACTTGATAAAGAACCAAAAAGTGGTGCACTTCACATGACAGCTGAAGTAGTTCCAAAAGATTTACCTTTTATTACAAGAGCTGGTTACGATAAAATTAATATTGAAAATGAAAAAGACTTATTTACATTAGATGATAGATCATATTTATTTGTTGAATTAGGATATAAACCTTATAGTTTTATGATAGTATCTATGGTTTATAATTGGACTTATACACCAGTTAGAGATAAAGATAAGAATATAATCGGTTATAAGCCACAAAAATGGGTAGAGCCAAGGGTATCGTTTGTATATCCACTTAATTTTTAATTCATAATAAAAGGCGGATAACTTCCGCCTTTTTTATTTTGTCTTATTAATGAATTATTACGAATTTCCTTTATTTTATCACAAAAAAATAATATTTTAAGATTTGATTAATAATAAATTAGGAGCGACTTAATTATGAGAAGAGTATTTTTTGTTTTTATGTTGATTAGTTCGATTTTGTGGTCACAAGATTTTAAGGTTGTAAACAAGCTTGAACTTAAAAACATTCAGCCAGAAGGATATTACTATCCAACATTAAATTATGACGGCACAAAAATCTTGTTATCTAAAGAAAGCTATAAAGGTCTTTATTTATATGACCTTAATACTAAAGAGATAACAGTAATAAGTGAAGGTGCAAACGCAGGATATAAACCGATGTTTACAGAAGATGATAGCAAAATTATATATCAAAATGATTACTATGATGGAGTAAAAAGATATAGTGATTTAATGATTTATGATATTGCTACCAAAGAAACAAAAACTTTATTAAAAAAAGAACGTAATTTAAAGTTGGTAAAAGAAATAAATGGAAATGGTTTAATTGCAACAGCGGAAAGTGGCACAAAAAGTTTTAGTTTACAAGATTTAAGCTTTACTGAAAATAGTGTAAATAAAAGTTTTGCTTATACAGATGCAGAAAAAATTATAATTAGCAGAAATGGAATGATTAGTGAATTTAAACCTTTTGAAGAAGGGTATTATATTTGGGTAAGTGCAAATAGTAATAAACTATTATACCAATGTACGGGTAAAGGTACATTTGTAACAGATTTATTAAATAATAACAATTACTCCATTGGTTATGCTAATGCACCAATTTTTACACCAGATGGTAATTATGTTATTTACATGAATGATAGAGATGATGGACATAATGTTTATGCAAGCGATATATTAATAAGCAGCTTTGATGGTAAAACTACATATAATTTAACACAAAGTGTGGATGATTTAGAGATGTATCCAGCTATTTCTGGCAACGGCAGATATATTGCGTATTGCACAACAGATGGTAGAATTTATATTTTAGAAGTTAGTTACTAGTGAGGAAAATATGAAAAGATTATATATTGTATTATTTACGATTTTAGTTTCAATAAATTTAAATGCGCAAACATTAATGGGGGCAAAAATAGTAATAGATCCGGGTCACGGTGGCCACGACCCAGCAGATGATAGATACATAGCCGCAACAGGCTTTTGGGAGTCTGATGGTAATTGGAGTAAAGCAAATCACCTTAAGCCAATGCTGCAAAACTTAGGTGCAAATGTTAAGTTAACAAGAAATGGCAATAACGATGCTGATGATATATCACTATCTGCAAGAAGCCAAATAGCAAACGATTTTGGTGCGGATTATTTCCACTCTATACATAGTAACGGTTATAATGGGCAATCTAATTATACATTGATATTATTTAGAGGATATGATGATGGACCAGTATTTCCAAAAGCTAAAACTATGGGTGGCTATTTGATGAATAATATTTATACAGCACATAGAACAACAGCCAAATATAATAGAGGAGACTGGAGCTTTTATCCTGATTGGGGAACACAAGGTTTAGGTGTTCTTAGAAACTTAACAATGGCGGGCACTCTTTCCGAAGGTTCTTTTCATGATTATATACCAGAATCTTGGCGTTTAATGAATACCTCTTATAGATACCATGAAGCTGTTGCTATTGCACGTTCATTTATTCAATTATTTAACGATTTTGAGTATTCTCACGGTGTTATAGCAGGAATAGTTAGAGATCCAAATCAAACTGTATCATATTATTATATTCCATCTTTACCAAATGATAGTAAAAAGCCAATAAATAATATTAAAGTTAGATTAATGCCCGGTAATAAGGTTTATAATGGTGATAACATGAACAATGGATTTTTCTTGTTCGATAGTTTAGCACCAGGTACTTACAAACTATATTATGAAGCAGAAAACTACGCATTAGACTCATCAACAGTTACAGTATACTCTAATAAAACAACTTTTGCAGATAAAAACTTAAATCCAGCACCAAATTTAAATGCACCAACAGTTGTATCAGCAAGTCCAGAAAATAATGCAACTAATGTAAGATTAAAAGCAGCAATAACTTTTAATTTTGATATTTCGATGGATAAAGCATCAACGCAAAGTGCATTTGAAATAACACCAGCAATTGCAGGCACGTTTACGTGGTCTAATAACGATAAAAGTATGACATTTATGCCATCTACTTTTTATCCGGCAAATTCTGTTATAACAGCAAAAGTTAAAACAAGTGCAAAATCTATATTTAACATTAATTTACAAAACGAGTATACAATAACATTTACAACAAGAAGTAAATTAAACATATTATCGGTTTATCCACAAAATAATGCTAATAAAATTAGTACAACTGTTAATGTAAGGGTAATATTTGATGCACCACTTAAGCAAAGCACACTATCTGGTGGTAATGTTACATTTGTTAATTCAAGCGGTGCCTCAGTTCCAATTTATGTGGATTTAAATGGATATGCAGCTGGTAAAATTACATTTGATCCACAAAATCCATTAACGCCGGGTGAAAGTTATACACTTAAACTAAAATCTGGTGTTGGCGATATGGAAGGTTTATTTTTAGGTGAAGATTATATCTTTACATTCAAAGTAGATGATGAAGTATACCAAAGCGGTCAAGTTTTAGATAACTTTGAAGCTATTGGTGGTTGGTGGGATCCTAATAATAGTGGCAGCACTGTTGGAACAAATCCAGATGCAACTACTTTTACAATAGTTTCAGATAAAAAAGTTAGCGGTAGTAAATCTGGTAAAATTACTTATGTATTTACAAATGCAACAGGTGGAGTTGTTAGAACATTTAACAATAATAAGCCAAGTATAGGTAGTTCTACAACAAGTAAAGTTGGCTTATGGGTATATGGTGATTTAAGCTATAATTTACTTGAGTATTGGTTTTATTATAACTCTAGCACAAATACAAGTGTTTTTATAGATACCTTAAATTGGACAGGTTGGAAGCTTAAATATATAAACTCCGGTTCTATTAATGGAACAGGGGATAAATTATTCCACAGTATTGTTATTAAACAAACCCCAAATGGTGCAACAAGTAGTGCTATATATGTAGATGATTTACAAAAAGATATTGTTACAGATGTTGAGATTGAAAATGATAATAATAAAATTCCAACTGATTATGTATTAAATCAAAATTACCCAAATCCATTTAATCCTTCAACTGTAATAGGGTTTAGTATTCCTAAAGCAGATAACGTTAAACTAACCATTTATAACTTGCTTGGTGAAAAAGTTATTACATTAGTTAATAGCGAAATGAATGCAGGGAATTATAAAGTTACATGGAATGGCAAAAACGATTTTGGCGTAACAGTACCATCGGGTGTTTATTTTTATAAGCTTGAAACATCGGGATTTAATCAATCTAAAAAAATGATTTTAATTAAGTAATAAATAAAAATATTATATAAAAATCCTCATCTTTTAGGTGGGGATTTTTTTTATTGAAAAAGCATATAACTTAAACTTTTAGTAATTAGGAATTGTTACTCTTTTTTTAGCTTCTTTTTTTTATAATTTATTATTATTTTTTGTAATAAAAAAAATGCATATTAAACACAAAGAGAATAAATGATTTACACAATCCATATTTTTAATATATTATTACCAATATTTTATTTAATTACATTTTTAGCTTATGTATACGATTTTGTAGAAGAAAAATCGTTATTAAAAAATGGTAAAAGATTAATATTATTTTTAACGTTAATATTTCATTTATTTTATATATTGGTAAGAACAGCAGAATTTGACCATCCACCAATAACAACAAAATATGAAATATTTACAATATTGGCATTTTCATTAGCATGTTGTTATTTTGTGTTGGAGTTGCTAACAGATATAAGAGGAACTGGGGTATTTATTTTATTTTTATCCATAATATTTCAAACAGTATCATCAATTTTTATAAAAGACTTAACACAAGTGCCCGAAGTATTAAAAAACAGAATGCTTGGAATGCATGTAGTATCTGCATTATTAGGATACTCTGGCATAGCAATTTCTGCGGTTCATGCGCTGTTGTATATTTTGTTATATCGCTCGTTAAAAAGTAAAAAATATGGACTTATTTTTAATAGATTGCCAAATATTGAAATTTTAGAAAAATTAAGTTTTAGCAGTATGATAATAGGTTTTATACTACTAACAATATCAATTGTAATTGGGTTTGTTTGGTTGCCAGAAGCATTCCCAAATTTTAGCTACTTAGATCCAAAATTAGTTACCACTGGGGTTGTATGGATTTTATATGGTATTGTAGTAATACTAAAACTTAGTGGCAATTTATATGGCAAAAAGCTTGTTGAACTATCAATAGCAGGATTTATTGTTGCAATGTTTTCTTTAGTATTGGGTAATATTCTTGCATCTAGTTTTCATACATTTTATTGAGAAAGATTTTATAATATGAATTTAGTTTTAATATCAATAAATCATAAAACAGCACCTATAGAAATAAGAGAATCGCTACATTTAAGTAATGAAGAAGCTGCGGACTTTATAAATGTTTTAAAGAAAGAACTATTAGCAGAAGGGTTAATATTATCCACATGTAATAGAACAGAGATTTTAGGAGTTCCTAAAAGTGGTTTACTTATACATGACCAGCTAATAGAAGCTTTAATTAAATTTAAGTCTGTAGAAGGGATAAAAAACGAACACTTTGCAAAGTATTTTTCGTGCGGAGCTGCAAAACATCTTTTTTCCGTAGCTGCTGGAATAGATTCCTTAATAATAGGTGATAGCCAAATATTAGCACAAGTAAAGGAAGCTATACAAATATCAGAAGAAAATGATTTTGTAAGTACCAAGCTACATAGATTATTTGATACAGCAGTAAGAGTTGGGAAACGTGCCATAAAAGAAACAGTAATAGGAGAGGGGGCGGTTTCTATTAGTTATGCGGCAGTGCAAGTAATAGAAAAAGTTTTTGCCAACTTACAAACAAAAAGTGCATTAATAATAGGGGCAGGAGAAACTGCAGAATTAGCGGCAGTTCATTTAAAAGATAAAGGAATTGGTAGAATTACCATTACAAATAGAACAAAAGCGAATGCCGAAAAATTAGCAGCCAAAGTACATGGGGAAATAATTCCATTTGAATTCTTTAAGGAGCAAATCCACAATTATGATATTATATTAAGTGCAACAAGTGCCCCCGGTTATATATTAGATTACAACGATATTAAAACGATGATGCGCAAAAGGCGTTCATCTTTAGTGTGTTTAATGGATATTGCTATACCCAGAGATATTGACCCACTAACAAGTAATTTAGATAACGTGTTTTATAATGATATAGATTCCTTAAAAAGCATAGTAGACCAAAACATTAAAAAACGCGAAAGTGAATTGCCAGTTATAGAAAAGATTATTTTAGAAGAAATGGTGGAATTCTATTCTTGGTATAATTCACTTGATGTAATACCGACAATAAAAAATTTGCGACAATTTTTTGAAAGTATAAAAGAAGATGAGTTAAATAAAATAAAAAATAAAATTTCTGCAGAAGATTACGCAAAAGTAGAAGATATGGCAAAACGACTAATCGGCAGATTGTTACATAATCCAACTGCAAAATTAAGGCAGTTAACAGAAAATGGGAATAATTACGAGCAAACAGCAAATACAATATTATTATTAAAAGAAATTTTTAACTTAAAGGATGAAGAGAATTAAATGCCAAAAAAAGAAAAGATAGTAATTGGTACGCGTGGCAGCAAACTTGCATTGTGGCAAGCGGAATTTATAAAAAGTGAATTAGAAAAACATCATAATAATTTAGAGATTGAATTAAAATTAATTAAAACAAAAGGGGATAAAATTCTAGATGTAGCTTTATCCAAAATAGGTGATAAAGGACTTTTTACCAAAGAGCTTGAAGAGCAATTACTAAATAAAAAAATTGACTTAGCAGTGCATAGCTTAAAAGATTTGCAAACTACATTATTCCCAGGTTTAAAAGTTGGAGCTATTACAAAGCGGCACGATGTAGAAGACGTTTTAATTAGTAAAAAGCCGGGGATGACCATTTTTGATATACCCGAAGGTGGAACAATAGCAACGGGCGCATTAAGAAGACGTAGCCAATTAAAACATTTACGCCCAGATATAAATATTACTGAATTAAGAGGAAATGTTCCAAGCCGAATAGAAAAGTTTTTAAACAGTGATTGGGATGGAATAATATTAGCAAGGGCAGGTGTTGAAAGGCTTGGATTAGAAAAATATATTTCATCAATTATAAGTTTAGATTATTTACTTACAGCACCCGGCCAAGGTGCACTTGGAATTGAGATAAGAGAAGATGACGAAAGACTAAAAAATATTGTTGCAGTATTAAACGATAAAAATACGGAACTTTGTGTTAGGGCAGAAAGACAGTTTTTGAAATCTTTAGAAGGTGGTTGCCAAGCACCAATTGCTGCTTTTGCAACAGTGCTTAGTAACGGTCTGCTTTTAGATGGATTTGCTGGTTCTATTGATGGCAGCATTACTTTTAGAAAACGCTTAAGAGGTAAATTAAACGAACCTGAAAGTTTAGGAGATAAGTTAGCTAAACAGGTTTTAGATGCTGGTGCTAAAGAAGTATTAGACGAGATATTTAAATCTGCAGGTAGATAAAAATGGAAAGTAAAAGTTTTATTAATGCGGTTATTTGTGGCTCGGAAAGTTTTAATGAAGAAATTAAAAACAAATTTTTAGAAATTAATTTTAATGTTGTTTTTTTAAAGACGATTAATATTATTACACTAGATGTCGAAAATCCATCTGTTTTTGATGAATTTTTTGATTATACAGTATTTACATCTAAAAATAGTGTTACATCATTAAACGAAATTTTATTAAAAGAAAATAAAACTTTAATGACTAAAAAAATAGTATGTATTGGTAAAAAGACCAAAGAGGTTTGTAAAAATTACTTTACGAGTTTTGATATAGATGAACCAAAGTTAAATAGTTCGTCTGGTATATTAAATTATTTTTTAGAACGAGATTTAGATAATAAAAAAATATTAATACCAGGTTCCAAAATATCTAATTTATGGTATGTGGAAAGACTAAAACTAAATGGAGCTGATGTTATATTTGTACCAATTTATGATAATATATTACCCAATAAAGAAGAGCTTAATAAATCACTTAGCGAAATAGATAAAAGTAATATTAATTTATTTATATTTAATAGCCCAAGTGCCTTTAATAATTTTATGGAAGTTTTAGAAATAAACAATATAAGCCAATATTTTGAAAATATAAAAATTGCAGCAATTGGAGTTGTTACTAAAAATGCTATTGAAGAAAAGGGGCTAAAAGTGGATATAGTACCAGAAAATTATAATTATGAAGAGTTAATTAAAAGTATAAAGCAATATTATTATTCTACGGAGAGTGTGTGAAAAGTTTAATGAATGATTTAATTATAAAAGCATTAAAGTTACAAAAAACCGAAAGAACCCCAATATGGGTAATGAGACAAGCAGGACGCTACTTGCCAGAATATAGAGCTGTGCGAGAGAAGAGTGATTTTTTAACAATGTGCAAAACACCCGAATTAGCTGCAGAGGTTACAATACAGCCTGTTGATATAATAGGTGTTGATGCTGCAATATTATTTAGCGATATTTTGGTTATTCCAGAAGCGATGGGAATGGAGCTTATAATGAATGAAGGGCGCGGACCTGTTTTCCCAAATCCTATACGTAGTAAAGATGATATAAATAAACTGAAAAAAATAGAACCAACAACAGATTTAAAGTATGTGATGGATTCTATTAAATTAGTTATTAAAGAGCTTGATAATCGTGTACCGCTTTTAGGCTTTAGTGGCTCGCCATTTACATTATTTACTTATATGGTAGAAGGTTCGGGCAGTAAAAATTTTAGCAAAGTTAAATCATTTATGTATAATAATCCTACCGAAGCCCATTTATTGCTTAATTTGCTTGCAGATACAGTTGCAGACTATTTAAGCGCTAAAATAAGTAGCGGAGTGGATGCAGTACAAATATTTGATACATGGGGTGGAATACTTTCCCCAAGTGACTTTAAGGAATTTAGTTTGCAATATATAGAGAAAGTGGTATCTAAAATAAAACGTAATGATGAACCAATAATTTTATTTGCTAAAGGAGTTCACCACAGTATAGAACTAATGGCTAAAACAGGTGTAAATGCACTTGGCTTAGATTGGACTATGAATTTAGGAGAAGTTAGAGCTAAAACAAATAATAAAATTGCTTTACAAGGTAATTTAGATCCAACAGTACTATATGCAGAAAAACAGGTTATAACTAAAAAAGCGATTGAAGTATTAGAAGAATTTGGAGAAGGCGAAGGGCATATTTTTAATTTAGGACATGGTATTTTACCAGATGTAGACCCTGAAAACTTAAAACATTTGGTAAATGTTGTAAAAGAGGAAAGTAAAAGATTTCATAAAAATTAATATAAAAAAGGCATAAAATGTTTGAAATTAATTTAGATTTAATAAAAAAATACGATAAACCGGGTCCGAGATATACATCATATCCAACAGCGCCACAATTTAACGAAAAATTTACCGCAGAAATGTATTTGGATGAAATTATAAAAACCAATACTAAAAATGATATGCCGGATTTATCACTATATTATCATATTCCATATTGTGATACTTTATGCTACTTTTGTGGCTGTAATATGCTTGTAACACGAAATAGGGATAGAATAAAAGAATATGTTAAGTATCTAAAGAATGAAACTGACTTGTTACGTACTTATATCAATCCAAATAGAAAAGTTGCACAGTTACACTGGGGTGGTGGAACACCAACACATCTTAATCCAGATGAGATTGCAGATTTAGTTAATTACATTTCAACATCGTTTAAGTTTAGCGAAAATATAGAAGCTGGTTGCGAAATAGACCCACGCGGCTTGACTTATGAACATTTGCAGGCTTTAAGAGAAGGTGGATTTAATAGAATTAGTATGGGTGTTCAGGATTTTAACGAAAAAGTGCAAAATGCGGTAAATAGAATACAGCCGGAAACTTTAACACGCCAAGTAGTAGATTGGGTAAGGGAATTAGGTTTTAGTAGTATAAATTTAGATTTAATGTATGGGTTGCCATTTCAAACATTAGAAACATTTAAAAAAACGGTTGAAACGGTTATTGATATTAGCCCCGATAGAATAGCAGTGTTTAATTATGCCCATTTACCGTGGTTAAAAAAGCATATGGGGTTAATAAAAGCTGAAGACTTACCAAAGCCAGAAGAAAAGTTACAGATTTTAAAGATGACAATAGAGCTTTTAACAAATGCTGGTTATGTGTTTATTGGAATGGATCACTTTGCTAAGCCAAACGACGAACTAAGTATTGCACTTAGGGAAAAGAAGTTATATCGTAATTTCCAGGGATATAGCACTAATGCCGGAACAGATTTATATGGGTTTGGTGTTTCAAGCATTAGCCAATTAGAACGAATATATGCACAAAATTTAAAGACTGAAAAAGATTATTATAATTTACTTAATAATGAAACTTTACCAATTGTAAAAGGGTACTATTTAAGTGATGATGATGTTTTAAGACGATATGTAATAATGAGGATTATGTGCGATTTTGAGTTAAATTTTACTGATATTGAAAGTAAATTTAACATTAATTTTAAAGAATATTTTAGTAATGCACTAAATAACTTAAAAGAAGCAGAAGAAGATAATTTACTAAAAATAAATAATAATAAAATAACTATTACAGAGATGGGACGTTTATTAATACGTAACATCGCAATGAATTTTGACGGTTATATAGAACGTAAAGAAGATACGGGCAAATATAGTAGAACCGTATAGAAAGGGAAAAATATGGCAAAAACAGCTGTTGTACTTTTTAACTTGGGTGGACCAGATAGTTTAGAAGCAGTACAGCCATTTTTATTTAATTTATTTTGTGATCCAGATATTTTTAAAATACCAATTGGTCAAAAGTTTTTGGCAAATATAATAAGCAAAAGACGTGCTCCTAAAGTTATAGAAGAATATAGATTAATTGGGGGAAAGTCACCAATTAATGAATATACGGAAATACAACGTAGCATGCTGCAAGAAGAGTTGCATAAGAGCGGAGCAAGTGTTGACGTTTATACAGCCATGAGGTATTGGCACCCATTAACTGCAGATGTAGTAAAAAAAGTTGAAAACGGTAATTACGAAAAAATTGTTTTGCTTCCGTTATATCCACATTATTCAATTACAACAACAGGTTCATCATTTAATGAATGGAATAGACATTATAAAGGGAGCAAAGATAAATTAATTTATATAGAAAGTTATTATAATAACCCAAGCTATATAAAGGCAATAAATGAAAGAATAGATGAAGGGTTATTACTTTTTGATGAAGTAGCACGAAAGGATGTAGTGCTTGTATTCAGTGCACATGGAACTCCCGTAAGTTTAGTAAAAAAAGGTGATCCGTATAATAATCACATAAAAGCAACAGTTGAATCAGTAATGAAAGCTCGGGAGCACTCTAATAAACATGTTTTATGCTATCAAAGCAAGGTGGGACCGGTTAAATGGTTAGAACCAGCTACTGATACTATGATTGAGGAATTAGCAAAAGAAGGAGCAGAAAATTTATTAGTAATACCAATAAGTTTTGTATCAGACCACGTAGAGACTTTATTTGAGCTTGATATTGAATATAGACACGTAGCAAACGAAAATAAAATTAAAAATTATAAAGTAATGAAAGGTTTAAACGATAGCAAACTTTTTATAAAAGCATTATGTGAAATAGTATTAAATAAAATTGGCTAACTATATGGAAAATAAAGAGATAGTTGTTTTAGGTGCAGGAATATCTGGGCTTGCTACCGCATTTTGGTTAGAAAAAGCAGGTTATAAAGTTACCATTTTAGAAGCAAATAACAAAGTTGGTGGTGCAATGACCACCGAAACAAAAGACGGGTTTTTAATAGATTATGGACCAAATAGCGGTTTAGAGACTACACCATTAATTAAAAAAATTGTAGATGAAATTGGATTAAGCGATGAAATGATATATGCTAATAAAGAGGGAAATAATCGTTATATATTAAAAAATAACGAGTTGCACGCTTTACCAATGGGCTTGCTACCATTCTTAAAAACAAAATTGTTTTCTACTAAAGGTAAATTGCGTTTATTTGCAGAACCTTTTATTGGCAAAAGTAATGATGGTTACTACCAAAGTTTAGCAGATTTTGTTAAACGTAGATTGGGGGAAGAGTTTTTAAAGTATGCAATAGATCCATTTGTTAGTGGTGTATTTGCGGGCGACCCGCACAAGTTAAGTGTAAAATCTGCATTTCCAAAATTGTATAGATTAGAAGAAGTTTATGGTGGCTTAATTAAAGGAATGATAAAAGGTGCCAAAGAACGCAAGAAACGTGCGGAGCAAAGTAAGCAAGATGCTAAAATGTTTTCTTTTAAAAGTGGAATGCAAATTTTGCCAATTGCTTTAGCAAAAAACTTAAATGCTAATATCGTTTATTCTGCTAAGGTAAAAGAAGTTGTTAAATTAGAAAATGGCTATAAAGTTATTTATGATTTAAATGATGAAACTAAAGAGTTAGAAACTAAAAATTTGCTTGCTACAATACCAGCATATTCGTTAAGCATGTTAATAAAATATTTAGATAAAAATTTAGCTAAAAAGTTGGAAACTATTGTATATCCACCAGTTATAGTGCTTTACTTAGGATATAATTTAAGTGATGTAGGACGTAAGCTTGATGGATTTGGCTTTTTAATTCCATCTTTGGAAAACAAAAAGTTTTTGGGTGCTATTTGGAGTAGTACAATATTTGTAAATCGTGCACCAAAAGATAAGGCAGCTTTTACTTTATTTATTGGAGGAGCACGAAAAATGGATTTATTAAAAAACGATATAGAAAGGCTTATTAAAGAAGTTGTAAATGAATTTAACGCCATAATGCAAATAAAAGCCGAACCCATTTTATCAAGCTACAAGATATGGGAGCATGCAATACCGCAATATAATTTAGGTTATATAGAAATTGAAAATGAAATTGAAAGATTTGAAAAAGAAAATAGCGGTTTTTATATAAGTGGAAATCACAGAGGAGGTATCTCTGTAGGTGACTGCATTAAAAACAGTGAATTAGTTGCAAATAAAATAATTGAAAATAACAAATAAAAGAGGTTGAAATGTCTACATTTCCAACAAGACGAATGCGACGATTAAGAAATAATCCAATTTTACGTGATATGGTTCGGGAAACAGAACTATCACCAAAGGATTTTATATATCCGCTTTTTGTTGTACACGGCAGCAACATTAAAAAGGAAATATCATCCATGCCAGGTGTTTATCAAATGTCTATTGATGTATTAGTTGAAGAGTGTAAAGAAGTAGCAAGTTTAGGTATTCCTGCAGTAATATTATTTGGAATACCATTAGTAAAAGATGAAGTTGGAAGTGAAGCATATGATGATAATGGAATAATACAACAAGCAGTAAGAGCAATAAAAAAAGAGGTTAAAAATCTGTTAGTAATAACCGATGTTTGCATGTGTGAATATACATCGCATGGGCATTGTGGACTTGTACACGGTAATGAGATACTTAATGATGAAACAGTAGAGTTATTAGTTAAAGAGGCGTTATCGCACGTTAAAGCAGGTGCGGATATGGTAGCACCAAGCGATATGATGGATGGCAGAATTTACGAAATAAGAAAAGCATTAGATGAAAATGGATATACAAACACCCCAATAATGAGCTATGCAGTAAAATATGCTTCTGGTTATTATGGACCGTTTAGAGAAGCAGCAGAATCTACACCAAAATTTGGTGATAGACGTTCACATCAAATGGATGTAGCAAATGCTAATGAAGCTTTAATGGAAGCAGAGCTTGATTTTGAAGAAGGAGCAGATATTTTAATGGTAAAACCTGCTGGAGCATACTTAGATATAATTTATCGCGTAAAAGAATTATTTAAGATGCCAACCGCAGCATATCAAGTAAGTGGGGAGTATAGCATGATAAAAGCAGCTGGAAAGTTAGGATGGATTGATGAAGAACGCGTAATGATGGAATCCTTAACAGCAATTAAAAGAGCTGGAGCAGATATTATTTTAACTTATTTTGCAAAAGAGGCAGCTAAAATTATATTAAATAAAAGAATGTAATTTATTGTAAAATAATAAAATATAAGATTTATTTAGGAAATTATATGAACATTAAAAGAAGTGAAGAATTATTTAATAACGCAAAAACATCTATTCCAGGTGGGGTTAATTCACCTGTAAGAGCATTTAAATCTGTTGGTGGCACGCCACTTTTTATAGAAAGAGGTGAAGGCGCATTAATGTATGATGTAGATGGGAACGAGTATATTGATTACATTGGTAGCTGGGGTCCGCATATATTTGGGCATAATCCTCAATTTATAAAAGAAGCAATATTAAATCAGTTAGAAAAAGGAACATCCTTTGGTGCTCCTACTGAATTAGAAGTTAAAATGGCAGAATTAATAAAGGAATTAGTGCCATCTGTGGAAATGGTAAGAATGGTTAATAGTGGAACCGAAGCGACTATGAGCGCAGTTAGATTAGCACGCGGTTATACCAGAAGAAATAAAATTATTAAATTTGAAGGTTGCTACCATGGACATGCAGATTACTTTTTAATTAAAGCCGGTTCGGGAGCATTGACTTTTGGCGTGCCTACAAGTCCCGGTGTAACTAACAATATAGCTACAGATACATTATTAGCCGAATATAATAATATAAATAGTATAAAAGAGTTAGTAGCAAATAATAAAGGAGAAATTGCTGCTATAATAATTGAACCAATTGCGGGGAATATGGGAGTTGTTGCAGCAGAAAAGGAATTTTTATTAGAATTAAGGAATATTTGTTCTGAAGAAGGAATTGTTTTGATTTTTGATGAAGTTATGACAGGATTTAGAGTAGCAAGAGCGGGAGCACAAGAGTTATATGGGATAAACCCTGATTTAACAACATTTGGTAAAATAATTGGTGGTGGGTTACCAGTGGGAGCATTTGGTGGTAAAAAGGAAATTATGGAAATGCTATCACCAGTTGGACCAGTTTATCAGGCTGGTACTTTAAGCGGTAATCCTATGGCTATGAGTGCTGGTTTTGCAGCTTTAAGTTATATTAAAAATAATCCTACTTTATATAATGAATTAGAGGTAAAAGGTAAATATTTAGAAGATGGGTTTAAGGAAGCGCTAAAAAAATTAGGCAAAAATTTTGCAATTAATAGAATTAATAGTATGATGTGCATGTTTTTTACAGAAAATGATGTAAAAAGCTTTAGTGATGCATTAAAATCTGATACAGCACTTTATGGTAAGTATTTCCATAAAATGTTAAATAGTGGAATTTACTTAGCTCCTGCACAATTTGAGGCTATGTTTATATCTACAGTTCATACAAAAGAAATGTTAGATAAAACAATAGAAGCAAATTATAATGCATTAAAGGAATTGTTAAGCTAATTTGTTTATTCAATAAAGTTAATAGAAAACCCTTCTATAAAAGAAGGGTTTTTTATTTCTAAAATATATTAAAATTCTAAAATCTGTTTCAGTTTTTGGAAACCAGTTTTAGACATTGGTAATTTATGATTACTATATGTATATAAAGTATACGAGTCTTTTTCTGCGGGCTCAAAATGCTTTATATTATCAATTTTCACGATGTATGAGCGATGAATTCGAACAAAATTTTTATTATCTAAATGCTCTTCAAAAAATTTCATTGTTTTTTCTTTTAATAATTTACCAGAAGATGTATGTATCCAAACATAATCATCTGCTGCTTCTATAACGTAAATATCTTCTGTTGGTATAATAGTAATTTTACCACTTTGTTTTACAACAACGCGAGAAATAGTTTTAGGCTCGTTATTTATTGTGCTAACTAAGTTATTTATATTGTTAGGTTTGCCAGAAGTTATTAAATTAAAAACTTTATTAACTGCTTCAGAAAATCGTTCCAAAGTATATGGTTTTAATAAGTAATCAATTGCGTTAACTTCAAATGCTTTAATAGCAAATTCGTCGTAAGCGGTGGAAAATATAATAAAGGGAGGACTATCGAGTAATTCTAACATCTCAAATCCAGTTAATTTAGGCATTTGAATATCTAAAAAAACAATATCTGGCTTAAGTTCATTTATTGCTTTAATTCCTTCAAAACCGTTGGAACAAGTTTTAATAAGTTCTATATTTTCAAAATGTTTTAGATAATTAGCTATAATATTTTGTGCTAAAATTTCGTCATCTATTATTATGGCTTTTAACTTCATTTTTAGCCTCTAAAGGTATATAAATATCTGCTGTAAAAGTATTAATTGTTTTAGTAATTTTTAGTAACTTATCTTGCTTATAAATTAGCTTTAATCTTTCTGCAATATTAGTTAAACCAATCCCTTCGCCTTTATGTGGAATAGAATCTGGATCGAAATTATTTTTAACTGAAATTATGGTATAGCCTTTAATATTTGTAACATTAATAGAAATAGTAACTGGATTAATAGACTCGTAAACGCCATGTTTGATAGCATTTTCTATTAAGGGTTGAATAATCATGCTTGGGATAATTACGTTATTGCAATCGGGTTCAACAGATTTTTCATAATTAAATTTATCAAAAAATCTTATTTTTTCAATTTCTAAGTATAAATCAATATTTTTTAATTCTTCACACAAAGTAACAAATTGATTGTCGTTTTTGCTTAATGTAGATCTAATGAAATTTGATAATTTAACAGTCATTTCATGTGCTCTTTTATCTTCTGCTAATATTAAACTGCTAATAGAGTTAAGGCTATTAAAAATAAAATGGGGATTAATTTGATACTTTAATGTTTTAAGTTCGTTATCTTTCATTAAAGTTTGCAACGTTTTTTCGTTTATTAGCTTTTCTTTAAAGTATAAATAATAAATAATCAAATATAATACTATTATAGTAGCTAAATAGTAAATTAAGTAAATAACAAATCTATAATAAATAGTTAGAAACAAAAATTGTTGTTCTAAACTATTCAAATCTAAAAACATAAATACAATAATGTAAAATAAAATTAATCCAACAACAGAAATTGTAACAGCACCAGCAACATGATTTAATATAATTTGATAAAGAGTTTTATTTTCAAAAGTATTAAAACGCACTAAATGCCATAAATTAATAGCCAAAAGGGCAAAAATAAAATTAAATATAAGGCTATCCGTAATTAGATAATTAAAATTTAACTTAGAAAAAGCTAATATGAATGCCAAAAAAATAGCAGAAATAATAATCCAAGAAGAAAAGTATAAAATAGTTACAAGTCTGTTTCTTAATAAAATATTTTCCATGTTAATTAGTCTTTAATTTCAAATCCACCAAAAACGCAAGTTCCTTTAATAATAATTTTGCTGTTAGGATTATAAACAAGGTTAGGGATTTTACGCCTACTATCTGAGTAACCACCAAAAATTGGTATTACATCAAACTCAACATTCCACTCTTTTGGAATATGTAAAGTGCAACCACCAAAAATGCAAACAATTTCTAAATAATTAATTCCATCAGCTAATTTGGAATCAAATAAGTCTATTTCACTGCCACCAAAAATAGCAGTAATTTTACCACCTTTAAAACTTTCTGACTTTATAAATTTTTGACCACCACCAAAAATAGATTTATCATCAATAAATTCATTAACATTTAACTTAGTATGATCTGCATTAAAAAAGGGTTGATTATGACTTTTACCTTTATTGAACTTTGGTTTAAAGATAATAGATAAACCTAAAATAACAAGCAAAATGGGCCAAAACTGAGGGAAGTGACCAATTAATCCGATTGAAATTAAAATTATTCCGGGTTCAAACCTAGCAGAACTTAGCAAGAAAACCCCAATAATAATAAGAATGTTTCTCCAATCAAAGATTTGAAAAGGGAAAGAGAAACTAATTATATTGTAGTTATCTAATAAAAATAAAGTACAAAGTGCCACAAGTAAGACACCTAAAATAATACGAGAGCGATAATTTGAGTTCATGGAATTACCTATAAAATATGTTAAAAATACTGTGTAAAAATAAGAACGGAAATAGAAAGAAAGAATTAATAATCGGTAAAGGGCAAAAATTAATCGGTAAAAAATAAGATATAAATATAAAATTTAATTTTTGAATTATTAAAAAAAAATATATATTTGTTTAGATAAAAAATTTACTTAATTAACAAAATTAACATAAGAGGAAAAGTTATGGCAGTAATAATAACTGATGAATGTATTTCTTGTGGAGCATGTGAAGCTGAATGCCCAAATACAGCAATATACTCAGCTGGTCAACCATACACATTAGGTGGACAGGAATATCCTGCATTAAACGATGAACATACATACATAGTACCTGATAAATGTACCGAGTGTGTTGGCTTTTTTGATGAACCACAATGTATTTCTCAGTGCCCAACAGAAGCTATAGTTAAAGATGAAAACAATGTAGAAACATATGAACAACTATTAGCTAAAAAAGCACGATTAGATGAAATAGGAAGATAAAAATATTAAATTTGAGTTTTTAAGCATAAGCCCCCAAGCTGGGGGCTTTTTTTGTTGATATAAGTCAAATTTCATATTAAATTTTAAAAAAATGTTTATAAATTAAAATGTATTTATTATATTATTGTGGCAATTAACAATAAATAAATAATTTTATAACAAAAATGGGGAAGGCATGAAAATATTTACCAAAACAATAATTTTCTGCTTATTTTTAGCAATATCGTTATACGGACAGTTATACCAAGGCCCTGCAAATGGTAGTGTAAGTTCTGGTGTAACTGTAAACACAAACAGTTTTACCGAAGGTGATACACCACCTCCGGGGTTCAAACCCAAACCAATTCAAAATAAGCTAACTATAATGAAGTTACCTAATGTTGAAGATGGCATACAACCAACAGGTTTGGAAGGCAGTAATTATGTTCAAGATCCTTTAATTGGTGTTGTAGAAAAACCAAAAGGAGGAGATTTTTTATTAACTAAAAATTTTCAAGGGGTTCCAGATCAAGGATATTACATTCCTCCGGATCCTTACTTAGCTGTTGGACCAAATCATATTATTGCAACAGTTAACAGTAGATTTAGAATTATGGACAAGAACGGAAACGTTCTTAAAACTATTGAAGCCAATACATGGTATAATACTACAATGGCAAACTCAGATCCATTTGACCCAAAAGTAATTTATGATCATTATGCAAATCGTTGGGTTATGGTTTGGTTAAGCGTACAAACATCAACTGCATATTTTATGATATCAGTTTCAGATGACGCAGACCCAATTGGTGTATGGAATAACTGGAAACTACCTAGCACAGTAAATGGAACAACAAGTGCAGGAAACTGGGCAGATTATCAAGGTGTAGGTTACGACCAGAATGCAATTTATATTACATCCAATCAGTTTACTTTTTCAGGTTCATTTAATTATGCAAAAATTAGAATATTAAATAAAGCAGATTTATATGCTGCTACACCTGGTGTTGTAAACTGGAAAGATTTATGGGATATTAAAAATCCAAGTCCTTCTGTATCTGTATTTGGATTAAGACCAACAAGAAATTATGATACTTCAAACGAATATTATTTTGTAAATAATTCCCCTTATGTTACGGGTAATTATTTTATTGTTTATAAATTAACAAATCCATTAACAAATCCAGTGTTAACAGCAGTTCAAGTGCCTGTAACCGCTTATACAGACCCAAATGACCCGAGCCAATTAGGTTCAACAAATGTAATTGATGGTGGTGGAAGTAATTTAAGAAATGAACCTGTAGTTAAAAATGGAATGCTACATTTAGTGCATTCAGTAAGAAGTGGTACAGGTGGACAATATAGTTCAGTAAGATATTGCAAAATTAATTTAAGCACAAATACTGCTGTAACTGATGTTGCAATGGGAAGTGATACATATTTCCATTTTTACCCTGCATTAGCAGTAGATAACAATGATAATGTAGTAATTACTTATTCTCGTTCTGGTACCAATGAATATGCAGGTGCATATTATACATCAAAATTAGCTTCTTCAAATTCATTAACAGGAAGCAAATTATTAAAAGCTGGAAATGGTACTTATTATAAAACATTTGGTGGAGATAGAAACAGATGGGGAGATTATAATGGTGCATGGACAGATCCATCTGCTACAAACAAAATATATGTTTTAACTGAGTACACAGCTTCAACAAATACATGGGGTAGCTGGGTAGGAGAATTGACATATACCGAATTAACAAATTCTATTACAGTAACAGCACCCGATGGTGGAGAACATTGGGTAGTTGGAACAACCCAAAATATAACATGGACAAGCCAGAATGTAAACAATGTTAAAATAGTACTTAGTACAGATAACGGTAGTACATGGTCTGTAATAGTTGCTAGTGTAGCAGCTACGCCGGGTCAATATGCATATACTGTTCCAAACACACCAAGTGGATTGTGTTTGGTTAGAATATCTGATGTTTCTAATGCAGTTGTTAACGATGTAAGCAATGGAACATTTACAATTAGTACACAAACTAATCCTTATGATTGGGCAGTTATTAATTCACCAGTTACAACAGATTTAACAGCCGTACATGTAGTAAATAATAATGTAGCTTGGATTTGTGGTGTTGGTGGAGTTGTATTACGCAGTGTAGATGGTGGTAATACATGGACAAAAGTAACCAATGTTACCGGTAATCCAGATTTATATGCAATTTCTGGGTTAAATGAATCTAATGTATTAGTTGGTGATGGAGTAGGTAGCATATGGCGCAGCACAAATGGTGGCTCTACATGGACAAAGGTATCTACAAATAGTGGAAGCTTTATAAATGTGGTTGATTATGTAAGTGAAACTTTAGCATATGCACAAGGTGACCCAATTAGTAACGTATGGCGTTTATTAAAGAGCACAGATGGTGGTGCTACATGGAGTTTAGCAACTACACTTACAGGTGTTAGTGGAGAAGCTGGTTGGAATGGTTCTTATGATAGAATTGGTACAAATATTTGGTTTGGTACAAACAAAACTAAAATATACAAATCTTCTACGGGATTAGAAGGACCATGGACAAGTGGAGCAACAGGAACTAGTGTAAACTCCTATGGCGTTGCTTTTAGCGATGCAAATATTGGTATTGCAACAGTTAATGATGGCACTTCTACTGGTGGGAAAGTGATGAAAACTACAAATGGTGGTACAACTTGGTCTCAGGTAAGTTTTCCTGTTACAGGTACAGCAAATTTGGTAGATTTTATTGATGGAACACCAAAAGTTTGGATAGGTACATTTAGCAATGGTATTTTCCACAGTACAGATTATGGTAATAGTTGGATTGCTGATAGATTACCTTCTGCGGTTTCAGGTGTTAATGCATTAAAATTTTATCAAGATGAAAGTAGTGGTATCGCTGTTGGTCCTGCTGGTTTAATATTAAAGAGCACTATGGGCGGTATAATTCCTGTTGAATTAACTAACTTTAATGCTAATATTAATGGTAAAATAGTTGATATTACTTGGAAAACAGCAACAGAAACAAATAACTTAGGATTTGAATTGCAAAGACAGCTTGATAATAACGATTGGACAACAATAGGATTTAGAGCTGGAAAAGGAAACTCAACCGAAGTTACAACATATTCTTATATTGATGATTTAACAGGAATTACTGCTAATTTAGTAAATTATAGATTAAAGCAAATAGATTTTGATGGTAGTTTTAATTTTAGCAAAGTTATAACTGTTGAAAATACATTACCAAAAACTTTTGTTTTAGAGCAGAACTATCCAAATCCATTTAATCCAAGTACAAAAATTAATTTCTCGTTGCCTTATGCTTGCAACGTTAAATTGGAAGTTTACTCAATAAGCGGAGAAAAAGTTGCAACTTTAGTAAATGAAGTTAAAACAGCAGGTTTTTATAGTGTAGATTTTAGCACCGACTTGTTTAGTAATTTAGCTTCTGGAATGTATATTTATAGATTAAATGCAACAAATGTAAATAATGGTGAAGTTTACACTATAGCTAAAAAAATGATGTTATTAAAGTAAAACATAAGTTATTTAACACTTAAAAAAGACGCTCGTTAGAGCGTCTTTTTTTTTATTAAAAATAAATTGTAAAATTATAAGATTAAAACAAAAGTAATAACATAACAAATTTTAATGCTGTTTGATTATATTTAAAAATATTCGGATAAATGTAAATTAATTGCATAAATATTTAAAAAAAAGAATAAAAATTGGAAAAATAGAAAAAAAGGAGTAAAAAGGGTGAGGAATGATTAAGCTGAAAAGTGCAAAACTAAATGCATAAATATGCAGAAAAATATATTTATAACTTATTATAAATAAATAAATTAAGTTAAATAAACCAAAAAAGAAGATAAAGTTAAAAAATGTAAAAATCAATAAAAATAAGTTAAAAAAATAATAATAAAAGCAAAAAAAATACTTGCAGATTAAGATAAGATTATATATTTTTTCTATAATAATAAAAGGATATTAGTATATTTTTAACAAAAAAATAATTTAATATCCATTAAAAAAATAACAAAATCTATTTGGAGAAGATATGAGTAGTAAAGACTTTAACCCCTTTGAAATGGCACAAGCACAATTTGATAAGGTAGCGGATATGCTCTCGTTGGATGAGGGGACACGAGAATTATTAAGAAATCCGTTAAGAGAATATCATTTTAGCATACCAGTTAGAATGGATGACGGAACGGTAAAAGTATTTAAGGGATTTAGAATTCAACATAATGACGCAAGAGGACCAGCAAAAGGTGGAATAAGATTTCACCCACAAGAAACAGTAGACACAGTAAGAGCATTAGCAATGTGGATGACTTGGAAATGTGCAGTAGTAGATATACCATTAGGAGGTGGAAAAGGTGGCGTAATATGTGATCCACATAACTTAAGTTTAAGTGAACAAGAAAAAATATGCCGTGGATTTATACGTCAATTGCATAAAGATATCGGTCCATTGCGTGACGTTCCAGCACCAGATGTGATGACAAATGGTCAACATATGCTATGGATGCTTGATGAATATGAAACAATAAAAGGGGAAAAATATCCTGGTTTAATAACAGGTAAACCAGTTGGTATGGGTGGATCTTTAGGCAGAACAGAGGCAACAGGTTATGGAGTTGTTTATACATTACGAGAAGCTATAAGAGAACATGGAATGGACATTAAAAACACAGTAGCAAGTGTTCAAGGTTTTGGTAATGTTGCCCAATATGCTATACAATTATTTACAAAATTAGGTGGCAAAGTTATAGCAGTTGCATGCTGGGATCATAAAGACAAAGTATCTTATACATATCGTAAGATGTCTGGAGTAAATTTGGACGAATTATTATCTATTACTGATAAATTTGGTGGAATAGATAAAGAAAAAGCAATAGGTTTAGGATATGAGTTATTAGATGGTGAAGCATGGTTAGAGCAAGATGTTGATGTATTAATACCGGCTGCAATCGAAAATCAAATACGCGAAGATAATGTAGGAAAAATTAAACCAAGAGTTAAAATAATAGCAGAAGGTGCAAACGGTCCAACAAGACCAGAAGCAGACAAAGTTTTACATGAAAGAGGAATATTTGTTATACCAGACTTTTTAGCAAATGCTGGTGGTGTAACATGTAGCTATTTTGAACAAGTACAATGCAATATGAACTATTTCTGGGAAAAAGACGAAGTATTAGCAAAATTAGACCAGAAGATGACCAGAGCATATTTAGCAGTAAGTGAACTTGCAAGAAAACGTAACTTATTTATGCGTGATGCTGCATATGTTATATCAATACAGCGCGTAGCTTCTGCATGTAAAGAAAGAGGTTGGGTATAAAGTAAAACAAATAGTGTAAAAATATATTAAATTATTGCCGATTATATTTAAAATTCTTGTTTTATTTAATATTTTTTAAGATATTAAATGACTAATAAGAAATTTTAGTATAATCGGCTTTTTTTTAGGGGTAAAAAATGTCTACTACACAATCAAATCTTGAAAGTTTAATAAACGATTTACAAGAAAGGGCAAAAGAATTAAATTGTCTTTTTAATGTTGAAGAGGTATTAAATAGTAATGATATTTCTATTGATGATGCTTTACAAACAATAGCAAAAATTTTACCATCTGGTTTTCAATTCCCCTCTATTGCGGAAGTGTTAATCTTTTATGAAGATAGAGTATTTATGAGTAATCCATTTAAGGAAACGCCTTGGTTTTTATCTTCTGATATTAAAGTACAAGAAAAAATAATAGGTTCGTTAAATGTATATTACTTAAAAGAAATGCCTCAATCTGATGAAGGACCTTTTTTTATAACAGAACGTAAATTATTAAATAATATAGCTAAAAGAATTGGTTTTTTTATTTTACACCGAAAATTAAAATCTGTATTTAATGATTTAGATTCTGTTAAAAATAAAGCAGAAGGTGAAGGACGCCCAGAGTGGGTAATAATTTTAGACATGTTGAAAAGAACAGATCCGAAATTATTTAAAAGTATAATAAGAAAGTTATTATATTTAATGTGTTGGAGTGGTATAGAGGAAGCAGAAGATTTAATGAAGGTATCTAGTAATCAAACAGTAGATCAAGATGGTAGTTTAATTGATGAAAATAAACCAATTAAAAAAACACCAATAAATAACAAAGAATATATAGATACTGTATTAAAATTAACAGGTAAATACTTAAAAGAAAATGAAATATTAGCAAAGATACAAAAGTGGATACAAGAAGATAAATCCAGCTCGTTAATGAAAGTTGTGGAAAGTTTGTATTCATCATTAGCGGATATAGGGGATGCAATTAGAAAATATTACCATTTAACAAGTGAAAAAATAGAACTTTCACCATCTGCAGATAAGGGGTTGCGCGTAGCACTATTAAGAAGATTTTTTACAGAGCAATTAGGTTTTATAAGTATAGCCCAGCAATTTGTTACATTGAACGATTTTTATGAATTAATAGATAGAATAATATTTCCCCCACAAAGCCACGGTAAACTTGGTGGAAAAAGTGCGGGAATATTTTTAGCATCGCAAATAATAAAAAAAAGCAACATGCATTTTGATACGTATGGAGAAATTAAAACTCCAAAAACTTGGTATATTACCAGCGATGCGATGATCCATTTTATACAATATAATAATTTAGAAGAGGTAATAGAACAGAAATATAAGGAAATTGATGAAATAAGGATAGAATATCCACATATTGTGCAAGTCTTTAAAAATAGTGAATTTCCACCAGAAATGGTAAAAATGTTAAGCATTGCATTAGATGACTTTGGAGATAAACCGATTGTTGTTCGAAGTAGTAGTTTATTAGAAGATCAAATTGGAGCCGCTTTTTCGGGGAAATATAAATCTTTATTTTTAGCTAATCGTGGTACAAAGCAAGAAAGGCTAATAGCCTTAATGGACGCAATAGCAGAAGTATATAGCTCTGTGTTTAGCCCAGACCCAATAATGTATCGTGCAGAGCGAAATTTAATAGATTTTGATGAAGAAATGGGAATAATGATACAAGAAGTAGTTGGAACTAAAGTAGGTAAATATTATTTCCCATCATTTGCTGGAGTTGCTTTTAGTAATAATGAATTTAGATGGTCTCCAAGAATAAAAAGAGAAGATGGTTTAGTAAGGTTAGTAATGGGATTAGGAACCCGAGCAGTAGATAGAGTAGGGGATGATTTCCCAATATTATTAGCGCCGGGTCAACCAAATTTAAGTGTTAATGTTTCGATAGAAGAAAAAATTAAATATAGTCCATCGAAAATTGACGTAATTAACTTAGAGACAAACGAATTTGAAACAAAAAATATAAGCGATATTTTAAGAGAAGTTGGAGAAAAAGTACCAGCTATTCATAAATTAGTATCTGTAGTTGAAGGAAATCATATAAGAAATCCTATTGGTTTTGAACTAGATTTTGAAAGAGACGAATTAATAATAACATTTGATAACTTAATAAAGAATACGAAATTTATTAAGAAAATACAAGAGTTGCTAAGGTTATTGGAAAGTAAAATACAATCACCAGTTGATATAGAATTTGCGAGCGATGGAACAAGTTTTTACTTATTGCAATGTAGACCACAAAGCTATAGCAAAGATAACGCCCCAAGTCCAATACCAAAAGATATTCCTCAAGAGCAGGTTATATTTACGGCTGATAGGTATATTTCTAATGGTAGGCTACAAGATATAACACACATTGTATATGTAGACCCAATAAAATATGGTGAAATGCCCGATAAGGGAGATTACTATGCAGTTGGAAGAGCTGTAGGTAAATTAAATAAATTATTACCAAAGCGACAATTTATTTTGATGGGCCCTGGTAGATGGGGGAGCAGAGGAGATATTAAATTAGGTGTTAATGTTACTTATTCCGATATAAACAATACATCAATGTTAATAGAAATTGCGCGAAAGAAGGGGAATTATACACCCGATTTATCTTTCGGTACCCACTTTTTCCAAGATTTGGTGGAAGCCTCTATAAGATATTTGCCATTATACCCAGATGATCCGGGCATATTGTTTAACGAAAGATTTTTTATTGAGTCCAAAAATCATTTAGCAGATATTTTACCCGAGTTTGAGTATTTATCTGACGTTATAAAAGTTATTGATGTACCAATGCAAACGGGTGGTTATATCTTAAAAATATTGATGAATGCTGAAATTGACCAAGCAATTGGGTATATAAGTAATCCATCTAATGATTATGTTCCAACAGAAAGATATACTGAAGTTGTAGAACGACAGAACACCGAACATTGGAAGTGGCGTTACAAAATGGCAGAAAAAATTTCCGGCACGATTGATGTTAAAAAATATGGAATAAAAGGTATTTATATATTAGGCAGCACTAAAAATGCTACTGCTAATGCAAGTAGCGATATTGATTTAGTTATTCATGTGTTGAATAATAAAGATAAGATTAATGCACTAAAGAATTTCCTTGATGGTTGGAGCACAGCTTTAAGTGAATTTAACTTTTTACGAACTGGTATTAAAACAGAAGGTTTGTTGGATTATCATTTAGTAACCGATGAAGATATAAATAATAAAAATAGCTGGGCTATTAAAATAGGTGCTACTACAGATCCTGCAAAACCTTTACTAGTAGTTGACGTTGATAAGGAACTTTTTGATGAGTAGATAATGAATATTTCTGTTATAAATTATGATAATGTAAATGCAAATATTGCTAAAGATTTATTAGAAGATTTAGGTTATGAAACTAAACTTATTTCAGACGAAATTAGTCTTTGCACAAGTGAAATAATAATTTTACCAGATTGTTCAGATTTATTAAAAGCCAATAGGAAATTACAATTATTTAATTTATCTAATGTACTTAAAATTATAAACAGAAAAATTATTGGATTAAATAATGGTATGTTTTTAATGTGTTCTAATATTATAAATAATAATATTAATGGTCTTGGCTTATTTAACGCTAATGTTTTTAAGTACGAGCTAACACAAAATTGTTATTTAAATAATGATAAATTAAAAGTAATAAAAAAAGATTGTTTAAATTTTAACTTTAATGATGTGACCATTAATTATCTAAGTGATTTTTATGTGTTAGAAAATTTTGATACATGTATAGCTGCGGAAATAGATAATAAATCAATAAGTTTGATTAACAAATTTAATAACTATGTTGGGATTAATTTAAGAATAAGTAGTGATGAAAAAGATATAAAAAGTTTGTTAAGTGCAGCTATAAATTTATAAATTTTACAATTGCAAAAAAAATCCCCAACAAAGTTGGGGATTTTTTTAATTATAATAGAAAAATTATTTAGTAATTAATTCAATATAATTAGTATTACCAGAAAAGTCGTTTCTTGTAGCAGTTAAACCGTTCCCTTGCATAAGAAGTTTAATTTCAAGCTTAGTTTTTGTTTCTGCCTTTTGCATTAAACCTCTATCAACATTAAATAAGATATTTCCAGAACCAGAAATTTTTGGTTCACTAAATGTATAAACAACACCTTTTTCTGTAACTTTATTTTTGCCTTCGTAAGAAGTATTTAAAGATAAATCGATATTAGCGATTAATTCATCATTTTGGCTTAAAAAGTTTCTTAAAGTATATGTAGTAGTATTATTTAAATTATAAACCATTAAATTAGATGGATAAGAAAAGCTCCAAGTAGAGTCCTTTCCAACTTTATGAGTTGGTAATCTTCTAAAAAATTGTTGAAGTAACGGTTTAATAGCAGTTTCATTCATGCTAACCATATATTGTTGTTTTTCTTCGTTTTGAACTTTGTCTTTAAGTCCTTGTAATTCTACCATATTATCAACTATTTTAGAAGTTTTAAATACTTCAACTATTTCACCAATTTTATTAATTCTTATACCAAAAGGAACGTTGTGCATAGCAATGTACTCAATAAAGTTCTTTTTTTCATCTTCAGAGTTAGCTTTGCCATTTTTTAAGCTAAATTTTTTACCGTTAGCTGTAACATCAACGTTGATATCTGATAAAGTTACTTTAAATTCAGTATTATTCTCGTTATCAACATCTTTAACTTCAAAATCGAAAACATAATTTACTGTTTGATTAATTTCTGTTTTTCTAACAGAATCAGTTTTCATTTCTTGTCCTTGTCCAGTTATAGTTTTCATTTTATAAGAAAACTTATCACCAACCTTAAACTTATAAGCTAAAGTGAATGTTTCGTTGCCAACATCTTTAACTTCTGGGGCGCTGTTTTTTTTCTCATCATTACTTTTACAAGAAATAAAAACAGTTGCTAATAAAAGTGCTAATAATATTTTTTTCATAGTTACTCTCTAATTATATAATAAATATTTTTTTCTTAATTCTTTAAATTTAGTTAATTCTGGTTCCCAAGTGTTGTAAATATCATTTGGTGTTTTTCCATTTAAGATATATTCACTTAACTTAGTACTACCATAAAGTCTATTAATAGATTTTTTTCTAAATTCAAATTTATTTTTGTAAAGATTGTTAATTTCGTAAATTATAGAAATTCCAAGTTTAACAGCGTCAAAATTTTTATTTTTATCAATTACTAGCTCAACGCCAAAGCATTTAGTATCTTTATACTTTGGATTAGCTGCCATGTTAGATATCTCTATTGGGGTAAACTCTACAGGTAAAAATTTAACGCCATCAAATTTATATTTTTCTAAATTTTGTATAAGTTGATTGCTATTAATGAAAGGGGCTCCAAAAGTTAAAAATGGTTTTTTGGTTCCTCTTCCTTCGGAAATATTGGTGCCTTCTAATAAACACATGCCTGGATAAACTAAAGCAGCTTCTAAACTAACCATATTTGGTGAAGGATTAACCCAGTTTAACCCAGTATCAGAAAATAAGAGGTTACGGGTATAATTTTTAAGTTTAATTATGTTTAAATTTGCTTTTAAATTTTTGCCAAGTAAGTTTTCGTTATTAAAAAATAAAGCTAATTCTCCAACAGTCATTCCATGTTGTATTGCAATAGGTGCAATTCCAACAAAAGAAATATGTTCTTTTTCTGTAATATTACCAGTTACATTTAAGCCGCCAATAGGATTGGGTCTATCTAAAACAATAATTGGTATATTGTTTTCTGCTGCTGCTTGAAGAGTATAAAATAGGGTAGAAATAAACGTGTAATATCTAGCTCCAATATCTTGGATATCAAAAATAATTAGATTAACGTTTTTAAGCATTTCTTTAGTTGGTTTATTTAATTTTCCATAAAGGGAATAGACAGGAATACTTGTTTTAGGATCTTTATCATCTGATATTTGATGACCATCGGGGGCATCTCCTCTAATTCCGTGTTCAGGTCCAAATAAAGCAACAATATTAATATTTTTTATTTTAAATAATGTATCTACTAAATGAACACCATTTTTTAATAGTGCCGTGTGATTAGTAACAATTGCAATATTTTTACCAAGTATTAAATCTAAATTTTCAGAAACTAGTAAATCTGCTCCGCATAAAACATAGTTTTTGTTGTTTCCAAAAACCAAGATTGAATATAAAAAGAACGAGTAAAAAGTTAGTCTAAACATCAATCAATCCTATCTTATTTTTAATAAAAATCCAAGCTGCTAAAGTCATTCCATCCCAAATAATATTATTTTTAATCATTTCATCAATTTCAGCAGAAGAAAAAAATTGATTTTCGAATTCTTCGGTTAAGTCTGGGTTCAATGGAGAGTAAAATAGGTCTTTTGCAACATACACTTTGCAAATTTCATCTGAAACACCACTATAAGGAGCGAAAAACCCAATATAATTTAGAGAATTACAATTGTAACCGGTTTCTTCTCTTAGTTTCTTAATAGCATTTTGCTCAAAAGATAAACCACTTTCCAGTCCACCACAAGGGAATTCGAAACTTTCTAAGTTGTTAAGATATCTATATTGTTTTGTAAGTAAAATTTTACCATCGGAATTAATGGGGATAACCATTGAGGAGCCGAGTGTATGAACATAGTGATACTCCCCATTAAATTTGCCGTCAATTAAAAAATTGTCTATTTTATAAGTCCAATATTTATTTTCGGCAAAAATTGTTTCCGATAGTTTTTGCCATTTTTTTAGCACTTAAAACCCAGTAATATCTAATAATTCTTTACGGCTAAAGAAGTGAGCAATTTCTTTAGCTGCGTTTTCATCGCTATCGCTACCATGTATAGCATTTTCTTGAATACTTGTAGCGTAAAGTTTTCTGATAGTTCCTTCGTCAGCTTTAGTTGGGTCTGTTGCCCCAATAAGTTGTCTAAAATCTGCAACAGCATTATCTTTTTCTAAAACAATAGGGATACAAGGACCAGAGGTCATATAATCTACAAGTTCACCAAAAAAAGGTCTTTCTTTATGAACTTCGTAAAAACCTTTTGCAGCATCAACGGTAAGTTTAACAGTTTTTAGGGCAATAATTTTAAAGCCAGCTTCTGTAATTTTAGTGATTATAGGACCAACATAATTTTTTTGAACACTATCTGGTTTAAGTATAGCTAAAGTTCTATTATTCAATTTTACCTCTAAGTTATTTGTTTAATAAATTTTTCATAGTAATACCAATTTCGGCGGGAGACTGAACAACAGCAATGCCGCAAGATTTCATAAATTCCATTTTTTCTTTTGCGGTTCCTTTCCCGCCGGAAATAATAGCGCCTGCATGTCCCATTCTTCTTCCCGGAGGAGCAGTTTGACCGGCAATAAAACCAACAACAGGTTTTTTTACGTTTTCTTTAATAAAAGCAGCGGCTTCTTCTTCTGCGCTTCCGCCAATTTCGCCAATCATAATAATGCCGTGTGTATCTGGGTCTTCATTAAAGAGCTTTATAATGTCTATAAATCTGGAGCCAATAACGGGGTCGCCACCAATACCAACACAAGTAGATTGACCAATACCTAAATCGGTTAATTGTTTAACAGCTTCGTAAGTTAAAGTTCCACTGCGAGAAACTACACCAATATTTCCTTCTAAGTGAATAAAGCCGGGCATGATACCAATTTTAGCTTTACCTGGCGAGATAATTCCAGGGCAGTTAGGTCCAATTAATCTAACGGGTTTATTTTTAATTACGTTGTAAACTTTAACCATATCATCAGCAGGAATACCTTCTGTAATGCAAACAATTAGTGGAATGTTAGCATCAGCGTCTTCTAAAATAGCATCAGCTGCAAAAGCGGGTGGAACAAAAATAGCAGCAGCATTGGCGCCTGTAGCGTTAACAGCTTCTTTAACAGTGTTAAAAACGGGAACACCATTATGCAAAGTACCACCTTTGCCAGGTGTAACACCAGCAACTACGTTAGTACCATATTCAATCATTTGCTGTGCGTGGAAAGAACCTTCGCTGCCGGTTATTCCTTGCACTAATACTTTTGTGGATTTGTCTAATAAAATACTCATAGCTCGACCTAATAAGTTTTATGTTAAAAATTCTTCTATTTGCTTAATAAATGAAAATAAATTTATTTCATTAAATTGTTTTGATAATAATTGAGCACCTATTGGTAAATTTTGGCTGTTTTTACCAATGGGGATATTAATTCCAGGTATACCAGCTAAATTAGCAGATGTTGTATAAATATCACTTAAATACATTTCTAAAGGGTCATTAGATTTTTCACCAATATTGAAAGCGACTGTTGGTGTTGTTGGGGTAAGAATTATATCTACGGTTTCAAAAGCATTATCAAAATCATTTTTAATAAGACTTCTAACTTTTTGAGCTTTTTTATAATATGCATCGTAATAACCCGTAGAAAGCACAAAAGTACCTAACATAATTCTTCGTTTTACTTCTTCACCAAATCCTTCAGAGCGTGAATTTATGTAAAGCTCTGATAGTGATTTAGCGGAGGAAGAGCGATACCCATATCTTACGCCGTCAAATCTTTCTAAATTAGATGAAGCTTCTGCAGTGGTTAATATGTAGTAAGTTGCAATGCAATAATCTGTATTAGGTAAATTAATTTCTACTACTTGATGACCTTTTTCTTTAATAAATGAGATTAAGTTATTAATTTTAACATTAATTTCTTCATCTAAACCAGATGAGAAATATTCTTTAGGGATACCAACAATATATTTTTTGTTTAAATCAAAATTTAAAAAATTGAATGCAGGAATATTAACAGAAGTGGAGTCTTTAGGGTCATTTCCAGAAATAGTTTCAAGTACTAATGCAGCATCATCAATGGAGTTAGAAAAGCAGCCAATAGTATCAAAGGAAGATGCGAAAGCAGTAAGACCGTATCTAGAAACTAAACCGTAGGAAGGCTTTACGCCATAAACACCACAAAAAGCAGCAGGTTGCCTAATAGAGCCACCAGTATCGCTGCCAAGTGCAACATCGCATAAATTAGCAGCAACAGCAACTGCAGAGCCGCCACTACTTCCACCGGATACTTTATTATTATCGTGTGGATTTAATACGGGACCGAAATAAGAATTTTCGTTAGATGACCCCATCGCAAATTCATCGCAGTTGGTTCTGCCAATAATTAAAGCATCTTCTGCAAGTAAGCGCTCAACTACTGTAGCATTATACAAAGCAGTAAAATTACTTAATATTTTGGATGAACATGTATTAGGAAAATCCTTTTGTAAAATGTTATCCTTAACAGCAATAACTAAACCAGCAAGTTTGCCGGCATTACCATTTATAATTTTTTTTTCTATTTCTTCTGCTTGCTGCAAAATATTAAGATTTAAGAAATTAAAAGCATTTAGATGCTTATTATTTTCAATTCTTTGTAAAAACTGTTTAACGTTATCAATAAGACTTAATTTACGTTCTTTAATAAGTCTAATTTTTTCAGAATAATTTTTATAAATCAAAAAAATAACCTCATATAAAAATTATTGTTTTTTCTCGTTTTCTTTATTAGAATCAACGGATTTTATTTCGTCTTCAACATCACGCATGGCTTTTTTAAATTCTTTTAGACCTTTACCAATTCCTTGAGCAAGTTCTGGTATTTTTTTAGCACCAAAAAGAATAATAATAACCACAACAATTAAAATTAATTCACCAGTTCCTATATTAAACATGTTAACCTCTTAAATTAAAAAGTTATTAATTATTGATAAAAATATTTCTTGTCCATCGGTGTTGCCAAGTAATGGGTCGCAAGCACGTTCTGGATGTGGCATCATACCTAAAATATTGCCGTTTTTGTTTATAATTCCAGCAATGTTAAGTAACGAACCATTAGGATTAAATTCATTTGATACAATACCATCAGATGAAGAATATTTAAAGATAATTTGATTATTTTCTTCAAGCTTTTTTAAAGTATCATTATCAGCAAAATAATTTCCTTCGCCATGTGCAATAGGAATTTTAATAACATTTTTGGTAATATTTTTAGTAAAAATAGTATCAAAATTTTCTACTTTAAGGAAAACGTCTTTACAAATAAATTTTAATGAGGTATTTTGCAATAAAACACCTGGTAGCAAACCGCTTTCCACAAGAATTTGAAATCCGTTACAAATTCCTAAAATAATACCACCTTTTAGACCAAAATCTATAACATTTTGCATAATAGGGGAAAGAGCAGCAATTGCACCAGTACGTAAGTAATCACCATAAGAAAACCCACCGGGAAGAATAATCACATCAGAATTTTTTAGGTCTTTATCTTTATGCCACAAAAAGTTAACATCTTGGTTAAGCACTTTTTTTAATGCATAATAAGCATCGTGGTCACAATTAGAGCCTGGGAAAACAACAACGCCAAATTTAATTTTCATTTACTTTTTCCAATGAATATTCAAAATCTTCCATAATAGGGTTAGCTAAAAGCTTATTACAATATTCTTCAGTTTCCGAAACAGCTAAATTATAATCATCTGTATTAACAAAAAACTGAATATATTTACCAATACGAGTATTGGAAACATTATTAAACCCTAATAATTTAGCGCCTTGTTCAACTGCTTTTCCTTGAGGGTCTACAATTGTTGGTCTACGTTTTACAATTACAGTTACTTTATACAATTTACTTCTCTTAAAATTAATTATTAAAATTTATTGTTAAAAAAATAATATAAATTTCTTAAGATACCAAATAATACTAATGAAATAAACATATAAAAAAGAATATGTCCACCAGTTAAGATTAAAAGTAATAATGCAATAACTAAAAATATTAAATAAATAATTTTTACTTTAAGACTTTTATCTTTCATTTTTGGTAAAGAATTATAACGGATTTTACTTACCATTAAAAATGAAAGGAGCAAAATAAGAGGAATAATTAATAAATGAAAAGGTGATTGTATAGTTCCATTTTTAGAAAAACTAATAATAAAAGAAGATAGAGTAATAGCCTGCACAGGAATAGGAAGACCTTGAAAATCATGTTTAGTTTCAATATCTTCTAAAGTGGTATTAAATCGTGCAAGTCTAAAAGCACCAAAAACTAATACAAAGGAGCTAAGAACAATACCCCAGAATTCATAAGTATGTAAATAACTTTTATAAATTAAAAAAGCAGGAGCGGCACCAAAACTAACCACATCAGAAAGTGAGTCTAATTCCACACCAAACGAGCTACTTGTTTTGAATAAACGAGCAATCATACCATCCATAGCATCAAAAATGGAAGCTACAATAATAAAAATAGCAGCAACAGTAAATAAACCTTGAGAAGCATAAACAATAGAAAAAAATCCGCAGATAATATTCATTGCTGTAAAGGAATTAGGTATTACTGCTTTCGAAACTTTAATGTTAATCATTTTTTATACTCAAATAAAATAGTTTCACCTGCGGTTACTTTATCACCTTTTTTAACTTTAAGAATAATATTATTTTTAGGAATAATTACATCAACTCTGCTACCAAATTTAATCATACCAAAACGATTGCCAGCAGAAACAGAGTCACCAATTTTAAGTTCTGTAATAATTCTTCTTGCAACAGTTCCAGCTACTTGAGTAAATAAAACTTTACCGTATTTACTTTTTATTCCAATAAGCATTCGTTCGTTTTTTTGATCTGCTTTATCATTAAATGCAACTAAATATTCCCCTTTATAATATTTTAGGTAATCAACTACACCATCAATAGGAATTCTATTTACATGTACATTAAGAGGAGACATAAAAATGGAAACTTGAATGCACTCTTCATCAATAAATTCAGTTGGCTTAACATTTTTAATCACCAAAACTTCACCATCAGCGGGTGAAAAGACGGCGTTATCTATATTTGGTGTATTTCTATCTGGATCTCTAAAAAAGTTAAGTGAGAAAAAGAGTAAATTAAATCCAATAAATAGTAATGAATATTTTATTACTGGATTTTTAATAAAAATAGCAAGAATAAATAAGATAAAAACAATTGCAGAAATTACAGCAAGTGTACCATAACCATATTTAGTAATCATTTAAGTCCTACATTATTATAAAATAAAAATTAATATAAAATTTTATAGTTAAATAAAATTTATTAAATTTAAAAAGTAAAAATAAAAAATTATATTATTAAAGATACAAATTAAACTGATAAAATCATAAAATTAAATTTTTTGGAGGTTAATTATGATGAAAGGAAATATGGGCGGGATGATGAAACAAATACAAAAGTTGCAAGCAGATATGGAAAGAGTACAAAATGAGCTTGGGAATAAAAAAGTAACCGCAGAAAGTGGTGGTGGAATGGTTAAAGCTACTGCAAATGGTAAAAAGGAAATAGTTAGCATAGATATAGAACAAGAAGTAATAAATGCTGGTGATAAAGAAATGTTAGAAGACTTAATAGTAGCTGCTATTAATAAAGCTTTAGAAGCTGCCGGAAAGTTAGCAGAAGATGAAATTGCATCTGTTACTAAAGGTGTTATTCCTCCAGGATTTAATATCCCAGGATTTTAAAAGTGTTAATAGCACAGCCATTACAAATTGCAATTGAAGAAATTAGTAAGTTACCCGGCATTGGTAAAAAAACAGCTCAACGTTTAGCATTACATCTTCTTAAAACTGATAAAAAAAATGTTGAACAGCTTGCCAATACAATTTTAGGACTAAAAGAAAATTTAAAGTTTTGTAAAACTTGTTTTAATATTACAGTTGATGAAGAATGTGATATTTGCAAAAGTTCTAAACGAGATAAATCATTAGTTTGTGTTGTAGAAGATATAAATGATTTAATTGCAATTGAAAAATCTAATGAATATTCGGGAGTTTATCACGTTTTAGGTGGGGTATTATCACCTTTAAGTGGAATTGGCCCGGACCAATTAAGAATTAATGAGCTTTTTGAGCGGGTGAAACAAGGAAATGTTAAGGAAGTTATTTTAGCATTAAACCCAGATACAGAAGGAGAAGCCACTTCTTTATTTTTAGCAAAAAATTTGCATTCGTATGAAGTTAAAGTAAGTAGAATTGCAAGAGGATTGCCTATGGGAAGTGATTTAGAATTTGCAGATGTTGCTACAATAGTAAGAGCTGTTTCTAACAGAATTGAATTATGAATAATAATGAGTGGTATAAAGAATGGTTCGCGTCCAATTTTTATCAAATTGTGTATAAGCATAGAGATGATAAAGACGCAAGCTTATTATTATCACATATTATAAAGATATTAAATTTAGAAACAAATAGTTATATTTTAGATGCAGCTTGTGGTACAGGACGTCATTTAAATATTCTTAAAAATTTAGGATTTAATAATATTTTTGGATTTGATTTAAGTTTACCTTTATTAAAGGAAACTAAAAAAAGAGGAATAAATAATATTATTAATGCGGATATAAGGAATATTTTTTTTAATGCCAAATTTGATGTTGTACTTAATATTTTTACATCCTTTGGTTATTTTGCAGATGACTATAGTAATTTTTTATTTTTTAAGAATGTAAAAAATTTTTTAAAGTTAAATGGTTATCTTGTTTTTGATTATTTTAATAGTAATTTTTTAAAGAATAATTTAATCCCTTTTTCCCAAAACAAAATTGATAATTTTGAAATTTCAGAACATAGAACTATAGAGAATGACCGAGTTGAAAAATTAATTGAAATTAGTGATGATACAAATGTTTATAAGTATAAAGAATCGGTTAAGTTATATACTCCAGATTTTTTAGAGCAAAAATTTATTGATTTAGGCTATAAAATAATTACAAAATTTGGGAATTATGATGGAGAAAGTTTTAATAATGATGTTTCTCCACGCTTAATAATAATTTTAGAGAATGAAAAAATTTAATTTTATACTTTTAGTAATAATATTTTTATCTGGTTGTGATATATTAAGTACTAGAGACCCAGAAAAACCACAACAACAGGGAACAAGTTTGCCACCAGCAACAATTCCTGCAATTCTTTTTCAAAATTTAATTAATTCTTTTGAAAAAAAAGTGACGGATAATTATTTAAGTTGTTTAGCAGATTCATCTTTAATCAATGAAAAGTTTAAATTTATACCAGATGGTTCTGCAATTAATAAATATAGCATATTTGAAAATTGGAATAGAGAAAGTGAACGACGATATTTTAATAACTTAAAGAATAATATTGCTATAAATAAACCCATAACAATTAGTTTATTAAATGAGGTTTCTAATAATATGGGTGAAGAAGCACTTTATCAATATGATTATATAATAACTTTTGAAAACAGCACATTAGGTACAGAAATATACAAAGGAATAGCAGAGTTTAGAATAAAAATTGATAGAAATAATATTTGGGTAATAACGGAGTGGACAGATAGGAGTATATCTGGCTTTAATTGTTGGAGTGATTTAAAGGGGAGGTATTATTTATAAACTTATATTTGCTTTGTTAGCTACAGCTATTATTTTTGGTTGCACAAATCCTTTTGCACCTAAGTTAGATGAAAATAATTCATCAGGAAATAATTTGCTTAGTGATAGAAGTAATATAGATGGGATATTTAACAATTTACAATATGCATATACATTTAGAGATACTACAATATATGGGGAACTTTTAGATGGTCGGTTTACATTTATTTACAGGGATTATGATAGAGGCGTAGATGTAACTTGGGGGCGAGATGAAGAAATGAGAGTGACTAACGGATTGTTTCAGAATAGTCAAAGATTAGACCTTATATGGAATAATATAATTTCCCTAAGTTCAGATTCAACGAATATTATTAGAAGTTTTAATCTAACTATTACCTTTAATCCAACCGATATTATATTTATAGAGGGAAGGGTTAACTTATCTTTAATAAAAAATAAAGATAATAAATGGCAAATAATTAAATGGATTGATGAATCAAATTATTAAAATATATGTTAACTTTTTATTTTACAGAAGCTATTAGGTCGTTAAAGCGTCAAAAAGGAGCATCGTTAATTACTGTTTTTGTTACAAGTATAACAATATTTATTACTATAATTACCGTTGCAAGTTTTTATGTTACAAAGTTTTATGGTGAAAAGTTAATAAGTGATGTTAAAGTAAATCTTTTTTTAAAAGATGATTTAACTGAAGCAAAAAAGAACGAAATTAAAAATTTTTTATTGTCAGAAGATTATATAAAGAAAGTAGAATTTATAGATAAAATAAAAGCAAAAGAAGAGTTTTTAAAGGATACTGGCGAAGATTTTTCTGAAATATTAGAGGTAAATCCATTACCAGAATCATTTAGATTGACGTTAAATTCTGCTAAGATAGATTTAAATAAAATTAGTGTAATTATTAAAAGCTTAAAAAATGTAAATGGAGTAGAAAGCGTTGTTTATGATTATGAATATTTGTTAACCTTGTTAGACTTGTTAAGCTCTATAAATATATTCTTGTATGTTTTAAGTTTTATTACTGTTTTTATTTCTATTTATTTATTATATGCAACTAATAAATTGATATATAATGCAAGAAAAGATACCTATAATATTATGAAATTAGTAGGTGCCAAAATAAGTGCAATTAAAATACCAATTTTTATAAATTCAATTTTGCTTTCTTTGACGGCAAGCACAATTAACATAATTTTAACGTTTTTTTTAATTATTGGGTTGACTAATATATTTAACAATGTTAATTTTACAAAATTGATTATTTTTTGTATTTTATTGACTGTAATAATAGGTCTTGTTTTTGGTATTTTAGGTGGAATTTTTTCAACAAAGAAAATTAATTTAAAAATAGAGAGGGTATAACCCTAAAGATTTTATAACTAATAATAGGGATAAATATTGAAAAAAATAACTTTATTAATTTGGCTTTTCGTTTTAGTTGCAGGAATAAATTACGGGCAAACGAACGATTATGAATTGGGTGCAATGCCACCAAATCAATATAGACAGCAGGGTGGATACTTTGATTATTCAGATCCAAGAACTATAAACATTAAAGTTGCAATTTGGGGTAGCGTTAGATATCCTGGCCGCTATGTTGTCCCTGTTAACACATCTGTTAATGATTTAATTAGTATGTCCGGCGGTCCGACTGCAGACTCTGAGCTTGATGAATTGCGATTATACAGGTTGTTACCAGATTCAACACGTCAAATGATTAAGTTTAACATTAATGATATTATGTGGGAAAAAAGTTTAAAATCATCTAAATTAGAAATTCCACAATTACAAGCGGGTGATATTGTAGTTGTACCTATTTATCCAAAATACTTTTTTAGAGAATGGTTGAGCATAGGTTTATCGATTTTTTCTGCATTAATTTCATTAGCAATTTTACTTAAAAAATAAGAGGGATACATTGGAAATTAGAAACAACGAAATAAATTCAAGAGATTTTGAAACTACGTCTTTCAAAGAATATATAAATATAATTAGGCAAAATTTAACTCCAATTTTGTTAATTTCTATTACTGGGTTACTTGTATCAATTTTATATGCTTATAACGCAGTAAATATATATAAATCTACAACATCATTAAAAATTTCTAAACCTCAAGGTAGTATATTAAACTCTCCATTAATTCCAGAGTTTCAAGACTTTGGTAGTGATAGATTTATTGCTAATGAATTAGAAGTATTAAAAAGTTACACTATTAAAGAGAAAGTTGCAAATGCATTAATAGAAAATTTTAATGTAATTGGGGAAAGAGATAGTTTTTATTTATTATTAGATTTTGATAAAAAGGTTGGAGATAATAAATCAACAAAAATTAAATCTGTTCACGATTTAATAACTACATTAGAAAGTAAAGTTGGAATTGAGCAAAAACGTGGTTTAGATATAGTAGAAATTTCTGTTGAATCTCCAAGTCCTTTTGAAGCTGCATTGATTGCAAATTTATATGCAGATGCTTATAAGGCATTTAACTTACAAATTAATAGAGCACAGCTAACTACTATAAAAGATTTCTTATTTCAACAAAGAAATGAGAAAATGAATGAGTTAGCCAGAGCAGAAGAAATATTAAAATCATACCAAGAGCAAAAGGGAATAGTTGAATTACCAGAACAAGCCAAAGCATTAATTCAACAATTAACAGATTTTCAAGCACAATTAAATGCAAAGAAAATTGATTTATTGATTGCTGAAAAGAATTTAAAGGAACTTAAAAACCAATTAGAAAAGCAAGACCCAAAAATTAAAGATTACTTAGAAAGTTTTGCTACAGAGCCTTACTTAAAGCAATTGCAAGAAAACATTGCGCAATTAGAATCACAAAGAGATTTAGCTATAGCTAATAATCAACAATCCAGAAATAGTGCAATAGTTATTGAATTTGAAAAAAGGATAAAAGACTTAAAGGAAAAGTTAAACCAAAAAATAAATACTTATAAAGCAGGAATTTTTGCTTCCTCTCCAGAAGAAATAAAAGAATTAAGCAAAAAAGTTTTGGAAGCAGAATTAACATATCAAGGTTTAGTGGCAGGTGTTAAGGAATTAGAACAAGTAGTTAAAGGTTATGAAAAGAACTTTAATGAATTACCAAAGCGTACTATAGACTTAGCAAAATTAGAACGTGATAGAGCTGCTTATGAAAAATTATTCCAATTAGTTGAAGAAAAATATCAAGAAGCCTTAATAAACGAGCAATCTGCACCAGGTAATGTTTTAATAATAGATGCTGCTAGAAGAGCTACAAAGCCATCTAAGCCAAACAGAAGTTTAATTGTGTTAGTTGGTTTAGTATTAGGTTTAGGTTTAGGCTTTGGTTTTGCATTTATGAAAAATTACTTTGATAATACTGTTAAAACTCCAGAAGATATACAACGCAAGAACGTTAACGTACTTGCCTGGATACCATTAATAGAAGGCATAGATTTAAAAGGAAATGAATTTGAATTTATCGTCGCCAAACGTCCAGATTCAATCCCTTCTGAGGCTTTTAGAGCTTTAAGAACTAGAATTCAATTTTCAAGGGTAGAAAGAGATTCAATAAAGACTATTTTAATTACATCATCTACTCCTAAAGAAGGTAAAACAACAATTTCTGTTAATTTAGCAGGTAGTTTTGCAAATGCTGGCAAAAAGACCTTGATAGTTGACTGTGACTTAAGAAAGCCAAGAATGCATAATGTATTTAAAGTTAAAAGGTTCCCTGGTATAACAGACTACTTTTTTGGACAAGTTGGTTACGAAGATATAGTAAGAAAAGCGGAAGTTGATAATTTATACTATATTACTGCTGGAACAATTCCACCAAATTCATCAGAATTATTAAGTTCTCAACACATGACAAACTTTTTAGCAAAAATTAAAGAAGAATTTGATATTATAGTGATAGATTCACCTCCTGTTATTGCTGTTACAGACTCAGAAATATTAAGTCGTTTAGTAGATGTAAGCTTATTGGTAGTATCTGCAAATCAAACAGAAAAGGAATTAATGCTTAAATCTACAGAATTACTAAGTCATGATCACGGCTCGTTTGTAGGAGTAATATTAAATAACTTCAGTTACAAAGCTGGATACGGTTCTTATTACAAATATTATTATTATTACTCAAGACCAACTGCGTCTGGAAGAACAGAAAAACAGTTACCAACAGGTAATCAAGAAAATAAAGCATAAATTG